>DDPR01000003.1 GCA_002342295.1 Burkholderiales bacterium UBA2463
ATTGACTTGGCGGAAGCGGTGAGATTCGAACTCACGGAGAGGTTGCCCCCTCGTCGGTTTTCAAGACCGGTGCATTAAACCGCTCTGCCACGCTTCCAGGAGCAGAAGTGTAACAAGATCATGCGGCAGCGCAGGGGGTGATCAACCCCTCCCACTCGCGCTCGGCCGCTTCTAAACCCAGGACCGGACCGGCCTGATCAATAAATTTCTGCCGCAGTTGATCGTCAGACATCGGCACCTCAAGACTCCCTACTGCATGCCGCACAAACACGTGGTGCGAGACACCACTCTTTAGCTCGACTGTCACATCAGCAGACTCCTCCCGCATGCTGGGATCGGAAATGGCTGCAACACGATCTCTCAATGCAATCACCTCTGGGTTCTGCACAATCTCGTCGGAAAACTCTCGAATACCAGCCTTGCCAAAAAGCAAACCAACCGCCGCGGCATGGAACACGCTGAACTTCCCTTCCAGCCCAATTCGGGGAGTCTTCTTGCCCATCAACTCAAGTACCAAGGGATGCACTCGGAGAGTGACTCGCTCGATCTCGGATCCGACGAAGCCACGGTCCCGTCGAAGCTGCGCACAACCATCGATGCTGGGGTGCGCAACGATGCCACAGGCGAAAGGCTTGTAGGTATTGAGGCCTGCTTCCCAACGCTCGCCCAGTCCTTCCGTGATCTCGCGCCAGTCCGACTTGTCAGAGTACGTCTGAATGAGGCCTCTTGGAGCCTCGAGCGCGCGTTGGGAGGCCGTAAACCCGCGACTCGCAAGCAAGGCAGACATCAGGCCGGCCTTGGCTGCAGCGCCCGGATGAAAAGGCTTCGTCATGGTTCCGAACTGCTCCCTCACCCCAACCGGCTGGGATGCCGCAATGCCAAGCGCCATCTGGGTCTGATCAACATTTAGCCCGAGCAATCGCGCGCAAGCAGCAGCCGCGCCAAGCATGCCAGTGCTCCCTGTGATGTGCCAGCCACGGTCGTAATGATCCGGATAAATGCAATTGCCCACGCGGCAACTCACTTCAATGCCGAGCGTCATCGCATCCAAAACCTGACGTCGACTCAACTTATAGAAATCGGCAAGGGCATAGGTGGCCGAAGCAACCGGTCCTGCCGGATGAATAATGGTCTTCAGGTGGGTATCGTCAAAATCGAAAGTGTGAGAGGAAATTCCGTTAATGAGCGCGGCACTCGCCATATCTACGCGCTCGGAACGGCCAATGACGCAGGATTGAGGTGATGGATCTAGCAACATCACCGCGGAGAGCGCAGATTCCACCGTCTCATGTCTGGCCGCCCCCAACGCGCAACCAACCCAGTTCGCAAAAGTTCGGTGCGCCTCGTGGTCAACAGCGGCACCCCAACCCCGAGACGGATGATTCACGGCGAACTCAGCCAAGATCCGTGTAATCGGAGGAGCGTGATGATCTGCTTGAACCTGAGTGTTAAGGGTCACGACTTTCTCCTATTCCTCAATAACAATTTTGCGCTCTTTGGCAACACGAACCCACTTCGCAATATCCGCCTTAATGAACGAAGAGAACTCTACGGGCGACATCGGCATCACGGTGAGGGCTTCGATCGTCAACTTATTTCGAACCTCCTCATTAGCCAGGATGGCGTTCACCTCTTTGTTGAGTCGCGCAAGGATCGGGGTGGGCAGGCCCGCCGGCGCTGAAAGCCCATACCATTGAACGCCGTCGAACCCCTTAAGTCCCAACTCCTCCAGGGTGGGCGTCTGCGGCAGCACGGGGTGTCGCTTAAGCCCGGTGACAGCCAGAGGCTTAAGTCGCCCAGACCTAATGTGAGGAAGGCCTGCGGCCAAGCCCGGAAACATGGCCTGCGTCGTTCCACCGATGGTGTCTGTAATCGCCGGTCCAATTCCACGGTAGCCCACATGCTCCATCTCAAAACCAACGGACATGCGCAGTTGCTCCATGAGAAGGTGGGTGAGCGTGCCAATGCCTGATGACCCATACGTCATCTTTCCACCATTGCGCTTGGCTAGATCGATAAATTCCTTGAAGCTAGACGGCGCAAGTGAACTAGGAACAACGAGCACATTCGGGGTACCCGCGATCATGGCGATGTGACTGAAGTCCGCTATCGGGTCGTAAGCGAGTTTGCGCACCGCTGGATTCGTTCCGTGCGTGCCCACGTAGGAAAGCATGAGGGTGTATCCATCCGGCGCGGCCCGCTTTGTGGTCATTGACGCGACGGATCCCCCTCCACCGCCTTGATTCTCGACCAATACGCTCTGTCCAATAGAGACGGTCAGCCGTTCCGCAATGGTGCGGGCAACCATGTCGACCCCTCCACCGGGCTGCACAGGGGCGATAATTCGAATGGGCTTGGATGGAAAAGCCTGTTGCGCGAAGACAGGGGTCGGTGACACGGCCCACGAGGACGCTGAAAGAAGAAATACCCGACGCTTCATAGTAGGGATCACGAGGAGGGGGCACGTCATGACACGGACTTCCCAGCGATAATACCGAATGTCCTTGCTTGTTTTGTCAGATGCCCAACTGGCATTCGGCCACCTCCCCCTTCTCCATCACGCAGAATTTTCCCTCGAGGAAAAGGAGCGGATTGGTCTGATTGGGAGAAACGGGACCGGGAAGTCCTCCCTCTTGAAGATTCTGGCTGGCCTTGAATCCCTCGATGATGGAAAACTTCAGCGGCAACAGGGGCTTCGAATCACCTATGTAGCCCAAGAGCCAGACCTTGGTGAGGATTCAACCGTTTTTGAAGCCGTCTCAGAGGGTCTCCTCCCGGTCAAGATCCTGCGAGAAGAATACGAATCCCTCAGCCTTCATGCGAGTGTGCAATCCCACCACGCCCGCCTCGAACAGATTCAAGTAGAGCTAGACACCCACGGAGGCTGGTCTTGGGAGCAGCGCGTGGAAGAGACCATGGCGCGACTCAACCTACCCGCAGACCAGAGAGTCGGTTCGCTCTCAGGCGGGCTCAAAAAACGTGTGGCTCTTGCGCGCGCACTTGTGACCCAGCCAGATGTGTTGCTCCTAGACGAACCGACTAATCACCTGGATCTCTCCTCCATCCAGTGGCTCGAGCAACTCCTCTTGGCATTCAAGGGCTCGCTCGTCTTTATCACCCACGACAGAAGCTTTCTAAACACGGTCTGCACGAGCATTGTGGAACTCGACCGAGGAAAGCTTAGACGTTTTCCGGGGAACTTCACGGCCTACGAACAGCAAAAGGAGTTGCAGACCGCAGCGGAATTGTTGGCCCATGCAAAAGCAGACAAGCTACTTGAGGCGGAGGAGGCGTGGTCAAGGAAGGGTGTAGAGGCGCGTCGAACCAAAAGCGCGAGCAGGCTCGCCCGACTTGAGGGTCTGAGGCAAAGTCGAGCAGAGCGCAGAGAGGCCCTGGGCCAAGTTCGACTGGATATTGCTCGCGGCGAGCGAAGCGGGAAGATTATTGCCGACCTTCACAACGTGAGTCTCTCCTTTGGGGAGCAGGTGATTGTCAGGAATTTCACGGCCACAGTTTTGCGGGGAGACAAGATCGGAGTCATTGGCCCTAACGGTGCCGGTAAGACCACCCTCCTGAAACTCATTCTTGGAAAGCTCGCCCCTCACAGCGGCTCGCTCACACTCGGCACAAAGATTCAGATTGCTTACTTTGATCAGATGAGAGAGGGCCTTTCACTCGAGTCAACCCTAGAAGACACCATCAGTCCGGGCAGCGAATGGATTGAAATTGGTGGATCCCGAAAGCATGTAAAGAGCTATCTTTCGGATTTTCTCTTCCCGCCCGAGCGGGCCTCGTCACCGGTCAAGACACTCTCGGGCGGGGAGCGAAATCGGTTGCTCCTGGCCAGATTGTTTGCCCGCCCAGCGAACATTCTCGTCTTGGATGAACCAACCAATGACCTTGACATCGAAACGCTGGAACTGCTTGAGCATCTCCTGCAGGAATACGCTGGAACAGTCTTTCTCGTCAGTCACGATCGCACCTTCCTTGACCACGTCGTTACCAGCATTCTGGCTTACGAGGGTGAGGGCAACTGGAGAGAGTACGAGGGTGGTTACGACGACTACCTCACCCAAAAAGCGCGCTGCACCGCGACCAACCCGGCCCCCGTTCAGCCCAGATCAAGCCAAAGCTCCTCCGCGGGGGGAAAAGACAAAGCGAGTCGCCTGCGCGATCGCCCTCGGCGCCTAAGCAGCAAAGAAAGGCGAGAGAGGGATGACCTCCCACTCAAGATTGAAGCGATGGAGCAAACGCTCTCATCGTTACAAAGAGAGCTTGCTGACCCCAACCTCTATAAGCAAGACCCACCGAGAGTTGCCAGCCTCCAACAAGCCTTGCTCAAGCAAGAGCAGGACATTGAAACCGCCATGGCACGGTGGGAGGAACTCCTCACCTTGCCGGACTGAGATCAATGGAGAACCTCGACGTCCTTGTACTCAAGACACTCTATGAATGGCGATCTCGGGGTGAGTCGGCCGTGCTCGCCACGGTCACTCGAACCTGGGGCTCCTCTCCCCGGCCACTCGGCTCCATCATGGCTCTGCACGAGTCTGGCTCTGTGGTGGGCTCTGTATCGGGTGGCTGCATTGAAGACGATCTCATTCGTCGCTACAGCGGGAATGCTCAGAGAGAGAACCCTGCCTTACCCCCAGAAGCACCGCGCTCTGTTCAGTATGGCGTCAGCGCTGAGGAGGCGCATCGGTTTGGACTTCCCTGCGGTGGAACGCTGGAACTCGTCCTGGAGTTCAATCCAGACGCAGAAAGGCTCAAGGCGCTTCTTGACGAGCTGAGTCGAGGGCGCCTCGTGCTTCGAAGCCTGTGCCTGCAAACGGGTGAGGTCGGACTCTCGCCAACCTCGGCTCAAGCCGCCCTCACGCTCACAGACTCACACCTCACCAGTTGCTTCGGCCCCGGCTATCGCATGCTTCTCATTGGCGCCGGACAGATGGCCGAGTATCTGGCCTCCATGGCTCGTTTTTGCGGATTTCAGGTCACTGTGTGCGAGCCCCGGCCAGAGTATCGCTACGGCTGGGGCCTCTCCGACGTTCCTGTCTTGACGCAGTGGCCCGATGATGTGGTCAAAGCCTTTGGAGCGGACCGTCGAAGCTGTGTGATCGCCCTCACCCACGACCCGAAGATGGACGACCTCGCTCTTATGGAGGCACTCACGACAGAAGCCTTCTACGTTGGAGCCATCGGATCGCGTCGAAACCACGCAAGTCGCAAGGGCCGACTCATCGAGCACTTTGGGTACACGGAGCACGCTCTTGAACGGCTCCGGGGGCCAGTCGGCATCTTCATCGGTAGCAAGACCCCTGCTGAGATTGCTGTGAGCATCATGTCAGAGGTTCTAGCGGTGAAAAACGGAGTGACGTTACCCCGAGATCTTGAGGTCGCCTACGCCAAAACCCTCTCGGAGAAGGGTCGCATTGATCCCTAAGCCACTGGGCGCCCTCATTCTGGCCGCGGGAATCGGCTCACGAATGGGCAATCGGCCCAAACCCCTGCTCCAGTTAAACGGGGAATCGCTGATCGTGCGCCTGGTCAAGGCCATCCATAAAAATGGGATTGCCTGCCCCACTGTCGTGCTTGGCCATCACCATGTGCCCATCTCGAATGCACTACAAGGACTTCCTCATCGCGTCGTTCACGCTGACCCCCGCAGGCTCCATCAGCAAGACTCCCTTCGTGCGGGGCTCGAACATCTGCGAGGCCACATCGGTGCCTTGCTCATCTGCCTCGGAGATCAGCCTCTGATCGGGGAACACGAGATCCATGCGTTGCTTCGCGCCTATTTAATGCGGCCCCCCGGAGCGCGCTGCGTTGTGCCCTGGGTGGGCGAAGCGCCAGGAAATCCGGTTGTCCTCGACGCACAGGCCATTGAACAGATTCTCGAGAAGCCCGCCCCCTACGGGGGCAAAGACTGGCAGAACGAAAACCCCGCTCTTGTGCATCGATGGATGACAGTCGATGAGAGCTACCGGCTGGATGTCGACACACCGGAGGACCTCGTGATGATGGCCAGGAGAGGCTCCCCCCTGCGCTGGCCCGAGCAGGCCTAAGCGCTAGCCGCCAAGCATCTCCTCGCGCAGACGAACAGCGCGCGAGTCCACCCTTTTCACATCATCCCAGCTGAGGGACTGACCGGCAGCCACTGGGCGGGTCAGAACGATTCCATGCGCCAATCCCAGCGGAAGACCATTGAGCGCTCTTGAGGTCTCCGCAGGCAAGAGCTTCCCCCAGACCGTATAGCCGCCCTCACCATCAAGAACCTCTCCGGGCTTGAGATCACGCTTTGCTGTTGCGACAACGTCGGCCACCCATCCCCGCGCCACGCCAGTTGGCTCCCCACGAAGGGCAACGCTCGCCACGGACTGGCCCACCTCCAAGCCAATCAGATGCCAGCGCTTGTAGAGCGTGAAGTAACGGCCGGATGGGTCCGTGTGAGCGTTGTACTCCTCAAAACAATTCTTGATGTAATCGGTGTCGGCCTCCACCGTCACCCAGACGCCCATACGAATATCGTAGGGGATGATCCGCCCGTCTCGCTCAAGAGATGAGATCACCTCCACCATACCCTTGCGCTCCAAGACGCCGCCCTCCGCGCGGGGTCGTGTCACGAAAGGGATGTCTGAGATGCTTGCAGGAGGATAGGAAAGGCCATCACTTGGCACACCAAGTCCGGTCGCATTGGCCACCGCTGTGGACTCAATCGAAGGTTTGGATCCGTCAAGAAAACTGTTGAACATCTTTGGATTGAGGCCACCGCGAGAGGCCTGCTCTGGGGTGAGACCGTAGTAGCCCCAGACCGTCTCCGGCGTTGACTGAGCATAGTGAGGCAACCACTTATGCCCCCGACCCGCAGCCACAACGGGAAAACCGCATGTTCTCGCCCAGTCCACCAGATCGCAGATCAGTGCAGGCTGATCACCAAATGCGAGCGAATAGACCACGCCAGCTTCTGCTGCGCGTTTTGAAAGCAATGGCCCACAAAATGCATCTGCCTCCACGGTGACGTTCACCACGTGCTTGCCGTGATTAAAGGCAGAGAGAATATGATCCACAGCGGCAATCGGATGGCCCGTGCATTCCACGACGACGTCAATGGCGGGGTGCTGTACCACGCGCTCCCAGTCATCAGTTAAGAATGTTCGGCGCTGCTTGATGGCTTGTTCAATGGATGTGGCCTCGGTCTGCTCGCGGGACCAACCCACTCGCGCAAGATTCTGCCTCGCAAGGTCCGGGGACAGGTCGGCAATCGCAACAAGATGAACACCCGGCGTTCGAGGAACCTGGGAGAGATACATTGACCCGAACTTTCCGGCGCCAATGAGGGCCACCCGAATGGGGTTTCCGGATGCCTCACGCTGCTGCAGCTTTAAATAGAGGCTCACTGGGGGAGCCCTCCTCGGACCAAAGAGACAATCGCCTGCGCATCCACGCCAAAGTGCCTACGAAGAGCGGCACGGCTATCGCTACACCCAAATCCGTCCGTTCCCAGCACTGAGAGTGAACGGCCCTCTGGAAGGTAGGCACGAATCTGCTCTGGTAACAGTCGAACATAGTCGCTCAGTGCTACGAGAGGTCCTTTGGTCCTCGCAAGCAAAGCATGGAGGTGACTCGACTGCAGCGCACCAGAAGACCGGGACACCTCCGCATCCCGAGCTAGCTGGGTGTAGCTCGTCACGCTCACCAGATGCACCGTGTAGCCCTCGCTCGCCAGGCGCTCTGAGGCTGCCTGGGCCTCAGTCATGACCGCGCCAGAGGCGAGAAGAGTGAGGTCTTTGCCGCCCTTGCCAAACGTTTGAAAGAGCGATGCACCCTTGAGAACGGCGCTGCGCCACTCGGGCGAGGCGTCTACTGTGGGGTGCGCGTAATTCGCATTGGTCATCGTCACGTAGAAAAAGACATTTCGTTGCTCTTGCACCATGAGTCGAACGCCCTCGTCAATGATGACGGCCAACTCGCCGGCAAACGCAGGATCGTAGGACTGACAATTCGGAACCGTAGATGCCCAGACGAGACTCGAGCCATCCTGGTGCTGCAGCCCTTCCCCGCCTAACGTGGTTCGCCCAGAGGTGGCGCCAAGCAAAAAGCCGCGGGGATTTTGATCGGCTGCCGCCCAGATCAGGTCTCCCACTCGTTGAAAGCCAAAGATGGAGTAGAAGATGTAAAAGGGGAGCATCGCCTGCCCGTGGACAGCATAGCTCGTCGCGGCCGCAATCCAACTCGAGATCGCACCGGCCTCACTGATCCCCTCCTCCAAAATCTGACCATCTCTGGCCTCTCGATAGCTCAGAACCGAACCGATGTCCTCAGGCGAGTATCGCTGACCCACGCTCGAATAAATTCCGACCTGCTTAAACAGGTTGGCCATTCCGAAGGTTCTGGCCTCATCGGCCACAATGGGAACCACTCGCGGACCAAGTCGAGGGTCCTTCAAAAGCCCACCGAGCAGCCGGACAAATGCCATGGTGGTGCTCATCTCCTTACCCTCCGCCTTCAGTGCGAAGTCGCCGTAGGTCTCAAGCCCGGGGGCAACGATCGGCTGACACTTTGAACGTCGCTGTGGAAGGCTGCCGCCAAGCGCCTCTCGGCGAGATCTCAGATACTGCTGCTCGGGACTATCCTCCGAAGGTTTAAAAAAGGAGAGGTTGAGGACCTGTTCGTCAGAGAGGGGGAGTCGGAAGCGATCTCGAAATGCCAAGAGATCGTCGTCTTCGAGCTTTTTTTGGCTATGAGTGGTCATCCGGCCCTGACCGGCCGAGCCCATCCCGTAACCCTTCTTCGTGTGCGCGAGCACAACGGTGGGCTGGCCTCGATGCGAGACTGCGGCTGCATAAGCCGAGTAGATCTTGACCATATCGTGGCCGCCCCGCTTGAGCCGATCAATCTGCTCGTCGGTAAGCCCCTGAACCAGCGCGGCCAGTTGGGGGCTCTGACCAAAAAAGTTCTCTCGGTTGTAGCGGCCATCCTTCGCGGCGAAGGTCTGCATCTGCCCGTCAACCGTATTGCCCAGAGCCTGAACCAGTGCGCCATCCTTATCGCGAGCAAAAAGACCGTCCCAGTCGCTGCCCCAGATCAGCTTCACCACATTCCATCCCGCCCCCGTAAAGAGCGTTTCGAGCTCGTCGATAATCCGACCGTTGCCTCTTACCGGGCCATCAAGGCGTTGAAGGTTGCAGTTAATAACCCAGGTGAGGTTATCGAGGCCTTCTCTGGCTGCCAGAGTAAGGGCGCTCATACTCTCTGGTTCGTCCATCTCCCCGTCGCCAAAAATGCCCCAGACCCTGCGACCCTCACAGTTGAGAAGTCCTCTGTGGGTGAGGTAGCGCATGAAGCGAGCCTGATAAATGGACTGCACGGGGCCAAGCCCCATCGAAGCAGTGGGAAACTGCCAAAAGTCGGGCATGAGATACGGGTGCGGATAACTCGAGAGCCCCTGAGCTCCCTCTAAGCGGGCCACAATCTCTCGACGATAAAAGCAGAGGTCACGCTCCTGCAGGCGACCCTCCAGATAGGCCCGCGCGTAGATGCCCGGGGCACTGTGAGCCTGCATGAACACAAGATCATCGCCCCGCATCCCGCTGTCGTGGCGGGCCTCTGGGCCCCTCCAGAAGTGGTTAAAGCCCACCTCGAATAAATCTGCTGCGCTCGCGTAGCTCGCAATATGCCCCCCCAACTCAGAGGCAAGACGATTGGCCCGAACGACCATCGCAAGCGCATTCCATCTCAGAATGGAGGCAATACGCTCCTCCAGCTCAAGGTCACCCGGATAGGCAGGTTCATCCTCCACGGAGACCGTATTCACATAGGGCGTGACTGCCGAGGGTCGCCACTGAAGGTGACGAGACTGTGCAAGCGCCGTCAGCTCATTCAGAAGAAAGCGAGCTCGATCGGGTCCGGCCTGCTCGAGCACAGCGAGAAAGGCCTCCCGCCACTCGTGGGTCTCCTGAAAATCATGGTCGTGCCTCACTCTAAGACCCTCCCTCTTGTGGGCTAGCGTCTTGCTACCCAGTAATCAGCGCCCTGCGAACCGTAATGCTCGGCATGCAAGACATCTCGCAACAAAGAAAATTCGTCGCCCGGCATAAGGTGGCGACCTGCTCCATCGACAGTCAGGAGCATCGACCCGCGGGTAACCAAAGCGCGCAAAACAAACGAATGTCTGTGCTCAGTCACAATGCGGTTGGGCTCCCACTCCCTAAAAACAAGCTCCGTAAAGCCATCGGCAAGCGCCCGCGCCTTAAACTCCTCAACGGGATTCATTTCTTTGGCTCATCTTTTTCCGTGGCATCAACATCAATGACCTCGTCGCTGCGAGCCCGAGGAGGGCGTTGTGTCGGGCGGGCGCCGAAAACACCCCCACCGCCACCTTCCCCTCCGGACCTTCGAATCATGACGCGAGAGCGACCTGTTGCGATTGAGACTAGGGTATTCACGAATGAGAATGCGAGGGCGGCCAGAACAGCCATCCAGTATCCCGAGAGATGGAAACCATCGAGCAATTCGGCAACGAAAAAGAGTACAAACCCGTTGATGAGGGGGATCGCCAGGCCCATCGTGAGCGCAATAAATGGCAGGCTCAAGAGCATCAGGATCGGCTTGAGCGTGATGTTCGCAAGAGTCAGTACCGCGCTGGCCAGGAAGAGGCTGGGCAGACCGTCGAACCAGAGTGAGTCAAAGAGTGCGTCGACAATAAAGAGTGACAAGGACGCACTCAGCCACATAGAGAGCAGACGATGCATCGACAAAGAGATCATGACCGGAGTCTGCATGAAATCGTGGGTGATGGCTCCAACGGCCTGAAGGCTCAGACGCTCTCGGAGAGCGTCCATTGGGGGCGATAGTCCCCCGAACGAATTCGAGCAAGCCAAAAGGCCGCTGCGAGCGTCTTGGCATCGCTCACCTGCCCCGACTCCACAAGCACAAAGAAATCGGCAACTGACATGCGGACGAGATCGATCACCTCTCCCTCGTCCCGCGCAGTCTCGCCTAGGGAGAGGTCCGTGGCCAAAAAAATGTGAATCACTTCCGTTGAGTAAGAGATGACCGGGTGCATGGGTCCCAACTCAGCCCAGCGATTCGCCCGGTAGCCTGTCTCCTCCCGAAGCTCCCTCTGAGCCGTCTGAAGGGGCGTCTCTCCCGGATCCAACTTACCGGCCGGAAACTCCAGAAAGCTTCGGTTGAGCGGATACCTCCACTGGCGCTCAAGCAAGAGCGAGCCGTCCTCGAACAGCGGGACAATAGCAGCCGCGCCAGGGTGAAGCGTAAACTCCCGCACGCACTGAACCCCGTCCGGTGCAATCGCCTCATCCCGATAAATCTTCAGCAGTCGCCCGTCGTACACCAAGGCACCCGAGGAGCGAGGCTCGTCCAAGTGAGGTGCAGGCTCATTGCCGGCTTTTGGGGGGCGAACGTCCATCAGGAGACGGTTAATCGGACGGCCTGGAGCGGCGAAGATAACGGAAAACGAATCCGGGATAGGCCATCACCACAAAAAGCAGCAGAGTCATGGCATAGAAGTTCCAAGTCTGTGACTTCACGCTTCCCACGCTGTCCTCGAGCAAGAAACCCACCAGGACGGTGAGCACGTAGCCCGCCAGCCACTCCAGGAGTCGGAACCAAATCGACTTGTGCGCACTCTTGACAAGTCCAAAACGGCGGCTGGAAACAAAGGGCAGGTTAGCAAGGAACAGCCCAATGGCCAGCCAGAGCACAGCGGCCCCGGATACATTCATGAAGACAGGGAGAGTCGAATCGCGGCAACGCACCAGGCCATAAGGGGGCCAGGGAGAATGCCAAGCAGGAGAACGGCAAGCGCGTTGGCCGATAAAACCGACCGCTGAATCCCACAAAGAGGGGTGCTCGGCGGGGGGCTGAGGGGCTCGTCAAAAAACATGGTCTTCACAATGCGCAGGTAGAAGAATGCTCCAACCAAGCTAGCCATAACGGCAAACACCGCAAGCTCAAGATAGCCGGCCGAGACCGCTGATTCCAAAACCGCGAGCTTGGCGGAGAAGCCCACCATCGGGGGAATGCCCGCCAGTGAAAAGACGAGAATGAGCATGATCCAAGACAACTCGGGCCTGGTTTTCGCGAGCCCCTTGAAGTCATCGAGCGTCTCAAAAGGAATGCCCTTCTCAGATGCAAGCAAGATGACGCCAAAACTTCCAAGTGCAGTCAGTGCATAGGTCACAATGTAAAACATGGATGCCGCATAGGCATTCACCGCGCCATCCACCTGCTCCCCAAGAACGCCAGACGAGATGGCCAAGAGCATAAAGCCCATGTGCGCAATGGTGGAGTAAGCCAGGATGCGTTTTACATTGGTCTGCATGATGGCTACCAGATTGCCAACAACCAGGGAGAGCACGCAGAGCACGAGCAGCATCTGTTGCCAGTCGATGGCTACACCAATGAGGCCCGAGACCAACAGGCGAATCAGAACTGCGAATGCGGCAAATTTTGGAGCAGCGCCAATGAGTAGCGTTGTGGCAGTGGGCGCACCTTGATACACGTCAGGAACCCACATGTGGAAGGGAACCACACCGAGCTTGAAAGCGAGCCCTGCTACGAGAAAGACCGCGCCAAAGACCACAACGAGTCGATCGGCGCGACCCATGGAGAGCTTGTCCTGAATGATGGGAATCTCAAGAGAGCCTGTGGCGCCATAAAGCATGGACATGCCGTAGAGCAGAAAGCCAGAAGCAAGCGCTCCAAGGACGAAGTACTTCATGGCTGCTTCGGTCGATATTGCGCTGTCTCTCCGCAAGGCAACCGCTGCGTAGAGCGATAGGGTGAGAAGTTCGATGCCGAGGTAAACCACCAACAGGTGGTTTGCAGAAATCATCACGAAGCCACCCAACAACGAGAACAGGGCAAAGAGATGGAACTCCCCGAATCCCATGCCCTCATGCTCAAGTGACCGACGACAATAGATCAGCGCCACGGCAGTCGTGAGTGACGCACCCGACTTCAAGAGATGGCCCATCAGGTCGACAACCACCATGCCATTCATGCCGACCGAGGATACAACAAAGGCGGCCTCTTGTAGAAGCCACAAACTCAGCGTCAGGAGGCCAGCAACCGAGACCATATGAACCAATGACTTCGCCTGAGAGCGCGTCACGATCTCGATGAGCATGACCAGGACTACCAAAGCAAAAAGCGCAAGCTCAGGCGCCACAGACATAAGGTTCAGAGATTCGAGGGTCATCGCGGTGCACCCACTTGCGGAATCTTGGTCACCGACACGTGCCTGAGTAGGTCCTCGGACGCGGTGGTCATGAGGTTTGTGAATGGAGCGGGCCAGAGTCCCATGAACAGCACCAACAGGGCCATTGCCATGAGCATCCAAAACTCTCGGGCCGAAACGTCGGAGAGCTGTGCCACCCTTTCGTTGGCCACCTCACCAAAGATGACCCGCTTAACCATCCAGAGCGTGTAGGCTGCACCCAGTATGAGCGCTGTGGCCGCCCCAAGTCCCAGCCAAAACTGCTCGCTTACTGCAGCCAAGATCACCATAAATTCACCCACAAACCCACTTGTTGCCGGGAGTCCGGCATTGGCCATCGAAAAAAGAACGAAAAACGCTGCGAATCGGGGCATGCGGTTTACCACGCCACCGTAGTCCGAGATCGCACGCGAGTGCACACGGTCGTAGAGCACTCCGATACAGAGGAACATGGCTCCAGAGACAAATCCATGCGAAATCATCTGGACGATGCCACCCTCGAGTCCAAGAGGAGAGAACAGGAAAAAGCCGAGGGTCACAAATCCCATGTGAGCGACCGATGAGTAAGCGACGAGCTTCTTCATATCCTCTTGGACCAGCGCCACCAAGCCGATGTAAATCACGGCCACGAGAGAGAGTGCGATCATGATCGGGGCCAAGTCTTGCGACGCATCAGGCGCGATGGGAAGAGAGAATCGAAGAAATCCGTAGGCCCCGAGCTTGAGCATGATGGCAGCCAACACCACCGAGCCCCCAGTCGGTGCCTCAACGTGTGCATCCGGAAGCCAAGTGTGCACCGGCCACATGGGCACCTTCACTGCGAAGGCAATGAGGAAGGCACCAAAGATGAGCGTCTGCTCCCGCATGGTTAGTGGCAAGAGATGCCAGGACAACACCTCAAAGCTGCCGCTCTGGACGTAGAGGTAAACAATAGCAACCAGGGTGAGAAGCGAACCCAGCAGGGTATAGAGAAAGAACTTGAAGGCTGCATAGACACGTCTCGGTCCGCCCCAGACACCAATAATGATGTACATCGGAATGAGTGTGGCCTCGAAGAAGAAATAGAACAGGAGCCCATCGAGCGCACAAAACACACCGACCATCAGGCCAGAGAGGATGAGAAAAGCGCCAAGGTACTGGGCAACCCGATCTTCAATGACCTCCCAGCCCGCAACCACGACAAAGACCGTGATGAGCGCTGTAAGGGGCACGAACCACACCGAGATGCCGTCTACTCCCAAGAGATACTGAACCGCGAACCGGTCGATCCACGCTGCCTTCTCAACGAACTGAAAGCCGTGATGAGTTGCAACAAACTGACCGATGACTGGGAGCGTCACAAGAAAGCCGAGAATTGCAGCGGCAAGCGCGAGCCATCGAATGATCTGCATTTCGGCTGCTGAACGTCGAGCACCGCCCCAAACAATCAGCGCAACGCCCGCGAAGATGGGCAGCCAGATCGAAATTGAGAGCCAGGGAATATTTGCCAGAATCATCATGAGGGCAGCGCGTTCCGAACGAGTGGGGCAAACCACCAGAGCAGCAGAGCCACCCCGAGAATCATGGCCACGGCGTAGTGATAGAGGAATCCTGTCTGGCCTAGGCGCAGGAGCGATGCCACCCCAGCCACCGCTCTTGCGGATCCGTTTACAAAGAAGCCATCGATCAGCGTCTGATCCCCTCGCTGCCACAGACCACGGCCGACCGCCCTCGCGCCGCCCGCAAAGAACCACTCGTTTAAGCGGTCAAGGTAGTACTTCTGATCGAGAATCCGATGCAGAACTGAGAATGCCGAACGGATACGACCGGGCACCGACGGCACAACAATATAGAGCACAAAGGCCAAGACGACGCCGCTCAGAGCGAGCCAGAACGGCATGGTCTGAACGCTGTGGAGGCCCAGGGCGAGCGCACCGTGAAAGTGTTCCGCGAGGTGAGTCATAGCCGCGTGCTGAGGATTCACCACAATCGCTGAAGAAAAGAAGTTGCCAAAGAGGAAGGGCTGAATCACAAGCCCTCCCAAGGCCACTGAAGGCACGGCGAGCGCAAGCAGAGGAGCAGTGACAACCCAGGGAGACTCGTGTGGTTCGTGATCAGCGTCGTAACGGGGCTTGCCGTGAAAGACGAGGAAGAAGAGTCGGAAGCTATAAAAGGCGGTGATAAATACGCCAATCAACAGCATGGTGTGCACGGTCTGGGCGACGCCCAAAGACGACGACCCCACCGCCTCGATGATCATGTCTTTGGAATAGAAACCTGAGAAGAACGGAGCACCGATAAGAGCGAGTGACCCAAGCAGGGAGACGGCATAGGTGAGAGGCATCTTGCGCCACAGGCCGCCCATGCGCCTCATGTCTTGCTCATGGTGCATGCCCATGATCACCGAACCTGCGGCGAGGAAGAGCAGCGCCTTGAAAAAGGCATGAGTCACAAGATGAAAGATTGCGACGGAGTAGGCCGAGGCACCCAGCGCGACGGTCATATATCCAAGTTGAGAGAGCGTGGAGTACGCCACAACGCGCTTGATGTCGTTTTGAACAACGCCCAAAAGACCCATAAAGAGCGCCGTGATGGAGCCAACGACCATGACAAAGGTGAGTGCGCTCTCGGAGAGTTCAAAGAGGGGTGACATGCGAGCCACCATAAAGATGCCGGCGGTGACCATGGTGGCCGCATGAATGAGTGCCGAGATGGGGGTGGGGCCCTCCATCGAGTCGGGCAGCCACACGTGCAGAGGAAACTGTGCCGACTTTCCCATTGCGCCAATGAATAGACAGATACAGGCCAGCGACAGGAAGGACACCGAGACGCCCGGATAGAGCTCTATGGACCTGCTCGCCAGGGCGGGACCCATCTGAAAGGCCACACCAAAATCAAGGCTTGAGGTGGCAGACATCAACAGTCCGATGCCGAGGATGAAGCCAAAGTCTCCGACCCGATTCACCAAGAACGCCTTCATATTTGCGTAGATGGCCGTCGGCCGCTTGAACCAGAAACCAATGAGCAGGTAAGACACCAGCCCTACAGCCTCCCAGCCAAAAAAGAGCTGAAGAAAGTTGTTGCTCATTACAAGCATGAGCATGCTGAAGGTAAACAGAGAGATGTAACTGAAGAAGCGTTGGTAGCCATCGTCTTCTTCCATGTATCCAATGGTGTAAACGTGAACCACTAGCGAGACAAAGGTCACGACGACCATCATGGTGGCCGACAGGCTGTCAATGAGAAAGCCCACCTGCATGACGAGCCCACCTACTGTGGCCCAGGTATAGACCGGCCCGTTGAACAGGCGTCCGTCCAACACATCGAGCAGGATCACAACGGATGAGACAAACGAGATCGCAACGCCCAGAATGGTCACGCGATGACTGCCCTTGCGTCCAATGCTTTGCCCGAATAGGCCAGCAATAATCGCCCCAGCGAGAGGGGCGAGCGCTGCCAAGAGGTAGAGGTTCATCATCGGTCAGCCCCTCAGACCATCGAGCTTCTCAACCTCGACCGTCTTCAGAGTTCTAAAGAGAACAACCAAAATGGCCAGTCCGATTGCCGCCTCTGCAGCGGCGACCGTGAGGATGAAAAAGACAAATATCTGGCCCTCGGCATTTCCGAGGAAGTGAGAGAAGGCGACAAAATTTAAGTTCACTGCGAGCAGCATGAGCTCAATCGCCATGAGCAGAATGATGAGGTTCTTTCGATTCATAAAGATACCCACCACACCCAGCGTGAAGAGGATGGCGCCAACCAAAAGATAGGCAGAGAGGGTCATGCCCGATCACCCTTCTTGAACGACACCATTCGAAGCCGATCCCTTGCACGAACCCTCACCTGCTCACCAACGTTCTGGTGACGAGAATCCTTGCGATGACGAAGCGTCAAGGCGATCGCCGCCACCATGGCCACGAGCAGGATCACGGCCGCAAGCAGAAACGGATAGACGTACTGGGTGTAGAGAACCATGCCCAGCACTTGAGTGTTGCTGAGCGTGTTGTTGGCAGCAGGCGCCGGAGCGACCTGGAAACTACGAAGAACGATTGCGCCCATCTCAAACAGGATGAGCACGCCCACAGGCAGCGCGACCTTGAGGTTGGACCAGAATCCCTGACGAAGACGCTCTAGGTCGAAGTCAATCATCATGACCACGAACAAAAACAAGACCATGACCGCGCCAACGTAGACGAGCACCAGCGTGATGGCGAGAAACTCCGCACGAAGCAAGAGCCACAGCGATGCTGCACTGAAAAAGGTGAGGACGAGAAACAGCGCAGAATGCACCGGGTTTCGACTGCTAATGACCCGAGCGGCTGCAAACAGAAGGACCGCAGAAAAGGCGAAGAAAAAAGCGGTGGTGTAGTCCATAACGGTTTAACGGTAGCGCGCGTCGGCCTCTCTGGCCTTCGCAATCTCGGGTTCGTATCGATCACCGACGGCGAGCAGCATCTCTTTCGTGAAGTAGAGGTCGCCTCGCTTTTCGCCGTGGTACTCATGAATGTTGGTTTCTACGATGGAGTCGACAGGACAACTCTCCTCGCAGAAGCCACAGAAAATGCATTTTGTGAGATCGATGTCGTAACGAGTGGTGCGACGGGTACCATCTTCGCGGACCGCGCTCTCAATCGTGATGGCCTTTGCAGGACAGACAGCCTCGCAGAGCTTGCATGCAATGCAGCGTTCTTCACCGTTCGGGTAGCGCCTTAAGGCGTGCAGTCCACGAAAGCGTGGCGACTGCGGCGTTTTCTCCTCGGGGTACTGGAGCGTCGTTTTTCGACGAAAGAGGTTTTTCGCGGTGACACCAAGACCCGCGAGCATTTCGACGAGCAGGAAGCTCTTGATGTAGTGGCCAATCGCAGACATGGGAGTCCCCTTACTTCCAGATAGTCCAGGGCGTCTGCATCCAGACGCCTACGACCACGATCCAGACAAGCGTGACGGGAATAAAGATCTTCCAGCCCAGACGCATGATCTGGTCGTATCGGTAACGGGGAAAGGAGGCCCTGAGCCAGATAAAGCAGCTCACAATAAAAAAGGTTTTGAGCCCGAGCCAGATCCAGCCCGGCACAAAATCGAGAGCAGCAATGGGTGCAATCCATCCACCCAGAAACATGATGGCCGCAAGAGCAGAGAGCAAAATCATGTTGGCGTACTCGGCCAGAAAGAAGATGGCAAAGGCCATGCCGGAGTACTCCACCATGTGGCCCGCCACAATCTCGCTCTCTCCTTCGACGACATCGAAGGGGTGTCGATTCGTCTCAGCCACTGAAGATACGAAATAGACGACAAAGACAGGTAGCAGTGGGAGCCAATTCCAAGACAAGAAAGAGAGCCCCATCTGGGCGAACTCTCCCCGACCCTGCTGGGCAACGATGTCGATAAGGTTGAGACTTCCGGACACCATTAGAACCACGACCATCGCAAAACCAATGGCTAACTCATAGGACACCATCTGCGCGGAGGCACGCATCGCAGCAAGGAAGGCGTACTTAGAATTGGAGGCCCATCCCGCCAGAATGACTCCGTAGACCTCGAGCGACGTGATAGCCAGGAGAAAGAGAAGGCCAGCGTTGATGTCGGCCAAGATGGTCTCTGGACCAAATGGCATCACGGCCCACGCCGACAGCGCGGGCATGATCGTCATGATGGGCGCCAGCACGTAGAGGCCTTTGTTGGCCGCCGACGGGACGATGATCTCTTTGGTGAGAAGCTTCAGCGCATCCGCAATGGGCTGCAGGAGCCCCAGGGGGCCGACTCGGTTCGGGCCCATACGAGCATGCATCCAACCAATGAGCTTTCTCTCCCACAGCGTGAGGTAGGCCACGCCGGCAAGCAGGGGCAGGACCACACAGAGGATCTGCGCGAGAACGAAAACAACGGGCCAGGCTGGGCCGAAGAGCCCCTGCCCCGTTTGCTCAATGATGGGAAGCAGATCGTCCAAACTTAACTCGCGCGCGTATGCGGCACCACCTCAATGCGGCCGCTCCGACGATTGATGTGTGCGAAGTCGGGGTGTCCGGCGGCAAACCGAGCAACCCCACGGGCAAGCGCAGGGTCGGACTCAACGACGACATGCGCCTCCGACTTCCCGTGACGAACCAAGACGGGCATTCCGTCGGCGAGGCCCCTCTCGCGAAGGTCCTCGGGGTGCAGGCAGACGCGTGGGGCTGCAGACTGACTGGTCTCCCTCAGCGCATGCGCCCGACGCACGATGGGGTCCGTGAGATAAATAGGGGCATCACCAAGGCGCTCAAGGCCGAGTGATGGGCTGACAGCCACGGCCTGGGCAAGGGCGGCATCAGACCCCGCCTGAGGCGCCACGCGGAAGGACAACCCTGGCAGACGCTCCGCACCCACCGCCTGCGGCAACAAACTCTTTAAGACGGCCTCGGACGAATCGAAATCGAACTCGGGAATGTCGAGAAGATTGCCAAGCACCCGCAGCACCTTCCAGCCGGGTCTCACCTGGCCGGGTGCACTAACGGCGGCCTGGAACGATTGAAGCCGCCCACCCAGGTTGACGAAACTGCCAGAGGTCTCACTGAAGGGAGCGATGGGCAGCATGATCGTGGCGACGTCGGAGACTGCAGACTTGTAGGCCGTAAGCGCCACCACACCAAGGCCAGAATTCGCCGCCGCCTGCAGCGTCTCGATCGCTCTGGGACCATCGGCCAGATCGAGGCCCGGCTCAAGGTGGACCAAAACGAAGGCGGCTGCACTGTCAGCGAACATCTCGAAGGCGTTGTAGCCGCTTGCTTTGGGATGAGCCCCGGCCACGTAGCCTCCCACGCCATTGGCGCCGGACGGGAGGAACCCCAGACGAATCTCGAGCATCTCGCAGAGCGCCTGAAGGCGTGAAAGGAGGTGAGTGGCTTGCGGGTGGTGAATGACACCCGCGCCAACGAGAATTGCGGCCTTGCTCGCCCCAGAGGGCGCACTTGCTAGAGAGGCCACAACAGCGCGCGCATCCGCAGAGGGCTCAACTCGTGAGACGCCGGTGGGCATCGGCCGTTTGCTCTGGTCGGCCGCTGCAGACAGCAGCTCCGCAATCTGTCTCGCCCAGTCAGATGGCGCCGCTACCATCGTGGCCTTCAATGGCATCAGCAAGTCATCCGCCAGAGCATGAAGGGTCGATACCTCTGCGCCCTTGCGCACAGCCTGACGAAGTCTCTGTGCAAGAAGGGGGAGCTCTGCTCTCAACATGCTTCCCACGAGGAAGACCCGCTCGAGGCTGGACACATCTTCCACGGGCATCCCAAGGTTGGGAGTTCCCGAGAGGTCAGCATCGAACTTCGGCTGCGACAGGCCAGGACGGAAATCGACGGAGTCGCTGTTCAACCCTCGCGTCAGCCTTGCCAGAAGGGTGAGTTCTTCGAGGGTGCTCATGGGCGAGGCCATGGATCGAACCCGATTCGGTCCTCGCGATGCAGCCTGACGGAGCAGATCGGCCGCCTTGGCCAGCGCCGTGGGCCAGTCGGTCTCGCGCCACTCTCCGCGGGGCTCACGAACCATGGGTACCGTGAGCCGATCCTCGCTCGTGAGACCCTCATAGCTGAATCGATCCCGATCAGAGATCCAGCACTCGTTGACCTGCTCATTTTCGAGGGGAACGACTCTCAAAACTCGACCTGCCTTTGCCTGCAGGACGATATTTGCGCCTAATGCGTCGTGAGGACTGATGGAGCGGCGGCGGGCCAGTTCCCAGGTGCGCGCCTGATACCGAAAGGGCTTACTCGTGAGAGCACCCACAGGGCATACGTCAATCATATTTCCGGAGAGTTCGCTCTCAATGGCGTGCCCCACGAAAGACATGATCTCGGAGTGCTCGCCACGCCCAGCCATTCCGAGTTCCATGACGCCGGCGATTTCTTGGCCGAAACGAACACATCGAGTGCAGTGAATACAACGCGACATCTCTTGGGCTGATATGAGGGGCCCCATCGGTTTGTGAAAGACGACGCGCTTTTCTTCGTGATAGCGCGAGGCGGAGGGTCCATAACCCACCGCGAGGTCTTGCAGTTGACATTCGCCGCCCTGATCGCAGATGGGACAGTCCAGAGGGTGGTTGATGAGCAAGAACTCCATGACCCCTTTTTGGGCCATCTTGGCCTTGGGCGAAGCGGTCTGGACCTTCATTCCCGCGGAGACAGGCGTGGCGCAAGCGGGGAGCGGCTTGGGCGCCTTCTCAACATCCACAAGGCACATCCGACAGTTGGCCGCAATCGAGAGTTTCTTGTGATAACAGAAGTGAGGAACGTACAGCCCGAGCTTGGCCGCCGCATCCATCACCATGCTGCCGGGCGGCACCTCAACCTTTTGGCCGTCAATCTCGAGTTCAATCATGGGGCACCAAACAGGTCTTATGGGTAATGTGGTGCTCGAACTCGGATCGAAACTGCTTGATAAACGCACGCACGGGCATGGCCGCTGCGTCGCCTAGCGCGCAGATGGTTCGGCCCTGAATATTGTCGGCGACTCGATTCAGTTGGTCGAGGTCTTCCATCGTTCCATGACCCTCCTCAAGTCGCTTGACCATGCGCCACAACCAGCCGGTGCCCTCTCGGCAGGGCGTACATTGGCCACAAGACTCCTCGTGATAGAAGTACGAGAGCCTCAGAAGACAGCGGACCATGCAGCGGGACTCATCCATCACGATGACCGCGCCCGAACCCAACATGGACCCCGCCTTGGCAATCGAGTCATAGTCCATGTCCGTTGCCATCATCACATCGGCGGGAAGCACGGGCATGGATGAACCGCCGGGGATCACGGCCTTCAGTCTGCGTCCCTCCCGCACTCCACCGGCCAATTCCAGTAACTTTGCAAATGGAGTGCCCAAGGGAACCTCGTAATTGCCGGGCCGCTCCACGTCCCCCGAGACGGAGAAGATCTTCGTCCCTCCGTTGTTGGGCTTGCCCACTTCGAGATAGGCGGCACCGCCATTTCGAATAATCCACGGTGTCGCGGCAAACGTCTCCGTGTTGTTGATGGTGGTTGGCTTTCCATACAGGCCGTAGCTCGCGGGAAAGGGTGGCTTGAAACGCGGCTGACCCTTTTTTCCCTCGAGGGACTCAAGAAGGGCTGTCTCCTCGCCGCAGATATAGGCGCCATAGCCTTGGTGGGCATGCAACTCGAAATGAAAGCTCGAGCCCAGAATGCTTCGACCGAGATAGCCAGCTGCACGGGCCTCTTCAAGAGCCTCTTCAAAGCGCTCATAGGTCTCGAAAATCTCACCGTGGATGTAGTTGTAGCCAACGGAGATACCCATGGCGTAGGCGGCGATGGCCATTCCCTCGATGACGATATGCGGGTTGTAGCGAAGGATGTCTCGATCTTTAAAGGTGCCCGGCTCACCCTCATCGGAGTTGCAGACCAGATACTTCTGAATGGGCAACTTGGCTGGCATGAAGCTCCACTTCAAGCCCGTGGGGAAGCCCGCTCCACCGCGTCCCCGAAGCAGCGACGCCTTGACCTCCGCAATAACTTCTTCCGGCGTCATCCCCGGACCACCATCGACACCCAGAATCTTTTTGAGCGCCTTATAGCCATCGCGAGCCTCGTAGTCCTTCAGGCGCCAACCATCAGGCGTCAGCCCAGCCAGTATCTGCGGGGAAATATGGCGGCCATGAAAGCAGGTGTCGATCAATGGAATATCAGGTGCGCCCATGCTGACCCTCCCCTGGTTGCGCCGCGGCCTCGGCACGCAACTCGTCAAGTAAGACATCGATGCGGTTGTTTGACATGAAACTGCACATACGGTGGTTGTTTACAAGCAGCACGGGGGAATCGCCGCACGCCCCCATGCACTCCCCCTCTTTGAGGGTGAAGAGGCCGTCATCCGTGGTCTCATTGAAAGAGATTCCCAGCTTGGCCTGAATGTAGTGGGCCGCGTGATTGCCGCTCCGAAGGGCACAAGGCAGGTTCGTGCAGACCGTTAACTTGAAGCGTCCGACGGGTTCGAGGTCGTACATGTTGTAGAAGGTTGCGACCTCGTGAACCGCAATAGGCGGCATCTGCAAATAGGCCGCCACCTCTGCCTCTGCCTCCGGAGAGACCCAACCAAGCTCTCGCTGAGCAATACGAAGTGCGGACATCACGGCCGACTGTTTCTGGTCAGCGGGGTATTTCGCCAGTTCACGGTCGATCAGCCTGAAGGCCTCATCGGACAGCACCCGGGCAGGCGCTTCAGACAGCGAGAACTGCGTGCTCATCGATCGATCTCCCCAAACACAATGTCTTGGGTGCCAATGATGGTGACCACATCGGCAAGCATGTGGCCCCGTGACATCTCATCGAGTGCCTGAAGGTGGGCAAATCCAGGCGCTCGAATCTTCACTCGGTAGGGCATGTTCGCCCCATCCGAAATGAGATAGATGCCGAATTCGCCCTTCGGGTGCTCCACAGCGCTATAGCACTCGCCTTCAGGGACGTGAAAGCCCTCGGTGAAGAGCTTGAAGTGGTGAATGAGCTCTTCCATGTTGGACTTCAT
>DDPR01000009.1:0-64001 GCA_002342295.1 Burkholderiales bacterium UBA2463
TCGAGCCCAGGTCGAGGAGCCACTCTAAAAAGCACTAATTTATTCAGTGCTTTTTTTGGAAAGTTTTCTTTCTCCCAACGGGCCTTAGAGCGACTTTCAGCTGGTTTTTATTACACGTGTATTGCAGGTTATATGCAATTCTTAATCAAGCAAGTCACTGCAAACATCTTGCTCAACTAATCTCCCACAAGTTCAAGCGGCAGTGACAGATTGCACTATGAAAAGTTAAGCCGTAGTTAAAGACTGCGCTTTGTATAGGGGGATGCCAGATCAAGGTTTTACATAAGCCAAGACTTCAATGATGAAGCGACTTTATCTGCTGAAATGCCATACCTGTCATGTAATGTAGGCAAAGCACCTGCATCAAGGAAAGCATCAGGCAGCCCTAACATACGGAACTTTGCGGGTGCAGCACCTTCGCGCAACAACAGCCCAGCCACGGCTTCACCTAAACCGCCAATCACCGAATGGTTCTCGGCCACCACCACCAAGCGACCGGGCTTGCGCACCTCGGCCAAGATGGTGATTTCGTCCAATGGCTTAATCGTGGGGCAATGCAACACCGCCACGTTGACCTTGTCAGCTTCGAGTTGCTTAGCCACCTCGAG
The DNA here is from genome assembly GCA_002342295.1 of Burkholderiales bacterium UBA2463. GTDB lineage: Bacteria > Pseudomonadota > Gammaproteobacteria > Burkholderiales > Burkholderiaceae_A > Hahnella. Next base: position 609 of record DDPR01000009.1, read on the forward strand.
TGTGCGCATGGTCATAAAACCGCTGGAGATCACCAGCACATCAGCACCGTCGCGCAACAACTTGGCTTTACCCAATTCGAACTTGTAGTTGTATTCGTCCAGCACCAACGGCACTCTGCCACGCAACAAGCGCATGTACACGGGACCTTGATGTGCGGCGATTTGTGGCACGGCTTGCTCAATGTCGAGTGCATCACAAGGATCCACTACGGTCAGACCGGGGATAGCGCGCATCATGGCCAAGTCTTCCGTGGCTTGGTGGCTTGGGCCATAACCGGTGGTGAGACCGGGCAAGGCGCAGCAAATCTTCACGTTCAAGTTTTCTTCGGCGATCACTTGGTGGATAAAGTCATACGCGCGACGTGTACCAAACACGGCATAGGTCGTGGCAAATGGCACTAAGCCTGTTTTGGCCATTCCACCTGCAGCACCCATGAGCAACTGCTCGGCCATGCCCATTTGGAAAAACCGCTCGGGGTAAGCCTGCGCAAACAAATGTAAGTCGGTGTACTTGGCGAGGTCGGCTGTCATACCTACTACTTCAGGATGGCTCGCGGCGTATTCGACCAAGGCTTTGCCAAAGGGTGCAGCTTGCACGCGTTGGCCTTCAGACGCGATGGAGGCAATCATGGCTGAGGTGGTCAGCCGAGGTTTTTTTTCTGTCACAGTATTCATGTCTATTCCTTTAAGGACGGTTGGCGTCCAACACTTCCAAAGCTTGTTGCCACTCAGGTGGGTCAACGCGGATGAAGTGGTTTTTCTCACGTGTCTCTAAGAAAGGCACGCCTTTGCCCATCAATGTGTCACACAAAATCACGCGAGGCTTGGCATCGGGCAAAGCGCGTGCGGTGTCGAAGGCACGCAGCACGGCAGGCAAGTGGTTGCCATCGACACGTTGCACGTGCCAACCGAACGACGCCCATTTGTCAGCCAAAGGCTCGAAGCCCATGACCTTGGTCGAAGGTCCATCGGCTTGTTGGTTGTTGATGTCGACCATGCAAATCAAGTTGCCCAAACCATGGTGCGCGGCAGACATGGCGGCTTCCCATGTGGAGCCTTCGTCGAGTTCACCATCAGACATGGAGTTGTAAACAAACGCTGCGCTGCCTAGGTGGCGCAGCCCCAAAGCCATGCCCACTGCAATGGGCAAACCTTGACCGAGTGAGCCCCCTGACATTTCCATGCCAGGTGTGTAGGTGGCCATGCCCGACATGGGTAAGCGGCTGTCGTCGCTTCCGTAGGTTTCGAGTTCGGACTCAGGAATGATGCCCGCCTCAATCATCGCGGCGTACGCGGCAATGGCGTAGTGACCGTGCGAGAGTAAAAAGCGGTCACGCCCTTCCCACTCGGGTTCGTTGGGACGGAAGTTCATCGCGTGGCCATAGGCCACCGCCAGCACATCGGCGTAGCCCAAAGCTTGGCCCACATAGCCTTGACCTTGCACTTCGCCCATGCGCAATGCATAACGACGAATACGGTATGCGCACTGGGCGATGGAGGACAACTTGTCCGGCTTGGAATTCATTCATTTCTCCAATCAACTATTTGCAATCAACGTTCAATCAAAAGTCGGTCACTTGAAAATGGACTGCGGTACATAAGACACCAACAACAACACGCCAAAGGCAACCAAGTAAAACGGCCCGAGCTCGCGCACGGTCTCACCCACTTTGACCTTAGCCAAAGAACTGGTAATAAACAAAGTGGTGCCTACGGGTGGGGTGTACAAACCAATTGCCAAGTTCACGGTCATCATGATGCCTAGCTGTGTGAGATCCATACCAATGGAGTTAGCAAGCGGCACAAACACAGGCGTCAATAACAACACGGCAGCGGGTAAATCGATGAACATGCCGCACACCAACATCAATAGGTTCATCAACAAGATCACAGTCCAAGCACTAGACAAATTGGCCTGCGCCCAACCCACTACGCCATCAGGCATACGGTCAAACGTGAGTAACCAACCGATGGCTGCCGAGGCCATGATGACGAGCAAGACCACACCTGTTGACAAGCCCGCTTCCATGACTGCTTTATGCAAACGCTTCCAGCCAAGATCCCGGTAAACCACGACAGAGACCACGCCGGCATAAAGCGTAGAAAGCACACTCACCTCGGTGGGGGTAGCGATACCAAAGCGCAAGAAGATCACAATCAAAACAGGCAATACCAAAGCAGGTGCTGCGTACAACAACTGTTGACCAAAGATCCCCCAGTTGAGCTTGCGCGTTTCACGCGGAAAGTTACGTCGACGCCCCACCCACCAACACACAGCCATGAAGCCAGCGCACATGAGCAAGCCCGGCATGATGCCCGCTACAAACAACGCAGCGACCGACGTATTGCTGGACAGTGCAAACAAAATCATCGGGATCGAAGGTGGAATCAAGATGTCGATCGTGGCGGCTGCGGCCAAGGTGGCAGCGGAAAAAGCAGGCGGGTAACCCAAACGCTTTTGCCACGGAATCAATAACGACCCGATGGCCGAAGCATCGGCCACGGCCGAACCCGACACACCACCAAAAATGGTAGATGACAAAACACCCACCTGACCAGGACCACCATGGAAGCGGCCAATCAAAGTAGACAAAACGCCAATCAGCGCTTCACCTAACTTGCCGCCCATCATGAGTGAACCGGTCAACATGAAAAACGGAATGGCTATCAGAGGAAAACTTTGCACCTGCGAGACCATTTGTTGGACGAGTAAATCCAGTGGTACTCGGTCTGTGGTTGCAGCGGCTGCCATAGCAGCCACCAACAAAGCATGCGCAATCGGTATGGCGATCACTGCAGCGCCCAAGAAAACAAGCAATATCAATGCGGTCATGGTTCTATCTTTCTCACCAATGAACCGGTGCAGGCTCTGTAGACATAAGGGTATTCGGATCAGCAACCCAAGCACGCCAAGCTGACATCACAGCCAACACAGCGAGCAGGGCCATGCCCACCATCACACAGGAATAGGTGACCGAACCTGGAATCTGCAAAATTGGGGACTTTTCATCATGTACGATTTCCAACATGCGCCAAGTAGCCAGCGTCAAAGTGCCATAAAGAACGCAGACCACGAGCCAGCCCAAAACACCCCAAAGCCGACGTGCAGCGCCCGACATCTTGTCCATCAAGAAGCTCGTGGTGATGTGCGCACCATGCTGGGCAGCCAAGACCACACCTGACATGACGAGCCAAGGGAACAGCAATTCAGGCACTTCGTTGGCCCATTGCAAACTAGCGCCCGTGGCGTATCGCAAGATGGTGTTGCCGACCAAAATAGCAAAAATCACCACGGTGCTAATCCAAAGCAGCGCCTGACACATGACCGAGATGGTCCGTTCAATCAAATTCATGGGGTTCTCCAACCCGCACGCTCACGCGTGCGGGGGTAGGACAAAGAAGGATGCAAGACCCTAAAAATCAGCGCGCGGCTGAGATCACTTTTTTCAAGAAAGGACCAATAGGGGAAGCCAACCATTTGTCATCCACATTACCCGTCGCCTTGGCAAAAGACGCTTTGTCGACGGTGTTGATCTGAGCGCCCCTGGCTTTAAGTTCGCTGATCAACTTCTCATCGCTTTCCTTAGACAACTTGCGCTGCAACTCTGTAGCCTCGGCGGCCGCTTCTTGCAACACTTTCTTGTCGGCATCGTTCAAACGATCCCAGCTACGCTTGCTCATCAGCAAGGGGGTCATTTCATATTTATGACCGGTCATCGAAATGAACTTATTCACTTCATAGAGCTTGCTGGCGTGGATATTCATGAGTGGGTTTTCCTGACCATCCACCACACCCTGTTGCAAAGCAACATACAACTCAGCAAACTTGATCTGTTGTGCCTCAGCGCCCAAGGCTTGCATGATGTCGACCGTTACCGCATCAGGTGGTGTGCGCATCTTGAGACCTTTCAGGTCTTCAGGCTTTGCCAACGGACGTTTGCTGTTGCTCATGTGGCGAATACCGTTGTCCCAGTAACCCAAAACCACCAGTCCTTTTTCAGCAGACTTGTCGGCAAGCTCTTTACCCAAAGGACCATCCAAAATCTTCCAAACTTGTTGCAAATCCCTAAACAAGAAAGGCATGCCAAAAGCTGCGTACTCAGGCACGGTGCCAGCCACAGCGCCTTGTGAGTTAGCACTGATGTCCAAAGCACCTGTGCGCAGCGCCGTGACCATGGCGGCATCGTCACCCAACTGAGCCGATGGAGCCACTTGAATTTCAATGCGGCCGCCTGATTTGGCCTTCGCGACTTCGGCCATTTTCACTGCGGCTTCGTGACGCGGATTGCCCGGTGCTGCACCATGTCCCAGCGTCAACTTGACGGCTTGAGCGTGTGACAAGGTTGTCGCAGCCAAAACTGCAGTGGCCAGCAAAGTACGGCGAAGGAAAGAAAGGTGTTTCATGGTTTTGTCTCCTGATATTGTTTAAGTTAACGACTGACGAGGGGGTTAGTGAATCAACATGCCGCCGTTCACGTCGAGCGTGACACCGGTGCAGTACTTCGACAAGCTGCTGGCGAGGAACACCACGCAACCGGCCACATCGTTTGGCTCGCCAATGTGGCCGAGGGGAATGCCATCCAAAATGGCTTGGCGTTTTTCTTCGGGAATCTTGCCCTTGTTGATGTCAGTGGCAATCAAGCCAGGCGTCACGCAGTTGACGCGGATGTTGTTGCCACCATATTCGCGGGCCATGGCGCGGGCCAAACCGAGCACACCTGCCTTGGCTGCTGAGTAGTGCGGGCCACCCAAAATACCGCCACCGCGCTGTGCTGAGACCGAAGAAATGCACACGATGGAGCCGCTGTTTTGCGCAATCATCAAAGGCAACACGGCTTGTGAAGCATAGAGCGTACCGCGCAAGCTCACGTCCAAGATTCGGTCGTAGTCAGCGCCCGTGATGTCCAAGAACTTCACAGGTTGTGTGATGCCCGCGTTATTGACCAACACATCGATTCGGCCGAACTTGGCTTTGATTTGCGCGACAGCAGCCTCACAAGAAGCTTTGTCCGTCACATTGGCCACCAAGCCCAAATGCTCAGCGCCCAGCTTGGCCGCAGCGGCTTGTGGGTGGGCCACTTCCAAATCAAGGATGACCACCTTAGCGCCCTGCTCCGCCATCATGCGTGCGGTGGCAAAGCCCAAACCGTTTAAACCTGCACCGCCTGTGATGACGGCCACTTTGCCCTTGAGAAGCATGCTTGTCTCCTTGTTTGATTGCATTGCGTTGATTGAGTGGTTTGATTGTTTGACAGGGTGGGGCTTGAACACAAACGATATAAACTCACCAGCAATGCAATTTCATTCATGTTTCAGCGCAACAATTGAACAGATTTCACGCCATGATCCCTCCTCTCGCCGCTCTACAAGCCTTTGAAACCATCGCACGCCGCAAGAGCTTTGCCTTAGCGGCTGAGGAGCTGCACCTCACCCCCTCAGCCGTCAGCCACCAAGTGGCCAAGCTAGAAGGCTTGCTGCATGTGCGTTTGTTTGAGCGCTCAGCCCGTGGTGTGGAAATGACACCCGCTGGTCAGCAATACCTCCAACGTGTGGCCAGTGCGTTGGGTGCCATCAACACCGCCACCGAGGACTTGCGCCACGGCGTTCAAGACACCTTGTACGTGCACAGCAGCCCAAGTTTTGCCAGCCTGTGGCTGATGCCGCGCATTGCCCGCTTCACCGAGCTACACCCCAATATCTCGTTGGTGCTGTCGGCTTCGCATGTGCATTCAGACTTTCAGCTCGGACAGATGGACATCGACATTCGCTACGGCATGCCCAACTGGCCCAACCTTGAGGTCGAGTCGATCTTCACCGAGCGCATCATGCCCTTGGCCAGCCCAGAGTTCATTCGCACACACGCCCTGCACGAACCCGAAGACTTGTTGCGTGTGCCGCTCATCCAGTCCAGCGTGAACTTGGTGCAATGGCCCGATTGGTTTGCGCGCTTTTACGCCAGCGAACACCCCGAACGCATGGGACTGCGCTTTGACCGCGCCATGATGAGCTTAGACGCAGCCGTGCAAAAACTCGGTGTGGCTTTGGAGAGCGCAAGCATTGGCCAAGCTTTGATTGACAGCGGCAAGCTACAACCCATCTTCAGCAACAAGCTGAGCTTGGAGGTGAAAGCGCACTTCATGGTCTATCCGGCACGCCACGCCTCGCGCCCTGAAGTGAAGAGTTTTGTGGAATGGCTACGCGAAGAGGCATCACCGACAAGCGCTCATAAAGGTTGAATTGGCTTCATCTGAAGCTGAATATTCATCGCTTGCGTTCATGTAGGGGCTTGGCAAAAATTCAGCTCCATGACCGCACACCCTCAACAACAATTGGCGCACGCCATCCGTTTTCTCTCGATTGACGCCATCGTCAAAGCCCAAGAAGGCCACCAAGGCGTACCGCTGGGCATGGCGGAAATTGCCACCGCGCTCTATACCCGTCACCTCAAGTACCACCCCCAAGATGCGGGCTGGTTTGACCGCGACCGCGTGGTGCTGTCCAACGGACACGGCTCGATGCTGCTGTATTCCTTGCTGCATCTCACAGGGTACCCAGACTTTCCGCTGGAAGAAGTGAAGCGCTTTCGCGTGTTGGGTTCGGTGTGCGAGGGTCATCCTGAGCGTGCCCATGACAAGCCCAATGGCATTGAAGTCACCACGGGCCCACTGGGCCAAGGTATTGCCAATGCCTTTGGCATGGCCGTGGCTGAGACCTACTTGAACGCCCGTTTTGGCAACGACTTGGTCAACCACTTTACCTACGCCTTTGTGGGTGATGGTTGCTTGCAAGAAGGCGTGGGCCAAGAAATGATTTCGCTCGCGGGCCACCTGCAACTGGGCAAGCTGGTGCTGCTGTGGGACGACAACCAAATCACCGACGATGGCAGCACAGAGTTGTCCATCAGCGAAAACGTGGCCGAGCGTTTTCGCGTGGCCGGGTGGCATGTGATTGAAATCGACGGCCACGACATTGAAGCCGTGTCTGCAGCACTTGAAGCCGCACGCCAAGACCCACGCCCGTCCATGCTGGCCTGCCGCACCGTGATTGCAAAAGGCATTGCACGCTTGCAAGGCCAACGCGGCGGCCACAGTGGACGTTTGTTTGAAGAAGACGCGCAAGCCGCACGCGCGCTGCTGGGCTGGCAGCACGGCCCCTTCGACATTCCTGCCGACGTGCAACAAGCTTGGCGCACCGCAGGCCAACGCAGCGCGGCTGAATACCAAGCGTGGCAAGCCCGCATCTCCTCATTGCCTGTGGCTGAACGTGCAGAGTTTGAACGCATCATGCGCGGTGAGTTACCTGCGAACTGGCAACAAGTGCTGCTTGACTACAAGCACAAAGCACTGAGTGCACCACCCGAACCCAGCGGCATCTTTATCTCCGCAGAAATCAACGACTTGCTCACGTCCGTGTTGCCCGAACGCATGGTGGGCTGCGCCGACCTTGAAGCACCCACCAGCCACAAGCGCGGACTGACTGCGTTCAATGCACAAGACCGTTCGGGTTCTTATGTGCACTGCGGTGTGCGAGAACATGTGATGGGTTCGATGGCCAACGGCATGGCCGCGCATGGCGGCGTGATTCCTCTATCCGTGACCTACCTCGCCTTTGCCGACTACGAACGCCCCGCCATGCGCATGGCTGCACTTATGGGCTTACCTGTGAAGTTTGTGTTCAGCCACGACTCAATTGGCATTGGTCGCAATGGACCGACTCACCAGCCTGTAGAAATCCTAGCGTCATTGAGAGCCATGCCTAATATGTGGGTCATGCGTCCTGCAGATGCAGTCGAAGCGGCTGAGTGTTGGGAGCTTGCATTGACACACCAAGACGGCCCTGTGAGCATGGTGTTTGCGCGACAGTCATTACCCCTAGTTCGTCACACACACACACCTGACAACCTCTCGCGCCGTGGTGCATATGTGCTGCACGAGGCCGCTTGCGGTCAACGCCGAGTTACTCTGCTGGCCACAGGCTCTGAGGTGCTGCTGGCGGTGCAAGCGCGAAAAAAACTCGAAGCCGCCGGTGTGGGTACCGCTGTGGTGTCAATGCCGTGTTGGGAATTGTTTAACGTGCAAGATGCAAATTACCGCCGCAGTGTGTTGGGCACAGGCGTTCGCGTAGGCATTGAGGCTGCTGTGCGCCAAGGCTGGGATGCCTACCTTGGCACGGATGGCGGCTTTGTGGGAATGACAGGTTTTGGTGCATCTGGGCCTGCTGACCAGTTATACAAATTATTCAACATCACCACTGATGCGTTAGTAGCAGAAGTAAATCGATTAAATGCTTAGTCCAAGGGACACCTAGATTGCACGAATGTCTGTAAAGCTAATTCGAATTCAAAAACTGAAATCAAATAAATCCCATCAGCATGGCTCGACTTCCCGTTGTAGTCTCGAACTTCCACAGGTTTTAGTTTGATGACTGTTCAAGGCCTTTAACTTTCGCAGATTAAAATGCTGACGAACGTAGCAAAAGTGCCCTAAACCTCAGAAAAGTTGCGAAACGCAACTTTTGGCTCAATTACACGAAATACTACACGTTTATTAAAAATACCAATAAGTCATTGATTTATATAGGTTTTTGACGAGCCTGGCTTTCTGTTAATCCGTAGGTCCCTGGTTCGAGCCCAGGTCGAGGAGCCAGCCCCCTTCCAGCGCCCGCCGGGAACTTCCATAGGGGACTCCTCTAGGGTCAGAGCGCCCATGAGACGCCCCGTCTCCTTTATTATTTTTTTATGACCTACCCCGTCTCTCACCCCCGCCTTCTGGCCTGGGTTCAAACCATCGCCGAAAAAACACAACCCTCCAACATTGTCTGGTGCGATGGGAGTCAGGCCGAGTACGACCGCCTCTGCGAACAGATGGTCCAGTCCGGAACGCTGCGCCGGCTCAATCCAGACAAAAGACCGAATTGCTTTCTCGCCTGGTCAGACCCCTCGGATGTCGCTCGCGTAGAAGACCGAACCTTTGTCTGCTCGGACACGCGCGAGCAGGCCGGCCCAAACAACAACTGGATTGCGCCGAGCGAAATGCGGACCACCCTCGATGGCCTTTTTGAGGGCTGCATGCGGGGTCGGACCATGTATGTCATCCCCTTCTCGATGGGGCCCATTGGCTCACCGATCTCTCAAATTGGTGTTGAGATCTCTGACTCACCCTACGTGGTTGTCAACATGCGCCTCATGACGCGCATGGGGCGGGCCGCACTCGACCAGCTGGGGGTAGACGGGGAGTTCGTGCCGTGCGTCCACTCGGTGGGCATGCCCCTCGGCCCCGGACAGGCGGATGTTGCGTGGCCGTGCAACCCAACCAAATACATCGTTCATTTTCCGAAGTCGCGAGAGATCTGGTCTTTCGGGTCAGGGTACGGCGGAAATGCCTTACTTGGAAAGAAATGTTTTGCGCTTCGAATCGCGTCGACCATGGGTCGGGCCCAGGCGGCGAAGGATCAGGCGGGCTGGCTCGCAGAGCACATGCTCATTCTTGGGGTTGAGGCGCCATGGGGGCGCAAGTACCACATCGCCGCGGCCTTTCCGTCGGCCTGCGGGAAGACGAACTTTGCCATGCTCATTCCCCCGCGCGAACTCGACGATGGCGGGTGGAAGATCACCACCATTGGGGACGACATCGCCTGGATCAAGCCCGATGCTCAGGGGCGGCTGCGCGCCATCAATCCTGAGGCCGGCTACTTTGGGGTGGCGCCCGGAACAAACTTCAAGACCAACCCGAACTGTATGGCCTCACTCGGTCGAGACGTGATCTTCACGAATGTCGCCCTCACGGACGACGGGGATGTCTGGTGGGAGGGCATGACCCCCGAAGCGCCCACCCATTGTCTGGATTGGCAGGGTCGGGACTGGACCCCCGCCATCTCGAAAGCAGAGGGGCGAAAGGCCGCACATCCGAACGCTCGATTTACGGTCTCAGCCACCCAGAATCCCGCGCTCGACCCAGCATGGGACGATCCCCAGGGGGTTGAGATCGATGCGTTTGTTTTTGGCGGACGGCGCTCGACGACGGTTCCACTCATTACTGAGGCTCGTTCGTGGGAGGAGGGTGTCTACATGGCCGCCACCATGGGCTCAGAGACCACCGCAGCTGCCGCAGGTCAGCAAGGCATTGTTCGCAGAGACCCCTTCGCCATGCTCCCTTTCTGCGGCTACAACATGGCGGACTATTTTTCACACTGGCTTTCGCTGGGTAAAAGGCTCAAGAAATCCGGTGCCTTCCTGCCTCGGTTTTTCTGCGTGAACTGGTTCAGAACCGATGAGGCTGGTCGTTTTGTCTGGCCTGGATTTGGAGACAACGCCCGGGTGCTGAAGTGGATGTTGCAGCGCCTCGAAGAGGATGCGCAGGGCGAGGAACATCTCTTTGGCGTCTCACCGCGCTATGCCGACCTCGACTGGACTGGCCTGGACTTCACCGCCGAACACTTCTCGTCCGTGAGCCACATTGATGCCCAAGAGTGGCTGACCGAGTTCGCGCTGCACGATGAACTGTTCGAGCGACTATCTCACGGTCTTCCGCCCGAGCTCAAAGAGATTCGACAGCGCCTCGGAGAGGCCCTAGAGGCCAATCTAGCGAGCCAGTAAGGGGCGTCATTCGTCCCACCACCTTGCTCAAGATTCGATAACTATCCTTGTCGAACTGGGGTCGACCACTCTCGAGGAGGTCCATCACCTCGCCCTCGCTTCGGGCACTTCCAAGGTAGACCCACCGATCCACCACCAGAACCTCATCCCCCTCCTTCAGCGTGGCGGGACCCTCAAAGGGCCAGCTGCGAATCTTGAGCCTTGAGAGTGCCAGGGTGAGTCTCAAATGGTGCATCTCCCTCGACTCATCCCCGACGCAAGCGCCCCTGCATCGTTTGAGCTGGTGAGCAAAGCAAGGCCCCTCCGATCGACCCCTTTCGAGTCCGAGCAGCCTGAGGCAGAGGCCCTCGGCCTCTGCGATGCTGCGGAGGGTTCTCTGAGCCTCGGCACCGCTCTCAAACAGACCATATAGGGTGTCCTGACGGCCAGGGTCTAATTCCTGCGCAGATCTCACCACCGCCTGGGGATCCTCATGCGCCCCACCCAAGACGAGAGAGCAGACCCCTCGATTCAGGCGCAGTTGACGGTTAAGGGTGGGCTGCAGCTGCTTGACAAGCGCCGCCTCCCGCAGAAGTGCACCGACCTCCCCTCCCGTCTCGATCCAGTCCACCCGTCGAATCTGCTGGCTCAGGCTGAGTTCACGGGCCGACCGCACGTCTGCCGAGAAATGCGATAGAACACGCTCTCGAATGTTCTTTGACTTGCCAACGTAAAGCGGCAGATCATTCTCTCCATAGAACAGATAAACGCCCGGCTTCTCTGGCAATTCGTCAAGAAGATCGATGCCGAGATGAGTCGGCAGGCTGGGCCGAGCAGTGAGTTCGGTCACGACCCGCTCCAAGACCTCGGGGGCGAAAGAGTCCGTCAGCTTGAGCCAGAACTGCGCAATGAGGTCTGCATCCGCGAGCGCCCGATGACGTGTCTGCGCAACAAGCCCATGACGCTGCACAAGACTGTCGAGGTTGTGCTTGCGCTCCTCGGGAAAGAGCTTGCGGGAGAGTTTCACGGTGCACAGGGTTGTGGCACGAAAGTCAATGCCAGCCCGCTTAAGCGACTGCTTGATGAACCCGTAGTCAAATCGTGCGTTATGGGCCACAAAGATGCGCCCCATGAGCCGGTCCAGAATCTCCGGGATGAGATCCTCAAAGAGAGGCGCATCCGCAACCATCTCGTTCGTGATGCCGGTCAGATTTTCAATAAACGGGGGGATGGAGGTCTGAGGATTGACCAGACTGCTCCATGACTGCAGGCGCCCTGCGTCGAGCGTGATGATGCCCACCTCGGTAATGCGATCTTGGGTGGGCGTGGATCCGGATGTCTCTAGATCAATAAATGCGAGGGCTTGCACCCTCACATGTTAGACGGTCTGTCGCGACAGGCGGGTCCTAGGGCTGACCATCGAAGCTTTCCGAGTCCACCACCTCCACGATGGTGTTGTCGAGGTCAAACGCCAGTTGAGGGGAAATCCGAAAAAGCGTGTCATCGTCGTCATCGAGGTCGGCGGTGGCAACCAGGCTGAGGATCACCATGTCATCAAGGGCCACCTCCACGTCCTCGGCGCCCACCGTCGAGAGGTCCTCCTGAATCTCACTGAGAGACAGCCAAGAGCGCTCCTTGAGGTGCTGAAGACAGAGTCGTCGCATAACCGCTTTGGCGGGCTCGCTCAGGATGGACATCTCCTCAATCCACTCAAGCGCCATCTCAAGCTGATCGTCTGTGTAAGTCATGTCCGCCCCCTTGTCGATTTAGATCTCACTATTCGACCAGAAACTTAACGAGCGTGGGTGACAGAGAGAAGTCAGACTGGGCACACGCTTACGCGAGACCCGACGATCAAGCTGGACAGAGTCGCTCGACGAGGATTCTGTCTGGGCTTGCGCCCTTGGTTCCATCGCGCCAATCTGAGTTGACCGTGCCCATATGGGTAGACCGGCCTTGGGCTCGGCTCCCTGTGTAGCGCTTCTCGAGCCGTGTGCGCACCTTTTTCTTTCCGCAATCAATTTCGAGCAGCGAGAGGGTGGAGAGGTGACCCAGCAGGTCGGGATGACGCGCGTCCTCTACAAGCCAAACAAGGGCGCCCTCAGTTGTAGGTCGCACGGAGAACATCTCAGCGTACTGAACCCTTCCCTTCGGACGGTCCAGAATGAGAAAGTCAGAAGCGCCCGCAGGCACACTCAGCCCCAGAGCCAAGAAGGCCCAGAGGGAGAGGGGGAGGCTTACCCCAGAGAGTTGGCGTCGTCTTATCTGCATGACCTTACAATCGGATCTGAGCCGGGATTCTTAAAAAAACCACCCAGAGGATGACTATGCGCCCAATCCAAGTCTTTGTCACTGCAGTGGTTTTCCTGTTTTCCAGCCCTGTCTTGACCCAGCCCCTCAGCCTTCCCGGTACCGAGGAGGCCCCCAAACCTGCGCCCCCGCCGCCGCCCAATTGCAAGGTGAGTGAGTTTCGCAGTCTTACGGAGGAACCAGAAAGCCGAAGGCTTCAAGCGGCACTCAACTGGCTGAAGGGGCCCGGAAAAGACTGCAGTATCGATCGTCTCATTCTGCTAAGAAACAACCGGAATGCTTGGATGGGTACGGTCGATTCGCCCGTTTTGGCTGGCGCACTCGATGCGCTCATTGAGGAGAAGGCCAAAGATGACCCGGGTGTCATCCAGGGGCTCTACACGTCTCCGGTGCCTCCGGCGAAGCAGCCGCAATGAGCGACATGAATGCCACGACCGAAGCCATTCAGTTGGCTGTCGCGCCAGTCTTCCTCCTGACCGGCGTAGCGGGCATGCTCAATGCGCTTGGAACGCGCCTGGCTCGGGTCATTGACAGAGCGCGAAATCTTCAAACCCAACTCGAGTCGCTCGCTGACACCGCCGAGCTTAAACGACTCAAGATCGAAAAAGAGCTCGATACCCTTGAGTTGAGAGGCAAGATTATTAATGCCGCCACGGCACTGATGGTTTTGTGTGCGGTGCTTATCGGCCTGACCGTGATGGAGCTGTTTTACTCTGCCGGCCTGGAGGGTAGGCTCATGCTCAGTCGCTGGGTCTCCCTGTCATTTCTGGGCGGCTTTGGGTTTTTTATCACCGCCTGCCTCATGTTTCTTGCGGAAATTCTGGTGGCCTCCCAGAGTATTCGACTCGGACGTCAATCTAGACCCCGATCCTAGGACGCCTTGTAGAAAAGCGCGTAGAGCGCTGGCAGAGAGAAAAGGGTGAGTGCAGTCGCGACGATGAGCCCTCCCATGATGGCAACCGCCATAGGGCCCCAGAAGGCGCTGCTCTGCAGAGGGATCATTGCCAAAACAGCAGCAGCGGCCGTCAGGGTAATGGGGCGAAACCGCCGGACGGTGGCGTCGATGATCGCGGTTCGAAGGTCGCTACCCTGTGCCCGCTCCTTCTCAATCTGGTCGATCAGGATGAGTGAGTTGCGCATGATCATGCCCATCAGCGCAATAAAGCCGAGCATTGCCACAAAGCCGAATGGTCTGCCCAGCAAGAGAAGCGCGCCTGCAACCCCAGCAATTCCGAGGGGCGCCGTCGCAAAGACCATTAGGCTGCGCGGCGTGTCCTGAAGCTGAACCACCAGAAGAGTCAGGGTGATGAAGAGCATGATGGGCAGGCCCGCAAAGATCGAGCTCTGACCCTTTCCGCTCTCCTCCACCTCGCCTGCCTCTTGAAGCATCACGCCTGGGGGAAGGTTCTGGGAGAGGCCGGAGAGGGCTTGCATGATCTCGGCAGAGACAGCGGGGCCCTGTCGGCCATTGGCCACAGTGGCCTGAAGCGTCATCGCGTACTGCCGATCTTGGCGCCAGATGACTCCCGACTCCCAGACCATGCGAACGGATGCGATCTTCTCGAGCGGAACCTGCCCACCCTGGGCGGAGGGAAGCAAAAGGCCCCGCAAATCCGAGAGGGCATCTCGCTCTTGGACGGGCAAGCGCATCTCGATGGGGATGAGCTTGTCGTTCTCACGATACTCGCCCACCGACACCCCCGCGAACCGTGCCCTCAGAGTCTGGGCCACCGACGAGGCCGATACGCCGAGCTCGCGGGCTCGCGCAAGATCCACAGATACCTGTGCAACGGGGCGCGTCTCGTTCCAGTTGCTATTCACTCCGCGAAGGTCGGGGTGACGCCTCATGGCCGCTGACACCTCCTGAGCGATCGGCGTGATGGCCTCAGGGCGGTCGGCGAGCACCCGAACCTGAACGGGATAGGGCACCGGCGGGCCGTTGGGGAGGAGCTTGATCCGAAGTCGCGCCTCTGGGGCCGCTTCGGGAAGTGCCTTGCTCAAATCGGCCAGAAGGGCTTTTCGTGACGCCCCTGGAGCCGGAAGAATGATGAGCTGGGCCACGTTGCTCTGGGGAAAGATAATGTCCAGGGGAAGGAAAAATCTGGGTGCCCCCGAGCCCACCCAGCTGGTAACCGATCCCACCCCCTCAAGGCCTCGAATAGCTGTCTCAATGGACTTGACGGTCTCCTCGGTACGACGAAATCCAGACCCCTCAGCCAGCACCACATCGACAAGAATCTCGGGTCTCGAGGAATCGGGAAAGAACTGCTGCTCGACTCGTCCCATCCCGATAATGCCAAGGACGAAGGTTCCAATGGTCAGCGCGAGCACCAGTCTGCGTCGACGCAGACACCATTCGAGGACCCGCCGAAAGCGCTGGAAAAACGCGCTCTGATAAGCGTCATCACTGTGGTGCTCGGAGGGGCCATCCTCCTTGCGGGGAGTTTTGAGCAGCCAGACGCCCAGCGTGGGAACAAACAAAACCGAGACCACCCAAGAGACGATGAGGGCAGCGGCTGTCACCGCGAATATGGCAAAGGTGTACTCGCCCACCACAGACTTCGCAATTCCGATGGGCAGAAAACCAACCGCGGTAATGAGCGTTCCCGTCAGCATAGGCCAGGCGGTCAGTTCGAATGCCGCAGTGGCCGCCGTGATTCGATCGGCCCCCTCCTCCAGTTTGCGGACCATCATCTCCACCACGATGATGGCGTCATCGACAAGCAAGCCCAGCGCAATGATGAGCGACCCCAGAGAGATCTTGTGAATGCCAACCCCCCAGAGTTTCATGAGGAGAAAAGTCGCTGCCATCACCAGTGGGATGCTAATGGCGACGATTAGGCCGGGCCTTGGATCAATTCGGAGGGGCTTGCTATGAAGGCCCAGGGCCAGAAGGCTCACCCCCAACACAATGGCCACGGCCTCAGCCAGCGTTTTCAAAAATTCACCAACGGAGTTCGCCACGACACGAGGCTGATCTTGCACCTGATAAAGACTCGTCCCAAGCGGTAGATCCGCCTTAACGCGATCGGAGGCAAGCGCCAGTGCTCGTCCCAGGGCCACCACGTCACCGCCCTTTTGCATAGAAATGCCCAGCCCAACGACCTGCTCCCCGTTAAACCGCAGCTGCGTGGAAGGCGGATCCTCGAGTCCTCGCCGAACCACGGCCAGATCGCCCAGCCGGAGCATGAGCGTTCCTGCCCGAATGGGCATGTTCGCGAGGTCTTCGACGGACTGAAACTGCCCCAAAACCCTCAGCGGAATCGCATGCGCATTGGTCTGAAGCGCGCCAGCATCGACCACCGCATTCTGCTGGCTGATCTGCTGCGCAACGGCCTCCGCGCTGAGAGAGTAGCGCGCAAGCGCCCGACGAGAGAGTTCGAGAAAGATACGCTCTTGCTGCAGACCAAAGACCTCAACCTTGCCCACATCTTTGACGCGCAGAAACTGAGCCCGAACGGCACGCACCAGATCATTGGTTTCGGCCTGAGAGAGGCCCGGCGCCGCCACGGCATAGATCACGCCAAAGGTGTCACCGAAATCGTCATTGAAGTGGGGTCCATCCACTCCCTTGGGCAGGGTGTAGGCAAGATCTGCCATCTTTTTGCGCACCGTGTAGAAGCGCTGAGGAACCTCCTTGGGATCAAAGTCGTCTTTTATCTGGAAGATAACGGTCGTGGTGCCCGGCTTTGAGAAGCTGGTGATGCGATAGACGTTCGGAACATCCTGAAGGATGCGCTCCATGCGATCTGCCACCTGATCTGCCATCTGGCTCGCAGTTGCGCCCGGCCAGTTGGCCTGAACCACCATGACACGAAAATTGAAGGGTGGGTCCTCGTCTTGGCCAAGACTGAAGTAGCTCCCAATGCCCAGGACCAAGAGCGAGACCATTAAAAAGCGGATGAGCGCAGGATGCTCAAGCGCCCAACGCGAGAGGTTGAATCGGCTCACTTCGTTGACCCGAGCTCAACAACTCGGACGGTTTGCCCATCGGCGAGCAGGTGCGCGCCAATCGACACCACTCGGTCCCCTTCTGCGAGTCCCTCGAGAACGAAGACCTCTTGCTCTTGCGCCCGAGAGATCCTGACGTTTCGGCGGACGACGCGAGCGCCGCCATCCTTTAAGACCTCGACCACCATAACGGCCGACCCATCGAGCAGAGCGGTCGTCGGAATTGACAGGCCCCGTGCCGAGCGAGACGCTCCGCCCGATTCCGCGAAAGCGGCAATCGGACGATCGGGGTGAAGCCCCGCGACCAGTTGGCCCGCCTGAACGAACTGTCCGGGAGCCACCAAGACGCGCTCAACTCGCGCCGCCTGAAGGGCGCGAACCGACGACACGCCAAGCCGATCAAGTGTCGCCTCAAACTGGCCCCGCGTATTCGCTAGGGCAGCGCTGCGGCGCTCCCACTCCGCCTGGGAGATGAATGACTTCTGCCTGAGCTCGGTGTAGCGAGCGAAGTCGGCCTCGGCCGATGCGAGCTCCGCCCTCGCAGCCTGGACTTGAACCTTTGCCGAAGAGTCTGCGAGCTTCGCGTCTCGCGGGTCGATTCGAACGAGGGCCTGCCCCGCGGCAACCTGTTGGCCGGAGCGAACGAGCACCTCAAGCACCTCCCCTGAGAGTTCCGCGCGGGCCTGACTGGGTGAGGTGCGAGAGGCGTTGGGGTCAATTGCTCTTGCGGTCGTCGCCAGGGGATGGGACTGCCCGACCACCACGGTTTTTACGAGAGGGGGCGGAGCACCGGGCGCTGGGGCCTTGGAGCACGACGAGACGAGCAGAGCACCCGCAAGAAGCGCGAGAAATGAGCCGCGTCTCGGGCCACCGAAGAGAGAATCAGGGCTATTCATGAGAAGGTCTCTTGAAGCCGAACATGAGGAAAGGCGGAATCGAGCATCACCTGGGTGGCTTGATTGCGAGGGGCGCCAAAAACATGGTCAACGCCACCGAACTCGACGATGTTGCCCTGGCGCATCACCAAGACGCGGTGGGCAACGAGACGAACCACTCGAAAGTCATGAGACACGAGAATGTAAGCGAGGCCGCGAGCCTTCTGAACCTCCACCAGCATGTTTAAAAACAAGAAGCGCTCATGCGGATCAAGATAGAGGGTGGGCTCATCGAGAACAATGAGGTCCGGGCCAGCGGCAAGTGCGCGGGCGAGTGCCACACGCTGCCGCTCAGCAGGGGCGAGGTCTCGACCGAGCGCATCGAGACGATCCGGAGCAAGGCCCACTTCCCGAAGCAGCTCACGCGCCTGATCCGTCCGTCGTCCTGGCGTGAGCTCTGGCTGCTTGTACCGAAGCCCCTCTCCCAGCGCGTCTGCCACTGTCATCGAACGGGCCAAGGCCTCCTGAGGTCGCGAAAGAACCAGGCCCATGCGTCTGCGCCTTCGCATCAGCTCCGACTCCGACAACTCCAGCAAGTCCTCGCCATCGAAGCGGATCTGACCCTCAACCCGAGCACCAGAGAGGCCAAGCATGGCCATGGCCAGAGTCGACTTTCCAGCACCTGACTCTCCCGTAATGGCCAGAGTCTCACCGCGAGACGCGACGAAACTCGCCTGAAAGACGGCAATCTGCGGCCGAGATGCAGGGTCGAAATGAGGGGCTACAAACTGACAGGTGAGCCGACGTACATCCAGAAGAACATTTCGCTCACCAGGCGGTCCAACGAGCGGCTCCGACTGCAAGGCAAAGAGCTCGGACGTTCGCCTCTCCCCGGGGTTCCGGCTGATGCGCTCAGTCTCGCCTTGCTCAATGACATGCCCATCATGAAAGACAACCAGGGACTCCGAAAGGTGTGCGGCGAGCTCCGCATCCCGTGTCACCAAAATGAGACTGGCCTGCGCATCCCGTACATAACGAGCGAGTGCGAATTCAGCCAGACGCTTCTGGACGACATCGAGCGCCCAGGTGGGCTCCTCTGCGATGATGAGACGCGGCCTTCTGATGAGAATTCTGGCAAGGCAGAGGAGCTGACGATCAGCAGGTTTCAACTCGCCCGGCAGGCGGCCGGTCAGGCGAGGCCCGGTCTCGAGCCCAAGCAAGTCGAGGACGGACAGGATGGCCTCATGCCCCGAAGTCCCGGGGAGTCCAGCGCTCCGCTGCCAGCTGCGGAGCTGTCTGGAGATGGGGATATCGCCCGGCAACGCCTCCTCAAACTCTCGGGCAAGCAGACTCAATTGCCGCCCCCGAAGGTCTTGAAGGGTTTGAGCAGAGCACGACAGAAGGTCGTGTCCGTCCCAGACGATCTCACCGGTGGGTGTAACGCCCTCCAGCAGGCCCAGCATCAGGCGTCCCAAAACATGGTGACCGCTCGCGTCATCTCCCATGAGCGCGAGGGTCTGGCCCGCCTCGAGACTGACATTCAGGTTCGACAGCAACGACTGACCGTCAGAGGTTGTGACGGAGAGCCCGGCGACTCTCAGCATGAGGGCACGCTGGCCTCACTCGAGACCGACAGTGATGTCTGAACCGCCAGATGCATCTGAAGCAACAGATAGAGGACCAAGGCCAACGCGGCCGGGCCGGAGGCTTCCACCCACCAGGGGATGGCCGGGTCAAGGGCCTGCGCAAGAAGCTGTCCGAGTCCAAAGGGCAGTGCCGCCTTCGCGAGCCCGAGAAAGTCGATGGCCGCCAGAGTGAGCAGCGAGAAGCCTATGGTGCGGGGCAGAATGGTCAAGAGCGCGCGACCCATCGCCGGCAGAAGGTGCCCATGGAGCAGTCCAAAAAGGCTCTGACCGAGGGCCTGCGCCGCGAGGAAAGAGTGGCGACGACGCTCCCGACGAAGCGTGCGGTCAACCACCTGAGCAACACCCGGCCACATGAAGAGACCGAGCAAAAGCGCAAGGACCCAGGCGCTGGGCCTGACCGCAGCGCACAGGGCGAGCAAGACCAAAAGGATGGGCAAGCTTCCAAGCGTCTCAGCGAGCTTTCTGGTGAGGGAGCCGACCACGCCGCTCCATTCAGACTGAACGAGTCCAACCGCGCTTCCAAGCGTCAATGCGGCGCCGGCAGCAGTCATGCTCAAGAGCAACAATTCGCCGAGCCCCCGAAGCATCATGAGGAAGAGATCTCGACCAAACAGGTCGGTGCCGAACCAGTGTTGCGCTGAGGGAGGCTCGGGCCGCGAGACACTGGTTCCAAGCAGGGCAGCGCCATCGGGCAAGAGCGTCAGCAGGCACGAGAAGAAGAGCGCTCCGAGCGCCCAAAAGCAGATCCAGCCGCGTCTTTGAACGCGCGCCTCTGAAGCGCTGGCGATCGAGAGACTCATTCGACAATCTCAGTGGGGCGAGACCGAAGCGTGGGATCTAAGATGCCAAAGGCGAGTTCGAGGCCGAGGCGAGCGACGATCATGACCAGTCCCCAGGCGAACACCAGGGCGAGCAAGACAGGATCATCTCTTGAGAGAATCGACGCGAGGCCCAGATTGCCAAGACCTTTGAGGCCGAAGACAGACTCGATCAGTACACAGTTGGTTGCAACGACACTGAAGAACCACATCGGGCTGGATCGTCCCAGCTTCATCACTCCCCGGCGAACCGCGTGCTCCCACCAGACCTGCGGGACTGGAAATCCAAGTGCGAGCGCTGCCCTCGCGGGGGGGCTAGCCATTTCTGAGACCACGGCCTCTCTGAGCACCCACGCAGAGAGCGCAAAGCTGGTGGCCGAAAAACACGCGAAGGATGCCAATCGTTCGAGTGGGTCTTGCGGAAAAAAGAGCAGCGCGGCAAGGACGAATCCGGGAAGACAAAAAATGGTCACGGTCACCATGCGAACGCCTCGATCGAGAGGCGCGCCGGGTGCTCGACTTGCCGCCAGAGCCAATGGAATAGCCAGCGCGAGAATGACGAGCAGGCTCGAAACCGAGTAGCTCAGCGTGACCGGCAGGGCCAACATAAGCGTCTGAGTGACCGGCACACCCCCCACCATGCTTTGCCCCCAGTTCCACTGAAGCATCTCTTTCGCGAAGGCGATGACCCGAACCAAAACTGGTCGGTCCAAGTCGTAGAAGCTCGCGAGTGCTCGAGTGGTCTCGTCCGTCAGACCCTGCGTATGCGCGGCAAGGATGGCACCCAGTCCAAATACGGCGGCCAAAAGAAAGAGGAGCAAAAGGCCTGCATGAAGCATCCGAATGAGCGCAAAGGCAGGCAGGGAGGGAGTCATGGAGGGACAAATAAAGGCAGACCCTTCATTATGTCAGAGCAGGGTTTGAGGCAAGTAAACTAGGGGGCTTCTCACCTCCGAGGGCACTCACGTGGCATTTCTGGCAGACAAAAAAATTCTTATTACCGGCCTCCTGTCAAACAGGTCGATTGCCTACGGAATTGCAAAGGCCTGTCATCAGCAGGGCGCTCAACTCGCCTTCACCTTCCAAAATGAGCGCTTTGAGGAACGGGTCAGAGACATGGCGGCCGAGTTTGGCAGCGCGGTTTGCTTGCCATGCGACGTCTCCGAGGACGAGCAAATTCAGGCCGTTTTTAACGCCCTCGGACAAGAATGGGGCGGACTCGACGGGCTTGTTCATGCCATCGCCTTTGCGCCCCGCGAGGCCATCGCGGGTGACTTTCTCGAGGGTCTTAGCCGAGAGGGCTTCCGAACCGCACACGAAGTGTCGTCCTATAGTTTTCCAGCCATGGCGAAAGCCGCCCTCCCGCTGATCCAAGGCCGCCAAGGTGCGATGGTGACCCTCAGTTACCTGGGTGCAGTTCGGACGGTTCCGGCTTACAACACCATGGGACTGGCCAAGGCGAGCCTCGAGGCCGCTGTGCGATACATGGCTGCGAGCTTGGGCCCGGTTGGCATTCGCGTGAACGGCGTCTCCGCCGGCCCCATCAAGACACTCGCAGCCAGCGGCATCAAGGGGTTCGGGAATATTCTGTCGGTGGTGGAGAAGAATGCGCCGCTTCGCCGCAACGTCACCATCGAGGATGTGGGCAACGTCTGCGCCTTCTTGTTGTCGGACCTTGCCGCGGGCGTAACCGGAGAGATCACCTACGTCGACGCCGGCTTCTCCACGGTAGCCTCAGGCCTCACGGAATAGGTCGCGTGAAACCCTACCTCGACCTGATGCGGTATGTGCTGACTCAGGGAACAGAAAAGACAGATCGAACTGGAACAGGCACCCGATCGGTCTTTGGCTGGCAGATGCGCTTTCGCTTGGCAGATGGCTTTCCTCTGGTCACGACCAAAAAAGTGCACACGAAAAGCATCATTCACGAACTTCTCTGGTTCCTCAGGGGAGAGACCAACGTAACCTCCTTGCAGGCTGCCGGAGTGTCTATCTGGGATGAATGGGCAGGCCCTGACGGAGAGCTCGGTCCAGTCTACGGAAAACAGTGGCGCGCCTGGCCCGCGCCCACGCCTGAACACCCCAACCGAGTGGTTGACCAGATGAGTGAGATGGTCGACCAAATTCGAAAAAATCCAGACTCGCGCCGCCTGATCGTCAGCGCTTGGAATGTGGCTCAGATTCCCGAGATGGCGCTCGCACCGTGCCACGCCTTCTTCCAGTTCTACGTTGCAGAGGGAAAACTCTCCTGCCAGCTCTACCAGCGCAGCGCCGACATCTTTTTGGGTGTGCCATTCAACATTGCCAGCTATGCGCTGCTCACGCACATGGTGGCGCAGCAGACGGACCTTGATGTGGGCGATTTCGTCTGGACTGGGGGCGACTGCCACCTCTACAGCAACCATTTGGAGCAGGCTCAGGAGCAACTCTCCCGGGAACCCTTTGGCCTTCCCACCCTCGTCATCCGTCGCCGACCCAGCACTCTTTTTGACTACGCCTACGATGACTTCGAATTGGTGGGCTATCGATGCCATCCAGCCATCAAGGCTCCTGTGGCGGTATGAGGCCAAGGGTCATTGCCGTGGTCGCAGTAGCCAGAAATGGGTGCATCGGCAATGACAACAAACTGCCCTGGCATCTGCCAGAGGACCTCAGACGCTTCAAGGCCCTCACCCTGAATAAATGCGTCGTCATGGGTCGCAAGACCTATGACTCCATCCTTTCGCAGCTCGGACGGCCCCTGCCCAGCCGCTTCCACCTGGTGCTCACCCGCAACACCGACTGGGCTCCACTGGCCGAGCATGCACCGCAAGTTCAGGGAGTGCAGTCGTTTGAGGAGGCACTGTGGGTTGGCGAGCTGCGCGGAGAGTCTGACCTCATGTTGATCGGCGGGGCCGATGTCTATGCGCAGGCCTTGGCCATGACCGACGTCATTGAGTTGACGGAGGTCGAGGCCGATGTCGCCGGCGATGCATTCTTTCCCGCCCTCAATCCGGCCGAGTGGTCGACCGAGGCGCTCGGCGAGGGCGCCGCTGGCGCCATGCGCTACCGCTTTGTGCGCCTGACGCGAATCAAGTCCGGGGCAGCGTGACCCCCGTCTGCCCCTGGTACTTACCCCCTCGATCCTTGTATGAGGTCTCACAGACCTCATCACTCTCGAAGAAAAGCATCTGAGCGCAGCCCTCGTTGGCATAGATCTTGGCTGGGAGTGGGGTGGTGTTCGAGAACTCAAGCGTGACGTGACCCTCCCACTCAGGCTCAAGCGGAGTGACATTCACAATGATCCCGCAGCGGGCATAGGTCGACTTGCCCAGACAGACCACGAGCGTGCTTCGGGGGATGCGGAAGTATTCGACGGTTCGCGCAAGCGCAAATGAGTTGGGGGGGATGATGCAGACCGGCCCCTTGAAGTCGACGAAAGACGCGGTGTCGAAATTCTTGGGGTCGACGATGGTGCTGTTGATATTGGTGAAGATCTTGAACTCATCCGCGCACCGAACGTCGTAGCCATAACTCGAGGTGCCGAACGAAACGATGCGTTCGCCAAGCGCTTGGCGGACCTGGCCCGACTCGAAGGGCTCAATCATGCCCTTCTCTCTCGCCATTCGGCGAATCCAATGGTCACTCTTAATTGCCATGGCTGGGATTATGAACCAAGGCAGGCCCTCCCTTACGAACGCTAGAATGAAGGGCTATGCCTCGCCGCCTCTTTGTGACCTCTGCGCTGCCCTACGCCAATGGCGCCATCCATCTCGGTCATCTCGTCGAGTACATCCAGACGGATATCTGGGCGCGATTCCAGCGTATGCAGGGACACCGGGTGGTCTACATCTGCGCGGATGACACGCACGGAACGCCCATCATGTTGCGCGCCGAAAAAGAGGGAATCACGCCCGAAGCCCTGATCGAGCGAGTCTGGCACGAACATACTCGAGACTTCGCCAGCTTTGCCGTGGCCTTCGATCTTTATCACAGCACGCACTCCGAAGAAAACAAACAACTCTCCCAGAGTCTTTATCGATCACTGGTGAAGGCCGGTCTCATCGAGGTGCGAGCCATCGAGCAGATGTTCGACCCGGTTCGCGAGATGTTCCTTCCCGATCGGTTTATCAAGGGCACGTGCCCAAAGTGTGACGCGAGAGATCAGTACGGTGACTCCTGCGAGGCCTGTGGAGCAACGTACTCCCCCACCGAACTCAAAAATCCCGTCTCCGCCGTGAGTGGGGCAACCCCGATTACGCGCTCGAGTGATCACCACTTTTTCAGGCTCTCCGATCCGCGCTGCCTCGCGTTTCTCAGAGAGTGGGCCTTTGAGCCGGGGCGGCTTCAGACGGAGGCGGTCAATAAGCTGAAAGAATGGCTTGGTGATGTCAACGACGCGCAGGGCGGTCTTGTCGATTGGGACATCTCAAGAGATGCGCCCTACTTCGGCTTTGAGATTCCGGAGGCGCCGGGAAAATACTTCTATGTCTGGCTGGACGCGCCCGTCGGCTATTTCGCGGGGCTCCACAGATGGTGCGAACTCCACGGGGAGTCGTTTGAGGACTTTGTCGGACCCGACTCGGAGGTGGAGCAGATTCACTTCATTGGCAAAGACATCCTCTACTTTCACACCTTGTTTTGGCCGGCCATGCTGAAATTCTCTGGGCATCGAACCCCCACACGCGTCTTTGCCCACGGCTTTCTGACGGTTGACGGGGCGAAGATGAGCAAGTCTCGCGGCACCTTTATCACCGCCCAAAGTTACATCGAGGAGGGCCTGAACCCCGAGTGGCTCCGGTACTACTTCGCCTCCCGACTCAACGGTTCAATGGAAGACCTTGATCTCAGCTTTGATGACTTCATTGCAAAGGTCAACAGCGACCTTGTTGGCAAATTTGCCAATATTGCGAGTCGCTGCGCCGGCTTTCTCATAAAGCGCTTCGAAGGGCGTCTCTTGGGTGACGCTCGCGAGTCGGAGCCCGAGAGCGATCATGCAGCGCTTGAGCAACTCCTCACAGACCGTGGGCCCGCCATTGCCCAGGCCTACGATGCACGCGATACCGCCCGAATGATTCGCGATGTTGCGGAATTGATGGATTCGGTTAACGCCTACGTAGATCTGCACAAACCCTGGGAACTCGCGAAAGTGTCAGGTTCTGAGGCCCTGCTCCATCGCGTCTTGACCACCGCACTGCGATCATTCGCACGCCTTGCGATCCTTTTAAAACCGGTCCTTCCCACAATGGTCGAGCGAGTCGAGCGAGAGGTTTTTGCGTTGCCCAACCCCCTTGATTGGCATGCGCTCAACCACCCTCCAGTACACTCGGTCCTTGCCTTTAAACACCTCGTTACACGGGTCGATCGCACCCAAATCGACCGGCTCATAGAGGTCAATAAATCTAGCCTGCAGGCCCAAAGCTAAGGAGCCCCCCAATGCCGATTGTCTTGCGCATCGCCCGCCCCCATTACGAGTCGGATGTCACCCGATTCTTAGAGACCCTCAAAGCCGCCCGCCCAGAGCTGGAGAAGAAACAGCAGGAGGGGCGACTGATTTATTGGGACAAGGGCCCCATCGATCTGGATGCCTCCGCCCGGGCTCAGGCCGCTCGCGTTCCCCAGAAGCCCTATGTCTACCAGCCCAGTCTCACCCCTTCCCACGACTGACTTCGCCGGCGTTGAGTCAGCCATCGCTCGCCTCTACGGCGAGCCCTTGGTCGACCTCCCGCGTGACCTCTACATCCCACCGGATGCACTCGAGGTCATTCTGGAGGCATTTGAAGGCCCCCTCGACCTCCTGCTCTACCTGATCCGTCGACAAAACTTCAACATCCTCGACATTCCCATGGCCGAGGTGACGCAGCAGTACTTGGGCTACATTGATGAGGTTCGAACCCACAACCTGGAGCTTGCAGCAGAGTACCTACTCATGGCCGCAATGCTCATCGAAATCAAGTCGCGCATGCTCCTGCCAGTCAAGGCAAAACACGGCGACGAGGAGCCCGAAGACCCCAGGGCCGAACTGGTTAGGCGACTATTAGAGTACGAACGCCTGAAGGTTGCCGCGCAGCAGATTGATGAACGTCCTCAACTGGACCGTGATGTATTTCCCGCGCTGGTCAGCACGGACCCCACAGCTGCGCTGGTCTTGCCAAAGGTCGCTGCCCCCGACCTCGCGGCGGCATGGAAGGACCTCCTGAGACGCGCCAAGCTCGTCACCCACCACCAAGTGACCCGAGAGTCACTCTCAGTGCGTGAGCATATGTCGAAGATTCTTCGACAGCTTCAGCCCGTTCAGTTTCTTGAGTTCCACGAACTCTTCGAAGAGACGCTCGCGGCGGGAGGAGGACTACCCGTCATCATTGTTCACTTTCTGGCCCTGCTCGAACTCGCGCGAGAGGGTCTTGTCGACATCACGCAGGCGGAGCCCTTTGCCCCGATCTATGTCCGACTCGGAATCACGCCCAGCTAGCCCCCCGGTCAGCCTGCAGGCCCTGAACACCATGGGACTGCCGAGTTTTGCCCAGTATCTTGTTCGACTGACAGACTCGACTGCCCTGCCAGCGCTCTCTGAGTCGCTTGTGGGCGCCCCGAAATTCATCTTGGGTGGTGGCAGTAACGTCGTGATCTCGGCAGAGGAGGATGCTCCCCTGCCCGCGACGGTCATCTTGAACCAACTCATGGGCATCGTTCGGCTGTCTGCCAATGAACAGGCCATCCGCATCCGCTGCGCGGCTGGGGAGCCTTGGCATCGCTTTGTCATGTGGACCCTCGCCCAGGGTTGGGCAGGCCTCGAGAATCTGGCCCTCATTCCCGGCACGGTCGGTGCTGCTCCTATTCAGAACATCGGTGCCTACGGCGTCGAGGTGGCCGAATGCATCGAGCTCGTGCACGCCTGGGACTTTGAAGCCCATGAGCACACGACATTCTCGCCAGAGGCCTGCGACTTTGGTTATCGCAGCAGCCGCTTCAAGGATGAGGCGCGACAGGGGCCATGGAACGCACCTCGTTTCCTCATCACCGCGGTCGACTTTCAGCTCACTCCCGCTCCCCGTGCGACCCCAAAGACTGATTACCTCGGACTCGAAAAGGAGCTCGGGGAGATTTGCAAGGGAGCCACGCCGTCCCCGCTCCATGTTGCTCACGCGGTGATGTCTCTACGAAACAAGAAACTTCCCCCGATTGAAAACCTCGGCAACGTTGGGAGCTTCTTCCAAAATCCCACCGTGCCGGAGCCTTACGCACGGGTTCTCATCGATCGGAACGAGGGCATGCCGGCCTACCCCGCCAGCGACGGGCAGGTGAAGCTCTCCGCAGGCTGGCTCATCGAGCAACTTGGGTTTAAGGGATTGCGTCTCGGGGGGGCTGGGGTCTATGACAAACATGCGCTTGTCCTGGTAAACCATGGCCAGGCCCGCGCTGCCGAGGTTCTCGAGTTGGCCCTCCAGATTCAGCGGGCGGTGATGTCACGCTTTGGGGTCTGGCTCGTGCCGGAGCCTCAGCTCGTCCCACCCCGATCTGATGCCGCTCGCCTGAACACAGGTCGCTCTGGGTATGACAGCGAACTTACAAAGCGATAACCCCCTCCATTGAACGAGTGAAGGTGGGTCGCCTGCGTCATCTGACCTTCGACGATGGCTCGAGCCATAAGCCCACGGGCCCGCTTGGCGTAGAAGCTAACAACCTTGAACGATCCATCCTCCGCCTCGTCTTGAAACACCGGATGAACAATCGAGGCCTGCAGCCCGGGCCCACCCGGGTCGTCACCCGTCTTCGCGACAGGCTGTGTTCGCACGACCTTGAAATACTCTTCGGAGGCGAGATTCACCACCAGAGCCTCCTCTCCGGACCTCCTCAGATGAGCGATCTGCTGGTTGAGCTCAGTGGTCACTCGGTGACCCCAGAACCGATACAAATCGGCGCCGCGCGCATTGGGCAATCGTGTGCCCATCTCGAGCCGGTATGGCTGGAGGGCGTCAAGCGGGCGCAAGACACCGTAGAGTCCAGAGAGAATCCGCAGGTGCTCCTGCGCCCAACGACGCGAGGAGGCACTAAGCGTCGAAGCATCGAGCCCCTCATAGACGTCGCCGTTGAAGGCCAACAGCGCCGGCCGAGCCCGGTCCGGTGATGGGGGGTAAGACCACTCTTGGAATCGCTCATGATTGAGACGAGCGAGCTTGTCGCTTAACGTCATGAGCCGGCCAATTTCTCTGACTGTCTTGTCTCGAAGAAGATCGACCAGGCCCACCGCCTCCGCCTCCAGAGACGGCTGCGTCATCTTCACACCCGGAATCGGGGACTCAAAATCGAGGGTCTTCGCGGGAGACAGGAGTACCAGCATGTTGATTCATCATGCCATACTGCTCCCATGCAAATCTCGGTCGGCCCCTCGCGTTTAGCCCTCTGCGCCCTCTGCCTGCTCAGCCTCACTCACCTCTGGGGATGTGCGGGTGGCAGAGAGGCGCCTCGACCCAAGATCGAATTGGTGGACGTTCGAGTGGCTGGATTCGACAAGGACGGCGTAGACCTCACGGTGACCCTCTCCGTCGCCAACCTGGCCTCAATCGACGTTCCGCTCGAGGACCTGCAGGCCGATGTCCTCATCGAGAACACCGTGGTAGCCCAGGCGGTCCCCTCCCAAGCCAAATTCACCCTCATGGCCAGCCAGGCTGTGAAGGTGCCGCTCAAGACTCGGCTGATTTTTAAGGGGCTCTCGGCCTCACTCTCGCAGGCTCCCATGTCGCTCATTAAAGGGGGCGTGAAGGTAACGGTCCGAGGCTCGGCCACCACAGCCTACGGTCTCATTCCGATTCGCTTTGAAAAAGAGATGCGAATCGAGCCGCTGGTTCGCTAGGGCATCGACCTACTGATCCATGCTGCGGATGTGTCGATCAAAAATCGGTCGGGACCGCTCCGGATCCATCTGAGACCAGTCCGGCTCAGGCAACTCATGAAAGGCCTCGCGCAGCAGTGCCCCCCAGCGACTGCGGATGTGAGCAAAGTACGCATCGTCGTCATTGATTGATACGAAGCGGCTGACCGCCAAATCGTCCGTCTTGTACACCAGCAAGTCGAGCGGCATCCCTACCGAGATATTTGATTTGAGCGTGGAGTCCATCGAGATCAGAACGCACTTCACAGCTTCATCGAGAGGAGTGCCCCTTCGAACAACGCGATCGAGGATGGGCTTGCCATACTTAGACTCGCCAATCTGAAAGTAAGGACACTCAGACTGGGACTCGATGAAATTACCGGCTGCATAAATCTGGAAGAGTCGGCAGGGCTCCCCCCGAATCTGCCCCCCAAGAATGAAGCTGCAGTTAAAGTCGATTCCAAACTCCGAAAGAGCCTTATGGTCCCTGTCGTAGACGGCGCGAACCGCATCGCCCACGATTGATGCGGCCTGATCCATGCTCTGAGCAGACCAGATCGACTCACCCTCCCCCAACTCATTCATTCGGCTACGAACCGCCTGAGAAATTGCGAGGTTTCCGGCGCTCATGAGAACAATCATCCGATATGCCAATCAAAAAGGGGTCGGGGGTCCCATGATGACCCCTCACCGGGTGCATTCTGATGACATGTGCACCACACCTGCACATCGGGCACCAGAGGCCCACCCCGTCGCGGTGCATTGCACCCCCTAACGGGCATCCAGCCAGGACCCGCTAAAGTAGTGCCATGCTCGCCTACCGACACGCCTTTCATGCGGGCAACCATGCCGACGTCGTCAAACATATGGTCCTGCTCTATTGCATGGACTATCTTCAACAGAAGGTCGCACCCATCCTCGTGGTGGACACCCATGCAGGGGCTGGACACTACGCCCCAGAGTCGCGACTCGTCCGAGACAAGTCTGAGCTGAACACGGGGCTTGGCAGGCTCTGGCCGATGAAACGCGAGGGGATGCCTCAGCTTGTTCGCACCTACCTTGAGGCAGTTGCTGCCAGCAATTCCGGTCCCGCTCTAACCTGCATTCCGGGCTCGCCCCTCCTGATCGCCCAGCGTCTGAGAGACCGTGATGGCCTGCGTGCTTTCGAGTTGCACCCAACTGATTATCCGCACCTCAAAGAGACACTCTCGGGCTTTGGTCGGCGCGTCAGCGCAGAGAAAGCCGATGGCTTCGAAAGGCTAAAGGCTCTGTTGCCGCCGGTGAGTCGGCGGGGTCTCGTTCTCATGGACCCCTCATTTGAGATGAAGTCGGACTACAACAAGGCCATGCAGGCTATTCGCGATGGTGTTGCTCGATTTGCGACGGGCTGTTTCGTGATCTGGGTGCCCATGATTCAGCGATTCGAAGTCGAGCGCTTCGTGCGTCAGGCCGCAAGCCTTCCGGTTGGAGAGGTTCTCGTGATCAGCCTACGAGTGCGAACCTCACTGGCCGACGGACTCGGGCTCATGGGCAGTCACCTGATCGTACTCAACCCGCCCTTCGGTCTGAAGGAGGCCTGCGAGCAGGCGCTTCCCTGGCTTGTGAGGCAACTTGGACAGGATGCGAGTGCGGGCTTCAACCTCAACCATCCCTCTGAAATGAGGGGCTCAAAAAGACGCCCGGCTGCTCGCGCGTCCGCGCCATCCAAAAAAAAGGGGGGCTAGAAGCCCCCTCTTGTTCTGCTGGTGTCTCTCAGGTGTTTTTATGCTGCGCGCTGATGTTGGGCGTGACCGTCGAAAAACTGCTCATCCTCGGTCGACCCCTTCAGAGCTGCGGTAGACGCATCACGCTCAATCGTTGTGGTAACTGCATCGAAATAACCCGTGCCCACCTCACGCTGATGCTTGACTGCTGTGAACCCGCGCTCAGCCGCGGCAAACTCGGCCTCTTGAAGTTCCACGAATGCAGACATGTTTTGTCGAGCGTAACCATAGGCCAGATTAAACATGGAGTAGTTGAGGCTATGGAACCCGGCCAGCGTAATGAATTGGAACTTATAGCCCATTGCGCCGAGCTCTCGCTGGAATTTCGCGATGGTGGCGTCATCCAGGTTCTTTTTCCAGTTAAAGGAAGGCGAGCAGTTGTAGGCAAGCATCTTTCCGGGGAACTGCTTGTGAATGGCCTCCGCGAAAGCGCGTGCATACGCAAGGTCGGGAGTCCCCGTCTCACACCAAATCATGTCGGCATAGGGCGCGTAGGCAAGGCCTCGCGAGATGGCCTGCCCCACTCCGGGTTTGGTGCGATAAAAACCCTCCACGGTGCGCTCACCGGTCAGGAAGGCCTTGTCGTTCTCATCGACGTCTGAGGTCACAAGATCCGCGGCTTCGGCATCGGTTCGAGCCAAAAGCACAGTGGGCACGCCCATCACATCTGCTGCGAGACGTGCAGACACCAACTTCGACACAGCCTCCCGTGTGGGGACGAGAACCTTGCCACCCATGTGTCCACACTTCTTCACGCTTGCGAGTTGGTCCTCGAAGTGAACGCCAGAAGCGCCTGCATCAATCATGGCCTTCATCAGCTCAAAGGCATTGAGGACGCCACCAAAACCCGCCTCTGCATCCGCAACGATGGGAAGGAAGTAGTCGATATAACCCTCGTCTCCGGGATTCTTTCCCTCCATCCACTGAATCTCATCGCATCGAGTGAGGGCGTTGTTGATTCGACGAACCACCTGCGGCACAGAGTTGGCGGGATAGAGGGATTGGTCTGGATACATTTCGCCAGCCAGATTTGCGTCACCAGCCACCTGCCACCCGGAGAGGTAGACAGCCTTGAGTCCAGCCTTGGCCTGTTGCATGGCTTGATTGCCCGACATGGCGCCCAGACTGTTGACGAAAGGCTCCGTGTTCACGAGATTCCAGAGTTTCTCGGCACCCCGCCTCGCCAGGGTGTGCTCGACCTGCACGGACCCGCGAAGGCGCACAACGTCTTGAGCGCTGTAACCGCGCTTGATGCCCTTCCAGCGGGGATTCTCGGACCAATCTTTCTGAAGCTTCTCGGCCTGCTCTTGACGCGACAACATGATGGCAACTCCCTAAGAAATGTGACGTAAGGTGAATGAGACGACAACGAAACGGTACACACCCTGCTGCCTTGCGTCACGGTTTTCTAGAAAATAATTTAAGATTAAAAACCAGTTAAATCATATCTTTAAGTAATTATTTCATTATATGAGATAGTGATTTGCACAATGAGAAATGATTTATGTGCCACGCAACACGATTTTTCACATTGTGGTGACCGAGTCCCTAGATATGGGAGGTGCACCCCTTTGGACGCTTAAAGCAGTGTCTCAGCCCTCCAGGCGCAGCGCGTTCAGGGCCGTCGCTTGCGTCACCGCGCGGAGGGCCATCTGGCCCGCTCCCCAGCACAGGACAGACCCCAGGCCCATCCCGACGAGTAAGCCTGACCAGCGAAACGGGACGAGCAAGGAGAACGCGAGATCGGCCACGACCACGCCCACGCCTTGGGCGATCAGGGCCGCGCCAAGGCCCGCAAGACCGCCTACAAACAAAAGCTCGGCCGACTGTGCCACGGCGAGCTGCCCGCGACTGGCCCCGAAGGCCCTCAAGAGACTGGCCTCTCTCTGACGGTCATTGCGACTGGCACTCAGTGCAGCCCAGACCACCAACGCGCCTCCGAAGATTCCGAGCACGAACAAAGACTGCACGGCGAGGATGCCCTGATCGAGAAGCCGTCTCACCTGCGCCAACAGGCCGTCTAACTCCACCACCGTAAGGCCTGGAAATGCCCGAAGCAGATCCGACGTGAGTGACTTCGCCTGCTCCGGCGAGACGTAAAAGGACGTGATGAATGTCTTTGCCTGATCCTCGATGAGCGAGGGACTCAACACCATGAAGAAATTGACCTCCATCGAATCCCACCGCAGAGATCGAATGCTGGTGACGCGGGCGGTCACCAGATCGCCCGCCACATCAAAGCGAAGCAGATCGCCAAGTCGAATGCCCAGCGTCTGCGCAATCCCCTTCTCAACAGAGACCTCGGCGCGAGATGGGTCTAGCGCTCGACCCTGGACCAGCTTGTTATGGGCGGGAAGGGACAAGGCGTAGGAGAGATTCATCTCACGATCAAGAAGGCGCTTCGCACGCTCATCCTCCACCCGATCTGGGCCGACTTCGCGATCATTCACCGCCACCAGACGACCACGAACCATGGGCTGAATGACCGGACTCACGACACCAGAGGCCGAGATTCGGGTCCGAACCGCATCCTCTTGTCCCGGCAAGATATTCAGCAGGAATCGGTTCGGCGCGCGGTCAGGAAGACTCCGACCCCATGCATCCACAAGGTCGGTCTGAAGAAAACTCAGAAGCAGCAGGGCTGCCAGTGCAAGGCCAAGGCCGATGACCTGTGCGGCGAGGCTTGCAGCGCGGCGGCTTAACGCCCTCTGGAGGCTTCGAAGCCCCCATGAGCGCGGGCGAAGTTGAGCCAGGAGCCATGCAAAGGTCCGCATCAAGAGCCAGACCAGGCCCCAGAAGAGAGTGCCCAGCACACTGAACCCCGCACTCATGGCGAAGGCGAGCTTCACATCGCCGCTGCCCAGCCACATCAGTGCCCACAGCCCAGCCACAATGATCGTGAGCGATGCCGCGCCAGTCCAGCGCGAGCCTGATGGATTGGAACCCACGCGCAGAGTGAGAAGCGCTGGCACCGAGAGTGCTCTGAGCAGGGCGGGCCACGCGAAGACAAACACCATGGCCAAAGCAATCAGGACGCCCTGGGCCAAGGGCTTTAACATGCTGGTGGTCAAGGTCGGCAGGGGCGCTGCAACGGCGGAGGCGATCTGAGTAGCCAGCAAGGCCTGAACACCAAACCCACAGACCAGGCCCACGAGGGCACCAGCCAGGCTCAGGCCCCCGAGGGCACAGATCCAGATTCGAATCAGGTCCGTCCGTCCCGCACCCAGCGCCTTCATAAGCGCCAGCCTTCGCTCCTGCACACGCGCCATCTGTCGGGCGGCGAGCCCCAGGGCGGCACATGCGGCGAGCAAGGACACCATGCTCGTGATGGAGAGGAAGCTTCGCGCCCGGCCAAGCACATCTCTCAACTCGGGTCGGGCCTGTTCAATCGTCTCAAAACGCTGACCGGCTCTCAGATGAGCGGCGATGAGAGAGTCAAAGCGAGCAAGGGTGGTCTCCTCCTGGGAGGACACCCACAGCCTGTATGCGATTCGACTGCCAGGCTGCTCAAGGCCGGTCGATGCAAGATCCTCATGACGCATCATGAGTCTCGGCGAGAGGTTTACGAACCCCATGCCACGATCTGGCTCGAAGGCGATGAGGCCCGCCACGCGAAAGGATCTCGAACCAAGCAACACTGAGTCGCCCACGGACACTCCAAGCCGTCCCGAAATGGCCGGGTCCAGATAGACCTCGCCACGTTCGAGCTGAGCCCCCTCAATACGGCCGTTGGGCGTATCCACCTGAAGTTCCCCCCTGAGGGGGTAGCCGGCTTCAAAGGTCTTGACCGAGACCAGCATCGCATCGCGTCCGGCAGAGACCATGGTGGGGAACTGGCTGCCCAGGACTACCGAGAGCCGAAGCCCAGACGCCGCAGCAAGCCACTCTTGCGGGACCGGTCGGTCACTGAGCAGCAGACGATCGCCCGCCAGGCTCGCACGAGCATCTGACAGGAGCGCATGCTCCACGCGCGCACCGAGAAATCCGACTGCAGTCACCGAGGCAACCGAGACAATGATGCTCAGAAGCATGAGTCGCATGCTGGGCGAACGACGCTCTCGCAGTGCGAGACGCGCAGCCCAAAGCCAGGGCAGAGGCCTAGGCCGCACGCAGAGCCTCAATAATCGATATCCGCGCGGCGCGAAGCGCAGGCAGCATGCCCCCGGCCACGCCCATCAACACGGAGAAAATGAGTGCCTGCGCAACGATAGACGAGGTGAGGACGAACCCAAAGGAGAGTTCCGAGAAGCTCTGAAAGTTGGTCGTCGAGAACTCAAAGGCCTGCATCAGACTTGCCATAACCAGCCCGACGATGCCCCCAACCAAGGACAAGAAGACCGACTCGGCCAGGAACGCCAAGAGTATCGCCCGCTTCTGAAACCCGAGGGCCCTGAGCGTGCCGATTTCTGCAACCCTCGTTGCAACGGCCGACTGCATGGTGATGGTCGCGCCGATCACCGCGCCGATCGAGAAGATGACCGTCAGCGTCAGTCCGAGAATTCGAATAAAACGAGACAGCGTCTCGGACTGGTCCTCATAGAACTGACGCTCGGGCTTGGCATCGAGCGGCAGACGCGGATCGGAGACGAGACGCGTGCGAAAGGTCGTCGCAAGCGAGGCGTCCGTAAGTCGGATCACAAGCGAAGAAAACGCGGTGCGCCGAAACGATTGCCGAACGAGGTCCCCGTCGGCCCACAATTCACTGTCAAAACCGCTGCGCGCTCCATCGAACACCCCTACGACGAGCCAGCTCCGTCCCCCAAAACGCACGCTCCCGCCAATCTCAAGCCCCTGAAACTGTCGAGCCGCATTGCGGCCAACCACGACCTCCTCAGAGCCCGGCTGAAACATCCGCCCCTCAATGAGCCTGACCTGCCGACGCAGCGACGCCCCGGTCTGGTCGAGCCCACGAATCACAAGATTAGACGCCGCACCCGTGTCTCTCTTCTTTAAATTAACCAACACCACTGTCTCGCGTGAGGCGAGCGGTTCAATGGCATTGGCCACCTCGGGAAACTGAACGACCACATTCGCCTGTATTCGATCGATCGAGCTCTGCACCTCCGAGACGGACCCCTGCCGAAAGACAATCACGTTATCGGCCTCACCCGTACTAACCAGGGTTTTCTTCAGACCCGCATCGAGCATGAGGACCGCGGCGAACACATAGACCACCAGAGACATGCCCAGCGCAGTGAGGAGTGTGGTGGTTCGCCTCACCCAAAGATTTCGCACGCTGTAGCTCAGAGGAATTGCTGAGAGCATGCGTTAGAGCGCGCGAAGGCCTTCGACAATTCGAATGCGAGAGGACTTGATCGCGGGCCAGAGGCCCGCCACAACGCCGGTAATGAGAACAGCCGATAGTTGCATCAGAGTAATGCTCGGGCTCACCACAAAGCTCTTAAAGAGCGTGCCAGTGGCCGCGTGAAAGGCCGAGGCAACCGGAAAAGTGATCGCAATTCCGACGATGCCACCCACCAAAGCCACCAGCAGGGCCTCGCCCATAATGAGTCGTCCAACAAATCCTGGTGAGAATCCGAGCGCTTTGAGCGTGGCGTATTCGCAGGTTCGCTCCCTGGCCGTCATGGACATGGTGTTGGCCATCACCGCCATGATGATGAGGATGACCACGAAGGACACGGCGCGAATGGCCAAGACGATGGCCTCGGTCATCGCAACAAAACCCAGCTGAAAGGCCTGCTCCGTCTCGGTGAGCGTCTCCTTCGCGGAATTCGCAAAGAGGCCATCAATGGAGAGAGACACATCCGCAGCCCGCTCGGGAGAATCGACCAACGTAATAAAGACCCCAACCGACTCGGCCTCGCGTGAGAGGTTTCGGCGCTTCACCTCCTCATTGAGATAAGCCCAATGGAAATACATTTTTCCTGTGTCGGTCTTCTCGTCTTTCCCCTCGTAGATTCCCGCGATGAGAAACTCCCACTGACCCGGAAAAATCTGACCCTTCAGGGTCATCATGTCCCCCACCCTGAATCCGTATTGATCTGCGAGGCGTCGCCCAACAACGGCACTTCTTCGGTCGCGATAGAACCGGTCTCGATCGGCCTGCGCCAGAAGATATTCCGGATAAATCGCGAAGTAACTCGGTGGGTCCACTGCAAACTGCGGGAAGAAGTTTCTCGTGTCCTTATAGACCCCGCCGAACCACCGTGAGATGGTCATGGCCCGCACGCCATCGACACCCCTGATTCGCTCACCGTATGAGAGCGGCAGAGGGAAAATGAGAGAGACGGAGCTTCGCGTGATGAGACGCGCCTGGCTGGCCGCCTCCGCCCCGGCATACCAGGCCTTGACCACGGTGGAGAGAAGTCCAAACGCCAGCACCGACACGACGAGTCCCACCAGGGTGAGCAGCGAGCGTGTTCTATTTCGCCAGATGTTCAGGAAGAGGAGCTTTGCAATTAGCATGGAATGTCTCCCACCGCTTGCTCGACGATCCGACCCAGCTGCCCCTTCTCAAGGTGAATCACTGCTCGGGCCGCATCAGCTGCTTTGGGGTCATGCGTCACCATGATGATGGTCTTTCCCATCTCACGATTGAGGCGTTGGAGCATGGCGAGAATGTCCTCCGCCGACTGTCGATCCAGGTCACCGGTGGGCTCATCAGCAACGATGAGGCTGGGGTCGGTGATGAGGGCCCGAGCAATCGCTACACGCTGCTGTTGTCCGCCAGACAGCTCATTGGGCGTGTGCGACATGCGGTCAGCAAGCCCCACGGCTGTGAGTGCCTTGACCACTCGCTCTTTGCGCTCGGCTCGATCGAGCGAGGTGAGCTGAAGCGGCAGCTCGACATTCTCAAATGCAGTGAGCACCGGAATAAGGTTGTAGAACTGAAAGATAAAGCCCACGTGCTGCGCTCGCCACTGGGCGAGTTCGGAGTCGGATAGCTTTCCAATATCGACCCCATCCATCTCGATGAGCCCCGCAGTGGGTCGATCAATTCCTGCAATGAGATTCAGCAGCGTGCTCTTGCCAGACCCCGAGGGCCCCATCAGGGCCAGAAAGTCCCCCCGAGCTACCCGCAGGTTGAGTCCGTCTAGAACCGGGACATCCTGATCGCCCCGCCGGTAGGACTTCCGCAGGTTCTCAATGCGGATCATGGGACGCAAGGACCTAGCCCGCCGTGCGCACGCGCTGCCCGTCACGCAGCCCGCTCGCGGGGCGTAAGACCACGCGATCCCCGGCCTTCAGTCCAGGCACGACCGCAAGATCCCCGAGCACCGGGGCCGTCTCGGGAAGCTCAAGAGTCTCCAGTCGATCCTGACGAAGAACGTAGATCTCTCGGCGCGCCCCCTCTTCACGAACCGCCGCTCGGTTCACGGCAAGCACAGGCTTGCGCTCATCCGCTGTAAGCGGCCGCTGCAAGAAAGCGACCTTTGCAGACATATCGGGCAGGACCCGTTCGTCGATCTCGACAAATTGAAGCTTGACCAGCCGAGTTGCCTTGGCTCGGTCGATGGTCGGGACCATACGCGCCACCTTTCCCAGAAAGCGCTCATTGGGAAGTGCATCAAGACCAATTTCAACAGGCTGACCAATGGTGAGCTTGGCCACACTGGACTCCGAGACATCCGCCTCAACCTCGAGCGTCGTCATGTCTGCGATGGTGACCACCGCACCCTTGCTGTCAACGGCAGAACTAAATGGCGTGATGTTGTCGCCAACGTTGGCGTTCTTCGTCAACACGACACCATCAAAGGGGGCGCGAATTTCCGTCTGGGCCAAAGCGGCCCGAGCAACCTCTGCCGCGGCCGCAGAGGCGCGAAGCTGAGCGGCTGCCTTGTCGAAGCGGGCCTTTGCAGTGTCAAACGACGCAGGGGAAATGAAGGACTTCGCAAGCAGGCTGCGCGACCGCTCGAGAGCGGCGGCGGCATCGTCTCGCTCAGCCTGAGCAAGGCCGACGTTGGCCTTGGCTTGGAGGAGTTGAGCTGCGAGCTCCTGGCTCTCCAGCCG
Organism: Burkholderiales bacterium UBA2463; assembly: GCA_002342295.1. Classification (GTDB taxonomy): domain Bacteria; phylum Pseudomonadota; class Gammaproteobacteria; order Burkholderiales; family Burkholderiaceae_A; genus Hahnella. Next base: position 39,367 of record DDPR01000009.1, read on the forward strand.
AGCAATGACCTCGCCCTTCCGAACGCGTGATCCCTCTGTGACGCCCAGCCACTCCAGTCGTCCCTGCGCCTTTGTGGAGACCGCGGCCTTGCGTTGCGCGACGACGTAGCCGCTGGCATTCAACACAGAAATGCCTTGGGAGGGGAAAACCACCACCACAGTCGTCGTCTCCACAACAGAAGTCCGCGTGAGAGAGAAGGCGACCGCGAGACCGGTGGCCAAAAGCGCAAGGATGAGCGATTTGACCCAGAGCGGGAGGCGAGCAAAAGCGGGGCCACTAGAGCGGGCACGAGCAAGGAAGGTCTGCAAAGAGGGGTTGGTCATTTCTGAGGGATCACAGCGTTGGGGGATGATGGAGATGCGGACGCCTCGCGCACACATCGGAATCCAATATACGCGACCCGGGTCTCGCGAGGCTTGGTTTCTCGGTCGCTCTGCAACTGCCTCTCAGGCCCGTACCACCAAGATGCCCCGCGTGTGACTCGGCGGTCGCCCTCTCCGGAGTCCACCCACTCCCAAACATTTCCCCCCATGTCATAGAGCCCATTGACACCAGCGGGAGTCGTTCCAATGCGCACGTGACCTACGCCGCGATCAAGGGCGCCCGGCGGGGCCGCTCCGGTATAGGTGCCACACCCCTGAAGACAATGACTCGAGCCGGCCGAGAAGCCTGAGGGATATCGATAAAGCTGTCCGCTCGTAAATCCCTTTGGGGGGTGGGGGCGCTGCTCCAGATAGGCAGCCGAGGTCCACTCCGCATCGGTGGGCAGCCGAGCGCCAACCTGTCGGCAGGCAGCCTGCGCCTCATCAAACGTCACGTGAACGGCCGGCTCAAGATCATCCGCGAGCCGCCCGAAGGGTGCCTGCCAGGTCCAGCCCAGTTTCTGCTGCCAGCCGCCGCTATAGATGAAGCCCCCTCCCTCTTGCTCGGCGCGTGTCCTCAAACCGCTGGCCCTCACCACCTCACGAAATTGTCCGACCGTGAACTCATGCGCATCCCACAAGAGCGCTCCGACCCTCACCCGCTCCCCCGGCAAAACCCCGTCCACCCCCTGTACCGGGGGCGCAGCATGGAGTCTCAAGAGGCCCGAGATGAGAAAAACCCCGATAGCGGCTTGTAATTTCAACATGTCACACTTCGCTCCCTATGTAGGCCAATGCGGGAGTTTCTGCCATGAATAGCCAGTGGATATCAGTTCCCAGCGTCGATGGTCGGTCATTCGACGCCTACCTCAGCCTGCCCCCCAAAGAGGAGGGGCCAGGGCTCGTTCTGATCCAAGAGATCTGGGGCGTCAATCCCCATATTCGCGCGGTCGCCGATCAATACGCGGCCGACGGTTTTGTGGTCATTGCTCCTGATATTTTTTGGAGGCACGAGCCCCGCCTGAGCCTGCGCTATGACGCGCAGGGCTCGGCGCGCGGTATGCAGCTGCTGGGGGAACTTGATGTGAATCTGGCAGGCGCAGATCTTCAACGAACGGTCGACACCCTCAAACACCACAGCGCCTGCTCGGGACCCGTGGGGTCGCTTGGTTTCTGCATGGGAGGTCTGCTGTCCTTCGTCGCTGCTGCGCGAGCCGATGTCGATGCAGCGGTCTGCTACTACGGGGGAGGCATCGACCAACACCTCGATCTCGTTGAGGATATCAACTGCCCGATGCTGCTCCACTTCGCCGAAAAAGACAGCTACATCTCGACCCAAGCTGTGCAGTCGATTCGCAAGGCCCTCGCTGGACGAAACCTCGACCGAATCATCGTGCATCCCGGCGTCGATCATGGCTTTAACTGCTGGGAGCGACCATCCTGGCATTTGGAGACCGCGATTCGCGCTCGCGGCCAATCCTTGGTGCATCTCTCTGAAATGCTCAGCTAAGCGTTTGCAACAGGGCGCTGCAGTCGCGCCTTGAAGAGCCAGAGCCGCTCCGGTGCAATGGGCAACACCAAAAGAAGGTGCTCAAGCAACGACAAGCTGAGCAGCGTGGCAACAAGGAAGGCACCGACACGCTCATAGGCGAGCGTGTCCATCGCAGTCGCTTCCATCCAGGCGATGGCCGCAAGCCCCGCAGATAACCAGATACTCACAAAGAGGGTCACCGTCAGTCGGCTGCGACGAAAGTAGCTCGCGAGGTGGCGAGTTGGCGAAGGCAGAAAACCCTCGTAGAAATTGCGAACGCCGAAAAAAAGATTCAATTTCGCACTCAATCGCATGACCCACATCACAAGAAATGTGACAGCCGCCGTGTGGTTCTGAGCGCCGAATGACGGAATAAGAATCGCAGCGCCCGCCAGCAGAAGGGCGAGCTCGTGATAGGCAATAGTGCCGAATGCGAGCTTGAACCTCGCAGTTCCTGAGAGGTGGGGCGGACAGGCCTCTCGGTTGGGGCCCGTCACCAAACCCAACAGAAAAGTCATCTCAAGCCAGCACCAGACAAGCAGGACAGAGACAAACCCCAGGTAGGATCCGGTCACGCTGGGCTCATGAGCAGACTCTGCGGCTCCCGTCAGGCCCACATAGCACCCCACGGTGCAGACCAGCATCGCAATGCGCAGCGGCCAGGCAGTCAGGCTACAGGCCCAGAGAACGAGACCCGTGAGACCCCACCAGAGGCCCGTGGCCAGCGCAACGGGTATGAGGAGCTCGGCGGTCACCATGAGGGGACGAGACGAGGATTTTCTGGAAGCGGACGACGATTCACGGGGTGGAGGTAGAGCTTACCCAGCGTCACCACCACCTGCATCGCAACGAGCCCACGACGCAGGAGTCCTAGCGGGCCACCCCGATTCGCGGCCTCATCGGACTGGCGCTGTAAGTCGCAGAGCCGATCTAAGTTTGCAACGAAGCGCGGATGGTCGAACTGAAGTGTGACCGGGAAGACCTGCTCGCAGATCTTGCTGGTGATCTCAAGCACTCGCATGTCGTAGTCCTTGGTCTTTAAGCCCAGCGCCTCGTGCATCACGGGCCGGTTCTGATCACGAACGTACATGGTGGCAAACACAGCCAGCTGAAAGAATCGAATCCAGAGAACATTGAGGCCCTTGAGCAGATGGGGATTGGCCCGCATCAGCAATGCAAAGGCCTCTCCGTGTCGAAACTCATCGGCGCACCACTTTTCAAACCACAAAAAAATAGGGTGAAAACGAAGCTCTGGATGGCGCTCAATCTGCCGATAGATCGTGATGTAACGCGCATAGCCAATCTTTTCTGAGAGATACGTCGCGTAGAAAATAAATTTTGGGGAGAAAAAGGTGTACTTCTTCTCTCGGGTAAGAAGACCCAAGTCCACGCCGATGCCAAAGTCTTTCAACCACTGATTAATAAAGCCCGCATGTCGGGACTCGTCCCGCGCCATGTAGCCGAATACAGCGCGCATGTCGGGGTTGGTCACCTTCTTTTTGAGCTCGGCATAGAGCACACACCCCGAGAACTCGGATGTGATTGAACTCACCAGAAAATCAACGAACTCCTTGTAAAGCTCGGGTGGAAGGCCGCTTGAGAAATCTCGTCCCACCATGTCTGCGGGTCGCTGGAAGTGCTCATCGTTATTGTCGGCCTCAAACTCCGCCATCAATTCATCCCACTCCCCTCGCACAGACTCGACGGAGACGCGGTTGATTGCAGCTGCGTCGGTCGTGTAGAAACGAGGGGTCAATAGCGTGTCTTCCAGCGCCTTCTCCGTCGCCTCATTGACTGGGCGCGTGGACGTTGGCGGGGTGTAGTCGATGGTCTTCATTGAAGTCCTCCAAGATAAACAGCAAAGACACCTGCATTGGTGGGGCCGAGCGCCGTGAGATCAATATCGCGCCCGGTCTGAGGGTCCGAAATGTGCAGACTGCCATCCTCGCCTCGAGAGAGTAGAAAGGGGGCCTGAGGTCCCCCGCCCTGGCGCAGCCTCGACTGGGCCAGTGAGCGCAGAACGCTGCGCGCAAAACCCGCTTCACCCACGATCGATGGAAGCGGCTCATCTGTCTGAGCATCTTTCACCACAATGGAGCCATCCGCGCGATCGTGAACCAAGATGAGTCGCTGCTGTAGGGTGGGGATTGGCTGCCGGGCGACCGCAGCCGCGGCCTGACGTTTCTCATGCGCAGACCATCCAGCGAGCAGGAGCGTGCTTGTGAGCAGCAGGCCAATCGCCCAGAGGGGACCCCCCTCCAGTCGGGGGCGAGAGATTAGGCGGACACTCGCCATGCTGACTCATTCGTGTGCGAGGACACGCGGGTGTTTTCTTGGCTCCGAGCCGCCTTGATCCAGGCTGCGTGGGCAAGGGCTGCGACCGCATCGACCTGAGGCAGGCCTCGGAGCATCGGCTGTGGTGCCGAAAGGTGCCAGGGGCGAGCATGCGGCCAGAGGTGGGGATAGGCAATCTTGTCCTCATGAACAAGCCGGAAGGCAATGTCGCCCGACCCGGTCCTCTGACGCCGAACGTCGGCAGCGACGATTCGAGACCAGGGGATGTTGAACGTGAGGCTCAGCACAATGCCCACTCGCATCACGACCCGGCGATTGGTCAGCGTGTAGACCGTGGTCCTCGCCATCAGAACAGACAGAGCCCAGAACATGGCAAGGGCCAATGCGAAGATCGGCATGATCCAAACGGTTGCCGCCGTTGCGGCCGGCAGGCTATTTGAGTCGGCCACCGCAGAGAAAAATCGCCAGGCCAGTAGCAGCCCGAAGTAGGCCAGAAGCGCGCGGGCGTGAAAGACGTCAAAAAAGAGTTCCCTCGCACTCGGGCTACCCTGCCAGACAATGTCCTCTCCGGCAGGCAGCCGCTCGGGCAGGCCATACTCGGGCTCGAGCTCATGCTCATGCCCGTTGTGATGCGCTCTCAAAACAAGGGCTCCCGACGCTCGGGCGTGGCGAACAAGGTACCCGCCCCAAAGTAGGCCATCACTCGCTCTTCCTCGAGAAGCGTGATCTGGTCGGGGCTCTTGGTCGTCGGCACGCCCTCAAACTGTCCCGCCAGAATAGACTGAACCGTCACGCGATTTCCCTTGATGCGGTCACGATGGACCACTGCAAAGTTCATTGGAAGAAGCACTTTGCGATGACCCTGAGTCTCCACCTCGAGATATCGGATGAGGTGCTCGGACCGGTCAACCCACGCCTCGACGACTTTGCCGCCCACCTGCCCATCAGCTCCAACAACCGGCAGACCGCGAGGATCAAGGTCCTGGTGTGCGAGGCTAAATCCCGGTGCGGACCGGAGGGGGACGATTTTCACGTTGCCCTCCACTGTGCGATCGACGACATCCATGCGGCGCGTAAAAGCTCCCGGCCCAATGCCAGAAGTCATAGGATCTCCAGTCGGCTCGACTGGCGATCCCGGCATGCCGGTCAGAGACTTGCCCGCAACCGGCGGCTCCTGATCATCGCGATGATGGGGCGCGTGAAACTCACCGTGAAAGGCGGTCTTGTAGACCTTAGGCTTGGGGATGCCCAAGATGCCCGACTCCTTGCGCACAGGGCGATTGGGGCGATCAGATTCCAAAGGGAATCCCTCCCGCTTACTCTCCATCGTGAGGTAGTAGACCAGGCCAGCGAAAAATAGCCAGAACAGATAGAGGACCAGCTGGGCCACATCCACGTACTCAGTGATTGCTCCAGTTCCCATGTTTATCTCCTTCTTTCGAGGTTAAAGGCCTAGCGTGGGAAGTCCGCTAGACCGAATCGATGGTCTGACGATGCCTTCAGCCAGACCCCCTTCACCAGCGGACCCAAGGCCACTAGCGTGATGAACAACAACAAGACTTCGAGGTGATAAACCATGCTGTAGCCGGTGGAGGAGGCTGCGAGCGCCTCCCCGAGATCTCCACGCTGAGCGAGACCACCAAAGACATCTCGGAGAATTCCGCCGAGTGCAATTGCGAGACCGAGGCTTGTAGCCTGCACACTCCCCCATATGCCGAGGGCGAGACCGGTCAGTCCGTTGGTCTCCATGACCATCGCGGCCGAGAGTGTGCCGATCGAGAAGAGGCCACCTCCAAATCCGATGAGGGCGCAGCCGATGCGAAAGAGGTCTGGCGAGGACAATGGGTCAGAGAGGATGACCAGAGAGAAGGCAACGGTTCCAGAGAGGGTCCCAGCCGCCGAGAGGAGTTGTGGATTGAGGCCGCGCTTTAAAAACGATGCGGCGAGAAAGAACGCCAAGAGGGCGCCGGACGCCATCAAGACCGTCAGGAACGACGTCTGCGAGACCGAAAGGCCAAGCACCTCGGCACCGTAGGGTTCGAGAATGATGTCTTGCATGGAAAAGGCTGCGGTTCCCAGAAAGAGGGCCACCAGAAACCGACGACGACCTGGGATCTGAATGAAGGAGGTCCACGACGCGCCAAAACTCGGCACGTCTCGCCGTGGATCAGTGGCGCGAGGGTTTCGCGCCTCCTGCTTCCACATGGCACAGATATTGAGAGCGAAGGCGACAAAGGCGGCGCCCTGAACGACTTGGATGAGTAAGATTTTGGAGAAGTTCTGCAAGAGCGTGCTGAAGGCCAGGCCACTCAGCACCATGCCGAGCAGCAGCATCGCGTACATCCAAGCGACCATCCGCCCCCGCGTCTCGGGCCGGGCGAGATCCGTTGCAAGCGCAAGGCCCGCAGTCTGCACGGTCTGAGCTCCAAGGCCCACCATCAAGAACGCAATAGAGGCACTCACAGGCCCAATCGCTGCGGGCCAGTGAGTGTCTCCAGACAGAAGAATGAGGGAAAAGGGCATGATGGCCAGACCCCCAAAGCACATGAGCGTTCCGACCCAGAGGTAGGGCAGCCGTCGAAGCCCCAGAAACGACCGGTGGGTGTCTGAGCGAAACCCCACGAACGCCCGCAAGGGTGCAACCATGACGGGAAGGGCCACCATCAGGGAGACAAGCCACGCGGCCACCCCCAGCTCGACGATGAGCACGCGGTTGAGGGTTCCCACAAGAAGCGCGGTCATCATGCCCACGGACACTTGAAACAAGGAGAGTCGAAGGAGTCGCCCCACCGACAGATCGGCAGTTGCCAGATCGGCAAACGGAAGAAGACGGGGGTCTACTCGAGACCACCGCCGCGGGGATAGAAGGTCAAAGATCGTCATGGTCGGACAAGCTCCAGCGCATGGGACGTGTAGAACCCGCGCGAGACCATCTGACTGCGACCCAGATGCCAACCACGCAGCTTGGGATGTCCATCAATCGCCTGCGCCAACCATCCCCGACCGACGGGTTCCACAGCCGGTGACCGATCCGCCCGTGGGAAGAGGCGACCCACCGTCAGCATGGCCATAAGAAGGGGATTCTTCGGCACAAACGTAATCACCATAGAGCGTCGAATACGCGAGGCAAAACCCGCCAGCGCCTCGACCGCCTGCGCGGGGGTGTAGTGAATAAGCGAATCCATAGCGACGAGGTGATCGAAGTGTCCAAACTCGGGTGCGCACATGTCGCCCGAGTGGAAATCGACCCGACCCCCGTTGAGCATTTGAGGGAGGCGCTCTCGAGCCAGAGACACCAAGGTGGGGGACAAATCGATCGCGGTCACGTGCGCCCCCCGGTGAGCCAGATCCACCGAGAGAAGGCCGGTACCGCACCCCGCGTCGAGCACCTGCACTCCCGCGAGGCTCTCGCCAAGCCAAGACCCCATCAGAACGCGCATCTCTTCGCGCCCCTGACGCACGGTTGCTCGAACACCACTCACGGGCGCATCTGAGGTGAGACGCGCCCAGGCTGCAGCGGCGGTTCGATCGAAGTAGTGCTCGATCTGACCGCGACGATGGAGATAGGCCTCTTGATTCATTAATCAAACCCCAGGAGATCAAAAATTTCTCGGTCCTTGAGCGACTCTGGTGCGCTGGGCTCCGTACCAGCCCACAATCGAGCAGCCAGCCGCAGATACTCCTCCTGAACTGCATCGAGCTCGGGAGAGGATTCCATCTCAAAGAGGGTGGACTTCTTCAGGCGACTGCGCCGAATCACATCCAAGTCGGGAAAGTGCGCGAGACGATTGAGCCCGACACGATCTGCAAACCGATCGATCTGGTCTGTCTCTCGGCTGCGGTTGGCAATCACACCACCAAGCCGAACTTTGTAATTTTTCGCCTTGGCTCCGATGGCCTGAACGATGCGATTCATGGCGAAGATGGAATCAAAGTCGTTGGCTGCAACGATGAGGGCGCGGTCGGCATGTTGCAGCGGTGCCGCGAATCCCCCACAGACCACATCGCCCAGCACATCGAAGATGACCACATCGGTCTCATCGAGCAGGTGATGCTCCTTGAGAAGCTTCACGGTCTGACCCACCACGTACCCTCCACAGCCTGTTCCCGCCGGCGGGCCGCCCGCTTCTACACACATCACGCCGTTATAGCCGGGAAAGACAAAGTCTTCGACACGCAACTCTTCGGGATGGAAATCAACCGACTCCAGCACGTCAATAACCGTGGGCATGAGGCACTTGGTCAGCGTAAAGGTGGAGTCATGCTTGGGGTCGCAGCCAATCTGAATGACTCGCTTGCCCAGCTTGGTGAACGCCACAGAGAGATTGGATGAGGTCGTGCTCTTCCCGATGCCCCCTTTGCCGTAGACCGCAAAGACCTTGGCATTTCCGATTTTGAGGTTCGGGTCGAGTTGGACCTGTAGGCTTCCCTCCCCATCGCCACGTGGCGCATTGCGACGAATTTCGGGAAACGGAAGGGCGACAGTATTCATGCGGATGCTCCGGTGGTTACGCCTTCAAGACGGTCCTCAAACAACTCGCCGGCCCGTCGAAGGGTTTCAAGGGTCTCGGGGTCCGGATTCCAGTACTGCCGGTCAAATGCCTCGAGAAGTCGGCCAGCAAGCTTCGCAGAGGCTGCTGGGTTGAGTTCCGCCAGTCGATCCCTCATGGCCTCGTCCGCAAGAAAAGTCTGTGTGGTCTGCTGGTAGACCCAGGGTTGAACCTGGCCCGTGGTGGCCGACCAGCCCATGGTGTTGGTGAGATGGACTTCGATCTGTCGAACCCCCTCATAGCCGTGCTCAAGCATGGACTCGTACCACTTGGGGTTGAGCATTCGAGTGCGGCTCTCAAGCGCCACCTGCTCCGAGAGGCTTCGAACGACTCCGCGGCCAGAAGTCTGATCGCCGATGTAGACCGGGGCGTCCTCGCCGCCTTTTGCCTTGCGAATAAGGCGGCTGATTCCGCCGAGCGTGTCGAAGTAGGTGTCCACGCTCGTGAGGCCCGTCTCCAAAGACTCGAGGTTCTGGTATGCCAAGGAGACGTGGCGCAGGCTTGACTCCAGCAGCTGAGGCTGCTTGAGAGGCTGACCCTTCCGACCATAGGCGAAGCCCTTTCGGGTTGCATAACAGCTGGCCAGCTCATCCTCGTTCTGCCAAATGCCTTGCTCAATGAGGTGATTGACGTTGGCCCCGTAGGCACCGTCAGCGTTGCCGTACACGCGCAGCGCTGCAGTCTCTAAGTCCACTCCGGTCTCTTCCATGTAGGCCAGCGCGTGGCGACGAATCGGGTTGAGCTCGGGCGGCTCGTCTGCGCTTGCGGCGAGGAAAGCGGCTTCGGCGAGCATGCGAATCTGGAGGGGAAGCAAGTCACGGAAGATGCCCGAAAGCGTCATCACGACATCGATTCGGGGGCGGCCAAGCTCCTCGAGGCTGACGAGGCTTGCACCCGCCAATCTGCCAAATCCATCAAAGCGCGGCTTCGCCCCCATGAGCGACATCGCCTGCGCGATGGGACTCCCCTCCGTCTTGAGGTTATCCGTGCCCCAGAGCACCATTGCAACCGACTCCGGAAAACCCTTGCCGTCCTCGGCGTATCGGGCCAGAAGTTTCTCGGCCTGTAAAGCGCCATCCAGCCAGGCAGAGCGACTCGGAATCCGAAATGGATCGAAACCATGAAGGTTGCGTCCCGTCGGGAGGATATCGGGGGTTCGCAACAGGTCGCCGCCGGGAGCCGGTCGAACAAAGCGACCTTCAAGCGCATGAAGAATCGCCTCGATCTCCTGGTTGCTTCTCAGGCCATGCTCAGCGCGCGCGAGGATGCTGGCCATCTCTTGGGCGCCTGGCATGTCCTTGAGGATGCGCGCAGCGGCTCGCTCGCTCTCGGCCTGCGTTTCACCCAAAAGCGTGGCTCGCGCCGCAGACGCAAGGGTGTCTGAATGGGTGTCATCAAGGCCAGGTGCGCAGGCCTTGGTCATGGCCATCAGCATCTCCAGTCGCTCGGGCTCGGACATACCCTGACCAAGAACGTGAAGACCCATCGGAATGAGGGTCCCCTGAAGCTCCTCTAACGCGTCAGACAGCCGCAAGAAACCGGCATCGAGTTCAGCAAAACTCCTATAGCTGCCATCAGCACTCTTGAGCCCCGGAAAGGTCATGTCGAGGGCGGCGGCCTGCTCTGCGATGACCAAGGCCAGAGACTCTGCCTCTGACCCCTCGATTCCCTCGGGACCTGGCCGCGGCGAGAGGCTACCCCAGCGCGCCAAGGAGCTGCGTAGGTCCTCGAGCCCACGATACAAGCCTGCTTCGGAGAGCGCCGGAGTGAGGTAACTCACCAGCGTGGCACCTGCCCGACGCTTGGCCATGGTTCCCTCAGACGGGTTATTGGCCGCATAAACATAGAAATGAGGAATTTCACCGACGAGTCGCTCTGGCCAGCAGGCGCCTGACATGCCCGCCTGCTTGCCCGGCATGAACTCGAGGGCACCATGGGTTCCGAAGTGAACAAGCGCGTCGGCCTTCAGCGTGGAGCGGATGTAGCGATAAAACGCTGCGAACGCATGCGTGGGCGCGTGACCCTTCTCGTAGAGCAGGCGCATGGGATCGCCCTCATACCCAAAGCCGGGTTGAAGCATGATCGATACAGCACCGAGTGACACCCCCTGAATAAAAAGGTTGCGCCCATCGGTCAGGTGTTTACCGGGCGCAGGACCCCAGCAGGCCTCAATCTCCGAGAGGTGGGCCTCAACACGCATGTAATCGGCGACCGGGAGTCGAGCAAGAACGTTGGCATCGGAGGCATGGGCCTGTCGATTGCCCTCCAACAACATGGTCCGAAGCGCTTGGGCCGATGCCGGCATCTCAAGCCGATAGCCCCGATTCTGCAAGCCCTTAAGAAGGTTCATGAGGGACTCAAACACGGCCAGGTGAGCGGCTGTTCCCACGGAGCCGCCGTTCGGAGGAAAGTTAAAGAGCACCACGGCCACCTGCTTCTCCGAGGCCTTCTTGCGACGAAGCGAAACGAGGCGCTCAATGCGATCTGCCAAGAGATCGGCCCTCTCGGGACAGGACACAAGATTTTGCGGCGAGAGAGGAGATTCGAAGGTACAGCCGCGATGGCATCCCTGACAAGCCACACCGGAAACGCCGGGGCGGCCGCCAAAGACCATGGGGCTGGTTGCGCCGTCGAGCTCGGGAATGGCCACCATGATGGTGGACTCCACAGGCATCAGCCCCCGGTCAGAGCCCCCCCACTGAGCCAACGTTTGAAACTCCAATGGGTGCGCGGCCAGATAGGGAACGGAGAGACCCGCCAGCGTCTCCTCAGCAGCCTCTGCGTCGTTATAGGCTGGCCCACCGACCAAAGAAAAACCTGTCAACGAGACGACCGCGTCCACGGTGGCCTTGCCGTTCTTCATAAAAAAGGCATCGATTGCGGGGCGTGAGTCCAGGCCCATGGCAAAGGCGGGAACCACCGAAAGGCCGCGTGCCTCAAGGGCGGAGATGACCCCGTCGTAGTGGGCAGTATTGCCTGCAAGCAAATACGAGCGTAGGAGCAAAAGTCCGACTCGTCGACCCTCGTTGTTGACCCTGGGAAGTCGACCCTCAGTGGCGGAGAGTCGCGATTTCATGCGAGGGTGATAGACGCCAAGATCAGGGTAGTCGAGGGGATCATCGACGGTCAGGGAGCCCTTCCACTCGGCGCGAGGACCCTGCGCATAGAGACTCACGAGCATGGAGGTGAGATTCACCATGTTGTCCTCGGAGCCACCGAGCCAATACTGCAGGCCAAGGAAGTAACTACGAACGTCTTGGGCAGTACCAGGAATGAATCGCAAAATTTTTGGCAGTCGTCGCAACATGCGCATCTGAGATGCGCCTGCGCCCGCCTTGATGTTTCGGCCAGAGGTGCCCTCCTCTGAGGCGCGACCACCCCCACGCAAGCGCTTCAACAAGGCGAGGGGGCCGGAGGCGGGCTTGCTCATGTCGAAGCGGCCCAGGCGAGTGAGTTTCACGACCTCGGAGGCGGACATGGCGCAGAGAAGCGCGTCAAAGTCCTCCCGCCGATCCCGAATGAGGTCAATCACCGGGAGGTAGTGCTCCTCCAAAAAGAGCATGGTCACCACAAGAATGTCCGCTTGAGTGATGGCCGCTCGAGTTCGCTCGAGCGCCTGAGCATCCGCCGCGTACTCCGATGCGCAGTGCATCTCGAGTTGGAGGCCAGCCGAAGTCTTGAGAAGACGCGCTGCCGCGCTTGCCGTGGCGACAGCCAGATGGGTGTCCATGGTGACGATGACCACGCGAATCGGTGGGCGAGAGGACTTAGCGCGCATAGTGGGCCTTCGCCTCATAAAGGGTCTCGCGGGTGATGGTAGAAAGACCCCGCTCCTGGGCAAATCGCTCGGTGTTTCTGCGGGCCTTTGCACGAACGAAGAAGGGAATCTTCTTCAACTCCCTCTCGGCCTCCTCACCCCAACAGAGTCCCGTTTGAGCGTTCTCATGCGGAATCTGAATGGGCTGATGCCCAAGGTGTGATGGGGCAGTCCCTTCTCCAAACTCAAAATCTTCTCGGAACATGCCCAGAAGGTGTTCTTCAAGGCCCATCATGAGCGGGTGGACCCAGGTGTCGAAGAGCACATTCGCACCCTCGTATCCCATCTGAGGCGAGTAGCGCGCAGGAAAATCTTGGACGTGCACGGGTGCAGAGATCACTGCGCAAGGAAGGCCGAGACGCTTGGAGATATGCCGCTCCATCTGCGTTCCCAACACGATGTCCGGGGCTGCCGCCGAGATCGCTGTCTCGACCTCTAGGTAGTCGTCAGAGATGAGGGCCGTGAGACCGAACTCTTGCGCGGCGTCTCGAAGTTCTCGAGCAAACTCCCGGCTATAGCTGCCCAGTCCCACCACCTCAAAACCCAGCTCGTGAGCTGCGACCCGGGCTGCTGCTATGGCATGGGTGGCATCCCCAAAAACGAAGGCTCGCTTACCCGTCAGGTATGTGGCATCCACAGAGGCGCTGTACCAACCAGAGCGGGAGGGCTGGACATCGCGCGCTTTTCGCAGAGCGTCCTGCGGAGCCAGACCCGCGAGCAACGCCACTTCCTCTATGAATGCGTCAGTCGCCTTCGCTCCGATGGGAACCCTCGTGCTGTGGGGCTGTCCGAAATTGCGTTTGAGGTAACCGGCCACAGACCCCGCAGTCTCTGGGTAGAGGACGACGTTGAAGTCTGCCTCGCAGAGTTTGGAGAGGTCCTCTGGACAGGCCTGCCAAGGGGCTGTGACGCACACATCAACGCCGATGGCCACGAGGAGTTGGGTCACACTCGTGAGATCGTCCCGATGCCGAAAGCCAAGCCCCGTGGGGCCGAGGACATTGCAAGTGGGCCGCCGAGCCGAGCGGGTCGCGAGTGCGCGGACTCGTCGTTCGACCGCGTCTGGGGGCTGCATGGCGCGCACCATCTGATAGAAGGTCTCAGCCGCACCCCAGTTCTCTTTCCGCTGGTAAGCGGGCAACTCGAGAGGAACGACCGGAATGTCGAGGCCGAGAGCCTGCGAGAGACCCCCAGGATCATCCTGAATCAGCTCGGCCGTACATGAGGCGCCGACCATCAGCGCCTTGGGCGAAAAACGGCTCACCGCATCTCGAGCGGCGGCCTGAAAAAGTGCCGCAGTGTCCTTACCGAGATCGCGCGCCTGAAAGGTCGTGTAAGTCACGGGCGGCCTGCGATCGTTGCGCTCAATCATGGTGAAGAGCAGGTCGGCGTAAGTGTCCCCCTGAGGAGCGTGGAGAAGGTAATGCACGTCACGCATGGCCGTGGCAACCCGCATGGCCCCGATGTGTGGGGGCCCCTCGTAGGTCCAGAGTGTGAGTTGCATCCTTAGGCCGCCAGTCGTGTTCGCCGAGCGAAGGGGCGACAGAAGAGCTCGGCGAGATCGGCCGCCTGTTCAAAGCCATGAATGGGTGAGAAGACGAGCTCGATCGACCACTTTGTTGCGAATCCCTCCGCCTCAAGCGGATTGGCGAGACCCAAGCCACACACGACCAAATCCGGCTGGTCCGCTCTGCATCGGTCGAGTTGTCGGTCGACGTCTTGTCCCTCTGAGATACGGACCCCCGTCGGCAAGCACTCCAGCTCAGCCGCCTGTAAAGCGCGATGCAAGTAAGGGACGCCCACCTCCGTGAGGCGCACGCCTAGCTCCCTTGACAGAAAGCGGGCCAAAGGAATCTCAAGCTGCGAGTCGGGAAAGAAGAAGACCCTGCGTCCGCTCAGCGTTTCAGCGCAGCGATCCAGCGCCTTCTTCGCCCTCGCCAGCGGGGCTTGGAGCACCCGATGGGCGTGATCTCTTGACAGACCAAAGTCCCGCACCGCGGCCATCAACCAGTTCTCGGTGCCCTCCGCCCCAAAAGGAAAGAGCGCCGGAATGTGGCGAGCACCTCGGGCCTCGAGCGCGCGCGCAGTATCTGCAAGAAACGGCTGAGCGAGCAAAAATCTCGTGCGAGAGCCGATGGGCGGGAGCGCTTGCGCGCGACGGCCGGGCAGCACAGAGACACCGGGGAGGCCGAGTTCCCGTAACAAACCGACAAGCTGGTCCTCAACAATGTCGGCGAGACTTCCAACCACCAGGAGGGATTCCGCCTCTTCATCGACAGGAGCCACATTCACAAGGGCCGCAAGGCAGGCGTCCTCGCCCTGCGTAAAGGTGGTCTCAATGCCGCTGCCCGAATAGTGAAGGACGCGAACTTGGGGCCGATGTCGATCAGAGAGGCGCTGGGCCGCTCGGGCAAGGTCGAGCTTAATGACCTCTGAGGGACAGGATCCAACGAGGAAAAGAGTCCTGATCTCCGGGCGCCGAGCCAGTAACTGGGCGACAACCCGATCGATTTCCTCCTGGGCGTCAGCCAAGCCCGCGAGATCCCTCTCCTCCATGATCGCCGTTGCAAAACGGGGCTCCGCAAAGATCATGACGCCTGCTGCACTCTGAATGAGGTGCGCGCAGGTTCGAGACCCAATCACCAGGAAAAATGCATCTTGCATCTTTCTGTGCAACCAGACGATGCTCGTAAGACCACAGAAGACCTCATGCTGGCCACGCTCACGCAGTGGCGTCCAATCCGACCGCGAGACATCGTCGTGGGCTCTGGCCATAACGGGTACGGGGAAACTCATGGTGCCTCTTTCCGAGCCTGACGCAGTTTGAGCAAGAACTGTCCCGCGTTAATGACATAGGTGCCGTAGGCCGCGAGGGCAAGCATCAGCGCAGACTGGGCATCGAGCCAGCGATCCCCCGCAAACCAGTTCACAACATAGGCGGTGTGAAGCGCGATCACCAGCATGCTGAAAACGTCCTCCCAAAAGAAGGAGCGCGCAAAAAGGTACTGCCCAAAGACCACCTTTTCCCAGATGGCCCCTGTGACCATGATGAGGTAGAGGACCCCAGTCTTCGCAACCACGGACCAGCCCGCAAGAAGAAGGCCCTCGCCGCTCTGAATCGCTAGAACGACGAGGGAAAGGCTCACGAGGAAAACGAGGAATTGAAGGGGAGCGAGAACCCCTTGCACCAATGTCCAAGGAGTCTGGTCACGCAGGCGTCGCTGCTCCAAGGTATAGACCGGACGGCGATCCGACGCGGTCGAGAGGTGAGGCGAGTCAGCCAAAAATACGGACATTTAAAGGGTCCCCCTGCAGCAGACAGCTTGTTCGAAGGACTCTAAGTCAGTCGGGAAGTCTTTGTCAATTCTTGTTGACATCATTAAAACTTGACACATGATGGGATTGACAGCAGCATTTGTCAGACAAACGGACAAAGTTGGCGCATCATGGCAAGACACAAATACGCGGCGCCCCATCGCCAGTCGAGGAATGGTCAGCCGCAGAGGAGACAAACGATGTCGCAAGCCATCGATCGCGCCGAGTCACCCACCCCCCTTCGGGATCTAAAGGCCGACCTCACGGATCTCCTGTTCGGAGCGGTCATTCCCTATTTGGCTCAGGCACGCGAGACGAAGTGGGAGCCCACCTCTCGACAGGCCGTTTCCACGGGGCCGGGCGGCAGACTGGGTGTGGCTGGGGCGTCGGATGATCAGCTCGTTCTCGCCCTCTGCACTGTGTGCCTACAGGGCGATGTTCAAAAAACCATGGCCTTCATAGACGAGATTCGGTCCAAGGGCCTGGGTATCGAGCGAATCTTCACCGAACTGCTGCAGCCGGCTGCCCGACACCTTGGTGCCCGCTGGCACAACGACGAATGTGATTTCGTGGATGTCACAACGGGCGTCTGGCAACTGCAGCAAGCCTTCCAGAGACTTAGGCCCGAGCTGGAGCCGGCCCCCTCCCGGACCCTCGTGGGCGGGGAAAACCCAAGGCTCTTGCTGAGCGCCATGCCCTGCTCCCAACACACCTTTGGCATAAAGATGCTTGAGCCCTTTTTTCAGCGAGAAGGGTGGATCACCACGATCATTGCTCCGCGCAACCCAGAGGCTATGTGTGCTTCGGCCCGTCGAGTCATGCCAGACCTCATTGGCCTCTCTCTCGGATGCGAGAAAGACATCATCCAGGCGCCTATTCAGATTGAGATGTTGCGCATCGCGTGCGCAGACTTTGACCCAGCCATCATGATCGGCGGCCCCGCCACCACTTGCTTTCCGGAACTCGCTCGGTCCTGCGGAGCAGACCTCATTTCAGGAGACGCACAGGATGCCACGCGGCAGGCCGGGGATCTCCTAGAGACGAGGCCCCTTCGTGCCTGAGACTTCTGCTGATGCAAAAGCCGCCCTGCTCGCACTGGACCAAGAGACCAGCGCGACGCTCCTTGCGGCAGCATCAGACATCACCCTTTTTATGGGACTCGATGGCGTCTTGACGAACGCTTCAGGCGGGTCGGGAGTATGGGAGTCACTGAGCTTCTCCTCCTGGGTGGGCCGGCCGTGGGTGGAGACAGTGAGCACTGAGAGCCGTCCCAAGATTGAGGAGATGCTTCGTGATCTTCGGGCGGGCGCTCGCTCGACGAGGTTTCGCCATATCAATCAGATTGGGTCGGATGGCGCGGAGGTGCCCGTGCTCTTCTCGCTCGTCACCACCTCCAAGCCAGGCCAAGTCATTGCAATCGGGAGGGATCTTCGAAATCTCGCATCGTTGCAATCTCGTCTCCTCGAGGCGCAACAGATCATGGATCGCGACTACCAGCACCTCCGGCGAGTCGAGAACCAATACCGCACGCTCTTTGGTCTGGTCAAGGACCCGGTGCTGCTGGTGGAGACCGAAAACCTCAGCATCATCGAGTCCAACCGAGCTGCAGCGGCTTTCTTTGAACAATCAGCGGACGCGCTCAACGCTCGATCTCTCGAGGAGCTCGTCTCAGCCCAATCGCTGGGCAGCCTGCGTTTCACACTGAAGCAGGTCGATGGCTCGGGCAGACCATCTGAGGTCTTGCTCAGTTTTCCGCGGCATGAGAATCCGGTATCCGTCTTGGTCTCATGCATTCGTCAGGACGGGCATACCGCCTTTATTCTGCGCATCGACCATGGGCTGGCGTCCCACCCACTCAACCAAGAGAGCAGCGTCCTTCTGGATGCCATCCAATCCTTCTCCGATGGTGTGGTCATCACCGATACAAAAGGCCTCATCACCCAAGTGAACCCCGCCTTTGTCGACATGACGCAGTCGGCACACAGCGGTCAACTCATCGGGGAGTCCATGAGCATGTGGCTGGGCCGCGCCAACACCGACCTCCTTGTGCTTCTTAACTCTCTTACCCAGAGCGGCAGCGTCCGGCTGTTCGCAACCCAACTCCGAGCGCAGAGTGGGGTTGTCGTCCCGGTCGAAATCTCGGGTGTCGTGATCGGCACGGACGATACGCGTCACTGCGCCTTCGTCGTTCGTGATGTGGGCCGGCGACTCGGCGGAGAGCCGCGCGGAGCCCAAGTCTCAAGGACGGGTGAAGACCTTGCGGCCCTCGTGGGGCGGATGCCCCTCAAAGAAATTGTTGGCGAGACAGTCGACCTCATTGAGCGGCTCTGCATCGAGACCGCCCTGAAGATGACCCGGAACAACCGTGCCTCCGCAGCCGACATGCTGGGCGTGTCGCGCCAGAGTCTCTATGTCAAGCTGAGGAGGTTCGGGCTCCAAGATTTTGGCGACGATCCGGATTCGGACGCAGACGACGCCTAGCTCCATATGTCCCAGACCGCCGTCTTGCTGGTGCTTGTTCGGTGGACGCATCGCTCACTGGCCTGGGGCCTATCCCAACTCCCGATGGCCGCCCTCTCCCACCAACTGGCTCCGGGGCTACTCTTTCAGAAGGTCCTGGGAAGTGGTCGTCATGGGGGGTTTGGGCTCTGGCCCAGCCTGCACCACCAAGGCTTCCTCGGTGCATTCGAAACGCCACTCGCTGCGCGAGCCTTCCTCGCATCCGGTCAACGGGTGGAGGCCTACCGCGAGCATGCGCAAGACCTCTTTTGGGCCCTGCTGCGTCCCTACAGCAGCCGCGGATCGTGGTCGGGCCATTCACTTGATATCGCATCGCCAGCACCGCAGCCCGGTGCGCTTGTGGCGTCTCTGACCCGCGCGAGCATCCGTCCGAGCAAGGCCCTCTCTTTCTGGTCTCGATCGCCGGATGCAGAGAGAGACCTCGCACAGGCGCCAGGCTGCGAGCTTGCTGTGGGTCTGGGCGAGGCCCCCTTCCTGCGCCAGGCGACTTTCAGCATTTGGAGGGGCGAGGATGCCATGCGCAACTATGCACACACAGGCGGTCACCGCCGCGCCATCGAGGCGGCCCATGCCGGAAAACACTTTAGCGAGTCGATGTTCACGCGGTTCTGCATTGACGACATGTCGGGTCGCTGGGCGGGGCGCACCTTTGCGTAGTCCTCATGTTGTCGTGGTGGGCGCCGGCATGGCGGGCCTTGCTGCCTCAATAGATCTCGCTCGCCAAGGCTTGCGGGTGTCCCTCCTCGAGAGTGCCTCCGAGGTCGGTGGAAAGGTTCATCAGACTGAACTCGACGGACGATTCATCGACTCGGGGCCAACCGTCCTGACCATGCGCTGGGTCTTTGATGACCTCATGCATGACGCCGGTCTCACGCTTGACGACTTCGTTCATCTCTCACCCCTCAAGGTGCTTGGCCGACACGTCTGGAGTGACCAGCGGTGCCTCGATCTCTTCACGGATCCTCAAGCAAATATGGATGCGATCGCCGAGTTTGCGGGCCCGAGAGAGGCGCGCCGTTTTAAGGCCTTTTGTGAGGAGGCACGCGCGCTCTACCATCGACTCGAGCCCATCTATATGCGAGGACCGAGGCCGAACCTCGCCTCCATGTCCTCTGACCTCGGCTTGAGTGGGCTGGCATTGCTGAGCCGACTGGGGCCGCTTCAGAGCCTTTGGCGCTCCCTTGGACGGCACTTTGAAGATCCCGCACTGCGCCAACTCTTTGCCCGCTACGCCACCTATTGCGGAGGATCTCCCTGGGAGGCCCCGGCCACGCTCATGCTGATAGCGTATGTTGAGATGCGCGGAGTCTGGGCGGCAGAAGGCGGTATGAGCGGCCTCGCCAAGGCACTTGCGTCTGCAGCCGAACACCTGGGAGCGCAGATACGATGCAATGCACACGTGCACGAGCTCATCGCCCAGGATGGCCGTATTCGAGGAGTCACTCTGCTGTCCGGGGAGCGAATCGAGGCAGACCATGTGATCTTTAACGGGGAGGCGGCAGCCCTCTCGGGTGGCCTCCTAGGCGTCGGCGTTCAGCAGGCCACACAGCCATCTCAATCGTCTCCCCGCTCACTATCGGCACTCACCTTCGCGCTTCTTGGTCGCTGCGAGGGGCGGCCGCTTCACATTCACAACATCTACTTCCAAGGCGACTATGAATCCGAATTCAGAGATGTGTTCCACCACGGTCGCCTTCCGCGCAGCCCGACCGTTTACATCTGCGCCCAAGACCGATCAACAGACCGGCAGGCAGGCCCACCGAGTGCATCGCCGGAGAGACTCTTCCTGCTCGTCAATGCCCCTGCGCGGGGAGACGAGTCTGACTTCTCAGACAAGGAGATAGAACGATGCCAGCAGACGATCCTCTCTCAGCTTCAATCCTCGGGGCTCCACATCAACCCTCAGTCTCCGGTGCGGGTGGCGACCCCCGCGCACTTTCACCGACGATTTGCGGGGTCGGGGGGCGCCCTCTACGGCCGAGCACCGCACGGGTGGATGTCCATCTTCCAGCGCCCATCCTCTCGGAGTCCCGTCCCGGGGCTGTATCTGGCCGGCGGGAGTGCACATCCGGGGGCGGGAGTCCCCATGGCGACCCTGTCGGGGCGACTGGCGGCCGCCACCCTGATGGCCGACCGCGATTCGACCAGCCGGTCCCATCGGGTGGTTATCTCTGGTGGTATGTCGATGGCGTAAGCACCTGCGGGGCCTTTGGCCTGAGCATCATTATTTTTGTCGGGAGCGTCTTCTCCCCCTACTACTACTGGGCTCGGCAGCGCGCCAGCCGCCAGGGCCTTGCGGTCAACGCCGAGGACCACTGCGCAATCAATGTAGCGCTCTATGGACCGCGTCAACACATCTGGACCATGACCGAGCGAAGCGCACGCTCCTTGAGCCGCTCCGAGGATTCCTACGCACTGGCCGGCAGCAGCGTGCACTGGCAACACGGGGAGCTTCTTATTCGCATTGATGAGCGGGCCATGCCCCTTGGTGGTCGCGTGCGCGGGGAGGTCCGACTTCGTGCGCCCCGCCTCTTTCCCTTTCAGACCGCACTAGATGCACAGGGCAGGCACCGATGGGGGCCGATCGCCCCAACAGCAGACATCCGCGCTGAGTTTGAGCACCCAAAAATTCGATGGGAGGGACACGGCTACCTCGATTCCAATGAGGGAGATGAGCCGATTGATCAGCCCTTTCGAAGCTGGGACTGGTCCCGCACCCTTCTGCCCGATGGAAGCGTGGCGGTGATCTATGACGTGCGTCCCGAGGGGGCGACCAACCGATTGCTGGCGCTGTCTTTCAAGCCCTCGGGAGAGGTCGACAACTTTACGCCGGGGGGGCGACAGCCGCTTGGCCGCACGCTCTGGGGCCTCTCTCGACAGATCCGGGCGGACGATCATCCCGCGCCAAGAAGTTCGGTGGTCAAGACCCTCGAAGACACGCCGTTTTATGCGCGATCGCTCCTAAATACACAGATCATGGGAGAGGAGACCCTCACCATGCACGAGACCCTCGATCTAACTCGCCTGCGCTCGAATGTCGTTCGACTGATGCTGCCCTTCAGAATGCCGAGACTTCGCTGACCGCACCGAGATGAGCAGATCAATCATGCGGCCGGCCTTCTCATCGACCGTTCTGGGTCGACGTGCAAGCGCGGGCGTGCGCGCTGCATCGACCAGAAATGCAATGGCCGGCAAAGGCGTCCTGCCCCTCATCCATGCGGGGCTCACCAGATAGCTTGCAAGAGACTGGACCACTCGGAACACCTTGCGCTGAGGGCTCACAACGGCTCGTCGGTCAAATGAATTGAAGTCTTGTCTCGCCAGAGCCCGCCCAATGTCAGAGTAGATAAATCGAGCCGAGGTGATCGCGGGACGGCAGGGGCGAGGAAGGCCTGCAATGCCCTGCTCTGCGCGCTCGTAGAGGGCGTCGGCCGCGGTTAAGAGGCGGGAGACCACCCGTCCCAGAGCGGGTGTGAAACGAGGAGAGATAAGCCAGAGCTCGGGGTCAATGCCCTCTTGCCGCATCCACCCCTCAGGCAGATAGAGGCGACCCATGCGCGCGTCCTCTCCCACATCGCGTGCGATGTTCGTCAGTTGCATCGCCACGCCGAGTTCGCACGCGCGGGCAAGTGCCCAGGGCTCTCGAACACCGAGGATGAGCGCCATCATGGCACCAACCGTCCCTGCCACTCGCGCACCATAATCCTCGAGCGACTCAAGGGTCTCGTATCGGCGGCCATCCGAATCCCACGAGAAGCCCTCGAGCAGTGCAAGCGGCAATGTCTTTGGAAGCCGATAGGCATGAACAACCTCTGCGAATGCCCGATCAGCGAGCGCCTCTCCGGGTTGCCCCTCGTAGATCCGATCGAGCCGCGTGCGCAGCCCCGCCATCACCTCCGGTGTCGCGCCCCGACAATCGACCTCGTCATCAGCGACACGACAAAAGGCGTACAGCCCGGCAGCGGGAGCCTTTAAGGCGTCGGGCAGCAGCCTCGAGGCCGCGAAAAAAGACTTCGATCCCTGCTGCATCAGGGCCTCGCAGGCTGAGTGGAGCGAATCTCCTCTCATGACTGAAGCGTGGGGGATCCGAGCAGGACCCCCGACTCTTTCTCATAAGCGGGAATCAGCTGGTCAAAGGCCTTGGCCGAGGTGAGGACCCCCGGAATCCCAGCACCCGGATGCGTGCCTGCGCCAACCAAAAAGAGACCGGGCAGATCCTCGCTGCGGTTATGGGGTCGGAACCAGGCGCTCTGAAGCAGGCGCGGCTCCATACCAAAGGCCGCCCCTTTGTAGGCACGGTATTGGGTCTGAAAGTCGATCGGCGTGACGTGTCGGGAGGTTGCGAGCTGCTCGCTCAGTCCGGGCAGCACAGTCTGGGAGAGACGCGCCTCTATCGCTCGGCGATAAGGTTCCGCTTGCGAAGTCCAGTCAATGCCGGAGTCGAGATGTGGAACCGGCGAAAGCACGTAAAAGGAGTCACAACCCGGCGGGGCGAGGCCTGGGTCGGTTGCCGTCGGTCGGTGCAGATAAAGACTGAAGTCGTCGCTTAAAACCTTGTGGGTGAAGATATCGCTCAGGAGCCCCTCATAGCGAGGTCCCATGAGGATCATGTGGTGAGGCAGCTCATCGTAGCGACGACGGGTTCCGAAGTACCAGACAAAGAGGCCCATTGAGTAGGCCGCCCGACTCAACTTTCTGTCGGTCCAGACCCTTCTGTGGGTCTTCGGCATGAGTTCTCGGTAGGTCGTCGCTGCATCCGCATTGGAAACTACGATGTCCGCGCAGAGGGTCTCGCCCGAGGCGAGCCGAACGCCGCTGACCCGCCCCTCCGAGGCACAGATCTCCTCCACGTCAGCCTCGTAGCGAATCCTCCCGCCCTTCGACTGGATGAGTCCAACGAGGCCCGAGACGATGGCGCCCGTGCCGCCCATGGCGGAGTGCACTCCGAAGTGCTTCTCAAGGGCCGGAATAAGGCTGTAGACGCAGGTCACTGAGAGGGGATTTCCCCCAATCAAGAGGGGATGAAAACTAAAGACCTGCCGAAGTTTGTGACTCTTAAAGTGCCGAGAGGCCATCTGAAAGATGCTCTCCCAGGCTCGCATCCGAGCCATGGATGGCACCGCAGAGATGAGCTCTCCGAGCGTCTCAAAGGGAACCGTCCCAAGTTCCTCATACCCAAGCGTGTAGCAGACCTCCGCCTCCCGCATGAAGGAATCAAAGCCCTCGACATCACCGGGGCTCAGTCTCGCGACCTCCGCCCTCTGCCGATCGACGTCGCCGCAGTAATCGAAGTGGGAGCCGTCATCGAAACGAATGCGATAAAAGGGGTTCATCGCGCGCAGGTCCACATCGTCCTCGAACCGACGCCCACACAGCGCCCAGAGTTCCTTAAGAAGGAATGGCGCAGTGATAATGGTGGGCCCCATGTCGAAGGTGAACCCGTCTTGCTCGAAGACGGTGGCCCGCCCTCCGGCAGAGCCGAGGCGCTCAAGCACCGTGACTCGGTACCCCTTTGCCAGCAGACGGATGGCTGCAGCCAGGCCCCCAAAGCCACTTCCAATCACGATGGCCTGACCAGACCCCATTCTCTGACTCCCGGCGAAATGCCTCCAAATGTGTAACTTGCAATTGACGCTTGCGTTTGTCAAGTACACAATGATTCCATGCCTGTCCCGAGTCGAAGCCACTTGCTCGCATTCGCCGAGTTACTCAAGCCCATCACCTGGTTTCCACCCATGTGGGCCTTTGCCTGCGGAGCAGTCGCCTCCGGCGTCGCACTCTCCGACCAGTGGCTGCTGGTCTCGATTGGAGTCCTGCTGGCTGGCCCCATGGTCTGCGCCACCAGTCAGGCAGTGAATGACTGGTTCGATCGGCATGTGGATGCCATCAATGAACCGTCGCGACCCATTCCTTCGGGCCGAATTCCCGGTCGCTGGGGGCTCTACATCGCCCTCTTGTGGACACTGCTGTCTCTGGCCGTTGCGAGCCTGCTCGGACCCTGGGGCTTTCTCGCGGCCAGCGCGGGGCTGGTGCTTGCCTGGGCTTACAGCATGCCGCCCATTCGACTCAAACAGAATGGCTGGTGGGGGAATTTGGCCTGCGGCTTTTCTTATGAGGGCCTTGCATGGGTCACGGGAACCACCGTGATGCTCGGCGGCAACCTGCCCGAGGCCAGATCTATTGCGCTCGCCGTGCTCTACAGCCTCGGTGCGCACGGCATCATGACGCTCAACGACTTCAAGTC
>DDPR01000009.1:64038-64226 GCA_002342295.1 Burkholderiales bacterium UBA2463
TCCGCTCCCTCCCCGTGCAGCTGGGCGCCCGTCGAGCGGCCTGGATCGCATGCGCCACCATGGCTCTGCCTCAGGCGGGTATCGTCGCCCTCCTCCTTTGGTGGTCAAGCCCCATGCACGCCCTCGGCGTTCTCGCGCTGCTCGTCGCACAGATTGCACTCATGCGCAGATTTCTTCGGGACCCGATT
>DDPR01000006.1:0-1121 GCA_002342295.1 Burkholderiales bacterium UBA2463
GCAGGAGACTTTGATGCGGCCAGCCGCACAGGCTTTCGAAGGGTGGCCGACTACATCTTTGGCAACAATGTCGCCCCTGGTGGGCAGAGCCAAAAGATTGCCATGACCGCGCCCGTCACCGTGGAGCCCAAGAGCGAGGGATGGCGCCTTCATTTCGTAATGCCCAAGGGAGAAAAGCTCGACTCTCTGCCCCGACCGAATCGGCCCGATGTCACCCTGCGGGAAGTGGGCGAACACGATGTGGCGAGCATTCGCTTCAGTGGCTGGACCACCGAGGCCTCTATTGAAGAGCAGACCAAAAAGTTAAAGGCCTGGATGCAAGACAAACAACTTAAAGAGGGCGGTGCGCCCCAGGTGGCCCGCTACAACGACCCCTTCACCCTTCCCTGGCGCAGGCGCAACGAGATTCTCATTCCCGTTGCGCGGTAGGTCCTACCTCACCACGGCAAGACACTCATTCTTCGTGTCTTGCGCCCGAATGCTGTGGCAGTAGCTCTTCTGGTTATTGAGCTGGGCAAGGCAGAAGTTCTTCGTGTCGTCCTCATGAATCGAGTAGCAGTAAGAGCGCTCGCCCTTGGCAATGGCCAGACAAAAGTTCTTACGATCTGAGTTCTTGATGTTGTAGCAGCGAGAGGTATCGGCCTGCGCCCAAGAGGAGAGGCCCGCCAGGCAGAGCACGACCAAGACTCGAAATGTCATACACACCCCCATGGTTCAGTGACGATTCGTTTTAGGATGCACCAACACGACCATGCAGAACAACCACACAGCGTAGGTGCTCATTCCATGAGGAATCTCATTCTTGTTTTGGGCGATCAGCTCGACCTTGAGGCCTCTGCCTTCGATGGCTTTGACCCCAGGCAAGATGCCGTGTGGATGGCCGAGGCCCAGGAAGAATCCACCCACGTCTGGTCCAGTAAGCAGCGCATTGCCCTCTTTCTCTCTGCCATGCGTCACTTTGCGCTTGCCCTGAAAGAGGCGGGCCGCCCCCTTTACTACCACCGGCTCGATGACAAGACGCCCCCTGCAGCCCTGCCAAGCCTAGGCGCCAAGCTCAAAGAGGACCTTATCGCACTGGCCCCCCAGCATGTGGTCATGACCGCACCGGGCGACTGGCGCGT
>DDPR01000006.1:1160-2799 GCA_002342295.1 Burkholderiales bacterium UBA2463
AGCGTGGCGGACTTTGCCGCCCACGCCAAGGGGCGCAAGTCGCTGCGGCTGGAGTACTTCTATCGAGAGATGAGAAAGCGCCACAACATCCTCATGGATGGCGCAGAGCCCGAGGGCGGGCAGTGGAACTTTGATGCCGACAATCGAGAGGCCTTCGGCCCCGAGGGCCCAGGCCAGGTGCCCCCACGGGCCATGTTTGCGCCCAGCGCGCTCACTCAAGAGGTGATTGACCTTGTAAATACGCGCTTTGCAAACCACCCAGGCAGCCTTTCTTCCTTTGCCTGGCCGGTGACTCGGGCGCAGGCTCTTGAGGCACTCGAGCGCTTTGTTCAAGAGCGCCTGGCACTCTTTGGGCGCTTTGAAGATGCGCTATGGCCAGGTGAGCCCTGGCTGTATCACTCACATCTGTCTGCCGCCCTCAACCTCAAGCTGCTCTCAGCGCGCGAGGTGGTGGCAAGAGTAGAGCAGGCTTACAAAGACGGGCAGGCTCCCCTACAGAGTGCAGAAGGGTTCATTCGGCAGATTCTGGGCTGGCGAGAGTATGTGCGCGGCATCTACTGGACGCAGATGCCAGGCTACTGCGAGCTCAATGCCCTAAACGCTCAGGAGGATCTGCCCGAGTGGTTCTGGACAGGCCACACCGACATGGCCTGCCTGCAAGATGCCATTGCGCAGACTCTTCAATACGGATACGCCCACCACATTCAGAGGCTCATGGTGACAGGCCTCTTTGCCCTGCTGCTGGGCGTGAGGCCCCAGCAGGTGCATGCCTGGTATCTCTCGGTTTACGTTGATGCGGTGGAGTGGGTGGAGCTGCCCAACACCCTGGGCATGAGCCAGTATGGCGATGGCGGGCTCATGGCGAGCAAGCCCTACGTGGCAACAGGCAAGTACATCCAGCGCATGGGGGGCAACTGCTCGGGCTGCCGCTACGACCCAGCCCTGCGTGAGGGCGATCGTGCCTGCCCCTACACCACACTCTATTGGGACTTTCTCATGCGTCATGAGACGGCTCTTGCGAAGAACCCTCGCATGGCCCTACAGGTGAAGAATCTTGCGCGACTCTCAGGGAACGAGAGGCAAGCCGTGGCAGCGCGAGCGGGAGCAATACGCCGAGGAGAGGTGGGGGCGACCCCCCAACTTAAGAGCCACTAGCAAGAGCGCCCTGGCTTACTTCTTGAGTCGCTCGTTACTTGGGAACAGATTCTTTCTGGACTCGTCGTCCACTCCTGTTCGGCGCCTATGCATGCGCAGAACCCTGTCAGTTGCTAGCGTAACCTCGTTTGAGGTCGCTTACTTTTGGGTTGTTTTTTGGATAGTTTTTATAATTTAATTACAAAAAACTATTTAAAGTCAGTAATTTAAAATACTTTCCGGCGGAGACGGAGGGATTCGAACCCTCGATGGGCTTTTGGCCCATACTCCCTTAGCAGGGGAGCACCTTCGGCCTCTCGGTCACGTCTCCTAAAGCGGCCATAACGAACTAACCGCTCGATTCTAGCCCAAAGGCCTTGTGCAGAGCGCGAACTGCGAGCTCCATGTACTTGTCGGCAATCACCACCGAAATCTTAATTTCGCTCGTCGAGATCATCTGAATATTGATGCCCTCGTGAAAGAGAGTCTGAAACATGAGGCTGGC
>DDPR01000006.1:2813-77339 GCA_002342295.1 Burkholderiales bacterium UBA2463
TGTGGGTTGTACCCTGGTCTGAATTACCTCCAGTGCACGACTCAACTCATTGCGATGAACGGTGAAGGAAAAGTCAGTGGTGCCATCGTGACTGGCATTCTGAATAATCATGTCCACATCAACATTGGCCTCAGCCACTGGGCCCAGAATGGCAAAGGCCACGCCGGGCTTATCGGGCACCCCAGCAATCGTAATCTTGGCCTCGTCGCGGTTAAAGGCAATGCCAGAAATAACTGCCTGCTCCATGGTGTTGTCTTCCTCGTAGGTAATTAAAGTGCCCGACTGGGCCTCCTCACGCAGATCCATCTGAGGGTCGGTAAGGCTCGAGAGCACGCGAGTCTTCACCTTGTATTTGCCCGCAAACTCCACCGACCGAATCTGAAGCACCTTCGAGCCAAGGCTGGCCATCTCGAGCATCTCTTCAAAGGTAATGCGTGCGAGCCGTCGCGCATTCGGCTCCACGCGCGGATCTGTGGTGTAGACGCCATCCACATCGGTGTAAATAAGGCACTCCTCTGCGCCCAGCGCGGCGGCAACCGCCACGGCAGACGTGTCCGAGCCGCCTCGGCCGAGCGTGGTCACACTGCCCTCTGCATCCACCCCCTGAAAGCCGGTAATGATGACCACCATGCCAGCGGCCAGATCGGCGCGCACACGTGCATCGTCAATCGACTCGATGCGCGCCTTGGTATGGGCCGAGTCGGTACGAATAGGAACCTGCCAGCCCGAATAACTCTTGGCCGGAACACCCAGCGATTGAATGGCCAGCGCCAAAAGACCCACCGACACCTGCTCGCCGGTGGAGGCAATGGCATCGAGTTCGCGGGCATCGGGCTTGTCCGTAATCTCTTTGGCAAGCGCAAGAAGGCGGTTGGTCTCGCCCGACATGGCCGAGGGCACCACCACCATCTGATGGCCAGCCTGGTGCCACTTCACCACGCGCCGAGCGACATTCAAGATGCGCTCGGTTGAGCCCATGGAAGTGCCGCCGTATTTATGAACGATGAGAGCCATAAGAAGAGGAAGAGGGAGCCAGAGGCTCCAGAGTCAAAATGCCAGCGCGCAACCTTACCTCAAAGGACTCCTGCCCGCCAGAAGGCTCGGGCCGAACGGCAAGCTGGGGGCTGGTGCCCGGGCTCGCCTCGCGCAGCTGACGAATAAATTCTTCCAGCCTGCGAGCAGGCGGCGTGGCCCTGCCCTGCTCAGCAATCCAGGCGCGCAACACCCGCGCCACTCGCGCATCCGTAAGCGCCAAGAGGGCGTCTTTCTGAAGGGCGAAAGACGCGTCAGGCTTGGCGTGTACGCGGCAGGCCAGAAGGTCTTGCGAGGTCACCTGCTCAAGCGCAAGGCGCGCCTCTTGCAAAAGCTCGATGCTGCGGCCCATCGCACCCAGGGCCCCTTCGCGCATCTCCGTCAAAACGGGCAGCACCTGCATACGAAGCCGGTTGCGATCGAAGTCCTCCAGCGCATTGGTGGGGTCTTCCACCCACTGCAACTCATGGCGCTTTGCATAATCGGCAAGCGCAGCCTTGGGCATCTGAAGCAGCGGACGCCAGATGGCATAGGGGCGTCCAGCGAGAGCAGGGGAATAGCCTGCCATGCCACACAGACCCTCAAGGCCAGCACCACGCATCCATTGCAAAAGTGTGGTCTCCACCTGATCGTCTAGGTGATGGGCAAGCACCATGCATACGCCCTCTTGACCCCTTGCGGACTCGGCAAAAGCCTCGCGGCGAGCTCTGCGGGCAGCCGCCTCAAGACCCATCTGACGCTGTTCTTCCTCGCTGATGCGCGCGCGCACCACAACAGCGGGAACGCCAAGCGCCGCGCTCGTCTGAAGCGCGCTCTGCTCAAAGGCCTCTGCAGCCGCCTGAAGGCCATGGTTAACATGCAGCACCGAGAGGCTCACGCCCGCATAGGCCTTGGGATGCGCGCTGCGCGCTGCGCAGAGCAGGTGCAGAAGAACCGTTGAGTCTAGGCCCGCAGAGAGGCCGACCACCAGCGCGCGCGTGCCGCTAGGCGGCCTCTCTAAACCGACCATAAGCCCGCAGTCTGGCCTGGCGCCGCGCAAGAAGAGCGGGCGTATCGAGCGCCTCAAGCGTAGCAAGCGAGGCCAAGAGCGTGTCTTTGAGGCGAGCTGCCATTGAGACCGGGTCCCGGTGCGCGCCGCCCAGGGGCTCAGCCACCACAGAGTCTACGAGCCCAAGCGCAGTCAGGCGCTCAGCGGTAATGGCCAGGGCCTCGGCCGCCTCGGGGGCCTTGGCCGCACTCTTCCACAAGATAGAGGCGCAGCCCTCGGGCGAAATGACCGAGTAGGTAGAGAACTGAAGCATCAAGAGTTCATCGCACACGGCAATAGCCAGTGCGCCACCTGAGCCGCCCTCACCGATGATGGTGGAGACAATGGGCACCTGCAGGCCTGCCATCACAAAGAGGTTGCGGCCAATCGCCTCGGACTGGCCGCGCTCCTCTGCGCCAATGCCGGGGTAGGCCCCGGGCGTATCAATGAAGGTGAAGATGGGCAGCCGAAACTTCTCGGCGAGTTTCATGAGGCGCTCGGCCTTGCGATAGCCCTCGGGCCTTGGCATGCCAAAGTTGCGCAGGGTGCGCTCTTTTAAGTCTCGGCCCTTCTGATGGCCAATGACCATGACCGAGCGGCCCTCAAGCCTTGCAAGGCCACCCACAATGGCGGGGTCATCGGCAAAGCTGCGATCGCCGTGCAGCTCATGAAAGTCGGTGAAGATGGACTGAATGTAGTCCAGCGTGTACGGACGCTGAGGGTGGCGCGCCACCTGAGAGATCTGCCAGGGAGTCAGCCCACCATAGAGGTTTTGCAGCATCTCAGAGGACTTGCGCTGCAGCTGCTCGAGCTCCTCAGAGATATCGAGGGCAGAGTCTGACTGCACAAAACGAAGCTCTTCAATCTTGGCTTCAAGCTCGCCAAGCTGCTGCTCAAAATCGAGGTAAGTCTGTGACATAGGCCGGCTCATCCTCTGCGCCAGGTGGTGCCCTGAGGGCTATCTTCCAGAACAATACCCCGATCGAGCAGCATCTTGCGAATCTCATCGGCCCGGGCAAAGTTCTTGGATGCCTTGGCCTCCCTGCGCTCAGCGATGAAGGCCTCAATCTCGCTCGCCTCAAGGCCCGAGGCGTGGGCACCCTCCTCACGCACCGCGCGAGTGCTGCGCCCCAAAAGGCCCAGCGTGAGGCCCAATCCTCGCAGCAGAGCGGCCAGCGCGCTGGCCTCCTTGCCCTCCTGAGCCGCAACCAGACGATTGATATCAGTGGCCAGTACAAAGAGAGCAGCGAGGGCCTCGGGGGTGTTGAAGTCATCTTGCATGGCCTCTCGAAAAGCCAGTGCCTGTTCGTGAGGGCTCTGCATGGCGGCCTCTAGAAGATCTTTGGCCTGCTCATCAGTGGGTGCAGCAGTAAAACCGGCGAGCTCAAGCGCGGTGTAGAGGCGCACAAGGGCGGCTCTAGCCTCTTGCAGCGCAAAGTCTGAGTAGTTCAGGGGGCTGCGGTAATGGGCGCGCAGAATAAAGGCACGCACCACCTCGGGCGAGAACTTCGTCAGGACCTCGCGGATGGTGAAGAAGTTGCCCAGGGACTTTGACATCTTCTCGTTATCGATGCGAACAAAGCCGTTGTGCATCCAGAGGTTGGCATAAGGCGCCTGGGGCCGATCTCCTCTGAGGGCGCCTTCGGACTGGGCAATCTCGTTTTCGTGGTGCGGGAACTGCAGGTCGGCCCCACCCCCATGAATATCGAAGTGATAGCCCAAGAGCGCGCAGCTCATGGCCGAACACTCAATATGCCAGCCCGGCCGCCCAGGCCCATAGGGCGAGGGCCAGATGGCATCGGCGGGCTCACTGGGCTTGGCGCGCTTCCATAAAACAAAGTCTAGGGGGTCGCGCTTATCGAGCACCACGGCCACCCGCTCGCCTGCGCGCAACTCATCCAAAGACTTGCCAGAGAGCTGGCCATAGCTTGGGAAGTCACGCACCGAGAAGTGCACATCGCCTGCGCTGCCATCGGGCTGAGGGTCCTGGTAGGCCAGGCTCTTGTCCTTCAGTGTGTCGATGAGCGAGATCATCTGCGGCACGTACTCGGTGGCACGCGGCTCATGGGTAGGAGGCAACACCCCAAGGGCCTCGCAGTCCTCATGCATGGCATGAATGAATCGCTTCGTGAGTTCGTTGATGGGCTCGTTGCGCTCCACGGCTCGGGCGATGATCTTGTCGTCAATGTCGGTGATGTTGCGCACGTAGGTGACGCGCAGGCCGCTTGCCTCCAGCCAACGGCGCACCATGTCGAAAACCACAAGCACGCGGGCGTGGCCCATGTGGCAGTAGTCATACACCGTCATGCCGCACACATACATGCGCACATGGCCGGCCTCAATGGGAACCAAGGGCCGCTTAGAGCGGCTTAAGGTATTGAAAATCTTCAATAAATCACCGTGATAGACTGCGCCCGATGCATGCACTTTTCCTGCACGTTGTTCAGCAAATAGCCTCGCATTCTAGGGCTTATGGCCTTCGGCTTCTGACCCTCCTATCGCTCTGCGTGGCAAACGGCTGGGCTCTGGCTCAGACCATGCCCGCCATGCCAGGCCTGCCCAATGCCGCGCCTGCGGCACCTGCCCAGGGTGGCGTGGACCTCAGCCGCGTGGTGCCCATTGTTTCGCCAGAGGCTGTGAAGGCCTCGGAGCACATCCAGCTGCGCCAGTTCGAGCAGGCGCGAACGCTCATTAACGCCAACCTCAATCTGCGGCCTCGCAGCCCCCAGTGGCGCTTCCTGGATGCGCTTTTGTGTGCGGAGTCGGGTAACGATCAGGGCGCCATCAATGGCTTTGAGAGCCTGGTCTCAGAGTTCCCCGAGCTGGCCGAGCCATACAACAACCTGGCTGTGCTCTATCTACGCAACAACGAGCCCCAGCGCGCACGTGAGGCCCTGGAGCGCGCCATTGCCAATCGCCCCCGCTACATTCAAGCCTATGAGAACCTTGGCGACCTCTATGTGCAGCTTGCACTTCAGAGCTACGAGGCGGGCATTGCCATTGACAAACGTTCACCCTTTCTGGGCGCCAAGCGCGATCACCTCAAGGCCCTGCCCCAGCCCGCCCCACTCAGGATTCAGTCTCGGCCCCGCATCACCGAGCCTCAGTAGTTTTTTCTCTTCAGGAAGGATGGATGAGCATGGTCGAGCTTCAGACAAGCATGGGCAACATTCGTATTGCCCTTCACGCCGATAAGGCACCCAAAACCGTTGAGAACTTTCTCACCTATGTGCGCGAGGGGCACTTTGATGGAACCATCTTCCATCGCGTCATTAACGGCTTCATGATCCAGGGCGGCGGCTTTGATGAGCGCATGAAGCAAAAGCCCACCCGCGACCCCATTGAAAACGAGGCCAACAATGGCCTGAAGAACAAGGCCTACACCCTGGCCATGGCGCGCACCAGCGACCCCCATTCGGCAAGCGCCCAGTTCTTCATCAACGTGGTGGACAACGACTTTCTGGACTTCAGCGCGCCCGATGAAAGCGGCTGGGGCTATGCGGTGTTTGCCGAGGTGACCGAGGGCAAGGACGTGGTCGATGCCATCAAGGGCGTAAAGACGGGCAGCAAGGGCTTTCATCAAGATGTGCCCCTTGAGCCCGTTGTCATTCAGAAGGCTGTCGTCACCGAAGAGTGAAGACACTGGCACTTGCGGCCGAGCACTCGGCCCTGGTGGTCTCGGACATCCATCTCGATGCCCAGAGTCCAGCGCTCACCCAGCTTTTTATCTCCTGGCTCAAGGCCCAGCTCTTCTCGGGGCCCGGCCAGCCTGACTGGCTCATTCTGCTGGGCGACATCTTTGACGCATGGGTGGGCGATGACCTGCTCGATGCGGCGGAGCACCCGCAGGCTGAGCCCGCGCGGGCTCTCATTGCTGTCTTGGAGCGCGCCCATGCGGCGGGGGTGCACATAGGGATTCTTGGTGGTAACCGTGACTTCTTGCTGGGCGGGGCCTTTGCAGCGCACGCCCATGCGGACCTTCTGCCCGAGCCCTTTGTTATGGAGCATCCAGCCCTGGGCCGCGTGGTTGTCTGCCACGGCGATGCCCTGTGCACCGACGATGCGAACTACCAGCGCTTTCGTGAGTTGGTGCGCAGCCCTCAGTGGCAGAAAACCTTTCTCGCCAAGCCACTCGCAGAGCGGCTCTCCGAGGCGCAGGCCATGCGCGCTCAGAGCGAGCAATACAAGGCCTCGGCCTCAATGGACATCATGGACATCAACCCGGCCGCCGCTCAGGCGCTCCTTGAAAAGGCGCAGGCCGATGTGCTTTTGCATGGCCACACCCACCGACCGGGGTGCTCGCTTCTGCCAAAGGGCAAGCCACGCTGGGTGAGCACCGACTGGCATGCGGGCAAGACCCCGCGCGGCGGGGGACTGCTGATTAACAGCCAGGGCATGACCCCGCTCAACCTTTAGTGCGCAGGGCTAAGAGCCCGACTTGGCCTGGGCGAGTGCCTTCTGGAGTACTGCGATCTCTTCCCTCTGGCGGGCCAGTTCATCGCGCATCTGGTGCAGCATCACATCGAGCGGGTCTTCTGCGCCGGTGAGCACCCCGTAGGCCACAAAGGCATCGCCCTCTTTCTGGCGTGAGAGCGAATCGGCCTGATCTTCGGTCACCACGCGAGCAGGAATGCCAACCACCGTCACACCTGCGGGCACAGCCTTTACCACCACCGCATTGGAGCCAATCTTGGCGCCTCGGCCCACTGTGAAGGGGCCAAGCACCTTTGCGCCGGCACCCACGACCACGCCCGACTCAAGCGTAGGGTGGCGCTTAGAGCCCTTGACCAGGGAGGTGCCGCCCAGCGTCACGCCCTGATAGATCGTGCAGTCATCGCCCACCTCGGCGGTCTCGCCAATCACCACGCCCAGGCCGTGGTCGATAAACACGCGACGACCAAAGCGCGCGCCAGGATGAATCTCAATGCCTGTGGCTGCGCGACCAAACATGGCCAGCATGCGCGCAAACCAACGAAACAAGCCCATATCGGTCCGCCAGAACGAGTGGGCCAGGCGGTGCAGCCACAAGACATGCAGGCCGGGATAGCAGGTGAGCACCTCAAAGCGAGAGCGCGCGGCTGGGTCGCGCTGCAAAATGGTGTCAAGGTCCTCAATGAATCGCATGAGCATGGGGCGAGAGCCTATCAGAGCAGCTTGCGCTCAATGGCGGTGAGCACGCCGCGCAGCATCTGTGCCTCGTCTTCCCACACGCCTGCGCGCGTCCAGAGCCTGCGGAGTCGATCGTCCATGCGGCCGGGCGCCTGCGGATCGAGTGCGCCCACCTGCTCGGCCACTCGCATCAGGTGGGCGTGCAGCCCCTCCACCTGCTCGTGGGCTGCGGGCTTTGCGGTGGGCCGACCCAGGCCGTCGGTGCGGGCCGGGGCAGCAGGCGCACGGCTCGCCGCTCGCAGCGCATCGCGCAGCACGTAGGCAGCCACCTGCACGGCCTGAGAGAGATTGAGCGAGGAGAACGCGGGGTTCACATCCAGGCCACAGACCCTCGAGCAGCGCATGAGATCTGCGTTGGAGAGGCCTGCGCGCTCAGGCCCAAAGACGAGTGCCACCTCGTCTTGGCCTTCTTGGCACAGTGCGTTGGCCAGTTCGTGCGCTGCCTCAACCAGCGTTCGGCGGGGTGGCTCGAACTCACGGGGCCGAGCCGTGAATGCAAGCTGCAGGCGCGTGCCAAAGAGAGCCTCTTCAAGCGAGGCGGTGTTGCGCATCTCGGTGAGATGCTCGAGCGCGCCAGCAGAGAGCGTCTGGACCTGAGGATCATCAATGAGAGCGGGGTCTTCGGGCGCCGCAACTAAGAGCCGAGAAAAGCCCATGGTGGCAATGGCGCGCGCGCTTGCCCCCACATTGCCTGCATGAGTGGGCGAAACCAGAACCCAGCGCACGCGGCAAAGCAGCGGTTGAAAGGCATTACACTCGGCGCTGCTCTTTTCCATTCCAGACACCCATGCATCCCTTGCTGAACACAGCGGTGAAGGCCGCACGCAGGGCTGGCTCGATCATGAATCGCGCCAGCCTCGACATCGAGCGTATCCAGGTGGCCCGCAAGGACCAGAACGATTTTGTCACGGAAGTCGATAAAGCCTGCGAGCGCGCCATCATCGAGGTGCTCTCGCAAGCCTACCCGGACCACGGCTTTCTGGGAGAGGAGTCAGGCCTCACCAAGGGCGACAAGCCGCTCTCTTGCATGCCAGATAACGTGTGGATCATCGACCCCATCGATGGCACCACCAACTTCATTCATGGCATGCCGGTCTACTGCACCTCGATTGGCCTGATGCAAAAGGGTGTCATCACCCAGGCGGTCATCTACGACCCCAGCCGCGATGAGCTCTTCATGGCCTCCAAGGGCAAAGGCGCCTTCTTGAATGACCGACGACTGCGGGTCACCAAACAAGATCGACTGGACGAGGCGCTCATCGGGACGGGCTTTCCGTTTAAGTACATGGACCTGCTCGACACCTACGTGTCGATGTTCAAGCAACTCAGTGGACGCGTGGCCGGCCTGCGTCGCCCAGGCGCTGCAGCGCTCGACCTCGCGTACGTGGCAGCTGGCCGCTACGACGGCTTTTTTGAAATGGGCCTCATGCCCTGGGATGCGGCTGCCGGCAGCCTGCTCGTCACCGAGGCGGGCGGATTTGTAGGCGACTTCCAGGGTGGGCCCGACTTCCTGTTCTCTGAAAACATCATCGCGGCCACACCGAAGGTCTTTGCACAGATGGTGGCCATGCTCTCGCCATACAAGCTGCCCGAGCCCAAGGCGGCCGGCGCGTTCCGACCGGAAGGGGTCTGATGAATAAGTTCTTCTCCCATGATGCGCCGCTGCCCTGGCTCGGTGGTCTCTCCTCGCGCCAGTTCATGCAAGAGCATTGGCAAAAAAAGCCGCTCCTCGTGAGGGGCGCATTCGCCCGATTGTTCGCCCAATCGTTGCCCATCACGCTTGCTGACGTGGCCCAAGCCTGCGAGCAGGGAGAGTTGCCCACGCGCCTGGTCGACTCGCGCTTTACGGTGGCTCACGGCCCCCTGGACCCCCAGACCATTCCGGGCCTGCAACAGCGTGGCTGGACCATCCTCGTGCAGCAGATGAATACCGCCTTTGCCGAGGCAGATGAGTTCCTTGATCACTTTCGTTTCATTCCGGAGGGCCGCCTCGACGATCTGATGACAAGCGTGGCCAGCGACCAAGGCGGCATTGGCGCGCATGTGGACTCCTACGATGTGTTCTTGGTTCAGGCTCACGGCCGCAGGCTCTGGGAGCTTGCCCAGCGCTTTGACCCCACGTTAAAGGAGGGGCTTGACCTTCGCATTCTGAAGAACTTCAAAGCCCAGACGGCGCTGCTGTGCGAACCGGGCGACCTTCTCTACCTGCCTCCAGGCTGGGCCCATCGCGGCGTGGCGATCGACCCGCAGCGAACAGGCTGCATGACGTATTCGGTGGGCTTTCGGGCCCCAGACCTTCGGGAGTTGGCCGATGAGGCGGTGGGCCAGCACCTCGATGGGCTCAAGGTCCGTCCCTGGGCTGACCCCTGGCTTGAACCCAGCCCCCGACCGGGCGTGCTGCCCAACCGGCTCGTCGAGCAGATGGCCCAGGAGGCTATGCAATGCCTGCCCAATGCACGCCAGATGGCGCGTTCGGTGCTCGCAGCCCTCTCAAGCCCGCATCCCCAGATCTGGGTGAAGATGCCCAACAGCCCCGCGGTGAAACGGTTTGCACAGACGCTGGCTGCCACCAAGGGTGGGCTTGCACTGGCCCCGGGCGCGCGCCTCCTATGCTGGAGGGGGCAGTTTGCAGCCAATGGTGAACTCCTCCAGGCGCGCGGTCACACCCGTGAACTGCTCCTCGAACTTGCCACCCAGCGGGTCCTTTCGGCATCCGTCTGTCGTCGAGCCGCTCGATCTCAAGGTGACAGGGAGCTTCTGCAGACGCTGTTTGAGCGGGGGGTTGTCATCTTTGTCACGAAAAAAGGGCTATGATTAAAGGCGAGCCAGCGATGGCTCATCGTTAACTTACTTACCCAAGGAACTCAGAAAATGACGAAATCCGTCCTCGCTGCTGCCCTGATCGCTCTCGGTCTGGTTGCCTGTGGCAAAAAAGAAGAGAAACCCGCTGCTGCTCCCGCTCCTGCTGCCGCTCCTGCTGCTGAGCAAAAGCCTGCTGACGCTGCTGCTCCTGCTGCTGCTCCTGCTGCTGCTCCCGCCGCTGCACCTGCTGCCGCTCCTGCTGCTCCCGCCGCACCTGCTGCACCTGCTGCTCCCGCGAAGAAGTAAGCTCTTTTGCCGCGCAAGCGGTGAAGGTGAAAAGGCAGAGCCCCCGGGCCCTGCCTTTTTTTTTACGCCAGACTGA
Organism: Burkholderiales bacterium UBA2463; assembly: GCA_002342295.1. Lineage (GTDB taxonomy): Bacteria > Pseudomonadota > Gammaproteobacteria > Burkholderiales > Burkholderiaceae_A > Hahnella. The sequence continues at coordinate 13,226 of DDPR01000006.1, forward strand.
CCCACGGCATGCCGTGGTCTTGACTGGCCACCTCGAAACAGGCCTGACCCAAGGGCAGTCCAGCCACTGAGGCCCGAACCCGATCGGGGTGATTGTTCTGCTGGCTCAGGTGCGCCGCGGTGATGTGCTGAAGCCGCGCAGAGAGAAGCCGCCCCAGCAGCTCCGCGGCAGTCACATTGGAGAGGTGCCCATGGGGCCCGCCCACACGAGACTTCAGCTTTGGCGGATAGCTGCCCTCTTCGAGCATCTGGGCATCGTGATTGAACTCCAGAAAAATGGCATCGAGACCTTGCAGGCAAGAGATGAGGTGCGGGGTGTAGCTGCCCAGATCGGTAACGACTGCCATGCGGTGCTTTTGGTCTGAAACCGCAAGCGCCACGGGCTCTCGCGCATCGTGAGGCACGGGGATGGGCTCAAGGCTCAGGCCCATAAAGTCGATGGACCGATGCGGAGAGACGGTGAGTACCGTGAGACCGGCCAGCGCCTCAGCACCCATGGCCACAAGCGTTCCATGCGTGCAGGCCACTGGTAGCTCGCAGGCCCGGGCGAGCTTGGCCACCCCCGCGCAGTGGTCTGCGTGCTCGTGAGTGACAAAAATAAGGTGTAGATCACTCGGTGCAAGCCCGCGCTGGGCCAGGCGCTCCTGCACATCGCGCAGACCCAAGCCGCAGTCGACCAAAATGCGCACAGGTGCCCCAGCAGGCCCTGCCTCCACAAGCAGTGCGTTGCCTTCGCTGCCGCTACTCAGACTGCTGTAGCGCACCGGACAGGCTTACTTCAGCTGCTCAAAGATCACCGAGAGCATGCGCTGCGCGTTGGCGTCATTGCTCTGCTTGTCGTCCTTGCTCAGCACGATGAGCGTGGACTTCTCTCCCTGACCGGTGAGGCGAAGGCGGTACTGAATAGCCTCATCGGGCTTGGTGGAGGAGAAGATGCGGCCAAAGAAGCCCGGCTGCTCGCCGGTCTGCACCGTGGGGTCGCGATAGCGCACATAGAGTAGGCCCTTGGCACGGTCTCGATCTTCAACGGTGAACCCAAGCCGATCGATGGCCACGCCAAGCCGGCGCCACGCCCGCTCATAGGGTTCGTTGATTTCGACCTGAGAATTGGTCTCGGTCTTAGAGAGCTGTGCGACCGGACCTGTCATGCCCGGCTTGGCCATGAGCTCCTTGACGCGACCCTCATCTGCGCCCAGACGCAGCATCATGCGACGCAGGAAATCTTCCTCAAGCTGCCGGTCGCTCGGGCGATTGGTCCAGGCCGTGCGGGTCTGGGATGTGCCGGGCGCATACACCTCGACGAGGCCTCGATGGGCCACAGTAATTTCTGACTGGGTCGCACTGCGACGCTCTAGGCGCATGCGAAAGCGATCGCGCTCACCGGTGTCGTAGAGTCCATCGAGCAGCGAGCCCAGAGAACGACGAATGAAGTCGCGCGGAAGCTTGGCGCGGTTTTCGGCCCAATCGGTTTCAATCAGGCCGGTCTCCGGGTTCTCGGTGGCAATGGCAAAGCCGTTGTCGAGCCAGAACTGACGAAGCACAGGCCAGAGCTTTTCGGCGGGCTGATCGACCACGAGCACGCGCTGGTCGTTGTAACGTTCAATCGACATGCCCTCAGGCTTGGGCAACACCGCGCTGCTGGCCGTGATGCCTCGCTGCGTGCCCTGCTGTCGATCAAACTCACGTCGGCTGGCCGAGCCCGATGCCGGAATGGCAAACCGATCGTCCATGGAGGGCTTGATGAGATCGGGCGGCACCTCAAGCGGGGTCTCCTTCTTGACCGCTGACTGATAGTCAACCTCCTTGGGGTCGCCCAGGCTGCCGCAGCCCGCCAGCGCAAACAAGGTGAAGACGAGCCCAGAGGCCAGGCCGGTCAGACGGGTGATGGGGTGAGTCATGCGCGAGCTCCAGAGTGATCGAGTGCCGCGGCCACAGCAGACTGGCCAGCGGGTGAGAGGGGTGAGAGAGGCAGGCGAATGCCCGCCTCAATGAGGCCAAGGCGATGCATGGCCCATTTCACCGGAATGGGGTTGGCCTCACAGAAGAGAGCCTTGTGAAGCGGCAGAAGTGTGCGGTTGGCTTCTGCGGCCTCACGCGCCCTGCCCTGCATAGCCAGGAGGCAGAGTTCAGACATCCTGCGGGGCAAGACATTGGCGGTCACGGAGATATTGCCTCTCCCGCCCAGGAGCATGAGAGCCACGGCGGTGGGATCGTCTCCGCTATAGACCGAGAAGTGTGCAGGCGCCTCACGGATGAGCCACTGGCCCCTCTCGATGTGGCCGGTGGCATCTTTAATGCCCACGATGTTTTGAATGGCGGCAAGCCGAAGGGTGGTCTCGTGAGCGAGATCGGCCACGGTGCGACCCGGCACGTTATAGAGAATGTGCGGCATGGGCACAGCCTCGGCCACGGCCTTAAAGTGCAGATAGAGGCCTTCCTGGGTGGGCTTGTTGTAATAGGGAACCACCTGAAGGCTCGCAGCAGCGCCCAGACGATGGGCCTCCCGGGTGAGCGCAATGGCCTCCGCCGTGGAGTTTGCGCCCGTTCCCGCCACCACCGGAATGCGGCCAGCGGCCTGCTCCACGGCCACACCAATGAGCTCAAGGTGTTCCTCAACCGAGACCGTGGGGGACTCACCCGTGGTGCCCACGGCCACGATGGCATGCGTGCCCTCTTTCACATGCCAGTCGATGAGACGCCGATAGGCGGCCAGATCGAGGCTGCCATCGGGATGCATGGGCGTGACCAGGGCAACCATGCTGCCCTCGATGCGAGTGTGGGTGGATGCGCTGCTCATTGGCCTTGTCTCCCTTGCTGCCTAGCCCAGATCGAGGCCCATGGCCTCGCGAACATCGCGCATAGTCTGCCGGGCCAAGTCCCGAGCCCGCTCGCAGCCATCGGCCACGATGTTCTTCACCAAGTCTAAGTCTTCCTCGTACGGCTTGGCCCGCTCACGAAAGACCGACTGCTCGGCGAGCACCGAGTCGATGAGGGGCTGCTTGCAGTCGAGGCATCCAATACCCGCAGTCGTGCAGCCCTCGCGGACCCAGGCGAGGCGACTCTCATCGGAGTAGACCTCATGCAGGCTAAAGACGGGGCAGCGATCGGGGCTGCCGGGGTCGCTGCGTCGCGCGCGCGCCGGGTCGGTGGGCATGGTCTTAATTTTGCGACTCACCTCATCGGGATGCTCGCGCAGACCGATGGTGTTGTTATAGCTCTTTGACATCTTCTGGCCATCGAGACCAGGCATGCGCGAGGCCTGAGTGAGAAGCGACTGGGGCTCAACGAGAATGAGACGGCGCGACCCCTCAAGGTAACCAAAGAGGAGCTCTCGATCGTCCATGGTGAGGTTTTGGGCTTCCTGCAAAAGGGCCCTGGCCTGCTCAAGCGCCTCATCGTCTCCCTGCTCCTGATGACGGGCGCGAAGGTCCAGAATGAGGCGAGCTCGTTTCGAACCGAGCTTCTTGGCGGCCTCTTGGGCCTTGGCCTCGAAGTCAGGCTCTCGGCCATAGAGGTGGTTAAAGCGACGCGCCACCTCGCGTGTGAGTTCCACATGAGGCACCTGGTCTTCACCCACAGGGACCTGATCTGCTCGGTAGATGAGGATGTCGGCCGCCTGCAAAAGGGGATAGCCCAGAAATCCGTAGGTCGAGAGGTCGCGATCGGTGAGGCGCTCTTGCTGATCCTTAAAGCTCGGAACGCGCTCGAGCCAGCCCAGCGGCGTGCACATCGACAGCAGCAGGTGCAGTTCGGCATGCTCGGGCACGCGAGACTGAATGAACAGAGTGGCCTGAGACGGGTCGATACCTGCGGCCAGCCAGTCGACCACGAGATCCCAGGTGTGGGTGCTGATCTGGTGCGGGTCTTCGTAATGCGTGGTGAGCGCATGCCAGTCGGCCACAAAAAACAGGCACTCGTACTCGCTTTGCAGGCGCACCCAGTTCTTGAGCACCCCGTGATAGTGGCCCAGGTGCAAGACACCGGTGGGCCTCATGCCCGACAAGACGCGTTGGGGATACATAAGGGGTCGATTTTATCAGTGCGCCCAGCCAGCCCAGACTGGCGACGTGCCATCGGGCAGGGCTGGGGCAAGGCCAACATCACAGCGACTCTCGGTGGGGCTGTGAAAGTCGCTCCCTCGAGAGGCGTGTAGCCCAAGCTCAACACTGAGTCGCTGATACCGGCGGGTGTCATCGAGGCTATGGCTGCCGGTTGAGACCTCGAGCGCACGACCTCCAAGCTGCATAAATTCCTGCATCAGAGCCCAGTGAGCCGTGTCGGTGAGCTTGTAGCGAGCCGGGTGGGCCAGAACAGGGGTGCCACCTGCCGAAATAATCCAGTCCATCGCGCTGCGCAGACGGGCCCACTCGTGAGGCACATAGCCGGGCTTGTTCGGGGTGAGGTAACGATCAAAGACCTCCTGCATGCCCTTACAGATGCCCTCGGCCACCAGTGCGCGGGCAAAATGGGTGCGGCCAATCAGGGCCGGGTTGCCGGCATACGACATGGCGTGATCGAAGACCGAGGGCATACCATGCTTTACGAGGCTGTCATCCATGGCGCGGGCCCGCTCAAGACGACTGGTCTGCACCCCCTGCAGGCCCGCCTGAAGAGCAAGAGACTCGCGGTCGAAACCCAGGCCGACCAGATGAAGGGTGACGCCACCCCAACTCACGGAGATTTCAACGCCGTTGAGAAACTCAATGCCCAAATCGCGCGCAGCCTCCTCGGCCTGGCCGAGTCCATCGATGGTGTCGTGGTCGGTAAGCGCCATGAGGTGCAGGCCATTGGCGGCCCCGCGAACGGCGAGATCAGCCGGTGCCACCACCCCATCCGAGGCGGTGGAGTGCATATGGAGGTCTACATTAAGATCGTGCGCAAGCATTGGTCTGTATTGTCTCGGATTCGGCCCACCCTGTCCTTTATAACCCCGCCCTATGACGCTTCTCGCCCTCGGCACTCGCAGGCCACAGATTGATCCCAGCGCCTATGTGGCCCCGGGGGCCCAACTCCTCGGGGGCGTCATTCTTCGCGCGCAGGCCAGCGTCTGGTTCAACGCCGTGCTGCGCGGAGATAACGAGGACATCGAACTCCAAGAGGGTGCCAACGTCCAGGATGGGGCCGTGCTGCACACCGACATGGGCTCGCCCTTGCGCATCGGTCGGCGTGTGTCGGTGGGCCATCAGGCCATGCTGCATGGCTGCATCATCGGCGAGGGAAGCCTTATTGGCATGCAGGCCATCATCCTCAATGGCGCCCAGATTGGAGCTCACTGCCTCATTGGTGCTGGCGCGCTCATCACCTCGGGGGTGGTCATTCCTGAGCGCAGCCTGGTGATTGGTCGCCCGGGCAAGGTGGTGCGACTGCTCACCGATGAAGAGTTTGCCTCGCTGGATCGTACGGCCCAAGGCTATATCGATCGGGCTCGTGTCTATGCGCAGACCTGCAAGCCGGTGCATGAATGAGCGCGCCCATTCATCTGCTCAACCCAAACGACTCTGCGCTGGCTGAAGAAAGCCTTACGCGCCTGCTCTTTGAAGAGGCCAGCGCTCGCGCCCACTTTGTGCGCCTGGGCTCCACGCTCTCGGCCATCACGAGTCGGCATGCTGAGCTAGCCCCCTGCCTACTGTCGCTTCTGGGCGAGATGAGCGCAGCCACCACGCTTCTGAGTGGCGCCCTGAAGTTTGAGGGCTCGGTGCTCTTACAGCTTCATGGAGACGGGCCTGTTCGGCTGGTGGTGACCGAATGCTCAGACTCGCTGGGTCTTCGCGGCACGCTCACGCTCGATTCAACGCAGACCTCGCCTGATCCGCAGTCCACCCTCACACAGCTGGTTAACGCACACGGCCAGGGCCGACTCAGTCTGGTCCTCGACACCAAAGCGCCCGGCCAGCGGCCCTATCAGGGCATCGTCGCCTTTGAGGGTGAGGCCCTTGCCGGCGCCATTGAGTCCTATATGAGCCAGTCAGAACAGTTACCGACGCGGCTGTGGCTTGCCAGCGATGGGCAGGTGGCCGGAGGCCTTCTGCTGCAGCAGATGCCTCAGGTGGGTGGCACCGCCCGAGGCGCCAGCGATCCCGCGCGCCGCGAAGATGCCTGGAATCGACTCTGCCTCTTGGCAGACACCGTTGCCCCGAGCGAGCTCATGCACACCCCCCCAGGGCTTCTTTTGCACCAGCTCTTCTGGGAAGAGTCGGCCCGCGTGCTCGACACCCGTCATCCGCGATTTGAGTGTCCCTGCAGTCGAGCCCGTGTGGGTCGCATGCTCGCGGGTCTTGGCCAAGACGAGGTGGAATCGATTCTGCAAGAGCGTGGAGAGGTTGAGACGCGCTGCGACTTCTGCAACACCCTCTACCGCTTTGACGCCATCGATTGCGCCAGGCTTTTTACCGAGGGGGATTCGTCTTTGCTGGACTCTGCGAGCCAGCCCGGCTCGACGACGACCCACTAGGCTCTGGCACCACCTGGTCGCCAGGCTTAATCACCTGCACAAAGCGCTCCCCCGGCCGCATAAGGCCCAGCTCGTAGCGGGCCCGCTCTTCAGCGGCCATCGTACCGGTGCGCAGGTCACGCACCTCGGCCTCGAGCTCCTCGATGAGTTCTCGCTGACGCTGCACCTGCAGCTGTTCTCGCTCGAGCTGACGCTCAAGCCGCCAGACCTGAAGCCAGCCGCCTTGGCCAAACCAGAGCGGAAACTGAATCAGGATGAGCACTGCCCAGAGCACCTGACGGAAAGTGATCTGGGTGAGCCGGAATGCGCCGAAGGCTGGCAGACGAAAGCCAGTGGTCTTGCGCCTGGCCGACTGCCGCATGAGCGTTAACCTCTGGGGCGCAGCTGGTAGAAGGCGGCAAGGCCCGGATAACTGCCCGCCGAGCCGAGGTCCTCTTCGATGCGCAGCAGCTGGTTGTACTTGGCGGTTCGGTCGGATCGAGAGAGGGAGCCCGTCTTGATCTGAAGCGCATTCGTGCCCACGGCGATGTCGGCGATGGTGGCATCTTCGGATTCGCCCGACCGATGCGAGACCACGGCGGTGTAGCCCGCTCGCTTGGCCATCTCGATGGCGGCAAAGGTCTCGGTGAGGGTGCCAATCTGATTGATCTTGATGAGGATGGAGTTGGCCACACCCTGATCAATGCCCTCCTTCAGGATGCGCGTGTTGGTGACAAAGAGGTCATCGCCCACCAGCTGAATCTTCTTGCCCAGCACATCGGTGAGGCGCTTCCAGCCCGCCCAGTCGTTTTCTGCGCAGCCGTCTTCGATGGAAATGATGGGGTACTTGTCGCACCAGGTGGCAAGGAGGTCAACGAGGCCCTCGGGCTTGAGCGTGAGGCCCTCAGCGCCCAACACATAGCTGCCGTTCTTGAAGAACTCAGAGCTTGCGCAGTCAATGCCCAAGGCAATCTGGCTGCCCGGCTCGTAGCCGGCCTGCTCGATGGCCTGCAGGATGAGTGCAATGGCGGCCTCATGATTGGCCACATTGGGCGCAAAGCCGCCCTCATCGCCCACCGAGGTGGACATGCCCTGTTTATCGATGATGGATTTGAGCGCATGAAAGACCTCTGCGCCGTATCGCAGGGCCTCACGGAAACTGGGCGCACCCACCGGAATGATCATGAGCTCTTGCATGTCGAGGTTGTTGTTCGCATGCGCGCCACCATTGATGACGTTCATCATGGGCACGGGAAGCGACATGCCGCCCGAGCCGCCGAAGTAGCGATAGAGCGGCAGTCCGGTCTCCTCCGCAGCGGCGCGCGCCACGGCCATGGACACGGCAAGGATGGCATTGGCTCCGAGCCGCGACTTGTTCTCGGTGCCATCGAGGTCGATGAGGGTCTGGTCGATGAAGGCCTGCTCCATGGCATCAAGACCCATGAGGGCCTCGGCCATCTCGGTGTTGATGTGTTCGACCGCTCGCAGCACGCCCTTGCCCTGATAACGGCTGGCATCTCCGTCGCGCAGTTCGATGGCCTCGCGCGAGCCGGTGGAGGCGCCGCTCGGCACGATGGCGCGACCCATCACGCCTGACTCAAGGAGTACGTCGCACTCCACGGTGGGGTTGCCTCGGCTGTCAAGAACCTCGCGGCCAATCAAATCGACAATCGCACTCATTGCTTCTCCTCACTGAAATCGTTTTCAAGCAGGGGCACCGACTTCACCACCCGATCGAGCGCCACGAGCTGCTCAAGCAGGGCCCTCATGTGATGAAGCGGGACGGCGTTGGGCCCATCAGAGAGCGCCTTCGAGGGATGGGGATGGGTCTCCATGAAGAGGCCCGCCACGCCAACGCCCACGGCAGCGCGCGAGAGCACCGGCACAAACTCGCGCTGACCGCCGCTCGAGGTGCCCTGCCCGCCCGGCAGCTGCACCGAGTGGGTGGCATCAAAGACCACCGGGCAGCCCGTCTGCCGCATGATCGCGAGGCTTCGCATGTCGCTCACCAGATTGTTGTAGCCAAAGCTCGCGCCGCGCTCGCAGGCCATGAAGCGGTCGGTGCTAAGACCCGCCTCTGCGGCTGCATCGCGCGCCTTGTTGATGACATTCACCATGTCGTGGGGCGCCAGAAACTGACCCTTCTTCACATTCACGGGCTTGCCGCTCTGGGCCACTGCGCGGATGAAGTCGGTCTGGCGGCAGAGAAAGGCCGGCGTCTGCAACACATCGACCACTGAGGCCACGCGGGCGATCTCATCGATGGCATGCACATCGGTGAGCACCGGAACCCCGAGCTGGCTGCGAACCTCCGACAGGATGCGAAGGCCCTCGTCCATGCCCAGGCCGCGAAAAGACGTTCCCGAAGAGCGGTTGGCTTTGTCGTAGCTGGACTTGAAGATGAAGGGAATGCCAAGGCCCGCACAGATCTCTTTGAGCTCTGCGGCCACATCCAGTTGAAGCGAGAGGGACTCGACCACGCAGGGGCCGGAAATAAGAAAGAAAGGGCGGTCGAGCCCCACCTCATAGCCAGCAAGCTTCATGCGGCCTCTTTCTCTGACGCAGCGTGGTGGACCAGGGCCGCCTCAATGAAGGACCGAAAGAGCGGGTGACCGCGGCGTGGCGTGGAGGTGAACTCGGGGTGGAACTGAACACCCATAAACCAGGGATGCACCGACTCGGGCAGCTCGACGATCTCAACCAGCGCCTCATTGGGCGTCTCAGAGCTGATGACCAGGCCCGCCTTCTCAAGCGCGGCCTTCAGCGTGTTGTTGACCTCATAGCGATGCCGGTGACGCTCATTGACCTGTTGTCCATAGATGGCCTGCGCCTTGGTGTTGGCGCGAATGGCGCACTGCTGGGCACCGAGTCGCATGGTGCCACCCAGGTCGGACTCCTCCGAGCGACTCTGGACAGAGCCGTCGCTGGCGACCCATTCGGTGATGAGGGCCACGATAGGGTGTGGGGTGGCCGCGTCAAACTCGGTGGAGTTGGCACCGGCAAGGCCAGCCACATGGCGCGCAAACTCAATGACCGCCAGCTGCATGCCCAGGCAGATGCCCAGATAAGGAATCTTGTTCTCCCGCGCATAACGAATGGCCTCAATCTTGCCCTCCACGCCGCGCTTGCCAAAGCCTCCCGGCACCAAGATGGCATCGAAGCTTGAGAGCACGCCAGAGCCCTCGCGCTCAATCACCTCGGAATCGATGTACTCGATGTGCACCTGCGAGCGGGTGTGAATGCCCGCATGCACAAGTGCCTCGGTGAGCGACTTGTAGGACTCGGTAAGGTCGACGTACTTGCCCACCATGGCCACTCGCACGTGATGCTTGGGGCTCTCCAGGCGATGCACAAGATCGTCCCAGAGGGCCAGGTTGGCAGGCGGTGCCGACAGGCCCAGGGCATCGCAGATGAGGGAGTCGACACCCTGCTCCCAGAGCATTCGCGGGATGCGATAGATGCTGTCGACATCGGCCATGGAAATGACGGCCTCGGGCGGCAGGTTTGAAAAGAGCGAAATCTTGTCGCGCTGATCTTCGGGCAGCGGGCGGTCTGCACGGCAGAGCAGCAGGTTGGGAAAGATGCCGATTTCACGCAACTTCTGAACCGAGTGCTGCGTGGGCTTGGTCTTGAGTTCGCCAGCCGTTGGAATAAATGGCACAAGCGTGAGATGCACAAAGCAGCTGCTTGAGCGGCCCTGACGTAGCGAGAGCTGTCGGATCGCTTCGAGAAAGGGCAAGGACTCAATATCGCCCACCGTGCCACCCACCTCGACGATGGCCACATCCACCTCCTCGGGGGTGCCCACCCGCGCGCCACGCAGGATGAAGTCTTGAATCTCGTTGGTGATGTGGGGAATGACCTGCACAGTCTTGCCCAGGTATTCACCGCGACGCTCTTTGCGAAGGACCGAGTCGTAAATCTGGCCGGTGGTGAAGTTGTTCGTTCGACGGGTGCGGCCATCGATGAAGCGCTCGTAGTGACCTAGGTCGAGGTCGGTCTCTGCGCCGTCCTCCGTGACGAAGACTTCACCATGCTGAAAGGGACTCATGGTGCCCGGATCGACGTTGAGGTAGGGGTCCATCTTGATGATGGTGATCTTCAGACCCCGAGATTCGAGCAAGGCGCCCATTGATGCGGAGGCAATCCCCTTGCCCAGAGAGGACACCACGCCGCCGGTGACAAACACAAACTTGGGCATCAGACCATTCCGCAAATGGAAAGCCGAATTATACCGAGGCCCCGACTCGCCCAAGCCCTAGATGAGTGAGCAGCCCGTCTTGGCTTCAACCTCCTCTCGGCTCACGCCGGGCGCAAGCTCTTTGAGGTGCAGGCCCTGGGGGGTGACCTCCATCACGGCCAGGTCGGTGATGATGAGATCGACCACCCCCACGCCGGTCAGAGGCAGGGTGCACGACTTCAGAATCTTGATGTCCTCACTGCCGTCTTTTTTCTTGGCGGTGTGCTCCATGAGCACCACCACGCGATCGACGCCTGCTACCAGGTCCATGGCCCCGCCCATGCCCTTGACCATCTTTCCCGGAATCATCCAGTTCGCAAGGTCGCCATGCTCGGAGACCTGCATGGCACCCAGGATGGCCAGGTTGATATGACCACCGCGAATCATGGCAAAGGAGTCGGCCGAGGAGAAGATGGCCGAGCCCGGCAGGGTGGTGACGGTTTGTTTGCTCGCATTGATGAGGTCGGCATCGACCTCCTCGTCAAGCGGGTAGGGGCCAATACCCAGAAGGCCATTCTCAGACTGCAGCCACACCTCCATGCCTGCAGGCACATGGTTGGCCACAAGGCCAGGAATGCCGATTCCTAGGTTCACATAAAAGCCATCACGCAGTTCTTGGGCGGCTCGAATGGCAATCTCATCGCGACTCCAGGGCATGTCTTGTCTCCGTTGTGCTGTTTAGGCTGCGCGCGTGGTGCGCTGTTCGATGGCCCTCTCGGGCGTGGCATTGAGCACCAGTCGCTTCACGAAAATGCTCGGGGTATGGATGTCGGCGGGGTCGAGCTCGCCGTTCTCAACAATCTCCTCTACCTCGGCCACCGTGCAGTGGCTGGCCATGGCCACATTGGGATTGAAGTTACGGGCCGTGAGGCGATAGACGAGATTGCCTGCGCGGTCGGCCTTCCAGGCCTTGACCAGCGAGATGTCTGCGGTGAGGCTGCGCTCCATGACGTAGCGATGGCCATCGAACTCGCGAATCTCTTTGCCCTCTGAGACCACCGTTCCCACGCCCGTGCGCGTGAAGAATGCCGGTATGCCCGCACCGCCTGCGCGCAGCTTCTCGGCCAGCGTGCCCTGAGGCGTGAACTCCAACTCCAGTTCGCCCGCGAGGTACTGACGCTCAAACTCTTTGTTCTCGCCCACGTACGAGGAGATCATCTTCTTGACCTGGCGGGTCTCGAGCAACTGGCCCAGGCCCTTGCCATCGATGCCTGCGTTGTTGCTAATGGCCGTGAGGTTCTTGGCACCGAGTTCACGCACCGCCGCAATGAGGGCCTCGGGGATGCCGCACAGGCCAAAGCCACCCACGGCAAGCGTCATGTTGTCTTTCAGGATGTCTTGGAGCGCAGCCTTGGCGCTGGGGTAAATCTTGTTCATCGTTGCTCCGCAGTGGCTTGTGAGACGGGGCCTCGCGCATTCACCCCGTAAAATATCGATTCACAGTTTAGCCTGCCCCCGGAAGGTCTATGCAACGAGAATCGATGGAATGTGATGTGGTGATTGTGGGGGCTGGCCCCGCGGGTCTTGCCGCCGCAATCCGCTTAAAACAGCTTGCGCAGCAGGCCGGGCGCGAGGTCTCAGTCTGCGTATTGGAGAAGGCCGCTGAGGTCGGCGGTCACATTGTCTCGGGCGCCATCATGGACCCCATTGCACTCTCTGAGCTCTGCCCCGACTGGAAGGCGCAGGGCGCGCCGCTTCACACCCCTGTGAGCGAGGACCAGTTCTTATTTCTGAGCAGCCAAGGGTCCACCCGCGTGCCGCAGTGGCTGCTTCCGGACTGCTTTAAAAACCATGGCAACTACGCCATCAGCCTGTCCGACCTGGTGAAGTGGCTTGGTGCGCAGGCCGAGGCCTTGGGTGTGGATGTGTTTGCGGGCTTTGCGGCCTCGGAGGTGCTCTTTGATGAGGCCGGTGCGGTGGTCGGGGTGGCCACCGGCGACCTTGGCATCGGCAAGGATGGCCAGCCCACGGCCCACCACCAGCGCGGCATGGAGCTGCGCGCACGCATCACCCTCTTTGCAGAGGGTGCACGCGGCCACCTGGGCAAGCAACTCACTGCTCGCTTTGGACTCGACCAGGGTCGCGACCCGCAGAGTTATGGCATTGGATTTAAAGAGCTCTGGGAGGTGCGGCCCGAGCAGGCCAGGCCAGGACGGGTGGTGCATACCGCAGGGTGGCCCCTTGATAACCAGACCTATGGCGGCTCGTTTCTCTATCACCTGAAGGACAACCGGGTGGCGCTGGGCTTTGTGGTGGGCCTGAACTATCGCAATCCGTGGCTCTCGCCCTTTGAGGAGTTTCAGCGCTACAAGACGCACCCCTCGATTCGACCCATCCTGGAGGATGGACGACGGCTGGGCTATGGCGCGCGCGCCATCACTGCTGGAGGCCTCAACAGCCTGCCACGCCTGAGCTTTCCTGGGGGTGCGCTGCTGGGCTGTGATGCGGGTTTTCTAAATGCCTCGCGTATTAAGGGCAGCCACGCGGCAATCAAGAGCGGCATGCTGGCTGCTGAGGCGAGCTTTGAGGCACTTGCCGCGAAGGGGGCAGCAACAGGTGAGGCAGCCATTCAGTTAACGGGCTACGAGACGCGCTTCAAAGCGTCTTGGCTACACACTGAACTGCACCGCGCGCGCAACTTCAAGCCTGCGATGGGCAAAGGGCTCTGGCTGGGCAGCCTGCTTGTAGGCATCGATCAGAAGCTCTTTGGGGGCCGATCTCCTTTCACCCTTCACACGCGCAAGCCCGACTACGCCTATCTTGAACCTGCCCGTCTGCACAGACCCATTGCCTATCCCAAGCCTGACGGACAGATCACCTTTGATCGACTCTCATCGGTGTTCGTGTCCGGAACCAATCACGAGGAGAACCAGCCCTCGCATCTCACGCTTCGCGATGCGCAGACCCCGATTGATGTGAACCTTGCCGTCTTTGGCGGCCCCGAGGCGCGCTACTGCCCTGCCGGGGTGTATGAGTATCTCGATGTGGCAGGCACCCCGGTCAGCGAGGCCGTTCAGGGCGCAAGCCTGCGCATCAATGCGCAGAACTGTGTGCACTGCAAGACCTGCGACATCAAGGACCCCGCTCAGAACATTGTGTGGGTGACGCCCGAGGGTGGGGGCGGCCCGAATTACGCGGGGATGTAGGCGATCGTCTGCAGGACCTCTCTTAAGCGCTCAGGCAGAGGCACTGGCCGCCGCGCGGCTCGGTTCACGTACACATGAATAAAGTGGCCTGCAGCCGAAACGGTCTGCTCGTCATTTTTAAAAAGGCCCACCTCGTAGCGCACGCTTGAATGACCCAGGCGAGCCACGCGAAGGCCAGCGTGCACAAGATCGGGAAAGGCCAAGGGAGAGAAGTAGCTACAGCTGGTCTCGACCACGAGACCCACCACCTCACCGGCATGAATATCGAGCACACCCTGCTTGATGAGGAACTCGTTCACAACGGTGTCGAAGTAGCTGTAGTAGACGACATTGTTGACGTGCCCGTAGATGTCGTTGTCCATCCAGCGTGTGGGGATGGCAAGAAAGTGTGGGAAATCTGCCCGGGTGAGTGTCTTCATGGGTGTATGACTTGCAAAGCGGGCAGCCTCAGAGTACTGTATAAAAAACCAGTATCTAAGAGGCCGATTGATGAAGCTACTCACCCCCCGCCAACAAGAGATCCTCCAGTTTATCCAAAGCCATCTGAGGCAGACAGGCTTTCCTCCTACACGCGCTGAGATCTGCAAGGCCCTGGGCTTTCGCTCGCCCAACGCTGCCGAAGAACACCTCAAGGCCCTTGAGCGCAAGGGTGCAATTCAGCTCACTGCGGGAGCCTCGCGCGGCATTCGACTGCTCGGCACTCAACAGCCCCAGGCGCCCCTTCGTGCCATTCAAAAGACTGTTCAAGAAGCGCTGCAGGGGCTCTCTGTTCCTCTGGTTGGTCGGGTGGCTGCGGGCTCGCCCATTCTTGCCCAAGAGCACATCGAGCAGCGCTATCAAATCGACCCCAGCCTCTTTAAGGCCCAGCCCGACTACCTCTTGCGGGTGCGTGGCCTCAGCATGCGTGATGCTGGCATTCTTGATGGAGACCTGCTGGCTGTGAAGGCACTCCATGGCCTGCCCGAAGCTCGCAATGGCCAGCTGGTTGTGGCCCGCCTCGACGATGAGGTCACTGTGAAATGGTTTGAGCGCAAAGGCCACACCGTCTGGCTGAAACCCGACAACCCCGACTTCCAGACCATCGAGGTCGACGTTCGGCGCCAACCCCTCACCATTGAAGGTCTGGGTGTTGGCGTCATTCGCACAGTCTAGATTCACGCAGACCCCACACACCATGGAAGACCTTCTTGGCCTGCATCCTCAGCTCTGGCGAGCCTCTGGGCTGGGCTCTGCCACCAGCGCATCCATTCCTACAGGACATGCAAACCTAGATGCCCAGCTGCCCGGTGGAGGCTGGCCCACAGGCAACCTCACCGAGCTCCTGGTTCGTGCCCTTGGTGTGGGCGAGCTGCGGCTGCTTGCCCCAGCGCTGCGCAGGCTTGCTCAGTCAGGAAAACAAATTCTGCTGCTGGCCCCACCTCAGCTGCCCTATGGTCCAGCCCTGGCTTCGCTTGGCCTCGCACCCGAATCATTCTTGGTGGTGCGTGCAAGGCAGGCAGCCGACCGCCTGTGGGCGCTTGAGCAGAGCCTTAAATCCAACCGATTTGGCGCACTGCTGGCCTGGCTCGATGAGCCCACCCGGGCCGAACACATCCGTCGCTTTCAGCTTGCTGCACGCCAGGCGCAAGGACCCATATTTCTGTTTCGCCCCCTCGCCGTCCAGACTCAGCCATCGGCTGCGCCCCTCAGGCTCGCTCTTTTGCCGCGCCGCTACCCAGGCCTGGCGGTGCAGTTACTGAAGCGTCGCGGGCCCGTACAGGCCGAGCCCATCTTGCTCAACCTGCCCCTTCCTCACCGCGCACTGCGTCCGCTGCAAGAGGCCCCTACAGAGCCCGCGCACAGCCCATCACGACACAGCCCGTCGCTATCCACCGCTCAAATCCAAGGGCTTGGCCATGCTCTGGATCGCCTGCCAGTTTCACCCCGCAGCCTATAGCCCCGCCTCCGAGCCCATCGCCCCCGAGCCGGTTCGGCTCACTCCAGACGAGTCTTTTCAGACGGTGCGGCTACGAATGGCGCAGTGGGCATTGCAGTTCACGCCCGATGTCTGCCTGGGCCAGTGGGCAGGCAGCATCTTGCTCGAGGTGGCCCCCAGCCTTCGACTCTGGGGTGGCCTAGAGTCTCTATTGGTCCAACTCCAAAGGGGGTGGGCCTCACTAGGCTGGCCTGCTCAGAGTGTTTCTGTGGCCTGGGCTCCCACGGCCCGCGCAGCCGACTGGAAAGTGGCCTGGGCAGACTGCGGCCGACAGACCCTCGCTGGCCTGCCCCTCTCGTGCATCCCTGAGCTTGCGCCCCACCAGACCATGCTGGCCCGCATGGGGCTGCATCAGCTGGGTCCGCTGCTCAAGATGCCTCGGGCAGGGCTCACTCAAAGACTAGGGCCCGCTGTAATGAAAGCGCTCGATGCCGGTCTCGGAAGACGGCCCGACCCACACCGTCCCATTACGCTGGCTGCCTCGTTTGAGCAGACCCTCGAGTTTGCGCTGCCAACCGACTCGAGCCTCATGCTGGAAGAGGCCTGCCAGCGTCTCCTCACCAGTTGTGTGGCCTGGCTCAAAGCGCAACAGGCGGGCCTGCGTCAGGCGCAGTTCGTACTCGGCCAGGGGCGCCATCGACAGCAGCTGCTCAATGTCACGCTGGCAGATCTCAGCCACGACCTCGCGCGTATTCATCGCATCACCTGCGAACGCCTGGCTCGTGAGCCACTGGCTGCAGCGGTTCACCAAGTCACCCTTCGTGTACAGGCCATCGAGCCCCTGCCTCTAGAGACCATCGACTGCCTTGAGGGGCCCCAGCAACAAGAGATGCATATTCGCGAACTCTGCGAGCGCCTTCAGGCAAGGCTTGGGGAGCAGCAGGTGCTGCGAATTCAGCTCGAAGACAGCCACTGCCCTGAGGCTGCAGCCAGCCTGGTTCCCACCAACAACCCTGGCCAGAGTCGGGTGCCGCCACCCACACCAGCCTCTACCCTGCCCCCTCGACCACTCTGGCTGCTAGAGGCGCCCCAGGCCTTGAGCACCCAGAACGATCGTCCCTGTTACGAGGGGCCGCTGCGACTGCGTGCGGGACCAGAGCGCATTGAGACCAACTGGTGGGAAGAGCCCGTTCAGCGTGACTACTTCATTGCCGAAACACCCGACCAACGGCTCATCTGGGTCTACCGAAACCCCTCTCATCGCTGGTTTCTGCATGGCTTTTTTGGGTAGTGGCCATGGATTACGCCGAGCTGGTCTGCTGCAGTAACTTCACTTTTTTAACGGGCGCCTCTCATCCCGAAGACCTGGTGGCACGCGCTCATGCATTGGGCTACAAGGCCCTTGCGCTCACCGATGAAGCGAGTGTCTCGGGCAGTGTGCGTGCGCACCTAGCCG
Organism: Burkholderiales bacterium UBA2463; assembly: GCA_002342295.1. Taxonomy (GTDB): domain Bacteria; phylum Pseudomonadota; class Gammaproteobacteria; order Burkholderiales; family Burkholderiaceae_A; genus Hahnella. Next base: position 30,412 of record DDPR01000006.1, read on the forward strand.
CAGAGGCACTTGGCTTTCACCTCATTCATGGCGCCCAGTTTGAGGCCGAAGGCCTGCGGCTGGCAGTCTTGGTGAAAAACCGTGAGGGCTGGCGTCAGCTCTGTCGACTCATCACTCTGGCGCGACGCCGGGCCAACAAGGGCAGCTACATGCTGCTCATGCAAGACCTGCAGACATCGGGCCTGCTTGACTGCATTGTGCTGTGGCTGCCCAGTCCCACGCAGCCCGAGGAGCAGCTGCACGCCCACGGCCGCTGGATGAAAACGCAGTTTCGCGAGTCGGTCTATCTGGGCTATGGCCTTCATCTGCGGGCAGACGATCGGGCGTGGCTGCGTCAGCTCACTGCACTGGGCGCCATGCTGCGCCTACCCATGGTGGCCGTGGGCGATGTGCGCATGCACCGCCGACGAGACAAACCACTGGCCGATCTGCTCGCGGCCATTCGCCATCAACAGCCCATTGCCGAGTGTGGTCAGCGCCTCGGTGCAAATGCTGAGCAGGCCCTGCGTCCGCGCCTGCGACTCTCACAGCTGCATCCAGCAGAGCATCTTGAAGCGAGTCTGCAGATTGCTCAGCAGTGCACATTCTCACTGGCTGAGCTGCGCTACGAATACCCCGATGAGATTGTTCCGCCAGGCCTCACACCATCCCAGTGGCTGCGGCACCTCACCGAGGAGGGCGCAAGAAGACGCTATCTGCCCGAACAACACCCAGAGGGCATGCCGGCGCGTGTGCGCCAACAGATTGAACATGAGCTCACCCTCATTGGAGAGCTGCATTACGAGCCCTACTTCCTCACGGTCTATGACGTGGTGGCCTTTGCGCGATCGCGCGGCATTCTCTGTCAGGGACGCGGGTCGGCCGCCAACTCGGCAGTCTGCTATTGCCTGGGCATCACCGAGGTAGATCCCTCTCGCATGAGCATGCTCTTTGAGCGCTTTATCTCGAAAGAGCGCAATGAGCCGCCCGATATCGATGTGGACTTCGAGCACCAGCGACGCGAAGAGGTTATTCAATACATCTACACCAAGTATGGCCGCGAGCGTGCTGCGCTGGCTGCCGCCATCGTGCGGTATCGACCGCGCTCAGCCCTGCGCGATACCGGCAAGGCCCTGGGCCTACATGCCGTCTTGGTTGACCAGGCAGCCAAGGGGCGCAGCTGGTGGGATGGCAAACACATCACCGCAGAAGGACTGACAAGCTCTCTTCAAGAGGGACTCGCTCGGCTGGCCGCCCTCCCCCAGGCGCAGCCCCTTCCTCCCCTGCCAGCGCCCGAGGTCTTAGGGCGCTGGGCCCTGCTGGCCAACCAACTCATGGGCTTTCCTCGCCATCTCTCACAACATGTCGGGGGCTTTGTGATTGCTCGGCACAGCCTGTCCGACCTGGTTCCCGTTGAGAACGCGGCCATGGCCGAGCGCAGCATCATCCAGTGGGACAAAGACGATATTGATGCGCTGGGCCTGCTCAAGGTCGATGTGCTTGCGCTGGGCATGCTCTCGGCCATTCGTGGCGCCTTGGTGTTGATGGGTCAAAAGGCTGGCCGTGTAGGCGCTGAGGGAGAGCCTGCTGCGTGGCCCATGCAGGAGGTACCGGCAGAGGACGAGGCCACCTATCAGATGATCTGTGCGGCCGACACCGTGGGCGTGTTTCAGATTGAATCGCGAGCGCAGATGAGCATGCTACCCAGACTGCTGCCGCGCTGCTTCTACGATCTGGTCATTGAGGTGGCCATTGTGCGACCCGGGCCCATTCAAGGGGGCATGGTGCACCCCTATCTGCGTCGCAGACAGGGACTTGAGCCCATCGACTACCCGAGTCCAGCAGTGAGAGGCGCACTCGAGCGCACCCTCGGCGTGCCCATCTTTCAAGAGCAGGTCATGCAGATTGCCATCCTGGCGGCGGGCTTCACCCCGGGCGAGGCCGATCAGCTCAGGCGGGCCATGGCTGCCTGGCGCAAACGCGGAACGCTCGGACCCTTTGAGGACAAACTCATTAACGGCATGCTTATTCGAGGCTATAGCCGTGAGTTCGCGCAACGCATCTTTTCGCAGATTCAGGGCTTTGGTGAGTACGGGTTTCCCGAGTCGCATGCCGCAAGCTTTGCCCTGCTGGTGTATGTGAGCTGCTACATCAAGCGTCACCACCCCGATGCCTTTCTGGCCGCACTTCTTAACGCCCAGCCCATGGGCTTTTATGCCCCCGCCCAACTGGTGCGCGATGCACGCTCACACGGGGTAGAGGTGCGTGAGGTCGATGTGCAGGTCAGCCACACTCAGACACAGCTTGAGATGCCAACAAAGACCGGTGCGCCCCTCTGGCCGGTGCGACTGGGCCTGCATCTGGTCGCCGACCTATCGGAAGAAGGCATGCACGCAATTGTTCGCGCCCGCAGCGAGAGGCCTTTTGAATCCCTGGCCGACCTGGCCGCACGCGCCCAACTGGGTCGACCCGACCTCACTGCGCTGGCTGCTGCTGGTGCGCTCAAGGGCCTGACCGGGCATCGCCATGAGGCCGCCTGGATGGCTGCTGGCCATCAGACCCTACGAGGGGTCTTACACGAGAGCGTGGTGCGCGAGCCGCGCCTTGCAAAAGACCTGCTGCCCGCACCCTCCGAGGCCGACAACCTTGTGGCCGACTATGCGAGCCTGGGTCTCACTCTCGGGCGTCATCCACTGGCGCTCATTCGCGATGAGCTCACCCGACAGTTCAAGAGCCTTCCGGTGGCCCAGCTAAGAAAGATGCCCAGCGGCCGATTGGCGCGAGCCAGTGGTCTGGTCACCCATCGCCAGAGACCGAGCACTGCCAAGGGCGTGCTTTTCATCAGCCTTGAAGATGAGACGGGCTTGGTGAATCTGGTGGTCTGGCCAGACGTGCAGGCACGTTATCGGCAGGCCGCGATGCACGCTCAGCTCATCACGGTGTATGGCCGCTGGCAGCGCGATGAAAACATTGCGCCTGATGCGGCGGGCCAGGTCTTTAACCTGCTGGCCATGAGGCTCGAGGATCACACTCCTTTTTTGGCACATGCCTTGGGGCAGGTGAATACATCGTCAAGGGACTTTCATTAGATGACTAGCCCTGCAAACGCCTGAACGAGCTGATGCGCGGCCCCCAGTAACTGCTCAGCAGACTCTCAAGGCGCACGGTGCCGCCCTCGGTGGGGGCGTGCACGAATCGGTTCTGGCCAATGTAAATGCCCACATGAGAGTGCTTCGCTCCGGTGGTGTTGAAAAAGACGAGGTCTCCGGGGAGGCGATCTTCGCTTGGCACCTCCCAGCCTGTGCCCGCAATCTGCTCGACGGTGCGCGGCAGGGTCTTGCCCATGACCCGACGCATCACATAGACCACGAGCCCACTGCAATCGAATCCACCTGCCGGGCTGTTGCCGCCCCACCGATAGGGCGTCCCAACCAGGCTGAAGGCATGGAGCGCCGGCTCTGCGAAGCCCTTCTCGCCTGCGAGCTCGCGCCTTGCGGCGGGCAGGCCAGCAAACCGACGATCAGAGCCTGTCGTGGAGACACCCGGAAAGCCCGCGCAGCCAGCAAGAACAAGAGAGGCAGCAGAGAGGATGCAGGCGCGACGAGAGCTCACGAGTCTTCTGCGCCAAAACCTTCGATGACTTAAAGACCTCGCGCGAGATCTCGCTGGAGGTCTTGAATGTCCTCAAGGCCCACAGCAAGACGGATCAGCCCCTGGGTAATGCCCGCACGTGCTCGCGCCTCTTCCGAAATACGACCATGGGTCGTGGATGCAGGGTGCGTCATGATGGAGCGGGTGTCACCGAGATTGCCCGTGCGAGAGAAGACCTCTGTCGCATTCACCAGCGCAAATGCCTTCTGGCGAAGCGCATCCGCATCGGAGCCCTTGAGTTCAAAAGAGACGATGGCCCCACCTGCACTCTGCTGCTGCATCGCAAGGGCATGCTGGGGGTGTGACTCCAAGCCTGGATAAATCACGCGGGCCACCGATGGATGGGACTGCAACCACTGTGCAAGCGCAAGCGCAGACTCTGAGTGCGCACGCATGCGCACCTGCAGTGTCTCAAGGCTCTTGTGCAGCACCCAGGCATTAAAGGGCGAGAGGGTGGGGCCGCAGGTGCGGACCACCTGGCGAATCTTCTCGATGTGTGTTCCCAGTCCTGCCACCGCGCCACCGAGCACGCGGCCCTGACCATCGATGTACTTGGTGGCTGAGTGCAGCACCAGATCGATGGGATAGCGAAGCGGCTGCTGAAGGGCGGGCGTACAAAAACAGTTATCAACCACCGTGATGACACCCGCCTCGCGGGCGATCTGCCCAATGGCCTGCAGATCGGCAATCTCAAGGAGCGGGTTAGACGGCGTCTCCAAGTAAAACAGCCGTGTCTGCGGGGTGATGGCCTCTTTCCAGGCCTGGGGGTCGGTGAGCGGCACGTAACGCACACCCACACCAAACTTCGCAATGAAGTTGTCAAAGAGCTGGATGGTGGCCCCAAAGAGGCTTCCGGTCGTAACGATCTCATCGCCAGCCTTCAAGAGTCCGAGACAGACCGAGAGGATCGCGGCCATGCCCGTGCAGGTCGCTACACACTCCTCTGCATTCTCAAGCGCCGCGAGTCGTTCTTCAAACATCTGGACCGAGGGATTGGTGAATCGCGAATAGACGGGGCCTGACTCCTGATTCTGAAAGCGTCGCGCGGCCTGCTCGGCATCGTCAAAGACATAGCTCGAGGTGAGGTAGAGGGCCTCGGAGTGCTCGCCAAAGTCAGAGCGTTCGGTCCCTGCCCGAACCGCGCGGGTGGCAAATCCAAAATCTTTCCAGCTGGGTTTATCCATGGCGGCGTTGGGCCTCTAGGCGATCGAGCAGCTCGGGCGTGACGTCACCCGTGATGTAGTGGCCATCAAAGCATGAAGCCTCTAGTCCTGTCACCTTCGCGTTGAAACCCTGCACGTCATCTCGCATGGACTCAATGCTCTGATAGATGAGCTCATCGGCGCCAATGGCCTTGCAGATCTCTGCATCGGAGCGCTCGTGAGCAATGAGCTCATGGCGGGTGGGCATATCAATGCCATAGACATTTGGAAACCGCACGGGCGGGGCCGCAGATGCAAAGACCACACCGCGGGCGCCAGACTCGCGAGCCATGCTCACGATCTCGCGGCTGGTCGTCCCACGCACGATGGAGTCGTCCACGATGAGCACACGTTTGCCGCGGAACTCGCTGGCCATGGCGTTGAGCTTCTGACGAACCGACTTCCTGCGCACCTCCTGGCCCGGCATGATGAAGGTGCGGCCGACATACCGATTTTTGATGAACCCCTCTCGGTAGGGCACATTGAGATGCATAGCGAGCTGAAGCGCCGCAGGGCGGCTGGAGTCGGGAATGGGCATCACCACATCGATGGCCCCCGAGGGCACTCGGCGGGCAACCTCCGCGGCAAGGGTCTCGCCCATTTTGAGCCGAGCGTCATAGACCGAAATGCCATCCATGACCGAATCGGGCCGCGCGAAATAAACGTATTCAAACACGCAGGGATTCAAGACGATCTGCTGGGCGCACTGGCGAGAAAAGACCTGTCGATCCTCGGTGAGGATGACGCACTCACCTGGAGCGATGTCTCGCAGAGGCTTAAAGCCAAGGCCTTCCATGGCCACCGACTCCGAGGCGAGCATGAGATCTTTGCCGGTGCCTGTGTCGAGCTCGCCCATCACCAGAGGGCGAATGCCGTAAGGGTCTCGAAAACCCACGATGCCAAAGCCCGGAATCATGGCAACGCAGGCATAGGCCCCCTTGGCCCGCTGGTGCAACACCGATACGGCCTGGAAGACCGCATCGGGATCGAGCGTGAGGCCGCTGACGGCCTTTTGAAGTTCGTGCGCAAACACATTGAGCAAGACCTCGGAGTCCGACTCGGTATTGATATGACGACGATCTCGCCGGTACATGTCGTCTTGCAACTCAAGTGCATTGGTGAGGTTGCCGTTATGGCCTAGCGCAATGCCAAAGGGGGCGTTCACATAAAAAGGTTGGGCCTCTTCTGCGCTCAGAGCACTGCCTGCGGTCGGGTAGCGCACATGGCCAATGCCCATATCCCCTTGCAGGTTACGCATGTCGCGGGTGCGAAAGACATCTCTCACCAGGCCTGTGCCGCGCGAGAGATGGATTCGTTTTCCTTGCGCCGTGGAGATGCCCGCTGCATCTTGACCGCGATGCTGGAGCAAGAGCAGCGCATCGTAGAGCAGTTGGTTAACCGCAGAGTGAGAAACAATTCCAACGACACCGCACATAGGCTAAGTGGCTCCGGGCTTGGGGGTTGAGACGCGCGAGGCGAGAAAATCGGGCAGCCACGGCGCAGTGACATGAATCGACAGATCGAGCAGTGGTCTGCTCACCGACTCCTGCCAGGCCGGCTGGGAGGGCAAGGGCGTCATGGCGCCCAAAACGGCCAGGGCCGCAACGATCACCAGGCCACGCGCCAGGCCAAACAGACTGCCCAGGACCCGATCAAGCACTGTGGCCCCTGTGGCCTGAACCAACTCCTTTAAGGCCAGCGTCACAAGACGACCCAAGATAAGGGCGATGATAAAGACGACGGCAAAGGCCAGGGTAAGACGAATGGGCTCGGATTCAACGAAGGTAAAGGCCTCACCCACCGTAGAGGCCAGACGACTTGCGCCCACAAGAGCCAAGACCCAGACCCCTAGAGAGGCGATCTCCTGAACAAGCCCCCTGAGCATCGAGAGAAGAATGGATGCGCAGACCAAGACCAGAAGGATGATGTCGATCCACGTGAGGCTACCCATTACTGGACAACGCTGGCCTGATAGCCCTGAAGACCGGCACGTGCCCTGACCGCCTCGGCCTCGCCCTTGGCCATTGGCCCAAGACGCACGCGATAAAGCACGCTCACACCCGCACCCACGCTTGAGATAAGGCAGCGATGGCCCGAGGACTGCATACGTCGGCAGACGGCGTCTGCTGCCGGGCGCGTACTGTAGGCCCCAAGCTGCACGAAATAGGAGTCGGCCGCAGGAGTGGCCGAGGCGGGCTCAGTGGCGACGGCCGCTGGCGGGGTGGGGGCGGAGTCCGAAGGTGTCGCAGCAGGCGCAGCAGCGGGGGTAGCCGCGGGTGTGGCCGCAGGCGCAGCAGTGGGGGCAACAGCAGGCGAGGCGTTGGGGTCAGCAGGCGGATCGCTCATCGGCACGGGCATGAGCACCACGAAATCCTGCGAGAGGGGACGCGGCTTGTCCCTGAGAACCTGTAGGGCCAGCGCACCAACCAAAATGCAGTAGCCCACCGCCCCAAAAAACCGCCAGCGCGCCTTCTGTTTATGCTCGGCCATGGGGTCGGCCCCCGAGGCGCGGGGGGCAAAAACCTGATCTGAATCGAGTTCAGTGGGCATCGGGTGCGTGAGGGGCTAGACCTATTCGATGGGCATCATCCCAGACCGCGGCAACGGTGTGGAAGGACCCGAATACGACGATCCTATCACTCGCCTCGACCAGAGAAGCAGCCTTCTCGAGGGCCTCTTTTGGGCTGGGAAATAGAAAAACGGGCGCTGGCCCAAGGCCGGGGCGGCCTCCGCTCGGCTGGGNNGGCTGGGCCGCCACAAGCGCCTCCAAGACATCTGCAAGCTCCTGCGCAGAGCGCGCCCGAGCGCCCACCTCTGGGCCAGACAGGCCAGCCAAACACCATGCGTCCACTCGACTGATCAGGCGCTCAAAAACCGCCGTGGCGTCCTTGTCGGCCAAAAGCCCCACCACCGCTACGGTCTGAGGGAAAAAGCCCATCTGATCCAAATTAGAGGCGAGCGCACCGGCCGCGTGGGGATTGTGGGCAACATCAAGCACCACGCTGGGGCGGCCCGCAAGCACCTGAAAGCGCCCCGGCAGACTGGCCAATGCCAGTCCCTGACGAACCCCGCCCTGGGTAATGGGCAGTCGCTGATGGAGAGCCGCCAGGGCAGCCAGGGCGGCAGACGCATTTAAAAGCTGGTTCACTCCGCGCAGGGCCGGATAGGCCAGCGCATTGCGGCGGCTGCTGCGGCCAGACCAGCTCCATTGCTGACGGTCGCCCTGATAGTTGAAATCGCGGCCAAAAAGCCAGACATCGGCGCCCACCTCTTGGGCCACCTGCAGCACGGTCTGGGGCGGCATGGGGTCGCCCACCACGAGCGGTCGACCCGGCCGAGCAATGTGAGCCTTCTCCCATCCAATCTTCTCTCGGGTATCGCCAAGATAGGCCTGGTGATCCAGATCAATGGACGTGAGCACCGCCACATCACTCTGCAGGATGTTGACAGCATCGAGCCGGCCGCCAAGGCCCACCTCAAAGATGGCCAGATCGGGGGCCGCCTCCTTCACCATCTGAATGGCTGCGAGCGTGACAAATTCAAAATAAGTGAGCGTATGACCAGAGGCGGTCTCAGCTGCTTCAACCAGACTCATGGCCCGAGCCCAGTCCGAGGCCTCGCTCAGCCCGCCATTGAGGGTGAGTCGCTCCTCAAACTGAAGCAGGTGCGGCGAGGAGTAGACGCTCACGCGATAGCCCGACTCGATGGCCATGGCTGCCATCAACGCGCAGGTCGATCCCTTGCCGTTGGTGCCTCCCACCACGGCCACTGCAAAGGGCAGTTCAACACCACCGGAGGCGCCGCACAGGCCCAGGGACTGGGCCACAGCCACGCAGCGATACAGGCCCAGATCGATATGCCCGCGGCCGCGCGACTCGAGACGCTCGAGCCAGTCCTGCAGGCTAAGCACTGACCCTCTGGGCTCCTAGCATGAGCAGCATCTCGGAGAGTTCCTCTCGCATCTGACGGCGATCGATGATGCGATCGATAGCACCTTTTTGTTGCAGGAACTCCGAGCGCTGAAAGCCCTCGGGCAGCTTCTCGCGCACTGTCTGCTCAATGACGCGTGGCCCCGCAAAACCAATGAGGGCCTTGGGTTCGGCCACCACGACATCGGCAACGAAGGCAAAGCTTGCGGAGACGCCGCCCATGGTGGGGTCCGTGAGCACAGAGATGTAGGGCAGCCGCGCCTCTGCGAGCTGGGCAAGCGCACCCGTGGTCTTGGCCATCTGCATCAGTGAGAGGAGCCCCTCCTGCATGCGGGCCCCGCCGCTGGCCGAGATGGAGACGAACGGGATGCCGAGTTGAAGTGCTGTCTCGACCCCGAGAACAAAACGCTCTCCGACCACCGATCCCATGGAGCCACCCATGAACTCAAACTCAAAGCAGGCCACCACGGCGGGCACAGCCTTGATGCGGCCGCTCATCACCACCATCGCATCGGACTCGCCTGTCTGAGCCTGCGCTTCGGCCAGGCGCTCCGGGTAGCGACGGCTGTCTTTGAAGCTCAGACTGTCGATGGGGCGAACGTCCTGACCGATTTCGCTTCGACCCTCTGCGTCAAGCAGCTGATCGAGTCGCAGGCGTGCACGAATTCGCATGTGGTGACTGCAGATAGGGCAGACCTGCAGGTTCTTTTCGAGGTCGTTTTTGTAGAGCACCGAATCGCAAGAGGGGCATTTGAGCCACAGACCTTCGGGCACGTTGCGGCGCCGAGTCTCCGAGCGTTGGATTCGCGGGGGAAGGAGTTTCTCAACCCAACTCATGCGCGGACTCCATGAAACTGGGCATCAAGGGCCTTTCGAATGGAGGCAACAAACTGCTCGGCGGCCGCAATGGGGGGCGTGCCCTGCTGGTGATGCGAATCCATGAGACGAATCAGCGCGCTGCCAATGACCACTGCATCTGCCTCTTGAGCGACTGCACAGGCTGACTGCGCATCCGAGATGCCAAAGCCCACGCCAATGGGCAGGGAGGTATAGCCCCGAATATGGGCCACCCGCTCACCCACCGCCTGCGCGTTGAGCGTGGATGCGCCCGTCACACCGGTGAGCGAGACGTAATACAAGTAGCCACCCCCCAGTCGCGCCACCTGATCGATGCGCTCATCCGAGGAGGTCGGTGCCAAGAGAAAGATGGGGTCGATATGCGCTGCGCGCAGGCTAGCCGCGAAGGTCTCACACTCCTCGGGCGGGTAGTCCACCACCAGCACACCATCCACACCCGCCTGTGAGGCCGCTCTCACAAAGGCCTCTTGGCCGTATCGCTCGATGGGATTGGCATAGCCCATCAGCACCATGGGAGTGTGATCGTTGGTCCGTCTAAAGTCGGCCACCCAGTTCAGGCAGTCCTGCAGGCGCACGCCGCGCGCCAACGCCCGCTCGCTGGATCGCTGAATGACGGGGCCATCGGCCATGGGGTCTGAAAAGGGCACCCCCAGCTCGATGACGTCTGCCCCCGCCTGCGCAAGCGTGCGCAGGAGCTCCGGGGTCTGCTCGCGCGACGGGTCACCTGCAGTGATGTAGGGGATGAGCGCCTTGCGCCCCTGAGCAGACAGCTCAGCAAAACGAGCAGCGAGTCGCGACATGACCTAGAGCGTCAGCCCGCCGGCCTGCGCCACGGTGTGCATATCCTTGTCGCCACGACCCGAGAGGTTCACAAGGATGGACGCCTCACGCGGCATCGAGGGCGCGACCTTGGCCGCATAGGCCAGCGCGTGGCTGGTTTCGAGTGCCGGGATGATGCCCTCGATGCGACAGCAGGTGTGAAACGCCTCCAGCGCCTCATGGTCGTCAATGGCCACATACTGGGCACGGCCCGTGTCCTTGAGCCAAGCATGCTCAGGGCCCACGCCCGGGTAGTCCAGCCCTGCAGAGACCGAGTGCGTCTCTGCGATCTGGCCATCGGCATCCTGCAGAAGATAGGTGCGATTGCCATGCAAGACGCCTGGCGTTCCGGCAGACAGCGATGCTGCATGATGGCCCGTGGCAATGCCCTCGCCTGCGGCCTCCACGCCCACGAGCTGCACCTGCGGGTGGGCAATGTAGTCATAGAAAATACCCATGGCGTTGCTGCCTCCGCCCACACAGGCCACCACCATGTCGGGCTGGCGACCAATGAGTTCGGGCATCTGCCAGAGACACTCCTTGCCCACAACACTGTTGAAGTCTCGCACCATCATGGGATAGGGATGGGGGCCGGCCACCGTCCCGATGATGTAGAAGGTGTTCTCGACATTTGTCACCCAGTCACGCATGGCCTCGTTGAGCGCATCCTTCAGCGTCTTGGAGCCACTCTCTACCGGCACCACTTCGGCCCCCAAGAGCTTCATGCGATAGACGTTTGCAGCCTGTCGCGCCACGTCGGTGGCGCCCATATAGACCACACACTGCATGCCAAAGCGGGCGGCCACCGTGGCCGTGGCCACGCCATGCTGACCCGCACCGGTCTCGGCGATGACGCGAGGCTTGCCCATGCGACGGGCCAGGAGCGCCTGCCCCATGGTGTTGTTCACCTTGTGGGCGCCGGTGTGATTGAGGTCCTCGCGCTTGAAATAGATCTGCGCCCCACCCAGGATCTGCGACCAACGCTTGGCGTGATAGACGGGACTTGGGCGGCCGACAAAATGTTTGAGTTCGTCGGCGAGCTCAGCCTGAAAGGCTGCGTCGGTCTGGGTCTGCGCATAGGCCTTGCGCAACTCCTCGAGCGCGAAAGAGAGGGTCTCGGAGACGAAGCTGCCGCCATAAGGGCCGAAGTGGCCTTTCGCGTCGGGGAAGTTATACGGCAGATCGTTGGGCTTCATGCACCATTCCTCTCTTGGTCGGCCTGCGCCACAGCGCGCATAAAGGCCTGCATTCTCTGGGCATCTTTCACGCCCTTGACGGTCTGGCCCTGCTGCAACAACTCGATGCCACTAGAGACATCGAGCGCAGGGGGTGCAAGCAGCGCGATGGCCTGAGAGACGCTCTGTTCGTGGAGCCCACCGCTCAAGACCCAACGGCCTCTCAGACTCGATGCAAGGGGTGCGATGAGCGACCAATCAAACGAATGGCCGCTTCCCCCGAAACCCTCACTGTCAGCGTCAAACAAGAGCGCACCGCAGTCCGCATACGCCTGGATGGATTTTACCAGCGCGGGCTCCTGGGTTTGTGCATCGATGCGAATAGCCTTAATGACTGGACGACCCAGATGCATGCACTGCTCAGGCGTCTCGTCGCCATGAAGCTGTACGTGGGAGAGGCCCACCTCGTCGGCCAGGGCTCGGATCTGCGAGGCGCTTGCGTTGACAAAAAGACCCACAATCGACATCCAGGGCGCGACATGTCGAGCGAGTGCTTTGGCTCGGGCCGCAGACACGGCCCTGGGGCTCTTTTCAAAAAAGACAAAGCCCACCGCATCCGCCCCCACCTCGGCAGCGGCTTCGACGTCAGCCTCACGGGTCAGGCCGCAGAACTTGATTCGGGTACGCATAAGAAGGGGTGATCGTACGCGACAGACACGAGACAGAGGCCCTGTGGCGCGAAGGTGCGGCCCGCGGCACTTCGATCTTGACTGGCCAGAAGCTGACCCATCCATTCCACAGGCTGGGCACCACGACCGATCTCCACCAGGCTCCCCACAATATTGCGCACCATGTGATGCAAAAACGCATTGCCCTCGATGAACAGACGAACCAAGGAGCCCTCTCGCTGAACCTCGCAGCGACTGAGGATGCGAATCGGTGAGGCTGCCTGGCACTCTGCCGCGCGAAACGCCGAGAAGTCATGCTCACCCAGGAGGAGCTGCGCAGCAGCGTTCATGCGCGAGTGGTCCAGGGGCTGAAAGACCCAGGTGGCAAAGCGCTGATGAAGCGGCGAATCAACCGGTTCATTCAAAAGCGTGTAGGTGTAGCTGCGCGAGCGGGCGGAGAAGCGCGCATGAAAATCGTCTGGCACAGGAGCAGCCCAGCGCACACGAATGCTCGCGGGCAAGAAGGTGTTCACCCCTCGAACCCAGTTCCACAGGGGGCGCTCGATGTCAGTCTGCAGGTGAACCACCTGGCCTGAGGCATGCACCCCCGCATCGGTGCGGCCGGCCGCCACGGTCTCGATGCTACCCACCTCAAGAAAGGCGCAGATAGCCCTCTCGAGATGGTCTTGAATGGTGTTGCCTTGGGGCTGGGTCTGGTACCCGTTGAAGTGGGTGCCATCGTAGGCCAGCCCCAACGCGATCTTCATAGCAAGATGCGCAGCATCCGTCGAAGGGGTTCAGCCGCACCCCAGAGCAGCTGATCTCCGCAGGTGAAGGCGGCCAGGTATTCCGGCCCCATGGCGAGCTTGCGAACACGGCCCACAGGCACATGCATCTTGCCGCTGATGGCCGCGGGCGTGAGCTCACGCTCTGTGGCCTCGCGCTCATTGGGAATGAGGCGAACCCAATCATTGGCGCCCGAAATGAGTGACTCAATCTCATTCATCGGAAGGTCTCGGGTGAGCTTGACGGTAACGGCCTGCGAATGGCATCGCATGGCCCCCACGCGCACACAGATGCCATCGATGGGCACGGACCCCTTCGAGCGGAATGGGGCGTGGCCCAGAATCTTGTTGGCCTCTGCACCGGCCTTCCACTCTTCACGCGTCTGGCCATGCTCCACCGGCACATCGATCCACGGAATCAGGGAGCCGGCCAGGGGTACGCCGCGAAAATTCTCAACAGGCAGGCCAGGTCCCCTGAGGGCCTCACTGACCTTGCGGTCGATATCGAGAATGGCCGAGGCGGGGTCTTGCAGCTCCTTGGCCACTGCTGCGTGCAGGGCACCCATCTGCTCCAGAAGTTCACGCATGTTCTGGGCTCCGGCGCCTGAGGCCGCCTGATAGCTCATGACAGACATCCACTCCACAACCCCAGCGCGAAAGAGTCCGCCCATGGCCATGAGCATGAGGCTGACCGTGCAGTTGCCCCCCACCCAGGTGTTCATCCCCTTGCTCAAGGCGGCATCAATGACCGGACGGTTGACTGGATCCAGGATGACGACCGCCTCATCCTGCATTCGAAGCGTGGAGGCCGCATCAATCCAGTGCCCCTTCCACCCGCGCGCTCGAAGCGGTCCGTAGACTTCCTTGGTGTAGTCACCGCCCTGACAGCTGATGATGATGTCTTGAGATGAAAGCGCCTGAAGGTCGCCAGCAGGAAGCAGCGTGCCGCCATGCCCAGCCATGGTCGGGGCCGCGGAGCCCGCATTGGAGGTGGAGAAGAACGTTGGTGTGATGAGGGCGAAGTCCGCCTCCTCCTGCATTCGCTGCATGAGCACCGATCCCACCATCCCGCGCCAGCCGACCAGACCCACCTTTTTCATTGCAATGCCTCCACGACCGCATCTCCCATCGCCTGCGTGCCGACCCGCCGACAGCCATCTCGATAGATATCTCCCGTTGCCAGGTGGGATGCGAGCACCTGAGCAACTGCGCGCTCGATGAGCAGCGCCTCTTCAGAAAGGGCGAAAGTGTAGCGGAGCATCATCGCCGCAGAAAGGATGGTTGCCAGAGGGTTGGCGAGGTCCTTGCCGGCGATGTCTGGCGCTGACCCATGAATGGGCTCGTAGAGGCCCTTGTTATTCGCGTCAAGGGAGGCCGAAGGAAGCATGCCAATGGAGCCCGTGAGCATGGAGGCCTCATCCGAGAGAATGTCGCCAAACATATTGCCCGTCACCATCACGTCAAACTGGCGCGGATTCTTAAGCAGCTGCATGGCAGCGTTGTCGACATACATATGAGAGAGCTCGACATCGGGATAGGCCTTGCCCAGGCTTGTCATCACCTCGCGCCAGAGCTGGGTGGTCTCCAGCACATTGGCCTTGTCAACAGAGCAGAGCCTGCGGCTTCGCTTTTGCGCAGCCTGAAAAGCCACATGCCCGATGCGAACGATCTCGCTCTCGCGATAGACCATGGTGTCAAAGCCCTCTCGCTCGCCACCCTCGAGCACCCGAATGCCTCGGGGTTGGCCAAAGTAGATGTCACCCGTGAGCTCTCGAACAATGAGCAAATCCATGCCCTGCACCACCTCGGGTCGCAGGGTGGAGGCTCCAAGCAGCTCAGGAAAAATCGAAGCAGGGCGAAGATTGGCAAAGAGTTCTAGGTTCTTGCGCAGCCCCAAAATGGCCTGCTCGGGGCGCAGCTCCCGTGGCAGGTGGTCAAGAGAGAAGTCACCCACCGCTCCAAAGAGGATGGCCTGGGCAGACCTCGCCACCGCAAGCGTGCTCTCAGGCAGCGGATGGCCCGAGGCCCGATAGCCCGCCCCGCCCACGGCAGCATGCTCAAGCTCCAAATGAAAACGGCCCTGCTCAGCAAGCCGCTCCAGCACGCGAACCGCCTGGGCGGTAATTTCCGGGCCGATCCCATCGCCTGGCAAGACAGCGATATGGAGCCGCTTCATGTGCTCTGCAAGGACCGATGCAGATCGGGCGACAGCCAGGGCTTCTCGGCCAGACGCCTGGCCTCGTAGTCCTTGATGAGTTGAGCCTTCTGAAGGGTCAGGCCAATGTCGTCAAGGCCATGCAGCAGGCAGTGCTTTCGAAATGGATCGACCTCAAACTCGCGCTCAAAGGCGCCGTCTTGCGACTTGAGCGTCTGGGCCGAGAGGTCCACGGTGAGCGAAAACCCCGGCTGCTCGGCAAGCCCAAAGAGCGCATCGACATCCTCCTCGGAGAGCACAATGGGCAGGATGCCGTTTTTGGTGCAGTTGTTAAAAAAGATATCGGCGTAAGAAGGTGCAATGAGCACTCGAAAGCCGTAATCCTCAAGGGCCCAGGGGGCGTGCTCGCGCGAGGACCCACATCCAAAGTTGCGCCGAGCCAAGAGAATGCTTGCACCCTTAAACCGCGGTTGGTTTAGAACAAAGTCCTTGTTGAGTGGTCGTTTGCTGCAGTCCATGCCAGGCTGACCCTCGTCGGTATAGCGCCAGGCATCAAAGAGGTGTGGCCCGAACCCTGAGCGCTTAATTGATTTCAAGAACTGCTTGGGGATGATGGCATCGGTATCGACATTGGCTCGGTCAAGCGGCAAGACCAATCCCTCGTGAACGGTTAGTGGCTTCATTAAAAGCTCCTCACGTCGACAAAGTGGCCCGCAATCGCTGCGGCTGCAGCCATGGCAGGCGACACGAGGTGCGTGCGACCTCCCGCGCCCTGGCGACCCTCGAAGTTGCGATTGCTGGTGGAGGCGCAACGCTCACCGGGCTCTAGGCGGTCTGCGTTCATGGCAAGGCACATGGAGCACCCCGGCTCACGCCACTCAAAACCAGCGGCTTTAAAAATCTCATCAAGACCCTCGGCCTCGGCCTGTGCCTTTACAAGGCCGGAGCCCGGCACCACGAGCGCAAGCTTCACGGAAGGTGCCTTCTTGCGGCCCTTGATCACTGCGGCCGCCGCACGCATGTCTTCAATGCGCGAGTTGGTGCAGGAGCCGATGAAAACCTTGTCGACTGCGATGTCCGTGAGTGCCGTGTTGGGTTTGAGGGCCATATAGGTCAGCGCGCGCTGCATGTTGTCCACGATGGCCGGATCGCTCTGGTCTTGGGGGCTGGGCACCCGAGAGCCCACGGGCAAGACCATCTCGGGGGATGTGCCCCAGGTGACCTGAGGAGCGATGTCTTCGGCGCGCAACTCCACCACCCGGTCAAAGTGTGCGCCCTCATCGGAGTGAAGGGTCTTCCAGTAAGTCAGCGCCGAATCCCACGCAGAGCCCGTTGGGGCGAGGGGCCGGCCCTTGATGTAAGAGATGGTGGTGTCGTCAACGGCCACAAGCCCGGCGCGCGCACCCGCCTCAATGGCCATATTGCAAATGGTCATGCGGCCCTCAATGGAGAGTGCACGAATCGTGCTGCCGCCAAACTCAATGGCATGACCGGTGCCTCCAGCCGTGCCAATCTTCCCAATCACCGCCAGCACGATGTCTTTCGCTGTGACTCCTGGCCCGAGCGTGCCCTCTACGCGCACGAGCATATTCTTGGCCTTCTTCATGAGGATGCACTGCGTGGCCAAGACATGCTCCACCTCGGAGGTTCCAATACCAAAGGCCAGACAGCCAAGTGCGCCATGGGTGCTCGTGTGCGAGTCGCCACAGACCACCGTCATGCCCGGGAGCGTGGCGCCCTGCTCAGGGCCAATGACATGAACGATGCCCTGACGGCGATCGGCGATGTTGAAGTAGGCGATCTTGAACTTCTTGGTGTTGTCATCGAGCGTCTCGACCTGAAGGCGCGAGACCGGGTCTGCGATGCCATGCGAGCGATCGGTGGTCGGCACATTGTGATCGACCACTGCGAGGTTGGCCGAATTGCGCCAAAGCGGGCGACCCGCCATTTCAAGGCCCTCAAAGGCCTGCGGACTCGTAACCTCGTGAACCAAGTGTCGATCGATATAGAGGAGACAGGTGCCATCGTCTTGGCGCGTCACCACATGCTCGTCAAAGAGCTTGTCGTAGAGGGTCGATGCTGAGCTCATGGGCTTATTCCGAGGACTGAAACGAAACCGTCATTATGCCGCGAGGCCGGCCTCCCGGGCCCCTGGCGCCCCGAGCCGAGATGCCCTTGAGGCCACCCACCAGCCCAAGCCGGCAGCCACCGATGCTGACATGAACGCAGCCTCGGGCGAGATGGCCTCGTAGACCCAGCCCACGGCCATGCCGCCCAGAGAGCCCCCAAGACCGTAGGAGGCCATGGTGTAGAGGGCCTGTCCTCGCGCCTGGGCCTGGGCGGGGAACCACTCTCGAACGAGCGCCATCGAGGCACTGTGGTGCGCACCGAAGGTGGCGGCATGCATCAGCTGAGTGAGCAGAATGATGGCCAGACTACCTCCCGAGAGCGCCACCAGGCCAAACCGTAGGGCTGCAACAAGAAAGCTCAATCGCCAGGTAAACGAGAGGCCCCAGCGCTCAAAGAGCGGGCGCTGAATGCGAAAGAAGACGATCTCGGCGAGCACCCCAAGCATCCAGAGCAGGCCAATCTCTGTTCGCGAGTAGCCCTGATGCTCAAGCCACAGCGAGAAGAGCGTGTAGAGGGGTGCGTGGGCCAGCACCATCAAAAAAGAGGCAAGCAAAAAAAGGCGCACGCGCTTTTCAGAGAGGGTCTCGCGCAGCGCCCCCGATCGGGGCGCAAGATCGTGCACTTCGCGCTCGGGTAGCCAGAGCGCGCTGATGGCCACCAGGGCGAGCACCAGCATGAGACTTGCAGGCAGCACGTGCGTGCCCATCGCATCGAGCCAGAGTCCGCCCAGCACCACAGCCAAAATAAAGCCACTCGACCCCCACACACGCATGCGGCCATAGAGCCCCATGTCGCCACGGCTGGCCTGCATGGCAAGCGACTCCGCAATGGGAACCTGCCCACTTAAGAAAAAACTAATGAGGCAGAGCACTGCAAAGAGCCCCCAGAACGACCAGTCCAGCAGCAAGAGACCGGCACTCAAGAGGGCGGCCAATGCGGCAAGCTGAATGATGCGAGGCACCCGGGGTGCTGCAACGTGATCAGCCAACGCTCCCCAGGCCGGTGGACCCACCACCCTCGCCCACTGCATGGGCGAGAGCAACACACCAATTTCTGAAGGAGAAAAGCCGCGGCCGTTTAGCCAGAGCGAGAGGTAGGGAGAGAAGAGTCCGACGTAGGCAAAGTAGGTCGCAAAAAAGAGCGAGACTCGCCTTACAGGGTTCATTCCTTTGGCGCGGCGCCAGCGATGCGAGGCGTGGCGACAATGACCTCCGCATTCTGGGCGCGATGCCGCAGCGCATGGTCCATGAGGACAAGGGCCAGCATGGCCTCGGCAATGGGTGTAGCGCGAATGCCCACGCAGGGGTCGTGGCGGCCAAGGGTCTCCACCATGAGCGGCTGACCCTGGATATCAATCGACCGGCGGGGCGTGCGAATGCTGGAGGTGGGCTTAATCGCAATATTCACGGTGATGGGCTGGCCCGTTGAGATCCCACCCAACACGCCGCCTGCGTTGTTACCAACAAAGCCCTGGGGCGTGAGCTCATCGCCATGCTGCGATCCCAGCTGCGAGACGCTCGCAAAGCCAGCACCAATCTCGACGCCCTTCACGGCATTGATGCCCATCATGGCGTGCGCAATGTCTGCATCCAGCCGATCGAAGACGGGTTCACCCCAGCCAACGGGCACGCCCGTGGCCTCCACGTGAATGCGCGCTCCGCAGGAGTCACCAGCCTTTCGAAGGCTGTCGATGTAGGCCTCAAGCAATTCAATCTGGGAGGCGTTTGGTGCGAAAAAAGGATTATTGGGAACGTGCGACCAGTCCTCAAACGCGATGAAGTGCTCGCCAACCTGGCTCATGTGGCCACGAATCCTGATGCCGTGTTTGAGTGAGAGCCATTTCTTGGCGATGGCCGCTGCCGCCACTCGCACAGCAGTCTCACGGGCCGAGGAGCGGCCTCCGCCTCGGTAATCGCGCACACCATACTTGTGCCAGTAGGTGTAGTCGGCATGGCCCGGACGAAAGCTCTGGGCAATGTCCGCATAGTCTTTGCTGCGCTGATCTTCATTGCGAATAAGAAGGGCAATGGGTGCGCCCGTCGTCTCGCCCTCAAAGACCCCAGAGAGAATCTCGACCCTGTCTGACTCTTGGCGCTGGGTGACATGGCGACTGGTTCCAGGGCGCCTACGATCGAGCTCAGGCTGGATGTCCGCCTCTGAGAGGGCGAGCCCCGGTGGGCAGCCATCCACCACACATCCAATGGCTGGGCCATGCGACTCGCCAAAGGAGGTGACGCAAAAGAGGTGGCCGAAGGTGTTTCCTGACATAGGCCGCAGTTTATCCCCTGCCCTCAAGCGCCCGCTGGATCTTTTCTTGAACCAGGGCGCCCCCGAGCACGGCAAGCACCTTGTCGATGGATGGCGTCTCGGTTCGACCGAGCAGGACTACGCGAAGCGCCATTGCGAGCTGAGGCATCTTGAGCCCATGGGAGGCGAGAACTTCTTTCATGAGAGCAGAGGCAGCCGAGGGGTCGAAGGACTCAGGCAGCCGGGCCGCCAAGTCTCTGAGCGCCTGGGGCACGGGCTCGGCCAGACGCTCCTGCAGAAGTGCAGCATCGGGGTGGGGAACCAGATAAAACATGGCAGCCTCCTCGGCTAACTCCTCCAAGGTATGCGCCCTGTCCTTGAGTAGGTCGCAGACGGCTGCGAGTGGTGGCCCCCCATCGATTGAGAGGCCCTCTGCGCGCACGCGCGGCGCGATCGATTGCGCGAGCCACTCGCCATCGCGCTGGCGCAGGTAGTGATTGTTAAGCCAACGAAGCTTCTCAAAGTCGAACTGGGCTGCGGAGCGACTGCAGTGATCGAGGGTGAACCAATCAATGAACTGCTGCATGGAGAAAATCTCATCATCGCCATGGCTCCAGCCCAGGCGCGCGAGGTAATTAAGCAAGGCCTCGGGCAGGTAGCCATCTTCCTCGTACTGCATCACCGAGACGGCACCGTGCCGCTTTGAGAGCTTCTCACCATCGGGCCCATGAATCATGGGCAGGTGTGCATAGGAGGGAAGCTCAGCACCCAGAGCCTTGAGAATGTTGATCTGACGCGGCGTGTTGTTGATGTGGTCATCCCCGCGAATGACGTGGCTCACCTGCATCTTCCAGTCATCCACCACCACGCAGAAGTTGTAGGTGGGGGTGCCGTCTCCTCGAGCGATGATGAGGTCATCGAGTTCCGAATTGGCAATGCTGATCGCGCCCTTGACGCCGTCCTCCCAGCTCACCACACCGTCATCGGGATTCCGAAATCGCACGACCGGCATCACGCCATCAGGCGGCTCAAGCCCGAGTGCCTTGGCGCGCTCTGGGCGCCAGCGGCCATCGTACCGAGGCTTGAGTCCCTTGGCGCGCTGCTCCTCGCGCATGGCATCGAGCTCCTGGGGCGAGCAATAGCAGGTGTAGGCTGATCCATCCTGCAGCATCTGGGCAATCACAGCGCGGTACTGGTCCATGTGCTGCATCTGGTAGAACGGACCCTCATCGGGCGTGAGACCCAGCCAGCTCATGCCATCGAGAATGGCCTGAACGGCCTCAGGGGTGGACCGCTCAAGGTCCGTATCTTCAATCCGCAGAATGAAACGGCCCTGATGGTGCCGAGCAAAGGCCCAGCAATAGAGGGCGGTGCGCGCACCGCCCACATGCAGATAGCCCGTTGGGCTTGGGGCAAAACGAGTTCGAACGGGGCGCATGCCCCCAAGTTTAGCGGTCGCTCGCGCTCGGGGTGAGCCGCTGCTGCATCTGCTCTTGATAATGACGCACGGCCTCTCCCGCACCGACGGCTGCCTCAAGGCCCAGATGGGCCATGTTCACCCAGAGGCCAAAGGCCTGCGCCGGCAGCGTGTAGAGCTCTTGCAGGTTGTTGCTCTCGACAGCACGCACAGCCGTCTCTCCCATCTTTTCGAGCTCAGCCTGCAGCACTTGAAAGCCGTGTGCAGATCGACGCTGAGACTCCTCTGAGAGTTGGTTGACCAGCGCCCAATTGGGCAGCATCTGCCAGTAGAGCCTCTCTGCCGTGTCGAGTGGGCTCGGCTGGGAGGCGGCCTGCTGGGCCGAGGTCTGACCGGTGATTTGGGGTACTTGAGCAATGGACATAGGGTGCCTTGGCTTTTAGTGAACGTTCACGTGATGCTCTGCATCTTCGATGAAGGTTTTGATCTGAGGGGCGATGGTCTCGCGAAAAACGCGGCCATTGAAGGTGCCGTAGTGACCCACTCCCTTCACCAACAGATACTTCTTGTGCTTGTCGGGCAGGTTGGTGGTGAGATGGAGGGCTGCCTGAGTCTGGCCCACGCCGCAGATGTCATCGGCCTCGCCCTCCACAACAAACAGGTAGGGCTTTCGAATGTGGCTGGGGTCGACCGCGTGCCAGCGACTCATCATCTTGCCCATGGGCAATGCATGGGACTGGAATACGGCCTCGATGGTCTGAAGATAGAAGTCCTCGGGCAGGTCCATCACCGAGAGGTATTCGTCGTAAAAGGCCTGTCGCCGATCGTGTGTCTCCTGGTCACCGGCAACCAGAGAATCGTGCATGTCAGAGATTGAGCGCTTGTGCCGATCCATGTTCATGGCCATAAAGCTATTGAGCTGGATAAAGCCCGGGTAGACGCGACGACCCATTCCCAAGAAGGGGGGCGGAACCACCTGAATGAGATTGTCTTTAAACCAGGTGAGATCTTGAGCGGAAGCGAATTCATTGACGGCGGTGGGGTTCACACGCGTGTCGATGGGACCCGCCACGAGAGTGATAGACATGGGCTGGCAGCGATCACCCCAGTCGGCCATGATGGACGTGGCAGCGAGAGCGGCCACCGTTGGCTGACAGACTGCAAGCAGGTGGGTGCGCGGACCCAGAAAGTGCAGAAAGTCCACGAGGTAGTCGATGAAGTCGTTCAGGTTAAAGCGATCCTCGGTTTTGGGGATGTGCTTACAGTCCAGCCACTCGGTGATGTACACATCGTGGTCGGGCAGCAGCGCCTCAACGGTGCCGCGAAGCAGGGTGGCGAAGTGTCCGGACATGGGGGCGACGATGAGCACTCTGGGCAGGCCCTTAGCCCCGCCCTCGCGCTCAAAGTGAGTCAACTCGCAATAGGCGCGCTTGAGCACGCGCTTGGCCTGCACGGGCACTTCTTTTCCATCTTTGGTGACGTGGTCAAGTTTCCATGCCGGCCGATGATGCATACCACCCAGATGGTCAAAAACCGAGAGCCAGGCAGCCACATCCCTGCCCGCAGGCGACTGCCCGAATTGATTTTGCGGGTGATTGAGGATGGCCCGTGCGAGACGCATCCCCTGCCGAGTAGGGGTGGACATCGCAGCCATCGCGCTTTGCATGAGATACAGCATGGTGACCCCCGGAAGGCGCGTCTGGTCGAAGAACCTCCGAATCTAGTCGGGCAATATGACAAGCGCAATCGGTGCCAAAATGAGGCCTCAGTTAGACTTTTGCCACCTAGGACGCGTAGCTCAGTGGTAGAGCACTGCCTTCACACGGCAGGGGTCAGGGGTTCGAAACCCTTCGCGTCCACCACCCTGCCCTCTTTGTATTCAAAGACCTAGCGATGGGCTTTCACTCTAGACCCCAGCAAAAAGTAGTTAACTAAAAAGTTAACTACTTTTGTGTGGTTTTGGGCAGGGTCTGCTTGTGGGCAGGGGGTGGTTAAGGGAGGACCCCTGACCTTAACCGCGGACGGCTGGCTGGACTTCTCTACAAAAGCCGCCAATGGATATCAAAAAGCCCAGAGGCCGCGGGGCATCAACCCCCGCGGGAACAACGCCCAAACCAAACTCCCCCGAAGTTTTCTTAATGACGAAATCACCGAGCATCTCGGCCCCGTCAGATCGCCTCCACCGAATCTCAAAATCACGCTGAATTCCATCGTCGTTAACTTGAGAGAGGGTCTTCTTCTGAAGCTCCCCAATGCAAGGACTATCGTCCAAAAGAACCGATTTCTCAGTCATCACTAAAGTGAATCGGACTTCATTCTCACTAAGGAGATTTCGTCGGCAGGCTTCATTCGTGTGGAACAAAGCAATTCCTGAGCAAGAGAAATAGTGATTGCTTACACGATCCTCTCCACATGCAGCTGCGACAAAAGTGACGGCAGCAAGCGTCAGGAGTGGATAGACCGAAAGTCAGCTACTCAAAGAGCTTGCCATTGGGTTACCGCTTTATCGAAGATTCTCCAAAACCTATGCTGTGCTCAGAACGAACTCCAGCGCCTACCCGGCCAGACTCGGCTGACTACTTAACTACTACATCAATCGATTTAGATAGTTGAGGGCCATATGACTGGTGGGCACCATTTGCAAACTGCATGGTGAGCTTATACTTTCCTGGAGGAAGCTTTACTTCAGCCTCGGTTTGACCTTTACCGTAGTGAATGTGTTTTTCATCAGCTGGAATCACCGCTCCATTTGGAACATTGTCCGCATTAACCAGTAAGTGATGATGACCCGTGTTGGCGGTCATATCGCCTGCGGGCTTAACGGTCATTCCCGTTACCGAAAACACCACTTTGAAGGGGCTGGTAACGGTTGCGCCGTTTTTGGGCTCAACAAAGTCAACGGACTGTGCAAAGGCCAGATGACTTGAGAAGGTCAAAAATACGCCTGTAAACAGTAAGGAATGAAGTTTCATTGGGTGCTCCTAAACTTTAGTTTGATAACCGCTCTCTAGATTACGTAGCCCTAGACCTGATTGACAAGCTTTAGAGAGAAGCCGCCTTCTTTACAGGATCTGGCATCCTCGTGTTGGTGGTTCGATCCGCCCCCAAGCCACGAAGAGAGTCAGCCTATACCGGTCACATGGTTTAGACAATAGATCAAGCAGACGGCTTGCACCCCAAAGGCAATCCATCTTTTTACTCTCATTCCAAGGAATAAAGTAGTGATTCAGGACAGTTTGGGAGCGGGGTCTGTCGGAGAAGGCGGTAAGGCATTCCACGGCCCTAGCCGCGGACTGCTAACTGAAAACTCCCTTGCAAATCCCGCCATATGAGAGCCAGTTTTTGGCCTACACATCTTGTGAGGGTTTTCCTAGCTCGCACGGGCATGTTGTTGCGCGTAACGTTGACATCTCAGATGGTTGGACTAAGGGCTTGTTCCGATCGAAACGAAATCTTCTCCACCTTGAGAGCTGTCGGGCCCTTATCCGTTGAAGGCGGAGAGCTCGTCACTTGAGGGCTCGTTCGGTCGCACATCCCCTTAGATCATGCTCCGCAATAAAACGAGTTCTTTTCCTGCTCTTTCACTTCTACATGTCCGAGGATTTTCATGAACTTTTCCGTGAGTAGTCTTAAGGCCTGCTGTCTCCTTCTCGCCAGCATCGCGCTACTTTTCCCCGATCGCTCCTCGGCCCAAGCTTATCCGAATAAGCCTTTGAAGGTGGTCATTCCCTATTCGGTTGGGGGCGGCACTGACATTTCTACAAGACTGATGTCAAAGCACCTGACAACGGTCCTCAATAAGCCGATAGTTATCGAAAACAAAGGTGGTGCTGGGAGCACAATTGGTACAGAGGCAGTTGTTCGCTCAGATCCAGACGGCTACACGCTCTTAGTCAACACTGACACCATCGTCATCGCTCCATTGCTGTTCTCTAAGACTTCGTTTGATGTTCGAAAGGATCTCACTCCCATCTCCCCTTTCGCGTCAGCGCCAATCGTTCTTGTCGCAAGGGCCAACTTTCCCGCCAAGGACGTGCGAGAGTTGATCGCTTACGCGAAGAAGAATCCAGGCCAGCTAGCTCTCGCTACCTCCGGAGCTGGTTCCCCACACGATCTCGCAGCCATGATTTTTAGAGTCAGAGCAGGTATCGAGGTAAACGAGGTTCCCTACAAAGGGAATGGCCCAGCTTTAACCGACACGATTGCAGGCCACGTGGATATCGGCATGTTCACTCTGTCTCAGGTTCAGCCCTATGCCCAAACAGGCAAGGTCAAGATTTTGGCGGTCATAAGCCCGAAGAGAACGACGCTAGCACCAGACGTCCCCTCTCTAGCAGAGAGCGGCATTCCGAATGTTGAGGTGAGTTCCCGCTATCTTGTTTTCGTGCCCAGTAAAACGCCTAAGCCCGTGGTTAAGAAACTTGAGGCTAGTTTTGCAGAGCTTTTTGCAAATAAGCAATACCGTGCCGAACTGGAGAATCTCGGATTTGAACCACAGTTTTCACAATCTGAGGAATCAACTGAGTCGCTGCAAAAGGAGTTCGACAGATGGGTTCCCATCTTCAAGAGTCTCGACATAAAACCTCAGTAGTGTTCCAAAAGCCGAAAGGATCTGTATGTCCAGATTGAATATTAAGCACGATGCACGGAAAACCTTTGATATTGTCAAGGCTGGTGGGATTGCAATTTTCCCAGTGGATGTCGGCTACACCATGATCAGCGGTTCGCGTGAGGGATTGAATAAAATTTTCAACGCAAAGCAAAGGGGTGGACACAAGCGGAACGCCCTAATCTGCGATCTTGAAACCCAAAGAGAGCTTCATGTCCTAGATTCTCGCGGGCAGGAGATGGTTGACGTGATCACGCAAGATTACAACCTTCCCTTGGGGCCAATAGCAACGTATCGTCAAGATCACCCTTTGATGAAAAAAATCGATCCAAATGCACTCGCTGCCAGCACTGCCGGTGGGACGCTCGCTATGCTCGTCAATGCGGGGCCCTTCCATGCCGAAATAACCCGCCTGAGTCGAGAGGAGGTCCACCCCCTCTTCGGCTCGTCGGCAAACCTCACTGGAACTGGGACAAAATTCAGGGTCGAAGATATTCAACCCGAGCTAACGAGCATCGCAGATGTCATCATTGATTACGGTCTTAGGAAATACCACATGTATCGGAGATCGGCCACGCTCATAAACTTCGAGACCATGCAGGTCGTTCGCATGGGGGTCTGCTATGAGCAGATTTCGGATATCCTGCGCCGACACTACAAGATTGAGCTACCCCCTGACCAATCTGTGGAGGCAAATCCATCCGGTCATACGGATGAGTTTGGGCTACCTGTAGTTGTTCCTGAGGGCTAAATTTGTCAGGTCTTCATCAACCTCACCCTCTCGACTTGAGGGTCCACTCTTTTGCTATCCTGATTTAGGACACTTCATGAGCAGGGTCTGCCCATGACCAGACCCTGACTTTTGTGAGGGCAGGTGCTTGGCACTTAATTACTTGTTAACTACAGGCCGCTAGGAGTGTTGTAGGCTAGTGAAAACGTTGATGAGACGAGGACCATCCGCTTATGACTACCGTAAAACAATGTATCGATAGAAAACCGCACACAATCTTCTCTGTGAGGCCTTCAGACCCCGTCGAGAGCGTGCTCATCCTCATGCGCGATCACCGAGTGCGGGCTATTCTGGTCATCGACGATGGCAAGTTAGTTGGCATCGTGTCTCAGGGGGACTGCGCAATCAAAGTGCTGTTGCCGCACAACAACCCAAAACAGGTGCTGGTGTCAGAGGTCATGACGAGGAATCCGCTCACAGTCAGCCTGTCAAACTCGTTAGACGAGTGCATGGCCATCATGGTCCACAAACACATTAGGCACCTTCCCGTTGTAGAAGCCGACAAGGTGGTTGGCATCGTCTCGGTCGGAGACATGGTGAAAAGCATCATTGAGCACCAAGGCGACCAGATTAAGTTTTTAGAGACCTACATTAAGGGACACGGCGGTTAGGTCGGGATTCCAACACCCGTCGAGTCCATCATTTCTCAACATGTCGACTGGCTGCACTTTGCGTTGGCCTTGGTCTCTCCGGCGCAAATCGCTGCAACCGCGGGGCTGCTCATGCGCCCAAATTAGACTGGTTTACCTCCGATGAAGTTCATCCTGCTCTTGACGCTTTTTGCGCTTGGCTCAGCAGTCCACGCTCAGGCGGTGCCTGCACATACAGAGGGCCTCTCCGAGGAACTAGTCTCCGTAACCCTCGACGGAAGCAAAGTCCAACAGGGCGTCTTGTCTATTCGGAAAGGGACGAGCCGTCACACAAGGCTCGCCGTGCTCCTTCCGGGCTACCCGTCCGTGGTGAGGCCGGTCGTGTCCGAGGGGGTCATGCAGAGTTCCAAATTGTCGGGAAATTTCTTAATTCGCTCTCGGCGGCACCTTGCGGACGACAAGATTGCAACCCTTTTGGTTGACTGTCACTCCGAGAGTGGAGATTACTGCTCCAGCTCCTATCAGGCATCTGCAAACCGACAGCAGGACGTCCAAAAACTCATTGACCTAGTGCGGAAGAATCACCCAAGCATTGAGCAGGTGTGGCTCATCGGGACCAGTATGGGAACCATCTCATCATCATTCATGCCAATTTATGGCCCGAGCGACTATGCAGGAGCAATTCATACCGCGAGCATTACCGAGCCTTACGCACCGCGCTCTTATCGAGAACTCGCGGACTTCGACTATCGACGCTCAGGCGTGCCGCAGTTCTTGGTCCACCACGTTGACGACCCCTGTTCCTTAACGACTTTCTCTGGGGCAAAGCGCATCTCCGAAAAGTTTGCTGCCCCACTCATTGCTGTGTTTGGAGGTACCGGATTCACAGGCGATGCCTGTAACGCCCTCACCCAGCACGGGTTCCGAGGTATGGAGCAGGCAACGATGGCGGCCATCGGCTCTATCGTCAAGTCTGGCAAGGTCGCGCAACTCGAGGTGAGGTAGTCTCGTCGGAGGGCTGCGTGAAGCCATATTTCTGGGATGAGGCCCGTGGAGTCCTCATCAAAAACGACCTGGTCATGCGGCGTCTCATTCCGCGGCTCGGAGACGCGCACCTTCAGTCTCGCGGCGACGCATTTGTCACCCTTGCCCGAAGCATCGTGGGGCAACAAATATCGGTGAAGGCGGCCCAATCAGTGTGGGACCGATTCGCAGCGCTGACTGCCCAGCTCTCACCATCAGGGGTGTTGGCCCTCAGCCCACAAGACATGCGCGCAGCCGGCTTATCGGCTCGCAAGGTGGAGTACCTCATGGATCTGGCGCGAGCCTTCGACTCGGACGAACTTCAAATTGCTGACTGGCCAGGGATGGACGATGAGGAAATCATTTCTGAGCTTCTGGCTGTCCGAGGCATCGGTCGCTGGACTGCCGAGATGTTCCTTATCTTCCACCTCTTGCGGCCCAATGTCTTGCCGATCGACGATGTGGGCCTCATCAACGGCATCCGAAAAAACTACTTTGCCGATGAACCCGTGAGTAAAGCCATGGTCCGAGAGGTGTCTGCGGCCTGGGAACCTTATAGGAGCGTTGCAACTTGGTATCTCTGGCGATCGCTCGATCCGCTCCCGGTTGCGTATTGAGAAAGGGCATTAACCATGATCATCCCGTCGAAATCGAGCCCTCAGCAAGCCTGCAAGACGTCAAGCAGGCATGTTCCCTCGTAGTCGGGGGGCTGGCCAATTTCTTCAAAGGGTTGGCTGGCGCGATTCACCCAGAAGACATCAAAGCCAAACCACTTGGCTGCCAGCGCATCCCAGGCGTTGCTCGAGACAAAAAGAATCTCGCTTTTTTTGACGGGAAACTCCTTCAAGAGAAGCTCATACGCCTGCGGCGCGGTCTTGAAGAGTCGAGCAGCCTCCACGCTCACCACCCTGTCGATGGCCTCAGAAAGGCCATTGCTCCGCACCACCTCCAAGAGCATGGATGCATTGCCGTTTGAGAGTATGGCCGTTGCGAGGCCCCTGCCCTTGAGGATCCCCAAGACCTCTGCCGCGTCATCAAAGGCCTTAAGCCCTGCGTACTGTCCCATCAGGCGCCCCTCTGCCTCTGCATGAAGGGTCAGCCCCAATCGCTTACATACATATCGAAGCGAGAGCACGGTCAGGTCCCAGAAAGACACATAGTGCCGACTGCCGGTGGGGCTTGGATCACTCAGCGTCACCAGTCGGGTGTAGTCCACCTGCCGATCACGCCACATCACTGCCAATGCTTGGCCCTGACCAGGAAACAGCTCCTCGGCAAGCTCAGTAATGGAGTACACATCAAAGAGTGTTCCGTAAGCATCGAATGCGACAACTCTATACATCGGATTTCTCCCTCCTTTTTTTCTCGCGCCTAGGGAACGGAGAGTCCGCCGGCACAAAGGCTTGCTGCAAGGCCTAGCGTTAACACCGTTCTTAGCCGATACCAATCGGTGGGCAGGTTAACCACGGGGCGCAGGACCAAGTCGGCCGCCCAAGCAAGCACTGCCGCACCCGCCAGCGCATAAAAGCGCTCTGCTGACTCCATTGAGAAACAGCCCCAGGCGATCAGAGACGGAGCGACGCCCCACACGAGAAGTAGTTGTCGTTGAGGATTCGGCATGTCATTGGACGCAAGAGAGATGCCCCAGTTGATGGCCCCAACAAAACTGATGATGCTCAATCCGTAGAGGCCAAGACCCGCGCGAGCGAGCTGAGCAAGAAGGGGGTCTGAGGCCAACAAGGCTAGGGCCGCAAGGGCCACAGGTGGCAGTAGCCCCCCAACGCCTAGCAACCATGTGGTTCGTTGAGGTGTTAATGATTTGAGCATGGCTTTGGACGGGCCCTCGATCGATTGACGATAGACTAAGGATAAAGAGTAAGGAGGACGCAATGAAGGGCACTCATCAGACAGATCCTCGGTCGCTCGAGCAGCGCCTTGAGCAGTGGCTCATCCCAATGGGAAACCTCTGCGTCTCTGTATTTCATCGAATTGCTTTGTTTGGAATTGGGGCGGCCACCGTGTGGGCGGCGGCGTGCTCGTTCTACGAGATCTTCCAAAAGCCTTATGCCTCCGTGCAAGACCTTCTTCTGCTCTTCATCTACCTCGAAATTGGCGCAATGGTTGGCATTTACTTTAAAACCAACCATATGCCGGTGCGCTTCCTGATCTATGTGGCCATCACCGCTGTCACGAGGCTGATTGTTGACCTGGTTGGCACGAAGCACGAAGCCGATTTCGCCATCGTGCTCATGGGCGGCACGATTCTTATTTTGGCCTTGTCGAATCTTCTGGTGCGCTACGCGTCTTACAAGTATCCCAGTAAGAGCGGGCCATCAAATGAATAGGATGTAACGAATGAAACGCTTCAGGATAGCCTGCATCCCGGGTGATGGCATTGGCAAGGAAGTGATTCCTGCCGGCCAGCGCGTGCTCGAGACTCTGTCTGAGCAATCTCCCGGCGACTTCTCCTTCGAATTCGTTCACTTCGACTGGGGAGGAGACTTCTATCGAAAGAATGGAGAGATGATGCCCGCGAATGGGCTTGATCTTCTTCGTCCCGTTGATGCCATCCTCTTCGGATCGGCAGGCGATCCCGATATTCCCGATCACGTCACGCTCTGGGGGCTGCGACTGAGGATCTGTCAGGGATTTGATCAGTACGCCAATGTCCGTCCAACTCGAATACTTCCCGGAATCGAAACCCCCCTCAAACACTGCTTAGCAACCGACCTTGACTGGGTGGTCGTTCGTGAGAACTCCGAGGGTGAATACTCCGGGGTCGGTGGGCGCGCTCACGCGGGCCTGCCGATTGAGGTGTCGACTGATCTTGCAATCCACACCCGCACGGGCGTTGAGCGAATTATGAGGTTTGCGTTCCGACTGGCGCAGTCGCGCCCAAGAAAGCTGCTCACAGTCATCACAAAAAGCAATGCCCAACGCCATGGAATGGTGATGTGGGACGAAATTGCGAACCAGGTCAGCCGAGAGTTCCCCGACGTCCAATGGGACAAAGAATTGGTTGATGCGGCAACGGCAAGGATGATCAACCGTCCATCATCCCTCGACACAATCGTAGCCACCAACTTACACGCGGACATCCTCAGCGACCTTGCCGCCGCGCTGGCGGGGAGTCTTGGCATTGCACCGACCGGCAATATTGATCCGGAGCGTCGCTCGCCCAGCATGTTTGAGCCAATACATGGCTCCGCCTTTGACATCATGGGTAAGGGTCTGGCCAACCCGATTGGAACCTTTTGGAGTTGCGTCATGATGCTGGAGCATCTCGGTGAGCATGGGGGTGCGCGGCGGCTCATGTCTGCCATTGAGCACATCACCGCACAGCCCGCTCTGCATACGCGCGATCTCGGTGGCTCAGCCACAACCCTGCAGGTAACCGATGCCGTTTGTGAACGCATTAGCAAAGGAGAAACTGTATGACTCTCAGAACATTTAAAGGCGCGCTAGGCGCCGCAGTCGCTGTCCTTTTAGGTCTTCTATCAGCCCCCGCCTTCTCACTGTCCTGCCCAGAGAAGCCTGTCCTCTACTGGCAGGCCTTTACTCCGGGCGGAGAGTCCGACCTCTCTGCTCGCCATCAGCAGGCCGTACTTAAGAAAAAATGTCCGAACAGCGATGCGATTGTGCAGTACAAACCCGGTGCGGGCGGTGCGCTGATGTGGAGCCAGATGAACGGATTGCCGGCCGATGGACTCACCGTCGTGGGCATCAATCTACCTCATATCGTCTTTCAACCACTCGAGGGTCAGGTTCAGTACAAGACTGCCGACATCACCCCCGCCTTCTGGTTTCACTACACGCCCGACATTCTGGTTGTTCCCATCACGAGTTCTATTAAGACATTTGCTGACTTCCTTGGTGAGGCCAGAAAATCACCCGGCAAGCTTTCACTCGGGGGCTCAGGCCTTAATTCAGCGAATCACGCAGCGCATGAGCGGCTCAATGCGGCGTTTGGCATCAAGACCATATACGTCCCTTTTAAGGGCACCGGAGATATGGCTACGTCCGTCATCGGGGCGCACATTGATGGTGCCATGACCTATGTGCCATTCGCCATCACGAACAAAGCGCGAGTTCGCCCGCTCGCTGTTGCGATGGAAAAACGTCATCCCCTCATGCCGGAGGTGCCCACTTTCAAAGAGCTTGGCGTGAACTGGGTGGACGGAGCCTATCGCGGCATCGGCGTGCCGAAGTCCTCCACGCCGGAGCAGCGCAGGCGCATCTCCGACCTCTGGATGGCTCTCAACAAAGACCCTGAAATGAGGGAGCTCGCTGCGAAGAGCGGCTTCGAACTCATCAACATCGGGGTCGATGAGATGGATGCATTTATGAAAGAGAAAATCCAACTCTACACGGAGGGTGCTGCCCGGCTGGGAATGGGGAAATAAAAAAAAAGCCGGCCCCCGAGCGGGGCCGGCTGAAACGACAGAGAAGCAACTAGCCCTTCTTCGCCCAGGCTGAGCACCAGCCAGCATTAGCAACTTGCTTACCGGCAAAGAGGGGGCAGCCGCCCGCCTTGGCATCCTTGGGCTGGTAGAGCGCACAATTTCCGCAATTCTGGCCTGCGGCGTACTTTGGAAACTTTGCCTTGTCAGCCTTTGTAGCATCTGCCACATAACCCAGAGACTTTGCCTGAGGGTCTGTCTCGGCCACCATTGCCTGCGCCTGAGCAGCGTTGTGGAGGGCGCCCACTGCGAGAGCAGAGGACACGACTGCGCTTTTGATCACGAAAGTTCTACGGTTCATCGACATAAGAGGCCTCTTAATGTGTGGGTGAGAGAGAAAGGGTGTCGGGACAGAGACCCCAATCCTTCGAGATTTTGCCATTAAAACCGTGCTGCTATGCCGCCCAGGACCCCACCCCGTGGGATATCCATAAAATGACTGCGTGGACGCAATGCAGACACTTCTGGAGGGTTCCGCCTTGGGCGCAATTGCGGGACTGTGTATTTCGGGCTCGATCATTCTTGCTCGCATCAGACGGCTGCGCCCAAAAGACAGCGAAGACGAGGAGTCGCGTATTGAGGAGTTCACGCTCATTCGTCGAGCCCCTGAGCGACCAAAGCCCAGAGTCTTTCTTAAGTGGGTTTTCGTGGGTGGTCTCCTCGGGCTAGGAGCCGGGATCTTTATCGGACTGCAGGCAGATCCCTTAGACCGGGTCAACGAGGCGCTGGCTCAGGGTCTTGTCTGGGCGGTCTTATTAGGCATCCCGGGGCTCGCCTTAGATCTTCGCGCCCATCACAAACGAACATGACCCTCTCGTCAGCGGAGACGCGCCGCGCTGTGCTCCTGCTCTCACTGGCTGCATTTGCGAGTTCCGCGTCCCTTCGCATCTGCGATCCGCTTCTGCCCGCGTTAGCCAGAGGATTCGAAACAACGACGACGCAGGCCGCTGTTGTTATCACCTCAACGAGTGTGGCCTACGGGCTCTGTCAGTTCCTGATCGGCCCCTTCGGAGATCAGTTCGGAAAGTTTCGCTTCATCTCCTGGGCCTGCCTTGCCTCCACCCTGGGTGCTCTGGCCTGCGCGCTGGCGCCAGACCTCACCCTGCTGAGTGCAGCGCGCGCCTTTACTGGGGCGTCAACAGCTGTTCTCATTCCGCTCTCCATTGCCTGGATTGGAGACGCAGTCTCGCTCGAGGACCGTCAGCCGACCCTTGCGCAATTCATGACCGGACAGATTGCCGGACTGATTGGTGGTCAAGTGCTGGGCGGTCTCTTCGCAGACACCGTGGGCTGGCGATGGGCATTCGGTGCGCTTGCAGGCGCCTACTTTCTCGTCGGATTGCTGCTCACCTCCGCCTCAGCGGACCTGCACGAAGCGTCGATGAGGGGCCAGCCTCAGTCGGGTGCCGCTTTGGGCGCCTGGGCCGGCCTGCGAGCACTTGCCCAGAGCCCGACGGCTTACATGGTGTTGAGCTCTGTCTTTCTCGAGGCGATGGCGCTTTTTAGCTCTCTGGCTTTCATGCCCTCCTACCTGCATGAACGCTTCGATATCTCCCTCTTTCACGCGGGGTCGGTCGTCGCGGTGTTCGGCCTTGGAGGTCTGGCCTACACCGCCTTTGCCCGCCGATGGATGGATTGGCTCGGGGTAACAAACCTTCCGATGCTCGGGGCCGTCTGCATGAGCGCTGCTCTTTTTATTCTTGCTCTCGGCCAGTCGTGGCACTGGGCGATCGGCTCAAGCGCGTTGGCGGGCCTGGGCTTTTATCAGATGCACAGCACGCTACAGACCTCCGCAACACAGATGTCCCCAAGCGCCAGGGGCACGGCCGTATCTGTCTTTGCGTCCTGCTTTTTTGCGGCTCAGGCGGTCGGGGTCGCCGCCGCCGCCTGGATTGTTGAGGCCTTTGAGGCACCCGTGCTTTTCATGATTTGCGCTTGCATCATTCCCGTCGCTGGCTGGCGATTCAGCAAAAGCCTGAAGGCCGCCAGCCGGCCTTGCTAGAGCTTGGCCTTTTTGGTTCGAGCCCGAATGTTCAAGACCTCAACAAGCAATGAGAAGGCCATCGCAAAGTAGACGTAGCCCTTCGGAATGTGAACGTCAAAGCTCTCTGCAATCAAGACAAAACCAACCACCGTCAGAAAAGACAGCGCGAGGACCTTGACAGAGGGATGCCGGTGCACAAACTCTCCAATGGCCTTGGCCGCCACGAGCATAACGGCTACTGCAACCAGAACAGCGGCGATCATGATGTTCACATCGTCCACCAGTCCGACTGCGGTAATCACGCTGTCGAGCGAAAACACGATGTCGATGATGGCAATCTGGGTGACCGTTCCCCAGAAAAGTGTCACACCAGACTTTCGGGCGAGTGCATTCTGGGCACCAGTTGAGCCGGACTCAGACTCGCCTTCCTCCTCTGCCTCCACCTCAACATAGATTTCCTTTGAGGCCTTCCAGAGAAGAAATAGGCCTCCAAAGAAAAGAATGAGATCTCGTCCGCTGATTTCCTGAGAGAAAGCCACAAAGAGCGGCTCGGTGAGTCCCATCACCCACGCCAGGCTCAGTAATAGCAAGACTCGCGTGACCAGTGCAAACAAAAGCCCAAAGCGTCGCACCCGATCGCGCATCTCTTCTGGTAGTCGGTTGACCAGAATAGAGATGAAGATGATGTTGTCAATGCCCAACACAATCTCAAGCGCAGCCAGCGTGAAAAACGCGATGAGAACATTGGGATCAAGAAGGTATTCCAGCATTGCGAAGGGCTCCGAGGGATTCACAAAACCTAAACTGTAACCGAGCTAAGATTTCGGCATGGAACAACCACAGACGCTATTTGACAAGTACGGCGGAGTGCCCACCATCACTGGGGTGGTTCGCAGCTTCTATCGCCGAGTGCTTGAGCAGCCCAACCTGGCCCGGTACTTCATTCACACCGACAT
Source organism: Burkholderiales bacterium UBA2463 (assembly GCA_002342295.1). Taxonomy (GTDB): domain Bacteria; phylum Pseudomonadota; class Gammaproteobacteria; order Burkholderiales; family Burkholderiaceae_A; genus Hahnella. The sequence continues at coordinate 65,839 of DDPR01000006.1, forward strand.
GGAGGCTCTGATTGATCACCAGATCAAGTTCTTTGCCTACGTCATGGGCAAACCGGCCGAAATATATACAGGTCGGGATATGAAGACAGCCCACGAGAGTGCGGGCATTACGCAGCAGTCCTTTGACCAGGTCGCAGAGCTTCTTCGGGAGACACTGGAAGACGCTGGGGTGGAGCCCGCAGACGTTCAAGCAGCCATGGAGCGCGTGGCAAGCTTTCAGAGTCAAATCGTCTCTCGGCGTTGAGCGCCCTTGGGGGCTAAGATAGCGGATTACCCGTAGGGAGGATCCGGTGACGGCGCTCAAGGCTTGGATGGCTCAATCGTGGACGCAACTGAAAGCGCTTCGCGCAGCAGATATCGTCTACTTCGTTCGACGCCACAACCGCATTTTCCTCGCGGGCGTGGTTGTTGCCGTCGCAGCCAAGTTCGGAATCGATGCCTTCCTTCCGGAAGCAGCAAAGAAAAAGCCGCCCACTCTTGTCACAACCGCGTTGGTAGAGACCCGCGATATGCAGGTGATTCTGGAGTCTTCCGGAAACATCGTGGCTGCCAATATTGTGGACATTCGGCCCCAGACGACAAACACGGTCTCGAAGATCCACATTCGAGAGGGTCAGACTGTTCGGACTGGAGACCTCCTGTTTACGCTCGATGACAGAGCCGATCGTGCAAACTTCGAAAAGGCCAAGGCCCTTGCCGAGGACGCCGAGCGTCAGCTCAAGCGGGCCCAAGACCTCTTTGAAAAGAAGTTCGTCTCTCAGGCTGCCATTGACACGGCCACGACGAACCTCGCCTCGGCCCGAGCCAGTGCGCAGGCCGCCGAAGTGGCCCTGAGCTACGACCACATCCGCTCGCCCATCACCGGGCGAGCCGGTGTCATCAACGTATACCCAGGCAGCTTGGTTCAGGTTGGAAACAACGTAACAACTCAGACCAACGCCACCTCAACGACCACGACGGGCGCGATGGTCACCATCACCCAACTCAATCCCATCAATGTTCAGTTCACCATCCCCGAGAAAGATCTGCCGCTTATCCTCGGGGCTCGGGAGGGTGAGGGGGAACTCTCTGTAGAGGTGGATGTTCCCGGCCAGACAGCCCCAGCCCAGGGCAAGGTCTTCGTAGTCGACAACCAGATCGACCCAGCCATTGGGGCGGTTCGGGTTCGGGCCCAGCTCGCCAACAAAGAGGGGCTCATGATTCCTGGCCAGTTCGTTCGCGTGCGCCTTAAGGCAAAAACACTCAAGGCGGCAGCCACCGTTCCCACCCAGGCCGTCGTTATCAACACCAACGGCACCTTCCTCTTCGTTGTAGGAGACGCGAATAAAGTTGCCCTTAAGCCTGTGAAAGTGGTCTACCAGTACCAGGAGACCTCTGTTATTTCCGGGGTGGAGCCCCAAGAGAAAATCGTCGTGGAGGGCAAGCAAAACCTAAGGCCTGGAGATACTGTGGTTGAGCCTAAGAAAGAGTCGAAGGCCCCGGCCCAATGAATATTTCTGAGCTGTGTATCCGCCGGCCGGTCATGACCTCGCTTTTGTCGATTGGCATTGTGGTGGCCGGTGCAATTGCCTACACCAAGATTCCTGTCGCGGCCCTGCCCAGTTTCAATACACCCGTGATCCAGGTGAGTGCGACGCTGCCGGGCGCAAGCCCAGACAATATGGCGTCCTCGGTGGCCCTTCCACTCGAGAAAGAGTTCTCGACCATCGATGGCATCTCGGTCATCAGCTCCTCGAACACCCTCGGAAACTCCGCCATCACCCTGGAGTTCAACAACGACCGCGACATCGACAAGGCTGCGGTCGACGTTCAGGCCGCTCTCCTCAGAGCACAACGCCGACTTCCCGTGGAGATGACCACGCCGCCCTCCTACCGCAAGGTGAACCCTGCGGACGCGCCGGTGCTCATCATGACGATGACATCCCCGGCAATGGACCTCTCCCAGATCAGTGATTACGCCGAGAACCTCATTTCGCCCACCCTCTCCACGATCGATGGCGTCGCACAGGTTTTGGTCTACGGCCAGAAGCGATATGCCGTTCGGGTCAACGTCAATCCTGCAAAGCTCGCTGCGAAAAACCTCACCCTCGATGACCTCGCCAAGGCCATCAACAATGCAAACTCAAATACGCCGGTAGGCCTGCTAGACGGTCCTCGCCAGCAACTCACCATCCTTGCCAATGCCCAGATGGTCAAGGCGCAGGAGTATGCCGATCTTGTCATTGCGCAGCGCAACGGCATGCCGGTCCGACTCGAGGATGTGGCAGACGTCAAGGAGAGTTATGAGTCACTCAAGACGCTCGCGGCCTATAACGGCGAACGATCGATTGCAATTGCGATCCTGAAGCAGCCATCAGCGAACTCGGTCAAGGTGGTGGATGCCATACGCGCCATGGTCCCCCAGTTCGAAAAGCAGATTCCGGGCTCCATCAATATCAACCTGCTCATTGATCGCTCGGCCTCTATTCGACACGCGATTGCCGACGTGAACTTCACCCTCCTTCTGACCATCGCGCTGGTCATCATGGTGATCTTTCTCTTTCTGAAACACCTGGCCGCGACGGTTATTCCCACGCTGAGCCTGCCGATCTCAATTATTGGAGCCTTCTTCTTGATGTACTGGCTGGGCTACAGCCTAGACAACATCTCCCTGCTTGGCATCACGATTGCGGTTGGGTTGGTGGTCGACGATGCCATCGTGGTCCTCGAGAACATCATGCGTCACATTGAGGAGGGGATGGACCCACTCAAGGCCTCCCTGAAGGGGAGTAAAGAGGTGGGCTTCACCATCCTGTCCATCTCAATTTCTCTGGTAGCGGTCTTCATCCCCATCTTCTTCATGCCCGGACCCATCGGGCTTCTCTTCCGAGAATTCGCAGTGGTTGTCTCTCTGTCAATCCTGGTCTCCGCCGTGGTCTCCCTCACGCTTGTCCCCATGCTTTGCAGTCGCTTTCTCCCCAAGCACGGCACGGAGCCTGCCGAGAGCAAGATCACCAAGCGCTTTGATGAGATCTTTCATGGTGTCACCCAGCGCTATGAGCTGGCGCTCGACTGGGCGCTGGCCCACAGGAACAAGGTGCTCATTGGCGCGCTTGGAACGCTTGCCCTTTCGATGGCGCTTTTCGTGTGGAGCCCGAAAGGCTTCTTTCCCGAGGAAGACAACAGTCAGCTGCTCATTACCGTAGAGGCTGCGGATGACATCTCTTTCGATGCCATGCTCGAGTTACAGGACCGAGCGGCAGCGATCGTCAAGAAGAATCCAAACATTGACAGTCTGGTCTCCATCCTAGGCGGCGGCCAGAGCACTGGAACCAACACAGGTCGCATGTTCGTGAACCTGAAGCCTCAGGGTGAGCGAGCCACGATGAAGGGCATTCTTGAGAGCCTCCGAGCGGACCTTCGAGTGATTCCCGGCATCGCGGTCTATATGCGACCCATTCAGAACCTGCAGCTGGGCGGAAAGGTCACCAAGAGCCGCTACCAGTTCATTCTGCAAAGCGTGGGGTTTGAGGGCGTGAATGTCTGGTCGAACAAGATCGTTGAGCGCATGCGAAGCGACGAAAGCTTTCGGGACGTCACGACCGACTCCCAACTCAAGGGGCTACAGGCTCAGATTGATATTGACCGAGACAAGGCCGCCAGCGCGGGTGTGACGATTGCCGACATTCGCACGGCGCTCTTTTCGGCCTTTGGTGAGCGTCAGGTATCCACCATCTACACCAGCGTGAATACCTATCAGGTCATTCTGCAGGCTGCGCCAGAGTACCGACGGTTTGAGAACGACCTCAACGGCATCTATCTTCGCGGAAGACTCTCTGATCGCCTCATTCCTCTCACCAGTGTTGCGAGCATCCGGCGCACCGTCGGGCCCACAGCGGTCAACCATCAGGGCCAGGTTCCCGCAGTCACCATCTCATTTAACCTCGCTCCTGACGTACCTCTTGGCGATGCAACCAAAAAACTTGAGCGTTTTGTAAAAGAGGTACAGCTGCCGCCAAGCATCATTACGAGCTACGGAGGCGATGCCGCGGTCTTTCAGAGCGGCCAGTCTGGTCAGGTCATCCTCCTCATTGCGGCCGTTCTGGTGATCTATGTGTTGTTGGGCGTGCTCTATGAGAGCTACATCCACCCCATTACCATCCTCGCGGGACTGCCCTCCGCAGCGGTTGGCGCGCTCATCTTCCTGCGCGTCTTTAACCTTGAGCTCACCGTCATCGCAACCATTGGCATTCTCTTGCTCATTGGGATTGTGAAAAAAAATGCCATCCTCATGGTCGACTTTGCCCTGGAGGCCCAGCGAACCCAGGGACTGACTCCAACCCAAGCCATTCGAACCGCCTGCCTGCTTCGTTTTCGGCCCATCACCATGACCACGATGGCCGCCTTGATGGGAGCCATCCCCATTGCAGTGGGGATGGGAGCCGGATCGGAGCTACGGCAACCGCTGGGAATAGCGGTCGTGGGCGGGTTGCTGGTCTCTCAGTTCGTCACGCTGCTCATCACGCCAGTCATCTACCTGGCACTCGATCGTTACAGCGGAAGCGGGCCACGCGAGATTCCGCCAGAAATGCTCTCGAACTAGGACGCCGAGGAGGGGTGGAGCGTATAGCTCACCCCCCTGCCCGGAAGCACCAGCTCTGGCCAGCCCAGGGCATGGGTGATGGCTTCTCGAAATACCTCTGATGCCTTTTGCTCGCCATGCACGATGAAGGTTCGCGCGGGCGGCAAACGAAAGCCTCTGCACCATGTGAGTAGACCTTCCTGATCGGCATGGGCCGACAGGCCGCCGATGGTGTGGATGGACGCGCGAACCAACACCTCCTCCCCCAAGAGCCGCACCTTGGATTGGCCATCGACCAGACGTCGTCCGAGCGTTCCCTGGGCCTGAAAGCCCGTGATCAGCACGGCGCTGTGTTCCTTTGGAAGGTTCCAGTACAAATGATGAAGGATGCGGCCCGCCTCACACATTCCACTCGCCGAGATGATGATGGCTCCTCCCTTGATTCGATTAAGCGCCTTTGACTCCTCCACGTCTGAGACGAAGCGAATATTGAGTGCCTGAGGGTTCTGCGCAAACCAGGCTGACGTCTCGCGAGCCCGCTCTCCAAGCTCCGCAAGCAGCTTATGCGTCAGGCTCGTGGCCGCAGTGGCCATGGGCGAATCAACCCACACATCAAGCGTAGGAAGTCTCCCTCGGCGCACAAGGTCCACAAAGAGAAAGAGCATCTCTTGAGTGCGGCCCACTGCAAAGGAGGGCACCACCAGATTGCCCCCACCCTCGAGTGTCTGTCTCACGACCGAGACAATTTCATCCTCCGTGCTCTCCATGCTGCGGTGGAGCCGATCGCCATAGGTTGACTCCACGATAAGGGCATCCGCCTCTTCAATGAGCGTGGGGTTGGGCATGATGGGACTATGTTGCATGCCCAGATCACCAGAGAACACAAGCCTAAGCGGCTGCTCATGCGCGTCATCCTTAAGGTTGGCAACCAAGATGGCCGAGCCCAAAATATGGCCCGCATTCTCAAACTGCATCTGCGCGCCCTCACAGGGCGCAAAGCGCGTGCCGTAGGCGATAGCTCGCACCTGCAACAGAGCCTGATCGACGTCTCTGAGGGTATAGAGCGGGTTGTAGACCTCGCCCCTGTACTTGCCCTTGGCCTTTCGGCGTAATACCCGCTCATAGTCGCTCGATTGAATGTGCGCGCTATCGGGAAGGAGAATCTTTAGCAGCTCAAGCGTGGATGGCGTGCAGTAGATCGGGCCTTTGAATCCCTGCTGGCAGAGCCGAGGAATAAGGCCGCTGTGATCAATGTGTGCGTGAGTCAGTACCAAAAAGTCAATGTCAGCGGGGTCAAACCCAAAGGGCTCGGCATTCTTGGAGAGCGACTCGTGCCCGCCCTGAAACATGCCGCAGTCCACTAGAAAACGTCGCGGTCGAGCAGCGCTGACGAATGACAGGAGTTGGCGCGAGCCAGTGACCTCTCCCGCCGCACCGAAGAATTGAATATGAACGCCCAAGGACAGGCTCAAAACGGAACAAAAACCGAGAATTGAAGCAGGTTGTACCGATACCGCTCACCACTGATGCTCGCGCTGTTTCCGGAGGACAAATTCGCCACCCCCTGCACCCCTGAGCGAGCTGGTGTCCTCACCTCAAACTCAAAAAGCTCGGTCGCGCGGCCCGCGTCCTGCGCAACAAATTGACGCCCCACACCGGCCGCCCCGCTCAGCAGCCAGCCATCCACTCGGCCACGATAACCAAGATTGATCATCTCCTCGCGATACTTCGAGGGGTTGAAGTAGTGAGTAGAGATGTCTGAGGAGTTGCGGAACTGCCGGTGACGAAATTGAACATTCACCCCATTATCTGGGAACAGGTCGTACACCGCCTTCAGTCTGAGATGGGTTCTGTCGTTGTCGTCGGAGAAGTGATGCTCTGCCGCCACGCCAATGAGAGTCAATCGTCGCGTCACCTGCTGAGTGAGTGCCGCGCCGTAGTAGTTGAATGAAGTGCCATCACTCAAGGCGTTCTTGGTCTCAACCCAGTCTCTCGAGTAGAAGACCTCAGCCGAGGTCGTCTCCCCAAGCGCAAAGGATTGGCCAAGATCCGCAGTCACCATCTGGTGGTCGGTCGAGAGCCTGCTCAATCCGAGCGCTCCCTGAAACCCCAAGACCCGAGGACCCGAGAGCGCGCTTTTGAATAACTGAATGGCGTTGCTAGAAGCCGACCAGTCGCCTCGTGAGTACCACGCGTGTGAAGCCCGAGCGCCAGTGAAGTGAAGAAGATCTGTGAACTCGGTGGCGGCGCCCAGAGAGACTCTGCGCGCCGAAAAGTCATCGTTGTCTGAGAAGAAAGAGGCGCCTGCGTAGAGCCTGGGGGCGGGAGAGGAGCCCTCACCGGACTGACCAAATGTGGAGTGGGTGATTCCGCAAACGACAAGGGCCAGCAGGCACCTAGGGAGCATGACGGTGCTCACTTCGTACCCCAGAATTTTCGTGCGCCCGAGAACTCTGCAATGTAGCCAGCAACAGCAGAGGGCTGGAGCACCAGTCCATAAGGCAGCGCATACATGAGAAACCCCAGAAGGTTCTCCCGAACCCGAAGGCCCTGCTTTGCAAACATTCGAGACTCCACACGAAACATGATTCCGTTAATCAAGACCGAGAGTGGCAAGAGACTCAGGGTCATGGGGCCCACGATCATGAAGTTACCCCCGAGCGCAAGGATTAGGCCGGGAATGAAAAATACACAATACGCAATGTCCATGAATGGGAAGAGGAGGTCCCACCAGACATAGAAGGTTGTAAGCCTCGGGGTGATGAGGATGGAGGGGTGCGCCTTGAAGGCCTCAATCATGCCGCGCGCCCAACGCTGGCGCTGACGGACGAAGGCCTTCAGCGTGCTTGGGACGATGGTGAAAACCACGCCATCCTCGCAGTAGCCCACCCGATAGCCGCGCTTGAGGAGGGCCCAGGTCAACACGATGTCTTCTCCGACCGTCTGCGGCCATCCTCCGACCTCCCGCAGGGTGTCGGTGTGATAGATCGAGAACGCCCCCTGAGCCACAAGGGTTCCTTGGTAGAGCGACTGAATCCGTTTGGTGGTTGCTATGCCATGGAAATAGTCCCACTCCTGCGCCTTTGCGACCCAATTCTCTCTGGAGTTTCTGGCCAGCACCGTTCCGGCCACGGCTCGCGTATTTGGGGGATCCGAGAAATAGCGCTCCACCAGACGCAAAAGGGCATCGCCATAGAGCAGAGAATCGGCATCCAGAGTGACCATGAGCCGGTGGGACGCCAAGGAGAGTCCGAGGTTTAACGCGGCAGCCTTGCCTGCATTCACCGGGCGATGAATGCACTGAAAGCGTGGGTCAGCCCTGTGAAACTCCTCAACAACCGCATCCGTCCCATCCGTGGAGCCATCGCTCACAACAATGACCTCGAGCTCCGCGGGGTAGTGCTGCGAGCGAATACTCTCAAGGGTCTCGCAGATAGAGTCCCGCTCGTTATAAGCGGCAATCAGGATGGTGAGTGGCGGATACTGCACCAGTCGTCTTCTGGCGGGACGCCTATCAAGAAGAAGGCTTGACACCACAAACGCATTCATGAAGCCAGGCACGATGGCCACAAAGCCAATGACGTAAATGGCCACTGCCCAGTGCAGTGCGGCAGAGAGATCCTCAAACCAAAACCGCGAAGCCCATATGGAGAAGCTGCACCATGCAATGGCCACAAGAAGGGCAAGTAAAAACTTGCTTCGGACTAGAACGTACATGGCTCGACCGAGCCTAGCATGGCCCGTCTCAGACTAGGCTTGGCGTTGGGCCAGCCTGATGCCAACCAGAACGATCACTCCGAGGGCCAACACGCCCAGCGAGACCCCCACCGCATCTTGGCTTGCCGCATAGGAGATGCTGGAATGCGTGAGGTAGGCGCTCGATGCGCAGAATACAAGGGGCGTGAGCGGGTAGAGGGGCACCTGAAAAGGTCGGTGTTGGTGGGGTTTTCGCAGTCGAAGCACAAAAACAGAGAGCCCGACCAAAAACAAGAATGCCCAGAAGACGGGGGCTGTGAACTCCACCATTGCAGAAAAGCCGTCAGACTGGAGCGCGCCAAAACCCACCAGCGCCAGGCTGATGACTCCCTGAAAGATTAGAGCCTGCGAAGGGGTGCCCGACTCGGTCTTCCATTCGCCCAGACGCCCAAGAGCCGACCAATCCTGACCCAGGGCGTGGTTGGTTCGTGCGCCGACAATCATCGTGGCATTGATGCTGGTGAGCGCAGAGATGGCCACCATAAGGCCAAGCAGTCGTGCGGCCCACTCGCCAAAGGCAAGACCCATCACCTCCACCCCTGCAGCGCGACTATTGGAGAGTCCGTGCAAACCAAGGCCGATCAGCAGGGCATAGGTGACGAGCAGATAGACGACCAAGATAATCAACAGACTCACAATCAACACACGAACGGTCTGGCGAGGACCACCGTGAACCTCAGAAGTGATGTAAGCCGCCTCGCTCCAACCCCCGTAGGTGAGCAGCACAAAGACGAGCGCGAGCCCCAGCATGCCCAGAGAGGGGCTCTGAGAGAAGTAGGCAAGGGAGCCGCCCGAGTGTCCGCCCAGCCAGAGTCCTGCCACAGCGACTGAAACGAGACCCAAGACCTCAAGTGCAGTGAGCCACATCTGTACTCGGGATGAGGCAGCAAGGCCCGCAAGATTCGAGGCGGTAAGAGCAACCACCACGAGTGCAGCCCAGATGGCGCTCGAATGCTCACCCAAGGGGTAGAGCGAGGTCATGTAGTCGCCAAAGACAAATGCCAAAAGAGCGATGGCGCCGGTGTTGATGACCATGGCCTTGGCCCAGGCATAGAGAAAGGCAAGCGAGCGCCCATACGCACGAGACAAAAAGTGATACTCGCCGCCGGAGTGGGGAAAGGCCGTGCAGAGCTCTGCGTAGCAGAGCGCCCCCGCAAGCGAGAGCACGCCACCTAGCAGCCAGACCAAAACAAACCAGCCGGCATCTTGGGTAAGGCCTGCCACGATTGCTGGCGTCTTGAAGATGCCCACACCAATCACCAACCCCACGACGATGGAGATGGCAGAGCGCGCCGAGAGCAGCGTTCTCGGACTATGCATCTCTGTGACGGGATCTAGCGCTTGGCTGCGCGAAGGCGGGCATCAAACCGACGGAGCTCTCCGCCGACTCCAGCGACCTCACCAGACATGCGGTCGTCTTCAATCTTCGCTGTGACGAGGGCGGGCTGACCATTTGGCTGCACATAGGCAAAGTGAATCTCCGACCCACGAATTCGGCCCGTGGAAATGGGCATGGTGCGCCCCCCAAACCGGATGTTGCCCTGCACGCGCTGGTGGATCTGAGTGAGGGTCAACTCGGCCGGGCCCTGACCAAAGGGCAGATCGACCGTCCAGACACCTGCAGCCTGGGCTGGAACAATCCACAGGTAACCCAGGGCCGAGGAGGTTTCAATGCGCTCATCGGGCTCCCAAGTCTCCATGTCGAAGGAGTGAGACACCACCCGGGTGCCTGGTCGCATCTTCTTCAGAATGGGCTCAAGCCGCAGGTTCAGTTCGGGCAATAAGTACATGGTCACCACAGTGGCAGAGGAGAAGTCCTCCTTGAAGATGTCGCCCTGAATCACCTTCACTCGAGAACCAACCCCCGCACGCTCAGCGTTGCGCTGGGCCAAGGCAGCCATCTGACCATCAAACTCAATGCCGACCGCGCGCGCGCCAAACTCTCGGGCGGCCGCGATCGCGATCTTCCCGTCACCCGCGCCGAGATCATAGACAAGATCATTCGGTCCGACCCCCGCCGTGGCGAGCATGGCTGTCACCATCTCGTTGGGCGTTGGGACCCAGATGACGTCTTTTCCACGCTGTCCAACCGACGGTTGATAGAGCTTGTCACCGTGCTCTTGGGCAGCAACAGGCAAACAAAAAAGTAGCGCTGCACAACAGCCAAGGAGCAGACCGAGGCGACGTCTAGACGGGCGCATATGCACTCCTAGACGAAGAGGAAGAAGCCGTTGAGGGTGCAGCTGATACCGCCAACACCGAGCGCGAGTGACACCAGGAACAGCGGCCGACGATCGGTAATGATGGCCACCGAGGTGAGAACAATTGCAATCTGAAGGAGAGCCTCCGCGAAGTCGAACCAGGGGTCTCTCTGGAGGGCATCATCTCGCTCGTGCTCGTGCATCTTGCCCCGCGCGAGCAGCTCTTTCTTGCCCTCACCCGTCTCGGGCTCAGACTCGTAGCGCTCAATATTCTTACGATAGTCGCCAAGCTTCTTCTCGAGGAAGGCCTTCTCGTCCGCACCCGGCTTGCCAGACTTAAGGCGCGCCTCAAAGTCGTCTGCGGCAATCTTGTATTCCGTCTGCCGCACATTCTTTGCCTGGTAGAAGTTGTAGGCATTGGCAGCCAGAATGTTGTGCATCGTCGCCTCTTTCGCGGCGTTCCCGCCTCCGAGGCTCGCAATGGCCAGCACCATGGCCAAGATCGAGATGAGCAGAGCGCATCGCGTTTTAAATGGGTCGTCACCCACGTGTTCAATCTCCGGTCCACTTGATTCCATGCCCAGGCCTCCTCTTGTTGTGAATAGCGAAATTGTATCTGCGGCCGGATGACGGTCGCGTCATCTGCGCCGTCTCACTCCATGCGTCATAATTCAGGCCCATGAAAACCGCCTTTACTCGCCGCGTCGCTCAAGCCCTGCTGGTGTGCGTGGCCTTCTCGGCCTTGGCTCCCTTCGCAAGGATTGCCATGGCCGCCGAGAAAGGCGGCAGCTGGGTTGAGGTCTGTAGCTCAAATGGCAGCTACAAACTGCTGGTCTCGCAGGCGTCTGGCTCCGAGGAAAATCCCGCCCCAGCAGACCATGTAGCCCCAAAGCATTGTGCGATCTGCTCACTGCAGAAGACCTTGGGCTGCGCACTGGGGCCTTCCAACGCTGCGAGCCTTCGCCTCTTTACCGAACCACCCT
>DDPR01000006.1:77448-236517 GCA_002342295.1 Burkholderiales bacterium UBA2463
CAACAGATGCGAGAACACTCATGAAACACAGACTCAGACCCCTATGTGTCGCAATCTTTGCGGCAGTTTTTCAACAAAATGCAGTCGCCCAGCCAGATGCGGCTCTGGCGCCCGTCATCGTCACGGGCGACCGCGAGGAGGGTTACCTCAAGAGCACCCAGACAAGTGCTACCCGAATGGAGTGGCCAACCAAGGAGACGCCCCTCACCATCGAGATCGTCGACGACGAACTCATTCGAGACAAGCTCATCACCAAGCCCAGCCAGCTTGCGGATGTGGTGGCGGGCGTCCAACAGATAGTTGGATACGGAAACACTCCGTCTCAGTACTACGTGATTCGGGGTTTTAGTAATGCCGCAGTAAATTACCGTGATGGATTTAGGTCGTACGAGGTTTACACGCCGCGGGACTTCGCCAACGTAGATCGCGTGGAGTTTGTGAAGGGGCCAAGTTCAGTCCTTTACGGAAATGCCCAGCCCGCTGGGGCAGTCAACACCATCTCGAAGACGCCACTGAATGTTGATCGGAATGCGGCAAGCGCTACCGCGGGTAGCTGGTCCAGCTTTAGAACAACCGGCGACTTCAACAAGGTGCTCGGGGATGTTCAGGTGCGCCTTAATGTGGCCGCAGACCAGGCCAACAGTTACGTGGATTACGAGAAGTCGAACAATTACCTTGTCGCTCCGTCCATCAAACTAAAGCTCGGGAACAACTCGGAAGTTTTGTATGCCTTCGAGTACCTCAAAACCCGAATCGATGGGTTCTCAAATGGCCTGCCCATGGACAGCAGCTCGTTTAACCTGAGCTCCAATGCAACATCGAGTCGGCCCTGGGCCCAGCTCAACAATGAGAACGCAACCCACCGGATTGAGTTCAAGACCCTCATCAATGAGGCATTAACGTTTCGGCAGGGCCTATACTACTCAGAGACCAAGCGGGAATATCGAGGGGTGTCTCCGGACGGGACCATTGGTTCGCTTGCCCTGCAGTACAACGCGGGCGAAGAAAGTCAAAACAACAAGGTGTCCCAGACGGAGTTGATCTGGACTAGCGCCTTAGGCCCCGCCTTAAACAAGCTGCTGGCGGGTTACGAGTACGCCTACTCCAATTTCGCCTACGCGTTTTACAGCAACGCCTTTATCTCGGGGCTGGCGGGGTCTTTCTCTGCCCCGACCGGTACCCTCAGCGGAATTGGCACTTTAGGCTCGGCAACACCCAACAAGTCAAATGCTAACGCGGTCTACCTGAATGACCTGATCGCCCTTGGATCTTGGCGATTCAACCTCGGCATTCGACGCGACGACATCACCACATCCTCCGGCACAACATCGAAGAACGAGGAGGCGATAACGGGTCGATTTGGCGTGCTCTATCTCTTATCTCCTCAGTCGTCGGTGTACTACAACGCGGGACAGTCGTTCGTTCCAAACTTGGGCACACGATACGGCGGCGGGGTTCTGGACCCAGAGCGAGGGCTCCAGCATGAGCTTGGTGTGAAGCACTCGCTGAAACAAGGCTTGGAGCTCACTGCTGCACTGTTTGACATCAAGAAGCGGAACGTTAAGCGGGATGTAACCGGAAGTTATGAGTACCTCACTGACACCGAGCAGCAGACCCAAGGCGCCGAGTTCACCCTCGCCGGCCAGATCAACCCCGGGCTCAAGATCATTGCTAACGCCAGCTTTATGGGTCGCGCAAGGGTCACCTCGAGCAGTGACAGCTCGGTGACCGTTGGAACGCGCCTCTATGGCGTAGCCAACGAGTCATTCAACCTGTGGGGCGTTCAGGACGTCTCAAGCTCACGGCCTGGGAAGCTGTCAGTGGGTGTGGGTGCGGTTCATGTGGGCACCCGAAAGGCCAGTCTGAGTTCGAGTGCACTCGATATGCCAAGCTACACGCGATATGACGCTGGGGTCTTCTACAGGTCAGGAGTGGTCCGCTACGCACTCAACTTACAGAACCTGAATAACGCGAAAATCTTTGACTCCGCAGAGGGTGCCTACCTTCAGAGACAGGCGCCTCTGAGTGTTTCGCTCACCGCGGGAATTACTTTTTGACCCCGCCAAGAAAGTTTGCAACCTGGGCCCACCGCTGGATTGGTCTCGCGGTGGGCCTTGTCTTTGTCTTTCTTGGGCTCACCGGAAGCGTGCTTTGCTTCTACCCCGAGATTGATCGGGTGCTGAACCCATCACTCTCCATCCAAAACGATCGACTCCCGGCCGCACCAATCCGAGATGTGCTTCTAGCCGCTCAGGCCACATACCCCGACAAGTTTCTTCATTCGATTTTTCTCGCCTCTGACGACGTCGCGTTTCATCAGGTCTGGTTTACGCAATCGGCATCCGACGACTCACAGATGTGGGAAGTGATGGTCCATCCGAACTCTGCAGAGGTTCTGGGCCGGCGGCAGGCCGTGCCGGTCCTCGAGTTTTCGCAGGAAAACCTCGTAAACACCATCTTTACCCTTCACCTTCTTTTTTTCTTGGGCCCGACGAGCCCAATCTTCCTGGGAGTCATTGGTGCATTGCTCATCGTCATGCTCCTCCTCGGCCTGTTCCTGTGGTGGCCGAGAGGGCGCTCGTGGGGACCGCTCCTCACACTGAAGCGCCACACCAGCTCAATTCGGCACGCATACGATTTTCATCGGGTCGCTGGCGTTTATGGCCTGGCTGTCTTGCTCATGCTTGGCGTCTCTGGGATCTGTCTCACACTGCCTGGAGTCGTGAGCGCCCTCCTTGCGGTCGAGCAGCCTCTACCGGAGACGACAATGAAGCTTGATTCCGCGAACTCGGGGACTTTGCAGGGACTTGAGCAGGCAGTGGCCCTCGCACGCGCTCGATCGAGTGCGGATGCAAGGCTTAAGTCCATCTGGATGCCGAGCGAGAAAGCTGGTTTCTGGAGGGTGACCCTCGTGGAGCCCGGATCTGTTGGCAAAGAGGGTGCCCCCAACGTCATCTTTATCGACGCCAACACCCTTGGGGAGTTATCCACACAGTCATACAGGGAAAAATCTGCTGCCGGTCGCTTCCTAGATTGGCAACTCCCTCTGCACTCGGGACGCATCCTGGGTCTTCCGGGAAGGTTCATTGTGTTCCTCGGAGGACTCCTTCCGTTGGCCTTGTTCGTGACCGGGCTCTTCATCTGGCAGCGCAAGAGAGTGGCTCTCACATCTGCCAGGCGATAACATCAGGTCTTTGGATAGTCTCCCATGACCACTCGCCCAGCCCTCTCCCTGCCCAACGGAGCCGACCAGCTTCTGCTGCACTCTTGCTGCGCGCCATGTGCCGGCGAACTCATGGAGTCTTTTTTAGAGTCGGGCATTCGCTACACGATCTTTTTCTACAACCCGAACATCCACCCCCGCAAGGAGTACGACATTCGCAAAGAGGAGAACATTCGCTTTGCCCAAAAACATGGCGTGCCTTTCGTGGATGCCGATTACGACACGGACAATTGGTTTGCTCGCGCCAAGGGGTTGGAAAACGAGCCCGAGCGGGGAGCGCGCTGCACCATGTGTTTTGACATGCGGTTTGAGCGCACGGCCCTCTATGCGGTGGAGAACGGGTTCTCAGTGATCACGAGTTCACTCGGCATCTCGCGCTGGAAAGACATGAACCAGATCAACGGCTGTGGCGCTCGGGCGGTCTCGCCCTACGAAGGTCTCACCTACTGGGACTACAACTGGCGCAAAGGCGGTGGAAGCCAGCGAATGATTGAGATCAGCAAACGTGAACAGTTCTACCAGCAGGAGTACTGTGGATGCGTCTACTCCCTGCGAGACACGAACCGCCATCGCACCGCCCAAGGCCGGACTCGAATTGAGCTGGGTGTGAAGTTCTACGGCAAGGACGACGCGCAGGCGTAGGCACTGGCCCAGGCCCACTGAAAGTTGTGTCCGCCCAGGTGGCCGGTCACATCGACGCACTCCCCAATAAAGTACAGGCCCGGCTGACGCTTGGCCATCATGGTCTTGCTCTCAAGTTCATCGGTATCGACGCCGCCCACCATCACCTCGGCCTTCTTCCAACCCAACGTGCCTGCGGGCTTGACGCGCCACGCCACAAGGAAGTGTTGAACACGCTGTCGGTCTGCCCTGCCCAGCTCGGCCCAGCGGCGACCTGTAAGGCCGAGCTTTTGAGCAAAGCCCTGGGCAAGCCGCTCCGGAAGCGCCAGGGCAAGGGCCTGTTCGACCGATCGAGCACCCAGCTCGCGCTCTGAGAGAAGTGATGCCGGATCGTGATGACCAAGCCAATTCACCTCCAGCTCTTCGCCCTCCACCCAATAGCTACTCGCCTGCAAAACGGCGGGTCCTGAGAGGCCCTTGTGCGTCACCAGGAGGTCTTCGTCGAACTCCCCCCGACCATAGCGCTCGCCTCGTGCTCCAGACCCAATACGCACGGGCAGCGAGACCCCTGCGAGGGCATCGAGAAAGGCTGTGTCGTCCGATGTAAGGGAGAGCGGCACCAGCCCGGGCCGCACCGGCGTCACCGAGAGCGAGAAAGACTTCGCGAGTTCGAGGCCGAATGCCGTGGCCCCCATGGCTGGAACGGGCAGCCCGCCGGTGGCAACAACCACGGCTCGGCTCGCAAAACTCGCAACCGAGGTCTGCACCCGCCAAAAAGAACCCTCTCGGTGAACGCCCTCAATGACAACGGGGTGGCACAGTTGGACTGCGCCCTTCTCGCACTCAGCGAGCAGCATGCGCACAATCTGGGTGGCTGAGTCGTTACAGAAGAGCTGACCCCGATGTTTTTCGTGAAAGCCGATTCGATGACTCTTTACGAGATCGATGAAGTTCTTGGGGGTGTATCGAGACAGTGCACTCTTTGCAAAGTGCGGATTGAGCGACAACATATTCTCAATGCGTGTGTCCCGGTTGGTAAAGTTGCATCGGCCACCGCCGCTGATTCGAATCTTCTCGCCGAGCTTCTCGGCGTGGTCAATCACCAGAACGCGACGCCCCCTCTGGCCCGCGACTGACGCGCAGAAGAGGCCTGCCGCCCCGGCACCCAGCACAATCGCATCGAATTCGGAGTTGCCTGACAAGCTAGGCACCCTGCGAGGCACTCGATATCATCTGGGTCTGATCTGGGCTCAAGGCCACTTCACTCATTTCCCCTACTGTAGCCGTCTTGTCCCTTTCCTTCTCGCTCTGCATGCGCCTTCCCTCCCCCCTCTTCAATTCAGCTCAACCCGCACTGCAAGAGCACGCGTTTTCTATGGGCCGCGAGTCGTTAAAAGGACTGGGTGCGGCCATTGTGTTGCATGCCCTGGCGCTCCTGCTGATCTGGGGCGCAGAGAGCCCTCTTCACCTAAAAACCTCAGAGCCTCGGCCCATCATGGCCAGCATTCTCTCGAGCAGCCCGACCGAGCGCACCCCGGAGCCCCCAAAACCCACGCCAAAGACCCAAACCAAAAAAGATCCAGTCGCCAGGCCACTTCTGTCTTTGCCGGCCTCGTCCCCGACCTCAGCACCGCCCGCTGCTCCGACCCCTCCGCCAACCACACCAGCCGCCGCCAATCCGCTCCGATCTGAGAGTGAACCCGCGTCCGCGCCGCGCTTTGATGCGGACTATCTCAACAACCCCAAACCCCCCTATCCGCCGGTCTCACAGAGACTGGGCGAGGAGGGTCAGGTGGTGCTAAGAGTGTTGGTCGGGACCGATGGCAAGCCCGCAGAAATCCTCATCAACAAATCCAGTGGCTCAGAGCGGCTTGACCGCGCCGCCAAGGAGGCTGTCTCTCGGTGGACCTTCGAGCCCGCAAAAAGAGGCACACTGAGCGTCTCGGCCTGGGTGCTGGTGCCCATCACCTTTCAACTTCGGAGATAGATGTCATGCAGGATGCGCAAAACGTGGGCTTTGCCCACTTTCTTGGCCAGACCGATGCACTCGGCCTCGCCCTGTTTGTGATTCTGGTGGTGATGTCAATCGCCAGCTGGACCGTGATCGTGAACAAGGTGCGCATGCTCATTAGCCAGCACAGGCGAGCCGACCAGTTTCTCTCAGCCTTTCGCGCCTCCCACGACGCCTCCTCTCTTGAGGCCCTGATCGCCCAACACGAGAAGACAGAGCCTCACGCGAGGCTTGCGGTTGCTGGGCTCAGGGCCGCTGAGTTTGCCAAGAGCGACCGGGCCCGCGCACTCATTGAGGCCGAGAGCCCCAGCGAGCTGGTGAGTCGATCACTCCAGCAGGCGATCGATGAGGAATCGGCGCGCCTTGAAGTTGGTCAGACCCTCCTGGCCTCTGTGGCTTCGAGTGCACCTTTTGTGGGTTTGTTTGGAACCGTGTGGGGCATCTACCACGCGCTGATCTCCATCGGCGCAAGTGGCGAGAGCACGCTGGATCAGGTGGCCGGGCCCGTTGGAGAGGCGCTCATCATGACCGCGCTGGGGCTTGCGGTGGCCATTCCAGCAGCGCTCGCCTACAACGCCTTTCAGCGATCCGCTCGCCTGCAGGTCGCCCGCCTTGAGCGGTTCGCACACGACCTCTTTGTCTTCATCTCCACTGGCGTCCTGCCGAGGATCTAGCGATGGCCTTTCATGTGAGCGCTCGCACCGGGCGCAATCAGCCCAACGCGGAAATCAACATGGTTCCGCTCATCGACGTGATGTTGGTCTTGGTCGTCATCTTTATTGTGACCGCGCCACTCATGACGCACTCAGTCAAGGTGAACCTGCCCAAGGCCCAGAGTGCGGCCAACGAGGTCAAGCCCAAGACCATCTCGATTTCCATCAATGCACAGGGAGATCTCTTTTGGGACAAAGAGCCTCTGGAGTGGCAGGGGCTCACAGACCGACTTCGCTCTGCGGCAAGCACCTCTCCCCAGCCCGAGATTCATATTCGGGCCGATGAGAATGTGGCCTACAAAAAGGTGGCTCAGGTGATGAGCGAGTCGGCCAAGGCGGGTCTCACCAAGATTGGGTTCATCACCGACCCCCGGTAAAACCGCCCAAACCGCCCGCGCTCACCCCCCGCACACGCCCCTCTTAAGCGGCCACCACCTCGTCCTGCGCCACGGAACTGCGAATGAGGTAATCGAAGGCGCCCAATGCAGCCTTCGCCCCGTCCCCGGCCGCAATCACAATCTGCTTGTACGGGACTGTCGTTGCATCGCCCGCAGCAAAAACACCGAGCGCGTTGGTGCTGCCGTGGTGGTCCACCTCAATCTCCCCAAAGCGCGAGAGCTCGATCGTGCCCTTGAGCCACTCGGTGTTGGGAATGAGTCCAATCTGAACAAAGACGCCCTGAACAGCGAGTTGATGTGTCTCGCCCGAGGCGCGGTCCTTATAGACCATGCCGGTCACGGTTTTGCCGTCACCTACGATCTCGGTGGTCTGTGCATGGGTGATGATCTCAGCATTGGGCAGGCTCTTGAGCTTCTTCACCAGCACCGCATCGGCCTTGAGCCGATCTGCGAACTCCACCACGGTGACATGGCCCACCACGCCAGCCAGATCGATGGCAGCCTCCACGCCCGAGTTCCCGCCACCAATCACCGCGACACGCTTCCCCTTAAAGAGCGGGCCATCGCAGTGAGGGCAATAAGCCACCCCATGATTCTTGTACTCCTGCTCTCCCGGCACATTGACATTGCGCCAACGAGCACCCGTTGAGAGGATGACCGAGCGCGACTTCAACACGCCTCCGTTGGCCAGGTGCACCTCCACCATCCCGCCGGGCTGGCTTGGCGGCACCAGCTTTTCGGCGCGTTGAAGGTTCATGATCTCCACGTCGTAGTGACGTACATGCGCCTCTAGATCCGCAGCAAACTTTGGCCCGTTGGTCTCGAGCACGGAGATGTAGTTCTCAATGCCCAACGTGTCATTCGTCTGTCCACCAAAACGCTCCGCAGCGATTCCGGTTCTCAGGCCCTTGCGCGCCGCATACACAGCCGCCGCAGCGCCTGCCGGTCCGCCGCCGACAACGAGAACGTCAAAGGGTGCCTTGGCGTTAATCTTGGCTTTTTCTTTCTCGTCACTCTGGGTGTCGAGCTTGGCAACCACCTCTTCGATCGTCATGCGACCCGATCCGAAGAGTTCCCCATTCAAGAAGACCATGGGCACAGCCATGATCTGACGGGCATTGACCTCATCTTGGTAGAGGCCCCCATCAATGACCACGGTCTTGACCCTGGGGTTCACCACCGACAGCAGGCTGAGCGCCTGGACCACGTCGGGACAGTTGTGGCAACTCAAGGACATGTAGACCTCGAAGCTGAAGTCGCCCTGAAGGTCTCGGATCGTCTCAATGACAGATGGGTCCACCTTGGGCGGGTGACCACCCGTCCAGAGAAGCGCCAGAACAAGGGAGGTGAACTCGTGACCGAGCGGCACGGCCGCGAAATGGAGTTCCGTCTCCGCACCCACGCGACGAATCTGGAAGGAAGGCTTTCGAGCATTGCTTCCATCAAAACGAACGGTCACCTGGCTCGACAGGGCCGCAATCTCCTCAAGCAGTCGACGCACGTCCGCAGACCCTGCGCTCTCATCGAGCGAGGCGATGAGCTCGATGGGGAGGGTCACCCGCTCGAGATAAGCCTTTAACTGAGTTTTCAGCGCGTCATCCAACATCTTGAGGTCCTTTCTTGTCTTTTCGGACTGAGGGCCCCCTCCGAGGAGGGGGCAGCCAGTCTCTCTGATTTCCTAAAACACCCCGGCCTTAGATCTTGCCAACGAGGTCGAGCGAGGGGGTAAGTGTCTTGGCACCCTCGTTCCACTTGGCGGGGCAGACCTGACCCGGATGGGCAGCGGTGTACTGAGCGGCTTTGAGCTTGCGAAGCGTCTCCTTCACGTCACGCGCAATCTCGTTGGAGTGAATCTCGAGCGTCTTGATCACGCCATCGGGGTTGATCACGAACGTGCCACGCAAGGCCAGGCCCTCTTCCTCAATGTGAACACCGAAGGCACGGGTGAGCTTGTGGGTGGGGTCTGCGACCAGAGGAAACTTTGCCTTGCCGACCGCAGGGGAGGTCTCGTGCCAAACCTTGTGCGAGAACTGGGTGTCGGTGGTCACGATGTAGACCTCGGCGCCAACCTTCTGGAACTCTGCGTAATGATCGGCTGCGTCCTCGATCTCTGTGGGGCAGTTAAAGGTGAAGGCGGCTGGCATGAAAATCAGCACGGACCACTTGCCCTTGAGGCTGGCTTCGGTGACTTCAATGAACTTGCCGTTGTGGAAGGCCTGCGCCTTGAACGGCTGAACATGGGTGTTGATGAGAGACATGCTTACGGCTCCTATTGCTGTTGTGAGAGGGTCAATCGAGACGCTGGAGGCGCCACGAACGGAATCTTCGGGGTGGGCGAAATATTAATCAAATTGATTGTTTAGATTTATTCGATAGATTTTCTCTTAAACCTCCCGAACCACGCTGCCGCTTATACTCGCGGCACCCAAACAATCCGTCTTTTGCCCTCCCCTATGACTCTCCCAAGACTCTCAGCCCTGATCGTTACGGTTTTTCTCGCCAACCCTGCCGTCTGCGCAGAAATCAAGGCGGGCAGCCTTGAGATCGAGGGCGCACGCGTTGGCTTTATGCGGCCTGGACAGCCCAATGCTGCGGCCTTCATCGAGGTTGAAAACAAGGGTCCTCAGGCTGACCGCCTCACGGGCATCTCCTTCCCCAAAGAGGTCGCCCAGCGCGGTGAGCTCCACACCATGAAGCATGAGAACGGCGTGATGAGCATGCGCGAGGTTCAGGCCTTCGACATTCCGTCGGGAGGAAAGCTGGTTCTGCGGCCTGGCTCAGACCATCTCATGCTCATTGGGGTGCCAAAGACCCTTCAACCTGGCCAGAAGATCCCCATGACGCTGCGCTTTGAGAAAGCTGGCGAGGTCACCGTCTCCGCAACCGTGATGGACCGACCCTCGCATGGCTCGCCGGGTCACGACCACAACAAGGATCACGGCAAGCGCTAAACCTAGCGAGGGGGAGGCCCGCCCCCCGCCCCGAGGTGCCGTAAGCCGGGAAGATATGTCATCGATTTGTCACTTGCGAACTTGATCATTCGAGAGTGATTGACCATGACAGTCCTCCGCACCTCCGCATTCGTTCAGTCAGCAAGTCTTTTGGGAAGTCCTCCAAGGCCAAACTTGCCCTAAACGACGTCAGCCTCTCGGTCCAACCAGGAGAGCGCGTGGCTCTTCTGGGCGCGTCGGGCTCGGGAAAGTCCACCCTGTTGCGCGTCATCAACGGCCTGCATGTGGCAGACCGAACAGGCGAAGGGCTCGTCCAGATTGACGGTCGTCCGCTTCAGCAAGGGGGTCGCCTGAGCGCCGATGTGCGAGACATTCGAAGCAATATCGCGACGATCTTTCAGCAATTCAACTTGGTTCTGCGACTCAAGGTGCTCACCAATGTCTGCGTGGGCTCGCTGCATGCCATGCCCTTCTGGCGCGCCCTGCTGGGCTTTTTCCCCCGCCAGACGCTGCTCAGAGCGCTGGACGCGCTCGATCGGGTCGGCATCCTTGAGCAGGCGTATAAACGCGCCCGCTTGTTGTCTGGGGGTCAGCAGCAACGCGTCGCGATTGCTCGGGCCATGACCCAGGGTGCGCGCCTGATCCTGGCCGATGAGCCCATTGCGAGCCTAGACCCGGAGTCCTCTCGGCGGGTGATGGAGCTCTTGGTTCTGCTCAATCAGGAACAAGGGGCCACCGTGCTCGTGTCTCTTCACCAGGTGGCCGTCGCCCTGAAGTACTGCCAGCGCGTTGTCGCTCTTCGCGACGGGCGAGTGGTGTACGACGGCCCCTCTGCAAGCCTGAGCGTCGATCAGCTCAAGAGCCTCTACGGCAGCGAGTCGGACCTGATCTTCGACGAACTCGAGGCACCAAAATCCCTCCCCCAAAAACCCCCAACCCCTCAACCCCCCTCAGCAAGGAGTAGTCATGAAGTCTATGCGTCGTAGTTTGCTGGTCGCAGCCGTTGCGCTGTCGGCCCTGTCGTCCCAGGTATTCGCAGCCGCGAAAGAGGCACCGAAGGAGGCCCTCAAGGAGCTCAACTTCGGAATCATCTCGACCGAATCGTCCAAAAACCTCGCCAATGACTTCGCCCCCTTCCTGGCCGACATGGAAAAGGCCCTGGGCGTTCCCGTGAAGGCCTTCTTCGCCTCTGACTATGCGGGCGTGATTGAGGGCATGCGCTTTAACAAGGTTCAGGTGGCCTGGTTTGGTAACAAGTCGGCCATGGAAGCAGTGGACCGCTCCAATGGCGAGGTCTTCGTCCAGTCTGTTGCGACCGATGGCACCAAGGGCTACTACTCCCTGCTCATCACACACAAAGATGCACCCTACAAGAACCTTCAGGATGTCCTGAAAAACAGCAAGGACATTCGCTTTGGAATTGGCGACCCCAACTCCACCTCCGGCTTTCTGGTGCCCAGCTACTACGTATTTGCGCTGAACAACGTGGACCCCAAGGCGGCCTTTAAAAGCGTGACGAACTCCAACCACGAGGGCAACCTCCTGGGTGTTGCCGCTAAGCAGCTAGATGTGGCCACCAACAACACAGAAAACCTCGAGCGTCTGCAAAAGAGTCAGCCCGAGAAGGCCGCTATGGTGAGAGAGATCTGGCGCTCACCCCTGATCCCTTCGGATCCAATCGTCTGGCGTAAGGACATTGACGCGGCAACCAAGAAGAAGATTGCAGCCTTCTTCCTCAACTACGGCAAGGGCAAGGACGCTGAGGGTCAGCGTCAGCGCGATGTCATCAAGCCTCTGCTCTGGGCTGGCTTCGATAAGTCAGACGACAACCAGCTGCTGCCCATCCGCCAGCTCGAGTTCTTTAAAGAGCGTACGAAGGTCTCTAACGACACGACCATGGCTGATGCAGACAAAAAGGCCAAGCTCGCCGACCTTGATGCAAAGCTGGCTGCGCTGGACAAGCAGATGAAGGCCGTCAAGAAGAAGTAAGCACCTCGTGTGAAGGCAGAGCGCCCGGCCTTCGCCGGGCGTCTCTTTAGACGACTCAGACGATTCCCCCCCATGACCAAGCGTCCCACCTCCCCCACTGCGCCCTCCGAGGCTGCCGTTCATATGCTGGCGGAGAGGCCGCGCGCCTGGGGTGTGATGGTGGTCTGTGCCGTGGCCATTGCCCTTCTGATGGGCTCTTGGAAGGGTGCGGACATGCGGCCCCTGGAGCTGCTTCGCGACTCCGACAACATGCGTCAGTTCCTCGCGGACTTCTTCCCGCCGAATTTCAGGGACTGGAAGCACTACATGCAGGAGATGTTGGTCACCATACAGATTGCAATCTGGGGGACGGCCATGGCCGTTGTCGCATCCGTGCCGGTGGCCATTCTGGCTGCGGAAAACATCACCCCCGTCTGGATTCACCAGCCCATTCGGCGCGTGCTCGATGCGTGTCGCGCGGTGAACGAACTGGTCTTTGCCCTCCTGTTCATTGTCGCCGTGGGGCTGGGGCCCTTTGCCGGCGTTCTTGCCCTCTTCGTTCACACCACCGGCACACTGGGAAAGCTCTTCTCAGAGAGCATTGAGGCCATTGATCCGCAGCCCGTAGACGGCATTCGCGCCACGGGTGCAAGCCGACTTGAAGAGATTATTTATGGCGTTCTGCCACAGGTCATGCCGACCTGGGTCTCCTTTACCCTCTATCGCTTTGAGGCGAATGTGCGTGGTGCGTCCGTGCTGGGAATTGTGGGAGCCGGTGGCATTGGCCAGGTCCTCTGGGAAGTGATGCGCGGATTCCAATATGCTGAGACCTGTGCGCTCCTCATCATCATCGTGGCCTCGGTTTCCATCATCGATTTCATCTCGGCTCGACTGCGCGCCCTTCTCATCTAGAACCCTCGGGTCTTGACGTGGCAGCAGTTCAAAGCGCCCCCCTTTTCTCGCGCACTCAAGCCCTTGGCCTGAGTGCTCGCGCCTCCGAGGCGGACTTGATTCGGCTCGCCCAGGCTCATCTTCCCGACTGGCAGGATCTGCTCGCAAGCGGCGTCTGGCTCCGAGCACCCGAGCTTGGCCTCATGCATGTGCAGGCAAGGGCAGATGGTGATGGGGCTCCTTTTTTCTTTCATGAGATCACCATCACGCGGGCCAGCCTTCGAATGCCTGACGGTCGGACCGGTCACGCCATGGTCCTTGGTCGCTCTCAGACCGCGTGTCAGATTGTCGCGCTCTTTGACGCCTGCGCGAAAGATGCCGATTGGGCGCAGACGCACGGCAGCGTCTGGGTCGCCGAGCTTCAGGAGGCAGAAAACACAAAGCGAGCCAGTCGTGAGGCGGAGGCCGAGCTCAGCCGAGTCGATTTCTTTACTCTTGCGCGCGAGTCGGGGGACTGATGCAGGCAACCCTACTTGCCGGGTTTCGTGATGCCACGCTCGATAGCCAGGCCTGCTTTCGGAGTGCCTTGCGAGCCATGTCAGAGCCCGGCCTTGTCTGCGAGGCCAAGGTGCCACTCGAGTGGCCCGGGCGCTGCCCAAGCGCCCTCACCGCGCTTGCCCTGACGCTTCTGGATGCCGAGACGACTTTTTCCGTGCTGGGTCTTGATGACCTTGAGGGGTACCTGAGGTTCCACACGGGCGCTCAGGCCGCACCCCCAGCCGAGGCGGACTACGTCTTTACTCACGAGGACACCATCAACGAGTCCCTCGGCTGGCTTCAGACGCTTCGCGTTGGCAGCGCAGAGTGGCCAGAGACGTCGAGCACACTCATCGTGGGCGTGGGCAGCCTGCACGCGCCCGGACACGCCAAGGCCTGCACACTCTCTCTGAGTGGCCCGGGAATTGAGACCACACGCATGTTTCACCCCGAGGGACTGCCAAGGTCTTTCTGGGAGTGGCGCATGGCCAGAGAACCTGACTATCCCCTTGGCATTGACTTGTTTTTGTGCAGCGGGTCTGCGTGGGCGGCCATTCCTCGCAGCACCCATATCACCTGGGGGGACTAGCCCATGTACGTAGCCGTCAAAGGGGGTGAGCGCGCAATTCAGGCCTCTCTGGCGCTCCTTGAGAAGTGGCGCCGGGGAGACAAAGATTTGCCCGAAATCGCTGCAGCCCAACTCGTCTCTCAGATGGGGATTGCCGTGGATCGGGTGATGGCCGAAGGCAGCCTGTTGGATCCAGAGCTTGCAGCGCTTGCACTGCTTCAGGCTCAGGGTGATGTACTTGAGGCGGTATTTTTGCTTCGGGCGTTTCGGGCCTGCCTGCCGCGGCTGGTGCGAAGTCAGCCTCTCAACACCAATTCGATGACGGTCGCCCGACGCATCTCGGCCTGCTTCAAAGACATTCCGGGAGGCCAGCTGCTGGGCCCCAGCGCAGACTACTCGCAACGCATCCTGCACAACCAGATCCACTCTCGCCCGGTGCTTCCCACGCCCTCGGAGCAGGGAATCAGTGCGGGCCAGCCCCTCGCCCGCGTCACCGACATCCTGGCCGCCGAGGGTCTTTTGTTCTCTCCCGAGGAGCAGGCCCAAGGGCCCCATGACATCACACGAGACCCGCTGAACTTTCCAGCCCCGCGCTCAGCCAGACTGCAGGCCCTCTCGCGGGCCGATGAGGGCTTTGCTCTGTCGATGGCTTATGCGACCCAGCGGGGCTACGGGGACACCCATCCCTTCGTGGGCGAGATTCGAGCGGGCTGGGTGCCCATCTGCGTTCGGCTCTGCGACATCGACGCAAGCGTGACCGATGAGTCGGAAGTGGCCATTGGCGAGATCTTCCTCACTGAATGCGAGATGCTCACTCAATTCACGGTTCAGCTCACCCAGACCGAGCAGGCCCCGCCCGCCTTTACATCGGGCTATGGGCTCGCGCCCGGTCGCTGCGAACGAAAGGCGATGTCCATGGCTCTTCTCGACCGATCTCTTCGGGCGGTCGAACTCGGTGAGCCAGTCACCGCACCTAGCCAGGACCAAGAGTTCGTGCTCGCCCATGCGGACAACGTAGAGGCGAGCGGATTTGTTCAGCACCTAAAACTGCCTCACCACGTGGACTTTCAATCCGAGCTCTCGATGGTGAAAAACCTGCGAGACATCGCCCATCGCAAGGCCCCCAATCAAGACGAGGGGTCTGAATGAATCCCGCTCAGCTTGAGCCGCCATTTGCCTACCTCGACAGCCAGACCAAGCGCATGATTCGCCGCGCGCTCTTAAAGGCTGTTGCCATCCCGGGCCACCAGGTTCCCTTTGCCAGCAGAGAGATGCCGCTGCCTTATGGCTGGGGAACGGGTGGTATTCAGGTCACCGCCTCTATCATCGGGCCCCAGGATGTGCTCAAGGTGATTGACCAGGGCGCAGATGACACGACCAACGCGGTCAACATCCGATCCTTTTTCCAGCGCACCACGGGCGTCGCGACGACGACCCACACCGAGGAGGCCAGCATCATCCAAACGCGGCACCGCATCCCGGAGACACCGCTGCGTGCGGGTCAGACCATGGTCTTTCAGGTGCCCATTCCCGAGCCATTGCGATGGATTGAGCCCCGAGCGCAGGAGGCGCGTCGCATGCATGCTCTTCGCGACTACGGCCCCATGCAAGTAAAGCTCTACGAGGACATTGCTCAGCACGGCGAGATTGCAACCAGCTATGACTATCCCGTAATGGTGAACCGCACCTACCTGATGTCACCCTCACCCATTCCGAAGTTCGACAACCCCAAACTCCATCGAAGCCCCGCGCTCATGCTCTTTGGCGCTGGCCGCGAAAAGCGCGTCTATGCGCTGCCTCCCTACACCGACGTAAAGTCGCTCGACTTTGACGATGTGCCTTTTCGAATTGAGCAGTGGAATGAGGCCTGTGCGATCTGCGGGGCCACCGACCATTACCTCGACGAGCTCATCACAGACAACAAAGGGACGCGCGCCTTCGTCTGCTCAGACACCGATGCCTGCGCAAAGCGCCAGCAATCATGAGCGACACACTTCTGCTTGAGGCTCATGGAGTTGCGAAAACCTTTGGACGGGTGCGAGCTGTTCGCAACGTGAGCCTTCGACTCTGCGAGGGTCAGTCCCTGGCCATTGTGGGTGAATCGGGGTCGGGCAAAAGCACGCTTCTTTCCATTTTGGCCGGACAGCTCAAGCCCGATGTCGGCAGCATTCGCTATCTCAGCCAGGAAGGCTGGGTGCACCTAGAGGCACTGGAGGAGCGTCATCGACGAAAGCTCGCACGCACGGAGTGGGGGTTTGTTCGCCAGCATGCCCAGGCCACCCTCAGGCCAAGGGTCTCGGCCGGAGGGCACGTGGGCGAGCGGCTGATGGGCCAGGGCGCCCGGCACTACGGCCAGATCCGAGCGCGAGCACAGGAGTGGATGGCTCGCGTCGAGATGGACCCGAGCCGTGTCGATCACCTGCCAAGCACCTTCTCTGGCGGCATGCAGCAGCGGCTTCAACTCATCTCGAACCTGATCACGCATCCCCGACTTGTCCTTCTTGATGAGCCCACCACGGGCCTTGATGTGTCCGTCCAGGCCCGACTGCTCGACCTGCTGCGCGGGCTCCAGGCCGATCTGGGACTGGCCATGATTCTCGTGACGCACGATCTGGGTGTGGCCCGCCTGCTGGCAGACCAGGTCATGGTCATGCTCAGCGGAGAGGTGGTGGAGCAAGGTCTTACTGACCAGGTCTTCGATGACCCGCAGCATGCCTACACCCAACAGCTGGTCGCCTCCATCCTTTAGTCATGGCCACTCCCGTTCTCGAGGTCGCCCCACTCAACAAGCAGTTCGTGTTGCACGCCCAGGGCGAGCGCCAGATCCGCGTCTTGGACGGACTTCAGTTTGCGCTTCATCCCGGCGAGTGCCTCAGCCTTCAGAGCCCCTCGGGCTCTGGAAAAAGCACGGTTCTTCGATGTATCACGGGCAACTATCTTCCCGGCCCAGGCAGCCACATCTGGCTCGCAGCTGGGGCCAGCCGTGTCGATCTTGCGCAGGCGAGCCCCGAGGGCATTCTCGGTGCTCGACGACAACACATTGCCCATGTCAGCCAGTTCCTGCATGTGATTCCGCGCGTGAGCTGTCTGCGTCTGGTGATGACCCCTCTGCTGGCCGAGGGCCTCGACGAGAGCCGAGCTACGCGCGTGGCAGGCGAACTCCTTGAGGCCCTTCATCTGCCCGAGCGACTCTGGCCGCTTGCCCCAAGAACCTTCTCGGGTGGGGAGCAGCAGCGTGTGAACATTGCGGTTGCGCTGGCGGCAAGTCAGGTGCGACCTCGGCCCCTGGTACTGCTGGATGAGCCCACCGCATCCCTTGATGCGAAGAATCGCTCTGCGGTGGTGGCGCTGCTCAAGGCCCTTCAGGCCCAGGGCTCAGCGCTCCTTGGCGCCTTTCACGATGAGGACACACACCTCGCCCTCTCTACACGAACACTTACCCTTGAGGAGCACATCGACTCATGACGCTCACCCTCACCAACGCTCGCGTCGTCACCGCAACGACCGATTTCTTAGGAAGCGTGCACATCGAGAACGGCCTCATCCAGGCAATCGATGAAGGCGTGGTCTCTCTGCCCAGTGCCATTGACTTGGAGGGTGACTGGCTCATGCCGGGGCTCGTCGAGATTCACACCGATAACCTGGAAAAACACCTCATGCCCCGCCCGGGCGTGAATTGGCCGAGCCGATCGGCCTTCCTGATTCACGATGCACAGCTGGCGGCATCGGGCATCACCACCGCGCTCGATGGCGTGGTCTTGGGCGACATTGAGGCCAAGACGCCGCGCGGCCTCTTTCTTGAGGCGAGCCTTGAAGCGATTCGTGGCTTCTCGGATGCGGACCTCTCGCGTGTCGACCACTTTTTGCACCTCAGGTGCGAACTCGCCAACCAAGACGTCTGGGAGCATTACGAATCGCTGGTGGGACTGCCCCTGGTCAAACTCATCTCGCTCATGGACCACACCCCGGGACAGCGTCAGTGGCGCGACATCAGCAAGTACCGCCAATACTCAGAACGGCATGGGCGCATGACCGATGCCGAGTTTGATGCGCTCGTGGCCGAGCGGCGATATGCGCAGGAGCACTTCGCTGCACCCTTGCGGGTTCGAATCACGGAGGACGCTCGCTCGCGCGGAATGGCGATGGCCTCTCACGATGACACCACCGAGGACCACATCGAGCAGGCCCACGCGGAGGGCATCTTTATTTCTGAGTTTCCAACCACCGAGGAGGCCTCTCGGGCGGCCCATGCGCATCAGATGGTGACCGTACTGGGCGCACCGAATGTGGTCCAGGGGGGATCGCACTCGGGCAATGTCTCGGCCATGGACATGGCCAAGGCCGGACTTCTTGATGCACTCTCCAGTGACTACGTACCCGCGAGCCTTCTTGAGGCGGCCTTTCTGTTTATGCGAGACGCGCAGATGGCCCCGGCCCAGGCCGTCTCGACCATTAGTGTTGCGCCCGCGCGCATGGTTGGATTTCACGACCGAGGAGAGATCGCGCAGGGTCTGCGCGCCGACCTCATTCGCGTGCGACAAGGAGAAGGGCAGATGCCCCCCGCCGTGCTTCAGACCTGGCGAAAGGGTCAGCGCGTCGCCTGAGTGCAGCGCAAAAAAAAAGCCCCAACCGAGGCTGGGGCGAAATGCAGAGTGATCTGCAAGGAGACAACAACACGGGGAAAACCCGCACGTCTATTGCACCACAACATTCCTGATCTTGCAACGCACCACAGCTGGGTGGAGCGTCTAGGCCGACTGGGTTGAAGCAGGTAGGTCTCGCGCAAGATCTGAGACGACACTCAGCACGCGCTCGATGTCGGGGGTGTGAGCCGAACCCGACTTGGCTTCCTCGTCCCAGCGCCTGAGCGCCACTGCATCTTGGGACCAAGGGTTGGTCTCGAATTCCGCAATCTCCCTCGCACTCATGGGGCCCCCCTGCAAAGCGAGGCTTCGCACAGAGTCCTCGGACAGCTTTGCCGCGTATTCGGGCTCAGTCGCTACGAGGTAGCGCTTTGCCGCGACGTGAAGCGCGATGGGCTCGCAGACGGCATCCGGCAGGAATGCCCTGAGGTACGCCGCTCCCACATCCTCGTGCTTATCGTCTTTTCCGGACAGGGTCGGGCTTCCTTGCTCTCGCTGAAAGAGATGTCCAAGGTCATGAAAGAAGGCTGCAAGCTGCAGCGCGCTTGATGCGCCCGCTCGAGCGGCCAGCCGAAAGCTCTGCCAGGCGTGATCCAACTGGCTCACAGGCTCCCCGGAGTATTGGAGCCGCCCCTTCTCTCGATAAAGGGCAAGGGCCTGCGGGAGGTCTCTTTTCATGGGTCGATGGCCTGTCATGCGAGATTCACTGGATACGGACATAATAAGGTCATGCTCGATGCCCAGCTCATCCGCCAAGCGCGATTCGTACTGTCCGTGACGGCATATGAGTGGCTGCATCCCCAGCAGGGTCTCACGGCCAAGGCGCTGGCCCGACAGAAGCAACTCTTCCAGCGCGTACTCAGGGCCATCGTTCGGCTTGGCAGTCGAACCAGACCCTTCGCCAAGCCGGGTTTCAGGCGCAGACCCAGCCTCCTCGCCAGATAGAATCGGAGGCGAGCCAACACCATGCGACTCGACCTCCCCGCCATCCAGCGCTTCATCGCTGCCCAGTCCTCCGCCACCCGAATCTACATCGGAGCAGACTCCTGTCGCCTCCTTCAGTCACGCGTGTGGCACGCCGACTACACCCTGGTCGTGGTGGTCCACATCGACGGCAATCGTGGGTGCAAACTCTTTGGTGAGACCGTTCGCGAACGTGACTTCGACCAGCGGGCCGACCGCCCGCACCTGAGGCTCATGAACGAAGTCTATAAAGTGGCCGAGCTCTACCTGAAGCTTGCGGACGCAATTGGAGATCGCGAGGTGGAGGTGCATCTCGACCTCAATCCAGATCCCTCCTGCGGCTCCAACTGCGTCGTCCAGCAGGCCATCGGGTACATTCGGGGCGTGTGCAACGTCTGTCCCCGCGTCAAACCCCACGCCTTCGCGGCCAGCTGTGCAGCCGATCGCTACAAAGAACTCGCAAGCCTCACCGGTCTGAAGGCCGCCTAAAGCCCGCCCTCCTTGACCTCGCTTCTTGATCCCGCGGTTCTGTTTTTTATCTTTGGGCTCTTTGCGGGCGTGGTCCGATCGAATCTCGAGATCCCGCCGGCCATCAGTCGCTTCTTGGCGCTCTATCTCCTCATGGCCCTTGGCCTGAAGGGCGGACTCTCACTCGCGCAGACCGGTCTCACAGCCGAGGTGGCGAAAAGCCTTGGACTTGCGCTCTTTCTCGCTTCGCTCACCCCAATACTCGGCTTTCTGTTTCTGAGACGAGTGACTTCTAGCTTCAATGCTGCGGCCATCGCGGCAACTTACGGGTCTGTCAGTGCGGTGACATTCATTACCGCAAACCAGTTCCTCGATATCAATGGCGTTGAGCACGGCGGCTACATGGCAGCTGCCATGGCCCTCATGGAATCACCTGCAATCATCATGGCCGTGGTCATGGCCAACGTGTTGCGCCGACGAGCACAGGATGCGGCGGGGGGCTCAGGGCCCGCGTCCCCTCCTCATCCAGGAGGCCTCTGGGGCGTGTTGCACGAATCCTTCACCGATGGCGCTCAACTGCTCTTGCTCGCAAGTATGGCCATTGGAACCGTCATTGGCGCAGAGGGTGCCGCAGCCATGAAGCCCTTCTCGGCAGATCTCTTTAAGGGCATGCTCGCCTTCTTCCTTCTTGACATGGGTCTTCTAGCCTCCCGCAGCCTCAAGAACCTGCGGGGCCAATCGGGCTGGCTACTTCTCTATGCCGTGCTGGGCCCACTGATTCATGCCTATGTCGCCCTGCTTCTCGCTCGCCTATTCGGCCTGTCGCTGGGGGATGCCACGCTTCTGGCGGTGCTTGCGGCCAGTGCGAGTTACATTGCTGTGCCGGCCGTTCTGCGTGAGGCCATACCCGAGGCGGAGCCCTCGGTCTATATGGGCCTCTCCCTGGGCGTCACCTTCCCCTTGAACATCGTGTTTGGAATTCCCCTCTACCACTTTCTCGCTCGGTCCATGCTCTCGGCCTAAGCGATACATCCTGCAAATAAAAAGGGCCCCGAAGGGCCCTTTTTTTCTTCTAAAGAATCAGTTACTCAGCAGCGGCGCGGCGACGGCCAGCTTTGGGCGACGCGGTAGCAACAGCTGCTTCACCCGCTTTGGCAGCAGCCTCTACGTTGGTCTCAACCATCTCAACGACTTGCTTGGAAGCCTTGTTGATGGCATCGAACGCTGAGTTAGACGCAGCAAAAGCCGACTTGATCATGGCCACGAGGCCCTCGGAACCTGCGGGGGCGTTCTTGCTCAGATCGTTGATGGCAGTCGCCATGGCTTTGTTGGCCTCTTCAATGCGGGACTCAACCAGCTTTGCGAACTCAGCGGCAGTCTCTGCGTTGATGCTGTAAACGTTGCGGCCGTAGCTGGCTGCTTTGCTCAGGCTGGGCTGAGCAACGTTCTGCGACACGGCGTAAAGCTCGGATGCATCTTTCACGCCGATGAGCTGATGAGCTGCCTCGGTTGCATCAGCCAGGTTGGCCTTGGCAGCCTTGAGGTTGAGTTCCATGTGCTTTTCCATGCACTCGAGCGAACGAGCAGCCATTTCCACCATAACGGCCTGGCTGTGCTTCATGGCGTTCAGGAACTGATCGGGATTGATTGCGTTGTTCATGTTAAGTCCTTTCAAATTGGTCTGGATGGGTCGGTCCGCATGACTAATATGCGGATGAACAGAATTTTATGGTGCTTTGCACAAAAGTCAAGAGAGAGGTTCATAAATTTTTTTAATTCATAAAATCAATGATTTATAAAATGTCACTGTAACTTAATTGTCATTAAAATAAGCGCTGCAACATGAAATATGGGTATGCCATACTTTGGGCATGACCAGACTCGTCCAGTGCATCAAGCTTGGGAAAGAGGCCGAGGGCCTCGACTTTCCCCCCATCCCCGGTGAACTCGGGCAACGTATCTATCAATCGGTCTCCAAACAGGCCTGGGCCGATTGGCTCAAGCACCAGACCATGCTGGTGAACGAGTACCGACTGGTGCTCTCCGACATTCGCGCTCGCAAATACCTCATGACCCAACTCGAGGCCCACTTCTTTGGGTCAGGTGCCGAGACCGCTTCAGGATTTACCCCTCCACCTCCGCCCTCCCCCTAGCGCCGACCACTTGCCAGGAGCCCGCGATATGAAGACCTACAACATCCTGTTTCTCTGCACCGGTAACTCAGCAAGATCCATCATGGCGGAAGCCCTCGCCACGGTCCTGTCTAAGGGTCGCCTCATCGGATACTCCGCGGGGTCGGCCCCGGTCGGTCATGTGAATCCATTTGCTCTGGAGAAAATTAAACCCTTGGGCTACCCACTTGAAAAGCTGCGCTCCAAGAGTTGGGACGAGTTCGCGCGGCCCGATGCCCCCCAGATGGACTTCATCATTACCGTCTGCGCCTCAGCGGCCGGCGAGGCCTGCCCGGTCTGGCCGGGCCGACCCGCCTCCGCACACTGGGGCTTTGAGGACCCTGCCGCTGTAGAGGGGAGCGACGCTGAGAAGCGTCGAGTCTTTAACGATGTCTTCGTGGGCCTGAGCAAACGCATAGAACTTCTCAGCGCCCTCCCCATCGAGACGCTCGACCACGAGTCCCTGCGCAATCGAATGCAGGAAATCGATGGACACGCCCGCTAGTTAAAAGCGAGCGTCACTCGGCGCAACTCAGGACTGGTGACGGACGTCCCGGCCCTTCACCATGTAGACCACGTGCTCGGCCATATTCTTTGAATGGTCGCCAATGCGCTCCATTGCCTTGGCAAAGAAGAGCATGTCGATGGAGCGCGAGATGGTGCGGGAGTCCTCGAGCACATAAGAGATGAGCAGGCGGATGGTGTTGCGGAAATGGTCGTCGACGATCTTGTCCTCGCGAACCACGCTATCAACGACCGATGCATCTTCGCGAGCAAAGGCATCGAGCGCCCGGTGCATCATCGATGTGACGTGGGTTGACATCGCACTAAAGTCGATACGGGGCGCCATGGAGGGTCCGGCCTCGTAGAAACGAATGGCCATGCGGGCCATCTTCTCTGCCTCGTCGCCGCAGCGCTCGAGGTCTCGAATCATCTTCATGGAAGCCACCAGGAAACGAAGATCGGATGCCGCGGGCTGGCGCTTGGCAATAACGTTGTTACACACCTCGTCAATCTCAACCTCAGATGCATTCACCTTGTGCTCCATCTCGAGCACGCCCTTGAGCTGAGCGGTGTCACCCGTTGCGAAGCCCACGAGGGCCGCCTTGATCATCTCCTCCACCTGACCACCCATCTTGAGGATGCGGGTGCGGATGTCTTCGAGTTCGTTGTCAAACTGGGCAGTCGTATGACCTGTCATGGCGCGTTTTCCTTAGGGAAGATGGACTTACCTGAATATACAACTCTGGAGTGACCCGGATGTTACTGGACGGCCAGACGCCGAACGCCGTCTTGGCCCGCCACCAACGCGAGTTGCGCACGCTGCCTTGCAAAAATCCCGTTACAGACAATGCCCGGAATGGTGTTGAGCCGATCCTCCCAGGCCAAGGGGTCGTCAATCTTTAGGCCATGCACATCCAAGATGGACTGACCGCTGTCAGTCACAACGCCCTCGCGCAGGGTCGGCCTCCCTCCGAGCGCCTCAAGAGCCCACGAGACGGGCCGAAGGGCTGTGGTGATGACCTCGATGGGCAGCGGAAAGGCCCCTAACTGGCTGACCAGCTTGGACTCGTCCACGATGCACACAAAGCGGTGCGCCGCGCTTGCCACCACCTTCTCCCGCGTGAGCGCGGCGCCGCCTCCCTTCACCATGCACAGCCCCGGCTCAATCTCGTCAGCCCCATCAATATAGAGGGCCATGGGCTCGGTGAGCTGGTCGAGTGACGCCACAGGCAGGCCAAGCCCTTGCAGTTTTTTCTCGGTCCGAATGGAGCTGGCCACATAGCCAGCAAGCTCAAGTCGATTCGAGGCAATCGCTTCAATGAGGCAGTCCACTGTCGAGCCCGTTCCCACGCCAATCACGACCGCGGGAGGCAGCCGCCGAAGCTCCTCGATGGCCGCCTGCGCAACGTCTTCCTTCAACTCCTGTTGTGTCTTCAAAGAATGTGTCCTTCGACCTATACAATGTGTGCATGAGTGTGAAATACGACTGCGCGAAGTGCCCCGGCTACTGCTGCAGCTACCCGCGAATCGTCGTCACAAACAAGGACGTCAAGCGGTTGGCGCAGCATTTTGATGTCAGCGAGAAAGAGGCGGCCAAGCGCTTCACGCGAGTCTACCGCTTCGATTCGGAAGACGAACACATCGAAGAGCGCATCCTCAAGCACAGCCCCGACAAGGTCTACAAGTCGGTCTGCAGCTTCCTGGATCAAGGGAAACGACGCTGCACCATTTACTCGGCCCGTCCCACCGTGTGCAGGGAGTACCCCGACGGAAAGACCTGTGGGTACTACAGCTTTCTGAAATTTGAGCGCAAACAGCAGGGTGATAAGGACTTCATTCCCAGCGCTTAAAAGGGGGTGGGGTGACCGATGGGACTCGAACCCACGACAACCAGAATCACAATCTGGGACTCTACCAACTGAGCTACGGCCACCACGGATTAAACAGGGGCACCAACTGGCCTGCCGGGAGGGAATCGAACCCCCGACCTACAGCTTAGAAGGCTGTTGCTCTATCCAACTGAGCTACCGGCAGTCTGAGCCCTTCGGCTATGCCCATGGTCGGGGTGGAGAGATTCGAACTCCCGACCCTCTGCTCCCAAAGCAGATGCGCTACCAGGCTGCGCTACACCCCGAGAGTGCACGAGTATAGCAAAGGGCCTTTAGCCAAAGCGGCCGGTGATGTAGTCCTCAGTTTCCTTGCGCTTGGGCTTGATGAAGATCTCGTCCGTCTTGCCAAACTCCATGAGCTCCCCGAGATACATGTATGCGGTGAAGTCCGAGACGCGAGCCGCCTGCTGCATATTGTGGGTGACGATGGCCACGGTGTAGTCATTCTTCAGTTCGTGGACCAACTCTTCCACCTTTGCCGTCGAGATGGGGTCGAGAGCGGAGGTCGGCTCATCCAAGAGAATCACGGAGGGTCGCACGGCAACCGTTCTTGCAATACAGAGTCGCTGTTGTTGACCACCGGAGAGCGAGAGGCCACTCTGGCCGAGCTTGTCCTTGGCCTCATTCCAGATCGCGGCCTTTGTTAGCGCCCACTCCACACGCTCATCCATTTCGGCCTTGCTGAGGTTCTCGTAAAGACGCACCCCGAAAGCGATGTTGTCGTAGATAGACATGGGAAAGGGAGTCGGCTTCTGAAAGACCATTCCGATACGAGCCCGCAGCAGGTTGAGATCTTGCTTGGGGTCGAGAATGTTCTGGCCATAAAAGTTAATAGCGCCTTCGGCCCGCTGCCCGGGATAGAGGCTATACATCCGGTTCAGCGTGCGCAGCAGCGTTGATTTTCCGCAGCCCGAGGGTCCGATGAACGCTGTGACCCGGCGCTCAGGGATGTCCATGTTGATGCTCTTGAGGCCCTGGAATTTGCCGTAATAGAAGTTGAGATTGCGAACCTCAATGGCGTTGGGGAGGTTCATCTGCTCAGCCTGCGTCATAGGGAGTCCTCGGTTGGTTAGTTAGGCCTGAACTTTTTCTCGGAAGAACACACGGGCCGTGATGTTCAACGCAAGAACGGAGAAGGTGATTAGCAAGGCGCCACCCCATGCCAGCGACACCCAGTCTTCGTAGGGTGACATGGCGAACTGGAAGATCACCACGGGGAGATTGGCCATGGGCTGACCCATATCAAGAGAGAAGAACTGGTTATTGAGCGCAGTAAACAGCAAGGGGGCGGTCTCACCAGAGACGCGGGCCACAGCGAGCAGCACGCCGGTCATCACGCCCGACTTGGCCGCGCGCAGCACCACGCTGAGCGACACCTTCCACTTGGGCGCGCCCAGAGCAGAGGCGGCCTCTCGAAGGGGGGTGGGCACGAGGTTGAGCATGTTCTCGGTGGTGCGCAAAACCACGGGAACCGCAATCAAGGATAAGGCCAGCGTTCCCGCCCATCCTGAAAAGTTCCCAACCGTTGCCACAGCAATGGCGTACACAAAGAGGCCCACGACGATCGATGGGGCCGACAGCATGATGTCCGTCACAAAGCGGGTGAGATTGGCAAAGCGAGAGTGACCCCCGTATTCCGCGAGGTAGATGCCCGCCAGAATCCCCACCGGCGTGCTGATGGCCGTGCAGACGCCCACGAGCATGAGGCTGCCAACGATCGCATTCGAGAGGCCGCCGCCCGGCGTGCCCGGTGCAGGCGTGATCTGTGTAAAGAGATCTAGGTTGATGGCCGAAAAGCCCTTGATGAGAAGGACCGCGAGAATCCAGGTGAGGGCCAGAAGGCCCACGACCATGGCCGAGAGCGACAGGAAGAGACCGACCCGGTTGCTCATCACACGCCTGCGGTAGAGCGGCGATCGAGCCAGCTCTTGAACATTTAGTGGTTTGGTTGACATGGCGACTCTCGGTTAGGTCTTGGTGCCCTGTGACTGCTCCATCTTCATGAGAAGCAGTTTCGCTGCCGTCAGAACGATGAAGGTGATCACAAAGAGGATGAAGCCAAGGGCGAAAAGCGAGGAGAGGTGGAGTTCGCTGGAGGCCTCGGCAAACTCGTTGGCCAGGGTGGAAGCGATGGAGTTACCGGGAGCAAAGAGCGACCAGGAGAGTTTGTGTGCGTTTCCAATGACGAAGGTGACCGCCATGGTCTCACCCAAGGCACGGCCAAGCCCAAGCATGATCCCGCCGATCACCCCTGTTTTGGAGTAAGGAAGGACGACTTTCGTCACCACCTCCCAAGTCGTACAGCCCAGGCCGTAGGCTGACTCTTTCAGGATGGAGGGGACGATCTCAAACACATCGCGCATCACGGAGGCGATGAAGGGCAAGACCATGATGGCCAGAATGAGGCCCGCAGTCAGCATGCCCAGGCCGATGTTTGCGCCCGAAAAGAGCACGCCAATCACAGGAATCTGTCCGAGCGTTGCGGCCAAGAAGGGCTGCGCGATGTCGGCGAAGATCGGAGCGAAGATGAAGAGACCAAACATGCCGTAGATGATCGAGGGCACGCCGGCGAGGAGTTCTACCGCGACGCCAAGGGGTCGGCGAAGCCAGGTGGGGCAGGTCTCGGTCAGAAAGAGTGCGATTCCGAAGGAGAGGGGCACTGCGATGAGCAGGGCGAGGATTGAGGTCACGAGAGTGCCGACAATGGCGATGGCCGCACCAAACTTGTCGTTCACCACATTCCACTCGACCGTCCAAAAAAAGGAGGGTCCGAAACTTGAAATAGCCGGCCATGCTTTCACGGCCAGTGAGATAAGGATGCCCAGAAGGCTTGCTAAAACAAAAAAGGCAAAGAACTGGGTGATGCGCTCAAAGAAGAAGTCCTGAAGACGCTGCTTTCGTGAGATGCGATCCATCTCTGGGCTGATGCTACTGGGGCTTGACAGGGTCGCTGTGTCACTCACTCGGGTCACCCTACTGATGTGGTCTTAAGGACAAGTCCCGAGGGCAGCAGCCCTCGGGATGGGTCGAAGCTCGAACTTAGTTCTTAACCTGAGTCCAGACGCTCTTGCGAATGAAGTCAGTCGCAGCAGCGGGCATCGGAACGAACTCGAGGTCTGCGGCCATCTTCGCACCGTTCTTGAAGGCCCAGTCAAAGAATGCAATGGTGGCCTTCGAGGTTGCTGCGTTGGTTGGCTGCTTGTACATCACGATGAAAGAGGCAGCCGTGATGGGCCAGCTCTTCGCACCAGGCTGGTTGGTCAGCATCAGAGCCATTCCGGGAGCCTTGGCCCAGTCTGCATTGGCAGCAGCGGCAGCAAAGGTCTCATCGTCGGGCATGACATACTGGCCAGCGGCGTTTTGGAGGGAGATGACGGGCAGCTTGTTCTGCTTGGCGTAAGCAAACTCAACATAGCCCAGTGCGCCACGAACCTTGCTCACGTTTGCCGCCACACCAGCGTTCCCTTTTCCGCCAATCGACGCTGCGGCCGGCCACTGAACGGAGGCGTTTGAGCCCACTTTCTCTTTCCAACGGGGGCTTAACTTGCTCAGGTAGTCGGTGAAGACCTTGGTCGTGCCCGAGCCGTCTGCGCGGTGAGAGACCGTGATGGTGAGGTCGGGGAACTTCACGCCGGGGTTGAGAGCAGCGATGGCGGGGTCGTTCCAGTTCACGATCCAGCCCATGAACATGTCGGCCAACACGGAACCGGTCAGGCGGATCTTGCCGTTCTCAATGCCAGGAAGGTTGTAGATTGCAACAACGCCGCCCATGATGGCGGGAAACTGGACCATGCCGTCTTTGTCAAGATCGGCCGCAGAGATTGGGTCGTCGGTGGCTCCGAAATCAACCGTCTTGGCGCGGATCTGCTTGATGCCGCCGGAGGAACCGATGGACTGATAGTTCAGGGAGTTACCAGTAGCCGCTTTGTAGGCTTCTGCCCACTTCGCGTAAATGGGGTAGGGGAAGGAAGCCCCTGCGCCCGTAATGTCAATGGCTGCTGCATTCAGGCCAAACGCCAAAACTGCGGCACCAATTACCGACTTTATTAGACTTTTACGCATGAAGAACGCCTCTTTCGAAGTAATCATTGGAAGGGTGTTTGAACCGCTCAACGCACACTTTCGCGTTGCCGCAAGGGTAATTCCCGACTGTGACAGTTCGGTTAAGGTTCACGCGCCACGAGTAGGGAATGGGGCGTGGGGTCAGCCTGAGAGTGTTCGGGCCAGCCGCTCTGCCAAGACCTGAGCCAGGGACTCCTCGCGACACTCCACCATGATGCGAAGCAAGGGCTCCGTGCCTGAGGCGCGAACGAGAAGCCGACCGTTCGATCCAAGTTCGCGAAGCACGTCTTTTTGGGCCTGCTTAAACGCTGCATGCTCGCGCCAGTCCCTCCCCTCTTGGATCGGCACATTCAAGAGCACTTGCGGGTAGAGGACGAGGTCAGAGAGCAGCTGCGCAAGCGCCTGTCCTGAGTCGACAACGGCGCCAAGCACCTGCAAGGCGCTCACCAACCCATCGCCGGTCGAATGTCGGTCAAGGCAGATGAGATGCCCAGATGACTCCCCTCCAATCTGCCAGCCCGTCTCTTTGAGCATCTCAAGCACATAGCGATCCCCCACGCGGGCACGGCGAAAATCCAGGCCCATCGCCTCAATGCGCTGCTCGAGGGCAAGGTTCGACATGAGGGTGCCCACCAACCCCCCCACAGCTGCCTTTCCACGTTTGGCGGTTCGGTGCTTGCCCACGACATAGAGCAACTCGTCGCCATTGAAAATGCGACCGCTCCGATCGGCCATGATGAGTCGATCGCCATCGCCATCAAGCGCAATTCCGTAGTCGGCATCCATCTCTGCTGTGAGGGAGGCCATCGCCTCGGGCGCGGTGGCCCCAACAAGCTGGTTGATGTTGAAGCCATCGGGTCGATTGCCAAGCGAAAAGACCTCCGCGCCGAGTTCGTGGAAGACATCGCTTGCAACGTGATAGGCCGCTCCGTGGGCTGCATCGACCACGAGCCGCAGGCCGCGAAGGTTAAGGCCTGCGGGAAAGGTGCTCTTGCAAAACTCAATGTAGCGACCCCCGGCATCCTCCAGGCGTCTGGCCTTGCCAACGAGCTGGGGGCTCGTGCAGCTCAGGGGTCCTTCCAGGGCTGCTTCCATCTCAAGCTCCCAGGCATCCGGAAGCTTTTCTCCTTGGCTGTCAAAAAACTTAAGGCCATTGTCTTCAAACGGGTTGTGAGAGGCGCTGATGACCACGCCAGCGGAGAGCCTCAGGGTGCGCGTGAGGTAGGCGATCGCCGGTGTCGGCATCGGGCCCGCCAGCACGACATCCACGCCCGCGCTCGCAAGGCCCGACTCCAGGGCGGCCTCCAGCATGTAGCCCGAGACCCTCGTGTCTTTGCCGATCAAGACTGAGGGCTCGGAGAAACGCTTGGCAAGAATGTGGCCGAGGGCCATGCCGAGCCCCAGCACAAACTCCGGCGTGATGGGGTGTTCGCCCACACGGCCCCGAATGCCATCGGTGCCAAAGTATTTTCGGGGGGCCGAGGGGGTGGGGCTTGGGGTCGTCATGTCAAAAGTTTACCGGTGTGTACCGGCCCTCAGCGCGCCTTGAACGCGAAGCGCATCCACGGTCTGACGCACGTCATGAACTCGGAGTACCGACACTCCGCGCTCAGCGGCAAGCAAAGCCGCCGAGATGCTTGCACCAAGCCGCTGGGCCGCAGGGCCCTCTCGCTCGGAGAGCTCTGCAAGCATCCTTTTACGAGACACCCCCACGAGCAGCGGACCGAGTCTGCCCAGCTCGCTCAGGGCATCAAAGAGCGCCACATTGTGTTGGCGCGTCTTCCCGAAGCCAAAACCAGGATCGAGAAGAATTTGAGAGCTCGGCAGGCCAGCAGCCATGGCGATATCTCTCTGACCTGCAAGAAAGTTGCCCACCTCCCGCACCACATCTTGGTAGTGCGGGTTGCTCTGCATGGTCTGGGGCTCGCCCTGCATGTGCATGATGCAAACTGCCACGTTTCTCTGCGCAATCTCGGGTAGGAGAGCCTGCATGGTGGGCGTCGTAAAGCCCGAGACATCGTTCACCATGTCAATGCCGATGCCGATAGCCGCTTGAACCACGTCTGCCCTCCGACTGTCGAGGGAGAGGGGAAGGCCCACCGCCTGCAGAGCCTCAATGACCGGCAGCACCCGATCCATTTCCTGCTGGACCGAGACGGGCGTTGCCCCAGGGCGTGTGCTTTCAGCTCCAACATCCAGAATGTCGGCCCCGTCCTCCTTCATCTGGAGGGCCGCATTCAAGGCTGTATCGCAACTAAAGTGAATCCCGCCATCAGAGAAGGAGTCTGGCGTGATGTTCAGAATGCCCATCACGAGCGGCCTCCCCTGGCCCAAACAATAGCGTCCCACCCGCATCATGAGAGAGAGGCAACCCCCTGCGAGTCAGACGGGGGGTCGCTTAGAGGGTTATGACTTAGGCCGGAGCCGCAGCGCTGTCGGAGGACACCCCGGCCGCGGGGCCTGCGCCCGCAGAGGGCGTGCTGCCGCTACTGTCAGACGTGTGCTTAGGCGGCCGCGGGGATCGGCCCTGCACGATGTCCTCAATCTGGTCTGCGTCGATGGTCTCCCACTCGAGCAGGGCTTTGGCCATGGCGTGCATCTTGTCTTGATTGCTCTCGATGAGCGAGCGCGCGACGTTGTACTGCTGATCGATGATGCGCCGAATCTCCGCATCCACCTTCTGCATGGTGGCCTCAGACACATTTGTGGTCTTCGTAATGGAGCGACCCAAGAACACCTCTCCCTCGTTCTCCGCGTAGACCATC
Source organism: Burkholderiales bacterium UBA2463 (assembly GCA_002342295.1). Taxonomy (GTDB): domain Bacteria; phylum Pseudomonadota; class Gammaproteobacteria; order Burkholderiales; family Burkholderiaceae_A; genus Hahnella. Next base: position 108,795 of record DDPR01000006.1, read on the forward strand.
GGGCCCAGACTGTCGCTCATGCCGTATCGGGTCACCATATCCCGAGCGAGGCTTGTTGCGCGCTCAAAGTCGTTTGATGCGCCAGTGGTCATCTGGTTCATGAAGACCTCCTCAGCGATGCGACCACCAAAGAGCACCGAGATCATGTTGAGCATGCGCTCTTTGTCCATGCTGTAGCGATCGCCCTCGGGCAGTTGCATGGTGACGCCAAGCGCCCGTCCGCGGGGAATGATGGTGACCTTGTGGACCGGGTCTGTCTTTGGAAGCAGCTTGGCCACAAGCGCATGGCCCGACTCATGGTAGGCGGTGTTACGGCGCTCTTCCTCGGGCATGACGATGGACTTGCGCTCCGCGCCCATCAGAATCTTGTCCTTGGCCTTCTCAAAGTCCTCCATGTCGACCAGGCGGCCATTGCGACGAGCCGCAAAGAGAGCGGCCTCGTTCACAAGGTTGGCCAGATCGGCGCCGGACATGCCGGGCGTACCTCGGGCAAGGATGTCGGCCTTCACATCGGGCGCCACAGGAACCTTGCGCATGTGGACATGAAGAATCTGCTCGCGGCCACGGACATCGGGCAGGGGCACAACGACCTGCCGATCAAAGCGACCGGGTCGCAGCAGGGCAGGATCGAGGACATCGGGCCGGTTCGTTGCAGCAATCACGATGATGCCTTGATTGGTCTCAAAGCCATCCATCTCGACAAGCATCTGATTGAGCGTCTGCTCGCGCTCATCGTTTCCACCACCAAGCCCTGCACCACGCTGCCGACCCACGGCGTCAATCTCGTCAATGAAGATGATGCACGGCGCCTGCTTCTTGGCGTTCTCGAACATGTCGCGAACCCGCGCTGCACCCACACCAACAAACATTTCGACAAAGTCTGAGCCCGAGATGGAGAAGAAAGGGACCTTGGCCTCACCCGCGATCGCCTTGGCCAGAAGCGTCTTTCCCGTTCCCGGCGAGCCCACCATCAGCACGCCACGAGGAATTCGACCGCCGAGCTTTTGAAACTTCGAGGGGTCACGCAGGAACTCGACGAGTTCAGTGACCTCTTCCTTGGCCTCGTCACACCCAGCCACATCTGCAAAGGTGATGGTGTTGTTGTTCTCATCGAGCATGCGGGCCTTGGACTTGCCAAAGGAGAAGGCGCCCCCTCGACCACCGCCCTGCATCTGACGCATGAAGAAGACCCAGACGCCAATGAGGAGCAGCATGGGGAACCACGAGACGAAGATGCTCATAAGCAAGGAGGGTTGCTCCTCTGCCTTGGCCGAGACGGAGACGCCTGCCTTGAGCAGATCGGACACCATCCAGAGGTCCTGGGGGACATTGACCACGAGTGGACGCTCGTCGGTGGTGACCGCACGAACCACGCGGCCATCGATGACGGCCGAACGGATGCGGCCCTGACGGGCCTCCTCCATGAATTGGGAGTAAGACACTTCGAGCCCCCGGCTCTGCGTGCCCTCAAATTGCCGGAACAGCGAGAACAAAACCAGGCCGATGACCATCCAGATGGCGACCTTGGAAACCATGTTGTTCACCAGAGACTCCTTTAGCTCCTTGGGCTAGACCCCTCAGGCTACACGAAAACCGCCTGAAATCAGCACAAAAACATCATTCAAGACTGACCCTTCGACTTCAAATCCCGACCCAGCAGAAAAAGCTCCGAGGACTCCGCTCGGGAGGCGCCCGGCTTCCTGGAGGCCACCCGCTCGAACACCTGCTTAAACGCCTGAACCAGCTGGCTGTAGCCACTGCCCTGAAAGGTCTTCACCAGAAGGGCCCCATTGGGCTTGAGGTGCTTCTGAGCGAACTCCAGGGCGAGCTCACCGACGTGCATGATCCGAGCAGCGTCTGCAGAGGCCACCCCCGATAGATTGGGCGACATATCGGATAAAACAAGGTCTGCCTTGGCACCCCCAAGCCGATCCGCCAGCACCTGTTCCACCGATTCTTCCCGAAAGTCGCCCTCGATGAAATCCACGTCGGCCACCGCGTCCATGGGGAGTAGATCCAGGGCGATGATCCGGCCCTGAATGCCTTGGCTTCCCTTCCTGGCAAGTTTCTCTCGGATGACCTGAGACCAGCTCCCCGGGGCAGAGCCCAAATCCACAATGGTCATGCCGGGGCGGATGAGACGATCCTTCTCGTCTATTTCGAGCAGCTTAAAGGCAGCCCGCGACCGATAGCCGCGCTGCTGGGCCTGCCGAACGTAGGGGTCGGTGAGGTGTCGTTGGAGCCAGGCGGGATTGAACTTGTTCTTGGCCAAACGGCCCTGCCCGCGCTACAGGTAGCGCACCTCAAGAATCTCCACCTCACGGGGACCGCTTGGCGCCTGCACGGTGGCCACATCGCCCACTGACTTGCCAATGAGCGCGCGAGAAATGGGACTGGAGATGGAAATCTTTCCCACCTTGAGGTCGGCCTCGTCGTCTCCGACGATCTTGTAGATCTTGCGCTCAGATGTGTCGAGGTCCTCGAGTTCGACCGTGACCCCAAAGACCACCCGTCCGTCTTGCTCGAGCGAGCGCGGATCAATGATCTGGGCAGTGGAAAGCTTGGCCTCAAGCTCCAAGATGCGGCCCTCAATAAAGCCCTGGCGCTCCTTGGCCGCATCGTATTCAGCGTTCTCGGAGAGGTCGCCCTGGGCGCGCGCCTCCGAGATGGCATTAATCACAGACGGGCGCTCTACTGTCTTGAGTTGATGGAGTTCTTGCTTGAGGCGTTCTGCGCCCTCTATGGTGAGTGGCGTGCTCATGCGTGGTCCTTTAGCAATGATCGATGGAGGCTCTGGAGATCGTAGACCTCCAGACGTGAATTGGCCATGCCGCCCATGCCCTCGACCGCGGCCCGCGCACCCGCCAGCGTCGTGTAAGTGGTGACACGTTGGGCGAGTCCGGTGGTGCGGATTGAGCGCGAATCCGCCATGGCGGTGCGCTTTTCCTCCACGGTGTTGATGATGAAACAGATCTCGCCGTTCTTGATCATGTCCACCACGTGAGGTCGACCCTCGGTGACTTTATTCACGACGCCCACTGGAAGGCCTTGGGCTGAAATGACCGAGGCCGTTCCGCGAGTCGCCACCAGCTTGTAGCCCATGTCATGGAGCATACGGACCAGCGGAATGAGGGCCTCTTTGTCGGCGTTTTTCACGCTGACAAAAACGGTGCCGCCCTTGGCGGGGTCGGGCAGACGGGTTCCCGCGGCGATTTGGGACTTCATGAAAGCCTCCGCGAAGGTGGGGGCCACTCCCATCACCTCACCCGTTGACTTCATCTCTGGGCCAAGGATGGTGTCCACACCAGGGAACTTCACAAAGGGGAAGACGGCCTCTTTCACCGAGTAATAAGGCGGCACCACCTCTGCATGGACCCCCTGCTCCGCGAGGCTTCTGCCCAGCATGGCGCGAGCCGCAATCTTGGCCAGCTGAAGGCCCGTGGCCTTCGAGACAAACGGCACCGTGCGAGAGGCGCGCGGGTTGACTTCGAGTACATAAACGACCCCTCGCTGGATGGCGAACTGCACATTCATGAGCCCGACCACATGCAGCGCACGCGACATCTGGGCAGTCTGTCGCTTGAGCTCATCGATGAGTTCAGCGGACATCGAAAAGGGCGGCAGGCTGCAGGCCGAGTCACCGGAGTGAACGCCCGCCTGCTCAATATGCTCCATGACCCCGCCGATGAGGACCTGCTTTCCATCCGACAGGCAGTCCACATCGACCTCGATCGCATCGTTGAGAAAACGATCAAGAAGCACGGGCGAATCGTTGGAGACCTTCACCGCCTCGCGCATGTAGCGCTCGAGATCGCGCTGCTCATGCACGATTTCCATGGCCCGCCCTCCGAGCACGTAACTCGGACGAACGACGAGTGGGTAGCCGATCTCTTGGGCCAGACGAATCGCCTCCTCCTCGTTTCGCGCAGTGCGATTGGGAGGCTGAAGGAGTTCCAGCTTGTGAAGGAGTTTCTGGAATCGCTCGCGGTCCTCTGCAATATCGATGGACTCTGGCGAGGTGCCCACGATAGGCACACCGGCTGCTTCAAGCGCCTTGGCCAGCTTGAGCGGTGTCTGTCCGCCGTACTGAACGATGACGCCGACAGGCTTTTCCAGATCAACGATCTCGAGGACGTCTTCCAGCGTGACCGGCTCGAAATAGAGACGATCAGAGGTGTCGTAGTCGGTGGAGACGGTCTCGGGGTTGCAGTTCACCATGATGGTCTCGAAGCCATCTTCGCGAAGGGCCATGGCCGCGTGGACGCAGCAGTAATCGAACTCGATGCCCTGACCAATTCGATTGGGACCACCCCCAAGCACCATGACCTTCTTTCGTTGTGTAGGGCGGGCCTCGCAGTCGTGCTCGTAGGTGGAGTAGAAGTAGGACGTCGCCGTATCGAATTCTGCTGCGCAGGTATCAACACGCTTGTAGACGGGTCGCACGCCCATGGCGTGACGGGCCTTGCGCACCTCCCCTTCGGTGGTGTCGAGCAGATAAGCCAGCCGACGGTCGGAGAAGCCCTTTCGCTTGAGTTCAAACATGAGCGGGGCATGCAGATCTGCCAACGTCTTCTTCTCAAGGGCCAGTTCAATGTCGACAATCTCTTTGATCTGAACCAGAAACCACGGGTCGATCTTGGTGAGGCCGTGAACCTCTTCCACGCTAAACCCCTGCGCGAAGGCATCGCCCACATACCAGATGCGTTCGGGCCCGGGCTCGCCGAGCTCCTCCTCGATTCGCTCCCGATCGGTGGTCTTCTGGTTGAGGCCATCCACACCCACCTCAAGTCCACGCAGCGCCTTCTGAAAGGACTCTTGGAAGGTGCGCCCCATCGCCATCACCTCACCCACCGACTTCATCTGGGTGGTGAGATGGCTGTCGGCGAGCGGAAACTTCTCAAAGGCAAAGCGGGGGACCTTCGTGACCACGTAGTCAATCGTGGGCTCAAACGATGCGGGGGTCGCCCCACCGGTGATGTCATTGCGAAGCTCATCGAGCGTAAAGCCCACAGCAAGCTTGGCTGCAACCTTGGCAATCGGAAAGCCGGTGGCCTTCGAGGCCAGGGCCGAGGACCGAGAGACCCGGGGGTTCATCTCAATGACGATCATGCGGCCCGTCTGGGGGTTGATGGCGAACTGCACATTCGATCCACCCGTATCGACGCCAATCTCTCGAAGGATGGCAATCGAGGCGTTGCGCATGAGTTGGTATTCCTTGTCGGTCAGCGTCTGCGCCGGGGCAACCGTAATGGAGTCGCCCGTGTGAATGCCCATCGGGTCAAGGTTCTCAATAGAGCAGACGATGATGCAGTTATCGGCGCGGTCCCGAACAACCTCCATCTCGAACTCTTTCCAGCCGATCAGAGACTCCTCGATGAGAAGCTCTCCGGTGGGCGAGGCCTCGAGTCCTCGCTTGCAGATGGTCTCGAATTCCTCGGCGTTGTATGCGATGCCCCCGCCGGTTCCGCCCAGGGTAAAGCTGGGTCGAATGATGACTGGAAAGCCCACCCCGGTGGTCTCTTGAGAGATGCGACGTTGCACGGCCCAGGCCTCGTCCATGCTGTGGGCCACACCCGACAGCGCAGACTCAAGGCCGATGGCGGTCATGGCCTCCTTAAACTTCTGGCGGTCCTCCGCCTTCTCAATGGCCGCCTCTCGAGCGCCAATGAGTTCGACTCCGAATTTTTCAAGGACGCCGTTTCGGGCCAAGTCGAGTGCGCAGTTAAGGGCCGTCTGCCCGCCCATGGTGGGCAACAAGGCATCGGGCCTCTCCTTCTCGATGATGCGCGCCACCATCTTCCAGGTGATGGGCTCGATGTAGGTGACATCGGCGGTCTCGGGGTCCGTCATGATGGTGGCCGGATTGCTGTTGACCAGCACGACCCGAAAACCCTCTTCCTTCAGGGCCTTACAGGCCTGTGCCCCCGAGTAGTCGAACTCGCAGGCTTGGCCAATCACGATGGGGCCCGCGCCAATGATGAGGATGGTCTTGATGTCTGTGCGCTTAGGCATGAGCCCCCCGGCGCATCAGGTCAAAGAAGTGGTCAAACAAGGAGGCGATGTCGTGGGGACCGGGACTGGCCTCGGGATGGCCCTGAAAACAAAAGGCGGGCGCCTCGGTGTGGGCTAGGCCCTGAATCGAGCCATCAAACAGAGAGCGATGAGTCACCTTGAGGTGGGCGGGCAGGCTCTTGGGGTCCACCGCAAACCCATGGTTCTGAGAGGTGATGAAGACGCGGCCCGAGGCGAGGTCCTGGACCGGATGGTTCGCGCCGTGGTGACCAAACTTCATCTTGAGGGTGCGTGCACCTGCGGCGAGGGCGAGTATCTGGTGACCCAGACAAATTCCAAAGAGCGGGATACGACGGTCTATCGCCTCCTTGGCCGCGGCAATGGCGTAGTCGCATGGCTCGGGGTCTCCCGGGCCATTCGAGAGAAAGATGCCCGAAGGCTTCATCGCGAGAACGTCTGATACCGGGGTCTTGGCGGGTACGACCGTCAGGCGACATCCGCGGTCTGCAAGAAGCCGAAGGATGTTTCGCTTCACGCCAAAGTCGTATGCCACCACATGAAGCGGGCTCGACTTCGGCTGACCATGGCCTCCGACGAGTCGCCAGCTTCCCTCGGTCCACTCATAGGGCGTCTTGGTTGAAACATGCTGCGCAAGATCAAGGCCCACGAGGCCACCAAACCCTCGCGCCAGGGTACGCGCCCTGTCCTCATCGATCGATTCGCCCGGTTCCGCGGCCAAGATACAGCCGGACTGCGCACCTGTGTCTCGTAGTAAGCGAGTGAGGCGACGCGTGTCCACGCCGGCGATGGCAACCACGCCTCGCTGGGCGAGGGCCTCAGAGAGGGACTCTTTGGAGCGAAAGTTCGACACGACCGATGGCAGGTCGCGAATAACCAGGCCGGCAGCCTGAATGCTCTCAGACTCGTCGTCTTCCTCATTCCAGCCCGTGCTGCCGATATGGGGATAGGTGAGCGTGACGATCTGCCGGCAATAGCTCGGGTCGGTGAGGATCTCTTGGTAGCCGGTGATGGCCGTGTTGAAAACGACTTCTCCGACAGCGTTCCCCGACGCCCCAATCGACACCCCGGAAAACACACTGCCGTCCGCAAGAACCAAGACGGCGGAGGGGCGGGCCCGATTCTCGGGCACAGAAAAACTGGCCGCGTCCGATCCGATGGCGGCCAGCAGCTCAGTCAGCTGCACTCAAAACTCCTTTGGATTTATTGAATTATAAGGCTGCGAGGAAGATCGCGAGGGTGCAGCCCCATCCAACAGTCCAGACCAGCGAGCGAAGCGTGGCCAGATTGGCGAGATAGCAGGCGATGTATGCCAGACGAGACACCACGACGGCCGCTGCCAAGACGTCGATCCGCGCAGGCGCTGCGCCGGACCAGTGGGCAACCAGGAGCGCTGCGGTAAAAAAGGCAAAAGCCTCCCACGAGTTTGCCTGCGCCGCGACGGCTCGACGGCGATAGCCCTCTTGAGCCGAGAGCCAGTCCCGCGGGTTGGCGTTGTCGTAGGACTTCATTCCGGCCTTTGCAATGCCCGCGCAGACGATGGGCAGAATTGCCATGGCCAAAAGACAGCCATGTGCAAGAGTGAAGCCCTGGGTGGCCTGGTTGATGAGTTCTACCTGCATGCCTACGCTCCTTGTAACTGACGACGATCTCGAACGGCCTGGGCAATGGTCCCGAGGTCCACATACTCCAGCTCCCCACCAACGGGAACGCCGCGCGCCAGCCGGCTGATGCGAAGCGGAGGAATGAGTCCTCTTGCCCGCAGGACCGACTCAATCGCGTGCGCAGTCGCCTCCCCCTCGGGCGTGAAATTCGTGGCCACGATGAGCTCGCTCAGCCCAGGCTGGCTTGCCCGATCAATCAGACGCTCGAGGTGAATGTCGGCTGGGCCCACCCCATCGAGTGGAGAGAGCCGCCCCATCAAAACAAAATACCGCCCCCGAAAACTGCGGGTCTGCTCCAGCACAAGCAAATCGGCCGGTGTCTCAACCACGCAGAGCAGCGAGTCGTCCCGCTGACCATCCTCACAGATGCCGCAAGTCTGCGTCTCCGTGAAGGTGTTGCAGGAGCGGCAGTGCTGGAGATGCTCAAGGGCATTCAACAGGGCTCGGCCCAGCTGGTCAGCGCCGCCACGATCGTGTTGAAGCAGGTGAAGCGCAACGCGCTGCGCAGTCTTTGGGCCCATCCCGGGCAATCGCGCGAAAGCGTCCGTGAGGGCCTGGAGTGCTGCAGGGCTTGCAGCAGAGGTCTGCGTGGTGTCCAGAGTTAGATCTTGAAGCCCGGAGGAAGCGGCATGCCCGCCGTGGCCGCAGACATGCGGTCACTGCTGATCTGCTCGACCTTGGCGTGGGCCTCTTTTGCAGCGGCGACAAGCAGGTCTTGGAGGGTCTCGCGATCATCGGGATCGGCGGTCATCAGACTGGGATCGATCTGCACAGACTTGAGTTCATGGCGCCCCGAGACCTGAACCTTCACGAGGCCCGAGCCTGCCTGGCCCTCGACCATCAGTTCTGCCAGAGACTCTTGCGCCTTCTTAATTTTCTCTTGAACCTGCTGAGCCTGTCTCATGAGCCCCGCAATCTGGCCTTTCATCATGAACCCTTCTCCTTCTCTGGGGGTGGATCGGTTAACTCATCGGGATCTGGTCCGATCCATCGGATCGACCCCGGAACAATGGTGGCATCAAACTCCTTGATGATGGCCTGAACGAGGGGGGACTTCACGATCGACTCCTCGGCCATGCGCTGCAGCTCGGCGGCGCGCTTGGCCTTCTGCTCGGCGGCAGTCGGTCCGCTCCCAAGCCCCACTGAGACCCTCAGCTCAATGGGTCGGCCCAGCCGATTCGTCAGCGCCTCTTCGAGCCTGACTCGCGCAGCATCATCGTTGAGAGCCTGGGTTGGTACGGTGATTTCGATTCGATTCTCGAACGCTGGGTCGATCCGAACAAAAGACGATTGCTGGGCGAACTGCCGTGTGAGGCCACTCAGGGGAAGAGTCTTCACAAGACTTGGCCACTCCTGTGCAGTCAGGATCGCCGGCGAAGGCGCGGCCAGGGGGGCGGCTGCAGGGGACGCTTGGGGCCGCGGTGCTGCAACGGTCGGCGAAGAGATGGGGGTGGCGCGAATGGATGCGGCCGCTCGGGTGCGCGGGGCGCGAAGCGCTGCCGCTGGCGGGGGCAGGGGTTCGGGAGCGAAAGCCAGAAGGCGCATGAGGGTCATCTGAAAACCAGTGGACTCATCGGGAGCCAAGTCCAGATCGCGTCGGCCCAGGATGACAATCTGGTAAGCCATCTGCGCCTGCTCGGCATCTAGTTTCTTGGCCAGGGCCTGAACGTCCTCATCCTGCGAGGCCGAGGCCTGTGAGCCAAGCACGCGCGCCACAATCACTTCATGACAGAGCCGCGCAAGCTCATCTAAAACAGCCTCAGCCGACGCGCCGGATTCGAGCAGTTCATCTCCCATGGCGAGGGCATCCTGCGCTCGAGACTCCATGAGGGCCTGCATCAACCGTATGAGGGGCTCTCGCCCCACCTGTCCCAGCATCTGTGCCACAGCCTGGCCGCTCACGCTGCCACCCCCAAAGGCAATGGCCTGGTCGGTCAGTGAGAGTGCATCGCGGGCGCTTCCTCGGGCAGCGCGCGCCAGCGCATCGAGCGCGACGGGTTCAGCCACAACATGCTCTTGCGTCAGCACGTACGAGAGGTGGGAGACGAGCGCCTCGTGCCTGAGATTCTTCAGGTTGAACTGAAGACAGCGGGACAACACCGTGACCGGAATCTTCTGAGGATCCGTTGTGGCCAAAACAAACTTCACATCAGCCGGTGGCTCCTCAAGCGTTTTGAGCATGGCATTGAACGCATGCCCGGAGAGCATATGCACCTCGTCAATGACATAGACCTTGAAGCGCCCCGATGTTGGCGCAAACCGCGCCTGCTCAAGCAGCTGCTGAATCTCTCCAACACCTCGGTTCGATGCCGCATCGATTTCAATGTAATCCACAAACCGGCCCCGATCGATGTCAAGGCAGCTGCCGCACTGACCACAGGGCTCGCTGGCGATGCCAGTCTCACAGTTCAAGGCCTTGGCAAAGATGCGAGCAAGCGTGGTCTTGCCGACCCCGCGCGAGCCTGTGAGCAGATAGGCGTGGTGAAGGCGGTTGGTCTTGAGGGCGTGCTGCAAGGCGCGCACCACTGCGTCTTGGCCAACCACTGTCGCAAATGACCGAGGGCGCCACTTGCGGGCCAGCACATCCGGGGCGGCACTCCCCGCGCCAGCAGGTTCTTCAAACAGCAGATCGGACATTGCGCTTCGCTTTGAATAGAGGGGCGAGCCGGACCCCCGGCACTTGCGAGGATCCGCTATGGCTGCTTCGTTCCCGACCTGACCAGGTTCACAGACTCACAATGCGGGGCGGCCCGCCTCATCGCAGTGTATCAAGCGCCCATCGATCAGCTGCCAGATGGAGGGCTCTGCAGTGAGAATAAATGCCTCTTGATGCGCAGTTGGCGAATGCATCTCCATGACCTCAAGGTAGCGAGCGAGCTGCTCGGCATAGGGCTGACGCTCTGAGTCGAGCAGGCGCCATTTGAAGTCGATGACGCGCAGCAGCGTCCGGTCTGCGATGGCGTCGACCACCACCCGATCGGGTCGGCAGATCTGCCCGTGGGCGTCGGGCCACTCCCGCTCAATCCATGCGCGCTCCCCCCGGGCTCCGAGAAGGCGCCTCGCCAGGGGCAGGGCCAGGAGCGCCTGCGCACGATCCCAGACGTCTAGCGCCTGCCCCTCGTTGAGCCCAAAGGGCGCGAGGCATCGCTGCCAGACGGGCTCAAGGACAGGGTGCTCGCCAGCCGTGCCTTCAGTGCTCATGAGGTGGGTGAACTCCATGATGCGATGAAGGGCCTGGCCCTGACGGATAGCCAGCGTCATGGTCGCTGCTCCGAGGCTGGACCACCCCAGGGCACCATGTGGGGTGAGAGCCACTCGACCCAATTCGTCGACCCTGATTTTGCCGACTTCGTAGCGCTAAGGAAGAAGAAGCGGCGCGCACGCGTTATGGCCACGTAGAGAAGGTTGATTTCCTCGCTCTGAATCTGCTGATCCCTCTCCTCCAACAAAGCGTCCACCTCAGGCGTGGATGCGTCGCCACTCTTCCAGGCATAGAGGCCCTCGAGCTGCGACCGATCTGCGTTCCACTCGCAGAGCCAGCGAAGGCCTGAGTCGGGCCTTGGTGGATCAGAGGCGCCCGCCAAAACCACCACCTGTGCCTCAAGGCCCTTAGCGCTATGCAAGGACTGGATCGTCACGGCATCTAAATCCATGTCCACCAGACCCAGATCGGGCGACTCTTCTTTCTCTGCCTGGGCCAGCCGACGCATATCGCGCACGAAAGAGGCCAGGCTGGGAAAGCGGCCGGAATCCCAGGCCAGGCAGTGCTCCAGAAAAGCGGCCAGATTGGCTCGCGCTTGCTCGCCTCGGGCTTCGCCCCCATAGAGGTGGCATCGAGCCCGAAGACCCGAGGACTCAATGACCCAGTCCAGAAGGTCATGGACGGGCAGGCGGCTTGCCTGTTTGCTCCACTCGTCTAAGGCACGGCGCACGTGCAGGAGGTGCGGGTGAAGATCGGCGGTAAAGGACTCGTCCTGGAGTACCTGCCACCAGGTCATGTGTCGCGACTGAGCCTGTCCAGCAAGCCACAGCAGGTGATCATCGGACAGCGCAAAGAGGGGCGACCGCATGACGCGAGCGAGGTCGGCATTCGACCACGGCATTGAGAGAAGTCGGCAGACCGAGAGCAGATCAAGCACCTCAGGCTGCTCAAGGAGACCGCCAGAGCGGTCGCTGACGAATGGGATGCCCTCGTGAACGAAAGCACGTTCCATCTCGGCCATGTGCGTGCGGCTTCGCATGAGCACTCGGACATCGCCCCACCGCAGAGTCGGCTCTCGTCGCAAGAGCTCCTTGAGGGCCCGAGCAATCTGACACCCCTCCTCAAAGCGGGGCTGGGCGGCCCGCTCACCAGGTGGGCTTCGGAGCCAGTCTCGCGGCCCAGACGACTCCGAGTCCTTCACATCCGATTCCTCAGCCTGGGGCTGGGCGCCGTGAACGAGAGGCAGGCAATAGACTCCTCCGCGCTCAGCCCGCGCATGAGCGGTATGCGGACGAATCCGCTCACCTGCAATCGGACAAAGGGCCGTGTTGATGAGCGCAACGACCTCGGGCGCACAGCGACGCGTCTCATCTTTTGTGAGCACATCTGCCCCGAACTGAGCGCGAAGCCACTCGCGCGCAAGGCCGAAGACCTTGGGGTCCGCGCCCCGGAAGCGATAGATTGACTGCTTGGGGTCACCCACAATAAACACGCGTGGGGCCCGCGCGTCCGGACCCTGCGCACCAATGTGGCACTCGAGCCACGCCCTCAGGATGGCCCACTGAACGGGGTTGGTGTCTTGGAACTCGTCGACCAAGATCTGATCGAATCGTGCGTCCATTCGCGACAGAAGCTGGTGGCCGTGGGGCGACTGGATGAGCTGAAAGACCGTCGCCTCCATCCCATCGAAGTCGGTGAGGTCCTGCTCCCGACGCAATTCATCAAGGCACTCAAGAAGTGCCTCTCCACAGGCATGCAAGGCCGCCAGACGAGCGCTCTGCAGTCGCTGGTCCATCACCTCGAGCAGGGTGGCAAGCGACTCCGCCATGCCCTCCACGGCAGCCTTGAAGTCTTCGGCCCTCCCGCCCCAGGACTTGCAATCCTCTATGCGAACCAACTTTTTTTTCGGCGGCCGCCGCCACCGACGGTCTCCCTCATCCCCTCGTGCCCGCTTGACCAGTAAGGCATCGGTCAGTTGATCAAACTGGTTCTCAGTCATCACCCCATGCTGCAAGGCACGCAAAGACTCGAGCAGATCCTCCCGCCTCGGGAGCCCCTCGTAGGCCTCTGCGAGCTCCCCTGCCCGAGACTGCCAGGCATCAAAAAAAGCCTGCTTCAGGACCCCTGTGTCGTGCAGGGCCTCCTCAAAAATCTTCCCCGCTGCGCCCTTTGAGACGGCGGTGAGTCTCGGTCCCAGCAAGAGGCTTCCCCGAAGGCTGCAATAGGCTCTGAGCGCGTCCTTGAGGGAAAAGAGCCCCATCCTCTGAATGAGCGCCTCCAGCGGAAGGGAGACGTCGCTGCGGGCCCTCTCGATGAAGCGCTGCCACGCCTGCTCCCGCATCTCGAAGACCCGGCTCGAGGCAGACAGGCTCGACAGGCCCGCGGCCTGCTCGGGGGCGAAGGAAAGCAGTCGGTCGTACCACTGGTGGAAGGTACAGACGAGGGGCTGATCGTCTGCACACAGAACGTCCTCATAAAGGCTCGGTGCTCGCTTCATTGCCCGCTCAAGCGAATCTCCATCCAGCCCGTAGTCGTCTTGCAGGGTTCGCAGGCGGTCGAGCTCGCTCGCAAGACTCAGGGTCTCGAGCTCAGACCAGATTCGCGCGCGCATCTCCGCTGCTGCCTTCTTGGTGAAGGTGAGCGCCAGGATGGCGCCAGGTGGCGTGCCATCGAGCAGCGCTCGCAAGACACGAACCTTTAAGAGCCAGGTCTTGCCGCTACCGGCGCAGGCCTCCACGACGACTGAACGGGATGGGTCGCAGGCAATCGTCTCTTGTCGACTCACCGACCAGCCTCCTCGCGTGCTCCATGGCCCATCCACTCACTCGGGCGGCAGACGCCCTCAGCAGGGCATTTCTCGCAGCCTTCGCCGGCGCCCAAGGCCTCAAGCGGCCGCAGCGGGGCACCTGCTAAGACGCGAACGAGCAAGTCATCGACATGCGGCATGAGCTGGGAGTCAGCATTGACCGGCAAGAGTTCGGTGCCCTCGTGGGACACCGACAGATATCCTAGCTGGGAGGCCGTGCCCAGGCCGTTGGATGCCACCATGGCGGCATAGGCCTGCAGTTGAATGTCGGTCTGTTCATCTCGAGACCGCTCCCTGATTCGTTCTCTCTTGGACGACTTCACATCCAGAATGCGCGGCAGACCCTGAGGATCTCGATCGATACGATCGATTCGTCCTCTCACACTGACTCCAGACCTTGGGAGTTCGAGTGAGAGGGGCTCCTCGGTGGACTCCAGACGATGGGTCTGGTCAGTCTCCTCAAGCCACTCTGCCAGAGAAGGAATGCGCGCCCGGATGTCCGCCACCAGCAGATGAGAGGACTCTTGCTCGCGCGCGAGTCGATCGGTTTCTTGGAAGAGCCACTGCTCCCATGGCTGGCTCGCATCGCGTTTTGCGCCCACCCCCTGCAGGAGCCGATGAAGCAGGATGCCCAACTCTGCGTGGCCGGGATCCTCGTCAAGGTCCTTGGCCTCAGCAAGCCCAAGCACCTCCTGCCAATAAAAGCGATAGGGACAGCGTGCGAATGTCTGTAGGGAGGAGACAGAGACAGCACGAAGAGGCGTGGACAAGACGACGCTTGGCATGGATGGGGGACGATCGCTCTGCTCCCCCAGAGTGCGACGCGAGAGGACTGGGTCAGCCGGCCGGCCCTCGCCCCGAAACACAAAAGCTCTTAGCCGGGCAAGCGGAGCGGCCCATTGCGCGGGGCTCTGAGGATCGATTCGTTGAGCCACAAAAAGTGTCGGCAGTCCTCGCGAAATGGCCAAGGCGAGGTGGGACACCAAGACCGCATCACTGACGCGGGCTGGAAGCTCGCCGCACGCAACCTCCATCTGGGCGCGCGCGAGGAGTCGGCTTGGCCCGCGCGGAATGAATTGCCCCTCGGAGCATCCGAGAAACACCAGGCCACAGAGCTTGGCTCGCGCGGCCTCTGTGATGCCCAGAATTCGTACTGACGGATTCTCAGGACGAATGGGGAGTCTGGCGGGCGCCATGGCCCTCATCACCAGGGCGCGAAACGACCGCCAGGGTACCTTGTTGTCTGCCTGCGCCCGCCCCGAGAAGTCGGCCCGGAGATGAGACACGGTCGACAACAGACAAAGCCCCGCCTCGTCCTCGGCCAGGACCTCCGTCAGGCCCAAAGCGTCCAGTCGACCCAAGAGCAGGCTGAGCCATTCTCGAACCGGTCTTCGCTCGCCTTGGGAGACGTCAAGAATGGGGGCAAGCGCCCTCGATAGACCGGGGGGCAGGCGCCGAAGCGCAGCGTCATCGGACGTGGCAGCCCGCCAACCCTCAAACACGGACTCCAATGCGAGGGCCTCAAAGAGTGCTTGGCGATTCAGAGCCTCTGCCACAAGCGGGTTTGCCATCCAGGCAAAAAAGCCACTGCGCCCAGCCACCAGGCCAGGTAGGTCAAGAAGCCCCTGAAGACAGACCGATGCAAGCGTGGTGTCGAGCGCCCAGCCGGCTGGGTCATCGACGGCAATCTGGGCGTGACTCAGCATGGAGGCGAGCCGTCTGGCAGCAAGCCGATCGGCCGCAACCACACCGACGGGATCGGCGGAGCTCGGGGCTTGCCGCTCGCGCTCGCTCAGCCAGCCCGTAATCACTTCAGCCGCTGTCCGAGCGGCATTGTCAAGCGAGCGAGCCTCCGACCAGCGCACGTGCATGAGGTCGGGGGCCGGCAGAGCGCCCATCCGAGTGCTCAAGGAGGGCCAGGCCAGGTGATTGGGGATGCGAGCGAGCGCGAGGTCTGAGAGCTCTGGCCAGATCTGAGGCCAGATGTCAGCCTGATGACCCGTTGGCAGCGTTGGGAGGTGGGCCAGGCGAGGAATGCCTCCCCAGAGAACCACCATCTTTGCCACCGAGAGCGAATCGCTGGGTCCAAGGCAGACCATCCAGGGCCTCACACTGGGCTCGGGTGCAGGATGCGTCTCAAACCAAAAGGCTGTGCTCGACCCATCGTGCTGCGCGCAGTAGAGCGCGTGAATCAGGGTGAGGCCCCCAAGATCGGCGGCTGGTGCGCCCGGAGAGCCCAGCTTTAGCCAGGCGAGCCAAAGCCAATCCCACCGATCGAACAGGTCGACCCACTGAGAGGCAAGCTCGAACTGACTTTTTACTGAGGGCGCCAACCAGCCTGTTGAACCCGAGCGCTCGGCCAGCGAGTTGGCCAATTCCAGCTGCCGATCGGCGAGTGGTCTGGGCTGATCCCCTGCATGTCGGGCTCGCTGAAGCGCCAACTGGTCGAGGTGAGCACGCAGGTCTTGGATGGCTGGGAGGGGGCCCTCGAGCGCCCTCCCCTGAGAGGCAGCCACACATGCCGAGCGACACTCGAGGGCCGTTGCGCCGCCGATGCAGACGATCGAATTGGGCCGCTCATCCGGCTCAAGCGCGAAGAGCTCCTCAGCCAACTGAACGGCCTCGAGGGTGTGAGTGCTCTGCACAAGCGACTCCCGCAGGCGCTCTTTCCAAAATCCGAGCGCAATGGCGAGGTCTTCCAGGCGGGGTGCGCGTTCCATAACCCCTATGCTATGCTTCCCAAAACGAAGAGTCAGGGTCATGGAATGACCTCATCAGCGCGGCCCTCAGATGCTGCAAAACACAATCCTCAGGCGTGCCCAGTCCCCTTGTTGGTTGATGATTCGAAGGCCCCGTTTAGTCCCGCTGATTTCTCTCGCACGCTGACCCCAACCCTTTCTATCCCGGACCTTTTTTTGACTTATGAGTGAACACACCAAAGCCGTTACCGATGCCAGTTTTGAGGCCGATGTGATGAAGTCTGACCTGCCGGTCATTGTCGATTTCTGGGCCGAATGGTGTGGTCCGTGCAAGATGGTGGCGCCCATCCTTGAGGAGATTGGTCAGGAGTACGCCGGACGCCTCATCGTGGCCAAACTGAACGTCGATGAAAATACGGCGGTTCCTGCCAAACACGGCATTCGCGGCATTCCCACCCTCATCCTCTTTAAGAACGGTGCAGTGGTGGCTCAAAAAGTCGGTGCCGCTGCGAAGTCCCAACTCACGGCCTGGATCGACAGCCACCTCTAAGCTCCCCCGCCCCGCCAGTCTCGATCCCGGCTGGAAACCCCCTCGCGCCTTCTAGCCCATGTACCTCTCAGAACTCAAAGCCCTTCCCGTCACCCAGCTCGTGGAGCTCGCTGGCACCCTGGAGATAGAGAACGCCAGCCGCCTGCGCAAGCAAGAGCTGATGTTTGCCATCCTCAAGAAGAAAGCCAAGACGGGCGAACAGATTTTTGGTGATGGCGTCCTTGAGGTGCTTCCAGACGGTTTTGGATTCTTGCGCTCGCCCGAGTCCTCCTACCTGGCCAGCACGGACGATATTTACCTCTCGCCCTCTCAGATTCGCCGCTTCAACCTGCACACAGGGGATGCCATTGAGGGAGAGGTTCGCACCCCGAAAGATGGTGAGCGCTACTTTGCCTTGGTCAAGGTGGACAAGATCAATGGCGAACTTCCTGAGGCCTCAAAGAACAAAATTCTGTTTGAAAACCTGACCCCGCTGTTCCCGAATGAGCCCATCCGGCTTGAGCGAGACATGAAGGGGGAAGAGAACATCACCTGCCGCATCATCGACATGGTGGCACCCGTCGGCAAGGGCCAGCGGGGCCTCCTGGTGGCGCCGCCAAAGAGCGGCAAAACCGTGATGATGCAGACGATCGCGCATGCGATTACCAACAACCATCCTGAGGTGGTCCTCATCGTCTTGCTCATCGACGAGCGGCCCGAGGAAGTCACAGAAATGCAGCGCAGCGTGCGCGGGGAGGTCGTGGCCTCTACATTTGATGAGCCCGCCACCCGTCACGTACAAGTGGCCGAGATGGTCATTGAGAAGGCCAAGCGACTGGTCGAGCACAAGAAAGATGTCGTCATTCTTCTTGACTCGATTACGCGTCTGGCGCGCGCCTACAACACGGTCGTCCCCACCTCCGGCAAGGTGCTCACCGGCGGCGTGGATGCCAACGCCCTGCATCGCCCCAAGCGGTTCTTTGGAGCGGCCCGAAACATTGAGGAGGGTGGCTCGCTTACCATCATCGCCACGGCCCTGGTTGAGACTGGAAGCCGCATGGATGAAGTGATCTATGAGGAATTCAAGGGAACTGGAAACATGGAGGTTCACCTTGAGCGTCGACTGGCCGAAAAACGGGTCTACCCAGCCATCAACATCAATCGCTCTGGCACGCGGAAAGAGGAGTTGCTCATCAAGGGCGATCTGCTCCAGAAGATCTGGATCCTTCGCAAGCTGCTGCATGACATGGACGAAATTCAGGCCATGGAGTTCCTGCTCGACAAGATGCGCCAGACCAAGAACAACGCTGAATTCTTCGACATGATGAAACGCAGCTCGTAGGCTATAATCGCGGGTTTGGCACGTGGCCTCACTCGCTCGTTTACTGGGACTGAGGACTGGCGACCGACACAAAAGGACTCTTGGTCATGAAAGAAGGCATTCACCCCAACTACCGCGAAGTCGTCTTCCTCGACATGTCGAACGACTTCAGCTTCGTCACTCGCTCCACCGTGAACACGCGCGAGACCATCAAGTGGAAAGACGGCAAGGAGTATCCGCTTTACAAGCTCGATACGAGTTCCGAGTCGCACCCCTTCTACACCGGCACGCAGAAGATGATGGACACCGCCGGCCGCGTTGAGAAGTTTCGTCAGAAGTTCGGCACGAAACGTGGCTCTGCGAAGACTGAGAAAAGCTCCTAAGCATTCTTATCGGGCGGTCGTGCAGTGAATCCCGTCCGACAGCTTCTCTCCAAATGGGGTGAACCCCGCCCCCTCCCCGGCCTTGCGGCCAGTGCGGCGCAGACCATTCCTCGGACGCTCTTGTTTGCCTTGGCCGCGCTGTACGCCTGGTCGGGCCTCTTTGGGCACGACCCCTGGAAGGGCGACGACATTCTGGGCATCGCGCTGGCCCGCAGCACCTTTCTCTCCTGGCTCCACAGCCCTCAACCAGGGCAGCTTGTGCTCTTGCCGAATCTCGATGGACTGATTGTTGCCCGAGATGGCCC
Source organism: Burkholderiales bacterium UBA2463 (assembly GCA_002342295.1). GTDB lineage: Bacteria > Pseudomonadota > Gammaproteobacteria > Burkholderiales > Burkholderiaceae_A > Hahnella. The sequence goes on from DDPR01000006.1 coordinate 127,734, forward strand.
ACTCCTCTCGTGGCTCATGGCGCTCATCGCGATGCCCCTTGAGGTGCTCAGCCAGTCAGTGCTTGGTCAGACCATGCCGCTGGCACGCTTTGATGACGTCTGTCGAGCCACCCTCGCCATCAGTCTCATCGTTGGACTCCTCGGACTCTGGAAGGCAGTCAACAGACTCGCACAACGAAGAGAGGCTCGACCGGTTGACCCGCTGGGCATTGGGCCCTCGGCACCCTCCTTTGGGAAGACCCTGGGTGATTGCGCGGTTCTTCTCGCGCTGGCCAGCCTGGGCGGATTGGCTCGATGGCACGAGGCGGGACCCTCAAGCCTCTCTTTTGCCCTTCAGGCCTGGCTTCTCTGGTCCGTCTCCTTTGCGCCTGAGAGCCCGCGGCGCGCCGCGCGACTCTCTGGCCTCCTGCTCGCACTACTCCTTCTTACAGATGGTCCAGAGAGTGCGCTGGCCTGGGGCGCTGGAATCGTCCTCGTCTGTCAGCTCGCCCAGCCCTGGCGACTGGTTCGAGCCAGCTTTCTCGGGCAGGGCCTCCTCGTCTTTTGCACAATCTCCGCCGCAGCGGCGCTTCTCATCGCGTCGGTAGACGGCCGTGCCGCCCTCTCCATCTGGTGGGGGCAACAGACCGACAGCCATCTTCAGTCGCTGGTCAACCTGTTACGCAGTTGGGTATGGACCTGGTGGCCGGCATGGCCCATTGTCATCACGCTTGGCGTGCAGGCCGTGCGTCATCGTCTGTGGCACTTGCCACACCTTCAGATGCTCTTCCTACTCTTCGGGGCGGTGACCCTCATTGGACTGACGGGTCTTGGGGCCTCGGATGCGAGCCGATTGCTTCCGATTGCGCCGCTCGCTGCCTTGGGGGCCTTTGGCCTGCTGTCTCTGCCGCGGAGTGTGACCAATCTGCTCGACTGGTTTGCGGTGGTGGTCTTCACCAGCCTCGGATTTTTTATCTGGCTCTACTGGTCGGCTATGCACGCGGGTTTCCCCGCCAACCTGGCGCAGCGGCTGAAGTACTTCGCACCCGACCTGACCTTGGCTGCCCCCACGACGAGCGCGTTCTTGTTGGGCGTAGGCGTGAGCGGGGCCTGGGTGGCCCTCGTGATTTGGCGTATTCGCAGATCGCAGGGCCAGCTATGGCGACCCGTGGTTCTGAGTGCAGGCGGCATCAGCCTCACCTGGGTGTTGATGATGAATCTCTGGGGGCCTGCCCTTGAGGTCAATCGCGGCTATCCGTACCTTGTCGCAGGGCTCTCAAAGAGCATCTCTGAGACGCTTCGTTCGAGACCGAGGACGAGCGAGCAGGTCTGTATTGCCACAGCACCCGGCGATGTGGTGAGTCGAGCCATCGTATTGGCCCACGGCCTGGGCCCATTACAAAGAATCGATGTGCCCACAGCAGCGCCCTGCCCCCTCTTTCTCGCCTCCATCGACGCCGGTCTCGCCGCATCGAGTCCTGGCGAGGTCCTCTTCTCCGGGTCGCGGCTGCCGTCTCGGCCCGAGCGCGAGCGCTTCGCCCTCTACTGGGTTGAAGGCGCCAAGAGAAAGTGAGCTCGGTAGTAACGGAGCTCCTCGATCGACTCGAGGATGTCGGCCAAAGCAGTGTGAGCCCCCTTCTTCACGAACCCCTTATAGATCTCGGGTCTCCAGCGTCGGCAGAGCTCTTTCAGTGTGCTCACATCAAGATTTCGATAATGAAAGAAGGTCTCTAGGGTAGGCATATAACGAGCCATAAAGCGGCGGTCCTGATGGACGGTATTGCCACACATAGGCGACTTACCCGCGGGCAGGACAGACTGAAGGAACTCGAGTAACTGACTCTCAGCCTGCTCCTCGGTTAGAGAGGAGGCCTTCACCCGTTCAATGAGGCCCGAGCGGCCGTGGGTGGATTTGTTCCAGTCGTCCATCAAATCGAGGTGGGCATCGGACTGGTGAATCACAAGAACAGGCGCCTCAGCCACGGTCTGGAGTTCCGAGTTTGTCACCACGATGGCAATCTCAAGGATGCGATTGGTCTCTGGGTCCAGGCCGCTCATCTCCATGTCGACCCAGATGAGGTGTTGTTCGTTTGAACTCTCGGGGGCTGCTTCGGTCATAGCCCGAATGATCGCATGGGTGCTGTGCGATCATGACCCGAATGATTTCGGCTCGCGTCTTCAGTGCCCATGGGCGCTCTGTCTGGGTTCACAGCGACCGCGAAGAGCCCATGGTCTGTCAGCTCAGCGGCCGGGCGCTCTCCCCCATTGCGAACGATCAGGTTCTTCTCGACTTCTCAGTCCAGCCCCCGGTGATTCGGGAGGTCCAGCCGCGCACGAATGTGTTTCGACGTCAGGAAGGGTCGCGCACCAAGATCCTCGCAGCAAATATCGATCTCGCACTCGTGCTGGTCAGCGGTCACCCCGGTTTCTCGCCCGAGCTGGCTGTGAGAGTGGTGGCGAGCCTACTGGCCGAGTCCATCCCATTCGTGATTGTGAAGAACAAGTGGGACCTCGAGTCTGCGCGGCCCCTGACCGAGGCGCTGCTTCGGCAGGTTCAACCCTGCATGTCCCTGCCCGCCTGGCCCACTGTCATGACAAGTTGCAAGAGAGATGATGGGCTGGATGGGCTGAAGTCCTTGCTGACCCAACTCGGCCGACCGGGCCTCTGTGTTGCTCTAGCTGGGCAGTCTGGAATGGGCAAAAGCTCCTTGCTCAACCGCCTTGCTCCCCACGCTCACGCCCAGACACAGACGATTTCAGAGGCGCTACAGACCGGAAAGCACACCACCACCGTGAGCCGCGCCTACTCTTGGATCCAGCCTTCGGGGCAGCCGGGATTCCTCATCGACACCCCTGGGTTTCAGCAGTTCGGGCTCTCCCATCTCTCGAGAAGCGAGCATGCGCTTGCTTTTCCCGAGTGGGCCCACCTGAATAGTGGCCAGCCCTGTCGATTTCACAACTGTCGGCACGACCAGGAGCCTGGCTGCTCCGTGCTCTCAGCCATTTCAAGAGCGCAGGAGGCGGGGGACCGAGAACTTCAGGTCACCCTGGAGGCTCGGCGAAAACTCTGGTTGGCCCTAGAGGCTGGGAGCTAGCCCAGCCAGCGCCCGAAGTAGAAGAGGAGCACCATGAAGAACCACATGACGATGGCTCGCCACACCAGGCCCACAGCGGTATCAAGGGTGTTCACATCTGCCTCTCGGAGCTCAGGTTCCGTGATGACCGGCTCATAGCTGCTCTCGTCATCTAGCCCCGAAAAGCCTGCGGGGGCATCCGGGATGGAGAGTCGGTAGCCCATGGCCCCAGCACCCGAGGCAAGCAGAATGCGATCGGTGTCATCCACCGACTCTGGGGCCGCCGCCGCCCGTGCCCGCCACATCGAAATGGAATCTTCAAAGTTTCCAACAACCGCAAAAATCACGGCCGTTACGCGCACCGGCAGATAGTCCACCCATCGATAGGCGGTCGAGGCCACCCTTGCGAACGCGTTTGGCATCGCAAGGGCCTGCTCGTCGAAAGGCTCCTCGCCCTCAACTCCTTCAGAGGGAACGCTCTCCTCTCGAACCCAGACCTGAAGTAGGCGGCCGCTCAGCCAATACCCCAGGGCGCCCGCAGGGCCGGGCAGCAGCACGAACCAGAAGATGACCCCGAAGACATGGCGCTGAGCGGCAACCAGCGCAAGCCGAATGGACTCTCGCGCCACCGATGAGGCATCGCCCTGCTCCGCCGCGGCGCGAGCAACATGGTCGGCTCGAGCCTCATCGACCCAACGCCTCAGGAGAGCCCGGGCGCCAAGGAGGTCATCGGCTCGGAGGGCCGCCTGAATCTCGTTGAACCAGTGGCTGAACCGACGAAACCCCATGGTGAGGTAGAGCAATCCCGCCGTAGCCGCGAACTCGAGCACGGGGTGCAAGGCCCCAAGCAGACGCACCAAGAGCATGCTGGCCAAGGCCGTACCGCCCACAATGAGCACCCACGAGACCCAAGCCGAGCGCAGGGTGGGCGCTTCGGATGACATCACCTGACGCAGCCGCTGATCGACCCAAAGCTCTACCGCGTGGGAGGGCCGAACGGGCCTCACCTGCTCGAGCAAGAGAACAACAATCAGGCTCAGCAGGGTCATGGGCGTGGGCCGTTCGACTGGGTGTTAGGGCTGAGTCGCCTCGCCCGACTCGTTCTCGGGCAGCGGCTCCATGATGTGCTCATCGCGAGGATCGACCGAGGGCGCACCCTTGGACGCACCTCGCGCAGGCAGCTTCTCGCGAATACGGGCGGACTTGCCAGAGCGATCACGAAGGTAATAGAGCTTTGCGCGACGCACATCACCTCGGCGCTTCACCTCGATTTTTGCGATGAGCGGGGAATAGAGTTGGAAGGTCCTCTCAACGCCCTCTCCCGCAGAAATCTTGCGGACGATGAAGGAGGAGTTCAGGCCGCGGTTGCGCTTGGCAATGACCACACCTTCGTATGCCTGCACGCGCTTGCGGTTGCCTTCAACCACGTTGACGCTCACAACCACCGTGTCTCCGGCGGCAAATTCGGGGATCGCCTTCTTCAGGCGGGCGATTTCTTCCTGCTCGATCTCTTGGATCACATTCATGGTTTTCTCCTAACCATCGTCGACGGGCCCGGATTTGTCATCTGAAGCGTTCCGGGTCATCCAGCGAGAGGATGGGTTGTCAAATATCCGATAAAAGCGACTCGTCTTCAGTGCTCAAAAGCCCCTTCTCACGGGCCGCCTCAATCAGGTCTGGGCGATGCAGGGCAGTCATCAAAAGAGACTGTTCACGCCGCCAACCCGCAATATTGCCATGGTGTCCAGATAAAAGCACCTCCGGCACCTCCGCACCCTCGAAGTTTTCTGGGCGTGTGTAGTGAGGATGGTCCAGCAGGCCATTCATGAAGGAGTCTTCTTGGGAGGAGGCCTCATCCCCGAGCACGCCGGGAAGGCGCCGGGTCAGGGCATCCAGAATCGCCATGGCAGCGATTTCACCGCCAGACAGGACCACATCGCCCACACTCACCAGCTCATCCACATACTGGTCACAGAAGCGCTGGTCGATGCCCTCATAGCGGCCGCAGATCAGCGTCATCTGCAGCGGCGCGTAGTCTGCATCGAGGAGCTCCGTGCGGACCTGCTCCACCCAGCTCTGGGTGAGTGGCTCTCCGGCAGGTGACATGAGAACCGTGGGTCCGACGGCCTGACCAGCCCCCAGACAGTCACGAACGATTGCATCGACTGTTGCAGCGAGTGGCGCGGCCATCATGACCATCCCAGGGCCGCCGCCGTAGGGGCGATCATCCACGGTCTGGTGGGCATCGGAGGTGAAGTCACGCGGATTCCAACAACGCAGGGAGATGATCTCCCGGTCAACCGCTCGCCCGCATACCCCAGCCCTGGACCAGGTCTCAAAGTACTCAGGAAATAGCGTGACGACGTCAAATCGCAAGAGTGTGGTCATGTCCAGTCTGGCTCCCAATCCACATCAATACGGCCAGCCTCAAGATTCACAGCATGGACGTAAGACTTCACAAACGGAATCCAATGCGGGCCCACAATAAGCCAGTCGTGCTCGCCGTTGGTCTCGAGTCGATCCACCGTCCCGAGGGCCTGACCAGCGGCGTTGAAAACGGCAAGCCCGATGAGATCAGCCCAGTAGACCTCATCCTCCTTCGCTGCGGGAAGCTCGCACCGCGAGAGGCCCACCTCGGCAAAGAGCAGGTGCTCGGCCTGCGCGCGATGGTCGACCTCGGCAAATTTCATGCGAAAACCCTGGGCCTGCACGGAGATAGAGTCAATAGAGGGCCGCAGCCATCCACCCCTGGGCAGTCGCAGCCAGACCCTTTTCGCCTCAAGTAAAACCGATTCTTTGGGGTCGCCAGGAAAGAAGCTCTTGGCACGGACGTGGCCATGAAGGCCTTGGGCCGAGTGGATGGTGGCCAAGGCGATGAAATCGGAGGGTCCGTCGTGAAGCGCCCGCGGAGGGTCGGGATGGACCTCGGGCGAGACTGCATCACCCAGGCGCGCCAAACGCCGGGTGATGTAACTCGTCATGCCCCTTTGGAAGCCTGGGCCGAGAAGTCTTTGAGGAGTTCGGAGACGCGAGGACTTACCTGCGCACCGTGGCTGCGCCAATAGTCGATTCGATCGACTGAGAGGTTCAGGCGAATATCGGCCCCCCGAGCAACCGGGTTGAAAAAGCCAACCCGCTCAATGAACCGACCATCACGGCGATTACGGGAATCGGTGGCAACGACATGATAAAAAGGGCGCTTGTGTGAGCCGCCTCGGGCAAGCCGAATAACAACCATAGTGTGTCCTTCAGGAACTCTTTGAAAAGCCTTGGATTCTAACAGTCACCCGGCCGATTGCAATCCCCAGCGGCGGCGTGTGTCTGCCCGCATGGCTCAAGCGCTCTGGGTCGTTCCACTGGCCAGCCTGGCCTGGCCGACAACATCCGCGAGGGCGCAAGACCTCCCGCCCTGGCTCGAAGAGGCTGAGATCTACCCTGTGCTCGACCGAATCGCAGACCGCTACAAGATTCCCACGGAGTGGATGGCAGCCCGACTGCGGTTTGCAAAACGTCAAGACCGGGCCCTCGAACTCACCAATCCTCCGGCCGACGCCCCGGTGATTCCTCGCTCCCTCAAACGTATGCTGAGCCGCAACCTCGATGCGAAAACCGTCAGCGAGGGTCGTGCCTTCATGAAGCAGCACACCAAGGCCCTGAATCGAATGGAGGCTCAGTCAGGCGTTCCTGGGAGCATCGTTGCCGGAATCATTGGCGTCGAGACTCGATATGGCCGGGTAAAGGGGAGCTACCCTGCGCTCGACACGCTGGCCACGCTGGCCTTTGTGGGCCCGCGCAGACAGGCCTTTTTTCAAGATGAGCTTGGTGCCCTCTTTGCCTTGGCCTACGAGACCAACTTGCCCCTCGATTCGGTGAAGAGCTCATTTGCAGGGGCGCTGGGCATTCCTCAGTTCATGCCCAGCAGCTGGAGGCGCTGGGGACTTGACGCCGATGGGAGTGGCCGGGCCAATCTCATCGAGAGCCCCGTTGATGCGATTGCTTCCGTTGGTAACTTCCTCGCGGGCCATGGGTGGGTTCGTGGTCTGCCCACCCACCTCGCGCTCACGCGCCCCAAGGAGCCCCTCAGCGAGGCCAGTAAGACGCTCATCACGGTGGGCCTGTCTGCTCAATCCACGGTGGGCCAGATTGAGGCGAGCGGCCTGCTGCCGACTGGCCATGGTCTCGCTGCCAACACTCCTGCAAGCCTCATCGAGTTGCCAGAGCCTGATGAGCCCTCGGTGTTGTGGCTCGCCACGCCCAACTTTTTTGCAATCGCTCAGTACAACCGGAGCTACCTCTACGCCGCCTCGGTGGCGTCCTTGGCCAGAGCAATCAGCGCCTAGGAAAACGATGTGAGCGTGGCAACAGCCGCCTCATGGTTAAAGAGTCCCCGTTCAAGCAGTTCTCGCACGCCGGCAGCACTCACCTGTCGATTGGCCTGAACCTCGCCATCCTGCGGGTGAGGAACAAACCCCTGCAGGGCCTTCGCAGAAAAAACCCAGACCCGCTCCAGATGCAATCCGACCGGGATGAGGCGGCAGACTCGGACCATGCCTCGAAAGCGAAGATGATGCTCGGGCAAGATGCGCAGCCCTGCCTCCTCCCAGGACTCTCGAATGACGGCGCCTTGAGGATCCTCGCCCATCGCAAGGCCACCGGCCACTGCGGCATCCCAGAGGCCAGGATCAATGGCCTTGGCCCAAGAACGCTGCGAAATCCACAACTGTCCATCTGCGTCATAGAGATTGAGTTGCACGGACTCTGAGAGCAGGCCAAGCGGTCGAAAGAGACTGCGCTCGAGCCCAAGGAGTTGGCCGTTCAGGCGAACGGGGCGTCCCGACTGGCCAATGAGCGAAAAGCGCTCGTCGCGCCAACCCGCGCGCGAGAGGCACTCGCCCACCGTGCGCTCAAGTTCGCCTAGGTGGCGAGCCTCGAGGGCCTGTCCGTGAGTCGTGAAGAGGGCCTGAACGCTTGGCCAGACAGAAGGGCCTGCCCAGCCGACGACCTGCTCGTCCCCGTCAAACCCCTCCAATCGAAAGGCTCGACACCCCGCCGCGAAAACGCTCTCGTGCGTCGGAGCCAATCCAAACTCGGGCGCAGCGAGTTGCTCCCCGGCAAGAAGGGCTGGCCATGTCATCATGGTCATCATGATACGAAGCACTCGCCTTGGGCATCAGTTGCTGGGCGCATTGGGGCTCTTGGCCTTGTCCCTCGCCTCACCGGATGGCTTCGCGGCCCGGACCACAGAGCGGGGCTGGACCGAGCAGGTCACCCTGGTTCGCGCCTACGATGGTGACTCCGCCATCGTTCGGTCACGAACTCGCGATGAGTTCAAGATTCGTGTGGCCGGCATTGACGCGCCTGAGAAAGGGCAGCGCTTTGCAAAAGAGGCCCGTGTGCGGTTTGAGGAATTCATGCGTTCGGGCTCAGTCGAGGCACACGGAATCAAGAAGGATGGGTTTGGTCGTTGGATCGTCACGCTGCGAGTTCGCGACACGGACCTTGGGCAATTGATGATTCGAGAGGGTTACGCCTGGTACTTCCGACGCTACCGCGCAGACCTCTCGGTGGGCATGCGTCAGACCTACGAGGAGGCCGAGGCGGTTGCACGCGAGGAGCGAAGAGGACTGTGGGTTGAGGACGACCCCATCGCGCCGTGGCGCTTTCGGCACAGGGCTTTTAACGACGCTGACGAAGCACCTCGAAACAAGCCACGCCGCACGCAACCGACACATTCAGACTCTCTACTTCCCCCATCATAGGCAGACGAGCAAGGGTGTCGCAGTGTTCCTTGGTGAGGCGGCGCATTCCCTCGCCCTCGGCGCCCAAGACCAAAGCGATGCGCCCCCGAAGCGATACGTCATAAAGAGAGGCGGTCGCATCTCCGTCGAGCCCCACAACGTGAAAGCCCTCGTCCTGAAGCGCCTCAATGGCCCGCGAGAGGTTGGTGACTTGGATATAGGGAACCCAATCAGATCCGCCTGAAGACACGCGCGCGGCAACCTCATTAAGGGGAGCAGACCGGTCTTTCGGAGCCAACACGCCCGCCACTGCGCTGGCATCCGCTGTTCTCAGAATGGCTCCTAAGTTGTGGGGGTCGGTCACACCATCAAGCAGCAGGAGCAGAACATCCGCTGGTGCATCGGGCAAGGATGCAAGAAGGTCATGCAAGTCCGCTGCAAGCGCGGGGCGCTCCGCCCGAGCAATCACGCCCTGATGGCGCTCCCCTTTGGACATCTGATCGAGCTGCTCAGAGGACACCAAGCGCACCGGCAGGCCTAAAACCTCACACTCCGCGGCCAGTGCCTTCAGGCGCGCATCCTTTCGAGTCTCATCCATCCAGAGCTGATGAATCGTCTTCGGCGCAGATTTCAACCGACCTCGAACGGCATGAAAGCCCAACAGGAGGAGCTCCTGCAGGGCCCCCGCAGGGGCGCTCGACGTTGGGGCCCGGACCTGGCCTCGCCGCTCAGCCCGATGGCTCGGCCTCATCGTCGCTTACGACCACTGGCCCGCGCAGCGGGGCGACCCGATGAACGACCGCCGCGGTCTTTTGCAGCCTTTGCTTTTTGTTTTGAGCCGCGGGGTTGATGAGCAAGCGCTGTCGGCACAAAAGGCTCGAACTCGTCAGACTCGTCGACGGAGCCAGCGCCCGCTCCCGCAATCTCATCAAAGACCGGGCCCTTGCCACGCTTTACGGCTCGCACCATGGAGGGAACGAGGCGAAATTCAATGCGCCGCGCATCGAGATCGACACGCGAGACCTGCACGCTCACCGGGTCATAGAGACGAAACCGTCGGCCGGTCCGCTCCCCTCGCAGCTCGTGAATGATCTCGTTGTGCTGGAAATACTCAGCGCCCAGCTCAGAGACGTGAATAAGCCCCTCCACATAGAGGCTATCGAGGGTCACGAAGACACCGAACGGTGCCACACCCGTGATCGTCCCAGAGAGCTGCTCACCGACCCGGTTCTTCATGAACTGGCACTTCAACCACGCCTCCACGTCGCGCGACGCATCATCGGCCCTGCGCTCAGCCGCCGAGCAGTGGTCGCCAACAATTCGCCAGCGCTCAAGTGATTCCTGGACAGGTTTACGAGCAGCGCCCTTCTTCATCGAGGCCAACTCGGATGACTCCGCTCGCTCGCCGTAGGCGGGAACATAGTCTCGTCCGGCAAGGGTGGCCTTAATCACGCGATGCACGAGCAGGTCTGGATAGCGACGAATCGGAGAGGTGTAGTGGGTGTAAGCGGGGTAGGCCAGGCCAAAGTGTCCGGAGTTGTCTGGGGTGTAGATCGCCTGCTGCATGGACCGCAGCAGCAGGGTCTGGAGCAGTCGGGCATCAGGCCGCTGTTTGATCTCTCGCGAGAGTCGCGCGTAGTCGACTGGCTGCGGGTCCTCGCCACCACCCAGGCGAAGGCCCTGCATCTTGAGAAACTCTCGAAGCGCCTTTAAGCGCTCGGGCGTGGGGCCCTCGTGCACGCGATAGAGTCCCGTTCTCTTGGCTCTTGCCATGAGGTCGGCCGCGCACGTGTTGGCAGCCAACATGCATTCTTCAATCAGGCGGTGGGCGTCGTTTCGAACCCGGGGCTGAATACTGGAGATGCGCCCCTGATCGTCGGTCTTGATATAAGTCTCAACCGTATCGAGCTCAATGGCCCCGCGTCGCTCACGCTGATCGAGAAGCGTTTTAAAGACGCTATAGAGCGTTTCCAGCACGACAAATCGTGGACCCAACACCCGGGCCTCGGGGCCGGTGGGATGAGCGAGCGCCGCCCATGCGCGGTCATAGGTGAGACGCTCGGATGATTCAATGACCGCATCGTAGAACTGATAGGCCTTCACAAGGCCCTCCGGGGACACCACCATGTCACAGACCAGCGCAAGACGCTCCACACGCGGGTTGAGAGAGCACAGCCCATTGGAGAGTTTCTCGGGAAGCATGGGCAGGACTCTGCGCGGAAAATAGACCGAGGTCGCTCGCTCAAAGGCGTCGCGATCGAGTGCATCTCCGCTCTGCACATAGTGGCTCACATCTGCAATCGCAACGAGAAGACGATAGCCCTTTTTGCCCATTGATTCGGCAAAGACGGCATCGTCAAAGTCACGCGCATCCTCGCCATCAATGGTCATGAAATCGAGGTCGCGCAAATCGACGCGGCCTTTCACGTCAGCGGGTCGAACCGCATCTGGAAGCTTATCGGCCAGTCTGAGGGCGTCCTGCGAGAAGGTGTGCGGAACATCGAACTTCCGAACCGCAATCTCGACCTCCATGCCGGGGTCGTCAATAGATCCCAACACCTCCACCACTCGCCCGATCGGCGGGGTGTAGCGGGTGGGGGGCTCCACCACCTCCACCATGACAACCTGCCCGGGCTGGGCCCCCGATGTATCGGCCGGACCCACAATGATGTCGTGCTTAATCCGCTGATCTTCGGGCACGACCAGAATGATCCCGCGCTCATGAACAAGTCGACCAACGAGCCGACCAACGGTGTGCTCCAAGACCTCAAGAATGACGGCCTCTGGCCTGCCTTTACGATCAGACCCCGTCACCCGAGCGACTACCCGATCGCCATGCATGGCCTTGAGCATCTCTCGGGGAGAGACAAAAACATCCTCGCCACCGGAGTCCGGCCGAATAAAACCAAAGCCATCCCGATGGCCAATCAGTTTTCCAGAGAACTGCAACTCGGAGGCGGACTCGGAGTCTTGTGGCACGCGACCAGTCGGGCTGTTAGCTGCGCTTCTGCGTGACTTTGACAATTGCGATATTCCCGTTAAAGTGACCGACCTGCGAAGGGCCCGCCCCTTCTATGCCCAGATGGCGGAATTGGTAGACGCACTAGGTTCAGGTCCTAGCGGTGGCAACACTGTGGAGGTTCGAGTCCTCTTCTGGGCACCATCATCTCATCCGTCTGCAAACGGATGCTCCATCAGAATTGTTTCGTCCCGATCGGGGCCGGTCGAGATCATGGCAATCGGAGCCCCGACCAACTCCGAGAGTCGCATCAGATATCGCTGCGCCTCAGACGGCAGATCCGCCCAACGTCGCAGACCCGCGGTCGATCCATCCCATCCGGGCCAGGTCTCGTAGATCGGCCGACAGGTCTCAACGGCATCGGCCCCAAAGGGCAAAACCTCCAGCGGACCCTCGGGTGACTCGTAGCCAATGCACATCCGAATCTCGCTGAGCCCATCGAGTACATCGAGCTTGGTAATGCACAGGCCCGAGACGCCATTGATCTGGATAGACCGCCGAAGGGCGGCCGCATCAAACCATCCGCACCGACGAGGACGCCCCGTCACGGAGCCGAACTCATTGCCTTTTTTGGCCAGGTGCTCCCCGGTGGCGTCATGGAGCTCGGATGGAAAAGGGCCCGCACCCACCCGAGTCGCATAAGCCTTCGTCAGGCCGAGCACGTAGTCAATCTTGCCCGGACCAATGCCTGCGCCCGCACCGACCGCGCCGGCCACGCAGTTACTGCTCGTGACAAAGGGGTATGTGCCGTGATCCACGTCGAGCAAGGTGCCTTGCGCGCCCTCAAAAAGAAGTCGGTGGCCCCGAGCCATCTCGCGCTCAAGCAGCGTGGGAACGTCGGCCGAGAGCGCGAGAAGTCTTGGCGCAATGGCCATGAGCGCATCGAAAGTCTCGGACTCAGAGACTGCCCGCGCGCCAAGCAGGCCACACAAAACATGGTTGTGAAGCCGGTGTAGATCTGTGAGCTTCTCGCGCAACTGGCCTGGGTTTTTCAGGTCGAGTAGACGAACGGCACGGCGGCCCACCTTGTCTTCATAGGCGGGGCCAATTCCACGCCCCGTTGTTCCAATCTTGCCCTCACCCTTGGCTGCCTCTCGCGCCTGATCGAGGGCCACATGGACAGGCAAGATCAGTGGGCAGGCGAGGCTTACACGCAGTCGGGGCTCCACCGAGAGGCCACCCGACTGAAGCTCATCAATTTCCGAGAGCAGAGCGGTTGGGGAGAGCACCACGCCGTTGCCGATGTAGCAGGTGACTTGCGGATGGAGAATGCCCGAGGGAATCAGGCGCAAAACGGTCTTCTTTCCGTTCACGACCAGCGTATGGCCCGCGTTGTGTCCGCCCTGGAAACGAACAACACCGTGCACGTCTTCCGTGAGCCAGTCGACGATCTTTCCTTTGCCCTCATCGCCCCACTGGGTTCCAACGATCACCACATTGCGTCTCGAGCGGCTCATAGCGTGTTCCACAGACTGAAGTCCTCAGTTCATTGAAGAGGAAGGGGCCGGGGCCACCTGCCAAAGACCGGAGGTGCGGACCATTCGAGGCCCCGACCACTCGCGAAACTCGGACTCCGGAAGAAAGACGACCGCGCGACCTTGCGCGCGAGCATGGGCCACAGCCTCGTGAAGCTCTGCGTCGCCTTCCCAAGGCGCGGCAACGGGCAACTCCCCCGCATGGCTTGGAACTGAGAGCGCAGAAAGGGCGCGCAGCTCTAAGCTAAAGCCAGTGGCAGCGCGGCTACGACCAAAGGCCTCTCCCATGCCGTCGTAGCGGCCCCCCCGGACCAGTGCGTCCGGATAGCCCGAGACAAAGGCCGAGAACATGATGCCGTTGTGATAACGCCACCCCTGGAGGTCTGCAAGGTCAATCGTGATCTGGCAGTGCGGGTGACGCGAATAGAGCGCCGACTGCGCAACACGCTCGAGCCGATTCAGACTGGCGAGAACCGCATCGGTCTTTGGGAGCACCCTGCGGGCGCGATCAAGCACGCCTTCAGCACCCGTAACGGGTCCGTAGAGCGAGACCAGCTCTTGCAGGGCCGAGCGCGTGGCTGGTCGCAGCGCTTCACAGGCTCGATCTAGGCGCGGCCTGTCTTTGCTCTGGAGCGCAGAGAGGAGCTCGCCCTCGACGGCCGTAACGCCGGAATCCCCCGAACAGAGTGCGGCAAAAATAGCGCGGTCCGTCAGGTTGATGTGGACATTCTGAAGCCCTGCCGCATCCAGCGAGGCCAGGGCGAGCTCCTGAATTTCGAGATCCGCATCGAGGCCCTCGTGGCCAAAGAGCTCACAGCCGACCTGAAGGGGCTCCCGAGAGGAGAGAAGACCTGCCGGCAGCGCATGAATGGCGGGGGCCGCATAGCAAAGGCGCGACACACCGGATTGGCCCAGCAGGTGGGCATCCACGCGGGCTGCCTGAGGCGTGATGTCTGCCCGCAGGCTCAGCTGGCGGCCAGAGAGCGGGTCCGTGAGTCGAAAACTTCTACGATCCAGATCGTCAGCGCCCTGTACGCGAAGCGACTCGACGTATTCCAGGAGGGGCGGTTGAAAGAGCGCGTAGCCGTACAGGCCATAGAGATCAATGAGCCGACGCCGAAGACGCTCGACTTGGAGCGCTTCTGCGGGCAGTTGGTCTGACGTGTGATCGGGTAAGAGCCAGGCGGGCATAGCCCGGATTATCCGGTAGTTTGAAGACCGCTTACTTCTTGCCAGCCTGGCCGCGGAAATATCGGAAAAAATCCGACTGTGGGTCCGCTACGATGACGTCCGAGGACTTTGAGAAACTCTGACGGTAGGCCTGAAGACTGCGGTAGAAGGCCGCGAATTCGGGGTTTTGACCGAAGGCCGACGCATAGCTCGCACTCGCTTTTGCATCGCCATCTCCTTTGATGATCTGAGCCTTCTGATAGGCGCGCGCCAACGTGCCCTCGCGCTGACGATCGGCATTGGCACGAATCTTCTCGGCCTCGGCAGAACCCTGAGAGCGGCGCTCACTGGCAATGGCCTTGCGCTCGGACTCCATTCTCCGAAAAACGGAGTCTCGAATCTCATCTGCAAAATCGACTCGGCGCAGGCGGACATCGACAATCTCGACCCCAATCTGTTTGGCATCCTCAGAGACCCTTGCCAGAATGCCCTCCATCACTTTCTCCCGCGCACCCGAAACCACCTGGGCGACGGTACGAGTCGCAATCTCGTTGTTCAGACCATCTCGAAGGGCCCGAGAGATGCGGTCCTCCGCACTCGACATACGACCGGCCACGCTGGTGTAGAAGACCTTGGGGTCATGGACACGCCACTTCACGTAGGTATCGACCACCACATTCTTTTTCTCGCTGGTGATGAATCGATCAGCATCCGGGGTGTCGAGGGTGAGGATGCGCTTTTCGATGAAGACGACATTTTGAAAAGGTGGCGGCATCTTCAGGTAGAGGCCAGGCTCGGCGACCACACGCTTAATCTCTCCCAGGGCAAAGACAAGGCCGTACTGCCTCTGGTCCACCACAAACACGCAGGAGCTCACGACCAAGACGGCCAAGAGCGCCCCAACAATCGCTGGCAGAACGCGGTTCATCTATCGACCCTCCCTGAATCGATCCCTCAGACTCGGGACTGGCTTGGCTGGCTCGGGTGCCGCAGCGGGCGCGGGCGCCGGCGGGGCACTGGGCTGGGGCTGGCCGGCGGGAGCAGCCCCCGCTGCCGGTGCCGTTTGACTGGCCTGGTTCGCCGTCTGCGCAATGATCTTGTCAAGCGGCAGATACAGCAGATTGCTGTTTGACTTTGACTCCACCATAACCTTGCTCACATTGGAGAAGATCTCCTGCATGGTTTCAATGTAGAGGCGCTCGCGCGTCACAGCAGGGGCTTTGTTGTACTCCGCAACGACGCGACGGAAGCGCTCTGCGTCACCCTGGGCCTGCGCAGTGACTCGCTCACGGTAGCCCTCCGCCTCTTCAACGAGACGGTCTGCTGCCCCCCGCGCGCGCGGAATGACATCGTTGGCATAGGCCTGGCCCTCGTTCTTGAGTCGCTCGGCGTCTTGCGCGGCCTTGATGGCATCGTCAAAGGCGGCCTGAACCTCCTCGGGGGGCTGAACGTTTTGAATGTTGAGGTTCACAAGCGAAATGCCGGCTCCATAGCGATCCGCGATTCGCTGCGCGATGAGGAGGGCCTCACGGCCAATGGCCTCTTTGTTCTCGTAGAGCACTGCATCAGAAAGGCTGCGGCCCACGACCTCTCGCATCGCCGTCTCGGCCGCCTGGGTCACGATCTCGTCGGGCCTCACGTTGTTAAAGAGATAGTCCTCTGGCCTGCTGACCCGATACTGGACGGCAAACTGCATGTCGATCATGTTTTCGTCTTTGGTCAGCATGAGCGAATCACGCTTCTTGCCCGAGCGCTCGCCCCTGAAGCCGACGGTAGCCTGACGAAGCTGGGCAATGTTCACCGTCTCGTGGCTCTCGATGGGGTAGGGCAGTCGCCAGTTAAAGCCCGCTCCCGATGCGTACTGGTACTGACCGAAGCGAAGGATGAGGGCGGTCTGTCCCTCTTGGACGATATAGAAGCCAGAGGCAAGCCAGAGCAGGGCTGCCACACCCAGCGCCACCACGAAGACGCCGCGCGACGCCTTAAAGGAAGGCATATTGGGCCCAGAGGGCGTCTTGCCCCAGGGGTTTCGGGGTCCCCCCCCGTTTCCTGAGCCCCTCTTGCCGCCAAACAGTCCACTGAGTTTGCGGTTGAAGTCACGCCAGACCTCATCAAGGTCCGGAGGTTCAGCAGCACTTGGCCTCTGGTCTCTGCCCTGCTGAGGGCGAGAGGGTGTTGGGCGGTCGGTGTCGGGCTGCGCCTTGCCGGCCTCGTCGGGCTTGGCCTCGGCTGGTTTCTCATCCGATGATCGTCCCCAGCGAGGGTCACCGATCGAGAGAAGGCGCTGAACGAAAGTTTTCATGGATACGTTAGAGGAGTGATCTCGCAAGGGCCAGGTCTTTTCCCAGCAGGCCGTCGGCTGGGGTTGCCTCGGGTGGAGGTGGATACTCCTCCCACCCAGCGGTTAGGACGGCCTCCCGAAGCAGGTCCATTCCTGAGCCATCTAGCGCGCTTACCCAGACGCTGTGGATCCTACCATGGGCATCTCGCTCGAACCGTTCGGGGCGGCGAATGCGGTCGATCTTGTTGAACACCTCAATGCGGGGCACCTCGGCTGCGCCGATCTCTTGAAGCACCTGCTCCACTGCTCGTTTTTGGGCGGGATGCTCAGGGTCCGACGCATCAACCACGTGGAGCAACAAATCGGCCTGCGCCGCCTCTTGAAGAGTTGAACGAAACGCGGCCACCAGCGTGTGGGGCAAGGCTTTGATGAACCCCACAGTGTCAGACAGCACCATGAATCGCTCGGGGGCTAGAAAGACTCGTCGGCTGGTGGTATCGAGCGTGGCAAAGAGCTGGTCCGCCGCATACACCCCGGCTCGCGTGAGGGCATTGAACAGGGTGGACTTGCCCGCATTGGTGTAACCGACCAGGGACACAGTGAGCGCACCGGAGCGCTCTCGAGCGCGGCGCCGAGTCTGACGCTGCTTCTCAGCCAGCGCCAAACGCTGACGAAGTTGGCGAACCCGCGCACCAATGAGTCGTCGATCGGTCTCAAGCTGGGTCTCTCCCGGGCCTCGAAGACCGATGCCCCCCTTTTGGCGCTCCAGGTGCGTCCAACCGCGGACGAGACGGGCGGCAAGGTAGTTCAACTGGGCAAGCTCCACCTGGAGCTTGCCTTCATGGGTTCGCGCTCGAAGCGCGAAAATATCCAAGATAAGGGCGACGCGGTCGATGACACGTCGGCCCACAAGCTGGGTGAGATTTCGTTGCTGACCGGGCGAGAGCTCGTGATCGAAGATCACCAGCTCCACCCGATCGTTGAGGCAGGCTGCTCGAATCTCCTCGGCCTTCCCAGAGCCCACAAAGAGTGCCGGGTCGGGTCGGTCTCTGCGGCCCGTCACGACCCCGACGACATCGGCTCCAGCCGACCGGGCGAGCTCCTGAATTTCTTGAAGATCCGGGGGGCCGCCCGACCCGAGCTGCATGGCCACAAGAAGCGTTCGCGGCCGATCGGAGAGGGAGCCCTCGTCTAGAGATGGGGAGGCAAAGCTGCCGAGGTCGCTCAGGCGCGTAGTCTCGCTGTTTAAGAGGCCTCAGAGTCGAGCGTGAAGTCGACCACCCGAGAGGGCACGATGGTCGAGATGGCGTGCTTGTAAACCATCTGCGTCACCGTGTTCTTCAGTAAGACCACGTATTGATCAAAGGACTCGATATGGCCTTGCAGCTTGATGCCATTGACAAGATAGACCGAGACCGACACGTGCTCTTTGCGAAGCGTGTTGAGGAAGGGATCTTGAAGGGCCTGGCCTTTGTTCTGGGACATGACTGCGCTCCGTGTTCTTGTTGTTATCGGATGACTTCTAGGCAGACCGAACTATACGCGCGGCTCACGGGCTTAGAGGTCATTCCTTCGGTGCATAAGGGTTTTTTGAGACCTTCCACTCGATCCGCAGGGGCGTGCCCTCCAGGTCGAAGACCTCTCGAAACTGTCCCTCCAGGTAGCGCTTGTAGACGTCGCTCACCTGATCCAGCGAGTTGCCATGCACCACAATAATGGGCGGATTCTGTCCGCCTTGGTGTGCATATCGCAGCTTGGGACGAACATTGCCCCGCCTTGGGGGCTGCTGCCGCTCCACCGCCTCTCGCAGGCATCGTGTGAGTTTTGGGGTGGAGAGCTTGCGCGTGGCCGCCGCGTAAGCCGCAAGCACGGAACGCATAAGCGCATCGACTCCGTGGCCATTGAGGGCGGAGATGAAGTGAAACTTCGCCCACGATAAAAAAGGAAGCTTGCGACCGAGGTGACGCTTCACATCCTCTCTCTGAATGGAGTCCAGGCCGTCCCACTTGTTCACGCCGACCACCAAAGCCCTGCCCGACTCCAGGACGAAACCAGCAATGTGGGCGTCCTGATCAGAGATGTCTTGCTGGGCATCGAGCAGCAGAATGACGACATGGGCGGACTCGATGGCCTGAAGGGTCTTGATCACCGAGAACTTTTCCACGGCCTCAAAGACCCGACCCTTTCGGCGCAGGCCTGCTGTATCGATGAGCCGATAGAGCGTGCCTTGACGTTCAAACGGAATCTCAATGGCATCTCGAGTTGTTCCCGGCATGTCGAAGGCGATGACACGCTCTTCGCCAAGCAGGGTGTTGACGAGTGTGGACTTGCCCACATTGGGCCGACCGACAATCGCGACCCGCAAGCCCGTCAAGGGCAGGCCTTGCTCGTTGCGCGGCTCCTCCAGGTCTGTCGGCTGCACCCCTGCCTCTGGAACGTGCGACAAGGCCTCTTCGAGGAGAACAAAGACCCCATCGCCATGCGCTCCAGAAATAGGCAGAGGGGTGCCCAGCCCCAACTCGTAGAACTCTGCCGTTCGACCTTCCAGCGTGAGGCCCTCGAGCTTGTTCACAGCAATCACAGTGGGTCGGCCCGTCTTCCTGAGCTGCTGTGCAATCTGAAGGTCCTGCGGTGCCACGCCCAGCCGGCCATCCACCATGAAGATCACCACATCAGACTCAGCAACCGCCTGCAGAGTCTGTTTGGCCATCTGCGCAAGAATGCCGTCCTTCGCAACGGGCTCAAACCCGCCGGTGTCAACGACCAAGTAAGGCCGCGGCCCGAGTCGGCCCTCACCAAAGTGCCGATCACGAGTCAGGCCTGGCATGTCCGCGACCAGAGCATCGCGCGAGCGTGTCAGCCGATTAAAGAGTGTGGACTTTCCTACGTTGGGGCGCCCCACCAACGCGACGACCGGCTTAGAGGACATGAAGGCCGAGGCCCTTAAGGCCGCAGAAGATTCAGGCGCCCGCCCTCGGTCTGAACAAGAAGGCCAGCGCGGGTGAGCACCATGGCACCCGAGGGGCGTCCACCATCCAGACGCTGTCGTGCAATGAGCTTGCCATCCTCCCGAGAGAGGCCGTGAAGATAGCCATCCATATCTGCCACCCAGATTGCTCGATCCATGCTGATGGGAGCGGTCAAGCGCCGCAGAAAGAGGGTGTCGTTGCTCCAGAGCGCGTCGCCCGTCTTGCGATTGAAGGCAAGGACACGGCTGCTTGAGTCAACTGCTGCGACGATGGACTGGTCGACGGCCGGAGGCTGGGCCACCGGCGTTGTCTTCTGCCACAGCGAGCGGCCCGAGTCCAGAGCCAGGCAACTCAGCTGGGTCTGGTAGGCCGACACACAGACCGCATCCCCTTCAATTGAGGGACTGCCCATCAAATCACTCATGCGCTCCACCTCATTGCTGCCTCGAGGGACCGCGACTTGCGCCTCCCAGCGCACCCCACCGGTCACAGCGCTCAAATAGAGGAGTCGGCCGCCGGGCAGATTCACCAGGAGGTCTCCAGGGCCAAGAGATTCACGAGAGATGTCTTCGTCTGCGGATGGCATGGCACGAAGACCGGACTGACCATGCAGCACCAGCGCCGGAAGCGTTCTCTGCACCACCCAGGCGCGTCGGCCGGATTCAATATCCCAGCCGACGAGTCGATTGTCAGCCAGACGCACCACGACCCGACCGCCACTGAGCATGGGTCGCTCAAGGGCAACACCACCAGCCGCGACCTTCCATCGAATCGCGCCTTTTGCATCGATGAGGACCAGGTCGCCGGGCTCCGTGACCACAGCGAAGAGGCCCTCGGAGACCCCACCGCCTGAACCCACGCCCGCAACAATCGGTGCACCGACGGAGACGGACCAACGCTGAGCGCCGGAGCTTAGGTCAAAGGCACGCACGGTTCCGCTCGCGTTCGCAGCAACGGCCAAACCATCTGAGACCGCGGGCGTGAAAGAGCCGAGTCCTGCATTCGAAGTCGGCGTCCGGCCAGAGTCCGAAGACCAGACAGTCTTCAGGGTGAGGGAGACCGGTCCCGACGGAACTGAGGCTGGCTGGGCCTTGCGAGCGCTCGAGCACCCCAGGAGCGAGACGGAGGCCAGAAGGGCCGCCAGCGTTGAAGTCAAAAGGAGGGAGCGTTTCATGGCTTGGCTGCGGAGAGGGCCTCGAGGGCTCCGAGTTTACGATCGAGGAGGGTCAAGGCGCGGGCACCCTCCTCCTTCTGGAGGGCCTCGCGGGCACGCGTCCAGGCCTGACGGGCTTCTTCGGTTCGGCCCATCAGAACCAGTACGTCACCGCGACGATCATCGACGAGACCTGCGTAGGCCTCTGGCGGCTGCTCACTGACAGCCTTCAAGGCTTCGTCCAGTCGATCAAGATCAATGAGCACCGCTGCGAGTCGAACCCGCGCAACCCACCGCAGACTCTCGTCCGCAGATCCAGAGACCGCCTGCAGCACCTCCTGAGCCTTCTCAAGCTGCCCGGCTGCAACCTGCGCCTTGGCCAGACGAAGCGCGGCCAGGTCCGCATAGGCTGTCGAAGCAAAACCCTCTTGCAGCTTTTTGTGAGCCGCCTCGGCGGCATCGATTTTTTGGTCAGAGAGCGCTTGATCCAGCGCCTCGTAGAGCAGGCCTGCCTCGGCAGACTGAGAGGACTTCCACGACTTCCAACCCCACGCGCCTGCGGCGGAGACAAGAAATGCCGCGAGCAACGCCAAGATCAATCGGCGGTTGTCTTTCCAGAAGCCCTTGATGGCCTCCAACTGCTCTTGCTGCTCTAAATCTTCACGCACCCGCTGTCCCCTCTGCCGAATAAAGCCCTGCCCGAATCTTCGCAATGGCTTCTTGGAGTCCAAGAGTAACCTGCTCGGGCGCAATGCCCTCTTGGCTCGCCCTGAGCCATTTGAGCGACACCTGCCCCGCAGCCCTCTCAGACTCCCCCAGGAGGACGGCCACGCGGGCTCCACTCGAATCGGCTTTTTTCATCTGGGACTTGAGGCTGCCACCGCCACTGTGCGTCTGGACCCGAAGGCCCGCAGACCTCATGTGCTCAGCCTGAATCAATGCATCGAGTGCCGAGCCGTCCCCAAAATGAACGACATACACATCGACACCTGGCGACGCGCGAGCCACGCTCAACTCTTCAAGCAACGCAACAAGACGCTCTACACCCATCGCAAAGCCGCAGGCAGGGGCGGGCTTGCCACCCAGCTGCTCGACCAGGCCGTCGTAACGGCCCCCACCACATACGGTGCCCTGCGCACCGAGTCGATCAGTCACCCACTCAAAGACCGTCAGGTTGTAGTAATCAAGGCCCCTCACCAGACGGGGATTCAGTGCAAAAGGAATATCGGCCCGCGCGAGCACGGAGAGCACGGCCTCCTGATGTCGAAGCGACTCCGCACCCAGAAACTCCGGTAGGCGAGGTGCCTCTTGAATAAGCGTTTGCAGCGACGGATTCTTGCTGTCGAGTATTCGAAGGGGGTTGCTGTGTAGACGCCGGAGGGCCTCATCATCCAACTCGCTTCGGCGGGCCTCAAGGTAGCGAATAAGTGCCTCTCGATGGGCCGCTCGCTCGGCGGCCGAGCCCAGAGAATTGAGCTCCAGCCTCGGGCGGTCTCTGGGCTCTATGCCCAGCGCGTCCCAGAGGCGCCACACCAAAAGAAGCTGCTCGGCATCCACGTCAGGATCGGCGTAGCCTAGGGCCTCCACACCAAACTGATAGAACTGGCGATAGCGGCCTTTTTGTGGCCGCTCATGACGAAACATGGGCCCGAAATACCAGAGGCGTCGGGGACCATCGTAGAGAAGATTGTGCTCAACCGCGGCACGTACAACGGCCGCCGTGCATTCTGGGCGAAGGGTGAGAGCCTCACCATTGAGGCTATCGGTAAAGGAGTACATCTCCTTTTCAACAATGTCGGTCACCTCTCCAATGCCACGAACAAACAGGGCCGTGGGCTCCACAATGGGGGTGCGAATCGCGCTGTAGCCGTACTGACGAAACACAGCGGAGACCGTCTGCTCTACTTGCTCCCAGTGCGCCATCTGCTCGGGCAAGAGATCGTTCATCCCCTTGACGCCCAGAATCTTCTGGGCCTTCTTTGGGTCGGTCATGCGGGGCCTTGGCCTCCATAGCGACGCTCGACATAGGATGCGACGAGTGCCTGAAACTCCTCGGCAATGCGGTCCCCCTTGAGCGTGGGGCCCCGCTCGCCATCGATATAGACCGGCGCCACCGGCTGCTCTCCAGTGCCCGGCAGGCTGATGCCAATGTTGGCGTGCTTACTCTCTCCGGGGCCATTCACCACGCAGCCCATCACTGCGACATTCATGCTTTCGACGCCGGGGTATTGGCGCTTCCAGATTGGCATCTGGTCCCGCAGGTAGCTCTGAACCTTGTCGGCGAGTTCCTGAAAGAAGGTAGACGTCGTTCGCCCACATCCTGGACAGGCAATGACCATGGGCGTGAAGGCTCGCAGGCCCAAGACCTGAAGCATCTCTTGCGCAACCACCACTTCCTTGCGACGGTCGCCTCCAGGCTCAGGCGTGAGCGAGACTCGAATGGTGTCGCCAATGCCCTCCTGAAGAAGAACGGCCATGGCCGCCGTGGAGGAGACGATGCCCTTGCTCCCCATGCCCGCCTCCGTGAGGCCCAGGTGCAAGGGAAACTCACAACGTCGAGCGAGCTCTCGGTACACGGAGATGAGGTCCTGCACCCCCGACACCTTGGCCGAGAGGACGATGCGGTCAGGCGAGAGTCCCCAGGCCACAGCCTGCTGGGCACTCTCGACTGCAGAGGTCACCAAGGCCTCGCGCATGACTGCCTGGGCGTCCCAAGGATGGGTGCGTCGACCATTTTCATCCATGAGGCGGGCGAGCAGCTCTTGGTCCAGACTGCCCCAATTCACACCGATGCGAACCGGTCGATCGTGGCGCAGAGCCGCCTCAATCATGGCGCCGAACTGCGTGTCTCGCTTAGACCCTTTTCCTACATTGCCTGGATTGATGCGGTACTTCGAGAGGGCAGTGGCACATTCGGGAACTTCGGAGAGAAGCTTGTGTCCGTTGAAATGAAAATCGCCCACCAGCGGCACTGGACAGTTCATGCGGTCGAGCTGCTCACGAATCGCAGGGACCTCGCGAGCGGCCTCCAGCGTATTGACCGTGATGCGGACGACCTCCGATCCTGCAAAAGCAAGATCGCGGACTTGGATGGCAGTGGCCATGGCATCGGCCGTGTCGGTGTTGGTCATCGACTGAACCACCACGGGTGCATCGCCCCCCACCCGCACAACGGTGTCTGCCCAACGCACGACCACACCATGACTCTTACGACGAGGCAGGGGACCATGCGGCATGCATCCCCGTCTGGTCACGATGCACTCCTCATATCAAGAAGGGGCTGGTCCACGCGCCGCATCCGACTGCTAATTGGCGTTCGGTCTTGAATGTCTCCGGCCAGTTGGCCACAGGCTGCGTCGATGTCCTCGCCCCGCGTCTTGCGGATGGTGGTCACGAATCCCGCGTCACTCAAAACCTTGGCAAACGTGCGGATCGTCTCGGGCCGCGAACGCTTTAGCCCTGACTGAGGGAAAGGATTAAAGGGAATGAGATTGAACTTGCAAGACACAGCCTCTCGCGTCACGAGGTCGATGAGCGCCCAGGCCTGGGTGGCCGAGTCATTCACGCCCTCGAGCATGACGTACTCAAAGGTGATGAAGTCTCGAGGCGCAACGTGCAGGTAGCGACGACAGGCCGCCATGAGTTCCGAGAGGGGGTATTTCTTGTTCATGGGCACCAGCTCATTCCTCAGGGCATCGTCCGGGGCATGAAGCGATACCGCCAGCGCAACTGGGCAGGCCTGACCGAGACGATCCATCATGGGCACCACGCCGGAAGTAGAGACGGTCACCCGCCGCCGCGAGAGGCCGTAGGCGTTGTCATCGAGCATCAGTTCGAGTGCGGGCACCAAGGCATCGAGGTTCAACAGGGGCTCGCCCATGCCCATCATCACGACATTGGTCACAGGCTGACTTAACAGTCGGTTGGCCATGTGAAGCTGACCGATCATCTCTGCACTCGTGAGATTCCGAGCAAACCCCTGGTGCCCCGTTGAGCAAAATCGACAGGCCACCGCGCAGCCCGCCTGAGAAGACACACAAAGCGTGCCCCGATCGTCCTCCGGAATAAAAACCGTCTCGATGGCATTGCCTTCGCCGGCATCGAGAAGCCACTTGCGTGTGCCGTCAGAGGCGGTCTTGTCACTCAAGACTGGGAGCGCCTCGAGGCTCGCCTCCTGCTCGAGTCGCGCCCGAAAGGGCTTGGCCAGATCGGTCATGCCCTCGAAGGAGACGGCCCCCCGCTGGTGAATCCACTTCAGCAACTGCCGGGCACGAAAGGGCTTTTCTCCAATTGAGCCCACCCATTCCTCAAGCGGTCCGGGCGCAAGGCCGAGAAGGTTCACGGGAACATGGGCCTAACGGCTGTAGATCGCCAGGCCAGGAAAGAAAAAGGCGATTTCTACGCGCGCAGTCTCAGCGGCATCTGAGCCGTGGACCGCATTGGCATCTATGCTGTCAGCGAAGTCGGCGCGTATGGTTCCCGCAGCGGCCTTCTTGGGATCGGTGGCACCCATGAGGTCTCGATTCTTTTGGATCGCGTGGTCGCCCTCGAGCACCTGAATCATGACTGGTCCAGACACCATGAAATCGACAAGGTCTTTGAAGAAGGGACGCTCCCGATGAACTGCGTAAAAACCCTCTGCCTCCTCGCGAGACAGCTGCTTCATCTGGGCTGCGACGATGTGAAGCCCCGCCTTTTCAAACCGGGTGTAAATTTCACCGATCACGTTCTTGGCAACGGCGTCGGGCTTGATGATGGAGAGAGTACGTTCAACGGGCATGGTTATCGCTTTCGGGTCTTGATTACTGTCAGAAACGTGAGATTATAGGGGTGTCCCCCGTTTTTAAAGGAGCTTTGAATCCATGTTCCCTCAATACGAAGACGTGCAGACCGTTTACACGACCGACGCAGCCACACGCAATCGGGTGCTTCGCAACACGTACTTCCTGCTTGCGGCCACCATGGTGCCCACCGTCTTGGGTGCCTGGATCGGAACATCCATTGGCTTCTCACTTTTTGCCGGTAGCCCCCTCATCAGCTTCCTGCTCTTCATGGCCATTGCCTTTGGCTTCTTCTGGGGCATTGAGCGCACGAAGCACAGCGTCACAGGGGTTTACCTGCTGCTGGGCTTTACCTTCTTTATGGGCCTCATGCTCTCGCGGCTGTTGAGCGTCGCGCTCGGCTTGGGCAACGGCGCACAACTCATCGGTGTGGCTGCGGGTGGCACCGGCGTCATCTTCTTGGGCATGGCGACCCTCTCCACCGTGGTGAAGCGCGACCTCTCCTCCATGAGCAAGTTCCTCTTCATCGGAGTGCTCATTCTCATGGTCGCCTCTGTGGCCAATATCTGGCTGCAGATGCCCGCCCTCATGCTCACCATCTCGGTGCTGGCCTTGGCCATCTTCTCCATCTTCCTGCTGGTCGATCTTCAGCGTATCGTCAATGGAGGAGAAACCAACTACATCAGTGCCACGCTCGCCGTGTATCTCGACGTGTACAACATCTTCAGCAACCTGCTGGTGCTGCTGATGTCGCTCTTCGGAGTCGGCGGCAACAAAGATTAAGTCGGCTGAGTTCGCTCAAAGACGGCAATCGATTCCACGTGCGCCGTCTGAGCGAACATGTTGACGACCCCAGCCTGCCTGAGAACCCACGCACCTTGATGCGCCAAGATGGCCGCATCTCTTGCAAGCGTGGCTGGGTTGCAAGACACCATCACCAGCCGGTGCGGCCCCCGCCCCAGTCGCGAGAGGGCCGCTAGGGCTTCGCAAAGCGCCTGAGCGCCCTCTCTTGGGGGATCAATCAGGGCGCGGTCAAAAGCGCCCTGCTCGAGCAGCCAGTCCAGACCCACCTCGAAGAGATTGACGCAGGAAAACTGCAGAGCGTGCGAGAGCCCTTGCGACTGCGCGTTTCGCATCGCCTGATCAGTGAGCGCTTGGCTTCCCTCCACGCCCACCACCTGCCTTGCTCGGCTTGCCAGGGCCAGGGTGAAGTTCCCAAGACCGCAAAAAAAATCGGCCACCCGATGCTCGGGACGCACATCAAGAAGCCGGATCGCAAGGCTTACCAGTGAGCGATTTACGGCAAAGTTCACCTGCGTGAAATCCACGGGAGAGAACGGCATGGTCAGCCCAAAGTCAGGCAGCGCATACCAAAGGGTCTTGCCCTCCGGCGTCGAATTCAGGGGCTCGGCTGTGCTGGGGCCGCCGGGCTGAAGCCAGATCTGAACATCCTCCTCGCGCTCAAAGCGGCTCAGTCGTTCATGATCACCCGGCCCAAGAGGGGAGAGATTTCGAAGGACCCAGACCAAGGATGCATCGCCCACCGCGAGCTCAGCCTGCGCAACCTCGCGGGCGATGGTCAGAGACGCAATAAGCTCCTTGAGCCTAGGCAGCATGGCTGCGGCGCGCGGATGTAAAACCTCGCAGCTGTCCATCTTGGCCACGAAACTGCTGCCCCGCTCGTGAAAACCCACGAGCAGGCCGCCTTTTTTATCGACCCAACGCACCGAGAGACGAGCTCGGGCCCGGTAGCCCCAAGAGGGGCCGCGCAAGGGCGAGAGCATCTCTTGTGGTCTGAGTCGGCCGATATGCCAGAGCGCATCCTCCAGAGATCGCTGCTTGATGGCGATCTGGGCAGCCGCAGACGCATGCTGCATTGAGCAGCCACCACAGACGCCGAAATAGTCGCACCTGGGCTGAACCCGGTCGGCACTCTCTCGATGCCAGCGTGCAGCCCGAGCCTTCAGATAACGAGGCCGCTCTCGCAGCACCTCAACATCGACGACCTCGCCGGCGAGCGCGCCGGCCACAAACACCACACGACCCTCGTGGTGGGCAACGCCCTGCCCCTCCAGGTCGACCGATTCGATGGGCAGCCTCTGTATGGTTCTGAGAACCTTCACGGCTCCAATGGTGCGCCGACCCATCTGGGCTCAGAGACTCTAGCGGCCGGGTTCCCAGGCAGCCAGGAACTTCTTCCAGTGCTCGCCTTGAAGCGGGCTGCCCGCCTGCCCAATCTTCGATTCAAGGCTCTTGCGAACCATCGCGCACTCTGCATCGAAAGCCATCCGAGTGATGTCTGCGCGCATAAGGCGAAAGCGCTGATAAAGAAGATAGGTGTTCACCACATCGGTCTCGCAGTAAGCGGCCACCTGCTCGGCGCGCCCTTCCAGGCAGGCCTGCCAGACCTGAGCGCCGTCCTCGCCCAGCTTTCCCGGCAGACCACAGACCTGGGAGAGCCCGTCAAGCGGCGCACCCGCACGCCCCGAATAGCCAGATAGCACGTCCATGAGGTCCAGATGTCGACTGTGGTAGCGGCTCAGGTAGTTGTTGTATTTGAAGTCGCGGTTGTGCTCGCCCTGATCCCAGTATTGGGGAGCAGACACGCCATGAATCAGCGCGCGATGATGGAGAACCGGCGCATCGAATCCAGAGCCGTTCCAACTCACAAGCTGTGGGGTGTATCGATCGATGGTTCCGAAAAACTGCTTGATCCGATGGGCCTCGTCCTCGTCACTCACGCCATAGCCTTCTCCAAGGCAGCGAACTCGGA
Organism: Burkholderiales bacterium UBA2463; assembly: GCA_002342295.1. Classification (GTDB taxonomy): domain Bacteria; phylum Pseudomonadota; class Gammaproteobacteria; order Burkholderiales; family Burkholderiaceae_A; genus Hahnella. The sequence continues at coordinate 156,146 of DDPR01000006.1, forward strand.
AGCCCTCCTCATCCCGATAGGCGCAGCCAATCATCCAGACTCGCTGCAGGTAGTGAGGAAAAAAAGTGCTCTGCCCCGCCTGATGACGTTCGGCCTGCACATGAATCACCCCATCGGCATCCGAGAGCCCCTCGGGAAAAAGGCCCAGCTTGCGCATGCCGGCAACATCAGGGACGGTCTCCAGGTCAAAGACCAGAACGGGAGTCATCAGGCGGATTCCCTCGCTTTAGCGCGGTGAGAGAAAGGCCACGGGGTCAACAGGCTTACCGCCCTTTCGAACCTCGAAATGCAGCATGGGCTTGTCTGCGTCGGACGATCCCAACTCCGCGATCCTCTGGCCCCGAGTCACCGTCTGTCCCTCCTTCACCAAGATGGCACGGTTGTGGGCATACGCAGTGAGAAAGTCTCCATCGTGCTTCACGATGACGAGATTGCCATAGCCACGCAGACCATTGCCGCTATAGACCACCCGCCCGCCGTCGGCTGCGAGGATGGGGTCTCCGGGGTTTCCAGAAATTGAGATGCCTTTGCTCCCGCCTTCGGAAAAGCCTGTGAGAACCTTGCCCCTCGCCGGCCAGGTCCACTCACCCTTGCCAGCCAAGGTGGATGCGGTCGCGGCCTGGGCGGGTGCAGCAGTCGGTGCGGGCGCCAGAGGCGCAATGGTGCTGGGAGGCAAGGCGGCCGTGGTGCTGGCCTGCTTTGGCGAGCGAACCGTGAGCACCTGGTCCACCTCGATGCGGTTGGGATTCTCCAGATTGTTCCAAGCGACGATGTCGCGCCAGTCAAGGCCGTACTCCAGCGAAATGCCAATCACCGTGTCTCCCTTTTTGACGCGATAACTCCCCTCCGGCACGGGGGGCAGGGGCGCCTTGGGCTCGCTTGACCTCGAAAAAATATTTCGAGACTCAATCGGCGCCGGCCCCCGCGTCGGAGCACAGGCCGAGACCAGGAGGGCGGCAAAGAGGAGTGGCAGGAACGACTTCATAACTGAACGCCTCGAAGAATGGGCACAAACTGAACATCGTCAAAGGAATGCCTTGGGAAGGACCTGGGCTCGAGAGATCCCTCGAGAGGCCGCTGAACAACGACGAGCCGCTGGGGATTCCCAAGAGGCGCCACCAGAACTCCTCCCGGCCTCAATTGTCTCAATAAATCCTCGGGCACAGAGGCCATGCCCGCGGCCAGCACGATGAAATCGAATGGGTCCTCCCCGGGAATCGTCTCAAGGCCATCGCCCAGTCGCAACGAGAGGTTGGCAAGGGCCAACTCGCCAACAGCGGCGGACTCACAGTTGCGCAGCGCGATGCGGTGCAGGGACTCTATTCGCTCGACTGACACCACCCGATCAAAGATCAAGGCCATCACAGCGGCCTGGTAGCCGCACCCGCCCCCCACCTCAAGCGCGCGCGTGAGTGATCGGTCAGTGGGGCGTAAATAGGCACGCGCCAGAGAGAGTGAGCGCGCAACCACATAGGGCTGCGAGATGGTCTGCTGATGCCCGATAGGGAGTGCGGAGTCCTCATAGGCCCGGCTGGCGAGCGCCTGGTCAACAAATGCATGGCGAGGGACCGTCTGCATGGCCTGCAAGACGCGCTCATCTGAAATGCCTTGCTGACGCAGACGCGCCACCATGGCTTCTCGGAGGCGGGCACTCGCAAGCCCAGGGTTGGTGGGGGGTGTGGGTTGACTCTCTTGCTCAAGACGGCCCACGGACCGCCCCCACTTTGGCTCAAAGCGCTGAGCCGGGGGCAGCCCCGCGCGCTCACCTGGCTTTAAGAGCGTTTTTCGAGCCATTGCGACACCTCTTCGAGGCCGTCGGCATCCCCCAGATCAATCCGCAGTGGAGTAATGGATACGCGACCCGAATCGAGCGCATGAAAATCCGTCCCCGGTCCCGCCTCTCGAACGCCGCCCGGCGCGCCCACCCAGAACATGCGTTCACCTCGGGGGGAGGACACTTCAATAACGGGCTGCGCGAAGTGCCTGCGTCCAAGACGACAGACCGAGTACCCCTGAAGGTCCGCAAGGGGAATATTGGGAATGTTCACATTGAGCAGCCGAGCCGGTGAAAAAGGGTGCTGAATGAGTTGCCCCACCACTCGCTCGACGACCGCTACGGCGGTCGCTAGGTTGGCAAAGCCTCGGTCGGCCAGCGAGAAGGCTACCGAGGGAATGCCGAGTAAGAAGCCTTCCATGGCTGCGGCCACGGTTCCGGAATACAGGGTGTCTTCAGCCACGTTTTGGCCATTGTTAATGCCCGAGACCACCAAGTCAGGCTTAAAACCTAAGAAGCCCGTAACCGCCACATGAACACAGTCTGTGGGCGTTCCGTTCACATAATAAAAACCGCTACTGGCCTGGCGGACGTAGAGCGGCCGATCAAGTGTGAGCGAGTTGCTCGCGCCGCTGCGGTCCGCCTCTGGGGCCACCACCACGACCTCACCAAACTGCTGCATGGTCTTGGCCAGCGCCGCAATGCCAGGCGAGAAGTAGCCATCATCATTCGAAACAAGGATGCGCACGCCCTTACCTAGACCTCCTGCTGAGCAGGATCTGCAGGCCAGTCGCGGATGTAAGCCTTGAGCATCTTGTTCTCGAAGGTCTGTGCCTCCAGAACCGCCCGAGCCACGTCATGGAAAGAGACCACGCCCATGAGATCGGTTCCATTCATCACGGGAAGGTAGCGCTCGCCGCAGTCATTCATGATGCGACGCAATTCATCCACCGTCATATCGGGGTGGGCTAGCGTGGGCTTTGGGTTCATCACCTCCGACACATGAATCGCTGACATGGTGGGCGTGGGTCCCGTGCGGTGCTCACGCTGACGCTTTGCGAGAACACGCAGCACCTCTCGGAAGGTGAGCATGCCGGCCAGGCGGCCAGCAGACATCACCACCAGGGAGCCAATGTCGTCGTCGGCCATTGTCATGACTGCATCGGAGAGCAGCGTCTCGGGGGTCACCGTGAAGAGTATGTTCCCCTTGACCTTGAGGATTTCTTCTACTTTCATCATGTTGTGATCTCCTTTAAGCCCATGCTAGCACCGCTCCTTTGCCACTGGGGCATGAGCGAGGCCAGAAGGGCTCCAAGCAAAAAGAGCCACCAATTCAGGTAGGTCCAGATGAGTAGCAGGGGGATGGCTGCAAGCGGACCGTAGATCTGTCGATAGGTCGGCACAGAGACAAGCACACCTCCAAAAACCTGCTGCGCCACCTCAGTAAGCACTGCGGCAATTGCACCGCCCCAGGCGGCATGGGACCACTCCACACGCGTATTTGGCAGGAATCGATAAAAGAATGTGTAGGCCAGCGCCGTTAAGGCAATGTTCGTCCAGTCCCACCATGCCAAACCAAACAAGGTGCCAAATTCCCGGGGGGATCCCGCCAGCCAGGACAACAGAGAGGTGCCTAGGCCCGCTGCAATCGGCCCAAGCAGCAGCGCCACCCAATAAATCGCAATTCGTTTGGCGAGGGGCCTTGGCCGGGCGGTATCCCAGATGAGGTTGAGGGTGCGGTCTAGCGTCAGCATCATGAAGGTGGCCGAGAGACTCAAGAGCGCGAATCCCACCAAGGAGAGACTTGCGGCCTTGCGAACAAACTGATCGAGATATCTCGAGATCTGGCCGCCGAGGCCCTGCGGCAGAAAGTGTTCAAAGATCAGCGCCTGAATGCTCTTGCGAATGTCCTCAAAGTTGCTCAGGCTCGTCACCAGTGCGAGCGAGACGGTGATGAGAGGCACCATGGCCAAGAGCCAGCTAAAACTCAGGCTTGCTGCAGCCTGACCAAGACGCAAATCCCAAAAGCGGCGCCACACCAGCACGACAAAAAGCCCAAGGCGACTCTGCAAAAGCTGGTGGAAGGCATCCATGGCCCTATGATAGGGGGATGATGGAGACGACCATTTTGATTTTGTATTACAGCCGACACGGCGCCACTCAGACGCTCGCGGAGGCCATTGCGCAAGGAGTCGAGTCGGTTGCCCGCTGCTCGGCACGATTGCGCACCGTGCCCGCGGTCTCCTCGAACACGGAGGCCTCGGAGCCGAGCATTCCGGCCTCGGGGCCCCCGTATGCCGAGGCGGCCGACCTCGCCCAATGTGATGGCCTGGTGCTGGGCTCGCCTACACGTTTTGGAAACATGGCTGCCGCCATGAAGTACTTCATTGACGGAACACTCAACACCTGGCTGTCGGGAGATCTCATAGGAAAACCCGCAGCCGTCTTCACGAGCACAGGCAGCCTTCATGGCGGCCAGGAGGCCACGCTGCTCACAATGATGCTTCCCTTGTTTCACCATGGCATGGTGCTCGTGGGCTTGCCGTATTCAGAGCCCGACCTCGCGACAACCCAGACAGGTGGTACGCCCTACGGCGCCTCGCATCTGGCGGGCTCCGACGGGTCCAGGCCTGTCTCACAGGAGGAACTTCGCCTGGCGCAAGCACTCGGGCGGCGCGTTGCCCAGACAGCCCAGGCCCTCAAGATCGCGCGGTCGTGACGCCTCCGACCGTTCCTCGTCCGTGGCCGGCCGCGGCCACTGTCCTTGTTGCACTCATGATTGCCTACGGCCTCGCCTGGGAGGCCCTGATCGCGCCACTGCGTGAGGGCTCCCTGTTGTGGCTGAAGGTCTTGCCGCTCGCCCTCTTCCTGCCGGGGCTGTGGAGGGGTCGCCTGCGTAGCTTTCAGGCTATGAGCCTACTGATCTGGCTCTACGTCTGCGAGGCGCTCGTGAGGGTCGCCGGGCTCTCACTCGCCGAGATGTTGCTGGCTTGGGGCTGGCTCGGACTCTCCATGCTGGAGTGTGGCGCAGTCTTTATGGGCGTTCGGGCCTCCCGCAGAGCGCTCTCAAAGGCGGTGACCGGGGAGAGCCCCTCGCAGATCTGACGGCGCCAAGCGCGTGCGCCTGCTTGGCCATGAAAGAGCCCATGCCAGTGCCTCGTCATTGACTTGGGCTGAACTCCACGCGACACCTCGCGATGAAAGTAGTCCTCAAGCGGGGCAAGGACTGACTCCCGGGTCGGGTAGGCGTAAGAGGGAGCCGAGAACAGAATCCCATCGAGCGCGCGCAGCAGCCAGGGATCGTGATATGCCGCTCGGCCCAACATCACCCCATCTAGACCAGGCAGGGTGCCGTCTGCTCGCAACAGCCCATCGACTTGCTCTGCCGAGGCAATGCCCCCATTCGCCACGATTGTGGCCGCCGGAAATTCGCGTTTGAGTTCCCTCACCATCTGCATGCGAAGCGGAGGAATCTCTCGATTCTCTTTGGGAGAGAGTCCTTTGAGTACCGCGCTGCGGGCATGCACCAAGAAGACGCGACAACCCGCCTCATAGAGCGCACCCACAAAGTCGCGCACAAACCCATAGTCGGTCTGATCATCAACCCCGAGACGGTGCTTCACGGTCACGGGAATATCAACCACCTCCCGCATGGCCTCAATGCACTGCGCCACCAGCTTCGGTTCTCGCATAAGACAGGCGCCAAAGGCGCCCCTCTGAACCCGCTCGCTGGGGCAGCCACAGTTCAGATTGATTTCATCGTAGCCCCACTCATCACCGATTCGTGCGGCCCGCGCCAGGTCCTCAGGCTCACTTCCCCCGAGCTGCAGCGCAACAGGGTGCTCATCTGGATGAAATCCCAAGAGCCGCTCGCGATCACCAAACAAGATGGCGCCTGTGGTGATCATCTCGCTGTAGAGAAGCGCGTGAGGCGCAATGAGGCGATGAAAGAAGCGGCAGTGCCGATCCGTCCAGTCCATCATTGGGGCCACGCAAAGAAGATGCGAGCGTGTTTGGGGGGGTGCGGCATGCATAAACGCCAGTTTAGAATGGAGCGCTCGCGCCTCCGTAGCTCAGTGGATAGAGCATCCCCCTCCTAAGGGGAGGGTCACACGTTCGATTCGTGTCGGAGGCGCCAGCGGCCAAAACCGGCCCCCCACCCACTCCTCATGGCTTTCCCTAAACCCTCGCTGTGAGGGCCTTTTCGGCGCGTAAGCCTGCGCATAATTTCTCTCAGGTCTAGTTCTATTGGAGACTGAGGATGAATAGGGCACTCACTGTCTTGGCGTTCGCCACCCTCCTTCTGGGACTCCCATTATCAGCCTTTGCGGCGTGGGAGAAGGTGGGGGAAAGCTCCCAGGGCGATGTCTACATCGATCCCTCCACGCTCAAGATGAGTGGCGAGAACGTGCGGATCATGCAACTTGTCAGCAATCCAAACCCGAGCACTAAGGTGACTGCTGCCCGTCTCTCGGTGCCTAACTCGTGGCTCTCCGAGGTGGAGATTCGCTGCAAGACCAATGAAACGCGGGCTCTCTTTGAGCGCGCCCACCTCGGTGTCATGGGTGCTGGTGGTGTCGCTCTTAACAAGGAAATGGGTTCTTGGGTCGTTGAAAAACCAGGCGTTGCCAGCTACGAGGTGATGCAAAAAGCTTGTGGTCTCGCAGCCAAGAAGAAGAAGGGCTAAATCGGTCGGGTGAATTGAATGCCCAATAGATAACTGCGGGGAGCGCCGGGCTCGTAGTAGCGTTTCGATTCTTGATCTCCAATAATCGAGCCCGCATACACTCGGTCCGACAAGTTATCTATTCTTGCGACACCTTTTAGGGCGCCTCCCCAGATGGGATAGCTCACAGCGGAGCGCAAATTAACGAGGCTGTATCGAGAGGTGCTCTCTGCGTTCGATGAATTTGCGTAGATCTTGCCCACGCTCGTGAACTCCAGTCCAAGTTCGGTGGCAACCCCCCCAGATTTCCTTGGTTTCGCATCGCCCCAAACCAGCTCAAATGAGAGGCGGTCGTTGGGAATGCCTGCCAAGCGATTGCCGCTTGGCGCGGTCTGAACATCGCCCAGTATCGACACCCGCTCAGCGTAAATTCCTTGGACCAGGGAGACGCTTGCTGACGCCCTCAAACCTCCACCAATCTGAGCGTAACCCCCCAGCTCGAACCCTTGGCGCTTCGTATCCGCGTTCTGCCAAGTCGCTGAGCTTGAAGACACCCGAAGCGGGACGATGTCATCCTTGGTTTCGGTATAGAAAACCGCTGCAGATACGCCAGACCCTGCGGCGAGCTTCGACTTCACCCCCAGTTCAATCTGTGAGGATCTTGCAGCAGACAAGCCACCGTTAAAGGAATTGACCGACGCTCCGCCCGATTCTTTGTAAATCACTTCATTGAGCGTCGGCGTCTCAAAGCTCCGACCCACATTAATGTATAGATTGGTGAATTGCGAGATGTGCCGCGTGAGCCCCAAAACGGGACTGAGGCCGAATTGCGTTCTCGACCCCGACCCATCCCTCCCGTCTGATAGGTAATAGTCCTTCACACTCAGGGTCACCAGCGAGGCTCTCAAGCCAGCGAGCGCGGACCACTGATCAGAGAGAGACCAATTGGACTGGACAAATACACCTTGGCTCGTCGCGATATTGTCCTCATCTCGAGAGATTGCACCCGAAGGAACACCGTTTGAATTCGTTCGTGCTGTTCGCGCGTCGCTCACCTTTTCGGCCTCAAACCCGAGGCGTAACCGTCCGGGGGTACCCATCAAAATCGTATCCATGGCGAAGGTGGCACCCACGCCCGCCTGCACGCGATCAACGAGAATGTATGGAGAGGCCGTCCTCCCGGGGTTATCCAACTGTCGCGAGCCAAAAAATGCCCGCGTCTGCAAGGTTGACGCACCGCCTAAGTCGCGATCATCCACGACGCCCGTCAGGGTCTGCAAGAAGGTCTTGCCCGCCTTGTAAGAAAAGTTTGATGAGTCCGCTTTGTAGGGCGTGCTCTGAAAATTCGCGAGCGTCTGACTGCCTGGATCCTCGCCCTTCTTCTGATCGAGCACATTCACAATGTACGCCGTCTTCCCGCTCTCGTTGGCGACAACGAGCTTGGCATTCAAGTGGTCGCGCTGAGCCGCGCTGTACTGGCGAAACCCCACCGACGAGAGTGCCCCGTAGTCCACCACCAGACCAACATTCCCCCTTGTTTCGGAATACTGCAGAGACGATCGATACAAATCTTCCGATCCTGCGAAAAAGCCCACCTGCAGCTCGGGTGTCGCGGAAGGATCCCGAGTAAAAGACTGAATCAAACCTCCGCTCGCATTCCCGTATAGCGCAGCGATCGGCCCCCTTAACACCTCGATGCGATCAGTGGATGTCGCCGCGAACTGCGAGGTCTGACCCTGCCCATCAGGGAGTGTTTGAGGAAGGCCGTCAATCATGAGCCTGACCCCACGAACGCCAAACGGCGCGCGAGAGCCAAAGCCACGTATCGATACCTGCAGGTCCTGAGCATAATTGCTGCGATTGGCGACGTTAATGCCCGGAACAAGACCCAAGGCCTCGCTGATGTTCACCTGAGGGCCAGACGACTCGATGCGACTACGACCCACCACGTCAATCGAGCCCGGCGCATCGAACGCCTGCTGCTCAGAGCGGCTCGCGCTCACGACCACCTCATCGAGCATCGACTGGGCTCTTGCCTCGAGGGCAAACGAGCAAGCGGCGGCGGCCAACCCAAATCTAAGGAGTCTCAACATTCACCCGCATGGAGGAGTACCAAGCTGAAAGGCCCTCAATATCTGCATTACTCAACGGCCTAGCAATCACGCTCATCACCTCGTGATTGCGCTTTCCGCTTCGATAATTCCGGAGCTGTTCAACCAAGTACGCCTCGGGCTGCCCCGCAAGGTGAGGTGCGTTTGGCATGCTCGATACACCATTGAGGCCGTGACAAACCGCGCACGCAGACTGAGCCTTGAGGCGACCCGCCTGCAGATCCACAGCCCAAGCATGCCGAGAACCCAAGGGCCCCAAGAGGCTCAGGAAAACCACGCACGAAACAGCACTTTTGGTCATCAACGTGAAAAGGGGTCGTGCGTGAACACGACCCCTTCGCTCAGGAATATTTACTGTTGATAGGAAATACGATAGATCGCGCCCGCGTAATCATCAGAAACCAGCATGGAGCCGTCCTTCATGACCGCCACATCCACCGGACGTCCACGGTAGAGCCCCGTCTCAGGGTCGAGAAAGCCAGAGGCAAATACCTCCATCTTTCCAGCCGTCCCGTCCGCATTGAGGGGTACGAATTGAATTTCTGCTCCACTTGGTTTGGTTCTATTCCAAGATCCGTGGGAGGCGACAAAAATGCCGCCTTGGTACTTCGCCGGGAACTTCTTGCCCGTGTAGAAAGCCATGCCGAGTTGGGCCTGATGGGCGGGAAACTCGACCTGCGGGAAAATGGCACCGGCTGGCTCCTTCATATCCTTTAGGTCCTTGGCGGCGGCAGATCCGGCCACCTTGAACTTACCGTTCCAGTAAGGAAACCCAAAGTGCTCGCCGGTCTTGGTGGAGCGATTCAGCTCACCTGGGGGAATGTCATCACCCAGTCCGTCGACCTGATTGTCGGTCCACCATAACGTGCCATCCTTGGGATTGAAATCTTGACCGACGGGGTTGCGGGCGCCCATGGCAAAGACCTCGCGCTTGGAGCCATCGAATGCGTTCATGCGAATGATGCCGCCAATGCCCACCCTGTTATAAAGGTCGATCTTCTCTTTAGGCTGAACGTTATAGGGCTGCCCGAGTGTGATGTAGAGCATGCCATCTGGACCCACTCGACATGTTCGAGCGCCATGATTAAAGGACTCCTCCTCGGTGGGAATGAGTTTGCCCTTGGCGACAACCTCGATCACTGCGACATCTGGGCCCTCGTAGAAGAACTCGGCGGCGGGGAAGTTCAAGACGCGATTGTGCTCCACCACCAACAGAAACCCATCCTTGGTCCAGCAGACCGCATTGGGATTAGAGAACTTGAGGGAGGGAGCAAAAGACTTCACCTCATCGGCCAGGCCATCGCTATTGCGATCGGTTACGGCCCACACAGTAGTCTTGCGGGTACCCACAAAGAGCATATTGGTGGAGGGCGCAACAGCCATGTGACGCGCATCAGGGACAACCGCATAAAGCTCAATCTTGAATCCATCGGGCAATTTCACCTTCTTAAGATTCTCCCGAATGGCGGCCGCGTTCTTTCCGTCCTGAGGAATAACGGGAATGTTCAGATCGGTCGTGGCCACCTTCATCTGCTTGAGCGTCGAGAGATTGTCGGGGGCAGCAATCGCGGTGCCCGCAGACAACCCAAGTCCGCTGAGCACCAAACCGACAAGCGACTTTTTCACCAAACTCATCTGTGTCTCCTTAAGTTTTGACAGTGGTGGACTGCGAAGAAGAGGCTAGAGCGCACGGCCACACTTGGCATCTGTGAAAACCCTAGGCCTCACCTAAAATTCCTGAATGAACCCGGTGCTGAACCTCGCTGCCTATCACTTCTGCGCCATTGCAGAGCCCGAGTCGGTTCGAACCCTCCTGCAGTCAGAGGCAGAGAGAATCGACATCAAAGGAACAATCCTGATCTCTCAGGAGGGTCTTAACGCCTTTCTTGCTGGGTCGGAATTCGCTTGCAGAGAAATGCTCAAAGTACTGCGTTCCATCCCTGGCCTCGAGGCGCTCCAAGCCAAAGAGAGTTGGTCTGCTGCCATGCCGTTTCGACGCCTGAAAATCAAGGTCAAACCTGAAATCATTCGAATGGATCAGCCGGCGATTCGACCGTCTGCGGGCCGAGCTCCCGCTGTAGATCCCAAGACTCTGGCGCGATGGCTCGACACGGGGCACGACGACGATGGTCGACCGGTTGTCATGCTAGATACCCGAAATGATGTCGAGGTGGACTGCGGTCACTTTGAAAATACGATTGACTGGCGCATCCGTAAATTTACGGAGTTTCCTGCGGCCCTCTCCGCGCACAAGGAGGAGTTGAGGGGGAAGACCGTCGTGAGTTACTGCACGGGCGGCATCCGCTGCGAAAAGGCGGCCATCTTCATGCAGAACGAAGGGGTCGAGCATGTCTACCAACTTGACGGGGGCATACTCAAATACTTCGAGGAGACCGACGGCCGCCACTACCGGGGCGCCTGCTTCGTCTTTGATGAGCGCGGCGCCGTCGATACCAAGCTCCAGCCCGCGCCGCGGTCTGAATCGAAGGCTCGCTCGCCGAGGGTTGGGGTATCCCCGAGTCTCTCTCCTCGGCCGTCCGAATCAGAATAGGCAGCTAAGTTTTTTTCTAAGGAGCTTTGAATGTCTCGTTCCACCCCCGCTGTCCGCCTTGCCCTCTCCTGCGTCGCATTCACCCTCTCAGGCGCCGTGATGGCTCAGGCCTGGAAACAAGGAATGACCCCCGAGCAGGCCAACTCCACGCTCGCTCCTCATGCAGGGAAGCTGACCGTCACACCTGCTGCAGATATCCCCTTGAACAAAATCAAACTGCCCCCCGGCTTCAAGATCGAGGTCTGGTCGGCTGGCACGCCCGGTGCTCGGGCCATTGCCGAGGGAGATAACGGCAAGTACTACGTGGGAACGCGCCCTCTGGGCCGTATCTACGAAATCACCGACAACGGTAAAGAGCGCACCAGTCGCGTACTCGTGGACAAGCTCGACCAGCCCACGGCGGCCTACTATAAGGGCAGCCTCTACGTCTTTGCGGTAGACAAGGTTCTGCGCTATGACGGAATAACGACCAATCCGGACGCCAAGCCCGTCGATATGACCGAGGTCTTCAAGCTGCCCAAAGAAAAGCATCACAACTGGAAATACGTGCGCTTTGGTCCTGACGGAAAACTCTACGTGCCCTTCGGCGCGCCCTGCAACATCTGTGAGCCTCCCTCGAGCGAGTACGCGCAGATTCGACGCTACAACCCAGACGGCTCCGGCATGGAAGTTTTGGCCACGGGCGTTCGCAACTCAGTCGGCTTCGACTTCCATCCCGTCACAAAGGAACTCTGGTTCACCAACCATGGGCGCGACTGGATGGGGGATAACACGCCCAACGACAACCTCAATCGTCTCTCCAAGGTCGGGTTGAGCTACGGCTTCCCCTACTGCCACCAAGGTGACATACCCGACCCAGATGTGAAGAAGGCCAACGCATGCGACGGTGTGGAGAAGCCCGTGGCCCTCATGGGGCCTCACGCAGCCGTCATGGGCTTGCACTTCTACACTGGATCCATGTTCCCGGCCGAGTACAAGAATGTGGCCTTTGTCGCTCGAAAGGGCTCGTGGAACCGGTCGGCCAAGTCGGGGTATGACGTCGTCATGGTCAAGGTGGGGGCAGATGGGAAGGGGGCAAAGGTTGAGCCCTTCCTCACTGGCTTCCTCGATGAAGCAACCCAGCAGTTCTGGGGTCGTCCAACCTATATGCACCAGATGAAAGATGGCTCTCTGCTGCTGTCTGATGAGCAGCTCGGTGCGATCTATCGCATCTCTTACGCCAAGCCCTAAACAGCTCATGGCCATCCCTCGCTGGAGCAGCCTCACCACCCCCTCGGGGGTGGTTTTTTTTCTTCTTGCCATGTGTTTCTCGTTGAGCGCCAAGGCCAATGATGTGGCCCAGCGCGCCCAGCAGATCTGTGCGAGCTGCCACGGTGCAAGTGGCATCTCGTCTATCCCGGGAATGCCCAGCCTGGCTGGTCAGCCCAAAGTGTTCATTGAAAATCAGCTCGTGATGATTCGAGAGGGACTTCGAGAGATTCCGGCCATGAAGGGCATCCTGAACGGCTTATCCGATCCAGATGTGACTGCCCTCGCCAAATGGTATGCCGACCAACCTCTTGCGCCTTCTCCCGCGCGATCACCCGATGCTGCAAAACTCGCGAGGGGTGCAACGCTTGCCAAGCAAGCGCTCTGCGGAACCTGTCATCTTCCAAGCTATCTGGGCCAGAATCAGGTGCCGCGGCTTGCGGGGCAGAGGGAGGACTATCTGCTCACCACCCTCACCCTGATGAGGGACGGAAAGGCGCAAGGCAGAGACTCTTTAATGACCAACGCGCTCGGCGGCATCAGTGATGCCCAGCTCAGTGAGTTGGCCCACTACTTTGCCCACCACGTCGGGAAGCCTTAGCCGGGAAACAGACCCGAGCTGAGGTAGCGATCTCCACGGTCGCAGACGATAAAGACGATTGTCGCGTTCCTTGTCTCCTCTGCAACACGCAGCGCAATAAGGCAGGCGCCGGCAGCCGAAGGTCCGCAGAAAAGACCCTCTTCCGCGGCCAACCTGCGAGCCATCTCCTCTGCCTCGGCCTGGGTCACCTCCTCGATTCGGTCAATGATGGCTTTATGTCGAATGGGCGGGACGTATTCAGGCGACCATTTGCGAATCCCCGGAATCGAGGAGCCGTCGGCGGGTTGGGCGCCCACGATTACGACCGCTGGATTCCTCTGCTTGAGAAACTGCGACACGCCCGTGATGGTGCCCGTCGTGCCCATTGCAGAGATGAAATGCGTCACTCCCCCGTTCGTCTGCTCCCAGATCTCTGGGCCGGTTCCTTCAAAGTGTGCGAGCCAGTTGTCGTCATTGGAAAACTGGTTCAATACGCGACCCTTGCCTTGCGACTGCATGGAATCTGCGAGGTCACGAGCGCCCTCCATTCCCTCCCTCTGCGTCACGAGGATGAGCTCTGCTCCGAAGGCTCTCATGGTCTGGCGGCGCTCAATGGAGAGGTTGTCCGGCATGATGAGCACCATTCGATAGCCACGAATGGCTGCAGCCATCGCAAGCGCAATTCCAGTGTTACCGCTCGTGGCCTCAATGAGCGTATCTCCGGGCCGAATCTCCCCGCGCGCCTCAGCGCGGGCAATCATCGAAATCGCAGGTCGGTCCTTCACGGACCCTGCCGGGTTATTGCCCTCGAGCTTTCCAAGAACCACATTCCCGCGAGCGCGATTGGTCTCGGCCGCGATTCGCTGAAGCGCGACCAGCGGTGTCTGGCCAATGGCGCCCTCAATAGTCTTGTAAGAGTTGGTCATGCCTTCTCCAATGGTTGCCCCGAAGCGGAGAGTTTTCTGCAGCCCGGAAGATCCACCGAGAGGATGACATCCCGCAGGCAGTCCATGGCCGCCTTGCGCGCAAAACTTTTTCGCCAGACCAGCATCACGCGACGCACGGGGGCAGGCGCCTCAAAGGGCAAGAGTGTCAGCATGGGGTCTGCGGAAGGGGCAGAGACCGCCATCTTGGGCAGCACGGTAATCCCGAGGCCAGAGGCGACCATGTGACGAATCGTCTCAAGAGAACTCCCCTCGAAGGTCTTCTGAATACCTTCGGAACTCTGCGAGTATCTCGCTGCCTCCGGACAGACCTCGAGCACCTGGTCGCGAAAGCAGTGACCCACGCCCAAAAGCAACATCGTCTCGGCTTTTAGATCTGATGATGGGATGGCACGACGAGCCTCCCAGAAGTGTCCGCGCGGCACCGCCACCACGAACTCCTCATCATAGAGGGGCAGCGCATCAAGACCGGTTAGGTCAAAAGGCTCGGCCATAATCGCCGCGTCAATCTCTCCCGTGCGAAGCTGCTCCACCAGCTTAAACGTGAAATTTTCAAGCAGCATCAGCGGCATCTGCGGGTGCCGTTGGATCATGCTCATGATGATTCGGGGTAGTAGGTAAGGACCAATGGTGTAGATCACCCCAAGTCGCAGGGGCCCCGCAAGCGGATCGCGCCCCTCGGCCGCAAGAGACTTCATTCGCCCGACTTCATCCAAAACACGCTGAGCCTGAATGACCAACTGTTCTCCGACCGGCGTGAGAGAGACCTCACTGCCTCCTCGCTCGAAGATCTGGGTGCCCAGCTCGCTCTCGAGCTTCTTCACTCCCACAGAGAGGGTGGGCTGACTGACGAAGCAGGCCTCGGCTGCGCGACCAAAATGGCGCTCTCGGGCCACGGCAACGATGTAACGAAGTTCGGTGAGAGTCATGTCTAACCACTAATCAAGAGGTCATCTGCTCGGTGGGCCCAGCGCTCAAGAAGACTTCGAAGGTCCTCGGCTTCTATTGCAAGCGCTCCAAGCCGCTCCTCAGAGTCCAGCGCCTCGCAGAGCTCCGCTCCGAATCGCACAGCGTAATCAACCCAGACACGATCACGCGAGAGGTCGCTAAACCGCAGGCTAGGCTCTCCCGATTGTCGCATGCCAAGGAGCTCTCCCGGGCCCCTGAGCGCGAGATCTCGGCTTGCCAACTCAAACCCGTCATCAGACTCATAGAGCGCCCGAAGCCGCTCTCTTGCCGGCTCCGAGAGAGGTTCATCAAAAAGAAGAATGCAGGTGCTCTGCCCTGCACCTCGACCCACCCGACCGCGAAGCTGATGTAGCTGTGCAAGCCCAAAACGCTCGGCATGATCGATCACCATGAGTCGGGCCTGAGGCACATCCACACCAACCTCAATGACTGTTGTTGCAAGGAGCACCCGGGCCTCTCCGGAAACAAAACGCGCCATGGCCTGCAGCTTCTGATCCGGACTCAGGCGGCCATGAACAACCGCGAGCCGCTCCCCCAACATGGGAGCGAGCCACGCGGCCGTCTCCTCAAGGGCAATGAGCGCCCGCTCAGCGTCTTGCTGCTCCTCAATCACAGGACAGACCCAATAAGCCTGCCCCTCCGTCTCGATGAACCCAAGCAGCCGCTCGGCAAGCTCCTCTCGCCTGGCCAAAGACATGAGGCGTGTTCGAATGGGCTGACGCCCAGGAGGGCGCTCGTCAATCACCGAGACGTCAAGGTCAGCCAGGAAAGTCATGGCAAGACTTCGAGGAATTGGTGTCGCAGACATCCCGACGATGTGTGGAACGAGGCCCGACTCGGACTCGTGAAGCGCCATTCGTTGGGCCACGCCAAAACGGTGTTGCTCATCGACGAGGGAGAGGCCAAGACGCGCGAACTCGACGCCCCTCTGAATGAGTGCATGCGTGCCGACAACCACGCCCGCCTGGCCGCAGCGAATCTCCTGTAGTCGAGCACGCTTATCTGCGGCAGGAAGACCACCCTTCAGAAAGACCACGCGAACGCCCATGGGCTCGAGCCAGACCAAAAGTTTCGAGAACAACTGCTGCGCCAGAATCTCGGTCGGCGCCATCACCGCCGCCTGAAATCCCGAGCCCACAGCGGCCAAGGCGGCCAGCGCGGCAATGACCGTCTTTCCGCTGCCGACATCACCTTGAATGAGCCGATGAGAGGGCCGAGATTTCGCGAGATCCTGGGCCACCTCCGTCCAAACACGCTTCTGGGCCTGCGTAAGTTCGAATGGCAAGGTCTGCAGGAGCTTCTCGGTCAGGCCGCTGGGATCCGTAAGCTCTGGCGCCAGTCTCTGCTGCCGTCGCTGTTTGGCTCGGCGAAGGGCAATCTGCTGGGCGAGAAGCTCGTCCAACCGAATTCGATTCCAGGCTGCCTCAAGACTCGCATCCAGTGACTGAGGCTCATGAAGCCGCCGAATCGCCTGGTCCAAATCCGGCAGGCCCAGTGTGACGAGACGAGCCTTGGGAATCCATTCTTTTGGAAGAATCTCAGAGAGACCCCGCTGGACGTGCCTGCGAATGACATGCTGCGCCAGGCCCTGAGTGGTCGGATAGATCGCCAGCAGTGGCTGGCTTTTGAGCTCCTCGAGGGCGAGCCAGCCGCTTCGCACGCGGGGATGAATGAACTCAAGCCCCAACAATGCCCGGCGGGCCTCACCGACAATACGGATCTGGGCACCCGGCGAGAAGGCAAGTCGCATCGCGTCCCGAAAGTAGAGAAACCTTAGACTGGCCTGACCCGAGTCGTCCTCAACCTGCACGATCAGCGTCCTGCGCGGCTTATAGACAATCGCGCTTTTTAAGACCCGAACCTGGCATTGCACGGAAGCGCCTGGAGTCACCTCGCTGAGCGCATAGACGCGGGACTCATCCTCGTAACGAAGTGGAAAGTGAAGAAGTAGGTCGAGCGGCCGGCGCAGGCCAAGCTTGAGAAATCCTTCGGGCCAGCTGTGAGCCCTCGACTTCATAGGATCGTTAGGCTGCCAGCACCATCACCGCCTCAGCCTCAAAGGAGGCACCCCGTGGCAGGCTCGCAACTCCAACCGCAGCTCGGGCGGGATACGGCTCCGAGAAGTATTGAGCCATGATCTCGTTCACCTTCGCAAAGTGTGAGAGATCCGTGAGAAAAAGGTTCACCTTCACGACATCCGCAAGCGAGCCGCCTGAGGCCTGTGCGACTGCGGCGAGGTTCTTAAAGGCTTGGTGAATCTGAAGCTCAATCCCCTGCGCAGATCCATCGCCTACGAGGGTCATGGTTTTGGGATCGAGGGGAATCTGGCCTGAGAGCCAGACCGTCTGGCCCACCCGCACTGCCTGCGAATACGTGCCAATCGCAGCGGGTGCATCAGGCGTAGAGATGATTTGGCGGCTTGCGCTCATGGGGAGTCCTCGGATCGTTGGAAGGTCTAGGTTCGGAATCGCTCTGAATGAATCTGTGCAGCCCGGAATCCCCTTGATTTTAGTAGACGAGTCACGCCGTCCATCATCGGTCCGGGGCCGCAGACATACACCTGCCAGCCACGCGGGTCACTCGGAAGCAAGGGCGCAAGCACCTGCTCGTCCGTCTGCCCCACAAGCCCAGTCCACTCCCTCGAGGGCTCGGAGACCACCTGGTGCACGACCAGACCCCTCCGTGAAAACGCTTTGAGTTCTGCCTGGGCCAGTAACTGCCCCTCATGTCGATTGCCAACCACAAGCACAACAGGGCAAGCAAGAAGGGACTGTTCGGGGACCTCCTGCGAATAGATCGATCTCAGTATCGAAAGCAAAGGCGCCAGGCCAATTCCGCCGGCGATGAACAGGAGGCCGGCCGGTGCAAAAGACTGAACCGGGAGCGTGAAGTTTCCATAAGGGCCATCCAAATAGACCGGGCTTCCAATAGGTAACTCCTGTTGCAGAGCCCGCGTGAAGTCCCCCGCCTCCTTCACCAGAAACTCAATCGTTCCATCGGCCCGAGGCTCTGAGGCCAATGAGAAAGGGTGGTCCACGGTGTTCCACGGAGACTTGGCTCTGAGCCATACAAACTGACCGGCTCGGAACGAGAAGACAGGGCCACTTTGCTGTGAAAGCGTCAGACTCCACGTTCGATCAGCAACACAGGCCAACGATCGAACCTCAAAGCGTCGCCCCGCCAGCATGATGGGCCGCCCCACGTAGGCCCAGATGAGGGACCCGGATGCGATGAGTACGCAAAGCAGAAGAGCCAGAGAAAGATCGGGCGCTCGCTTCACAAGACCACTTGAGCCCAGGATGTGTCCGTAACCCAGAACCATCACGAGCAGACTGAGAAGTCCGTGGCTCATGCGCCAGGCCTCGTAGCGATAGCCCTGCTCATCCCGGCTGAGTGCAGTCATGACAAGGGCGACGAGGAAAATCAGCGCGAGAATGCCCCAGCCATAACCGATGGCCGACATTGTCTCGGGCACATCAAAATAAAGGATGGGGTGAGCAAGAAAGATGGCCAGGGCCAGTCGGCCGAGCCATTGATGGGTGCGCATGACTGAGTCGATGCTCCAGAGCCCCGTGAGCCACCGAAACCGTCCCGACAGAAGGCAGTTAGCGGCCAGAAGCGCAAACCCCATTGCCGCAAGCCACGAGGAGAGATCGCCCAAGCCTGTTGGTACTTGCATCAAGCCCGACACCGTCCTTCTCCTCCAAGGGTCATTCCCACTGCGACCTCCACGCATCTCGGGCTAAAGTAAGCGACTCGTCACTCCAAATCTCCCCAAGTCTAGCCATGAATCAGATTGCCCACTTCATCGACGGAAAACGAACCCCCGGCCAAGGCGGCCGCAGCCAGCCCATCTATAACCCGTCTCTGGGTTCTCTCACGGGGGAGGTTCGCCTCGCCAGCGCAGCCGATGTCGAGGCCGCTGTTCAAAGCGCCCTTCGGGCCTTCCCAGCCTGGGCAAACACGCCCCCGCTTCGCCGGGCTCGCATCATGTTTCGCTTCCTTGAGCTACTCAACGAGAACCGTGACGAACTCGCTCGCCTCATCACCTCGGAGCATGGCAAGGTGTTCACAGATGCACAGGGAGAGGTTACTCGGGGCATCGAAATCGTCGAATTCGCAACCGGCATTCCTCAGCTCCTGAAGGGCGACTACACCGAGCAGGTCTCCACCAATATCGACAACTGGACCATGCGCCAGCCCCTTGGAGTGGTAGCCGGCATCACCCCCTTTAATTTCCCAGTCATGGTGCCCATGTGGATGTTCCCAGTTGCCATTGCCTGCGGCAACACATTCGTCCTCAAACCAAGCCCCATCGACCCCAGCCCGAGTCTTCTAATGGCTGAGCTCTTCAAGAAAGCGGGGCTGCCCGATGGCGTACTGAACGTGGTTCAGGGGGACAAAGAGGCGGTCGATGCATTGCTCCATCACCCCGACGTCCAGGCCATCAGCTTCGTGGGCTCCACCCCGATTGCCAACTACATCTACGAGACGGGCGCTCATCACGGCAAGCGCGTGCAGGCGCTGGGCGGCGCAAAGAATCACATGGTGGTGATGCCCGATGCCGACCTAGATCAGTCCGTTGATGCGCTCATCGGAGCGGCCTACGGATCCGCTGGTGAACGCTGCATGGCCATTAGCGTGGCCGTGCTGGTGGGAGACGTCGGTGACCGCATCATGCCCAAACTCATCGAGAGAACTCGTGCCCTCAAAGTTCTGGATGGCATGAACCTAGAGGCAGAGATGGGACCCATCGTCACCCAGGCCGCCCACGATCGAATCTCTGGCTACATTCAGGCTGGTGTTGACGAGGGAGCCAAGCTCCTCGTAGATGGTCGTCAATTTGATGGGAGTCGCGCAGGCCCCGGGTGCAAGAGCGGCTTCTATATGGGAGGGAGCCTCTTCGATCATGTGACACCAAAGATGAAGATTTATCGTGAAGAGATTTTCGGGCCTGTTCTGTCCTGTGTGCGTGTAGCCGACTTCTCCGAAGCCCTCAGTCTCATCAATGCCCACGAATTTGGTAACGGTGTCTCCTGCTTCACTCGAGACGGAAACATTGCGCGCGAATTTTCTCGACGCGTTCAGGTGGGTATGGTGGGTATCAATGTGCCCATCCCCGTGCCCATGGCCTGGCATGGTTTCGGGGGATGGAAGAAATCGCTCTTTGGAGATATGCACGCCTACGGCGAAGAGGGCGTGCGTTTCTACACCCGACAAAAGTCCATCATGCAGCGCTGGCCCGAGAGCATCGCCAAGGGTGCCGAGTTTGTGATGCCAACATCGAAGTAATCAGTCTGGCTGAGCGCCGGACTGCTTCACGATGGGTCCCCATTTCGAAATTTCCGACTTGATATAGTCCGCCAACTTCTCTGGAGAACTTAAGAGCGGATCGAAGCCCTGACTGGTCAGCCTTGAGGCGGTCTCAGGGTCGCTCAGCGCTCGGTGAATCTCGGAGTTAAGCCGCAAGATGATGTCTTTGGGGGTTCCTGCCGGAGCAACGATAGAGTACACCAACTCGACCTCAAATCCTCTCAGAGTCTCGTTGATCGTTGGAATGTCTGGAGACTGACTCGATCGCTTGGCACTCGTGAGGCCGATCGGCGTGAGTTTTCCGGCCTTCACATGGGGCAGCGCTGCCGGCGCTCCAACCATCGCCAGTTCAATCTGCCCTCCGAGCACATCATTCAGAGCCGGTGCAGCACCCTTGTATGGGACGTGAATAATCTTTATCCCCGCCCGACTGTTGAATAACTCACCAGCCAAATGGAGCGGCGTTCCCGTTCCGGACGATCCAAAGTTGTAACGACCCGGATTGGCGCGAGCGAGGGCAATAAGATCCGCCGTGTTCTTCGCTGCGAGCGAAGGGTGGGCCACCAACATGAGTGAGGAGGAGGCCACAAGACTGATTGGGGCAAAGTCTCTCACCGTGTTGTAGGTCAGTTTCGGATATAGCGACTCGTTGATGGCCTGAGTGCCCACCATCATGAGGAGCAGGGTGTAGCCATCGGGCTTCGATTTCGCTACGAGATCCGCTGCTAGATTTGTGCCCCCGCCAGGCTTGTTCTCCACGAGGACCGGTTGACCCATGGACTCCTGAAGCTTGACGCTCAGTGCCCGAGCCAGCACGTCGGAAGGCCCACCAACAGCGAACGGTACAATCAGCCGGATCGGCTTGTTCGGGAAAGCCTGCGCACACGCAGCCCCGGTCATGATCACCCAGGTCGCAACAGCCAACACCCATCTCTTCTCCATGTCGAGTCTCCTTTTCTTTAGTTAAACCACATGCACCCTCACCCCAGCCACGAGGCCATCGAGATCGCTGAGGCAATTCTTTTCCCGCTGGCCATTCCCCTGGCCGAGCCAATCCGGATGTCGAGCGAGACCATCACCCATGCCAGCACAGTCCTGCTCAAACTGACTGATCAGTCCGGACGAGTAGGATGGGGCGAAACCTCTGCCGCACCTCAGATGACCGGAGAGACAGTCGAGAGCCTGCTCGATGACCTCGATCACCTGCTCTCTCAAACGAAACATGTGCGTTGGTTGAGCCACAAACAGATTGCGCCCGAACAATCGCGTCGCGCTCGCGCCCGACCATCTGCTCGAGCCTGCCAGGAAACTGCCCTTCTTGACCTGATTTCTCAGCATCTTGGCCTCCCAGTGTGGCGCCTTCTTACGCAAGGCCAAGCACAACCTGGTGCTCTTCCCGTACTGCGAATGGTGTCGGGTCGTACTGACGAAGAAGAGGCGCGCGACATCAGGGCACATCGAGACAAGGGAATCTTCCACTGGAAAATCAAGGTTGGCCTTGGCGAAGTGAAAGAGGACATCCGACGCGTCACGTACATCATGTCCGTTGCAACCGACTGTCTTGTCAGTGCGGATGCGAATGGGGCGTGGTCCCTGGCGGAATCATTGACTTTCTGCAAGGGTGTTGAAGGCTCTGGCCTCGCCTTTATTGAGCAAGCCCTCGCTCCCAACGCTGATTTGTCGGACTGGACCGCCCTTCGTAGCCAAACAACCCTGCCTATCGGACTTGACGAATCGGTCGCTAATCGAGCGGACCTCGAACGATTTTTCAAGGCACAGGCGATGGATGGCGCAAGCCTTAAGCTCATCAAGCTGGGCGGCATCGTGGAGGGAGTGGAGGCGCTTCGGTTTTTAAACCAGTCGCGCCTGGGCGCCAACCTCGCTTGCAAGGTAGCCGAGACGTCGCTCTCTGCCGCTGCTACGGCAAGCATCGGTTTTGCGGGAGGCGGTGCGAATTGGGGTCTGAGCCTGTCCAATCAATACCTCTGTGAGGACATCTGTGCCCACCCGCTTGCTGCCCGTAACGGAGTATTCCACGCGGACCAGCTTGGCGCCGTTGGAATCGGCATCATTCCCGATGAGGACCGCGTGCGTTCTTTGGTCAGCACATCGCATTCCATCAGGGCATATTCAAGATCTTGAAGGCAGCGGAGAGTCGTTGCATGTAGGCGGCTCGAGTTTCCTGAGCCTCCTCCGCCGTCCAGGGCCGAAAGCCATGCCCAGCCTTCATACCCGTTCTACCCTCGACCATCATGCGCTCGAGCGTCGGAGAGAGTTTTGTAGCGTTTGACAGGGACGGGTAGATTTCTCGCGCGGCTGCGGCCATGCCATCCCAACCAGAGATCTCCTTTTGGGTCATAGGACCCACTGCTGCATAGCGAAATCCAAAGCTGTAGCGAACGGCATCATCCACATCCTCCGGGCTCGCAACGCCCAACTCTACGAGATTCAACGCCTCTCGCATGAGTGCGTGCTGAATTCGGTTCGCTAGAAACCCTGGAATATCTTTTTTTACGAGAACCGGCTTCTTGCCGATCTCCCGATAGAGCGCCACGACCCGGTTGGCCTGCTCAACATCGGTTTTCTCCCCCAAGACGATTTCAACCAGCGGCACAACCTCTGCAGGCATGAAGTAATGGGCCCCCATAAAGCGTGAGCTTGTCTTTAAGCGGTCAACGAGTTTCGAGATCGGAAAGCCGGAGCTATTGCTACCAATTGGAATGTGGCTCGGGACCAGTGAGTCAAGACGCTCGAAAAGCTGCTGCTTGACATGCATGTTCTCAACGATGGTCTCAATGACCCATACCACCTCAGACCAATCGATGTCCTCCACGCGGTCAGAGGCCACGTGAGGAGCCCCTCCCTCGTCGGCCCGTCCAACAAGGGCAAGGGACTTAGAGATGCAGTCTTGAGCTTTCTCGGCGTTTCGGCCCACCAAGGTGACTGGAAGACCTTTCTCCATAAATCCAGCAGCAATCCCAGCAGCCATGGTGCCGGTACCAAAAACAACAACGCGAGAGCGGGCGAGTTCGGGCATCTAAGTTATCCGTACAAGTTTGATCCAGAAGGGTACGCGGAGGAATATCTTGTTTGCTAGAATAGCCAAAGAAGTGGTGTTTGCACCGATGGGAAACCCTCATGGTGCTTGTCCACACTCCTAGCTTGTACGGACAGTAACTCTGAACCGATCCCCTCAGAAAGGCTATCAATGTTTAATCCCTTCGCCCCGCTCGAGAAAATCAAAGCCGAGGTCTACAGCTCGATGCCTGCCAAATTCCGCAAGAAAACCCGGTCGGCATGGTCGGACCCCAATCGTCAAGGTGCGGAGGTGGAGTGCTTTCTGGAGGGCCCTTCCTTCGACCGCGACGGAAACCTCTGGTTTGTCGATATCCCCTTCGGCCGCATCTTCAGACTGAGCACGAAGGGAGACTGGGATCTCGTCACTCAGTACGACGGATGGCCCAATGGTCTGAAGTTCGACAGGCAAGGAATGGCGTGGATTTGTTGTTACAAAAAAGGGCTTCTGCGCCTAGACCCCAAAACCGGGGTCATCGAGACGATCCTGGAGACAGCCTTCAGTGAGGGTTTCAAGGGCCTGAATGACCTGCACTTCGCGACCAATGGCGATCTTTATTTCACCGATCAAGGCCAGACCGGTATCGCAGACCCAACAGGCCGTGTTTATCGTTTGCGGGCGAATGGCGCGCTGGACCGGCTTGTAACCAACATTCCCAGCCCGAACGGGATCACCCTTTCCACATCCGAAAAACACTGTTACGTCGGTGTCACTCGCTCGCAACAGGTCTGGCGCTTACCGCTCATGGCCGATGGTTCCATCTCTAAAACGGGGGTTGCCATTCAACTATCGGGCGGGGTGGCTGGGCCAGACGGGATCGAGATGGACTCTGAGAACGGCCTACTCGTGTGTCACCTTGGGGTTGGCATCTGGCGCTTTGACTCGAATATGCTCCCCACACACCTCATCTACTCAGAGGACCCACACCATCACCACCTCGCCAACCTCTGCTTCGGCGGTCCAGACCGGAAGCAACTCTTTATCACCGAGTCTCTCTCTGGCGACATCCTCACAGCGCGAGTTCCCGTGGCCGGAAAGCTTCTTGTCGGGCTCAGTTAGCCTCAATGAGTCAGGAGGCTTTAGGGCGGAACAGGCCAAGGCACGAGCAGGTCGCCGATGACCTCTCACGGAGGGTTGGGGAGGGCGAGTGGTCCATTGGCGCAAACCTGCCTTCTGAGACCACTCTCGCGAGACATTACTCAGTGAGTCGTCACACTCTTAGGCATGCACTTGGAACACTTGAACAGTGGGGGCTCATTCTTAGACGTCAAGGCTCACCTGCCAGGGTTATTTCAAAAAAGACTCCTCGGGTGCTCAGTCGCAGTTTTCATTCCCCAGCCGACATGCTGCGCTATCCCTCGAATACCTTTCGGGTCAATCTTGTTCAGGAGTATCTCCAAGCCGACGCGGGCCTGTCTCGAATGCTCGGAGCACCGATCGATAGCGCCTGGTACCACATCGGTGCTGTCAGAAAAGAGGAGCGATCGGGAGCCTCCCTTGCCTACAGCGACATCTACATCCTCCCGCAGTTTGCTGGCCTCGTAAACGAGCCCGACCACTCTCACTCGATGGTTTATGAGCAGATCGAGCGTAAGTACGGCGTCGCAATCGACCGAGCAGAGCTTGAGGTCTGCGCTGTCAAACTTCCCAACGAGTTGGCCGATGCCCTTCAGGCGCCGGCGGGCGCGCCCTGTCTCATGATCGTTCGCCGGTACTTTGATCCGGAGGGACAGCCCTTTGAGATCACAGTGACGCATCATCCCGAATCCCGCTTTACCTACACAGCAGAGTATCGAAGCATTCGCCGTCCACCCACCCAACCTGGAGATGTCCACCGTGCCCGTCATTGAATCCGTATCCGTTGCCGCCGTCGAGATCCCTCTTGACCATGTCACCTCTTTCTCCACAAGGACCGTTCATAGCCGCCATTACGGACTTGTGAAGGTTCGAAGCAAAGACGGGCACGAAGGGATCGGCTTCTGTTATGTCGGCAGCAAAGCAGGCGTCATCACCAAAACGGCTGTGTCCCAACTGCTCGCCCCGCTTCTCATCGGACGGGAGAGTCGACAGTCCGAGGCGCTCTGGCATCAGATGTACTCCGAGGCCATCTTGCAGGGTCGCTCGGGGTCGGTCATGCGCGGAATCTCCATTTTGGATACGGCGCTTTGGGATATGAATGCTCGTTCAGTGGGGCTGCCACTGCACCATTACCTGGGAAGCTTCCATCACGACCGAGTGATGGCCTATGCCAGCGGAGGCTACTACCTCGAAGGCAAAGGGCCAGAGAAGCTTGGCGAGGAGCTCGCGGGATACGTGAGCAAGGGCTTTAAAGCAGTCAAGATGAAAACGGGCCGACTCAGTCCCGCTGAGGAGGAGGCTCGAATCGCCGCTGCCCGGGAGGCCATTGGCCCTGACGTGCTGCTCATGCTCGACGCAAACAATGCGTGGTCAGACATCCCCACCGCATTGGGCTACATGCGTCGTTTCGAGCCCTATGACCCGTACTGGATCGAAGAGCCCTTCTCACCCGATGCCATTGACCTTCACGCTCGTCTCGCACAGCGCACAACCGTAACCGTCGCCACGGGCGAAATTGAGGTTGGCCGCTGGCGCTTTCGCGAGCTCATTGAGGCTGGCGGGGCTGAGATCCTGCAGACGGACGCTGCGGTCTGCGGCGGAATCTCGGAGTGGCGAAAGATCGCAGCGCTGGCAGATGCTCACGGGGTTACCGTGAGCCCGCATTGGTTTCACGACCTCCACGCGCCGCTTGTTGCGGCAACACCGAACGCCCGCTTTGTCGAGTTCTTCACAGACGATCAGGTATTGAACTTCCGTCGCCTCGTAGACAACCAACTCTCATTTGAAAAGGGCGACGTTTTGCTTCATCAAACACCAGGCCTCGGCTTCGGATTTGATGAAAAGGCCATTTCAAAGTTCGGTGGTCAATGGGAAGTGATTCGCTAGCGTCGACCGACATCCTTTCGCCATGGTGATCGTCTCGGCGAGTGATTCCCAGGCCTTCATAGAGCGGGCGCTGGTCGCCCACTCTGTTCGGCCGGAGGATGCTTTGACAACGGCTGAGCTCATGACACAGGCCGACCTTCAGGGCGCAGACGGTCACGGCATCTTTCGCCTGCCGCAATACATTGCCCGCATCCGGGCTGGCGGCATCAACGTCGAAGCGAAGATTCATGTTCAGACCGATCACGGGGCAACAGCCTTGGTGAACGGGGACAATGCTCTTGGGCACCTCGTCGCCCGAAAGGCTGCGCTCCTCGCAATCGAAAAGGCAGGTCACTTTGGCCTGGGCTGGGTTGGGACTCGTATGAGCAACCATGCAGGGCCAGCGTCCCTCTACGCTCGAATTATCTCTGATGCTGGTCTCATTGGCATTTACATCGCTGTAGGCAGTGCGAACCATATGGCGCCCTGGGGTGGCACGGACCTTCTACTCTCAACCAATCCAATTGCGATCGCAGTGCCCAACCCCCCTTCACCTCCAGTCCTTCTGGATATGGCGACAACCGTTGCGGCTTACGGGAAAGTCAAACTCAAGGCACAGGCGGGCGAGCAGATGCCGGTGGGCTGGATGATCGATAAGAGAGGCGCTCCCCTTACAGACCCTCAAAGGGCCAAAGAGGGCCTACTCTTGCCCATCGGCGAGCACAAGGGGTACGGATTGTCGTTACTCATCGGCATCCTTGCAGGCACCCTGAACGGAGCGGCCATGGGTTCTCAGGTCGTGGACTTTAACAACGATCAAGCCTCGATCACCAACACTGGCCAGTCCGCTCTCGCCATTGACCCAGCCGCTTTTGGGCCGGTGGAGAGCTTTCGCGACCAACTCAACGTGCTCCTTGAAGAGATTCGCAGCAGCCAACGACTGCCCGGGGTCAGTCAGATTCGAATTCCCGGGGAGGGCAGCGCGCAGATGGCGTTAGAGCGACGCTCTAAGGGCATACCCCTGCAAGAGTCCCTGCTAAAACAACTCAACACGCTGGCCAAAACATGCAACATTGACCCCATCATAAAAAACCCGATCTAAGGAGACACCAGATGATGAAAAAAACTGCGAGCGCCTTCCTGGTTCCATGGTCCCCCTCGAAAAGTGGGTTCCTTGCACTCTTATGCATGGGTCTGCTGTCTGTTACGCCTGCCACCGCCCAGCAGAGTCAGGGCTACCCGACCAAAACCGTGAAGGTCCTGGTTGGTTATGCGCCCGGGAGTTCGACAGATATCGTGGGCCGCTTGGTGTCTCAGTCTCTCTCCGAGACATGGAAGCGGCCAGTCATTGTCGAGAATAAGGCGGGGGCGGCGGGGAATATTGCAGCGGATCTCACCGCGAAGTCAGCGCCCGATGGCTACACGCTCCTATTTGCGCAAAATGGGCTTGCAATTAGCACCGCTGCCAACCCAAAGCTTCCATTCAACGGCGAGACAGACCTCATCCCGGTAGTCGCAGTGGCAGCGACTCCCCACATTCTGGTGGTTCCGAGCGCATCCAGCGCTCAGTCTGTGCAAGACCTCATCAAGCTTGCGAAGAGTTCGCCCCGAAAGCTGAACTATGCTTCAAGCGGGATTGGGAACTCTGACCATATGGCAGCGGAGTTGTTCAAGGTTCTAGCGGGTATAGACGGCGTGCATGTTCCGTATCGGGGTGGCTCGCTCGCGGCCACCGACACCGTCGGGGGTCAGATCGACTTTTACTTCGCAGGAATGCCTGTGGGCCTGCCGCTCGCACAGGGTGGAAAGCTTCGAGCGCTAGCAGTTACGAGCAAGGAGAGATTTGCCCCCGCCCCCGAGATCAGGACCGTTGCGGAGCAGGGGGTGAGCGGTTATGAGCACGTCCTGTGGCAAGGATTTTTCATGCCAAAAGGAACTCCAGCGGAACTTGTCAAGAAAGTGTCCGACGACGTCATCAGAATCGTGTCCTCTCGGGAGATGCAAGAAAACATGGCCAGCAAGGGCATCACGGCTATCGCCATGCCGAGCAGTGCGTTCAAAGATTACTACCTGCGAGACATTTCGAAGTGGCGAAAGGTGGTAAAAGATTCCGGAATTACCCTCGAGTAGGGCACTGAACAACTGCCAAGGAGCCCCCCCATCGTGCTGCCCACCCCCCTCAGACCCCGCCTGCTCATGCCCGGACTCGTCGTGGCCCCCGGGGTCTTCGACATGGTCTCTCTCCGTCTGGCGGACCAGATGGGATTCGAGGCCCTCTACATGACCGGATTTGGAACTGTCGCCTCCCATCTGGGCCTGCCGGATGCAGGTCTTGCGACATATTCAGACATGGTCGGTCGGGTGAGGGCCATGGCTAGTGCGGCGTCAACGCCCCTCATCGCAGACGGAGACACCGGATACGGGGGGCTGCTAAATGTTCGACACACCATTCAGGGCTACGAGCAGGCCGGGGCTGCAGCGATTCAACTCGAAGACCAGGAGTTCCCCAAGAAATGTGGGCACACGCCCATGCGACGGGTCATCCCCGCCGAGGACATGGCCCAGAAGGTGCGCGTGGCAAGCGAGAGCCGAAGCTCAAAGGACTTCCTCATCATCGCCAGAACGGATGCCCGAACAGCCCTCGGGCTCGACGAGGCCCTTCGCCGTGCCGACCTCTACCTCAGAGCGGGCGCGGATATCCTCTTTGTGGAGTCTCCAGAGTCGCCGGAGGAGATGAGAAAGATCGGCGAGACATTCAAAGTGCCTCTGGTTGCCAACATGGTTGAGAAGGGCCGCACGCCCGTGCTGCCAAAAGCAGACCTGGAGTCGCTTGGCTACAAGATCGCCATCTTTCCGGTTACGGCGCTCCTCTGCGCCATGCAGGCGATGCGCGAGGCTTACTCGCATCTCAAGGCCAATGGCTCATCCACCGGGCTTAACACGCCCATCGCGGACTTCTCCGACCTCGTCTCGCTCGTGGGGTTTGAGGATGTCTGGGCTTTCGAAAAGAAGTACGCACCCGAATAACTAAACAGGAGACGAACATGACCCCGAGGTCTTTCTTTCAATTCATATGGGCCGCTGGCCTCGCCTCATTGCTCGGTGCGCTCGCCCCAGGCGCATATGCGCAGAAAGCCTACCCCACCAAGCCCATCAAGCTCGTGGTTCCTTTTGCGGTGGGTGGTGTTACAGACACCAGTGCGCGTCTCATTGCAGACCAGCTCTCACGCCGCCTTGGCCAGCAGGTGGTTGTCGAGAACAAGCCTGGCGCCTCGGGAAACATTGGCACCCATCAAGTGATGCTCAGCGAGCCGGACGGATACACCCTTCTCATGGGTTTTGATGGAACGCTCGCAATCAATCCCTCTGTTTTTGACAAGCTTCCCTTTGACCCTGTTCAAGACTTCGCCCCCATCGGCAAAATCGGAGAC
Source organism: Burkholderiales bacterium UBA2463 (assembly GCA_002342295.1). Lineage (GTDB taxonomy): Bacteria > Pseudomonadota > Gammaproteobacteria > Burkholderiales > Burkholderiaceae_A > Hahnella. The sequence goes on from DDPR01000006.1 coordinate 185,752, forward strand.
GCAGCACTCATCCTTGTCGCAAGTCCCGAGTTTCCGGGCAAGACCCTTGCTGATGTCGTCTCGCTCTCAAAGTCAAAGCCAGGAGGCCTCTCCTATGGCACCTCTGGCAATGGCGGGACCCCCCACATTGCCGGCGAAATCTTCAAACAGCGCACCGGCGCAAACCTGGTTCATATTCCCTATAAGGGCGGTGGGCAGGCCATCGCTGATGCATTGGGTAACAACGTGCCCCTCGTCTATACCGCCATTGCAGGAGCGCTTCCACACGTGAAATCCGGAAAGCTTCAGGCGATTGCCGTCTCTAGTGCGAGTCGGGCGAAATCTCTACCCAATGTGCCCACGTTCGCAGAGAGCGGATACCCCAACTTTGAGATCAACTCGTGGGTGGGGCTTCTGGTTCCCAAAAAGACTCCAAGCGCAATCGTTGAGCGACTCAATGCCGAGCTCAACACCGTGCTCAATGACGCGGAGGTCAAGGAAAAACTTGAGGTCCTCGGCATCGCCGCAACACCCGGAACCCCCTCCAAATTTGGAGACGAGATCAGGCGCGATATTGCTCGCTATCGGGCAGTGGTCAAGTCTGCCGGAATCAAACTCGAGTAAGTCAGACGATCTTCACGCTCAGGTCGGGGAGTCCATCGATGTGAATATCAATGGTGTCTCCTCTGACCACCGGCCCGACATTCTCTGGCGTGCCCGAGTAAATGAGGTCTCCGGGGAATAGTTCGAAAGCCTCTGAGAGCTTGGAAATCTGCTCGGCCACCGACCAGATCATCTGATTCAGATCGGCGTCTTGCTTCATCTGGCCATTCACCTTCAGCCAGATCCGCCCCTTGGTGAAATGCCCCGTGCTGGCGACGCGATGAATCTCGCCAATCGGCGCTGAGCGATCAAAGCTCTTGCCGATCTCCCAAGGTTTTTTCTGATCCCCCATAGCGCGCTGAAGATCTCGGCGCGTCATATCCAAGCCGAGGCTGTACCCATAGACAAGGTCGAGGGCCTGCTCGACCGGAACGTTACGTCCGTCTTTGTGGAGTGCGGCAACAAGCTCCACCTCGTAGTGGTAATTCTTCGTGAGCGGCGGGTAGGGGTGATCGGCGACTGTTCCCGGCTTTACGAACTGGATGGCATCGGTGGGTTTTTGAAAGAAAAAGGGGGGTTCCCTTGTCGGATCTGACCCCATTTCACGGGCGTGGGCAGCATAGTTTCGCCCGATGCAGTAGATGCGACGCACCGGAAAACGCTCATCACTGTTTGCAATCGGAATGTAGGTGTGCGGAACGTAAAACGGCGTCTTGGGAGGGTGGTGCTGACCATGAGGGGTTTGTGCGTGAGCCGCGGGGCCGCTCGCAAACCAGGCACCCGCGCCCAAAACCCCAGCAGATCCGAAAAATTTTCTGCGGTTCATTGAATCCTCCATCAAGGGACTGTTCAGTGCATTGTGGTGCAGAAATAAGACCGACTGCACTGCGTGGGCCCTCGGGCAACCACCAATTGTTGGTCCGTGAATGCATCGATTAACTGGCCGAAATATTCCCAGAGGAGACGCGTATGACCCGCCAATATTCACCAAGACTGAGCGCCATGGCGCTGTCAGTCGCCGTCACGCTTACATCCCTGGGCGCCGCCTCCCTCGCCCACGCCGCAGACGCTCCCAAGGTTGCCGCTGCAAGCCCAGCCATTACCGAGGGGTTCGCGCAGGATCGGCTCTCGCGCATCGCGGGGTCCATGAAGGAGCAGGTCAACAAAGAGATGTTTCCGGGGGCGGTCACCCTGGTGGCCCGAAATGGCAAGGTGGTTCACTTCGAGGCCCATGGGTATCTTGATCAGGCCAAGACCAAGCCCATGACGAAAGACGCGCTCTTTCGACTCGCGTCCATGACCAAGCCCATCGTGACGACCGCAGCAATGATGTTGGTCGAACAAGGCAAGCTCAAGCTAAACGACCCCATCACCGCCTATCTGCCTGAACTCAAGGATCTGAAGGTGGAGACCCCAAGCGGGGATGTGCCTCTTAACCGCCCAATCATGGTTCAGGACCTGATGCGCCATACAGCGGGATTCGTATACGCAGGAGGCACGAAGTCGGCGCGCATTAAGAAGATGTATGACGAGCTCAACATCGAAGCACGAGAGTCAGACATCACAACAGACGACATGCTCAAGAACTTGGGCCAGATTCCCCTCGCCCACCAGCCAGGAACCGTCTGGGAATACTCCATCGCAGTCGATGTGCTCGGTCTGCTGCTTGAGCGAGTGGAGAAAAAGCCCCTTGATGCGATTGTCGGGGACATGCTCATCAAACCCCTGGGCATGAAAGACACCACTTGGTGGGTCTCAGGAGAGCGCATGCCCCGCATGGCAGAGGCCTTCGACTCAGATAAAGAGAAGGCGTGGATGCTCAAGGCCTACCGGCACGCCTACGACCCCAGGGGGAAGAGCTATTTCAAAGGGGGTGCAGGCCTTGTCGGCACCGCCTCAGACTACCTTCGATTTGCCCAGATGATACTGAACGGTGGCGAACTCGATGGCAAACGCTACCTCTCGCGCAAGACCGTGGAATTCATGCTTTCGCAGCACACCGTGGGGATGGCCGGAAGCACCATTGGCACCACAGGCCCCGGGTACGGCTTTGGACTCGGTTTTGGCGTGCGGCTCGACGAGGGCATGGGCTATACCCCCGGATCAAGAGGAGATGCCATGTGGGCAGGCGCATGGGGAACGAGCTTCTGGATCGACCCCAAGGAGAAACTCGTCGGCATTCTCATGGCTCAGGGACCCTCAAACCGCATTCATACCCGCATGCTATTTAAGTCGCTCGTGTACGGATCTCTGGTGAAATAACCCTTTCGACGCTCAGGGGGTCCGGGCGGACGGCGCTATGAGCCTGACGCTCGGGAAGTAATTTCTATAGCGTCGAGTGTCTCGGGTAAGGATCGGGAGGCCACTCACGGCCGCATGGGCACCAACGAAAAAGTCCCCAAGAACATTGCGTTTGGTGCCCCCGCCCCGCCGGTACTTCACGAAGGCCTTTCCCGCGAGAAACAAGGCGGGCCTCGGAATCTCCAATAGGGTCAGGCCCAGATCCTCAATCGCTCGATCAAGCGACTCAACGGTTGAGAATGTCAGCGATAACTCGGCGTAAATAACGGGATTGATCGCCAGCCGATAAACGCGAGACTGCGATCGCAGTTGATCCACCGACCAATCGGCCCAATGCGGATCATCACCAAAAACGTCAACTAAGACGTTTGTGTCAACGAGCATCAAGCCTCGTCACGCAGCAACGCCATAAGCTCCTGTGTTCGCCACTTCACGTCAGCTCTTCCTCGAGCAGCCTCGAATCGGTCGCGTTTCTGCCTCCTCGACCCCTCAGCAGCATAAATAACGACCTCGCCCGACTTGTTAACGCCGAAATCCACTGGCATTCCGGGCTTCAAGCCCAGGGCGTCACGAATCTGCTTGGGTATGGTGACCTGCCCCTTGCTCGTCAGTGTCGTCGGCATGCGACCTCCCTAGTAATACCAAAGTCGGTAACGTAATACCAAGGGAGTAACGCGTCAAGAGATCTGAATAGCGGGGGCCAAGGTGGTGCCGGTGAAAGGAATCGAACCCTCGACCTTCGCATTACGAATGCGCTGCTCTACCGACTGAGCTACACCGGCACGTGTACGCTGACTGCTAGTTTAATTCAGGCCCTTGGGCAACGGGAAACGAATGTGCTCCTCTGCACCGGGGAGCCTGCGAACGGAGGAGGCACCCGCGGCCTTCACGGCCTCAACGAGCCCCTGAACGAGCGCCTCTGGTGCCGATGCACCCGCTGTAATCCCGACGCGAGACTTTCCCTCAATCCAACTCGGATCCAGCCCCAGCGCGTCATCGAGGAGGTAAGCCGGCACGCCATGCCGTTCAGCAACTTCTCGGAGACGGTTGCTATTTGAGCTCGAGCGACTCCCCACAACCAAGACCACATCGACCTGACGGCTCATGAGCTTCACAGCGTCCTGTCGGTTCTGAGTGGCGTAACAGATGTCGCTGAACTTCGGTCCCCTGAGATGAGGGAAGCGAGCCTTTAGGGCATTCACAACGGATTGTGTGTCATCCATCGACAACGTCGTTTGAGATACATAAGCCAACTTGTCGGTCTGAGGAATCTCAAGACGAGCCACCTGGGACTCGTCCTCAACAAGATAGATACCCGAGTCCAGCTGGCCCATCGTCCCCTCCACTTCCGGGTGCCCAGAGTGACCAATCATCACAATTGAGTAGCCCTCGGCCGCTAACTTCCGGACCTCCACATGAACTTTGGTCACGAGAGGGCAGGTGGCATCAAAGACTTCGAGGTCCCGCTCTACTGCATGTTCGCGAACCTTTCTCGAGACGCCGTGTGCACTCATGATCACGCGTGCACCAAGGGGAACCTCATCGAGGTCCTCAATAAAAATAGCTCCCTTTTCTCTTAGGTCTCGAACCACATGATCGTTGTGCACGATCTCGTGCCTCACGTAGACAGGCGCTCCGAACTTCGCAAGAGCCCGCTCCACAATCTCAATCGCACGATCGACTCCCGCGCAAAAGCCTCTGGGCTCCGCAAGGACAATCTCGTCAACAACCTTGGTCACTAGAGCACTCCAATGATTCGAATTCGAAAAGAGAGCGGCTGGCCAGCCAGGGGATGATTGAAATCGAACAAGGCTGACTCCCCGTCCCAGCCCTTGAAGACCCCCGCAAATCGACCGCCCTCCGGGGCTGGAAACTCCAAGAGATCGCCTGGCTCGAGCGGCTCACTCTGGTCTGAGTGCTCGGCCAGAAGGCTCCTCGAAACCCGCTGAACCAGCTCGGGGTTTCGGGGGCCAAAGGCATCCTCGGGTCCCAGGTGATAAACGCGCTCCTCCCCCTCGCTCAGCGCAATCATGCAGCGCTCAAGCCCCTCAGCGAACTGACCGCTCCCCATCTGAATGGTCGCGGGTTTATCTCCGAACGTATCAAGAACGATCTGACCGTCCTCCAGACTCAAGCAGTAGTGAAAGGTCACATGCGAGGTCGGTGAAACCGCTGGGATCGAAGTCGCGCTCATGAGGTCGTCAGCCTAACAGTTAGTGGTGGCTCAGAGGGAGTCCACGCAGAGTCAGAAGTTTAGCGAGTACGACCCCATGAGACGCCCCAGACCCATCGTTGTCCAAGACCGAAATGCCCAATACCGCCATCGACTCTCCGTTGGAGACCGACCTCGGGAGCGACTGCTTCGAAGCGGACCAGAGTCTCTGAACGACGCCGAGATTCTTGCCATTCTCATCCAGACTGGAACGCCCAAGCAGTCATGCGAGCAAATCGCAGCCCAGCTTATCGATCGGTTTGGCTCACTCTCGGCCGTCATCGCCGCACCGCTCTCGCAAGTTCGGGAACTGGGAGGGATCGGTCCGGCCAAATTTGCCCTCATTCAAGCGGCGGCAGAGGCCATGCGCAGGGTCGCCAAGGGCCCAAAACCCGGGGAGGCCCTCGAGAGCCCTCTCGAGCTGAGTGCCTGGCTGCGAGTGCATCTCTCTTGGCTGCCGCATGAGGTCTTCGGTGCGGCGTTTCTCGATTCCCAGCGGCGCCTGATCCGAACTGAGGAGATTTTTCGAGGCTCCCTCTCTCAGACCAGCGTCTATCCACGGGAGCTCGTTGCGCGCGCCCTTCAACTTAACGCGGCACAGGTCATCATTTTTCACAATCACCCCTCCGGGGTGCCCAAGCCCAGTGGTGCCGACCTGCGCCTCACCCAGGGTCTTCGAATCCTGCTGTCCCAGCTCGATATCGACCTCTGGGATCATCTCATCGTTGCGGGTGAGGGGGTGGTGAGCCTCACGAACCATCTAAGGGCTTGACTAAAAAGGGAATCCAGACTATCGTCACCGGTTTGGTAAAAAGCCAGTCAAATCCGTAGGAGCACTGCAATGGCCCGCGTCTGCCAAGTAACCGGCAAGAAGCCGATGGTGGGAAACAACGTTTCTCACGCGAACAACAAGACCAAGCGGCGTTTTCTGCCCAACCTCCATTACCGGAAGTTTTGGGTAGAGAGCGAAAACCGCTGGGTGCGCCTGCGCGTGTCGAACGCGGCCGTTCGTACCATTACCAAGAACGGCATTGAGTCTGTGCTGGCCGACCTGCGCTCACGCAACGAAATCTAGGAACGAACATGGCAAAGTCTGGGCGCGAAAAGATCAAGCTAGAGTCCTCAGCCGGAACGGGGCACTTCTACACGACCACAAAAAACAAAAAAACCATGCCCGAGAAGATGGAGATCAAGAAGTTCGATCCCAAAGCTCGCAAGCACGTGATGTACAAAGAGGCCAAGATTAAGTAAGAAGTCTCGAGAAGGCCGACTGGGCCTTCTTCACCTTCGGACTTACCACCATCATGCAGTAACCCTGATGTGGGTTTCTCGCAAAATAGTTCTGATGGTAGTCCTCGGCAGGCCAAAAGGTCGTTCTCACCTCCCCCTCCTTCCCCGCGCCTGAGGCGCCCTCAAGAGCCACAGTCTCGGTGACGATCGGTGCCTTGTAGACCCCCTCCCGCTCCATCGAGGCGATGACATCGCGCAGCTGGTCAGTCTGTTGCGAGGAAGTCGTAAAGACGATCGATCGGTATTGAGGACCAACATCGTTGCCCTGCCGATTGGGAGTGGTTGGGTCATGGACAGCAAAAAACAGGTGCAATAGATCCTCGTAGGTCACCACCTGGGGATCAAACCGGAGCCGCACGACCTCTGCGTGGCCCGTCTTCTTGCCGCAGACTGCCTCGTAGCTTGGATGTGCAACGTGCCCCCCCATGTAGCCAGAGACCACCTCAGCCACTCCGCGAACTCGAAGGAAGACGGCCTCGAGACACCAGAAGCAGCCGCCACCCAGAAATGCAATCTCTTGAGTCATGAAGAATCAATCCCCTAAGTATGGTTGTGCCCAACGCAAGCCGCTACGGGTCTCGATCGTCGAAGGGCGGTATTCGCACCCCACCCATCCTGCGTAGCCCAGGGCTTCAATCGCCTCAAAGATGCGTTCAAACGCGAGCTCACCGAGGTCTGGTTCGTTGCGGCTCGGCGCCCCAGCGATCTGAATATGGGAGATATAGGGGGCCGCGTTTCGCAGACTGGTCAGAATGTCTCCGCGCATGATTTGCTGGTGATAGAGATCGAATTGAAGTCGAAGATTGGGGCTATCGACAGCTCGGATCACTTCAAGAGCAAGGTCAAGATCATTGAGAAAGTAGCCCGGCATATCGCGCGTGTTGATGGGCTCAACGGTGAGCACCCGTCTGGCCTGCGCGGCCAACTCAGCGGCCCAACTGAGGTTCTCGATCAGCACATCGCGGTCACCCCGAGTGCCGGACATGACATGGATTTGCTGAATGTCAATTGCGTCCGCGCAGTCCAGGGCGCGCTCAATGGAGTCTTTAAAGAGGGCCTGTTGGTCGGGTTGCGCTGCGTAACCCCGACCCCCCTCATCCCAGTCATCAACAGGTGCATTCATCAGAACCATCTGCAGGCCATGCGCATTGAGCAACTCGGCGATGACAGGCCAAGGCGCATCACCCAGCGTTCGGGCCTCGACGCCGAGGAAACCCATATCCGCTGCAGCCGAAAAGCGCTCTAGGAAGGGGATCTCGGGCCACAAAAAAGAGAGGTTTGCGCTCAACCGAATCATGTCGAGCATAGTAATGCAGGTCTCTCCCTCGCCATCGTTGCAGCGCTTCTCTCTGGGAGGCACATGCAAAGAACAAACGACCCTAAGGAGTCTCTCAAAGGTCGCTAGACTAGAGGGTTATGAAGATCCTCCCATTTGTCTCTGCCTCACGTCTTTGCGCAGCTCTTGCGTCCTTGACCCTCCTCGTATCTGCGGCTCAGGCCTCTGCTGCGGATGTTTTGCCAGGACCAGTCATATCGGTTTCGCAACTCAAAGAACTCGTCAACAGAAAACAGGTCACGGTTCTCGACACACGTGAACTCCTTCAGTCAGACCAGAAGACGCCAAACTACGCAGCCGGCCATATTCCAGGCGCCCTGCCCCTGCCCTACTCCTCTTTTCGAGGCCCGACCGATAACCCGGGCGCCGTGATCACGATCGACAGACTCACGGCACTGGTCAGGCCTCTCGGGCTCACTCTGGAGCGTCCTATTGTTCTGGCGGGTTCCGGGTCCGATCCGAGCGAGTTCGGTGGGCCTGCCCGTATCTACTGGACCCTGAAGGCTGCAGGGTTCAAGAACCTCGCCATTCTGAATGGTGGACTGGGCGCGTGGATGGCAGAGAAACTGCCCATCGAGACAGCCTCGCCTCAGGTCACGTCATCAAGCATCTCTCTGCGCTACCGGCCAGATTACATGCTCAGCACGGACGAGCTCATCAAGCGTCTCTCAGGCTCCACCGCCTCTCGCCCCGCACTTATCGATTCACGCCCAGAAGATTTCTTCAGCGGGGAGATGCGTCACCCGGCTGCCGCACGCTGGGGAACCCTCCCCGGAGCACGGAACTTCGACTCAGCAGAGTTCTTTGTGCCAAATACCGGCCGCCTTTTGTCTCGCACCCAGCTCAAAACCCTTGCAGAGCAAGAGGGGTTGCTCGTACCACAGCCCAGCGTCACGTTTTGCAACTCAGGGCATTGGTCGTCCACGCACTGGTTTGTGCTGCACGAGATTCTTGGTCAAAGCCAAGTGCAGCTCTACCCGGAGTCCGTTGTTGCCTGGAGCAAGACAGGTCAGCCCATGGATAAAGAGCCAAGCCGCGCCACTGTGCTTAAGCGTCAGCTCCAGGGCACTGGGGTCATGCAGTAGTCATGGGCAGTTTCGCTAGAAAAGTTCTGCTCCTTATCGCCGCACTTCTGGGCGCCTTGGTCACGGCGTTTTTTGCTGGTATTCAGGCAGGCCTTCTTGTGCTTCTAGGTGTTGGCTTTGGGCTCGTCCTTCAAGGATTTCGTTTTGGATTCACTTCCGGGTGGAGAAACTGGATTCTCTTTAAAGACCCCCGCGGCCTCTACGGACAGATGATTCTGATGGTGGCGGCCTCGGTGGTGAGTATCCCGCTGCTTGCAGACCATCCTCAAGAGCTCGCAGGCGCTGTCGCGCCCATCAGCTGGAGTCTCCTGATTGGCGCCTTCGTGTTCGGCATAGCCATGCAGGTCGCTGACGGCTGCGGCTCTGGAACGCTCTACAAGGCAGGCGCGTCCGCGCCTCTTGCCTGGGTCACCCTGCCCGCATTCATCGTGGGCAGCACCATTGGTGCGTCTCATCAGCCAGCCTGGCTGAGTCTCGGAGGCCCCTTCAGCGCGGTCTCGTTCATCGAACGACTCGGGCTCGCGCCTGCACTCATCATCACCCTGGCTGGCTGTGGTCTGGTGACCGCCATCGTGTTTCGACGGGGCAAAGGCATGAGTGCGGCCGACAGGGCCTGCGGGCCCTCCCTTCCAAGGTGGGTGGTGGGCGCACTTTTGCTTGCCCTTCTATACGTTATTCACTTGGCAGTGGCCGGCCAGCCCTGGGGCATCGTCTACGGACTCGGACTCTGGGGAGCCAAAATCGCCTCTGGTCTGGGTGTGAGCTTCTCTCAAGATGCTTTTTGGGGGGTCGCACCCCATGCGCAGCGACTGGCCGACCCCGTGCTGTGGGACATCACATCCCTCACTAACTTCGGCCTTCTCTTTGGGGCGCTCATGGCGGCCAGGTGGAAAAGTCCCTCTCACAAAGCCGGCTCAGACGAACAACTCACTTCTCAAAAATCCGAGCTTCACATCCGTCACTGGGTGGCCGCGGCACTGGCCGGAGTCGTGATGGGCTACAGCTCGCGCCTTGCCTTTGGGTGCAATATTGGAGGCTTTCTCGCAGGCGTTGCCTCGGCAAGCCTTCATGGTTGGGTCTGGTTCGTGTGTGCATTTCTTGGCTCCATGATTGGTGTTCGACTTCGCCTTCGCCTCAACATGCCATGACAAAAGTTCTGCCCCTCCTTTTTTGGTTGGTCCTGTGCTTTCTGGTTGCGCGCGACTTTTCCGCAAGCGACCATCCGCGAGCAGAGCCCCCCCTCTTTATTCTGGGAAGCGGCAAGGCTGCCTCAGGCGGCCACTGCTCTGGCCGCTAGGCGTTATGCGCCCAGTTAGAAGGCAGATCTTTTCGTGGGTGGGCGGGGCCCTGCTGAGCGGAGCCGCCCCACGAATTCTGCGCGCGGCACCCACCCCTATTCGTATTGGACTCATGCTCCCCGCCTCGGGGACATTCGCCCCCCTTGGAAAAACCATTCAGCAGGGTCTACGACTGGCGCTCACGCAATCGGGTGGCCAGTGGGGAAAGCGACCGGTCGAGTTTGTTGTTGTTGACGATGAATCAAATCCAGCCAAAGCGCCTGAGCACGCATCGCGCCTTTTAAGCCGCGATCGATCCGATCTGCTCGTTGGATCCGTTCACTCGGGCGTAGCCCTTGGCATGGCCAAGGTGGCGCGCGACAACAACAAGCTGCTCATCATTCCCAATGCCGGTGCAAATGCGCTCACGGCAGCAGGCTGCACAGAGAACATCTTTCGCACGTCTTTTTCCAACTGGCAGACCATCGTTCCTCTTGGCAAGGTCATGGCCGACCGGGGTGTTAGAACTGCTGCCTTCATCACCTGGAAATACACCGCGGGACAGGAGTACTCAGCAGGCTTTAAAGAGGGATTTGAGGCCCATGGTGGCCGAGTTGTCGCAGACCTTAGTCTGCCCTTTCCTCAGGTTGAGTTCGCTCCGCTGCTCACACAGATCGCAGCGGTGAAGCCTCAGGCCGTATCGTGTTTCTTCTCCGGGGCGGGCGCTGCAAAGTTTCTTCTGGACTATGCGCAGTCAGGCCTTAAGGACAAGATTCCACTCTTCGTCACTGGGCATGCGACCGAGGGAATCCTGCAGGCCCTGAACACCGAGGCCGAGGGCGTGGTGAGCGTGCTGCACTACGCTGACGGACTTCCCCATCGCGCAGACCAAACGTTTCGCAAGAACTTTCAAGCCGCATACGGAGCCCAACCCGATGTCTTCGCGGTTCAGGGCTTTGACACCGGATTGGCGCTGGCTCAGGCCCTTTCCAAGACAAAAGGAGAGACGGACGCAAAAGCATTGTCTGCCTCGCTTGAGGGTATGGTCTTCGATAGCCCCCGCGGTCGCTGGGTCATGTCCAAAGCCCACAACCCCATTCAAGATATCTATGTTCGCGAGGTGAAGGGCAAGCGCAATGCCTATATCGGCATTGCGGTTAAGGCGCTCGAGGATCCAGCGACGGGTTGCACACTGGGAAGTTAATTCGGGAGTTCGCTGCGTGTCACTGGTGCCTGTAGCTGGGCCAGAGCGATCACCGTAATCGGGAATCGCCTCTCATGGCGACCCTCCACTTTCAAGCCGCGCAGCATACGGCACTCAACCGCAGATAGCGCATCGGGCTGAGGCAAGAGCGCCGACCCTCGAATCGATATCGAACCAAGACTCTTCTCTTTTGGCTCGGCACCGCACCCCCTTAGCCATGCGTAAGTGTCCGCGAGCATGGGACCAACAACCGGGATAGTCAAACCCGCCCCAACCGTGACTCTTAGCTTCAAAGTATTTGCGTCCAGATAGGTTTGCCTAGACTGGCGCCCCACAGCAAGACCTCTTTCACGCGTGAGAACGCCAGAATTCGGCAACCGATCTGTGATCTGCATTCCCGCACGAAGAGGGCCGAGAACCCCTTCGCCAGACTCAGCCCAGTCATCAAATGAATCTCTTGTTGGAGTAAGCACAGCCCAATCGAGAAAGCCAAGAGCCCGATCTCGCGCAAATCCGCGGGCACCTCGGGACTTCGCCTCTAGTAAAGCGGCCGGCTTATCTCTGAGGTTGATGACCCCCGAATAGAGGATTGTCGTGGACTGCATGAGACCCGCCTCGATCGTCACTCGATCGAGGCCTCGTGCAGCAATGTAACGCGCGGAGCCCATGGCTGCGTATCGAGCGATCAATGCGTCCATCGCCAAGAGGCCAAGCTGAATCACCCCCAAACCCAAAAGGATGAGGAGGGGCAGCGCAACAGAGAGTTCCGCAATTCCTGCCCCTTCCGGCCGGGAGCGCCCCGTGTCAATCACCATGAAAACCTGTCCCCTAGGCGCACTCTGGGGAGTCTCTCGGGAGGCACGAAAAACTCGAGAGCCGACTGTGCGCCTGGAGCAAAATAGAAACGTCGTGTGAGTGATGTCACAAAGGCAACTGCTCGACCACTCGAGTCAATGAAAACGAGGGCAGTTGGGAGGGGACCAAAGAGAGTGTGAACAGCCCGACAGGAACGCAAACAAACCACTATTCGAGGGTTTCTCACGAGGAGTCCTCCAAACAGGCGCCCCCGAAACGTCGAGAGAGTGACGACTCGGAGTGGTGGAGCGTGCTGAGAATGCCCGTGCGAGAGCCGCCGGACGCATAAGCCCCCCATCAGAGTGTGCCCTTCAATCGAACAATGATTGGTGCGAGCAAGACAATGAAGGTGCACGGAAAGATACAACACACAAGGGGGGCCAAAAGCTTCACAGGGGCCTCGAGCGCTCGGCGCTCCATTGCCAGATGACGCTCAGACCTCGCCTGCTCCGCAGCCTGTCGAAGGATGGGCGCAATGCTTGCGCCCGTGCGCTCGCTCATTCTGCAAAGACTGCAAAACTGATACACCACGTTCACGGGAGCACTCTCGTGAAACTTCGTGAGTGCCGCATCCCGGTCCAGTCCCCGTCGGTAGTTGACAGATATCTCCCGAACCATTCGCTCCCAATGGTTGTAACGCCCAAGGCTGAGTTTTGCGGTGCATCGCTCGAACGCCAAAGCCAGGCTCTGTCCAGACTCAAGACAGAGGGCGATGGCCTCAAGTAGGTTTGGAAATCTCTGCGTCAACGCATCCAACTGGCTCAAATATCTGCGGCGAATAATCAAAACAGGAATCACCATCCCGATCATTAATCCCGCCGAGACGGAGACCAACAAACAGATCGGAGTCGAACCAGCCCCTAATGCAGCGAGCGAGATCAAGCCAACAATGGTCGCCACAAGGATTGAGGTCAGCACCCTAGCGGAAAAAAAGACGCTTTCATCTAAATGCACTGGCCAACCAAACAATCCGAGCTTTCGCATGAGGTTGGGATCACGGCGCGCGAAGATTCTCAGGGCGGGCGACAGGGCGATGGCGAGTCCGAGAAAAAGTCGAAGGAAGGAGGAATCCGTCATTGCCAAGTCCCCCGCATGAGAGCGCGCAAACGGTAACGCCCGTCTCAGAACACCAAATCCCCAGAGTGCGGCGAAGGAGACTGAGGTCCCCCAGAGGAAAAGGACGATTTCTTTGCTCATACCCTAATGAACCTTTATCAACTTTTTGATCCATCGATAACCAAATACCTCGAGAAAGAGAATCACAATGAGAAGACGTTGCCCCACTTCCTGCTTGAAGAAAAAGTCGGAGACATTTGGGTCTAATAGGCTTGTGACCACCAGTAGGACCACCGGAATAAACATCATGACCAAGGCCTGAAGGCGTCCCTGCGCCGACAGCGCCTCTGCTTTTGCTTCGATCAAGTTGCGCTGTCTGAGTGACTTCCCAAGGCTCTGAATGCTGTCGCTCACGCTACCCCCCGACTGAGACGAGACCCGAAGACAAAAGGCCAGATCCCTTATTCCCTCAAGACCGGATGCCCTAGCCCAGCGATCAAGTGCATCCTCCAAGGAAGTACCAAGTCTCTGGGCATTCTGGAGGGCAGATAACCCCTCTTTCATCGGATCGGAAATCTGCGATTGCGCCTGATCAACTGCCGCCCTTAGGCTCATTCCAGCGCGAAGGGCTGACGCCAAGAAGTCGCACAGGTCGGGCAATTGCTTTCTCAGCCCATTCAATCTGCGAGCCTGACCCCGCGAGTAGATCCACCGCTCAATCCAGACCGAAATAGAAAACGACATAAGAAGCGAACTAGCCAAACCCAGCGGCCCGGCTAAAAGCAACGCGAGAATCAGAAAGACCATAAGGGCCCTTGCTCTCGCTCGTCCCGATTTTGCGCCCTGGCCCAGACGACTCAGGCCATGTGCGCGATCAAACCAGAGGAGGGCTATGGGCCAGAATCGAGACACAATGAGACTGACACAAAGTCCAGAAGCAAAAAAGAGAGCCGTGGCAAGGGGGTGTTCCATAGCTAGTCTCTCGCGGACAAGTCCCACATCGCTCCCGAGTCTTCAGCCCGATAGGCTGGCTGAAGCTGAATCACACCAGACTCCAGGCCACAAACCTCATCAATTGCAGAGATAAGGCGACGTCCATCTGGTCGTCGTATCTGCTGAACAATGAGATCAATCGATGCGGCAAGTTGCTCTCGAATAGCAGTCAACGGAATCTCAAAGCCAGCCATCATCACCATAACCTCCAAGCGTGATATCGCATCCCTCGGGCTGTTAGCGTGAACTGAGGTAAGGGAGCCCTCATGCCCAGTGTTCATGGCCTGCAACATGTCGAGGGCTTCACCGCCCCTGCACTCGCCAATAATGATTCGATCGGGACGCATCCTAAGAGCATTACGCACGAGGTCTCGAATAGTGAGTCGACCCTCACCCTCCTGGTTGGCCTCGCGCGCCTCTAGGGCGACAAGATTGCTCAGTGGCAGGAAGAGCTCCGCGGCGTCTTCCACCGTAACAACACGCTCAGCACTCGGAATGCACTGAGCCAGGGCCCTCAGGAGGGTTGTCTTGCCCGAGCCCGTTCCACCGCTCACCACGACATTCTTTTTGGACAAAACAGCGCGGGAAAGTTGGTCGTGGACAGAGGGTGGGAGCGCCCCCAAACGCTCGAGATCAGACAATGAGAGCGCTTGGCGTGAGAATTTTCGGATAGTGAGGCTAGAGCCGGAGACTGCGGGGGGACACAGCACTGCGTTTACCCGAGAGCCATCCCTCAGACGACCATCCGCCAATGGACACGAGTCATCGATCCGCCTCCCAAGCGGCGCAAAGATTCTCTCAATAATCATTCGGAGAGATGCCTCATCCACAAAGGACTCGGAGCTTTGAAAGCAGACCCCTTTGCGCTCAACGAAGACTCTCGACGGGCCATTGACCATGATCTCCGTAATCTCCGGGTCGGCAAGAAAGCTCTCCAGCACTCCAAGTCCAACAACCTCAGCGACTACTCGATCGATGAAAGCCCCAGCGTGTTCTCCCAAGTCCGCTGGGAGCGACGACAGACTGCTCATCGCTAGAAGGCGACACTCGGCACGCAACTCCTCATCGGTCATGCCCGACCACTCCCGACGCTTAGCCTCTAAGGCTGATCGCAACGTCCGAACCGCACTCTCAAGGGCGCCCTCGGGGAAGTTCGTTGCTCGACTCTCTCTCGAAGCAACAGCGTCTCTTATCTCTGAGGAGGGGGCCTGCAAAGAACCTGCGGCATCGGACTCCTCCTCATTCCTCACGAACCCAACCTCAAGACGCCACCCTGCCACCTGAATAACATCGCCTTGCTTAAGCGGGCCGTACTCTTCGACCTCCCTGTCATTGACACGAGTGCCGAAGAGTGAGCCGCGATCCAGGAGTACCGGGCCGGAGGGGGCGCACCGAATCTCACAATGAATCTTGCCGACAGATAGTCCGGAGAGGGCAATGGCGGCAGACCGATCTTTTCCGATTCTTATGGGAAAGTCTGACCCAGAGAAAGTGTAGTTCGCGCGCTTCACGAGCCCTTGGTAAGCCGATATCTTAATCATTGGAGCGGTCCGAAAAGTCTGATCCTTGGTTGGGCTCTGTAGTCCGTCCGTAAATACTCGCTCTTGAGCGATCAAGAAGACGTGAGGCGCCCTCGATAGAGCGGATGTTTCTCTCAGACTGAGCCCCAATTCGTCTCGGCGTGACGAATACAACCATCTCACTGCGCTTTTCTTGAAAATCGGTCGACCGAAAAAGGCGACTTAAAAGCGGGACATCCCCCAGTCCCGATACCTTCTGAAGGCTTTTACTTGCCTCTTCTGAGATCAGGCCAGAGAGAATGAGGGTCTCCCCCTCTCGAAGGGTGACCTCAGTCTGCGTCATACGCGAGAGAAACCCAGGCAACTCCCCGACCTTCACGGCTGGGTCTATCGTCGAGAGTTCAGTGGTTATGGTGGCGGATATTGAACCCCCCGCCTGAATCGTGGGATTTACCTCAAAGCGAATCCCGTAAGGCTTGAATTGCACCGATGAAGTGCCAAGCGCAGACGCGGTTGGAAGGGGCACTTCGCCGCCAGCGAGAAACCGAGCTGAGCCGCCACTCTTACAGGTCAATATTGGCTCAGCGAGCACAACGGCATCGCCAGACTGCTCCAAGAAGTTGATGACAGACAGTAACGTCGACTGAAGTCCAAAGTAGAGGTGAAAAGGTGACACCTTTCCCACGGAGGTGGACCCCTCAACGCCAGGAAAGTTAGAGGTCACGCTCGGTGAACCATTCAGCAAAACGCCATCGCTTGCCGGACGGAATTGGTTATTGGTCTTTAAGTCACCGACCACCCCAAAGATCGGTCCTGACATTGACTTCTGCCAGTTGACCCCCAGACTCTCAAGAGCATTCTTCTTGACCTCCAAAAAGCGAACTTCCATAGCAACCATCTGGTCCTGGGCGCTCGATCGAACGAGGTTCACGACGCGCGGATTTTTATCTACGAGAGCAGCAACCTGTCGTGCCTCCTCCGGTGACTCTGGCGCCCCCGACACCACGAGACGGTCCCCAACTCGGTCAACCCGTATCTGGCTACCCTGCCCGAGCGCTCCACGCAGGTCCCTCTGGAGAGCCTCGGCACCTTCCTCAGCAACGTTCACGACAACACGACTAGGTGAGGCCGTTCGACCCCAGAGAAGTAGCGTGGTAGTCCCAGCTTTCTTGGCAGCGACAAGAACGGTATCTGAGCCCAACGACTTGACGGAAATGATGGACCCATCACCCACAATGACGCGCTTTAATCCATCGAACTTAATGACCTCCGAGTCGCCAATCACAACTTTTATTGACGAAGGAGGACCCTTTTCCTCGTCACCCGCAAAAGACCCCGCAAAGACGGGCTCTGCGGGGCGAAGGAGGACAGCCAAAAGCAGAGCAAGCAGAATCTCCTTCATAAGGTCTCCGGCCGATTGTGAACAATGATCTCTACGGGTCCACCTTGATAGGGCAGTCGATTCGATGCGCTGATTGATGCAGAGAGAGTGTCGAGTCGCCCCCTTAGGGAGAAGCCAATACCTCCCCGCGCCTGGGCAGCGATGTAGCGGCCAACGAGCGCTTGAGGGATCTCAATAAACATCCCTCCGCTGGAGCGACCGTGGCGATCTCTGCTTTTTACTGCCTGTCCACCAAGCACCCTTGCAGCCTCAACGAGCAACACGGGTCGGCCTTGATGTTCATCTGCGCCCACCACTTGAAATGAGCCGCCATCAAGAAGGCCCCCTGGCTTTACCGGGGAAGAATCCCAAATATCCAATGTCTCGCCATCCGATAACGCTGCAAGCGTGTCGGGAGACAGTGAGGATGGAAGAGCAACAAGGCGAAATCCAGACCGCACCGCAGTTAAATCTGAGGGCGCGCGCTCCTCAGATACATCGGAATCGGTGATGGGTGTTCCAGCGACTATGGCCCGCCTAAGTTGTCGACCATCTACCTGAGAAAACTGCTCTGGAGAGAGCGTTCCCCCGGGGAGCCATCTGGTCGGAAGCTTAAGGATCGACACGCTACTCGAGTCCACCGGATCTCCAGCTGACAGCGGCCTGTCCGCAACAAGGACCTCCCGAAAATCTTGCTCCGGAAACCATCTTCGCTTCTGAGCGTCGAGACGCTGATCAATCCAAGCCTCCCCAAGGATGGCGGCGAGAAGTCCGAAGGATAAGGCGGCCACACCCGTGATGACGCTTCGTGAGCGTAAGAGGAAATAAAGTCTCTGTTTAATCAAATGACGTCTCCTAAATTGGGATTGAGATGAGCCAGACCGTGCTTGAGAGTGCTTGCTCGAAAGTCCTCTCGAGAGCCTTAAAAGACGCGTAGGTCACGAGGCCAACACAGCCCAACCCGATGAGGTATTCAATAGAAAAGGATCCGGCAGGTTTGTTCGTCCCCTTCACCTTTTTGACTCCCTGAGAATCACGCCATAAGTCCTTCCGACTGCGTCCGTTCCGCTGACCACTGTTGTCGGTCTGTCGCCTACAACGGCTCTAGAGATAAGAAAAGGTGCGCCGTGACCGGCCGAAAAAACTTGTTTGGGATTGACCTGAGCCGCTTCCCCAAGCGCCTTGTTGATGAGAGCCTTGTGAGCTTGAGTGACTGATACCCCTTGCGGGGAAAGCACCTGTATGTCTGCACGCAGATCTGGAAACGAGACAACCCACCCGCCCGGGGTGACGCTCGTTCGAAACATTGCGATCGGTGCATTGACTCGCCAACCCTCGGAGCGGATCCCCGCTCCGGTTGACGGACTCCCCTGCGTTGGAATCTCCCGCCACTGCTCAGCAATCCAACGACCTCTATCAATTCCAGCCACCGTGCACCAGCCGCCCACCTGACTTACAAAATGAGCAATACCACTCGACTGCATCTCATGTAGTGCCAGATTCCGACGTTCACACGCGGGTCGGTCGTCAACCAGGTATTGCGCTGTCACTGGACCTCCCGCGACAACAAAGTGAAAAGCGATGCCTGCCAATGCTGAAACCAATGTGTTCTCCTGAAATTTAGGGTCCTGGCGGGCTGTAGGCCCTCATCCAATCGGGTCGGTGAAACGAATGGCGAAACGTGCTTGAACCACTCTCCAGTCCTATGCCCTCGAAGACGGGGAGCAAAACGTCCTTCCCCACTGCTTGAGCAGAACTGACAGCAAGCGCAACGCTTGGTGAAGGTTCAGACCCATGCGCAACACGATTGGATGCCTCTGAGAGCCCGGAGGATCCCCATGTCTCTCCCATGACAGCAAGCCGAGTCTGCTGAGGGGAAAATCCCCAGGGGGCAGTTGACCCCTTGGCGGATACTCTTAAAAGCTGGCGAGCACCTGGAAGCCTAAAAAGATCCTCCGCGGTACCTTGCAAAAAACCACCGAGGCTCAAGCCAACTTTGTCTAGCACCCCCTTACCGCTGACATCGGCTGAGGGCGAATCCCCAGAAACGACAAAAGAGTTGACCGGGGAGCTTCGTACGGCCGGATCCTGATCAAACTTAAGAGGCATAGACTTCGCCTCCGAATAGGCAGAGTACTGACTAGAGCGCTGATACGTGGGGCACTCGGAGACTAAAATGCGACATCGATCGAGATCGAATCTCGCGGCCTCCACTGAGGCAAGACTCTGGTGAGCGATCCCTACGATCGCACGGGCAACTGCCAAGAGAAGAACCAATGCCACGCTCAACACAATGAGCTCGACACATGCCTGCCCATCCGGCTTATGAGCTCCAATGGCGAACCTCATTTGTTCGCCAATCCCGATACGAGAGCCGCTGCCGCCTCATCAAACGGTGACGATCCAACTAAGGACACGCTCCAGAATGGATCGAAGAGATGTTGTCTTGCCTGAGAGACAACCTTACGCTCAGGAATCTCTCGCTGTCTTACCTCAGCAACAGACAGTGCCCAGATCGCGTTTCCGGAGGTCACGAGAGACGGGTCGATGTCCTTCTCGCTCTTTTGAAGCCGGAGGGACTCCGATTGATCAGCATTCAGTCTGACGAGAATGGGGATCCTGAAACCAAATCGCCCGTCCGCTGACTGCGTTGGATTGAAATCTCGGAAACTCGAAAATCCGAGGTACCCAGCAATGCGGATCCGATCTGAATTCGCTCGCGAGAATGTTCCGGGGTTTGCCGAATAGCCGCTCCGATCCTCAAGCCCCCTATCGTAAGGCCCCCTCGAGTCGCTCGCGCCCCAGGCGACCGAGATGCTTTCGTTAATACTTGAGCAGGTCGGACGCCACCAGCTCCGCTTGGCCCATCTATGAATCGCAAGCGTATCGTTTGATTGCCACGAACTGAGATCGGATGTAAGCGCTGTGCCTCCCCTCTTTACGAATCGGCTAAACGCCTTGTCGATACTCGTCGGAATGCAGCCAGTGGTGGGTAGTAGATAGAGCCGTTGGTCATAGCCTCGTGACCGAGACCAAGAGTCCAGACCCGAGGACACAAAATCGGCAAGAGGTTCGCGTTGAGTGTGTTGCTTAGTCTCGACGGCTCGATAAAACCGCGTGACATCGCTACTGGGCAGATACTGTCCGAAGTAGCGTCGATCTCCAGACCACACCACTTCGTTCACCAAAGACTGGGTAGCAAAAGGGGATACGGCGACCTGCATCGCCTCTTGCGAGGCGAGCAAAGCGCGGGTGTACCCACTCCGAAACGGTACCTCGAGAGAGACTGCTCCCCTTGTGACTTCCCGAGAGAGGGTTGCGGCCTCCTGAACGTAGCCCATGAGAGGCTGCAGCGCAGGTACAACAGAGGCAACCGTCGCCGAGTTTCCCGCGAGCCTGCTCGCATAATCAACCCAAGCGAGAAGAGTCATGCTTTGAGCAATCATGATCTCGTTGGCGGCGATGGCCCGATTTGCATATGCCTGGTAATTCAGGGACTGGGCGAACCAACCAGCGGCAGATAAAGCGGCTGTATCTGCGAGGTGAGCTGCTCGCTGCTTGTCCGAGAGAACGCCCCCGAGAAGAGCAACCCACACGAACAAGGCTCCGCAGAGGGAAAGCACGCCCAACCCAGCGAGTAGAAGAAAGCCCTCAGGCCTACCCCTCGTCACAATCAGTGATTCTCGTCGCTGTAGTTTTTTAGGTCTTTTCGCGCGTTGGCTTGCATGCGCGCGGAGTTCGCACTTGAGCTTGCGGCGCTCAATGCCGAGCCTCCGTCATTGCCAGCAATCTCCTGAGCAATACCGGCCGTCTGATTACGAATGGTCTGACCAAGGAGGCTGTACACCCCAATCGCGGCGACGGCCACCACGGCAACAACGATGATGTACTCGGTCATACCCTGCCCACTAGGCGGGAACTTTGATCTGAATCGCATTGGAGCCTCCCGAAATGAAGAGGCCGTAGTCTGAGTCGATACGCTAGCGAGGAATATCGACCGAAAGGCTAGCGTTTCCTTAACTGGGCAGGGCAGCGAGTTAAAAAAGTAATCACCAAAAGTGGTGTTAAATGTCGTCGGGCAAACTAGGGATTCTGTCCCGTGTCCAGCCTAAAGAGGAATGAGCCATTAAAACAGCGCTTATCTGCGGTATAACCGGTCAGGACGGTAGCTACTTAGCCAAACTTCTGCTGGGCAAGGGCTATGTCGTTTGGGGAACCTCCCGAGACGCACCTCGATGCAATGTCGGAAGCCTCAAGGCGCTAGGAATCCTCGAGCAGGTGAAGCTGACGTCCATGGTTGCCGAAGATTTTCGGAGCACTCTCATGGCCATCAAAAAAAGTGATCCGGATGAGATCTATTTTCTCGCTGGCCAATCCTCGGTAGGGCTCTCATTTGAGGAGCCAGCTGAGACGATCCAGAGCATCGTAATCGGGACCCTAAACGTTCTGGAAGCATGTCGGTTTCACACCAAAGCGGTGAGGGTCTATCACGCGGGCTCCAGCGAGTGCTTTGGGGACACGCGGGGGGAGAGGGCCTCCGAGAGCACGCCCTTCAGCCCGCGAAGTCCATATGCCGTCGCAAAAGGATCTGCCCATTGGCTAGTAAATAACTACCGCGAGGCGTACGGCCTCTTTGTATGTACCGGGATATTGTTTAACCATGAGTCGCCGCTGCGGCCGGCCCGCTTTGTAACTCAGAAGATCATTTCCTCTGCTCGAAGAATAGCGAACGGCGCTCAGGAGAAACTGAGACTCGGCCGACTCGATATCTCGAGAGACTGGGGATGGGCCCCTGAGTACGTTGACGCTATGTGGCGGATGCTCCAGTTAGACAGGCCTGAGGACTTTGTGATTGCCACCGGGGTCACGATAACGCTCGCAGATTTCATAGGTTGCGCTTTCAGGGAGTTCGGGCTTTCTTGGGAAGATCACGTCATACAGGATGAGTCTCTATTCCGGCCCACAGATATCGTGTCCCACAGCGCAGACCCCTCGCGGGCGCGCGATGCGTTGTCGTGGTCTGCCACAACCAAAGGGTTAGACGTGGTCACCAGACTCGTAAGGGAGTCGCAAAGTGCCCCAACCTAGGTGGGTTTGAGGGGTCAACTGAGATCATCTCGGCACCCTACCCTTTCTGGGGCCTACCCCTCGCCAAGACCTGATTCGCCATCTCCACATAAGCACTCACCGGAACATCCTCCGCTCGATCGGTTTCTCGCACCCCAAGGGCAGACAGATCAATGCGCGAGAGATAGTCAGAGAGCGTGTTTCGCAGCATCTTTCTTCGTGTGGCGAATGCTGCAGTAACGACGGCCTCGAGCATCGCCCAATTCTTCACGCGAACCTCCTCGCGGGCCAAGGGGTACATGGCCACGATGGCCGAGTCAACGGCTGGAGCTGGAGTAAAGGCGCCGGGAGGCACCACAAAAAGACGCTCCATGACGTAGCGCGCCTGCAGCATCACGCTCAGCCGCCCATAGGTCTTTGAGCCCTCCGATGCCACCATGCGATCCACCACCTCCTTCTGGAGCATGAAGGTCTGATCCCTGATGAGGTCTGCGCAGGGCAGCAGATGAAACAAGATGGGGCTCGAAATGTTGTAGGGCAGGTTGCCCACAATCCGAATAGGAGCCCCAAGCTCAAGGGCGAGCGATCGAAAATCCACCGTGAGAACATCCTGCGAGATGAGTCGCAGCCGATCCCCGAACCGCTGAGCGAGGGGCTCTACGAGGTCTCGGTCTAACTCAATAGCAGTGAGGTGACCGGCCCCTTCAATGAGTCCCTGCGTAAGGGCACCGCGGCCAGGTCCAATCTCGACAATACGATCATTAGCCTGTGGGCGAACCGCGTGAATGATGCGTCGAACAACCCCTGCATCGTGAAGGAAATTCTGGCCAAAACGCTTTTTGGGCGCGGCGGCCATGGCCCTACTCTCCTGACTTCTTGGTCTCTACGAAAGTATTGGCGCGAACCTCGCGCGTCCACTCGTCAACAGCCTCGCCAAGCTTGCGCTCTCGCAATGCCATGCGGGCAGCCAACCGCAGGCGATCTTCGGTGAGGGGCTCGCGCCGCTTCTCAAGAACCTCGATGAGGTGAAAGCCAAAGACCGAGCGCACGGCCTCACTCACCTCTCTCACCCGCAGGTTCATCGCAGCGCGCTCAAACTCAGGAACCATGTCCCCCGGGTAGGCCCAGTCCAGCTCACCGCCTCGGGCCGCAGATCCCGGATCTTGCGAGATCTCTCGGGCGAGCGCTCCAAAATCTTCGCCCAAGGAGAGGCGACGCTTCACCTCGGCAAGCCGACGAAGCGCAAGGGGCTCACTGGTCTGCTCATCCACACGAATCAGAATGTGCCTGGCTCGATAGACATCCACGAGTTGAGAGGCAAGTCGCGAGCGTCGATCCTCAAGCTTTAAGAGATGCACTCCACCGCCACTATCAATGGGACCAATTACGGCTCCCACCTGCGCACCCTCAAGACTCTTGAGGAAGAGACTTGGGATACGACCTGCTGTTCTCCAGCCCAGACTGCCGCCAGCCGGCGCATCGGGGCTGTTGGAGTTAAGACGAGCAAGCTCTGCGAAGTCCTCTCCCCTCTTAATCTTGGTCAACAAGTCTTCGGCAATGCGCCGGGCCTGATCTCGGCTTCTTGCTCGCGCATCACCCTGCGCCTCCGTCACCGCGATCAGTATCTGACGCACGAGAAGCTCCTCTTCGCTCGCAAGCGACTGACCGCGTGAGGCGAGAAGGGCATCCACCTCTGCATCGCTCACACGAACACGGTTATCGACCTCTCGCTCACGCAGCCGTGCGAGCAGAATCTCCTCCCGAATGTCCTCGCGGAAGCGCTCAAATGGGGTGCCTTCTTTCTCGAGCTGATCACGAAGACCGGTGACGGTAAGGCCGTTCTGCTGAGCAATGGTTCCAATGGCGCGCGTCAGGGTCGTTTCATCTACAGTCACGCCCAGTTGCGATGCGCGCTGCACCAGGGCCAAGTCTGTGATCATGCGATCGAGCACCTGCTCTCGAAAAACGGCTGTGGGCGGGGGCTTCTGACCCGATTTTGCGAGGGTCTGAGCCGACTGCCTCATGCGTCTTTGAACCTCACTCTCCAGAATGACCTGGGTATTCACCACAGCCGCAACGCGATCCACCATCACTGAGCGGCCACTGGTGGGCTGAGCCCTCGTGGGGCTCACAAGGCCTGATGCGCCCAGCATCGCCAGCGTAAGCCACGCATAGCAAACAATGTTCATCGACTTCTTTGTGGCCCGTGGGCTACTCATAGTTGTCATACTTGGCCGGCGGTGGGGTAAGGCGGTTGATGTATCGGTAATTGGGGATGCTACGCGAGAGTGCGCCCAGCGGGTCTGGGCCCACGCGAGCAACACCATTGAGCTCAAACTGCAAGAAGATGGCACTGGTTGAACGATCGGCACTCGTGCGGTAGCGCTGCATCACCATACGACCAACCCAACAGCCGCCGTCGTACTCCACGCCGCCAAGGGCCTCAATCACGCCTGGAATCTGAGACGTATCTGACACGCTTCGTGACTGCAGCGAGACGTTGTATCGAGCCACTGCATACCAATGGTTGGCGATGGGTAACTGGCCGGCAACATCAACCGCGTTCAGAGATCCTCGCGTGTAGCGATAAGACGAGGTCACGGTGTAACCGTCTTTGGGGTTGTATCTCGCGATGGCCGACGCACCCTGCCAGACTGAGAGTGCGCGGGTGTACTGCGCCAGTGCATCGAAGCGCCAAGCCCGTCCATATCGGGCGCTCATCTCACCCAGAATGTCCGACTCTTTGTCTGTTCGAGCGGACTGGCCCGGCAGTACCACACGCTGCTGGTCGAAATAAAAACGCTGCGCAATCGAGGCTCGCAGCTGCTCGGCCCCTGTCGTTGCATCCATGAATCGAGTGGTAATACCGCTGGTGATCTGGTTTTGGTCTGCCACGCGATCCTGCCCGCTAAAAGAGGTCTCAGAAAAAATCTGGGGCAGGTTGACGCCCGCGGCACCGGAGTCAAAGACTGGCAGGGTGCTCTGAGAACGGTACGGCGTGTACACATAAAAGAGTCGGGGCTCGAGAGTCTGCATCAGGGCGCGCCCACCGGCAGCCAGGTCACGCTCGAAGGTCATCTTGGCATCCAAGCTCGCCGTTGGAATGGCTCGTGAATACGAGCCAGAGGAGGTGCCCACGTTGTTTGCAAACGATCCATAGGACGAGATGTTGTAGCGCGCCAGGGTCGCCGCTGCACTGCCATCTTTCTCTTGAGCGTAGTTGGTGGCATGCATGGTGATCTTGGGAGTCACGCTCACCGCGCCGACATAGTCAGGCACGGCCACGCTGCCTGTCGCCACCGAACGCGTACCCGAAGCCAGGGTGGGGTGGCTAAAGCGCGTCACCTCGCCCATAGCCTGCCAATTAACGAGGGGACTGTTATCCCACCCGCCGAGCTGAACTGCGCTCTGCTGCTTGGTCGCCACCAGCTTGGGAAGCCAAGCGTAGGGCGGCAACACGGGGGAGGCAGCGTCTTGTAGGACCTGAAAGTCCTGCACCGCTGTCGATACATTCCATCCCGCAAGCGGCCCAGACACCGAGGCCAGTACCGGCAGCGTGCGCTGTGATGCGACCAAGAGTGAACCACCAAAATCGGAGAAGTAATCTTTGTCAGAGACGCGGGTGCCAGAGATGTTGAATTTGAATCCATCCCTCAAGTCGGTGGACTGGCTCAACATCACGAGAGATCGCGAGGTTCCTCGCTCGCGGTCGTTTGGAAGGAGCTCCACGTAGCCAATACCCCTGTGGGTGGCCTCCATATATCGGAGCTCAGTTCCAAGCTGAACGCCTCGCCGCGTAATCATGGTGGGATAGAGCGTCATGTCTCGATTGGGCGCCATGTTCCAGTAGAAAGGCGCCTTCACCACCAGACCAAGCCGGGAGGTCGCCGCATACGAGGGGGCCAAGAACCCGGTGCGCCGCCGGTTGTTCACCGGAAAAGAGAAGTCTCCAATATCGGCAATGGGTGTATCGCCCCACAGGAAGGTGGCTCCCTCTGCGTCTGCCTCCTCGCTAATCTGGTCCATCAGCAAATTGCGCACCCGCAGAGACCAGGCGGGCCGGTCGGCCGGGCAGGTTGTGTAAATCGCATTGGACATTCGGGAGAGCTTGGGCTGCAGGAAGGTCACGCGCTCGGCCGTGCCCCGGCCATTAATCTCGGAGACCTCATATCGGACGTTGTCCATGTAGCCCTGCATCGTGCCCATGGCCAATTCGAGTCTCGGGCCCACAAAGAGATCCCCGTCACGAAAGAGCTTGACACCGCCCACTGCAACCACCGAGTTCGGCACCAGGGCGAAGTCAATTGCGTCAGCCTTCAATGAACTTCCAAGCTGCCGCATCTCAGCCGAGCCCCTGAGTTGCACCACGTCGTCCATCTGTCCCGAGACCTGGTCACCCCGCATGTACATTGGTGTTCGCGCATCTGAAAACCCGGTGGGCGCAACACTTCCCGTTGAGGGCAGGGCACTCTGGAATGTGAGGCGAGGGTCCATCTTAAGACCCGTGCCAAGGGCGGCCGGGCTCCTGCCATCGAGGGGGCATTCAGCGGCAATACAGGTTCCCGCGAGAAACCCCAGAAGAACGGCAGTGAAACGCATGAACTATTATAGGAAGGAAGCTCGGAGAACCCGTTGTGACCACTCTTTCTCAGGATCCCCGGCGATCCGAAGCCGAAGCCTGGCTCTTTGCTCTTAGAGGCATTTCCCCCGACCAGATTCAGCCCGCCTCGGCCGACGCGTCCTTTCGACGCTACTTTCGTATCCACGACGCGGCCCCCTCGGGCGGCTCGCTCATCCTGATGGATGCGCCGCCAGACAAAGAGCCCCTTGATGCCTTCTTGCATGTCGCTGACCTCCTCCAGGCTGCGGGGCTGCACGTCCCTCAGCGCTTTGAATGCGACAAGACGCGTGGTTTTCTGCTGCTTGAAGACCTTGGCCAGACCGACTACCTCAGTGTGCTCAATGAGGAGACGGCTCCACTCCTCTACCTCGATGCCATAAAAGCCTTGGTGACCATGCAGTCTTGGGGTCTCGCGCAGGCCCAAACCCTGGGACTTCCCGCCTACGATGAGCAAAAGCTCAAGGCAGAGATGCAACTCTTTCCCCAGTGGTACGTCGCCAAGCACAAGCATCACGCTCTGACCGACGACGAAAACGCTATGCTCGAGCAGGCCTTCGACGTGCTGTCTCGGCGCGCTCGTTCATCGCCCCAGGTCATCGTGCATCGGGACTATCACAGCAGAAACCTCATGAAAGTTGACGATCGCAACCCCGGGGTCATCGACTTCCAAGACGCCGTCGTGGGCCCGCTCACCTACGACCTGGTCTCCCTGCTGCGCGATGCATACAAGCCCTGGGAGGAGGCGCAGCAACTCGACTGGGCCATTGCCTATTGGCAGTCGGCCCGATCCGAAGGCCTGCCGGTGCAGGGCGACTTCTCTGACTTCTGGGAAGACTTCGAGTGGGTGGGTCTTCAGCGACACCTCAAAGTGCTCGGCATATTTGCCCGCCTCTCTCACCGAGACGGCAAACACGGCTACCTCAAAGACATACCTGTGGTGCTCAGGGATGCTCAGCGCGTAGCAAGGCGCTATGCGCCGTTTCACAAGCTCGCCAAACTGCTCGATCGACTCGAGGCTCGGCAGGCATGAGGGTGATGATTCTCGCTGCGGGACGTGGCGAGCGCATGCGCCCACTCACCGACCATACCCCCAAGCCCCTCCTGCGTGTAGGCGGCAAGTCTCTGCTTGAGCACCATCTAACTCGCCTGGGCAAAGCGGGCTTTTCAGAGGTGGTGATCAACCTTGCGCACCTTGGAGGACAGATCAAAGATGTCGTGGGCAGTGGGGAGCGCTGGAACCTTCGTGTTCGCTTTAGCGAAGAGCCGCCCGGCGCCCTCGAGACTGCCGGGGGTATAGCCACGGCCCGGCCCTGGACCCATCCAGAGGAGTGGTTTCTCGTGGTCAATGCCGACATTTACACCGACTTCAACTTCGCCCTTGCCCCGCAATTGGCCCGGTCGCTCCCCCGGCACGCCAAGGCCGCGCTCGTCCTCGTGCGCAATCCAGACCATCACAAGAGTGGTGACTTCCTGCGCCCCTCCCTTGCTGAGGATGCAGAGCCCTGCATTCTCCAAACAGTCAGGTCCTCAATCCAGTCGGCGCCCGAGCAGCCCGCCACCTCAGGCACTCCCCTTGAGGCGCTCACCTACAGCGGAATCGGGGTCTACCACCCGAGCCTCTTTGCTGACTGCGTACCTCATGAGGCACGCGCGCTGGGCCCGCTCCTGCGTAAAGCAAGCCAGGAGCAGCGGCTTTTCGGTGCGCGACACGGCGGCATCTGGGTCGATGTTGGAACACCTGAGCGACTCAGGTCGCTTGACCAAGCGCTCGCCTGAGCCCACGCTTGCACCATGTCAATTCACGAGCCCCTTCCAGTCCCCGGTCCCGTTCACGGCCGCCGCCACCGAGCTCGCCGAGATGCGCTCGCGCTTGCGGTTGCCCAACAAACCGGCCACGAGCCCGCTCTGGTCATCGTCCCCAGCGGAACCGAACAGGTTCGCAACCGGGACAACCTCTTCCCGTTTCGCTTCTCGAGCGACTTCTTCTACCTCACCGGCTTTCCCGAGCCCGATGCCCTGTTGGTTATGCACGTGCAGGGACAGGGCGAGCACCGAGACATCCTTTTTTGTCGTGACCGAGACCCAGACAAAGAAATCTGGGACGGCGTTCGAGTGGGGCCCCAGGCCGCCACCGAGCGCTATCACCTCGACGCAGCCCTGAGCAACGCCCAATGCGACGTGGAGGTGCCAACCCTTCTCAAAGGCTGCCGGGCGGTTGTGGCCCCGTGGGCCCACTCAGACGAGTTCGACAGCACCCTGCGCCGATGGATGGGCACTGCTCGCTCAGGGGCTCGGGCTGGCGTTATTGCCCCAAGTCGACAAATTGATCTCGGCGAGCTCGTTGCCGAACAGCGGCTCATCAAAGACTCAGATGAGCAGGGCACCATGAGGCGCGCAGCGAAGATCTCAGCAGAAGCGCACTGCCTTGCGATGCGGGCTACACGCCCCGGTCGGGCAGAGCATGAAATTGAGGCCGTCCTGCTTGCTCACTTTCGCTCCAAGGGGGCACAGTCGGTTGCCTACGGCTCCATCGTGGCGGGGGGTCCCCACTCCTGCATCCTCCACCATCGCGCGGGCCCTCGCGTCATGCAGGCCCATGAAATGCTGCTCATCGATGCGGGTTGCGAGCTCGATGGATATGCGAGCGACATCACCCGGTCATTTCCCGTCGATGGGCGGTTCACGCCTGAGCAACGAGCCGCATATGAGGTGGTCCTGGCTGCGCAGAACGCCGCAGCCGAGGCCACTCGCCCGGGCGCGGCCTTCTCGGCCCCTCACGATGCAGCCGTTCGGGTTCTCACCCAGGGCCTCATGGACCTCAAACTTCTGCCTAGGCAGTCCCTCGACGAAGCCGTCTCATCGGGCGCCTTTAAGCGTTTCTACATGCACCGAACGGGCCACTGGCTGGGACTGGATGTCCATGATGTGGGCGACTACACCCGACCACTCCAAGAGGGTATGGTCCTCACACTAGAGCCTGGACTCTACATTCGACCCGCCGAGGACATTCCTGAGGCCTACTGGAATATTGGAATTCGCATCGAGGACGATGCCCTCGTGACGCACAACGGCTGCGAGCTCATCACTCGTGATGTTCCTGTTGAACCTGCAGAGATCGAGTCGCTCATGAGAGAGGCGCAGTAAGACACATGCAAGCCTTCTTTACACCAGCCTTCACTCGACTTCGGGAGCGTTTTCTCACCCCGCTCGAACTCGGCCGCCATCGCATCCGCAACCGCGTCTTCGTGGCCCCAATGGCCGGTGTCACCGACCGGCCCTTTCGCCTGCTGTGCAAGCGACTCGGCGCAGACTACGCGGTGGGCGAAATGGCCGCATCGAACGCGCTACTGTGGGCCACCGAAAAAACGAGCCGACGAATCAATCACGATGGGGAGCCCTCGCCCAAGGCCGTTCAGATTGCTGGCGCAGACCCAGACATGATGGGTCAGGCCGCACGCTTTAACATCGACCGCGGGGCAGAGGTCATCGACATCAACATGGGCTGCCCAGCAAAAAAGGTTTGCCACAAGGCGGCAGGCTCCGCACTCATGCGGGACGAGGCGCTGGTGAGGGCGATTCTTGAGTCCGTCGTGCGGGCCGCTGAGGGCACGGGTGTGCCCGTGACCCTAAAAATGCGCACGGGCTGGAGCGCAGCAGAGCGCAACGCAGTCCAACTTGCCCAAATGGCAGAGTCCATTGGCGTTGCCATGGTCACGGTGCACGGCAGAACACGGGAGGACAAATACATGGGTGCGGCCGAGTACGACACCATTGCAGCGGTTAAGCAGGCAGTCGGCATCCCCGTGGTCGCAAACGGAGACATTGACTCCGCCCAGAAGGCAGCAGAGGTGCTCGCCATCACGGGCGCAGATGCGGTCATGATTGGTCGTGCCGGCCAGGGCAACCCCTCGCTCTATGCAAGCGTGTATCACTACCTGAGGACTGGTGAGCTGCGAGCACCCCCCTCAGAGGAGCAGATCGCGGGCTGGCTTCACGAGCATCTGCTCGACCACTATGCATTCCACGGGGAGTACTCTGGAGTGCGCTCGGCGCGAAAGCACATTGGCTGGACGCTCAGAGGTCTGCCCGGCGCGAAGGTCTTTCGAGAGCGTATTCATGCGGCGCAGACGGCCGAAGCGCAACTCCACGCCGTAGATGAGTTTTTTGCCCAATTCAGTCAGCCCCAGAGACAAGCAGCATGACCCGCAACGACAACGACCCGCGCCTTGATAAAACACTCGTGGCCTGCCTCGATCTCTACTTTGAGCAGCTCGGAGACCAGAAGCCCCACCCCGTCTACGAGATGGTTCAGCAGGCCATTGAGCCGCCCCTGCTGAAGTACGCTCTCTCGCGCTGCCAGGGCAATCTCAGCAAGACGGCGAGTCTGCTCGGTCTATCTCGAAACACCCTTCGCAAGAAGCTCGCCCAGTACCGCATTGCCGCCTCGGAGACCTAATGGTTCAGCTCGCAGCCTCATCCCTTCTCAACCCCCGACCAAACCTCATTCCAGTTCGTCGAGCCCTGCTCTCGGTCTCCGACAAGTCGGGCATCCTCGAATTGGCTCGCGCGCTGCACGACTTAGGCATCACTCTGCTCTCAACGGGCGGCACGGCTCAGGCCCTCAAAGAAGCTGGCCTTCCTGTTACGCCTGTCGAGGACATCACCCACTTTCCCGAAATGCTCGATGGACGCGTAAAAACCCTGCACCCCAATGTGCACGGGGGCCTGCTGGCTCGGCGCGATCTTCCTCAGCACATGCAGCAGTTGATTGAGGCGGGCATCGAGCCCATCGACCTGCTTGTGGTCAACCTCTACCCCTTTCGTCAGACACTCAAAAAACCGGGTGCGGCCTATCAGGAGGTCATTGAAAACATCGATATTGGGGGGCCTGCAATGCTGCGTGCAGCAGCCAAGAATCATGATGGTGTGGCCGTCGTGGTCGACCCGAGTGACTACGAGCCCCTCGTTTCCGAACTTCGGGGAGGCCAAAGCCAGCTCATGTTCGCCACCCGCCAGCGGCTCGCGGCCAAAGCCTTTGCGCACACAGCGGCCTATGACGGCGCAATCAGCAACTTCCTCAACGGCCTTCCCGCCCTCGATGCCTCGACGCAAGACCCACAGCACAACACGGTTCTTCCCCAAGACCCTGCAACAGCAAGTGCCCTGCCCAGCACCTTCAGTCTTCAGGTCCACAAGCATCAGGACATGCGCTATGGCGAGAACCCGCATCAGCATGCAGCCTTCTATCGAGACAGCGACGCCAAAGACGGCTGCCTCTCGCGCTACACGCAGCTGCAGGGCAAGGAACTCTCCTTCAATAACATCGCGGACGCAGATGCTGCATGGCTGTGTGTTCGCAGCTTCGCAGAACCGGCCTGCGTAATCGTGAAGCACGCCAACCCCTGCGGTGTGGCCGTTGCCGCATCGCCCCTCGAGGCCTACAAGCGCGCCTTTCAGACCGATCCAACATCTGCATTTGGCGGCATTCTGGCCTTTAACGCAGAACTGGACGAGACGGCGGCCCGTGCGATTGGCCAACAATTCGCAGAGGTCATCATCGCACCCGCGTTTTCTGCCGCTGCGCTCAAGGTCTTCTCCGAAAAACAAAACCTTCGCCTTCTGCGTGTGCCCCTTGGCGAGGACGACGCCGTCTTCCAGGGCCTAGACATCAAGCGTGTGAGCGGTGGCTTGCTGCTTCAGACTCCGGATAGAAACACGTTGCGGGCCGAAGACCTTCGGGTGGTGACCGAACGCAAGCCCACACCAGATCAGCTCGCCGACCTGCTCTTTGCGTGGAAAGTGGCCACCTGGGTGAAGAGCAATGCCATCGTGTTTTGCAAAGACCAGATGACCATGGGTGTGGGTGCAGGCCAGATGAGCCGGCTCGACTCCGCACGCATCGCTGCCATCAAGGCAGGTCATGCGGGCCTCACCCTGGCTGGGTCCGTCGCTGCTTCTGATGCCTTCTTCCCATTTCGGGATGGCCTGGATGTGGTGGCCGATGCAGGCGCTGTTGCCGTGGTGCAGCCGGGCGGGTCGGTTCGAGACGATGAGGTCATCGCCGCAGCCAATGAGCGTGGCCTGGCCATGGTGCTCACCGGTATGCGTCACTTCCGGCACTAGGCTTCATGCGCCTTCTGGGTATTGATCCGGGACTGCGGCGAACCGGATTCGGCCTCATCGAGACCCAGGGA
Organism: Burkholderiales bacterium UBA2463; assembly: GCA_002342295.1. GTDB lineage: Bacteria > Pseudomonadota > Gammaproteobacteria > Burkholderiales > Burkholderiaceae_A > Hahnella. The sequence continues at coordinate 218,726 of DDPR01000006.1, forward strand.
CGTCATCAGGTTCGCTATGTGGGCAGCGGCGTCATTCGCCCCAACGTGTCTCTTGATGAGCCTGCGCGGCTGGGCGAGCTTTACGCAGGCATGCAAGAGCTCCTCGATCATTACCAGCCCGAGGCGGCAGTCATTGAGCGCGTATTCGTGAACGTGAACCCGCGCTCCACGCTCTCTTTGGGACAGGCCCGCGGCGTGGCCATCGCGGCGCTGGCCGCCCGAAAACTCCCCATCGCAGAGCTCACGCCACTCAAAATTAAACAGTCCATCGTGGGCACAGGACGCGCCAGCAAAGAGCAGGTCGCAGCCATGGTCTGCCGCCTTCTTCAGCTCTCCTCAACACCCAATGCGGATGCCTCCGATGCGCTCGCCTGCGCGTTGGCCTTCTGGCATGCTCAGCAACCATGATCGGTCGACTCCGCGGCACGCTTCTGAGCAAACAACCCCCGAGCCTTCTCGTTGACGTGCAGGGCGTGGGGTACGACGTCGAGGTGCCCATGAGCACGCTCTATGGGCTGCCCCCCCTGGGATCGGAGATCGTCCTGCTCACCCACTTTGTCGTTCGCGAAGATGCCCAGCTGCTTTACGGCTTTGCCTCTGAGGCCGAGCGCCACGCCTTTCGCCAGCTCATCAAGGTCTCCGGTGTGGGGCCTCGCATCGCCTTGGCAGTTCTCTCTGGCCTCTCGGTCGATGAGCTCACCCGGGCCATCGCCATGCAAACACCGGAGGCACTCACTCGAATCCCCGGTATCGGAAAGAAGACGGCCGAGCGGCTCGTGCTTGAACTCAGAGGAAAGCTTGCCGACGCGCTGGGCGCTCAGTCCCCCTCGGGGTCCTCAGTCCCCTCCTCAGCGGATGTGCTGCACGCACTCATGGCGCTGGGCTATTCAGAAAAAGAGGCAGCCCTCGCGGCGCGCTCCATTCCAGAGGGCCTCGGAGTGGAAGAGGGCATACGGCACGCCCTCAAGGCGCTCGCCCGTTAGACTAGGGGAATGATCGAACATGACGATCTTCGCCCCACTTCACCCGGCCTGAGCGATCGGCTCGTTCACGCAGAGGCCTCCGCTCAGAACGAGGAGAGCCTCGAGCGGGCATTGCGCCCCCAACGGCTTGTCGACTACATCGGTCAGCCCAAGGTGAAGGACCAACTCGGTATCTTTATTCAAGCTGCGAAGGAGCGGGCAGAGGCGCTTGACCATGTACTGCTCTTTGGTCCGCCCGGCCTGGGCAAGACCACGCTCGCCCACATCTTGGCGCGCGAGCTGGGTGTGAATCTTCGCCAGACCTCGGGCCCTGTCCTTGAGCGGGCTGGCGATCTGGCCGCGCTACTCACCAACCTTGAGCGCAATGACCTGCTCTTCATTGATGAGATTCATCGCCTCAGCCCCGTGGTGGAAGAGATCCTCTATCCAGCACTGGAGGACTATCAGATTGACATCATGATTGGCGAGGGTCCCGCTGCAAGAAGCATCAAGATTGACCTGCAGCCCTTCACCCTCGTGGGCGCCACCACCCGAGCAGGCATGCTCACGAACCCTTTAAGAGATCGCTTTGGAATTGTGTCTCGCCTTGAGTTCTACTCCCCCGAGGAGCTCGCCATCATCGTCGAGCGTTCAGCGGGCCTTCTGAGGGCCGACATCGATGCGCAGGGTGCGCAAGAGATTGCACGACGTTCCCGTGGAACCCCTCGAATTGCCAACCGTCTGCTTCGGCGCGTGCGTGACTTCGCCCAGGTGAAATCGTCGGGTCGAATCACACAGGCCGTGGCCGATGCCGCACTCTCGATGCTGGAGGTCGATCAGCAGGGCTTCGATCTCATGGATCAGCGCCTCCTCGAGGCCATCTTGGATAAGTTCGATGGCGGGCCGGTTGGCATCGACAACCTCGCGGCGGCCATTGGGGAGGCCAAGGACACCATTGAAGATGTGCTGGAGCCCTACCTCATTCAGCGAGGTTTTCTGCAGCGAACGCCGCGCGGACGAGTAGCGACATCTGCGGCCTACCAGCACTTCGGACGCATACCCCAGACGGGCTCCACCACCGACACTCTTCTCTGAAGGATCACCGCTCCATGAATGCTCCTGCCGACCTCTCTGTTCTTGCGCTGGTCCTCCAAGCCAGCCTGCCGGTTCAGCTGGTCATCCTCACGCTCGTCGCAATCTCGATCTACTCGTGGACCGTCATCTTTAAAAAGTACCAAGTCATCAAGCGGGTCTCGGGCCAGTCCGAGGCGTTTGAAAAAGAATTCTGGTCGGGGGGCGACCTCATGGTGTTGTACGACGAGGCCACTCGGGGCCGCCATGGCGATGGTCTCGCCCGCGTCTTTGAGGCAGGGATGCGTGAGTATTTAAAACTGAGAAAGCAGCCTGGTGCGCAGTCCGCTAACCAGCTTGAGGGCGCCCGACGCGCCATGCGGGCGGCGAGCCAGCGCGAGTTCGATGGGTTGGAGCGAGGACTGCCCTTTCTGGCCACCGCGGGATCCGTCTCGCCTTATGTGGGCCTCTTCGGAACCGTCTGGGGAATCATGCATGCCTTCACGGGTCTGGCCAACATCCAGCAGGCCACGCTGGCAAGCGTCGCCCCGGGCATTGCAGAGGCACTGGTAGCTACCGCCATTGGTCTTTTTGCGGCCATCCCGGCGGTAGTGGCCTACAACCGCTTTACGACCGACGTTGACCGACTCTCCATCCGGTTTGAGACCTTCATGGAAGAGTTCTCCAACATTCTTCAGCGGCAGGCCTAGCCATGGGAGGTCACAGCGCATCCTTTCGGGGCCGCAGACGACGCATGATGAGCGAGATTAATGTTGTTCCCTACATCGATGTAACGCTCGTACTTCTCATCATCTTCATGGTCACAGCACCAATGATTGTGACAGGCAGCATCGATCTGCCTCGCGTGGGCCAATCAGCGCAGGACCCGATCTCCGCAATTGAGGTCATTATTCGAAAAGACGGCAGCCACGCCCTTCGCAAACGCGAGCAGGGTGCTCAGGAGCAGCCTACCTCCAAGGCCGAAATGATTGACCGACTCAGGCAGCTCGGCCCCCAGTCAGGCACACCGATCATCGTGATGGCCGAGCGCGATGTTCGCTATGAGCTTGTGGCCCAGACGCTCTCGAAGCTCCAATCCGCAGGAATCGGGCGAGTGGGGCTTGCCGTGCGACAGGAGTAGGCATGCTCGCTCTTCACCGAGAGCAGGCCTATGAGGCAGATGGTCTAAGAGCGCTCGGCGGCTCCCTTGCTGTCCATCTCCTTCTTCTCCTCGCACTCATCATCTCCCTAGACTGGTCTCAGAGTCCGCCCGAGGCTGTTCAGGCTGAGCTCTGGTCGAGCCTTCCCGCAGAGCGTCCATCAAACACCGCCACTCGAAACAGCCCCAGCCCCGCGCCGGAGAAGCGGGCACCCCCAGAACCGACCGACGCAGAGATTGCCCTTCAGAAAAAACAGAAGGCGCAGCAGGAGGCAAAAAAGAAGGAGGAGCTGCAAAAGCAGCAGGCTGCGGCCAAGAAAGAGGCGCAGTTAAAGGCAGAAAAAGACAAGGCGCAGAAGGCCAAGAAACTCGAGGAGCAACGCGCTGCCGAGCTTGCACGGCTTGGCCTCGATCCCAAGGCCAAACGAGCAGACGCGGGCAAGGACATCGTCACCAAGGCGGGTGTGCAATCGGGTGTTGAACAAGGTGCGCGCTCCGGCGCAGAGGCCAAATGGGTCGATCGCGTTCGCGCCATGATCGATAGCCGAGTGTCCTACCGAGGCAAAAACACCAGCGACTTAAAACTCGACATCAAACTGCTGCCCACGGGCCAGATCACCGATGTACGAGTCATATCAAGAAGCGATAGCCCGAGCTATGACGAGGCCGTGCTTGCCGCACTCAAGCAGATCGACACCCTGCCCAGTCCGCCAGAGGGCGTGCGCGTGCTGAGCATTGAGATAAGGCACCGAAATAGAAACTAGGCCTCGAGTTACCTATACTTGGGGCACTATGTTCCGTGCGCTCCTTATCCTCCTCTGCCTTGCCCTGTCTCCCTCCGCCTGGGCCAGCAACGGCCTTCGGATCGACATCACCACCTCGGGCAGCCGCGTCATCCCCATTGCCCTTCCCTCTCCTGCAGCCAGCCCTCAGCAGCGCGTCTTTTCGGAGACAGTGCTGGAGGTCGCCTCGGCGGACCTCTCAAGAACCGGCGCCTTCTCGCTCCTGCCCGTCGGCCCACAAGACCCACCTCTCACCGAGGCGGTTGCTCAGACTCCAGCACTCTTCTCCAAGTGGAAGGCCGCGGGCGCTGACGCGCTGGTGGCAAGCAATGTGAATGCCCTCTCAGATGGTCGCGTCGAGCTGCGCTTTCGACTCTTACATACGTCTCGCCAGGAGGATCTTGGCGGGCTCACCTTCACCACACCCGCCACCACCCTGGATGCTCGCCGCTCGGCCCATCGCATGGCCGACTTTATCTACGAGAAGCTCACCGGCGAGCCGGGCTTTTTCTCCACACGGCTGGCCTATGTAAAGAAAGAGGGTGCTCAGCAGGTGCTCGTGATTGCCGACTCCGATGGCGAGAACGCCCAGCCTGCGCTTCGCTCTACTCAGCCCATCATTTCGCTGGCCTGGTCTCCCGATGGCACTCGCCTGGCCTACGTGTCGTTTGAGACAGGCAAGCCCGTGGTCTATTCCCATGAGCTTGCCTCGGGGCGGCGCACCGTGGTTGCCAACCAGAAGGGCAGCAATAGCGCGCCCGCCTGGTCGCCAGATGGCAGGCGGCTTGCGGTCGTGCTTACCCAAGATGGCAGCTCTCAGATCTACACCGTGAACCCCGATGGCAGCAATCTCGCTCGCCTGACCACGGGCGCAACCATCAACACCGAACCCACCTTCTCGTCCGATGGTCGCCTCATCTACTTCACCTCAGACCGAGGCGGCAGCGCCCAGATCTATCGAATGCCCGCAGACGGTAGCGGCCCTGCCGAGCGGGTGAGTTTCAACGGTCCCTTTAACGCGCGCCCCGTGATCAGCCCAGACGGAAAGCTCATGGCCTATGTGGGCCGTCGTGAGAACCGCTTCGTGATTGGCGTGCGAGACCTCTCCTCGGGACAAGACATAGTCGTGAGTGATGGCCCCAAGGACGATTCCCCGAGCTTTGCCCCCAGCAGTCGCTGGATCATCTTCTCAAGCCGCGTCAATGGACGCGACTCGCTCTCGGCCGTGTCCGTCGACGGAAAGATTCGCACCCGTATGAGCCTCGATACCGGAGGCATTCGCAATCCCGCCTGGGGCAAGCTGCCTCAATAATCATTTAAGAGAGACGCGCCATGACCCGCCTTGTTTCGATCAGCCGACAACTAATGCTCGCGGGCACTCTGGGCCTCGTGCTGAGCGCCTGCTCCAGTGTGAGCCTCGATGACAAAGGCGCGAAGGGTGCGTCTCAGGGTGGCGCTCCCATTCAAAACATTGACACTCGAACGGGAGCGCTGGAGCCGACCCCCACTGGTGGGGTGGCAGGAATCAGCGCAGAGCGTCTCAAGGCGGCTGGATTCTCAGCCGATGGACGCGCGTCCATCTACTTTGGCTATGACGCAGTCACCATCGCCAGCGAGTACCAGCCTCTGCTAGAAGCCACCGCTCGCCTGCTCAAAGAGAACAAAGATGTGCGTCTTCTCATTGAGGGCAACACGGACGAGCGAGGAACAGAGGAGTACAACATCGCTCTCGGCCAACGCAGATCCGAAGCCGCGCGAAAAGCACTCTCTATTCTCGGGGCGCAAGAGCAGCGCGTCGAGGCCGTGAGCAACGGGGAAGAAAAGCCCATGGCGCTAGGCAGGGATGAGGCCGCCTTCGCACAGAACCGTCGCGCAGACCTCATCCTCAAGTAAGGCCGCCATGCGCCCATCTCATGCCCTGGCCGCCACCATCGTCTTGTGGCTTGGTGCCCCCCACGCTCATGCACAACTCTTCGCAGACGACGAGGCTCGCAGAGCCATCATCGATCTCCGAACCGAACTCAGGGCTAAAGCCGAGCGCCTCGAGGCCACACAACTCGACCTACTGAGGCAGATCGAGCAACTTCGCGCTGACCAGGCCGCCCTTCGCGGCAGCCTTGAGCAGACCGGCCAAACCACCAATACGACGCGTCAACAACAAAAAGAACTGTTTGAATCCCTTGAAAAGCAGATCCAGCGGCTCGAGGGGCGTCTAGGCCAGGTGGAGCCCAAGACAGTTGAGATCGACGGCAAGACCCTCTCGGTTCAGCCCGACGAACTCGCCGCTTACGAAAAGGCAAGAGGCCTCATGGGTTCGGGCGATTTAGCTGGCGCAGTCAAAACATTCCAGCAGATGATGCAGCGCTTTCCGGGCTCTGCCCTCTACCCATGGGCGCTCTTTCACGAGGGCGTCTCTCAGTACGCACTCAAGCATGCTGATGCTGCAATCAAATCGCTCTCTCAACTGACCGAGCGCTATTCCAGCCACCCTCGTACGCCGGACGCCATGCTCACCCTTGCGAGCGCGCTCGCGGAATCTGGAAAGTCGGCCCAGGCCAAGTCCACCCTTCAATCGGTCATGAAGCGCTTTCCCGGAACCGAGCAGGCCAAGACCGCGAGCACTCGCCTCAAAACCCTGGGTGGCGCAGGCAAACCGTGAGCCCCCTGCCCTCAATCGAGGAGGTTGAGAGTCTTCGCAGTCTGGTGGTGATCTGCGGACTTGCGATTGGGATGGGATTTGGCGTGCTGGCGCAGCACGCGCGCTTTTGTGTTCTGGGCGCGATGAGCGACTGGGTGGTGATGGGCAGTGCCACTCGCCTCAGGGCCTATGCGCTTGCCATGGCGGTTGCCCTGATGGGTACGCAAGCCCTCATCCTGCTGGGTCTGCTCGATAGCGGCGCAGTCTTCTACACGAACACGAGACTTCTTCTTGCTTCTGGTCTGATTGGGGGGCTCCTCTTTGGTCTGGGGATGACGCTTGCCTCTGGCTGTGGCGCACGAACGCTGGTGCGTATCGGTGAGGGCAGCCTCAAGGCACTCGTCGTCTTTCTCGTAATGGCCCTCACAGCCTTTATGACCTTTCGCGGCGTGGTCGCGCTTCTTCGCACGCAGACCGTCGATCAACTCGCCTTCGCACTCCCCACCCGCCAAGACCTGCCCTCGCTTGCGGCCTGGGCGATACAGTCATCAGAGGCGGGCCCCTCTCTTCGGCTCCTTGTGGCCAGCCTCATGGCACTGGCCCTGCTCGGTTTTGCACTCTGGGATCGAGAGGCCCTTGGCCGCAAGGCCCGTGAGCATTGGGGTGCAGCGGGTATTGGTGCGCTCATCGTCATCAGCTGGTTCGTCACGGGCTACCTCGGTTTCATCGAGGAGCATCCCCTCACGCTTGAGCGAACCTACCTCGCAACAAACAACAAGGCACCTGAGGGCCTCAGTTTTGTAGGTCCGCTCGCCTACACGCTTGAAGTGCTCATCTACACGACCGACAAGTCCCAGACCATCACCTTTGCAATTGCCACGGTGGTTGGCACCGTACTGGGCGCCTTCGTCAGCGCCAAATCCAATGGGTCCTTCCGCTGGGGAGGGTTCGCCTCGACATCGGATCTCTCCCGACACCTTCTTGGCGCGGCCCTCATGGGCATTGGGGGTGGAACGGCTATGGGCTGCACGATCGGTCACGGACTGAGCGGGCTGTCTCTCCTGTCACTGGGCTCCATCATGAGCACCCTTGCCATTCTGTCTGGCGCCTGGATTGGGCTTCGCCTGCTGCAAGGCAGCGATGCGAGTCACTAGCGTCGTTTGACCGAGCAGAGGCCGATCGATAGACTAGAGGGCTTTCGTCTGGGGTCGGTAGCTCAGTCGGTAGAGCAGCGGACTTTTAATCCGTTGGTCGCGAGTTCGAGTCTCGCCCGACCCACCAAATAGACGCGCCCCATGACAACATTCCCTGGCCTTCTGGAGGCCTGCAGACTCATCAAGAGCGGGGCGCTTAGCCCCCAGACCCTTCTGTCTCGGGCTTCAGACCGGGCTGATGCAATCGAGCCCTCTCTGAAGGCCTTCGTGGTTCGAGCCACGAGCGCCTCAATAACGCAGCAGGTAAAACCTGGTCCCCTCTGTGGCATTCCAGTGGGCGTGAAAGACATCATCGCCACGGTGGATCTGCCAACCACCAACGGCTCCCCCATCTACAAAGGCGTCACCCCCGAGCGCGACGCATCCATCATCACGAGGATTCGCGCACTGGGCGGCGTCATCTTTGGAAAGACCGTCACCACGGAATTCGCGTGGCGCAGCCCGGGGCCGACAACCAACCCCTGGAGCAGCGAACACACACCCGGGGGCTCTTCGAGTGGCTCAGCGGCGGCGGTCGCTGCAGGAATCGTTCCCCTGGCGCTGGGGTCTCAGACGCAAGGATCGATCATCCGCCCAGCAGCTTTTTGCGGAGTCGTCGGCCTCAAGGCCAGTTACGGAGCCACGCCCAAAGAGGGTGTTCACCCGCTCTCCGGCTCACTTGATCACATTGGCTTTTTTACCCGCTCGGTAGACGATGCAGCCCTGGCCCTCAGCCTCTTGAAGAATCGCGACGCAATCGAGGACGAATCGATCGTCCTAGACGACTTCTCTTTCGACGTGGAGTCGGGTGTCCCAGCCCTACCTCGACCGAGGATCGCTCTGCTCTCGACCCCCCACGATCACCTGCTGAGTTCGGAGCAGTCTGCCGTCCTCGCAGAGTGTGCGGAGTGCCTACGCTCTGGTGGAGCCACCCTTGAATCGCTCACCCTGCCAGACGCCTTCTGGGCAGGTCTTACCAACATGAACCTCATCATGGAGTGCGAGGGGGCCGTCGCACATAAGAATCATTTTGAGCATCACCCCAACATGCTGGGCGAGCACATTCGAGACCTCGTCACCAAGGGTCGTGCGCACTCGGCAGTGGCCTACATTGAGGCCCGCGATCGTCAGAAAGCGCTTCGCAAGGCAGTAGCCTCCTACTTCTCTCGCTTCGATGCCTTTCTCACCGCCCCGGCAACGGGCGAGGCGCCAAAAGGTCTCTCATGGACGGGTGACCCCATCTTTTGTGCGCTCTGGAGTTTTCTTGGCACGCCATCTATCACCCTTCCCTTTAAGAGGTCCTCCCTTGGGCTGCCTCTGGGCATCCAGCTTGTGGGCAATTACCGGGAGGATGAAAAGCTTCTTCGGGTGAGCAAATTCGTCGAGAGCCTAGTTCCCCAATAGGCTCTCGCGTCTCACGTCAGACAGACGCACAAATGCATCCACGAGGGAATCGATGAGTGTCTTGGGGGCTGATGCCAAGAAGTCCTCCGCGCTCACCTCGCCCTTGAAAAACGCCCGAGCCATCACGAGCAGTTGCCTCATCACCGAGAAGCCGACGGACTTGGTCATGAAGGTTGCAATGGGTGAATTCCGTACGTCATAGTCGGAGGCGACCGTCCGCCCCTGCTCAAGGATGGTGAGCACCGCCTCTTCAACCTCGCCGACTGAGGCCACAGGCTGCTCGACCGGCGGCAGAAAAGATTCGAGGCCCGCCGAGGGCTGACCCTCCAGCGGTCGCTCACCCATCATCATCGAAACCGAGACCTCTCGACCAATACGCAGGGAGAGGGCCTCAAGCACAGCGATCGAGGTGAGTTTCATGCCCAGATAGAGGCGGGCGATCTCGAGGTTCCGACGCGCCCTAGAAAGTAGAAGCGAAAAGTGCTCGTCGGACGGCTCAGACCCATACTGCCGAAACACAGCCTCGGCCTTCAGGAAGTTGAGAAAGCCCTCCATCTTCTGAAGAGAGACCCGATATCCCTTGGCCGTGTAGTGACTAGCCCGCCGCAGGTCGTGGTTCGTTTCGGGAATGAGGTTCCAGGTGTTGTCGAGAAAGTGCGTAGCCTGCTCGCTCGCAAAGTTCTCAACGTCTCGATTGCTCAGTCGCACTGCGCGCCTCACAAGAGCATGTGTCTCCTCATCTGACCAGCCAAAGCCGTGCTCTTGACTGACCCGACGAAGGCTCTCAAAGAGAGTGTCCGAGCAGGTCTTGCCCGAGGCGTCAGGAGCTCGAAAGGGGATGGTCGCCTCAATGCACGCGACAACCTGTGCAATCACTGAAAGAGGGAGAATGCCCTCGAGCACCTTTGCAGCAAGCAGTGCACTGAGAAACTCATTCTGGCCGGCCATGGGGTGAAGCTTCTGGCCGAGCTGGAATCCAAAGAGTGAGAGCGATAGCTTGAAAGCCGAGTCGGCCAGAAGCGAGATGTCATCAGCGAGGATGATCTGCTGATCCACCTCCCGAATAAAGGGGGCGATCGACCTCATCATGTTCAGATTGATGCCCCCATCAACCTGGACATACACCATGTCGTGAAACAGCGCCGAGATCACCTCAACCTCATCGCCCCCCTCGCCGACCTGGAAGATATGTTGGGGCGTGTGAAAACTGCGCCACGGGCCAGTCATCGACTGAATAATGAGGTCCGCAATGGGCTCGAGTTGCTCTGGGCGAGCCAGTGCGCCAAGCCCCTGAACAGACCCCACCAGCGCCTCTAGACACTTCTGCTTATCGGCATCCACTTGCATACGAGTTAGCGCAAACAGTCGGAAATTAGTCGGATCATAGTCTCGAAGTGTGACCCTGGCATTCGCATCCTGATGCAAAATGGAGTTCAAGCCATGCGCAAACTCCTGAATTTCCTCGTTTTTCAAGTTGGGTGGGTTGCGGCCGTCTGGGGAACCGCCCTTCACGCGGTCGAGATCTCTCTCGTGGCCCCCATTTTGTTTGTGTGTCTTCACCTCGCTCAGACGCCCAACAGCAGGGCAGAGAGCCTGCTCATTCTGAAATGTCTTTGTCTGGGTCTCATCCTAGACAGTGCACTCATTCAAGCGGGTCTGATCGGATTCGAGGGCCACACGCTGCGACCCGGGCTCTCCCCTTTCTGGATGTGGGGGCTGTGGGCGCTCTTTGCCACCACCCTGAATGAATCCATGAGCTGGCTGCAATCTCGCAAACGACTTGCAGCTCTGCTGGGCGCGCTCTTTGGTCCACTCTCCTATGAGGCGGGCGTGTCTCTGGGCGCAGCAACCTGGACGAATCAAACGCTCGGACTAGTCCTGGTGGGAATCGGCTGGCTTCTCGCCACTCCTCTCATGCTCTTCTGGGCCGGCCAACACCCTCCAACCGAGAGTTCCACATGAGACAACTTCGCTGGCTTGCCGCTCTTATTCTCACTATCAGCGGCCCGTTTGTGTCCGCCGCACAAGCAGACCTTGGCGCCGACCTACGAGATGGTCGTCACGTTCTTCTCATGCGCCACGCAGACGCTCCGGGCTATGGGGATCCGCTGGGCTACTCCCTCTCTGACTGCGCCACCCAGCGCAACCTGGGCGAACTCGGTCGACAGCAGGCTCAACGGGCGGGGGAGTGGCTCGCGCGCATGGGCGTTCGCGAGGGCCTTGTCTACTCCAGTCCCTGGTGTCGCTGCCTCGACACAGCGCGACTCCTCAACAAGGGCCCCGTTCAGACCGCAGACGCGCTTGGCTCTTTTTTTGATGACATGAGTCAGGAGCGCCGACAGACCCGTGCGCTTGTTGATCTGATCCGCTCAAGCCTTGCGCAGACTCCCCGGCGCCCCGTCCTTCTCATCACCCACCATGTAAACATTCAGGCCTTCACAGGCGTCGCAGTGGGCTCGGGCGATATCGTGATCGCTCGCGTAGACGACCAAGGCCGCTACCAGTCCCACCGACTCTTTCCAGCGAGCGTGACGAGTCGTTAGCGCCCTCCCCAATGAGGGGGACGCTTATCAACGAAAGCTGAAACACCCTCTGCAAAGTCTTGGCTGCCATAGCAGAGCGCAACGAGTTCATCGCAGCTAGGCAAAGCGCTCTGATGGAGTGCATTGAGCATCCGCTTGGATGCCCGAATGGTCAGTGGCGCCCGCTCTAGCAGGGTCTGAGCCAGGGAGTGAGCAAGCCCGTCCAACGCCTCGGGGCCGCAAGCTAATCGAATGAACCCGCAGGCCACCAACTCATCCGTGGTGAGCATCTCAGCGAGAAGCAACATGCGTCGCACTCGCGCATCGCCCAAGTGAGCAACGAGCCGCGCCACGTTGCTCATCGAGAGGCAGTTGCCAACAGTCCTCGAGATGGGCACGCCAAACTGCGCTCGCTCATCGGCAATTCGAAAATCGCAGGCAGCTGCAATAGCGAGACCTCCGCCCACGGCCCAGCCATCAATCACGGCAATTGTTGGAATCGAGAGCTGCTCGAGCGCGCCGACGTGGGCGTCGATGAAGGCCTCATAGCGCAGCCCATCTTCAGCCCCATTAAAAGACTTGAACTGTTCAATGTCGGTCCCTGCAATAAAGGCCCCCCCAGCGCCTCGGAGCACCGCGACCCGAATCTCTGGCGCAGCCGAGATGTCTCCGCAGATACGCCTGAGGTCCTCGTACATCGTCCAAGTCATCGCGTTTCGAGCCTCGGGCCGATCAAAAACAATGTGCGCAATGGGGCCCGCAAGCGTAAGACGAACTGCGCCAGAGGAGGATGCGGCCTGCCTCATGCTCACAAGGACTCCACCTCGAAGGCTCCACCTTCAGCGAGCCGAATACGGTCTGTCTGCGAATACCCAAGCTGCGTGAGCACCTCATCGGTATGCTCGCCCAAGAGGGGCGGATGGCGGCGCACCTGCTGAGGCGTGCCCTGCATCTTCACGGCAAACCCGATGTTCGGAACCTTGCCCTCGATGGGATGATCAATCTCGATCTTCATCTGACGATGCCGCCCATGATCACTTGCGTAGGCCGCCGGATAGTCCAGAATCGGCCCCGCCGGAATGCCAGCCTCTAACAATGCATCAATCCAGTGTTGGGCGCTCTGCTTAGAGAATGCACTCTCCAACTCATCAATCATCACCTCGCGATGCGCAAGACGATCAGAGATGGTCTTAAACCGCGCATCCGCGAGAAGGTCCTCCCGCCCAAGCAAACCACAGAGCTTGGTCCAGAGTCGCTGATTGGTGGCCCCCATCACGAAGTAATCGTCTTTAGCCTTGACGGCCTGGTAAGGGGCGCTCATTCGATTGGCGGTCCCGAGAGGCTCTGGCGGCTTGCCCGTGCCCCAGTACTCCGCGCTATCCCAGATGGAAAAAGCAAGAGCAGAGTCAAAGAGGGATGCGTCGATGGCCTGACCACGTCCGGTGCGCTGGGCCCCAATGTAGGCAGACAAGATGCCGTAGGCGGCAAACAAGGCGCATCCAATGTCCGCTACGGGTACCCCTGCCTTCACGGGGCGACCATCCCCGTGGCCTGTCATGGCCATCACGCCTGACATGGCCTGCGCCATGAGATCGAATCCGGGCCGATGCGCCCATGGGCCTGTCTGCCCAAAGCCCGAGATACTCGCGTAGACCAGAGCGGGATTCGCCTCCCGAAGCGCCTCGTAATCAATACCGAGCCGCTTCATCACGCCGGGTCGATAGTTCTCAACCAGAATGTCTGCCTCTCTCACCAAAGCCATGAAGACCTCCCGGCCCGCATCAGACTTCAGGTTCAGCGCCACGCTGCGCTTGTTGCGGTTCATGTTGAGAAAGCCCAGACTGTCGGACCCTTTCATCTTGAAACCCATCGCCGATCGTGTCTGATCACCCGCTCCGGGGGGCTCGACCTTGATCACGTCTGCCCCCATGTCGGCAAGCAGCATGCAGCAATAAGGGCCAGCCATCACCTGACAGACATCGAGCACGCGCACGCCAGCCAGGGGCAGTGCGCTGTCGGCAGTCGGCGTCGTCTCCCTGCGATCCTGATCGGGCATTTCGCCCTCACTCAGCCTTCACATTGAGTTCTTTGACCAGGCGGGCGTATTTATCGAGCTCGGTCTTGAGGAACTGCTGGAAGGCCTCGGGGGTCGTGGGGCCGCCAGTCTGAAGGCCCTGCGCATCGAGTGTTGCGCGAATCTTGGGATCGGCCATAGCCGCCTTCACCGCCGCGTCAATCTTTTTCACCACATCGGGCGACATGCCCTTGGGGCCCATGACCGAGTACCAATTGGTTACATCAAAGCCTTTAATACCTACCTCATCGAATGTCGGCACGCCAGGAAGGATCTCGAGCCGCTTGGGTGTGGAGATGGCCAGCGGCGTAAGTTTCCCGCCGCGAATATGCTCGAGCACTGGGGGAAGCGTGTCGAAGTTCATATTGATCTGACCTGCAATCAAGTCAACGATCGCCTGGCCACTCCCCTTGTAGGGGATGTGCTCCATCTTCACACTCGAGATCTTCGAAAAGAGTGCCCCGGCTAGGTGCTGCGTAGATCCGATTCCGGAGGACCCATAGGTGAGCTGACCCGGCTTGCTCTTGGCCAAGGCAATCAACTCCGGAACGTTTCGAGCAGGTACGCTGGGGTGAAGCACGAGCACGTTGGGCACGTAGCCCACATAGGTAATCGTGGAGAAATCGGTTGCAGGGTTGTAGGGCACCTTGGGTAAAACAAAGGGCGAAATCGCATTGGAGTTGGAGTGCCCCATCAGCAGGATGTAGCCATCCGCCGGGGACTTCGCAACCATATCTGCTGCCAAGGTTCCCGCTGCACCCGACTTATTCTCGACCAGCACCGGCTGACCGAGAATCTCGGAGATTTTCGGTGCGAGTGCGCGCGCAACGATGTCGGTCCCCCCGCCCGGCGCGAAGCCCACCACAAGGCGAATGGGCTTGGTCGGAAAGGGCTGGGCTAAAGCCACAGGTGCCGCAAGCGAGAGCGCGCACAACGTTGCGCTGGCCAGAAAAAGTCTGCGTCGAATGCTCATGTTGTCTCCTTTTTGAGTAACGTGCTTTACAAGTGAATATCAAGTACGCGGGCCAGGTGCAAGGCCTCGCGCCTGGCACCGTCCCTCATCTGATGACGGCAACTCGAGCCATCGGCTACCACGATGGCATCGGGCGCCTTGCGCAGCGCGGGTAACAAGGCAAGCTCGGCCATCTGCATGGATGCCTCATGGTGCTCAGCCTCGTAGCCAAAACTTCCGGCCATTCCGCAGCAAGATGTTTCAATGAGATTCGTCTGAGCGCCGGGAATCATCTTCAAGAGAGTGAGCATGGGGTTCACCACATCGAAGGCCTTTTGGTGACAATGTCCGTGAACCAAGATGGGCTGTTTGGCCTCCCGAAAGACGGGCTGGAATCGGCCCGCCTGCGCCTCAGCGACCAAAAACTCCTCAAAGGTTTTTCCCGTCGCTGCAAGCGACACGGCATCCTGCCCCAGGCGCATCGCCTGAAACTCGTCACGAAGACTCAGCAGGCACGAGGGCTCAAGTCCGACAATCGGAATGCCCCTCTTCACAAAGGGCGTGAGCGCGTCCAGGAGTTCACGGGCGGTCTGCCTGGCCTTGTCCACCATTCCGGTTGCCAGGAAGGTTCTGCCGCAACAGAGGTGGCCCTTGCGCTTACGCGGAATGTGAACCGAGTAGCCCGCAGTCTCAAGAAGCCGAAGGGCCGCGCGCACGTTCTCCGTTTCATAGAACCCATTGAAGGTGTCAACCCACAGCACCACGGGTTTTTTGGCTGAGAAAAGATCAGCCTCACTCACACCCTCGCACTGACGCCAGGCCGTGTCGCGCCGCCAATGTGGGAGTTCACGACGCGCAGCAAAGCCGGCAAGGCTCTGCATCAGGGAAGCCAAAAACGGCAGTCGATTTCTCAGATTGAGCACGGCGCCCAAGAGGGGGATGGCCGACACCCAGTGTCCATAGATGGGGAGCCAGGCGATGAGTTGATCCCGAAGCGAGTGGCCATGAACTCGGCGGTGATGCGCGGTGGCCTCGATCTTCATCTTGGCCATATCAACGCCCGTGGGACATTCACGGCGACACCCCTTACAACTCACGCAGAGATCGAGTGCCTCCTTCACCGCCTGAGATGCCACGCCGGAGTGATCGGGTCCCAACTGTCCAGAGAGCGCGAGCCGCAGGGTGTTGGCCCGCCCCCGCGTGAGGTGCTTTTCGTCTCGAGAGATTCGATAGCTTGGGCACATAGTGCCCGCATCGAACTTACGACAGTGGCCATTGTTGTTACACATCTCAACGGCCTTCGCAAAACCTTGCGCCGGATCACCGCCTGTTCCGGGGGCTGAGGTCTGCTCCGTAACCGGGTCGTTCTGTACATCCCAGGAGGACCAGTCGAGGACGGTCTGAATGGGGATGACCCGATAGGTCGGCGCAAACCGAAAGAGGCCTGCGTCATCCATCTTGGGAGGGTTCACGATCTTGCCGGGATTGAAGAGGTTGTGCGGGTCAAAGGCCGCCTTCATCTCCGAAAACGCCTGCGTCAGCTTCGAACCAAACTGCCAAGAGATCCACTCTCCTCTGCAGATGCCATCTCCGTGCTCACCGCTAAACGCACCCTTGTACTCACGAACAAACTCCGCTGCCTCCTGAGCCATCGCCCGCATCTTCTGGGCCCCATCGCGGCGCATGTCGAGAATGGGACGCACATGTAGCGTCCCGACAGAGGCATGCGCATACCAGGTTCCTCGGGAGCCATGACGCGCAAAGACTTCTGAGAGCCGCTGGGTGTAGTCAGCCAGATGCTCAAGCGGCACTGCACAGTCCTCAATAAAGCTCACGGGCTTTCCGTCGCCCTTGAGGCTCATCATGATGTTCAGGCCCGCCTTTCTCACCTCCCAGAGATTCTTCTGAGCACCCGCATCCAGCAGAGTCACAACAGAATCAGGGTGTCCCAGATCGGCCATCAACACCCCAAGATCTCTCACCTTTTTCTCGAGAGGCGCCCTCTCCTCGCCCGAGAATTCCACCAGCAGAATGGCCTCGGGCGTCTTGCCGTCAACGTCGATGAGCGCGGTCTCAATGACCGGCCGAAAGGCCGGGTTGCTCCGAGACAGGTCGATCATGGTTCGATCGACCAGCTCCACGGCAGTGGGGGCAAGCTTCACGATGTGCTGAGCGCTCTGCATGGCCTCATAAAAACTAGCGAAATTCACCACGCCCAGGGTCTTGTGACTGGGCAGAGGTGAGAGCGCCAGTCGGAGCCGCTTGAAGTAGGCCAGACTTCCCTCGCTTCCAACCAAGAGATGCGAAAGATTCACCGAGCCATCGGGGGTGTAAGGCCGCTCGCTCTGGTTGTGAAATATGTCGAGGTTGTAACCGCCCACACGGCGCATGACCTTTGGCCAATGGGCCTCCATCTCCGGGTCCAGGCGCCGAGCAAGCCCCTCTAAAAAGTCCGCCAACTGCTTTGCCCGACCCTGCGCCGAGCTCATCAGACCAAAGGAGGCAAGGTCTCCGTCGGCGAGCCAGGCATCAATCTCCAAAACGTTATGCACCATGTTCCCGTAGGCAAGAGATCGACTGCCACAAGAGTTGTTTCCGGCCATTCCGCCAATTGTGGCCTGCGCGGCCGTGGAAACATCGACTGGAAACCAGACGCCATGCTGTCGAAGCGCTGCGTTAAGGTGATCAAGCACCATGCCCGGCTGAACATCCACATAGCCTGCCTCTAGGTTGAATTCCTCCAAGGCTCGCAGGTGCTTGGTGTTGTCAATGACCAAGGCCTCGCCCGTGGTCTGACCACACTGGCTGGTCCCTCCGCCGCGAGCAAGAATAGGGATCTCCAACTCCGATGCAATCTCAATGGCAGCCACAACATCCTCAGAGTGCTTGGGCACCAGGACGGCAATTGGCATGGCCTGATAGATCGACGCATCGGTGGCGTATCGACCTCGGCTCGCTGCATCCGAATAGACCTCCCCGCTGGTGTAGCGAGAGAGCCGCTCAGCGAGGAGGGGGGTGCGGGTGGCGGGGGGACG
>DDPR01000017.1:0-7404 GCA_002342295.1 Burkholderiales bacterium UBA2463
GTTTAGGCGCTTGAAAACTTGAAAATACGTCTTCGGTTCTGTCGGGAGCGAGCTAGGTGGGCTCTTAGCGTGGCCGTCTGGCGCCCCAAAAATGGCCGATCCCGCCACAAACGTATCTGCGCCCGCTGCGGCCACCGCGGAGATGTTGTCCGGCTTTATGCCGCCATCCACTTCAAGCCGAATGGCCTGCCCGCCTCGCTCTTGATGTGTATCAATCCGCGAGCGCAGAGCCTTAATTTTTTCCAGGGTGCTCGGAATGAAGGCTTGCCCCCCAAAGCCCGGATTCACAGACATCAGTAGAACCATGTCGAGCTTGTCCATCACCCAATCCAGGCAGTCAAGGGAGGTGGCAGGGTTGAGCACCAACCCTGCCTTGCAGCCCTGATCTTTTATAAGTTGCAGGCTTCGATCGACGTGTTCAGAGGCCTCGGGGTGAAAGGTGATGATGTCGGCGCCCGCCTTTGCAAATTCAACGATGAGTGAGTCCACGGGCGACACCATGAGGTGCACATCAATCGGGATGCTCACGTGGGGCCGAAGCGCAGCGCAGACCAGTGGCCCAACGGTGAGGTTGGGCACGTAGTGATTGTCCATCACGTCAAAGTGAATGAAGCCTGCGCCTGCAGCCTCCACGGCGCGCACCTCTTCGCCCAGTCGGGCAAAGTCTGCCGAAAGAATGCTTGGGGCAATACAGTAGGGTTGTTTGCTCATAGCCCGCCCTATTTTTTCTTGTGCATGGTCCAAGCGACAATGCCAATCAGCACGGCCAAAGCGACGCCCGCCTCAAGGAAGATTAGCCACATGATGTCTTCATTCCCTTTGTTAGCCGCACGATACTTCAAAGTGCGCGTGCGCGCCCTGCTGGCCTCTATCTTCTTGGTCCTTGGGATGACCTCAGGTTTTGCCCAGAGCCGCTCAGAGCCCAGCCTCTCGGGCTTCACACCAATCTCCTTTGCCGAACTTGAGGGCTGGTCGCAGGATGGGCTCTTGCAGGCCTGGCCTGCCTGGCAGCGGGGCTGTAAGGTCCTAATGGCTCGGTCAGAGCCCATGGCCTCCATCTGTCAGCGCTCTCTTTTCGTGTCCCAGGATGACGAGGCAGCCATCCGGTCCTTTTTTGAGTCGGAGTTTGTACCCCACAGGGTGCGCGACTCAAAGGTAAAGGAGGCGCGCGATGCCCACTCCAACCTTGTTACCGGCTACTACGAGCCTCTCCTTATGGGTTCGCGCTCGCCAAGCTCGCGCTTTCAGATTCCGGTGCATCGGGCCCCCGGCGACATCGTGGCGGTCGACCTCTCTTCTCAGTACCCGGAGTTGCGGGCCATGCGCCTGAGGGGCCGATTGGTGAAGTCCCCCGAGGGCAGCAAGATTGAACCCTACCCAAGCCGCTCGGAGCTTGAGCGATCAGGCGTGCTTAAGGGCCTTGAGATTGCTTACCTCGAAGATCCTGTTGAAGCTTTTTTTATGGAGGTGCAGGGCTCGGGAAAGATTCAGTTGCCTGACGGTTCCCTCATACGGCTAGGCTATGCCAACCAGAATGGACACCCCTACCGATCGATTGGCGCCTATCTGGTTGAGCGAAAAGAGCTCACCCTCGCGCAGGCGAGCATGCAGGGCATTAAGAACTGGGTGAAGGCCAACCCTGCCCGACGCGATGAGCTTTTGCATCAGAACCCCAGCAAGATCTTCTTTCGTGAGCTCCCTGCCCCAGCAGATGCCTCCGAGGGACCGCTGGGCGCCATGGGCGTTCCGCTCACAGCGGGCCGATCAATAGCGATTGACCCGAGCCATCTGCCTCTGGGGCTGCCCGTGTTTCTCAGAACCCAGTTGCCCTCGGGTGCGCAGCTTGCACGACTGGTTCTTGCCCAGGACATTGGGAGTGCCATTCGTGGAGCCCACCGAGCTGACCTTTTTTTTGGAACGGGAGTCGCAGCAGGCGAGGATGCAGGACGCATGCGGTCTCGCGGTGAACTCGTGGTGCTTCTGCCCAGAGCAAGCGCCCGCTAGGCTTACACTTGCCAAATGAGTGACTCGCTCTCATTTGAGGCCTTCTCGCGTTTGGCCGAGCGGGGCTTTAATCGCATCCCCCTCTCTCGCAGCCTGAACGCGGATCTCGATACCCCGCTCTCGGCCTACCTCAAGCTTGCTGCTTGCCCAAGCACTTTTTTGCTCGAGTCGGTGGTGGGCGGAGAGCGTTTTGGCCGCTACTCCTTCATCGGCTTGCCGGCGCGAACTCGAATTGAAAGCTTCGACCAGGAGACGCGCGTGCTCACGGACGGCCGAGAGGTTCAGGCCCACGCGGGAGACCCACTGGCCTTTATTGAATCTTTCATGCGGCGGTTTCGAGCTGCTCCAGCCGAGGGCCTGCCCCGTTTTGCTGGTGGTTTGGTGGGCTACTTTGGGTACGACACCATCCGGTTCATTGAGCCCAGGCTGAATAAAGACGAGCCCAAGCGTCGTCCCGACCCCATGGGGCTGCCCGACATCCTGTTGCTGCTCACCGAAGAGTGGGCCGTGTTTGACAACCTTACGGGGCGGCTCTCTCTCTGGGTCTACGCATCGCTTGATAAAGAAGGCATAAGCGCGAGAGCTGCCTTTGATTCAACCCAAGAAAGGCTTGATGCTCTGGTGAGGAGCCTTGAGTGCGCACTTGCGCCTCCAGTCGTCCAGAGGGCTGCCCCCCAAGAGGTTCGTCGAGACTTCAAGAAAGAAGACTTTCTGCGCGCAGTTCATTTGGCCAAGGACTACATTGCCGCTGGAGATGTGATGCAGGTGGTCCTTGCCCAGCAGCTTCAGAGGCCTTATGAGGGCTCTGCGCTCACGCTCTACCGCGCCCTTCGCGCGCTCAATCCCTCGCCCTATATGTATTTCTACGATATGGGGGATTTTCAGATTGTTGGCGCCTCGCCAGAGATTCTCGTTCGTCAGGAGGGCCGACGCGTCACCGTCCGTCCCATTGCTGGGACGCGGCCTCGTGGTGGGACCCCCAAGGAGGACGCTGCCCTTGAGGAAGAATTGAAGGCTGACCCCAAGGAGCGGGCTGAGCATGTCATGCTCATTGATCTCGCACGCAATGACGTGGGTCGAATTGCGGAGGTGGGCTCTGTGCGCGTCACTGAGCAGATGGTGGTGGAGCGCTACTCGCACGTCATGCATCTGGTGAGCGACGTAGAGGGTGTGCTCTCGGAGGGGCTCACCAACATGGACGTGCTGCGCGCGAGCTTCCCTGCGGGAACGCTCAGTGGTGCGCCCAAGATTCGCGCCATGGAAATTATCGATGAGCTCGAGCCTGTGAAGCGCGGGCTCTATGGCGGGGCCTGCGGCTACCTCTCTTTTTCAGGCCAGATGGACCTGGCCATCGCCATCCGAACAGGTGTGCTGAAAAACCAAACCTTGTTTGTCCAGGCTGGCGCAGGCATCGTGGCCGACTCGGTGCCTGAGTCTGAGTGGCAGGAGACCGAGACCAAGGCACGCGCTGTGATTCGAGCCGCAGAGATCGCAGAGCGGGGGCTCGAGCCATGAGCGGTCTGCGACTTCTTATGGTCGATAACTACGACTCTTTTACCTTTAACCTGGTTCAGTACTTTGGCGAGCTTGGTGCGCAGGTTCAGACTGTTCGGAACGACTCCCTGGGCGTAGCCGATGCGCTCTCGCATGAGCCCGACTGCATCGTCATTTCCCCTGGCCCCTGTAGCCCCAGCGAGGCGGGCATCTCCGTTGACCTCGTGCGCACTCTGTCTCGCATGACCAAGCCCATACCCCTTCTGGGCGTCTGCCTGGGCCACCAGGCCATCGGGCAGGCTTTTGGGGCGCAGGTGATTCGGGCCAAGACCCTCATGCATGGCAAGACCTCGAATATTCAGCACGAAGGACAGGGCGTCTTTCGTGGCCTCGCAAACCCCCTCACCGTCACGCGTTACCACTCGCTGGCCATTGACTCAGCCAGCCTGCCGTCTGAACTCCACATCACCGCGCGCGCGCAGGACGGCGAGATTATGGGAATTGAGCACCGCTCCTTACCTATTCACGGGGTTCAGTTTCACCCCGAGTCCATCCTGACCCAACAGGGTCATGAGTTGCTTCAAAACTTCCTCACCTTGGCCAAGGCCTCATGAACACGCCCATGCCCTTAAGCGAGGCCCTGAACCGGCTTGTGGCCCGCCAAGATCTCTCGCGAGATGAGATGTTGTCGCTCATGCGACAGGTGATGGCAGGAGATGTGCCGCCCACTCAGCTCGCGGCGTTTCTTATGGCCCTTCGGGTAAAGCGCGAGTCGGTCGAGGAGATCGCTGCTGCCGCCCAAGTCATGCGAGAGTTCGCAACCCCTGTGCCAGTTCAGCTTGAGCAGATTCCGGGCCTTGTCGATCTCTGCGGGACGGGCGGTGATGGCGCCCACACCTTTAACATCTCGACCACCGCCATGTTTGTGGCCGCAGCGGCCGGCGCGAGAGTGGCCAAGCACGGGGGCCGTGCGGTGTCCTCAAGCACAGGAAGTGCGGATGTGCTCGAGGCACTCGGTGCCAATATCCACCTCGCGCCCAACCAAGTTGCTCGCTGTATCGACGAGGTCGGCGTGGGCTTCATGTTTGCTCCCAACCACCACGAAGCCATGAAGCATGTCGCGCCTGTTCGCAAAGAGCTGGGCGTGCGAACCATTTTCAACATTCTTGGGCCACTAACGAACCCGGCCGGGGCCCGCCATCAGCTCATGGGAGTCTTCTCAACGGAGCTGGTTCGCACCCAGGCTGAAGTGCTGCGCAGCCTGGGCTCGCAGCATGTGCTCGTTGTACACGCCCGAAATGGCCTGGACGAAATCGCCATCGAGGGCGAAACCTTCTTGGCCGAACTCACGTCAGACGGCGATATTCATGAGCGGCTCGTCTTTGCTCAGCAATACGGTGTACCCGCCTACAGCGCCGAGGACCTTCAAAGGGGCCTATCCGCAAGAAACAAGGACGAGGCCCTCGCCCGGCTGAAGTCAGCCTTGGCAGATGAGCCTGGGCCTGCTCGAGACATCGTGGCCATGAATGCCGGCGCGGCACTCTGGGCCGCGGATGTGGCCACGAGCCTGGCTGACGGCATTCGCCAGGCGCGCGCTGTTTTGCAGAGCGGTGCGGCCGCTAAGAAGCTGGATGAGTTTGTAGCCTTCACCCGCGCAGCATGATTCAGACGCCAGACATCCTGCGGGCCATTCTCGAAACCAAGTCTCGGGAGGTGGCTCAGACGAAAATCGAGTTGCCGGAGTCTGAGGTTCGCAGCCGGCTCAGAGCATTGTCCGGGGAGCCCACTCATCAGCCCCGAGGCTTTGAGCTCGCCATGCGAGCAAAGATGTCCTCTGGACAGCCCGCGGTCATTGCGGAGGTGAAGAAGGCAAGTCCCTCCAAGGGTGTAATTTGCGAGTACTACAACCCAGGGGTGGTTGCCCAACAGTATGAGCAGGGCGGTGCGGCCTGCCTGTCGGTTCTCACCGACCGAGACTACTTCCAAGGGCACGAAGATCACCTCATTGAAGCGCGTGGCGCCTGCAGCCTTCCCGTACTTCGCAAGGACTTCGTCATTGATGCTTACCAGGTGGCGCAGGCGAGGCTCTGGGGCGCCGACTGCGTGCTGCTCATCATGGCTGCACTCTCTTTGCAACAGGCTCTGGAGCTCGAGTCCTGCGCGCACGAACTCGGTATGGATGTCTTGGTTGAGGTGCACGAAGAAGGGGAGCTTCATCAGGCCTTACGACTCAAGACGCCGCTCGTGGGCATCAATAACCGCAATCTGCGCACCTTTGAGACGTCGCTGGAGACCACACTCTCACTCCTCCCCCAGGTACCGGCCGACCGACTGCTGGTCACAGAGAGCGGAATCCTTTCGCCGTCAGATGTCATGCGACTGCGCGATCATGGAGTTGAAGGCTTCCTGGTGGGCGAGGCCTTCATGCGCGAGACCCATCCCGGCAAGGCCCTGCACCGCATGTTTTTCGAATGAGTCGAACAAAAAAAGGAGACAGTCATGAACGAAGAATCCCTTGTGCTGACCGAGACCCATGGGCGGGTGGGCCTTGTTCGGCTCAATCGCCCCAAGCAGCTCAACGCCTTGAGCGATCCCCTTATGGACGCCCTTGGCGAGGCCCTCATGGCCTTTGAGCGCAATGATGAGATTGCGGTCATGGTCATTACGGGCAGTGAGAAAGCATTTGCTGCGGGTGCCGATATCACCCGCATGAAAGATCTCACCTACAGCGAGGCCTTCTCGGGCAACTTCATCAGCCGCAACTGGGAGCAGGTGCTTCGCTGCCGCAAGCCCGTGATTGCCGCTGTATCCGGTTATGCACTCGGAGGAGGGTGCGAGCTCGCCATGATGTGCGACACCATCGTGTGCGGCGAGAATGCCAAGTTCGCCCAGCCCGAGGTGAAACTCGGAATTCCCCCGGGTGCAGGCGGCTCTCAGCGCACGCCCCGCGCCATCGGCAAGGCCAAGGCCATGGATCTTTGCCTTACGGGAAGAATGATGGATGCCGCAGAGGCTGAGCGTTCAGGGCTTGTCGCTCGTGTAGTGGCCGCAGACAAGGTGGTGGAGGAGGCCCTGGCCATGGCCACTGAAATGGCCGCCTACTCAGTGACCACACTCATGCAGATCAAGGAGCTTGTGAACCAGGCCTACGAGGCGCCGCTCTCAGCGGGCCTTTTGCTTGAGCGTAGGGGTTTCCACGCAGCATTTGCCACCCAGGACCAGAAGGAGGGTATGGCCGCCTTCGTCGAAAAGCGCCCAGCCAGTTTTCGGGGTCGCTAGGGTCAAAAAATTCTAAGCCCTTGAATTCGAAGGGCTTAGATCGGGTAGTCAATAGCGGTGAGGGGCTCTGTTTGACAGGGGCTCCCCACCCCGTTACTATCTCTCCTCTTCGCTGGTCACGAAGTCACGCAACTGCAACACAGTTGCCGCTGGGGCGTGCCCTTCTCGTTCTTTAAAAACATACAGCCGATAAGTGTGGGCATTTGGGCAGAGATGCAAAACGTCTCAAAAACCAAATGCTCAACGTAATTAAAGGTTTTTTCGAAAGAAGAAACCTCGTCAGCGTTGAGTTTTAAAAAATGATCGAACTGAAGAGTTTGATCCTGGCTCAGATTGAACGCTGGCGGCATGCCTTACACATGCAAGTCGAACGGCAGCGGACCTTCGGGTGCCGGCGAGTGGCGAACGGGTGAGTAATACATCGGAACGTACCCAGTAGCGGGGGATAGCCCGGCGAAAGCCGGATTAATACCGCATACGCCCTACGGGGGAAAGGGGGGGATCGTAAGACCTCTCACTATTGGAGCGGCCGATGGCTGATTAGCTAGTTGGCGGGGTAAAGGCCCACCAAGGCGACGATCAGTAGCTGGTCTGAGAGGACGACCAGCCACACTGGGACTGAGACAC
>DDPR01000017.1:7495-7642 GCA_002342295.1 Burkholderiales bacterium UBA2463
GCCGCGTGTGTGAAGAAGGCCTTCGGGTTGTAAAGCACTTTTGTCAGGGAAGAAAGTGTCTGGGCTAATACCCCGGGCATTTGACGGTACCTGAAGAATAAGCACCGGCTAACTACGTGCCAGCAGCCGCGGTAATACGTAGGGTGC
>DDPR01000010.1:0-57317 GCA_002342295.1 Burkholderiales bacterium UBA2463
GTCAAGCACTTTTTTACAGCGGATTCGGGGTGCCCCTCTTTGTCGGCGGAATGATGGTGAGCGCCTGGGCGCTGCGACTAAGCGCTGTTTCAACTCCAACGTAACAGGGAGCGACTCGTGAGCAACTCATACGATGCAGTGGTCATAGGAGGCGGCCCCTCTGGAGCCACTGCAGCCAATGATCTGGCGCTTGAGGGATGGAAGGTTCTCCTGCTCGACCGAGCGGGGCGCATCAAGCCCTGTGGCGGCGCCATCCCACCGCGTCTTATTGCAGACTTTGACATCCCCGATCACTTGCTTGTCGCCAAAGTTCGGTGTGCACGCATGATCTCGCCCAGCGATCAGCGCGTCGACATTCCGATTGAGAACGGGTTTGTTGGCATGGTGAACCGAGAGTCATTTGATGAATGGCTCCGAACCCGCGCTCAGCAGAGCGGCGCGCATCGAATGGCCGGGATCTGTGAGCAGGTCGATGCAATGGACCACGAGGGTTTCTCTAGCGTCCACATCGCCACAGATACCGCCGGGTCTTTGACGGTCCGAGCCAGACTGGTCATCGGTGCGGATGGAGCGCGCTCGCGCGTGGCCAGCCAGCGCGTACCCGGCGCCCAAAAGGGAAAAACGGTCTTTGCCTACCATGAGATTCTTCGAGCGCCGCGACAAGAAGAATGGGGCGAGCGTGGTTACGACGCAGAGCGATGCGATGTTTACTACCGAGGAGAGTTCTCGCCAGACTTCTACGGATGGATGTTCCCCCACGGCGATTGTCTGAGCGTTGGTACTGGCAGCATGGACAAGGGCTTTTCACTGCGCTCGGCCACCTCTCGACTTCGTGGTGCAGCCGGTCTTGTCGGTCTCGAGGTTCTGCGCAGAGAGGGTGCGCCCATCCCCCTCAAGCCCTTGCGCCGCTGGGACGATGGCAAGAATGTGGTGCTGGCCGGTGATGCCGCCGGGGTGGTGGCCCCTGCCTCAGGTGAGGGGATCTACTACGCCATGCTTGGGGGCCGATTGGCTGCAGAGGCCGGCAGCGCGTTCCTGAAAACGGGTCAGGCGCGATGCCTCTCTTGGGCGAGGCAAGTCTTTATGAAAGAGCATGGGCGCGTCTTTTTTGTCTTGGGTCTGCTCCAGCACTTTTGGTATGGCACCGAGAAGCGCCGAGAGCAGTTCGTTAAGATCTGTCGTGACAAAGACGTTCAGCAGATCACCTTTGACGCCTACATGAACAAGCGCCTTGTTCGTAAAAAGCCAATGGCCCACCTTCGCATTCTTGCAAAAGACGTTGCACATCTGCTTGGGCTTGCCCGCGTCTAGATGTTAGCCCCGCGCCTTCGCGAGCCCATCGTTGCAGGGGCAATCACCCTGGGCGTGGCGAGCCTGGGGGGCGCCTTCACGCAGTTGGACGCCTGGTACTACGGGCTCCTAAAGCCTTGGTATCAGCCCCCGGACTGGGTCTTCGCCCCAGCCTGGACCATCCTCTTTGTCATGATCGCTTGGTCGGCGGTCCTTGGCTGGCGGGCAGGCCATCACGCTCTCAGCATCGGCCTCACCCGCCGACAGAAACGCCTGCTTCTGCTGCTGGCCGTGAATGCCACCCTGAATGTCGGGTGGAGTTTTCTTTTCTTCGCCTCCAAGAGACCCGACCTCGCCTTCATCGAAATCTTCCTGCTCTGGGCCTCGATCGCAGCGCTCATCCTCCACCTCGGACGCTACTGCCGTCCGGCTGCCCTGATGCTTCTGCCCTATCTGGCCTGGGTCACGTTCGCGGGCGCTCTTAATCTCGCCACGCTCAGGCTCAACCCAGGCCTCCTGACTTAGTCCTTACTGTTTCTTGAGGGCGGCCTGCAGCGTCTTCGGACCCGCGAGTTCGGGGTGGCTTGAGAGCATGCTCACTCCATACAAGGGCTTGTTCACGCCCTGATGGCAGGTCGCGCAGTTCACTTTCGCGATGTCTCCTGTTGGCCCGAGGTGGTCAGCTGGCTGAATGGAGGTGAGCGGAACAATGTACTCATTGTTGAGCTCTCTGACCATTCGAATGCCGTGCCAGGCCGTCACCCGTTGCGGTGGGCTCTGCTCCCAGTCCGCCATCGCCCGCGTGTTGTGACAGTAGGTGCAGTTCACTCCCAGCGAGTTCGACATATGCATCATGAGGCCGTGCGTCCACTCGGCCTGCTTGATGGACTGACGATTCCCCGTGGGGAGCGCGGTTGTGCCGGCCACGCGAATCTCCTTGCTCTCGAGCAAGAAGGGGGTGAATGGGTCATACGGCAGCGAACTGTTCCCCACAGACTCCTTGCCCGCTTTGTTCTGACCCGCGTCGTTACCCAGTAGGCGGCCAGCCATTTTCGCGTCAGGCTCCGTGAACCAGCGCTTCTCGGGGAGATTGTTTCCGCGGTGACAGGTATAGCAGGTGACACCGGTGGCTCCCACGTGTGTGGTCCACTTGCTGTTGACGTTTTGCGTCATCTGCACCATCTTCCGAGCAACAACCTTGGTGTAGAGCGAGTCGTCCGCGAAGTTCTGTACGTTGTGGCAAAAGGCGCAGCCCTGCTGGGGTGCGACCCAGAGTGTCATCGCCACCATGAGGCGGTTGAACTCATTCACCGAGAGGCCCCCAAGGACCTGCACATTCTTGTACACCGCCGAGGCTGCCGGTCCGCCCGGTGCTGGGGGATCGAGTGCGGCAGGAACCTGGTTCTTGGCTGCAAGCGACGCCTCAATACGAGGGTTATTGACCTGCTGCATACCGGTGCCGCGGAATCCGTTTTGCTCAACCTCCATGGGAGGGCGCTCACAGCCCGCAAGGGTCAATGCCAGCGCCGCGACCGAGAAGAGAATCGTGAGGGGTCGTGTTGATTTCATGTTGTCTGTCCTCCTAGCGGGCCTGAGGGATGGCGCCAGCGGCCTCAATGCCGGTGGTGACGGGCGAAACCGGCAGAGCGGGATCGACCACGGGACCCCAGATCGCGGGGTAGGCCGGTGCCACGCCATGCTTGACTGCCCAGAGGTACCAGTTGTCGACAACCGTTCCGGTGAGCAGGATGCCGATACCACCCGTGATGCAGGTGAGCACCGCAAACCACCAGGCCCAGCGGTGAATCGACTCCATCGTGGCGTTAAAACCCATGGTCCATCGCCAGAACAAGGCGGCCCGCTCCGAGGCTGTTCCTCGATCGACGATCTGCTCGATCTCTCGCTCACCGCCATAACGGCTCACCGCCAGAATCGTGGCGCCGTGCATGGCAAACAGCAGAGTCGAGCCATAGAGGAAGACGATGGACAGCATGTGGAACGGGTTGTAGAAAAGGTTGCCGTAGCGCAAGGAAAAGGCGGTGGTCCAGTCCAGGTGGGGAAAGATGCCCCAGGGAACGGCCTCTCCCCAGCTCCCCATGAGAATGGGACGAAAGAATCCCAACACCAGGTAGAGCCAGATGGCCGCAGCAAAGGCCCAGGCCACATGCGTGCCCATCTTTAGCGCGACGGCCCGACGATAGGTGCGGGCCCACCACAGCAGGATGGAAATGGTGATGAAGAAGCCAGAGAAGAGCCACCACCCGCCCTCGTTCAGGGGCGGTATGCGCAGCCCATACTGAGGCGGAGGGGGATCGACCGATAACCAAAAGAGCTGGCGCACAAACTCAATGGGGCTGTAATTCACCTGAACGAGGTAATTAAAGCCAATGGCCGTAAACCCAATCACGAAAAACACCAGTGAGAGCACACCGAGCGTTCCAAGGTAGATCGGCCCAAGCTGGGCGTTGCCAAGCCGCCCGAAAAAGTGAATGTGCCATGGACCTCCGACGCGCTCGGCCGTGTCTCGGGGACGGTCAAGGGGAACACCCAGATAGGAGGGGCCCTCCACCTGGACCTGCGTGAAAAGATTCTGATATTCGGGCATGTATCGTCTCCTCTGCTATAACCGACTAAGACCAGATGGGGAGGCGCAGCCACCAGCCCCACCACTCTGGCCAACCACGCGTCCAGAACGGGCCGCTGATGACGATGCACACCGCGCTAAAAAATCCAGCAGCAAGCGCTAGATAGAGCCCGAGGCGATGGATACCCAAGGTGCCAATGGAGTAGCCGATGGTGTCGCGGAAAAAGGTGTCCTCATGTTCAGGCGTTTTCACCGTCTCACCGGCTCCGGGGTTCGTCGCAGAGAGAATGAGGGAACCGTGCAGCGCCAGCGCAAATGTGGTCGTGAAGAAGAGGCTGACCGCAATCATGTGCGCGGGGTTGTAGTGAAAGTGGAGATACTGATAGCCCACGTTCGATACCCAGTCG
This sequence comes from Burkholderiales bacterium UBA2463, assembly GCA_002342295.1. GTDB lineage: Bacteria > Pseudomonadota > Gammaproteobacteria > Burkholderiales > Burkholderiaceae_A > Hahnella. The sequence continues at coordinate 4,282 of DDPR01000010.1, forward strand.
AGGTGACTGAGGATGCCGTAGGGAAAGCCATGGCCCCAGGCCCCCAAGAGCAGGGGCCGAATCACGACCAGTGTGAAGTAGGCAAAAATCGCAACACTGAAGGCAACGGGCACGTGATAGCCCATTCCAAGTTTTCGACAGATCTCTACCTCTCGCAGCGCCCAAGAGACAAAGGCGCCGAGCGCGCAGATGGTGATGATTTGCCAGAGTCCGCCCTTAAGGAGCGGTGCCAAGCCCAGGCCATACTTCAGGTCAGGCGGTGCAATGTTGATCTGCCAAGGATTCCAGGTTCCCCCCTGAGAGGCTCCCCAGAAAATGAGTGCCGTTCCGAGGAAGGCGAAAAAAATCGTCAAGACTCCGAAGAACCCGACATAGAAGGGCCCCACCCAGAAGTCAAACAAATCTCCGCCGAGCAGCGTGCCGCCGCGGACTCGATACTTCCTCTCAAAACTCAGCATGGCCATGTCGATGTTCTCCTCAGATCGGGTGCGAGTATCGGTGGGCACAGGCCCATCGATACTCGCTGTCCAACGCTATTTACTTCTTGGGCATGGACGAGTTCTGAGTTGCAGCCTTGAATTCGGCTTGGCTCATGCCGTCTAGCCAGTTGAAACGAACGGTGCTCAGCAGAATGAGGTGAATCATTGCTGCCAGTCCGAACAGAAAGACGCCTTGCACCACCATGGCACGCAGCGGGTCGTAGAGTTTCCAAATACGCCACATATGCTCGACTCCTATCTAGGTGAGGTACGACATCAGGGAATAAACAGCTGCCCTGACACCGCCGGTGAGGGTTCTACTGCTCTCTGCCCCGGGAAACCAGGAACGCCAATCCAGCATAAGAACCTGCGCCGTGAAGGCGATGGCCCAGAAGGCCAAAAATAGCGCAGCAAACAATGCAACGAAGGCCAGCCCTCGGTCCCGCTGGGATGGCCTCTGACTCAGATGCGTGATGTGTTCCATCGAAGTACTCCCAGTTATTCAGAGATCAGTAGAACCAAGGACGCCACGCCCAGACGAGGATGTGGGCCAGAACGGCGACTGCCGTAAAGCCAACTAAGCCCTGCATGTAATACGTGTGAAACTCTTGGGCTTCCTCATCCGTCAGGCCTGAGATGCTGCTGTGGTGATCACTCATTAGAGGTTCTCCTTTGAGTTGGCCAGAACGGCCAAGTCCACGCTGGGCCCGCGTGGAATGGGCAGCCGCAACACCGCGTTACGACATTCGAGAGGGAGTGACGACTCATGCCGTGACCCCCGAATAGAGCGCTTCGTAAGAAGCCTGAAGAAGTGCTGCGTCGATCTGATCGTGGCCTTCCTCGCGCGCCATCCGTTCGGCGCGGTCTCGCAGGCGTTTAGCGACCGAGATTTGAAGGAGTACGGGCTGCGCTGCAATGAGTTCTGAAAGCAGGTCCTGAGCATCTTGGGTCCAGGGCAACGCGCGCGAGTCGACCACAGCAGCACCTGTGGGCGTCGCCGCCACCTTGTCGAGGTCGCTGCCCAGGGGAAGGATGTGAAAGAGTGCATCGAAGAGTCCGTTACAGACCTCTTGAAGCAGGTAGACCGCACCGGAGTAACCCATAAAGGGCGTGCCGGTGTGCCGCCGAATAATCGCCCCAGGAAAGGAGGCGGGCACGAAACTCGCCTTCGAACCAATCTCCGCCAGATACATACGCTCGTTGTAGGAGCCAAACAGGAGGAGGGGCGTTTTCTTATGGCAAGCCTCTCTTACCGCCTCGTTTGCCGTCTTCTCCCCGGGCTTTCGGGCGATGGCAAATTGGCAAGGCAACCCGAGCTCATCCTCGAGGTAGTGACGTAACCCGCGCGAGTAAGTCTCGCTGGCCACAACCGCAAAACTCGCCGTCCCAAAGAAGTCCTGCGTGACCGAGCGCCAGAGATCCCAGATGGGCTTGATGGTGGTGTGCTTCTCCTGCTCAATGAAGGGCTCCGGATCTAGTCCCAGAAGCTCGCCCAGCGTGCGCAAAAAAGCGGTGGTGCTGTGAAGGCCAATGGGCGCTTGCAGATAGGGGCGATCAAGTGCCTCACACAGCATGCGACCGAACTCGCGGTAGAGACAGACATTCACCTCGGCCTCTGCAAGTCTATGCACGTCCATGAGGTGACTGCCCAGCGGAAAGGTCATGTGCACCTCGGCACCAATACCCTCGATAAGACGGCGAATCTCAGCAAGGTCGCTGGGCATATTGAAGGTGCCATACGCCGGACCAATGATGTTCACCTTAGGGCGCGCGCCAGATTCGCGCGGCGCAAGTGCAGGCGTCTTCCTCGGTCCGTGCTCACTCCAGAGCCACAACATGGCCCGGTTCGCGGCCTGCCATTGATCCTCATCAATGGTCCGCGGCAGAAAACGGGCGATGGTAGTGCCCTCAGGCGTGACGCCGCCGCCGATCATCTCTGCGATCGATCCCGTCACGACGACTGCAGGAAGATCTGGGTCGAGGACGGCATGAGCGCGCTTCATGGCACCCTCAGTTCCCTCCCGTCCGAGTTGCTCCTCCGCCAGTCCTGTCACCACGATCGGTAGCTCGTGAGGCGGCAGTGCATCGGTGTAATGGAGGACCGAGGTGACCGGAAGATTCTCGCAGCCCACGGGGCCATCAATAACCACCTGCAGACCTTTGATGGCGGTAAAGACATAGACCGCACCCCAGTAGCCGCCAGCCCGATCATGATCGACGACGAACATCAGATCATCTCCTCGGCCTTGCGACGGGCGAGGACCTTCTGTACCTGTCGGCGTGTATGAGCGCGAAACTCGGGTCGGGCCTGCGGCGTCTGCTGCCAGACCCCTGCGTTGTCCCCCACGCCGGCGTCGCCGAAGAAGTCCTTCATGGCCAGAAAGCGGTCCTTGTTGTCCATCGCAGATCGCACAACTTGAGCCAGTGATCCTGCCCCCGCCGCACCCATCAGAGGACGCGCTGAAATGAGGTTGGTGAAGTAGAGCGCGGGAATGGTCATCTCTTTTGCTGCTTGAACGACAGGCGTGGTCCCAATGGCAAGGTCGGGCCGGAAGGCATGCACTGCGGCGAGGTCTTGCTCGAGGGAGGCGCGATACTGCACATGGGCACCATGGGCCTCAAGCCACTCTCGATCAGCCGTACTCAGCGCTGTGCGAGGGCAGGCAGTTCCAACGTAAGGCACCTCCGCGCCGCTCTCGATGAGCATGCGAGCCACGAGTAACTCCGAGCCCTCGTAACCAGAGACGGTGATTCGCCCACGAATAGGGGAGCGAGATAGAACAGCCTCAATACCAGGCAGGACAGCCTGCTTCGCCTTGCCAATAAGTTCGGCCGGCACATTGACGGCCTCGCCGATACCCTCAATCCACGCTGCCGTTCCCTCCACCCCAACAGGGGCTGAACCCACGATGGCCCGACCAGCGGATTCAAAGACCCGCATGGTTGCCGTGTAGAACGGATGGATCGCCGCAACAGCGGAGCAATCGAGTGCCGCATATAGCTCTCGCCACTCGCGAGTGGGAACGACCGGTCCTGCTGCGAGACCCATGGGAGCCAACATCTGCGCAATGACCATGGGATCGGCCGGGAACATCTCGCCCAGAAGAGAGACAGTGGGAAGGGCCGAGCGACCCTGGCGTGGTGCAGCCACGGGACCCGCCTGCGCCTCGTTCATGGCATAGCCAAGCATGGCGCCAGCGAGGACATCCTTCGCCTCAGCATGTGTGGGCACACCAAAACCAGGCACGTCGATGCCGATGATGCGCACGCCATTAATCTCCTTGGGGAGGAGTTGGAGGGGCACACCGCTTGCAGTGGGCACGCAGAGATTGATCACAACCACGGCGTCAAAGCGGTCGGGATCGGCCTGTGCATAGACGGACTCTCGAATGTCCTCAAAGAGCTTTCCTGTGACCAGCGTCTCGGAGTTGAAGGGGACGTAGCCCACACTTCTGCGCGCCCCATAAAAATGCGAGGTGAAGGTGAGTCCATAAACGCAGCAGGCAGAACCCGACAAGATCGTGGCCGTTCTGCGCATGCGAAGTCCAACTCGCAGCGATCCGAAAGCAGGACACATGCTTTGCGGTTGGTCGTGCGGCCCCTTGGGATAGTCCTGAGCGTACTGTGCGAGCGTCTCACTCTTGCCGGCAGCCTCAGCCGCTGCAAGCAGCTGATCCTTGCCCGCATGACATCCAAGGCCATCCTCGGAGGCCTTCAGGATAGGGATGGGCTGTCGAGCGTTCATCTCGAGTGTTTAAGCCTCGTCGTAGACCACTTCGAGGGAAGGACGAATGCATTCCTCCTTACCCATCATGTCCGCAAAGGTGGCGGGCTCGAGCACAACATGCCGTCCCACCGTATCCGCACTGAAGAGACCGAGGAGGTCGTCCTGGGAAAGCGGTCGGGGCCGAACCGGTGGAGCCTCAGCCACGTTGGTCGCGAGCGTCTCGAAGATGGGCGCCCACTGACTGCCTGGGCGGCCGATGATTTCGTAGCTCGCGCTCTTGCGGCGAATATCTTCGTGGGCCGGGATGGCTGACAACACTGGGATGCCCGCACGTTCAGCGAACGCTGCAGCCTCTCCTGTCCCGTCGTCTTTGTTGATGACCATACCAGCCACGCCCACATTGCCGCCGAGTTTCCGGAAGTACTCCACGGCAGAGCAGACGTTGTTGGCGACATAGAGAGACTGAAGGTCGTTGCTCCCCACAACGATCACCTTCTGGCACATATCCCGCGCAATCGGCAGACCGAAGCCTCCGCAGACCACATCACCGAGGAAATCGAGCAGGACATAGTCAAAGCCCCAGTCGTGAAAGCCCAACTTCTCGAGCGTCTCAAATCCGTGGATGATTCCTCGACCGCCACAGCCCCGGCCGACCTCTGGGCCGCCAAGCTCCATGGCGAAAACGCCGTCACGCTTAAAACACACGTCGCCAATGCTGACCGGATCGCCGGCAAGTTTTTTCTTGGAGGACGTCTCAATGATGGTCGGACAGGCCTTGCCACCAAAAAGCAAGGAGGTCGTATCGCTCTTCGGGTCGCAGCCAATGAGCAATACCTTCTTGCCCATCTGCGCCATCATGTAGGAGAGGTTGGCCAGTGTGAAGCTCTTACCAATGCCGCCCTTGCCGTAAATTGCAATGATCTGGGTCTCTTTGGTCACTGGGCCCGTATGAACCGGATCGGGCTCCATTGCAGCCTCGGCCGCAAGCCGTGTCTTCATCATGAATTGCACCGGCGCGCCGCCCGCGAGGTTGGTTTGGCTCGAGCTCATTGCAGACTCCCCCAGTTGAGAACGACCTTCAATGCATTTGGATCTTCAAACGCTTTCTCGTAGGCCTGAGTGGCCTGCGCTGGGCTGAACTCATCGGTGATGAGCCCGTCGAGCGAGAGCGATCCATCCCGGACCATGCCCGCGACGGCCTGAAGATCGGAGGGCTGCCACTGCGCTGCGACGCGCAGCCGAGCCTCGCGTAGAAATGCCGGAACAAAATTGAAGGAAAGCGCGCGGGTGTAGAACCCGGCAAGCACGACCTCCCCGCCTGGGCTGAGGTGATCAATCCATTGACCGAGTGAATCGCCTGCCCCACTCGCGTCCACGATGCATCCGAACTGCTTGCCCCTGCAAGCCTCTGGCGTCATAACCAGATAACCCTGAGCACCGACTTGACGCTCAGCAAGCGGCTCCCACACGATGGGCATGCCGCCGAGGGCGACAACAAGTCGCGCAAGAAGGCGGCCCATAACGCCGTGACCAACAATCAGGTCGGGAATTCGAAGAGACCCATCTTGACGCTGACAACCTGCGAGCGCATGGTGAGCCGTCGCGGCAAGGGCAAATAACACGCCCTCCTGGTGGATACCGGCCGGAACGGAGATCAGGCGATCCGAGGCACTCACAAGGGTGCTGGCTGCGCCACCAAAGAGCCCCCGAACCCCGTCGTAGCAGTTCGCACCGGGAACAAAAACGATTTCGCCGGGACGAAAAAGTGCCTCAGGGCCAGCCTCGATCACCTCACCCACCGTTTCGTAGCCGGGAACCAAGGGATAGCCCATTCCGGGAAAGTGGGGCATTTCACCTGTGTAGAAGAGCCTCTCTGTGCCTGTGCTCACCCCACTAAAACGCGTCTTCACGCGCACATCTCGCTTGCCAAGGGGTTGGAGCTCCACTGTCCTGAGCAGAATTCGCGCGGGCTCCTCGAGAACAACCGCCTGGGCGTGGTGTGATGTCATTTTTATTGGACGATGTTGTCTGTCTAGTTTTGCTTACAAGTCATTGTGAACCTGTGGATGGGTTTGTCAAGTGGCTTTGCAGGAGGCCAAGAGAAGCCCGGTCTGAATGGGAAGACGACTCCTGACCGCGTGCACCTGACCAAAACCCGCCTCTTTCAGCAAGGAGCGCAGTTGTTCAGGGCTTCGAGCCCGTCCGCCGCCCATGGCCATCAGATAAAGCCCGAAGTAAGCCGCCCCGACCGGTTGAGCGCCCGGTAGGCCTGACATCGGTTCTGCAATGAGCAGAGTGCCCCCCTGGGTCGCGAGGTAGGCGCGAATACGCTGAAGTAGACGAAGTACCCATTGGTCGGGGTGGTCGTACAGCACACGCACCAAGCTGATGAGATCTGCTCCGGGGGGCAATGGGTCAACAAAAAAATCACCCCCGGCCACCTGGACGCCAGGCAGTCCACGGGCAAGGAGTCGAGCCCGTGCAAGGTCAGCAACGGCTGGCACATCAAAGAGCTTCAGGTCGAGATGGGGAGCTCGCCGAGCCAAGGCGCTAAGGAACGCACCGGTCCCCCCTCCAACGTCAAGCACACAGCGAAACGGGGAGAAGTCAATGGTGGAGACCACCTCCTCGGCCACGAGGGGCTGCGAAGCCTCCATGAGGTCGGAGTAACCCGCCACCTGCTCCGCGGAGAGCCCATGGGCTGAGCCTCGGCCGTCCACATATGCCCACACCGCTCGCATCTTTGTATCTGGCTTAGATGCGCGCAGCAGGGCCACTGGATCGGCGAGGTCTTCATAGAACGCTCGGTGATGCCGGACCAAAGCGAGCATGGCTGGGCTCGCTGCAATGACGGCCCCCGAGGTGGCGAGTGACCAGCGTCCGTCTCGCAGCTTGCTAAAAAGATCGAGCGAGGCCCCTGCTTCAAGCAAGAGCTCTGCGCGCGCTTGGCTCAGCCCGCAAAAATCGGCAATGACCCGAAGCGAAAGGGGTCCAGACTGCGAAAGACGCTCAAGCAGACCCAGCTCGACACTGGCCAGAAGGACCTGCGAATAGGTGAACCCCGCAAGGAGGTCGAAGACCGTGCGAGACTTCCTACGAACGAGCGCCCCAACGAGAGGCAAACGCAAGAGGACGCGCTGCAGATCCGGCCTGCGAAGAATATGATCGCGCCAGCTCCCGATGAGTGGCGGACGCCGAGCGAGCAGCTGCATCAGTTAAGCCCGATAGAGAGCGGCCCAGCGGCAGGCTGGAGACCCGCACTTCGGACCGACAGAGGCAGTAGACGCTCGGACTCCGCAAGGACCATGTTTCGCAATCGTGCTTCTCCCGCACACGGGGGAATGGCGCTCAGCGCTCGGGTCATGAGCGCATCAAAGTATGCATAAGCCCCTTCTAGACCAAACTGACGTGCGGCACTCGGTCGATCGAGAAGGATGTCCTGATTTGCAGGCTTGCCCAGCTGCCGCTGATCGAGCACCACATCTCGGATGTCGTCGGCCACCTGATAGGCCTCGCCAAGGGACTCACCAAGCAGCCGCCACGCGGGGCCGTCCCCGCCGCCGCAGATTGCACCACCCTCGGTCGCAGCGGCAAAAAGGGCTCCCGTTTTGCTGCGCTGGTACTCCGAGAGTCTTGCGCGCGGTTCGCACTCCCAGGCCTGCCCCGCAGCGATGCCAAACGGCGGCGCCACAGCAAACTCCAACATGCTCAGAGCCTGCTGCAGCCTGAGGGCCTCCCGCACGCGCGAACGAATCACGCAACGAAATGCGAGAACAATGAGGCTGTCGCCCGCAAGGACCGCGAGACGCTCGCCAAAGGCTGCATGAACGGAGGGGCGACCCCGTCGCGTGGCCGCATCGTCAAAACAGGGGAGGTCGTCGTGCACCAGCGACGCGCAATGCATGAGCTCGAGGGCAGCGGAAAACCGCTCGCTCAGATCCGGATCTGCATCGCCGCAGGCGACCGAGACGGCAAGGGCAAGCTGCGGACGGATGCGCGCCCCGCCGGGAAAAACCGAATGATGAATCGCCTCGGCCAACAGGGCCGGGCCCTGCTCATGTCTCGCCGAGCCCACGACATCGATGAGCACCCGCTCTATGCGCTCCGCCAGCATGTTGGCCCCCTCTCGACACGAGATGTGTCAAGTTATATGTACTTTTATACTGTCTTATAAAATAGACATCTTTATGGGAATCGTCAACCGACCGCGCTACCAATCGCCTCCCGCTGGCTGTCGAGACTGGGCTGGGCTCGCCCACGGGGTTGTCTACGAAGGCTGGATTCGAAGTGCCTCGGAAGGGCAGATCACGGCCCTTCTGATTCATGGCACTGCATCAGATCGCTGGACCTGGGAGCCCCTCATTGAGGCACTCCCCCTTGGGATTGGGCTCCTCGCCATCGATCTACCCGGCCACGGACTCACAGCCCTGCCGCGAGGGGATGGCGGCGCACTCGACACCCGCCGATTTCAGCTCGACTCTCTTGCTCGAGACTGCATTGCCTTGTTGGGTCAGTTAAGCGGGGTGAGATCCCCAATCGTCGTGGGCCATTCGGCGGGCGCTGCGGTGGCCCTCGCCGTTGCGCAGGAGACCAAGACCCTCAAGGGCGTTGTTGGCCTTGCGCCCTCCTTGGTTCCCCCTCCCAGCACCTATAGCCTGATGCTCGCACCGCTTTTCAATCCCCTCTTTACTAATCCGCTGTCGCTCCGCGCGATGAGCCTGCTCTGCGCCGTTCCCGGGGTGCTCTCCAGCATCCTCGACTCTATGGGAGGGGCCCTGAGTCAAGAGGTGAGAGACCACTATCGCGACCTTCTCAGCAGACCAGAACACCTGGCCGGCGCGATGCACTTTATGGCCGAAATGAACCTTCCCCGGCTTCTTGAGGGAGCCGCATGGGACTTGATCCCCTGTCGACTTCTTGCCGCGGCCGACGATCAGTGGATTCCTATTGAGCCCCTCACAAAATGCATCGAACGGTCACTCCCCAGCGCGCACCTCGAGATTCTCCCGGAGGGAGGCCATCTCTTTCACGAGTTAGACCCCGCACGCGCGGCTCACATCGTTGAGGACTTGATGGCCTGATGGATCTGCTGCGCTCGGCCAAACGGCATAGGTACATAGCGGGCAGACAGAGACCGCGCAAACTCCTCTGCGCTCGGCTCAGGCCGGAGGGAGGGGTCAATCACAACGCTGTGTCGGGCGAGGGGTCCGATCATTCTCGCGAGTCGGCGCGCCTCCTCGAAGGCCTCCGTCCGACCGGCTGATCCGTTGCGCCTCAGATTGGCTCGACAGTCTGAGAGCACAACGAGAGTGAGGTCTTCTCCGGCTCGCTGCAGAGAGCGCAAGAGGTCAAGCGAGAGCATGAGGCCTGCGGACAGGGGGCTTCCGCCTCCGCCAGGCAGTGCGCTCAGCGCTCGACGAGCAGCTGTGAGCGATCGTGTCGGGGGAAGGAGCATGCGTGCGCCCCAACCGCCGAAGCTGATGAGCGCGACACGGTCTCGACGGACGTAGCATTCGGCGAGCAAAAGCTCGACTGCGCCCTTGGCCTCTCCAAGACGACTCATCGCCATAGATCCGGATGCGTCCACCAGAAACAAGGTGGTCGAGGGTCGGCGATGATGTACTCGCCAGATGTGGACATCCTCGGGGAGGAGCCGAATTCGGGGGGCGTGCTCTTCGTGCAAGTCCCCCTGAAGGGTGCGACCTCGTAATCGCTGAAGGGGCAGAGCCGCACGAATCGTCGGCAGCAAGGCGAACTGCTCACCCTGGCCCCTCGGCATACGACGCACACTTCCCACGCGGACTCCGGAACCCTGCAAGCCCGATGTAACATGGCCCGCGCGTCCACCCTCTCGACGAGACGCTGGGCCACGCGCACGGCTCGCCACTAACCGAGCCTTTAAGAGGCCGGGGGGCAGTTGGGCCAGCAGCGTTTCAATGGACATGGCCTGTTCACCCTGTTGCTGGCTCGGCGGGGAGTCCTCCTCGGTGTCTGGAGGCTGGCTCTGTGTCGACTCCTCGGAGCCCCGATCCTCACGATGCGACGGGTCGTGCGCACCTGCCTCCTGTTCAGCCGCCGCATGCTCCGGCGCCGGTTGAGTCGCGAATGGAAGGGCGGTGTAAGCGAGCGCCCACAAGAGGTCCGGCTCCTGAGGGGTCTCACAGTTGCGGATTCGGGCCCGCTCCATTGTCAGGCGAAGCGTGTAAGAGAGCTTGCGAAACGAGCCGATACCCATGGCGAGCAGGGCCTGGCAAGCCCGCTCGATGAGAGCGTCTGGCGCAGCGGAGTCCCCAAACCGTCGCTGAAGCATTGGCGGGCAATCGAGCGGTTCCTCGTGGGCGAAGGGCTCATCAAGAACCGAGAGACCAAAGGCGATTCGATCAAGCAGTCCGCCCCATGGCCCCGCCTCATCATCGAGCCCCTCATCGAGAAGCACCAGAGCCATCTCGTGCTCGTCCTGCGCTCGAGCCAGCGCATGGGCGATGTCCGTGGTGAGACGCTCTGCCATGGGCACCACCAGAATGCTCTCGCGGTGTTGAGCAAGAAAACCTGGGCTCCTCACCAGACGCTGAGCCGACAAGCTCTGCACAATATCGATATGAGGCCCAAGAGATTCGGAGCTCTGACCAGCCGGAAGACGAACGAGGGTGCGCCCCGATGCCTTCGCAGCCTCGAGAAGCGCGGCCATCACGAACCGCCGACTCGGCCCCTCCCGGCCGCGAATCCAGAGGCCTCCCCACGTCCCCGGCGTCTCGCAGAGAAGCGAGAGCAGGACACCAAGGGCATGGGGGTCTATTGCAGGCTCTCCAGGGCAAGACGCACGCGCTCTGACGCATCGACCTCATCGAGAGGGTCCCTGCGAAGGCGGTGACGAAGGACCATCGGAGCCACCTGCTTAACCTCACGCAGCGTCACCGTCTTGAGTCCATTGAGGGCGGCCAGCGCCTTGGCTGCGCGCAGAAGGGCGAGCTCGCCGCGAAGTCCATCGGTCCCCAGAGACATGCAGAGCTGTGCGGCGTGCGCAAGGACGATCTCTTTCACGACGACCTTGGGCAGATTTTTTTGGGCAGCCACAATTCGCCTCTGAAGACTCATCTGCGCCTCGGAAAAACTCTCGACAAAGCCGTGGGGATCTCGATCGTACGCCTCTCGACGGCGGATCACCTCAATTCGTTCGCCCAGAACGGTGGTGGTTCGCACCTCAACCGCCAGGCCGAAACGGTCGAGCAATTGCGGGCGCAAATCACCCTCCTCGGGATTGCCGCTCCCGACGAGAACAAACTGCGCGGGATGAACCACACTGAGGCCCTCGCGTTCGACTCGGTTCTCTCCGGAGGCGGCCACATCAATGAGCAGGTCAACGAGATGGTCCTCGAGCAGGTTAATCTCGTCGACGTAAAGAAAGCCCCGATGCGCCTGTGCCAGAAGGCCTGGCTCAAACTCTTTCGAGCCGCTGGCCATGAGTCGCTCGAGGTTCAGCGCACCAAGGATGCGGTCCTCACTGGCACCAAGCGGCAGATCGACCACCGGAACCGGGGTGCGGACGAAATCTTTCTTTTGAATTTTTGCAGCGGAGTCGGGTGTCGCGCACCGAGCACAGAGGCCTGCCGCCATGCCGCCAGCGCATCGATAGGCGCAGCCCGAAATCACCTGCTGCTCGGGGAGCACCGCAGCAAGGGCGCGCACTGCCGTTGACTTGCCTGTCCCCCGATCGCCGAGAATGAGAACGCCGCCCACGAGGGGGTCAATGCTGGCGATCAAAAGACCCATCTGCATCTCATGCTGGCCGACAAGAGCAGTAAACGGATAGGGGGGTCGACGGGACATGGGCGAACTGTGCCGTTTACAGTTGCCTGCGTCAATTTGACGCGTCTTGGAAGTGAGGGGTAGCGGGGGTAGGATTTGAACCTACGACCTTCGGGTTATGAGCCCGACGAGCTGCCAGACTGCTCCACCCCGCGTCGAAGATCGAAGAGTATACATGAACTTCTGCTCCACCTGCGGTTCCCCGCTCGCTCAGGAAGTGCCCGAAGACGACAACCGAGTCCGATCAGTCTGCACCTCCTGCAAAACCATTCATTACGAGAATCCCAAGATCATTCTGGGCACGCTCTCGGTCTGGGAGGACCAGGTGTTGCTCTGTCGACGAGCAATTGAGCCTCGCCACGGACTCTGGACACTTCCCGCTGGCTTTATGGAAATCGGAGAGTCCACATCCGAGGGCGCTCAGCGCGAGACCATCGAGGAGGCGGGTGCGGAGATTGACCTCGGTCGACTCTACGCCCTCTTCAACATCCCCCATGTTCGTCACGTCTACCTCTTCTACTTTGCCAAGATGCGTCACCCTCGGCTCGACCCAGGACCTGAGAGCCTTGAGGCCCGGCTGTTTTCTGAACACGAGATTCCGTGGGAGAGCCTGGCTTTTCGCTCGACCAAAAAAGTGCTCCAACTCTACTTCGAGGATCGTCGACTCGGCCGCGACATGCTTCACACCCACACCATCGACGCACCGAGTCTCTCGTGACGCCAGGCACCCATCCGCCGCTTACATGGGTCGGTCCCGATGAGGCGTTTCCGCCGACCGCTCAGGCGTGGCCGGAGGGATCGGGGGCCAACGGACTGCTCGCTGCAGGCGAGTCGGTCACACCCGATCAGCTCGTCAGGGCCTACACCCGAGGAATCTACCCATGGTCCGGGCCTGAGGAGCCGATGCTCTGGTGGAGCCCCGATCCTCGCATGGTCCTTCCCGTGAGGGAGTTTCGAATTCGTCGCTCGCTACGGCAGGCCATTGATCAGGCGAAACGATCAGGGTGCGATCTTCGGCTCAACCACGACTTTGCCGGGGTGCTCTCCGCCTGCGCAGAGCCTCGGCCTGGCCAGGCGGGCAGTTGGATCACTCCGGCCATTGCTCTGGCCTACACAGAGCTTCACCATCGCGGGTATGCCCACAGCATCAGCCTGCACGATGGTGACCAACTTCTTGGGGGCCTCTACCTGGTGAGCTTGGGTGAGATGGTCTTTGGAGAAAGTATGTTTAGTCGCAGAGCCAATGCCTCCAAGATTTGTCTGGCCGCGCTCGTTGCCCATCTGACCCGACAGGGTGCGCCACTGGTGGATTGCCAACAGCAGACCGAGCACCTGGCCTCACTTGGCGCGCGGCCGGTTCCCCGTGCAGAATTCGAGGGTGAGCTCGCGCGCCTGACCAGCCGACCCCCGCTGGACTGGCGATCAGATGCGCTGGGCTGGCCACTCTCCTGACCGACCCATGGCCCATCTCCAAGACCTTCCCGTTAGCCGCATTCAGTTCTACGTCACGGCTCCCTACCCCTGCAGTTATCTGCCGGGGCGGCGCGCTCGCTCGCAAGTGGCCACGCCCAATCATCTCGTCGGCGCTGAGGTCTACGGAGACCTGGTCCATCTGGGCTTCAGGCGAAGTGGGCTCTTTGCTTATCGACCCTACTGCGACAGCTGCTCCTGCTGCCAGCCGGTGCGCGTGAAGGTGAGTCGCTTTGTGGCGAACCGCAGTCAGCGCAAGACATGGAATCGACTCAGCTCAAGACTCGTCTCCCAAGAGGAGCCTCTCAGGTTCAGCGACGAGCATTACGCACTGTATTTGGCCTACCAAAACAGCCGGCACGCGGGCGGCGGCATGGACCAAGACAGTCGGGATCAATACGCACAATTCCTGCTTCAGAGCCAGGTCGATACGCGACTCATCAGTTTTCGCGATGAGGCTGGACAACTCGTCATGGTCTCCATCGTCGATCGACTACCAGAGGGACTCTCCGCGGTTTACACCTTCTTTGCGCCCGAGCGTCAAAGGGATTCACTCGGAACGTTCGGAATCCTCTGGCAGATTGAGGCGGCAAGACAACTCGGCCTCGAGCATGTTTATCTTGGGTACTGGATCGAGGAGAGTCCAAAGATGTCATACAAAACCCTCTTTCGGCCCGCCGAGGTCCTGCGTCAGGGCCAGTGGATTGCGCTGACATGACCCAAGAGGCCGCTCCAATGGCATGGTCCCTCTACCCCAAATTGCGCGGCCTGCTCTTCTCGTTAGATCCAGAGACGGCTCACGACCTCTCTCTTAAGGGGCTCGACTATCTCTCTCGCTTTCTGCCGCTCGCACTTCCGCCTGCGCGTCCGACTCACCCCGAACCCGTGACGCTCGCAGGGCTGGTATTCCCTAACCGCGTGGGACTGGCGGCTGGCCTCGACAAGAACGCCCAACACATTGACTCGCTCGCACGGTTTGGATTTGGGTTTATGGAAGTGGGGACGGTCACGCCAAGGCCCCAGCCGGGGAACCCTCGGCCTCGCCTGTTTCGACTCGAATCCGCAGAGGGCCTCATCAATCGGTTTGGCTTTAACAACCTCGGTCTCGAGGCCTTCGTGCGACAAATCAAGAACTCCCACTGGGTACGAGACCGACGCGGCATCCTCGGCCTCAACATTGGAAAGAACGCCAGCACGTCCATTGACCGCGCAGAGGACGACTACCTAGAAGGCCTGCGCGGTGTCTATGAATGGGCCGACTACATCACGATCAACATTTCCTCGCCAAACACAAAAAACCTTCGTGACCTTCAAGGCCCCGAGGCCCTTGAAAAGCTCCTTACTGCGCTCGTTCTTGAGGCGGGTCGACTCCGACAGCACCATCAGAAGCGGGTCCCTTTGTTCGTGAAGATCGCGCCAGATCTCGATGAGCGTCAGGTGGAAGAGATGGCCAAAACCATCGCACGGCTTGAGCTCGATGGCGTGATCGCCACAAATACGACGCTCGACCGCGCCTCGGTGGTGCGCCTTGCTCATGCCGACGAGGCTGGTGGTCTGTCAGGAGCGCCTCTGAAGGAGCGCGCAAAAAATGTGTTGGCCCA
Organism: Burkholderiales bacterium UBA2463; assembly: GCA_002342295.1. GTDB lineage: Bacteria > Pseudomonadota > Gammaproteobacteria > Burkholderiales > Burkholderiaceae_A > Hahnella. Next base: position 19,365 of record DDPR01000010.1, read on the forward strand.
ACTCCGAGCTCGACTGCCCCGCGAGGTGGTCCTCATCGGGGCGGGCGGAATCATGAGCGCTCAAGACGGGCTCGACCGAAGAGCGGCTGGCGCAGATCTGCTTCAGCTCTACACCGGGCTCATCTACCACGGGCCTCAGCTGGTTCTGGACTTAGCCAAATCTCTCTGTGTGGACCAGCGCGCGTAGCGAGCGGTGAAAGTGCCCTTGGATGGGGCGGGCATGTCCCGAGACTGCGACCAGTTCGCGGCAAAAGGGATCCATCGGATCAGTCGTCGACGATTGGCCAAGAGTCGGAGTGCTCGATTGACTGCGGACGCAACAAGCCGATAGAGATGGGGTCGCGCGGCGACATAGGCCCAGAGGGCCAACTGAGCGCGCTCGGCCCAAGGCCTGAGGTGTCGCTCAAACTGTCGTTCTCGAAGCTTGCGAAGGAGATCGGGTAGCGGGATCTTGACGGGGCAGACCACATGGCACTCACCGCAGAGCGTCGCCGCCTGCGGAAGGTCAAGAGCATTTTCAAGGCCCTTGTAGGACGGCGTCAGCACCGAGCCCATCGGTCCTGGGTAGACCCAGCCATAGGCATGCCCGCCAATCTTTTGATAGACCGGACAGTGATTCATGCAGGCACCACAACGAATGCACCTCAGCATCTCCTGAAACTCGCTTCCCAGAAGGCTAGAGCGACCTCCATCCACCAGTACGAAGTACATGTGATCGGGACCATCTGGCTCACCCGAGGCTCTCGGACCAGTGAGAAGCGAGATGTAATTTGAGATGGACTGCCCCGTGGCCGAGCGGGTGAGGAGTCGGGCAAACACCGCGAAGTCCTCGAGGGTCGGAATGACTTTCTCGATTCCCGTCACCACCACATGCACCTTGGGTAAAACGGTACACATGCCCTCGTTACCCTCATTGGTCACCACCGCAACAGATCCCGTCTCGGCGATGATGAAATTCCCGCCAGTCACACCCATGTCCGCCCGCATGAATTTGGGGCGAAGTTGCTCGCGAGCCTCGCGGGTCAGTTGATGAATATCAGTCAGTCGAGGCTTTCCGTGGACCTTTGCGAAGAGGTCGGAAATCTCCTCCTTGTCCTTGTGTATGACGGGCGCGATGATGTGGCTGGGCGGCTCGTTCTCGTTGATCTGCAGGATGTACTCGCCCAGGTCCGTCTCAATGGGCTCAATGCCCGCATCTGAGAGCACCTGATTGAGGGCCATCTCCTCGGAGACCATTGACTTGGACTTGATCACCGAGCGCGCACCGTGCTCCCTGGCGATCTGCAAAACCAGCTGAGAAGCCTCTGCAGCACTCTCTGCAAACAGCACAGTTGCACCGGTTGCCCGAGCGCGCTCCTCAAAAATTTCAAGCCACATATCGAGCCGCTCAATGGTGCGATCACGCCGCTCAACCGCGGCATTCCGAGTGGTCTCAAAGTCGATTTCCTGCATCACCCGCGCACGGGATCCCACGAACTTCTCGGACAGGCGCTTGAGGTTCTTCTGAAGGCGCAGGTCCGCTAGCTTTTCACCGGCCCTGGCCTTGAAGTGCATAGACTGAATCTGCATCAGGAGGGATCCTCGAGCTCACCTGCCAACACCTGAGCCACATGGAGAACTTTGGTGGCATCGTCACCCAGTCGGCGCAAACGCCCCTCTAGGTGCAACATGCAGCCGAGGTCACCCAACACGACGGCCTGCGCTCCGGTGGCATGGATCTGACCAATCTTCTCGTCCCCAATGGCCGCAGAAACCTCCCCGTACTTCAGAGAGAAACTACCGCCGAATCCGCAACAAGCGCGGCTGTCTCCCATCTCACGTAACTCAAGGCCCCTAATCTGAGAGAGCAGAGCCCTTGGCTGGGTCTGAACCCCGAGCTCTCGAAGCCCGCTGCAGCTGTCGTGATACGTGATGCTTCCCTGGGCAGAGCCCGGAACCGCCCTCACATGCGCGACGTCGGCCAGGAATTGCGTGAGTTCAAAGACGCGAGGGGCGAGGTCAGACATGCGGCGACGCAGGCTGGGGTCATCCGAAAAGAGTTCGAGGTAGTGGACTTTGATCATGCCGCCACATGAGCCCGAGGGAACAACGACATAGTCAAACCCCTCGAGCTGCTCGAGCACTCGCTCTGCCAGACGATGCGCGGCCGCGCGATCGCCGGAATTGTAGGCGGGCTGACCGCAGCAGGTCTGATCCGGCGGAACCACCACCTGACACCCTGCATGCTCTAAAAGCTTGAGAGCGGCAAAACCGATCTCGGGTCGCATCAGGTCGACCAGGCAGGTTACGAACAACGCAACACGGTCTGTGGGCAGCAGACGAGCCGCTTGCGGAAACGACATCTATGACATCCCTTTGTAAACTTGTATTCTGCCACCTTGCGCCCGTGAGCCCGGCGTCTTAGCCCATTCCATGACCCCCTCCAAGCCCCTCCCGCGACCCATCTCCACCGTGATGGCGCCGCCTATCGTCAGCCAGAAGCCAGCCATTCAGGTTATCGAGCGCATGACCGCCCTGTTAGATGCCCTGGCTCAACAATCTGAGCCCGTCTCCCTCAAGATCCTTTCTCAGACCACTCAGCTCCACCCCTCCACGGCCCACCGCATCCTGAACGACTTGGTCCTGGCGCGCATGGTTGACCGAACAGAACCCGGTCTCTACCAGCTCGGTATGCGCCTGCTTGAACTCGGAAACCTCGTGAAGGCACGGCTCAATGTCCGCGACGCTGCGGCCACGCCGATGCGAGAACTCCACCGGCTCACAGGGGAGACGATCAACCTCTCTGTCCGACAGGGCGATGAGATCGTGTACATCGAGCGAGCAGTGAGTGAGCGCTCAGGGATGCAGGTCGTCAGAGCCATCGGCGGCCGCGCGCCCCTGCATCTCACTTCAACGGGAAAGTTGTTTCTTGCAGCAGAGGACCCCCGAGCCGTCCGCTCCTATGGCATGAGGACTGGCCTTGCCGGCCAGACAAAAAACAGCATCACGGAGCCCGCCGCCCTCGAGCGAGAACTTGAGGCTGTCCGAAAGAACGGTTACGCCAGGGACAACGAAGAGCTCGAACTGGGTGTTCGGTGCATCGCTGCGGCAATTCGGGATGACACGGGGCGGCTGGTCGCGGGCCTATCGATCTCCGCACCGGCCGATCGGGCCAATGACGGCTGGGTTGGGGCGCTTCAGGAGACGGCGGCGCAGATCTCCAGCTCGCTGGGCTACGAAGCAGCCGAGAGAGCCGAAACCTCGCGCGCCTGAGGGCCAGTGATTGGAGTCTTCCGGTCCGCCTGCTGAATCAGCCAGCGACGGATCCGCTCGGCATCCTGCAGACGCTGCTGCTTGCCCGATGCGTCGAGCATCACCATGATGACCGGCCGATCCTCAATGGAGGCCTGCATCACAAGGCAGCGGCCAGCCTCACGAATAAAGCCGGTTTTGGACAGACCAAGCTCCCACTCGCTGCCGCGAGCCAGGGCGTTGGTGTTGATGAAATGCTGCTGACGACCGCGCACACTCACCAGCATGTTGCGAGCGGTGGAGTATTCGCGAATCTGGGGCAATGAGTGCGCCTCTTCCACCAACCTCGCCAGATCTCGGGGGCTGGAGACATTGGCCGAATTAAGTCCGGTCGGCTCAACAAATCGGGAAGCGGTCATCCCCAGATGAATCGCCTTGGCATTCATGGCCTTCACAAATGCGCCAAGTCCGCCGGGATAGTGGCGGCCCAGCAGGTGAGCGGCGCGATTCTCAGAAGACATCAACGCCAGGTGCAAGAATTGACCACGCGTCAATTGCGTTCCGACCACCAGACGCGAGCGGGCGTTCTTCTCAAGGTCTGCGTCCTCTTGCGAGACTGTTAACAGCTCATCCATCGGCTGTCCCGCCTCCGAGACCACCACAGCGGTCATGAGTTTCGTGATGGACGCGATGGGAAGAACCGCATCGGAATTCTTCTCGAACAAGACCTCATTGGAAATCTGGTCAACCACGAGCACAGCACTTGAACTGAGGGCGGCCTCCGTCAAGACTGACTGAAGGCCGAGTCGCGTGCTCGCGCCCATGCGGTTGGAGGGATCTTTTTGAATGCGCCCAGACACCATGGTCGGCGCCCGAGACATCGAGGGAGACAGAGGACCAGTCGCCGGAGACGCGCCCTTTGAGCCCTTCTTCGCGGCCCTCTTGGCGTTTTTCTTGTGGGTGGATTTCCCTTTCTGCTTTGCATCAAAGGCAGTCGAAGGGTCTGCGGCTCTCGCATGTCCGCCCGGGACCCCAAGAACAAGGGCCATGGCCAGGAGGCCAAGAAGACCGAGTTTGCTTAGACCGCCGAAAGCCCGCAATTTTGTCTGCACTGCACCACCCCCTCAACAGGTTTTCGGCATGATACCGACAAAATTCAGCCTGTCAAAGAAAACCTCTTTCTTTTTCCTAGGGTTAGCACCCGATCCTCAGAAAGATGTCTAAGCCCAGACGAATCGTCTGAAGGTGGGCAGCCACCGTGAGCGAGATGGGTCGGGCGTAGCCCCCTGCCATCGCCACCGCTGTGGCCAGTCCCTGGGAGGCCGCCCAGTGGAACACCCGAGCGTCTCGCTGGGCAAGCCCAGCCAGCGAAACTCGAAGCCGACCAAGTCGATCTTGCTCCAGCGGGTCCGCTCCGGCCAGAAAGATGAGGAGGTCGGGGCGATAGTCCTGCGCAACCAAGAGCGCCTGTTCCACGGCGAGGAGATACTCCTCGTCCCCCGCCCCATCAGCCAGTCCGCAATCCCAATCGGATCGGGCCTTCTCAAACGGGAAGTTCGCCTCGCCGTGAACCGAGAGCGTCATCACGGTTGGATCCCCAGCGAAGATCTCTGCAGTGCCGTTGCCTTGATGCACATCGAGGTCAAGAATGGCCACACGCCTGGCCAGACCCTCGGCCTGCATGAGACGGGCAGCCACTGCAGCATCGTTAAAACAACAGAATCCCTCTCCGCGAGCGTGACTCGCATGGTGGGTTCCGCCAGCCAGGTTAAACGAGATCCGACAGGGCCCAGCAAGCGCAGAGCGAGCGGCTGCAATCGTCGCGCCAGTCGAGCGACGGGATCGCTCAACCATCGCAGGTGACCACGGAAACCCGATCGCCTTTATCAGCCCCTCGCTGAGCGTGCCCGACACAAGGGCATCGACATAAGAAGGGTGATGGGCCAGAGCGAGCTGGCCATCGCTTGCAGCGGGCGGCTCCTGGAGCACCAGATCCGCCCATCCGCTCACCTCCTCGCGCACCAGCCGGTACTTTTCCATCGGAAAGCGATGCCCGTCAGGCAGGGGCAAAACGAAACGGTCCGCGCTGTAGGCGGCGGCCTGCACCGACTTAACGACGAACCTTTCTCTCCTCAAGCACCTCGCCTCCCAGAGCCAACACTCCGGCGCGCAGGCGACTGTAGGCCTCATCAAGCCGAGTCAGTGAGGATGGGTCTTGAGTGGCGCGACCACCTGAGAGCTTCAGACCCAGCTCGAGAAAACGCTTTGCAGAGGCGTCTCCAGGGACCGGAGCAGCCGGAAGGCTGTAGATCTTGAGGTCGGGAAAGGTCCGATGAATCTCCTCCATGAGGGGCGTGACCGCTGCCTCATAGACACCCGCAACCATGAAGGACTGGTCGAGCTCGGCAAGCGATTGAAAGGCGTGCTGAAAATGCGTGTCGAGCACCCACTCCATCATGGGCCAGGCCATCACTGGAAAGCCCGGGAGAAAAAAGTGTCGATGAATAGAGAACCCAGGAATCTTGTTGTAGGGATTGGGGACGATGTCTGAACCCTCTGGGAACTCCCCCATACGCAGTCTCTCGGGCGTGAGGGGTTGACCCGACTCTTCGCACCGCTGGGCAATAAGACTCCTTGCCTCGGGATGAAGCGCAAGCGGACGACCAAGGGCCTTCGCAGCTGCTTGGCGAGTGTGGTCATCGGGCGTGGAGCCAATGCCCCCGCAGCCAAACACCAGATCTTGCGAGGCGAAAGAGTGCGAGAGCGCATCGACGCACCGCTGGGGATCATCGCCGAGATAGTGCACCCAGGAGAGTGCGAGCCCCCTGGAACCAAGAATCTCCCGAGTCTTTTGAAAGTGCTTGTCCTCTCGTTTGCCGGAGAGAATCTCGTCGCCAAAGATGTAGAGGCCGACGGTCAAAGAGGGATGGGTCACCCCCAAATTATACTGTCGCGATGTCAAATGACCCCCTCCCCTCTCTGCCCAACAGCTCGGTCGGTCACGGTTTCGTGTCATGGCTTCGGTCCGTTGCCCCGTATATCCACGCATTTAGAAATCAGACCTTCGTCATTGCATTCCCCGGGGAGCTGGTGGCCGAAGGTCGCCTAGAGTCTCTCGTTCACGATGTGGCGCTTCTTCAGGCCATGGGCATGCGAATCGTCCTCGCTTACGGGTCGCGCCCACAGGTGGAAGAGCAGCTGAGGCTGCGCAGGCTTGAGGACCAATACAGCCAGGGCATGCGCATCACCGATCCCGCAGCGCTGGAGTGCGCGAAGGAGGCAGCCGGCGAGTTGCGGCTCGATATTGAGGCGGCGTTCTCGGCCGGGCTTCCCAACACGCCGATGGGCAATTCGCGTATCCGAATTATCAGCGGCAACTTCGTCACCGCGCGACCCGTTGGCATCGTGGACGGAATCGACTTCCAACACACGGGCCTGGTGAGAAAGATTGAGACCGATTCGATTCAGCAGGCCCTCAAAGGAGGCTCCATCGTGCTGGTGCCACCGCTGGGTTTTTCTCCAACCGGCGATGCATTCAACCTTTCGCTAGAGGATGTCGCTGCTAGCCTGGCCGTTGCCCTTGACGCCGATAAGCTCATCTTCTTGGTGCCCGACGGGGCCGTCCCTCGGGACCAGACCCTGCCCCTGAGCGAGATCTCCGAAGAAGCGGCCGAAGGCCTTCTCGCAAAGGGCGTGCTCTCGGAGCAGGCGTCCTTCACCCTCAGTCACGGGCTTCGCGCCTGTCGGGGCGGTGTTGAGCGCGCCCACGTGGTTCCCTATGAGCCCGATGGCTCACTCCTGCTTGAACTCTTCACCCACGACGGTGTGGGCGTCATGCTCGTCGAGGAGACGCTCGAGGCGCTCCGCCCCGCCACCGTGGATGATGTTGCCGCCATCGTCTCGCTCATAGAGCCTCTTGAGGCAGACGGCACGCTGGCGCCTCGTGGGCGCTCGGCTGTGGAGCGAGAGATCGATCGGTTTACGGTCATTGAGCATGACGGCGTGATTTTCGGGTGTGCCGCCCTCTACACCTTCGAGGGTTCACCGATGGGGGAGCTCGGCTGCCTCATGGTTCGTCCAGACACGCGCGAGAAAGGGGATGGGGAGCGCCTTCTTAAGAGCATCGAACATCAGGCCCGCCAGGCAGGGTTGCGCGCACTTTTCGTTCTCACCACTCGAACGACGCACTGGTTTCTCAAGCGTGGATTTCAGCCAGCCCAGGTCGATGAGCTTCCAGAGGTGAGAAAGTCGCTCTACAACCGGGATCGCAAGTCGCAGGTGCTCATTAAGACGCTCTGACGAGCGGAATGGGTGTGGGCTCACGACGGCGCAACATCCAGGCTGCGCCGAGCAGGTTCGGTGCATGGGCCCACTCCGAGTCGAGCCAGACCACCAGAGCCGCCTCGCCCTCATCGAGGGCACTGGGAGTGGTTCTCAGGGGGCCCTCGCCCGTGGGGGCCTCGCAAAAACAGAACTCCGGAAAACACGGCAGGCTCAGGACCCGATAGCCTGCATGACCGGGCTCCAACCGAGCGAGCGCGCCAACCGGGGCCAGTCTTGAGCGCTCCACCAGCCAGCGTTCATCGGGGGTCTGGGCCCGAGACTGGTTGGGCTCGGCATAGAAGAGGCGCTGACCGTCGGCGGACGCCCAGGCATGCGCACCCGATACTCCCTCGACCCTCGCGAGAAGATGACGAACTCGCGGGGACACCCTCGGATCGCCGCGGCTTCGGAGCGACTCGGGAATGGGGTGGGCGCGCGAGAGCACCAGCTGACGCAGCCAAGAGAGACTGGTCTGTCGAACATCCGAGAGACACCCAGGCGTATGCAGGGTAGAGGCCAGCAGGGTCATCAGACTGACGACGCTGGTCTCTTGGGTGAGCCAATCGAAAGGGGTCCGCGCCCGCTCGGCTGAGCCCTCTCGCGACTCGCGTAGTCGGACCGCCTCGCCCGCGGACGCGGCGCCCTTCGCAGAGAGAAGCGAATCAATGCCCGAAAGGAGCCCGTCGAGGGCATCGCCAAGATCAGAGTGACCGCTCATGATCCGCGAGGGTGACCAGAGAGGCCATCAAAGCATGTTGACCGCCACGAAGCGCGTCGAGGGAGTCCTCGAGATCGTCAAGCGCTGCGCGTGCCTGCGCGAGGTCTTCGGGTACGCGAAAGTCGTGTGGATCAAGACTCACATTGAGGAGCGAGGCTCGCACCGACTCCAGTTGCGCGGTGGCCCTCCCGAGTTCTTCCTCGGCCGCGAAGAGTTGTCGCTCGAGGGTGGCCAGGTGAGTCGCCTCGCTCTCCTCGATTGGCAAAGGGGCGACATCCGACTCCCTTGGAATGCTCACGAGACAGATGGTGGACCAGACGGTGAGGAGGGCGGTCAGCGCTGCGAAGACCGCCAGCAAGGGGATACCATGCTCGGACCAGTCCAGGAGCTCGTCGGGATAGATTCCGACGTCGGCCAGCGCTCGAAGCATCTGGGCCAGCAGCTGCCACCCGTCTGCCAGCAGGGGGTCGTCCGAGGGGAGAATGAAAATGCCCAGCGCATGCAGGGACACCCCGAGAACGAGGCTTAGCCAGGCAAGACCCTGCGTGAGTTGCGCCCTCCGAAGGCGCCGAGTGGTGCGACTAGTCATCGGAAACCCAGTCTAGACGATCGGCAAGGAGTGCCTGCCGCATGTCACCGTTTGCGCGCAGCAAGACGAGGGCCTTTGCGGCATTCGAGACCTCCGCCCCGAGCATGGGCTCCTGGGCAAGAACGCTATGCCCACCGGCGATGGCGAGCCAGAGCCCGTCCATCCCGGTTTCAGTCAGCACCACCTCCCGGGCGGACACGACTCGCTCAACGGAGTCGGAGGCCAAGATCATCTGCTGGCCGCCCCGCCACAGCCTCAGCTTCATGTGGCCGAGGCCTTCACGCGACGCCAAATCGAGCCGCCGGGACAGATCTTGTCAATCTCATCGAGCATGGCCTCATGGGCGGCAATCTCTTCGGGCGTCGGCTCAATCACGATGAGCCGCGAGAGGAGTTCAGGGTCCAGTGGGGGCAGGTCATTGGGGTCCTCTTCCAGCAGGTCATCGAAGGTCTCCTGACCCCGCGTCATGGCGAGGTACACCTCGGCCAGAAGCTCCGCATCGAGGAGCGCGCCATGAAAGACACGATGCTCATTAGAGACTCCGTAACGGCCGCAGAGCGCATCCAGAGACTTGCTCTGTCCGGGATGAAGCTCTCGAGCGATACGCATGCTGTCGGTAACCGTGGCGACAAGCCTCTCCATGGGGTCTCGACTCAGCCGGGCCAATTCTGCGTTCAAGAAGCCCACATCAAAGGGCGCGTTGTGAATGATGACTTCCGCATCGCGAATAAAGCTGACGAAGTCATCTGCCACTTCGCGGAACGTCGGCTTGTCCTTCAGCATGTCCCAGGTGAAGCCATGGACTCGCGAGGCTCCCTCATCGATCTCTCGCTCGGGGTTCAGATAGACGTGCAGTCGCTGACCGGTGAGCCGACGATTCACCATCTCCACGCAGCCAATCTCGATGATGCGATGCCCCCGCTCAACCTCAAGGCCTGTTGTCTCCGTATCCAGAACGACCGTTCTCATCCTTCACCCTTCTCTTTCCATGACCCCTGGTCTGCGCCTCGATTGGCCAGCGCATCCGCACGCTCATTCTCAGGGTGACCGTCGTGTCCCCGCACCCATTCCCAGCGCACCTGATGCACGGAGAGGGCGGCATCCAAAGCCTCCCAGAGGTCCTGGTTGGCCACAGGCTTTCCGGTACTCGTCTTCCATCCCTTCTTCTTCCAGTTTGCCATCCAACTCTGAATACCCTGCATCACATACTGGGAGTCCGTCACCAGCGTCACCTGGCAGGGTCGCTTCAGCGCACGAAGGCCCTCAATGGCCGCAGTGAGTTCCATACGGTTATTGGTCGTGTGGGCCTCTCCGCCCCAGAGCTCTCTCTCGACCTCTCCACAGCGCATCAACACCCCCCAACCCCCTCGCCCTGGGTTGCCCTTGCAGGCGCCATCTGTGAAGAGCTCGACACGGTCAAGCGACACGTCGCTGCCCCTCTCGATGCGCCTGAGTCGGTGTAACCACCGCTGTGCCTTTGGGCCGACGGCCTGCAGTGCGCCACGTAGGACTGATCACGCGAAGGCCCGCTTTGCGCTTCACGGCACCAATCCAATAGATGGCTCCGAGCATGGGCCACCATCGGGCCCCCGCAGGCTCAAGCCAGGCCAGTCGATTCCACCACGTGGGCGTTCGACAGACGGGGCGATAAATGCCGAGTTCGCCCTGGTCAACCGACAGACCCAAAAGCTTGCACCAGTCGCGAATTCGGCCTGATGAGATCCAGCGGCCCGAGATGGGGGGGAAGCTTACTGTCGCCTCAGGGCGATGAAGGGCCCAGAGGCTATGCGGGTTGAGGCCAACAACCACCAATCGTCCTTCTGGGATGAGCACGCGTTCGGCCTCTCTGAGCAGCGCGTGAGGATCCTCAACCTGCTCAAGCGCGTGGGCGAGTACGAGAAGATCGAGAGACTCACTCTCAAACGGCAGCGCATCTGGTGAGCAGACCACGACGCCCACCTCGCTCGGAGGGTGGGGCTCAAGTGGGGCGTAGAGTTGAATCGTGCCGCGGCCTGCCATGCGATTGGTGCGAAGCGGCTCGAGATGAGGCGGTGCCAAAGCGACCGCCTTGTAGCCAAACGCATCGGCAAGTCGACGATCGAACCAGCCCTGCTCGGCTGCGATAAGCTGGGCGCCGCTGGGCGACTCAAGCCACCGAAGCCATGCAGTGAATGGATTGGAGGGCGGGGTGCTCATAGACAACCGCCGGGAGACGCAATGCGGGTCATCGCCATTCCTTCATTCTCTGACAATATCATTTGGGGCCTCTGTAACGACCGGGCCGTAGCACTGGTCGATCCGGGAGATGCCGCACCTGCGCGGACATGGCTTGAAGACAACGGGCTCGTGCTCGAAGGCATCCTCATCACACATCACCACGCCGACCACGTGGGCGGTGTGGACTCACTCTGTCGTTACTTTGGCGTGCGCGATGTGTATGGCCCAGCCGCCTGCCGGCCCCACGGAGTCACCCAGCCCGTCATGGAGGGCAGCATCGTCAGTCTTCCCCTGCTCGGCCTTCATCTGCGCGTCATGGAGGTTCCGGGCCATACCCTCGATCACATTGCCTTCTACGCCGAGCCGGCCGGGGAGGCAGGCATGCTTTTTTGCGGGGACACCCTCTTTGCGGCGGGCTGCGGCCGACTGCTTGGAGGCGAAGCAAAGCAACTCTGGGAATCCCTTCAAACATTGGCCCGACTGCCTGCGACAACGAGAATCTTTTGCGCCCATGAGTACACCGTGGCGAACCTTCACTTTGCAGCATCGGAATTTCCGAATGACGCGCCAATCCGCGAACGCCTTCAAAAGTGCCAAGCGCAGCGGCTTGGGGGTGCGTTCACACTGCCGAGCACGCTCTCCGAGGAGTTGCTCACAAATCCGTTTCTTCGGGCGGGCAATCTGACGGACTTTGCGGCGATGCGCGCGAGAAAGGACGTCTTTCGGGCGCCCTCGGGCTAGACTAGATGGCTATGCGTCTGGTCCGAACTATTGCCCCATCCTTGCTGGCCCTCCATGCAATGTGTCTTGCCCTTGTGGCGTCGGGGTGTGCAACTGCCCCTTCAGCGGGCGTCTCTCCTGCCCCAATATCCACCGGCGCATCCATTGCGGCCAGCCAAGACAGTCCGCCGAGAAAGGGGATCGACTCTCGCGCGCTCTTTCCCCCCTCCCGCCCAGTAGCCGCCCCCGTCGCGGCTCAGACACCCTCCGCCCCCGAGGGCCCAGCGACCGCGCCTTCCGGCACCAGAGAGGCTGCGCGCTTGTCGTCCAATCTCGTCGAGCGTATTCGGGCAGGATTTGCCATGCCAGAACTTCCAAGTGCCTTGGTGGACGCCCATATCCGACGCTATGTGGCGAACCCTGCTTACCTCACGAGGAACTTCGAGCGCGGGGGTCGCTACCTGCATCACATCGTCGAGGAAGTTGAGGCGCGCGGCCTTCCCACCGAACTCGCACTGCTGCCGATTGTCGAGAGCGCCTTCAATCCTCAGGCCACATCACGCGCGCAGGCGGCCGGGCTCTGGCAATTCATTCCCTCAACGGGACGCAACTTCAAACTCGACCAGAACTGGTGGACGGATGAGCGTCGCGACGTCATCGAATCCACGCGAGCCGCTCTGGATTACCTCGAAAAAATCTACGCCCTGAATGACCGGGATTGGTTTCTCGCCCTGGCCTCCTACAACTGGGGCGAGGGGGCTGTGGGCCGAGCGGTCCGATCAAACCGAGCCAAGGGCCTTCCCACGGACTACGCAAGCCTCAAGATGCCTAGAGAGACTCGTAACTACGTGCCAAAGCTCATCGCGCTGCGAAACATCCTGAGAGATCCCCAGGCCTATGGACTGAGCCTGCCGTTCGTTGAAAACAAACCATTTTTCGCAGCAATCGATCGCAACCAGTCGATTGACCTCGCCCTCGCAGCGCGATTCGCTGAGCTGCCCATCGAGGAGTTTCGGGCCCTCAACCCCCATCTACACCGACCGGTGATTGCGGTCAGCCGATCGAACCGAATCATCCTCCCCCTCGATGCGGTAGAGGCCTACAACCGAAACCTCGAGGCTCACGTCGCGGCCGGCCGAGCGCTGGTCTCGTGGCACCCCTACACGCTCAAGGCCGGAGAGAATCTTGCGAGCGTCGCCAAGCGAGCCGGCATCACGCCCGAGCGGCTTGCGCAGGCCAACAGCCTTAAGAGCTCCAAGCAAGCGCTCTTGCCGGGGACCTCGCTCTTGGTCCCGATAGAGACCCCACGCCACTCCACGGAGGTGGAGTCTGCACTTGCGCGGTTCGCTGGGGCGAAGACGGTTGAGCGCGTGGTGGTTCCGGCAAAAACATACAGGGTCAAAAAGAAGGACACGCTCGCTCGAATCGCGGCCCGATTCGGCGTTTCGGAATCGACGTTGCGCGCGCTGAATCACCTCTCGGGAGAGGTCAAGGCGGGCATGCGCCTGACCATCGCTCCCGCACAAACCAAAACATTGGTGACGGATGCGCAGGGGCGCTCGAGCTTTGAGCGGCCGCCCCCCACAGCAAACAAAGATCAGAAAAAGAAACGCGAGTCTCGCGCCCCTTAGGCCGCTCAGTCGACCCCCCGAGTTCTCCGACGCTAGGCTGACTGCAGCGTGAGTGAACGAAGGCGTGTCGAAAAATCACTCAGGGCCTGCACACCGCTGGCCTCTGCTTTCTGACACCAGTCTTGAAGCGCGGAAATAACCTGCTCAACCGTCAATCCACGCTGGGTCCAGATCGCCTCGAAGTCTGTCCGCAGCGCGGACACGGCCTGAAGGCGAGCTCCCTCAAGCCTGTCCTGCGCCTTTCTGCATAGGCGCGTTAACTTCGCCTGAAGCTCGTACTTGGCTGACATAACGGCCTGAACGGTCTCCGCATCAATCTCGACCTTCAACGGGTTTGACCGAAGAGCAGGCGGCAGCGCGCGCGGATGGGCAAGCCCGAAGAAGGCCAGCACGCGAATGTAAAGCCAGCCCACATCGAATTCATACCAACGAGAAGAGAGCTTGGGAGAGGTTGCAAAAGCGTGGTGGTTGTTGTGAAGCTCCTCTCCCCCAACCACGATACCCCAGGGAAGGATGTTTCGGCTGGTATCGGGGCTTTGAAAGTTTCGATAGCCCCAGAAATGGCCCACCCCGTTAATGACACCCGCAGCAAAAAAAGGAATCCACATCATCTGCACAGTCCACACAGCCACACCGGCCACGCCGAAGAGAAGCACCTCGATCACCAGGAGAAGACTCACACCCAGAGCGCTGTGCTTGCTGTAGAGGTGACGTTCAATCCAATCGTCGGGGCAGCCGTGACCATAACGCGCCGTAATCTCGCTGTCCTTGGCAGCGTCACGATACAGCTCAGCACCCCGCCAAAGAACCTCCGGGAGGCCTCGCGTCTGAGGAGAATGCGGATCTTCCTCGGTCTCGCACTTGGCATGGTGCTTTCGATGAATCGCAGCCCACTCGCGCGTCACCATTCCCGTGCTAAGCCACAGCCAAGCACGAAAAACGTGAGCCACCGCCGGATGGAGCGTCAGGGCACGATGGGCCTGACAACGATGAAGATAGACCGTGACACAGATGATGGTGAAGTGCGTGGTCGCAAGCGCAACAGCTAAAAGCGCAAGCCAAGACCAGCCAGTGAGTCCATACGAAAACCATTGAATCAGACTGTCCAAACCTACTCCTCTAAGGGCCCCTCAAGGGCGTGCGTCGTGACCTCGTTCTCGGTTCCCATTTTCCCACGGATCAGCATCTTGCGCCGCAGAACGCTTCCAAAAAAGCCGTCCGCTGGCGTGCGATGCGGCCAGAGTCGCAGGTCCCCCTCGGGCGTAAAGGCCCGCCAGGAGGCCGGACACTCGATGCCTGCACGGGCAAGTTCCGACTGCGCTGAGAGCCGCTCAAAGTCCGGATGTCGGCCCAGAAACGCGTTCACCTGCACCTCATTCTCCAACGGACTCGTGCTGCAGGTTGCGTAGACGAGTCGCCCCCCGGGGGCGCAGAGCCTCGCTGCCGAATCCATGATGCTGGCCTGGAGGGTCTGCATCTCCGAGAGGCTCTGGGGGGTCTGGCGCCATTTCAGGTCCGGATTGCGCCGCAGGGTTCCGAGCCCCGTGCAGGGCGCGTCAACCAGGACCAGATCGGCCTTTCCCGATAGACGCAGAAGTCGCTCATCTCGAGCGCCAGAGATCCCAATGGGCCATACATTCGAGAGCCCGCTGCGCGCAAGCCGGGGTTTGAGCCTTGCGAGCCGAGCCGCGGACCGGTCCATGGCGTAAAGCCTGCCCGTGTTCCTCATGAGCGCACCAAGGGCCAGAGTTTTGCCCCCAGCACCCGCACAGAAATCGACCACGAATCCTCCCCGCTTGGGCGCGGCGAGCCTCGCCAAGAGCTGACTCCCCAGGTCTTGCACCTCGAAGTCACCGCGAACAAAAGGAGCGAAGCGCGACAAGGGCGGCTTACCCTCGAGCTCGAGACACTCGGGCACGGTCTCGGAGATCCGTGCTCGGATGCCTGCCTCTTTTAAGTCGGACATCAGGGCCTCGGGCGTGGTCTTTAGCACGTTCGCGCGGACAAACAGCTCGGCGGGCCGATCCATGGCCTGAGCCAAGGCGAGGGTCTCGGCCAAGCCCAGCTGATCCTCCCAGTCAGACCAGATCCACTGCGGCACGCTCAGCCGCGCAGAGGCTGGCTCGAGCGAGTCTCGCCGACGAAGACACTCGGTGAGCCACGCACGCTCACCCTCTGACAACTCGGAGACGATTCGGTCGTACCCCGAGGACACAGCAGCCGCCATCAACGCGCGGCGCCGATCGGTGCTCGGGCCGCCCGACACAAAGCCAGTCTCCCCAAGAATTTTGTCGAACGCTGACCAAGATCGCACCGCCGAATAGGTCGCCTCTGCAAGAAAGCTTCGCTCCCGAGGACCGAGACTCGGATGTGATCGAAAAAAGGTGCTCAGCAGCGTATCGAGTGGCTGCGAGAAGCCCGAGACCGTGACTAGGAGACCCGCCAGCCGATCGAGTCGAGAGAGGGGCGCCCCGCCACGACGCTTAGCAGACGCACTATCCCGCCCTGAGAGCCGGGGGCCAGGGCGACCCTTGGGTTGGCTTCCCGAGCGACGAGGACCCGTCATGGGGAGGTCGGCAGACCCACGGATTCAAACCCAGGCTCTGCAGAGCCCTTTAACCACCGCTGACCATCCCACCGAAGGAGGCCGCCCAGAACAGCGGCCACGGTGACGGGGTAGATCGCATGCTCAACCTGAAGCACCCGATCCGCGAGGGACTCTGGCGTGTCGCCCTCCCGAATCGGAACTCGCGCCTGGGACAAGATGGGGCCTGCGTCCAGCTCGGCTGAGACCATATGCACCGTGGCCCCGTGCTCTTTTGCGCCTTCGGCGAGTGCCCGCGCATGCGTGTGCAGACCGGGGTAGGCCGGCAGCAAGGAGGGATGGATGTTCAGAATTCGGCCCTCAAAGGCCAAGCAGGTCTCCGAGGAGAGCACTCGCATATAGCCAGCCAGCGCAATCAGGTCGGGGTGACAAGCATGCAGTGCCGCGCGCAGCCGCGCCTCGTACTCGTCCCGAGACGCGCAGGCCGACGAGTCAATAACCTCGGTCTCAAGCCCCTGCTGACGAGCCCAAACGAGGCCGGCAGCATCTGGCTTGTTGCTGATGACGCTCACAACATCCACCGGCAGTTCGGCCCGATGAAGATGCTCCACGATCGCCCTCAGGTTGCTTCCGCGACCCGAGATGAGAATGACCAGCCGCTTGTTCACGCGCCCTTTATACTCCGTTCTTTTGGCCGGCTCATGCGCATCCGACGCGGAATCCCCAGACCCAGCGCCACCGAGCACCGCGGCCGGGTCGTCACCATCGGGAGTTTTGATGGCCTTCATCTCGGACACTGGGCGCTGGTGGAACGCTCCCTCATGCTGGCCAACGAGTCGGGTCTTCTCTCCAGCCTCTTGTGTTTCCACCCGCACCCTCGTGCCTACTTCAGTCCCAAGGAGGCGCCCGGTCGCATTCAGCCCCTCAGGGACCGTCTCGCCCTGCTCGCAGATGCGGGGCTTGGCGAGGTGCACATCCTTCCTTTCGGGGAGGCCCTCGCCACCACGACCGCCGAGTCATTCGTGCGCGACATTCTCGTGGGCGCTTTGGGGGCTCGTCATGTTGTAATCGGAGCGGGATTTCGTTTCGGCGCGAAGCGACAGGGCGATGTGAACCTCCTGAGGGACCTCGGTGCGTCCTTGAATCTTCAAGTACACAGCATCGACCCCGTGGAGCATGCAGGAGAGCGCATCTCAAGTTCCCGCGTCCGAGCGGCGCTGGGTGCGGGGGACATGCTCACCGTCCGCGCCCTGCTCGGGAGACCTTACGCCCTAAGCGGTCGCGTGGCCCACGGCCAGAAGCTTGGCCGCACCCTGGGCTTTCCCACCCTGAACCTGCGCATGCCCGAGGACCTTCTGGCCAGCGGCATTTTTGCCGTGCGCGTCTATGGCCTCTCAAGCAGCCCGCAGCCTGGGGTCGCCAGCCTGGGTCGACGGCCCACCGTCGAGCATCAAGGCCAACTCCTTCTGGAGGTTCACCTCTTTGACTGGCAAGAAGACGTCTACGGCCAGCGAGTCTGTGTAGATCTGCATCAGTTTCTTCGGCCAGAGGCACAATACGATTCGGTCTCGGCACTGACCGATCAGATGCACCTCGACCTCTCTCACGCCCGCGCGGCCCTTCTCGCATGAGTCACGACAACGCCTACCGCTCCACCCTAAATCTCCCGCAGACCGCCTTCCCTATGCGGGGCGACCTTGCCAAGCGAGAGCCTGCCTGGGTCGAAGAGTGGCAATCCAAGGGCGTCTACGCGCGGATCCGGTCTGTGACCGCAGGTCGGCCCCTCTTTGTCCTGCACGATGGCCCTCCCTATGCAAACGGTGATATCCACATCGGCCATGCTGTGAACAAGATCCTCAAAGACATGATTGTGAAGTCCAAGACCCTTGCCGGATTTGACGCGAGGTACGTACCAGGCTGGGACTGCCATGGCATGCCCATTGAGATTCAGATCGAAAAGACGCATGGGAAAGGTCTCAGCACCGAGGAGGTCCAGAAAAAGGCTCGGGCATTCGCAGAGGAACAGATCGCCCGCCAGCGCTCGGATTTCATTCGCCTTGGCGTCCTCGGCGCCTGGGATCATCCCTACAAAACCATGGACTTCTCGAATGAGGCTCACGAAGTCCGTGCGCTCAAGACCATCGTAGAGAAGGGCTTTGTCTATCGGGGACTCAAACCCGTGAACTGGTGCTTTGACTGCGGCTCGGCGCTGGCCGAGGCCGAGGTGGAGTACGCCGATCGATCGGATCCGGCCGTGGAGGTTGCCTTTGAAGCCGATCCCTCCGAGGTCACATCCCTCGCACAGACCTTCGGCCTTTCTGCCATCGAGGGACGGGCTGCGGCGGTCATTTGGACAACCACGCCCTGGACTCTCCCAGCCAATCAGGCCCTTCATGTGCATCCCGAGGCGCAGATGGCACTGGTTCGACTCCATGCCCCCGCACCAAAGACCGGCATCGTCTGGTTTGTGCTGGCGCAAGCGCGTGTGGAGGCCTGCTTGCTCGCCTGGGGCCTCTCGGGAGAGGTCGTCGCCAGCGCGAACGGCGCGAGCTTGGCGGGTCACGCGTTCCGACACCCCCTATGGCAGGCGGACCCCAGCTATCAGCGCCTTTCGCCTGTGCAATGCGCGGACTATGTGACGCTCGATTCGGGGACCGGCATCGTGCATGCAGCGCCGGCCTACGGGCTCGACGATTTTCTCGTCTGCCGAGGCCACGGACTTCCAGATGACGATATCTTGAACCCGGTCATGGGTGATGGCCACTACGTCGCAAGTCTCCCGCTCTTTGGCGGCCTCTCCATCTGGAAGGCCAACCCCCGCATCATCGAGGTTCTCGAGAGCGCGGGAAGCCTGATCCGAAGCGGACCCACCCATCACTCGACAATGCACTGCTGGCGGCACAAGACGCCCATCATCTATCGGGCGACGAGCCAGTGGTTCGCGAGCATGGATGCGATCCCCAAAGATGGCAGCGCGAATCTGCGAACCCGCGCTCTGCAGGGTATTGAGGAGACCGACTTTTTCCCTCCCTGGGGCAAGGCACGGCTCTCGGCCATGATCGCCAATCGGCCCGACTGGACCCTCTCACGCCAACGCCAGTGGGGCGTGCCGATGGCCTTTCTCACCCACAAAGAGACGGGCGCGCTTCATCCCGACACGCCCGCCCTGCTCGATCGCATCGCTGACGAAATCGCCCGGGGTGGCATTGAGGCGTGGCAAACAATCACAGTCGAATCACTCATCGGGCAGGACGAGGCCGCCCACTACGACAAGAGCCGGGACACGCTTGATGTGTGGTTTGACTCCGGAACAACGCACGAGACCGTGCTGCGCGGGTCGCATGCATCGGAGTCCGCCTTCCCCGCAGACCTCTATCTCGAGGGCAGCGACCAACATCGCGGCTGGTTCCACTCCTCCCTCCTCACGAGCTGCATGCTCAATGGGGTTCCGCCCTATCGCGCCCTGCTTACACACGGATTCGTCGTCGATGGTCAGGGCCGAAAAATGTCCAAATCGTTGGGCAACGTAATTGCTCCTCAGGAAGTCATGGGCATCTACGGAGCAGACATCCTTCGCCTCTGGGTTGCATCGACCGACTACTCTGGCGAGCTGTCCATCTCGGACACCATCCTGAAGCGCGTGGTCGAGGCCTACCGACGCATCAGAAACACACTGACGTTTCTGTTGGGAAACCTCGCTGACTTTAAGCCAGAGACCGATTCCGTCCCCCTGTCAGAGATGTTGGAGCTTGACCAACTCATGCTCTGTCTCACCGGCCAGCTCGCCTCCGACCTCGCCGCCGACTATGCCGCCTACAGTTTTCATCCGGCGGTCAGTCGCATCACGAGCTTCTGTTCCGAGGACCTGGGTGCCTTTTATCTCGACATCCTGAAGGATCGTCTCTACACAACGCGACCCAAGAGTCTGGCGCGCCGCTCCGCCCAGACCGCGCTCTTCACCATCACCGACACCCTGCTTCGCCAGCTTGCGCCCATCCTCTCATTCACGGCACACGAGGCCTGGGTTGTCCTTCATGGGCCCAACCACGAGAGCGTGTTCTGTCAGACCCAAGCGCCTATCCAGGTACCGAACGGCGTCGCGGAGCGGATGGAAAAGTGGGCCCTCATCCGCGAGGTTCGATCCGAGGTGATGAAGGCCCTCGAAAAGTCGCGGGAGGCCGGACTCATCGGCTCATCCCTTCAGGCCAGAGTGCACATTGCAGCGACTGCAAGCCAGCAGGCTGCGCTCGCAACCCTCGGCGATGATCTCCGCTTTGTGATGATGACGTCCCAGGCTGAGCTTGCAGAGGCGGCTTCGGATTCGCTGTCGATTCAGGTGCAGACGCTCTCTCACCCAAAGTGCGAGCGGTGTTGGTACCTCTCCAATACGGTGGGGCAATCAGCTGAGCACCCCATGCTCTGTGGGCGCTGCATCCTCAACCTTCATGGCGAGGGGGAGCATCGCCATGCCGCCTAGGCCCGCGACCACTGCGCGTCGCTCCGGGCCGGGCCTCTGGCTTGCGTTGGCGCTGGGAATACTCGCGCTTGATCAACTCACCAAACTTGCCATCGTCAATACGCTCGCACTCCACGAGTCTGTCTGGATCTGCCCCCACTTCAATCTCGTCTATGTACTGAATCGGGGTGCGGCTTTCAGCTTTCTCTCAGACGCTGGGGGCTGGCAACGCTGGTTCTTCTCCGCGCTCTCGATCGCAGTCATCGGTGTGTTGGGGGCGCTCGTCTATCGCGCCCATCGACAAGTGCTCTTCTGCTGGGCTGCGAGCCTCGTGATCGGCGGGGCTGCGGGCAACCTCATCGACCGACTGACCGTCGGCGCGGTCATTGATTTTATTGACTGGCACGCAGCGGGGTGGCACTGGCCCGCTTTCAATGTGGCAGATGCCGCTATTAGCGCAGGGGCCACCCTCTTTGTCATTGACGAGTTGCGCCGAGTTCGCAGAGGATGAGTGTCATGAGCATGCCAAGCCCCCTGCGCGGCCGACACCTCGTTCTGGGAATCTCCGGGGGGATTGCCGCCTACAAGAGCTGCGAATTCCTTCGACGGCTGCTTGATGAGGGCGCGAGCGTTCAAGTCGTCATGACTGAGGCCGCCACGCGCTTTGTGAGCGAAGCCACCTTTCAGGCCCTCTCAGGGCGCCCTGTTTTTACCGATAGCTGGGACGGTCGGGTGGTCCATGCGATGCCCCACATCGCCCTCAGTCGCGAGGCCGACGGTATTGTCGTGGCGCCAGCCTCCGCCGACTTCCTCGCGAGACTTGCGAACGGGCAGACCCCAGACCTTCTGAGCCTTCTGTGTAGCGCGCGTGAGTGCCCTCTATGGGTGGCCCCCGCCATGAATCGACAGATGTGGGAAAACCCTGCCAACCAAGACAACCTCACCCGACTCAAGGCGCACGGGGTGCACATCTGGGGGCCCGGCTCGGGCGCCCAGGCCTGCGGAGAGATCGGTGACGGACGCATGCTTGAACCGAGCGAACTTCTCACCCACCTCCGGTCAGCCCTCTCGGGGGCGCCGCCAGCCGGGGAGCCTCCCGTCCGAGGCCTCCTGCACGGACGACGGGTTCTCGTGACCGCAGGGCCCACCTATGAGGCCATCGACCCCGTTCGTGGCATCACCAATCGCTCATCTGGTCGCATGGGCTTTGCACTGGCGCAAGCCTGTGCGCAGGCCGGTGCAGAGACCTTGCTCATCTCGGGTCCGGTCAGCTTGTCCACCCCCGTGGGCATCGAACGCATCTCGGTGGAGTCAGGCCAGGACATGTTCGATGCAGTCCGCGAGGCGCTCTCCCACTGGTCCCCACAGGACATTTTCTTCGGGGTCGCGGCCGTTGCCGATTGGCGCCCGTCTCAGACGTCTGCCTCTAAGCTCAAGAAGGGCTCTGGCGCAAGCCTTCAGAACCTCGCCTGGGTGGAGAATCCAGACATCCTCTCTCATGTGAGTCACCTCCCGGCCCCGCAACGCCCCTTTACCGTGGGCTTCGCCGCCGAGACCGATGCAAGGGCCGATCTCCTCTCCCACCTGCCTGCAAAGCGAGAAAGAAAGGGAGCGGATCTGCTCATTGGAAACCGAGTCCAGGACAGCCTTGGCGGCTCCCACACGGAGCTTTGGTTGCAGCATGCAGATTCGCAAGAACCCCTCTGCACCGAGGGGCCCCTTGAGAAAAATGAAGCGGCACGAGCCCTCATTCGCTGGCTTGCACCGCGCCTGCCGGCACTCAGAGACCAGGCATGAAGATTCAGGTTCGCTGTCTAGACCCCCGGCTGGAGGCCATGCTGCCCCACTACGCGACGCGGGGTTCGGCTGGCCTTGATCTTCGGGCGGCAGTGCCCGACGCACTCACTCTCGCGCCCGGCCAGACCGAACTCATTCCCACGGGCCTGTCGATCTTTATTCAAGACCCTGGGTATGCGGGGCTCATCCTCCCACGCAGTGGGCTGGGTCATAAGCATGGCATTGTGCTGGGCAACCTCGTTGGACTCATAGATTCCGACTACCAGGGACCGCTCATGGTTTCCGCATGGAATCGATCGAACGAGCCGTTCGCCTTCGAACCCCTCGATCGTCTTGCCCAGCTGGTCATCGTGCCGGTGGTTCAGGCCCAATTTGAACGGGTGGATGCCTTTGTTGAGACCGGCCGAGGCAGTGGAGGCTTCGGAAGCACAGGTCGCGGCTGAGAACCAAGGCGGGTGCAGGGCCCGGCCCTCGGACTAGGCGGAGAGTAAGGCCTGAAGCTGTGCGCCGTCTCTCGCGAAGATTCGAATTCCCTCAGCGAGTTTTTCGCTGGCCATGGCATCTTCGTTGAGGAGAAAACGAAAAAGCGCCTCGTCGTGGGCGCGCCAATCGATGTCCGACTCAGGCTCGAGGTGCGGACCGAGTGCGACAGAGATTTTTTGGGACGACGGCATCTGAGCGAGCTGATTGAGCAGGTCGGGGCTCACCGTCAGCAAATCGCAACCCGACAAGGCGAGCACCTGCTCGACATTTCGAAAGCTTGCGCCCATGACCTCGGTCTGCACCCCTCGATGCTTGTACAGGGCATAAACCGTCCGAACAAAGCGCACGCCGGGATCATTTTCAGCAGAATCCCAAGAATCTCCTCTTGCCTTAAACCAATCACTGATGCGGCCTACGAAAGGCGAGACGAGAGTGACACCGGCATCCGCACAGGCAAGCGCCTGCGGCAGCGAAAAGAGCAAGGTGAGATTGCAGCGGACTCCATCGCGCTCTAGCTGCTCAGCCGCCCGAATACCCTCCCAGGTGGCCGCAATCTTGATGAGCACTCGGTGAGAGGACACCCCCTGCTGGGCGTAGTGATCAATGATGGTCTTGGCCTGTGAGATGGTGGCCTGTGTATCGAAGGACAGTCGCGCATCGACCTCCGTTGAGACCCGCCCAGGGACGATCTCAAGGAGGCGAACACCAAAAGCCACCACCAGCGCCAAGAGCCGGTCCTGCTCGGAATCGGCTCCAGTCCTTAACTTGATCTGAGTCAGAAGGTCCTGATGAACGCTCTGATCGAGCGCCTTCAGGATGAGGCTGGGGTTGGTCGTCGCATCACGCGCTGCAAGGCCCTGGAGTAGCTCAAAGCGGCCGGTATCGGCCACGATGACGGTGTGCTGCTGAAGGGCCTCGAGCGCGTTCATCCTCAGGTGAGCATGTCGGCCCAGATGTTCTGAGCCCATGCATAGGCATAGCTGCCCTCGAGCTCAGTGGGCTCCTTAGAGAGCCCACCCGCACCCTCCACCATCACCATCGTCTTCTTCTCTGGGTCGAATCGATGGACGCTGGCTACATGAACCACCTCGGTCTCCGTGGTGAAGCTGTAGCAGGTATTCGACATGGTGAGCGGTAGTGGGGTGCGTCCGTTCATCAGCTCCACAATGGCCGCAGCGCAGACCTTGCCGTGCTGGTTAGCCATATGCCCCGACTTGGGCATCCCGGGCGCTGCGAAGGTTGCATCACCCAACACGTGCACTCGAGGGACCGCGGTGGACTCCATGGTGACCCAGTCGACCCCACACCAGAGGTTGTTCATATTGATCAGACCACCGGCCTTCGCGATCTCGCCCGCTCGCTGCGGGGGAACGATATTGAGCACATCACCCTTGATCTTCTCGCCAACCTCTGTTGCCAGAGTCTTGGTCTTTGCGTCGACCTCTGTCACCGACATATTGGGCGTGTAGGTCAGGATACCGTCGTACTTCTCCTTCCAGACCTTC
Source organism: Burkholderiales bacterium UBA2463 (assembly GCA_002342295.1). Classification (GTDB taxonomy): domain Bacteria; phylum Pseudomonadota; class Gammaproteobacteria; order Burkholderiales; family Burkholderiaceae_A; genus Hahnella. The sequence goes on from DDPR01000010.1 coordinate 43,580, forward strand.
ATAAACAGCCCCTTCTTGGACTGCACATCTGGATTGGCATCTAGCAAAAGCACCTTGCTCTTTGGTTTTTCGCGCTTGAAATAGGCCGCCACCTGACAGGCCCGCTCGTAGGGGCCCGGCGGGCACCGGTACGGCGCCTTGGGAATAGACAGGATGTAAGTCCCGCCATTGGGCATGGCCTCAAGTTGGGCGCGAAGCGCAACCGTCTGAGCCCCCGCCTTCCACGCGTGCAGCGTCGTCTTCTGCGCCTCGGCGTTGAGGCCGGCGATTTGATCGAACAGGAACTCCACGCCCGGAGAGACGACGAGCCGGTCGTAGCGCAGGTCGGCCACCTTGCGAAGCGACACCGTCTGCTTCACGGGATCGATCGATGTCACTTCATCGTTAATGACCAAGATGCCTCGATTCTTCAGGCCCTCGTAGTCACGCTGCACATAGTCAATTTTCTGGGTGCCGCTCAGGACAAGGTTTGAGATGGGGCAGGAGTAGAAACTGCGCTCGCGCTCAATGAGGACGACCTCGATGGCACCCTGACCCCACATGCTGATGTATTTGGCTGCAGTGGCGCCACCAAAACCACCACCCACAATGACGACACGACCAATCTTCTGGGTGGGCACAGAGGCCTGTTGCGATGAGGTTGACGGCGTAGCGCAGCCCGCAAGCAGAGAGGCGCCACCCAGGGCGGCAGCCGCTGCACCACCCTTGAGAACCTGACGCCGGGAGTGAAATGAATTCTTCATGGTTATTGTCCTGGACTTATCGAGGCTTACGGGAGGAGAAGTAGTCGGCCATGAGCGCGATCTGCTCGTCGGTGTAGCCCTTGGAGATCTGGTGCATGAGCGTGGCAGGACGCTGGCCGGTCTGAAAGGCCTTCATGGTCTCGATGAACTTGGCGCGATCGTAGCCTGCGAGGCTCACGGAGCCGCCCACGCTATAGCCATCGGTTCCATGACAGTTAGCGCAGGTCGCAGAAAAGTATTGGGCCTTGGGCAGCGAAGAGGCCTGCACTGCGACGGGCAGACACAGAGCTGCAAGGATGAAGGGGGCAGCCAGAGGTAAATGGGGCTTTCGCATCATGTCTCCTTCGAGTAGAGACATGAGTCTAGCGCGGCCTCTACAGCCGAGATGCCACCTTCGGGAATATGCTTATGCCAACCGCCTAGGAGGAAGCCTCGGTCAAGGACTCTTCCCGCCTTGGCCCCGATGCCGCAGCAGGAGGCGTTCCCTTGGGACTGCCATCGGCCGAGTCGCGGTCGTCGGGGAAGCGCAACACCACCTGCTCGCCGTCCTCGGCCAGGTCAATATCGACCCGACCACCACCGACGAGCTTACCGAAGAGGAGCTCGTCTGCCAGTGCCCGACGAATTTTGTCCTGAATAATTCGCTGCATGGGTCGAGCACCCATCGCAGGATCGAACCCCTTTTTCGAGAGAAACTTTCGAAGCGACTCACTGAATGAGGCCTCAACCTTCTTGTCCTGAAGCTGAGTCTCGAGTTCAATTAGGAACTTATCGACCACCCGCAAAATGATCTCTTCGTCCAGGGCCTTGAAGGACACGATCGCATCGAGTCGATTACGAAACTCTGGCGTAAAGACGCGCTTGATTTCCTCTAGCTCATCGCCCGCCTGACGACTGTTTGAGAATCCAATACTTCGACGGCCCAGCATCTCGGCGCCCGCATTGGTCGTCATCACAATGATGATGTTTCGAAAGTCGGCCTTGCGTCCGTTGTTGTCTGTCAGCGTGCCGTGGTCCATCACCTGCAGAAGGATGTTGAAGATATCCGGGTGGGCCTTTTCAATCTCATCGAGCAGCAACACCGCGTGAGGCTTCTTCGAGATGGCCTCGGTGAGAAGGCCGCCCTGGTCAAAGCCCACATAGCCCGGGGGCGCGCCAATGAGTCGTGAGACCGCGTGACGCTCCATGTACTCGGACATGTCGAATCGGATGAGCTCAATACCCAGCAAGAACGCCAGTTGGCGGGCGACCTCCGTCTTCCCGACGCCCGTGGGGCCGCTGAACAGGAACGATCCGATCGGCTTCTCCGGCTTGCCCAGGCCGGAGCGCGCCATCTTGATGGCAGATGCCAAGGCATCGATGGCGGCATCCTGGCCATAGACCACGTTCTTTAGATTCCGGTCGAGTGATGCGAGGACCTGCCGGTCATCGGTGTTCACCGTCTGGGGAGGGATGCGGGCAATCTTGGAGACGATCTCCTCAATCTCCGACTTTCCAATGGTGCGCTTTTGCTTGCTCTTCGGAAGGATGCGCTGGGCTGCGCCGGCCTCGTCAATGACGTCAATCGCCTTGTCGGGGAGGTGTCGGTCGTTGATGTACTTCGCCGAGAGTTCTGCAGCCGCCGAGAGTGCATTGGCCTGGTAACGGACCCCATGATGCTCTTCAAAGCGCGACTTCAGCCCCTTCAGAATCTGAATGGTCTGGTCTACCGTGGGCTCGACGACATCGATCTTTTGAAAGCGACGCGAGAGCGCATGATCCTTCTCGAAGATGCCCCGATACTCGTTGTAGGTGGTCGCACCGATGCAGCGCAACTGCCCCGAGGACAGGGCGGGCTTCAGAAGATTGCTGGCGTCGAGGGTGCCTCCAGAGGCTGAACCCGCCCCAATCAGGGTGTGAATCTCATCGATGAACAGCACGGCGTGCGCATCGGCCTGAAGTTGCTTGAGCACGGCCTTCAAACGTTGTTCGAAGTCGCCCCGATACTTCGTGCCCGCCAAAAGAGCGCCCATGTCGAGAGAGTAGACGCTCGCCTCGGACAGGATGTCGGGCACCTGCCCCTCGGTGATGCGCCAGGCCAGCCCCTCGGCAATGGCGGTCTTCCCCACGCCCGCCTCGCCTACGAGAAGCGGGTTATTTTTTCTCCTGCGGCAGAGGACTTGAATCACACGCTCGACCTCGCTCTCACGCCCAATGAGCGGGTCGATCTTGCCCTGCGATGCAAGCTTGTTGAGGTTCTGGGTGTAGAGATCCAAGGCGGTTGGCTGCTTCCCGCCAGACGGCTCCGATCCTGCCTGCCCCGAGCCATCCGAGCTCTCTGAAGCCTCCTCGGTCTGCGCAGCGGGGCTCTCGCCGGTCTTGGTGATGCCGTGGGCGATGAAGTTCACCACATCCAATCGCGTGATGTTTTGCTGATGCAAAAAGTAGACGGCATGAGAGTCTTTCTCGCCGAAGATGGCCACCAGCACATTGGCTCCTGTGACCTCTTTTTTTCCATTCGAGGTCGACTGCACATGCATGATGGCCCGCTGAATGACGCGCTGAAACCCGAGCGTGGGCTGGGTATCGACATCATCCGAACCAGAGACGATGGGGGTGTTCTCGGAGATATGGCCCAGCAGCGACTTCCTCAGGGCATCAAGGTCCGCCCCACAGGCTTTGAGGATGTCGGATGCCGAGGGGTTGTCCAACAGGGCCAGCAGCAGATGCTCAACCGTGATGAACTCGTGCCGCTGCTGGCGTGCCTCGACGAAGGCCATGTGCAGCGTTACTTCCAGCTCTTGCGAAATCATTCTTCCTCCATCACGCACTGCAGGGGATGCTGATGCTCCCGAGAAAACCCATTGACCTGCTCAACCTTCGTCTCCGCGAGCTCTTTTGGATAGACCCCGCAGATCCCACGCCCTTCTCGGTGAACTTTTAGCATGACTTGAGTCGCCTGTTCTCGACTCATCGAAAAGAATTTTTGCAGGACAATGACCACAAATTCCATCGGGGTGAAGTCATCATTCAGAAGCCAAACCGTGAAACGAGGGGGAGGTGCAAGCCGCTCGGCGGTTCGCTCAATCACAGGGGTGTCTGAATCCGACGGGCCCAGGGGGTTCTGCGGACTCGAGAGACGGATGTGGGACGCGGGCATGGCCAAATTTTAGAGGGTTTCCCTAAACCGATGGACAAAAACACCTTTCCCCCCTATATTCGGGGGTGCTAGTCGAGACGCACGGTGTTTGGGGTCATGCTCGCGTTGTGCGATTTAAATGTTTTTCTTAAAGGTGGGTCGCAGGAATGTCTACAGGTACAGTGAAGTGGTTTAACGATGCTAAAGGGTTTGGCTTTATTACCCCCGACGAGGGTGGCGAGGATGTGTTCGCACATTTCTCAGCGATCCAGACCAACGGATTTCGGTCTCTGAAAGAGGGTCAAAAGGTTCAGTTCGACATCGTTCAGGGTCCAAAAGGAAAGCAAGCCTCAAACATCGTTCCGATGGGCTAATTGCCCTGAGGGACTGAGGCTTAAAAAAACCCCGGCCTTCGGACCGGGGTTTTTTTCGTGGGCTCACGGCCTATCGGCCGACCGGGGCTCACATCTGGTCGATTAACACCTGCCCAAATCCCGAGCACGAGACCTGCGTCGCGCCGGGCATGAGTCGGGCGAAGTCGTAGGTGACATGCCCGGTTGTGATGGCCTTCTCCATTGACGAGATGATGAGGTCAGCAGCCTCCACCCAGCCCATGTGGCGCAGCATCATCTCAGCAGACAGGATGAGAGAGCCTGGGTTCACGTAGTCCTTGCCGGCGTACTTTGGCGCCGTACCGTGGGTGGCCTCGAACATCGCCACACTGTCTGACAAGTTGGCTCCGGGGGCAATACCGATTCCTCCAACTTGAGCGGCCAGGGCATCCGAAACATAGTCCCCATTCAGGTTCAGAGTTGCAATGACGCTGTACTCCTCGGGGCGCAGAAGAATCTGCTGCAAAAACGCATCGGCAATCGAGTCCTTCACGGTGATCACCCGCCCAGTCTTGGGGTTCTTGAATGAGCACCACGGGCCGCCGTCGATGAGTTGCGCACCGAATTCCCTCTGGGCGAGGCCATAGGCCCAATCTCGAAAGCCTCCTTCGGTGAACTTCATGATGTTGCCCTTGTGCACGATGGTCAGTGAGGGCAGATCGTTATCGATGACGTACTGCATCGCTTTACGCACCAGGCGCTCCGTTCCCTGGCGTGAGACCGGCTTGATCCCAATGCCAGAGGTCTCCGGGAAGCGAATCTTCTTGACGCCAAAGTCCTTCATCAGGATCTCGATGAGCTTTTTGGCCTCAGCCGACTCGGCCGCGTACTCAATCCCCGCATAAATGTCTTCCGAGTTCTCTCGAAAAATGACCATATTGGTCTTTTCGGGCTCCTTTAAGGGGCTGGGAACCCCTTTAAAATAGCGAACGGGACGCAGGCAGACATAGAGGTCAAGCTGCTGACGAAGGGCCACGTTCAGGGATCGAATGCCTCCGCCGACAGGCGTGGTGAGAGGCCCCTTAATTGACACAACGTATTCCTTGAGGGCCTCGAGCGTCTCCTCGGGAAGCCACACGTCGGGACCATAGACGCGGGTCGACTTCTCCCCACAGAAGATCTCCATCCACGAAATCTTGCGACGGTCACCGTAGGCCTTCTGAACAGCTGCATCCACCACGCGGATCATCACCGGTGTGATATCCACCCCCGTTCCATCCCCCTCAATAAACGGAATAATCGGGTGGTCGGGAACGGCGAGCGAGAGGTCTGGCTGAACGCGAATCTTTTCGCCCGTGGCGGGCACGACGATCTTGCTGGTCACGGAAGGCTCCTCTTAGGGGTGCGGGGAGGTGAGTCCCCAAAGGTGCTCAAAGTGTACCTTTCCCCCGCCACATGCCCGTGAAACCCCCTAGTTGACACATTTTCCCCAAAATCGACTATAGTCACGGGCGCGGCACTCTGGCCGCATATTTCACTCATGAGGAAATTATGAAAAACGTTATCGCTGCTCTGATCGCTGGTGTTTTCGCAACTGCTGCTTTCGCCGCTGACAAGAAAGAAGAGAAGAAGGCTGACGCTCCTGCTGCTGCTAAGGCAGACGCAAAGAAGGACGAGAAGAAAGCTGACAAGAAAGATGCAAAGAAAGAAGAGAAGAAGTAAGCTTCTTCCTCGCCCCGCGGGCGATAAAGCGGACCTTCGGGTCCGCTTTTTTTTCGCGCTAAACCTCTTTCATGCTCCGTAAACTCCTTCGCGCCCTCTACCTGCTGGCGCTTCTCGCAGCCTGGCCTTGGGCGACGAGCATGGCCCAGGATGGGGCGGCCACCCAAGGGCTCGAGATTCGGGGCTTTCGCGTTCAGGTCGAGATGGCCACCACGACGGAATCGAGAGCCCGAGGACTCATGTTTAGAAAGCGCCTCGAGCCCGACCACGGCATGCTCTTTGTCTTTGATGCGCCTGAGACCATCTGCATGTGGATGCGCAACACACCACTACCCCTCTCGGTCGCATTCATCTCTAGCGATGGCCACATCATCAACATAGCCGACATGACCCCACTCTCAGACCAGCCCCATTGCTCGCATCGGCCTGCTGTCTATGCACTGGAGATGGCTCAGGGCTGGTTCACAAACCGGGGGGTGGGGCAGGGCCAATTCATCAAAGGCCTGCCCGGCCCCAAGCCCCCCAGTCACTAGGCGGAGAAGTTCTTCTCGGCGAAGTCCCAGTTCACAAGATTCCAGAAAGCTCCGAGATAGTCGGGACGACGGTTTCGGTAATCCACGTAGTAGGCATGCTCCCATACATCGCAGGTGAGCAATGGCTTGCTGGTCGTGGTCAATGGCGTGGCTGCGTTGCTCGTGTTCACAATGTCGAGGCTTCCATCGGACTGTTTTACGAGCCACGTCCAGCCCGATCCAAAATTGCCTACAGCACTCTTGGTAAAGGTGTCCTTGAACACATCGAAGCTGCCCCACTTCGCGGCGATGGCATCAGCCAAAGCACCATGGGGCTGCCCGCCTCCGTGTGGCGCAAGGCTATTCCAGTAGAACGTGTGATTCCAGACCTGAGCGGCATTGTTGAAAATTCCGCCGGACGATTTGCGGACGATGTCTTCCAGGCTTGCCGACTCAAACTCGGTCCCTTTCACCAGATTGTTGAGGTTGGTGGCATAGGCCTGATGATGCTTACCGTAATGAAACTCGAGGGTCTCTTTGGAGATGTGAGGCGAGAGGGCATCCATCGCATAAGGCAGGGCGGGAAGCGTGTGTTCCATATTGAAGGCTCCAGAATGTCTAAGTCAGATTCGATCAACGGGGGTGTTTAACTGCGCGGTGTCGAGCATCGCATGGGATTATGACTGGGCATCCGCATGCGCTCCGGGGTCTTGGCTAACCGCCTCGACCCGGGCACTCGCCACCCCGTCTGCAAAGACCATCTGCACTCGGTCGCCGGGTGCGAGTTCCCGCACGGCTGTCAGAGGGCGACTGTCCACATCAAGCGCCAGCACATAACCTCGGGCAAGAACAGCCAGAGGGCTGAGGGCCTCTAGACGAGATCGAAGTCGGTCCAGACGCGCGTCGAAGCGCTGTATGAGAGAGCGCCCAGTGCTCGGGTAGCGCTCAAGCGCTCGTTCAAGCAAGGATCGATGCGAAGCGAGTCGAGCCCGGGGGTTGGGAAGGCTGCGGCGGGCATAGTCCAGTCGCTGCGAGGCTTGGCGCATGAAGGCCAGCACACTCTGCCGCAGATCCAGACCGCGCTGAGCCAGACGAGCGTGCAACACCTGATCCGGCTCTGCAAGCCACTCCGCAGCCCCCGTCGGCGTGGCCGCGCGATGATCCGCAGCAAGATCGCAGAGGGTGGTGTCGGTCTCGTGACCCACCCCCGAGACCGTGTAGTGCGGGGAAGCGGCCACGGCCCTCACCACAGCCTCATCATTAAAGGCCCAGAGATCCTCGAGGCTGCCGCCCCCGCGCACAATTGCAAGCGCGTCCAGGGGCGTCCTTGCAGCCCGCTCAAGGGCACCCAAAAGCGCTGTGGGGGCCTCTGCGCCCTGGACCAGACTCGGAAACAAAACAACTCGAAGTCGAGGCGCTCGGCGCTGCAGCGTCACAAGAAAATCTCGGAGTGCTGCGCCGGAATAAGACGTCACCAAGCCAACCCTGGCGAGTCGCTCGGGCCGAACCTTTTTGCGGGACGCGTCGAAAAGGCCCTGCTCAGTCAGCCTAGCCTTGAGCCTCAGAAAGAGGTCATAAAGGCTGCCTTGGCCGGCCACCTGCATCGAAAGCAGCTGGATTTGAAACTCGCCGCGGGCCTCATAAAGGCCGGTGCTGGCTCGCACCTCCACCGCAAGGCCCTCTGCGGGGCGAAAGGTCAGTGCACTCGCCTCCCTGCGAAACATGACCGCCCTCACGCTGGCCTGCTTGTCCTTCAGGGTGAGGTACCAATGGCCGCTCTCGGCCATGTTGGCCTGCGAGATCTCAGCCGCGAGGCGAATGAGAGGAAACTGTCGCGTGAGCGCCTGATTAACCAGCCGATTTAGGCCGGAAACCGTTAACAGAGGCTGAACGTCAACTTCCAATGACGCTGCCTCCTTGGCTTTGAGAGAATGACTTTTCCACAAGCCGCGTCAGCGCTTGATTTTCCTCACAAAAACCGCGTGAAATATGGGGTTGCGGGAAATCAGGCATGAAAAAACGGAATAGGAACTCTCTAAGCAATTGTATTTAATGATATTTTTCTAGTGTTTCTGCACTTTGAAGAAGAGGGGCTCAAGTCAGCCCTGAGAGCCAAGGCCTCAGAATATCTGTAATCATCCCTCGATAGGCGGGTCATGACTTCTCTTTCCACAGAGTTATCAACAAGCTGGCTCTGGCGCTGTTGGTTTCCGTCTGAGGGGTCTCCTCGGCTCAGCATGCCCGCACGACTCAGCCTGAAATTAGGGGCTTGGCTACTCAGCCCCCTCGGAGTCCTGGGGGCATCCTTGGGTCGCATCCGACTCCGCCAGCAGATGCGAGCTCCCCGGGTGCGGCTCCCGGTCATTGCCGTCGGCAACTGGATCGTTGGGGGCGCAGGCAAGACCCCCGCCTGCATGGCCCTGGCCCAAGCGCTCTCAGAACGGGGCTACACACCGGCCATCCTGAGTCGCGGCTTTGGCGGAAAGATCCATTCGACAGACGCGCCCCTGGTCATGGATCCACGCAGGCTATCGATGGTGTCGCCTTCGATGAGCGGCGATGAGCCTTGGCTGCTTGCCTGGCGGACGGGATGCCCAGTCGCAGTTCACCCGAACCGCCTGCGAGCTGCACAAGCAATCATGACGACCTTTCCCGCGGTCGATGTTCTTTTGTTGGACGATGGCCTCTCTCAAACCACGCTGCAGCCGAGTCTTCGCGTGTTGGTGCTCGACGACCGGCTTCTCGGCAATGGCCTCTGCCTGCCCGCTGGCCCCCTGCGGCACGCATGGCCGCCTCCCAGCGCCTACAGCATTGATGCAGTGCTCGCGAGGTCTGCCACGGACGTCTCGGGCTTGTGGCCCACAACCCCCACTCCCCGCTTGGGCCAACTCACGCTGCGGCCGGACTCTTGGGTGCGCCCCATCGCTCGGGGTGGCGCCGCAGTCCAGGCCGAGCAATGCAGTCTTGCCGACATGCAGACCGGAACCTCGCCTTGGGCGCTCTGCGGAATTGCTCGTCCGGCCGCCTTTGTCAGTACCCTCGCAAGCCTAGGCATCCGCCCCACGACTTGCCTGGCTCTCAAGGATCATGCCGAGCTCCCAAGACAGGCGTTTCTCAAGGTGCTCTCGCTGGCCCATCGGCGGCGTATGACTGGGCCGTCGGTGCTGCTTATGACCGAGAAAGATGCCGTAAAATTCGGGCACTCTCCGACGGAGGCGTTGTGTCCATGGTGGGCCCTTCGTCTTGATGCGACCCTCGACCCTGAGTGGACCGACGCCCTGCTCCAAAAACTCAAAAAGGCCTATGGATAAAAAGCTTCGCGACATTCTGGCCTGCCCCAACTGCCACGGGCCCCTTAGACTGCACCCCAATCAAGCCGCCTGGGTCTGTGCAGCCGAGCGGCTCTCTTTCCCGATTGTTGACGGTATCCCCCACCTGCTGATGCAGTCCGCCTCGGAGCTTCCTGAATACGAGATCGCAAACTGGGACCCCGCTTGAGAGAAGGGCCTGAGCTCGGCTTCTGGGCCTGCATTCCCGCACGTCGAGCATCGAGCAGACTTCCCAACAAACCACTCGCCGACCTCGGCGGGCGCCCCATGATTTTGCGCACCGCCGAGGTGGCGACCCAGTCCGGTGCGCAGCGCGTGGTCATCGCCACAGACGATGTGGAGATCCTCTCGGTGGTTCAGTCGGCCGGCTTCGAGGCCTTCATGACCTCGCCACACCACACCAGTGGAACCGACAGACTTGCAGAGCTCGCTGAGCGGCTCGAGGCGCCCGACGACCAAGTGCTTGTCAACCTACAGGGGGACGAGCCCCTGATGCCCCCCGAAGTTCTTCGGCAGGTCGCCCAGCGACTTCTTAGCGAACCCGAGGCGTCCGTGGCCACCGCAGTCACCGCGATTCACGACCCCCAGGAGCTCACAAGTCCGCATGCCGTGAAAGCGGTCATTAATGCCAACGGTCACGCGCTCTATTTCTCGCGCGCGCCCATTCCGTTTGCTCGCGAGCATCACGCAGCAGGCCTCACCGCCCTGCCGCCCTCACCGTTTACTGCGTTGCGACATCTGGGCATCTACGCCTTTCGCGCGGGGCCCCTGCGGGCCTTCTCGGGCTGGGGGCCGTGCATGCTCGAGACCACTGAGCAGCTTGAGCAACTTCGCTGGCTCTTTCATGGTCATCTCATCTGCACCATCACCCTCCCAACCGCACCGCCACCAGGAATCGACACCCCAGAAGATCTCGCCCGAGCACAGGCCCTTCTCTTATAATCGCGCCCTTACAACAAAAACTTCAGGAGACAGCATGCGCGTCATTCTTCTTGGCCCACCGGGCGCAGGAAAGGGCACTCAGGCGACGTTCATCAAAGAGCGTTTTGGCATTCCCCAGATCTCAACCGGGGACATGCTGCGCGCAGCCGTCTCTGCCGGAACGCCCATCGGGCTTCAGGCCAAAGCCGTGATGGACTCTGGGGCCCTGGTCAGCGACGAGATCATCATCAACCTCGTCAAAGAGCGACTCATGGCGGCAGACTGTCAGGCGGGTTACCTCTTTGACGGATTCCCCCGCACCATTCCGCAGGCGGAGGCCCTCAAAGAAGCCGGTGTTCCCATTGATGTCGTTCTCGAGGTGCAGGTGCCAGACTCAGACATCATTGAACGTATGAGTGGACGCCGCGTGCACATGGCCAGTGGTCGCACCTACCACCTGCATTTCAATCCGCCGAAAGAGCCCGGTGTCGACGACCTCACAGGCGAAGCCCTCATCCAGCGTGACGATGACCGCGAGGAGACGGTCCGCAAACGTCTGGAGGTGTACCACGCCCAGACCAAACCTCTCGTCGATTTTTACTCGCACTGGGCGGAGTCTAAGGACGCGAGGGCGCCCCGGATGCGAAGCATTTCTGGCGTGGGGTCGGTCGAAGACATCACCGCCAAGGTGATGCAGGCCCTGCAGGCCTAGGAGGCTGAGCCAGCCCCCTCACCCGAGGGGCCAGGCTGCTCCTCCAGGGGCAGGTCGTTGTCACGGGCAAAGCCACACAGAAACTCCCAGGCCATGGGCTCGAGATCTCGGATGCGGTCGTCCACCTCCACACATTTCACACCCGCCACCGTCACCGGCTGCGCAAAAGGCGAGAATCCCACAGCTGTGATGGGGGGACCGTCGCGTCGATACCCGGGTCGATAAGGAGAGAGCACACCCGCAAGTCGCTCCGCCCAATCACTCGGTCGGAAGGCTTTTCCATCGGGCGTCTGACCCTTCATCAGGAAGCGTTTGGACATGAAACCTTCTCGGAGAAAGCGGTATTCTAGCCGTCCGCCCCAGCCCCTTCCGATGCAAAACTGTCATCTCGATGATCACCCCTAGCCCCTATCTCATGCCGACTTACAACCGGCTGCCCATCGCGCTCTCGCATGGCCAAGGCTGTCGCGTCTGGGACACCGAGGGCCACGAGTATCTCGATGCGCTCTCGGGCATCGCTGTCAACACGCTGGGCCACAACCATGCGGGGCTGGTCGCGGCGCTTCGTGATCAGGTCGGGCGACTCATTCACACCTCGAATCTCTATCACGTTCCCCTTCAAGACCAGCTCGCTGAAAAGCTCGTGCGCCTCTCGGGGATGCAGAGGGCCTTCTTCTGTAACTCCGGCCTCGAGGCAAACGAGGCTGCGCTCAAACTTGCTCGCCTTCAGGGTCAGGCTCGGGGCAGAGGACCATCCAAAGTCATTGTCTTTGAGGGTGCCTTTCATGGGCGCTCGATCGCAACGCTCTCGGCCACGGCCAGCGCAAAGGTGCAAAAGGGCTTTGAACCTTTGGTAGAAGGCTTTGTGCGCCTACCGCTCAACGATCTCGCTGCCTTGGAGCAAGCAATACTCGAGGATGCCTCTATCAGCGCCGTGTTTTTGGAATCGATCCAGGGGGAGGGAGGCATTCGAGAGGCGCACCTCGATTTCCTTCGCGGGCTGCGTGCCCTCTGTTCGCAACACAACGTATTGCTCATGCTGGATGAGGTTCAGTGCGGCATTGGCCGAACGGGGCGCTGGTTTGCTCATCAATGGGCCGAGATCCTCCCCGATGTCATGCCCCTGGCAAAGGGCCTGGGCTCCGGGGTCCCGATTGGGGCCGTGCTCACCCACGGACCCGCCGCCGACCTCTTCACGCCAGGGAGCCACGGCACCACCTTTGGCGGCAACCCGCTCGCGATGCGGGCAGGCCTTGCCACCATTGCGGCCATCGAGGCTGAGGGTCTACTGGCCAATGCCTCCGCAAGGGGAGATCAACTTATCCAGGGCCTCAAACGAAGACTGACTGGCCTGAACGGCGTGGTTGAGGTTCGAGGACGGGGCCTTATGGTCGGCGTCGAATTGCACAAACCCTGCGCGGATCTGGTGAAGTACGGCCTCGAGCGCGGAGTCTTGTTCAATGTCACGGCTGAACGCGTGGTTCGCCTACTGCCCGCCCTCATCATCACCTCTGAAGAGATTGACGAGATCATCGAAACGGTGGGGGATCTCATCGCAGCATTCGCCTCCACCAACGAATGAACGCACCCGGACCCATGCAGCACTTCCTGCAATTTAAAGACCTCGATCGCGAGACGCTTGCCTATCTCTTTGAGCGCTGCCGCATCATCAAAGATCGCTTCAAGCGCTATCAACGCCACATGCCCCTGCTGGACCGCACGCTGGTGATGATTTTTGAGAAGCAGTCCACCCGAACCCGATTGTCGTTTGAGGCGGGCATGCATCAGCTGGGTGGCGCAGCCATTTATCTCAATACGCGAGACACCCAACTCGGTCGGGGAGAGCCCGTGGAGGACGCTGCACAGGTCATCTCGCGCATGTGCGACCTTGTCATGATTCGAACGTACGAGCAGGACATCATCGAGCGCTTTGCCGCCCACTCGCGAGTGCCCGTGATCAACGGCCTCACGAACGAGTATCACCCCTGCCAGATTCTCGCCGACATCTTCACCTTCATTGAGCATCGAGGTTCCATTGAGGGCAAGACGGTCGCCTGGATCGGGGACTCCAATAATGTCTGCAACACTTGGCTTCAGGCAGCCGAGGTGCTTCGCTTTCAGGTTCGGGTCTCGACACCGCCGGGCTACGAGGTCGAACCCGAGCGGGCTGGCCTTCATGCTTCCAATCACTTCTTGCAGTTTTCCAGTCCGGAGGAGGCCGTGACTGGCGCGGACTTGGTCACCACCGATGTCTGGACGAGCATGGGATTTGAGTCCGAAAATGCGGAGAGAAAGAGGGCCTTTGAACACTGGTGCGTAGACGCCGACCTCATGTCGCACGCCCATCGA
>DDPR01000010.1:57393-154355 GCA_002342295.1 Burkholderiales bacterium UBA2463
CACGCTCAGAAGGCCCTCATGGAGTTTCTGCTTCTTGGAAGACTCTCAGACTGAGAATCGGTCGCACGCCTTTTATAATCCGGCTTCCTGCAGAGAGGTTCCATGTCAAAGATTAAAAAAGTAGTACTCGCCTACTCGGGCGGACTCGACACATCCGTCATCCTGAAGTGGCTCCAAGACGAATACCGGTGTGAAGTCATCACCTTCACCGCTGACATTGGTCAGGGCGAAGAGCTGGAGCCCGCTCGGGCCAAAGCCAAAAAATTCGGCGTCAAAAAGATCTATGTCGAAGATCTCCGAGAGGAGTTCGTGCGTGACTTCGTCTTTCCCATGTTCCGCGCGAACACCGTCTACGAGGGAGAGTATCTGCTGGGCACCTCTATCGCCCGCCCCCTCATCGCCAAGCGTCTTGTTGAAATCGCTCAGGCCGAGAAGGCCGACGCCATCTCTCACGGGGCCACCGGCAAGGGCAATGATCAGGTTCGCTTTGAGCTGGGTGCCTACGCCCTCATGCCCGGCGTACACGTCATTGCTCCCTGGCGCGAATGGGACCTTCTCTCTCGTGACAAACTCCTTGCATACGCTGACCAACACGGCATTCCTGTGGACTACAAAAAGCGCAAGGGTGAGGCCCCATTTTCCATGGATGCCAACCTCCTGCACATCTCATACGAAGGGGGTGTGCTGGAAGATCCCAATCGCGCGCCACCGGAGTCCGGTATGTGGCGTATCACCACACCCGTTGAGAAGGCCCCCAACAAGGCCGAAGAAATCGAACTTGAGTTCTCGCGAGGGGACCTCTGCGCCATCAACGGCAAGAAGATGAAGGCCCATGAGCTTCTCGCCGAACTCAATCGGCTTGGTGGCAAACATGGCATTGGCCGGCTTGACCTCGTTGAGAATCGATACGTGGGCATGAAGTCCCGGGGCTGCTACGAGACGCCGGGGGGAACCATCCTGCTGCGAGCGCACCGGGCCATTGAATCCATCACGCTCGATCGAGAGGTGGCCCACCTGAAGGACGATCTCATGCCCCGTTACGCCAGCCTCATCTACAACGGCTACTGGTGGTCCCCCGAGCGCCTCGCATTGCAAGTTCTCATCGACCACACCCAACAGCGCGTGACTGGCCATGTCCGGCTCAAACTCTTCAAGGGCCATGTCATCGTGCTCGGGCGCAAGAGCAAGGAGTCGCTCTTCGATGCTCGGATCAGCACGTTCGATGACGATGGAGGCGCCTACAACCAGGCTGATGCGGGAGGTTTCATCAAGCTGAACGCGCTTCGTATGCGCATCGCTGCCGCGAAGCGCTCCCAGACCTCGAGACCCGCCAGTCGCAAGAAGTCCTAACCCATTCGCAGACGGAGATTACGATGCCCTCATTTGATGCCACCCTCGAGGCCGACATGACCGAACTGCGAAACGCAGTGGACCAGGCGAGCAAGGAAATTGGTACCCGTTTCGACTTTAAAGGGTCGAGTGCGAAAGTTGAGCAGAAGGAGCGTGAGCTCTCATGTTTTGCAGACAATGAGTTTCAACTCGGGCAGGTTCGAGAGGTGCTCATCGCAAAGTGCGCCAAGAGAGGTGTGGACGTGCGCTTCCTTGACATCGCGAAGCCCCAGCCCATCGGTGGAGACAAACTCAAGCAGATCATTACCGTTCGCCACGGCATCTCGGGCGAGGATGCCAAGAAGATTGTTCGCATCATCAAGGACAGCAAGATGAAGGTCCAGGCCGCCATTCAAGGGGACGCGGTCCGCGTGACGGGGGGCAAGCGGGATGACCTCCAGGCCGTGATGGCCCTCCTCAAAAAAGACGTCAGCGAACTGCCACTGTCTTTTGGGAATTTTCGCGACTAGCCTGCTCTGACGACTGAGCGGCAATCAGGCCGGCGCGGTATCGAACCGAAGCCTCAATTCCAAGAGCATCGAGCCCCTCACGGGCCAACAGCGCAGCATGGTCTCCATGATCAATAAAGTGATCCGGCAGACCGAGGTGATAGATCGGGATCATGGGGACCGCGTCGCCGAGCGCAACAAGCGCCTCAGCGACCGCCGATCCTGCTCCCCCTGAAATCACATGCTCCTCGATGGTGACCAAGAGATCGTGGCGATGCGAGATCTCGACAATCATGTCGTGATCGAGGGGTTTGACAAAACGCATGTTCACCACGGTTGCGTGGAGAGACTCTGCGGCCTTGAGCGCGGGGCCCACCATGCTGCCAAAGGCCAATAGGGCCACTCGGAGCCCGTGCGGACCCACGCTGCCTTCTCGAAGGCGCTCCGCCCGGCCCACCTCAAGGGGCTCGAGTGATGTTCCCGCAGGAATGCCCAGACCTGCCCCGCGTGGGTAGCGCACGGCCGACGGTCCATCAATGTGAAGTCCGGTGCTGAGCATGGCGCGACACTCGGGCTCGTCCTTCGGTGCCATGACGACCATGTTGGGCACACACCGCAAGAAGGCCATGTCGAAGGCTCCCGCATGGGTCGCGCCATCCGCACCCACCAGACCCGCGCGGTCAATCGCAAAGAGCACCGGTAGATTCTGAAGGGCGACATCGTGGATCAGCTGATCGTAGCCCCGCTGCAGGAACGTCGAATAGATTGCAACGACGGGCCGAAGGCCCTCACAGGCCATACCCGCTGCAACCGTGACGGCATGCTGCTCGGCAATCGCAACATCGTGGTAGCGACTCGGGAAACGCTGGGAGAACTCCACCATGCCAGAGCCTTCGCGCATGGCCGGGGTAATGCCAACCACGCGGTCATCTGCGGTGGCGGCATCACAGAGCCAGTCGCCAAAGACCGTCGAATAGGTAGGCTTCGGCGCTGCGCTGGGGGGTTTGAGACCGACTGCTGGGTCGAACTTGCCGGGCCCGTGATAGGTGATGGGATCCTCCTCGGCTCGGGCGTATCCCTGACCCTTCTTGGTGATGACGTGAAGAAACTGTGGGCCCTTGAGTTCACGAAGGTTTTGCAAGGCCGGAATGAGCGCATCGAGATCATGCCCATCGATGGGGCCAAAGTAGTTAAAGCCAAACTCTTCGAAAAGGGTGTTAGATCCCACCAGACTCTTGGCGCCCCCCTCCAGCCGCTTGGCAATATCAAGCATGGGTGGAACGGCTGAGAGCACCTGCTTGCCAAGTTCCCGCGCGGCCGAATAAAAGCGTCCCGTCATGAGTCGGGCCAGGTAATTGGCCATTGCGCCCACGGGTGGGGAAATCGACATCTCGTTGTCGTTCAGGATGACCAGAAGGTCGATATCCTTGTGGATCCCCGCGTTGTTCATGGCCTCAAAGGCCATGCCCGCACTCATCGCGCCATCACCGATGACTGCCACATGACGCCGACGATTGGGGCCTCGATGCTCCCCCTTCTGGCGACTCGCCAAGGCCATACCCAATGCAGCCGAAATCGATGTCGAAGAGTGGGCCGTTCCGAAGTGGTCGTACTCACTCTCGCACCGACGAGGAAACCCTGAGATGCCGTCGAGCTGTCGCAGCGTCGCCATCTGATCGCGCCGCCCCGTCAATATCTTGTGCGGGTAGCTCTGGTGACCAACATCCCAGATGAGGCGGTCAAACGGCGTCTGAAAGACTGTGTGGATAGCGACCGTCAACTCGACTGTGCCGAGGTTCGATGACAGATGACCCCCGGTTCCCGCCACGGAGTGAAGGAGGAATTCTCGCAACTCTTCAGATAGATCCTTGAGCTGCCGACGGCTTAGAAGCCGGAGATCTTGGGGGGACTGGATGTCAGAAAGAAGGCCCATGACCGCAAGATGACCTAATGAGCCCGTCGCGTCAATGCGTGTGCAATTTCCCTCAGGGGATCCGCCTCCGCCCCAAAGGTCTCGAGCGCGGCCAGCGCCTGCACGTGCAGCTGAGCGGCATAGTCGCGGCTCGCCACAGGGCCGAGCAGGGATATGAAGGTGGGCTTGCCATTCTCACGGTCCTTGCCTGCGGTCTTTCCGAGCGTCTGCGTATCGGACTGCGCGTCCAGGATGTCATCAACCACCTGAAATGCCAGCCCGAGCAGCTCGGCAAAGCGTGTGAGAGCGCCAAATGCCTGCGAGTCAGAGCCGTGGGGGCCGGCCAGCGCCCCGATCTGCACGGCCGCTCGGATAAGGGCTCCTGTCTTCAGGCGATGCATGTCCTCGAGCTCCGCCTGCGTCATCGTCTGACCCACCACACCAATATCGACGGCCTGACCGCCCGCCATGCCAGTCGCCCCTGTTGCCTGTGCAAGGCTCCGGACCATCGGTAAACAGCGCTCCGGCGGCGCACCACAGCTCGTAACCAGTTCAAAGCCGAGGGTCTGCAGCGCATCGCCCACCAGGAGCGCGGTGGCCTCGTCAAAGGCCACATGCACCGTAGGCTGACCCCTCCGAAGTGCATCGTCGTCCATGCAGGGCAGATCGTCGTGGACCAGGGAGAATGCATGAACGCACTCCAGTGCGCAGGCCAGATCAAGCGAGGTCTGGGACAGGGGATCCGCTCCCGTCGCGCGGGCGGCACCCATCAGGAGAAGCCCCCGAACTCGCTTTCCGCCGTTCAGAACACCATGGCGCATGGCTGCCCAGAGTCGCGAGAGGTGGAGCTTGCTGGCCTCACATCGCGTACTGATCTCTGGAGAGAGCAGCAGTAACAGGCGCGACTCCAGCGGTGCTCGCCACTGCGGCAGCAGGCCGCCCTCTTGGGTCATGCCTCGGGCGTCAGGATGTCGCTGCGAGCGACGGATCTCGAGCCCTGAGCATCAATGATGTCAAGCTCCCTCTGAGCGTGGGTCAGGAGGGCCTGGGCATGCTTGAGAAGAGCACTTCCATGCTGATAGGCAGCAAGCGACTCAGCCAGCCCAAGCTCACCCGATTCGAGGCGTCGAGTCTGCTCGTCCAACGCTTTCATGGCCTCCTCAAAGCTCATGTCAGCAGACACAGACGAGGGAGGTTGGCTTGCGACTTCCTGGGGGGTCGAACTCATCGTCCCATTTTATCTGAAGGGGTTATACTTGCGCCCTTTCTTTGGCTTCGGGGGAGAGTCTGATGTCTGATGTCGGAACCCTTTCTCGGCTTGCTCCTAGCAATGCGCAATTGCCGGTTCAGGCCTATTTTGATGAAGCGCTTCTAGCCCAAGAGCGCATCCATTGTTTTCAGTCAGGGCCCGGCTACATCGGGCATCGCCTGATGGTGCCCTCGCCGGGGCAATTCCAGACAGTGGTGCACGAGGATCACGGCCGAGTGCTTGTGCACGGCCCCCAGGGCATTGAGCTCCTCTCAAACATCTGCCGCCATCGTCAGGCCATCATGCTGGAGGGGTCTGGACACACCGAGGCCATCGTCTGCCCACTGCATCGCTGGACCTACGACCTGCAGGGCCAACTAATCGGGGCGCCGCACTTCGATCAGGACCCGTGCAGGCATCTGAATCGACAGTCCCTTCACGAGTGGAATGGACTGCTCTTTGAGGGCGACGGCTCGCTGCTCAAGGAATTGGAGACCGTGCCTTTCTTCGAGCAGCTCAACTTTGACGGCTACGTCTTTCACTCTGCCCAGACGCATCGATGCGATTACAACTGGAAGACGTTCGTTGAGGTATACATGGACGACTACCACGTCGCCCCCTTTCACCCTGGGCTCGGGCGTTTTGTGAATTGTGGCCGACTGCGCTGGCACTTCGGACAGAACTACAACATTCAGGCTGTGGGGATCACGCCACTCAACGATGGGGCGACCCCGGTCTACCATCGCTGGCAACAAGAGGTCTTGCGGCTTCACGGACGACTGCCCGAGCACGGGGCCATCTGGATGACCATCTACCCAAATGTGATGGTTGAGTGGTACCCCAAGGTGCTCGTGGTGAGCCACCTCCACCCCATCTCCGCTCGGCAGACCCTCAACCGCATCGAGTTTTACTACCCCGAAGAAATCGCCTACTTCGAACCGACCTACATCGAGGCCCAACAGGCGGCCTACAACGAAACGGTTCTAGAGGACGATGAGATCGCCGTGCGCATGGACCGTGGTCGACAAGCGCTTTTGCGGGCAGGGCGCAACGAGATCGGCCCTTATCACTCGCCCATGGAAGACGGCATGCTCCACTTTCACGAGGTCCTTCGAAAACGGCTTGGACCAGCCCTGTGAGCCCCCTCATCACGCCCGCTCAACTCATCGCCGAACCCGGCGATGTCATCGTCGTGGATGTTCGTCACGATCTGTCCAACCCCACGGCGGGCCTTCTCGCCTATGCGGCGGGACACCTTCCGAATGCTGCCTTTCTCTCGGTCGATGAGGATCTGGCGGGTGATGCGTCAAGGGGCAATGGGGGCCGACACCCCCTTCCCAGACCCGAGGATTTCGTCAAAAGGCTTGCTGAGCTTGGGGCAAACGACCAGACGCTGCTTGTTGCCTACGATGCCTCCGGCGCCATGTTTGCAGCTCGTTTCTGGTGGCTGTGCCGCTGGATCGGCCACCCTCGAGTCGCAGTACTGGACGGGGGTCTGCAGGCCTGGGTCCAGGAAGGGGGGCTCCTCTCTTCCGAAGAATACAAACCAAGACGCAAGGGGCGACTGAGCCTTCGGCCCACGCTCTGCCCTCGCTGGGGCCTCGACGTGGTGGAGGAATGGGTCAAGAGCGGCTCAGACCGAGAATTGGCGGTCTTGCTTGACGCCCGAGCGGCGGAGCGCTTCCGAGGCGAGGTCGAGCCCATCGACCCCGTGGCAGGCCATATTCCCGGCGCGCTCAACCGGCCCTATGCACTCAATCTGTCGGAGCAGGGTCGCTTCAAGGCACCAGACGCCCTAAAGTCTGAGTTCGAGACACTCCTTGAGGGCGCTGACCCCTCATCCGTGGTGCACACATGCGGATCGGGCATCTCTGCCTGCCACAACCTGCTGGCCATGGAGGCAGCCGGGCTGGTGGGGAGCGCGCTCTACCCCGGATCCTGGAGCGAGTGGTGCGCTCGCGGCGCTAAACAACCCGCAGTCTGAGCCCGGGAAGATTCGGGGCAGAGGCCTCGAGCACATCGCCTCGGGAGATGGCTGCCACTCCCGCCGGCGTGCCTGTGTAAATCAGGTCTCCGGGCGCAAGGCGCCAAGCTTTCGAGAGCTCACAAATCACCTCGTTCGTCGACCAGATGAGTTGCCGAAGGTCGCCCTTCTGCCGTGTCTGACCATTGACCTTGAGGGACACCTCACCCTGCGTGAGCTCGCCGGTCTGGGCGATGGAAACGAGGGGACCAATCGGCGCGCCATGGTCAAAGGCCTTGCCGATCTCCCATGGCTTCGACCCCTTCTTCATCTCGGCCTGACGATCGCGACGCGTCATGTCAAGGCCAAGTGCATAACCCCAAATCGCTGAGCGGGCCTCATCGAGCGAGAGATTGCTGCCACCCTTCCCGAGCGCCACAACCAACTCCACCTCGTGATGGCAGTCCTCGGTGGCGACGGGGTAAGGCCACTGCGCCTCAACGCCCTCGGCCACCTCGAACAGCGCATCAGCCGGTTTCATAAAAAAGAATGGTGGCTCTCGGCCGGTATCGCCCATCTCGATGGCGTGGTCCGCGTAGTTGCGACCTACGCAGTACACGCGACGCACTGCGAACCGATCGGTGGCGTGATGGATGGGAAGGGTTGTGGGCGTCACGATGGGAAGGTTCATTGGCATTCTCTTTAAAAAGGTGCCTCTCCGTAGCCAGTTGCGGCAGGCGGGGCGTGGTTGTCGAACTTCGTGAATTGTCCAAGAAAGGTGAGTCGAACAAGACCGGTCGGGCCATTGCGCTGTTTCCCGATGATGATCTCGGCCACCCCCTTGTCTGGAGAATCGTTGCGATAGACCTCGTCACGATAGATAAACAAGATGACATCGGCATCTTGCTCAATGGCACCCGACTCTCGCAGATCACTCATGACCGGCCGCTTATCGGTGCGCTGCTCCACGGTTCGGTTGAGCTGGGAGAGGGCGATCACTGGACAGTTGAGCTCCTTGGCCAGGGCCTTCAGCGATCGCGTGATTTCAGAGATCTCGGTGGTCCGGTTTTCATTGTTGCTCGTGCCGCTCATGAGCTGGATGTAGTCCACAATGATGAGCTTGAGCCCTCCGGACTGACGTGCAAGCCTGCGCGCTCGCGAGCGCAGCTCGAGCGGATTGAGCCCCGGTGTCTCGTCAATATGGACCTGAACGCCCTCGAGCCTCTTGACGGCATAGGTGAGGCGGTCCCAATCCTCTTCTAGCAGTCGTCCTGTTCGAACCCGCTGCGCGTCGATTCGACCCACCGAGCAGAGCATGCGAACAGCCAGCTGTTCGGCGCCCATCTCCATGCTGAATACCGCGATTGGCAGGCCCTGGTCCACGGCAACATACTCACCGATGTTGAGCGCGAACGAGGTCTTGCCCATGCTGGGTCGGCCCGCCACGATAATGAGGTCTCCGCCGTGCATGCCGGCGGTCTTCTGATCGAGGTCGACAAAGCCCGATGGAATGCCGGTGACATCCGATGGATTGGGATTTGTCGCGAGCTCGTCGATCCGCTTGACGACCGTTTTGACCAGCTGATCAAAGGCCGGCGTGCCCTGAGCGCCACGCATGCCCTCCTCTGCGATTCGAAAGATCTTGGTCTCCGCCTCGTCCAGCACCTGCCGCGTGTCCTTGCCCTCCGGACTCAGCGCGGTGGTGGCAATCTCATCACTGACTGAGACCAGCTGTCGAAGAACGGCCCGATCGCGAACGATCTCGCCGTAGCGTCGGATGTTCGCGGCGGAGGGCGTTTCCTGGGCCAGGGCATTCAGGTAGGGCAGACCACCCACCTCCTCGGCGCGCCCCAGAGACTGAAGATTCTCGAAGACCGTCACCACATCGGCCGGTCGAGACTGCTCGACGAGCCGAGTGATGGCCTCATAGATAAGCCGATGCTCTGCACGGTAAAAGTCAGAGCCGCGCAGCAAATCGCCAATGCGATCCCACGCTGCGTTGTCAATCAGGAGACCGCCAAGCACGGCGGCCTCAGCCTCGGCCGAATGCGGCGGCAACCTCAGCGCAAGCGTCTGAGAGTCAGCCACGAAGAGGGTCTCGCAACTCGCTCACCCCGTCCCAGCTCATCCGTCCGACCCCTCCGACCGTCCCTTAGGCAGCCTCTCCAATGACGCGAACCTGGATAGTGGCCACCACGTCTGTATGGGGAGCCACCTCGACGCTGTAGTCGCCAACCGCCTTGAGCGGACCATTGGGCATGCGAATCTGAGCCTTTCCAACGGTGAGGCCGAGCGTCCGCAGTGCCTCGGAGAGGTCGAAGTTGGTGACCGACCCAAAGAGCCGCCCGTCCACACCGGCCTTCTGACGGACCTCCACGAGCTTGCCCTCCAATTGGCTAGCCAAGACTCGGGCGGCCGCCAAACGCTCCTCGGCAGCCTTCTCTAACTCAGCGCGACGAGCCTCAAACTCCGCAATCGCAGTCTGAGTGGCGCGGCGAGCCATGCCTTGAGGGATCAGGAAATTGCGGGCGTAACCGTCTTTCACTCGAACCACTTCGCCGAGCTGACCCAGATTCGAGATTTTTTCCAGAAGAATGACTTGCATGGTGTCCTCGCGGATTAGTGGTTGTCGGTGAAGGCGAGGAGCGACAGGTAGCGTGCGCGCTTTATCGCCGTGGTCAGCTGACGCTGATACCGGGCGCTTGTCCCCGTAATACGCGCGGGAATGATCTTGCCGGTCTCGGTCACGAAGTCTTTGAGCGTGTCAATGTCCTTGTAATCGATCTGCTCAACGCCCTCTGCCGTAAAACGACAGACGCGCTTGCGTTTAAAAAGTGCGCTCTGCGCGGGCCGCTTGGGACGCTTCTTGTCAAAGGGTTTTTTACCGAAGGCCATCTTGGTTCTCCATTTCAAATTCAGTGATGTGAAAGATGAGTCCCGCAGGAGGACTCGACTGCATGTCTTCTCGTGACCGAGCGGCCCTCCTGGGGGCCGCAAATCCGGTGAATCGATAAGCCCCCTCTCCTGCTTGATGGAGCCGCTCTGCAACCGATCCCACCGCCTTGGCCGGCGCCGCGAAGGACAACGTCCTTTCGAGGCCAGCCTCTCGAACCACGGACTCATGCCAGAGGATGAGTTCCAGAACGGTCTGACCGCTCGGACTCACGCGATGCGCGCCTCTCGTCAAAATCCGTGCGGTGAGAACCAGTTGGTTCACCAGCCTATCCTCAGGCCTGAGGCACCTCCGAAGCAACCTTTCGGGCCTCTTCACGCTGGATGACTTTCAGCATGGGTGAGGGTGCGGTCTCAGCCTTTTTCATCTTCACCACGAGGTGTCGAATCACGGCGTCGTTGAAACGAAACGCATGTTCAAGTTCGTCCAACTCCTCTTGGCCGCACTCAATGTTCATAAGCACATAGTGCGCCTTGGCAATCTTCTCAATAGGG
This sequence comes from Burkholderiales bacterium UBA2463, assembly GCA_002342295.1. Lineage (GTDB taxonomy): Bacteria > Pseudomonadota > Gammaproteobacteria > Burkholderiales > Burkholderiaceae_A > Hahnella. The sequence goes on from DDPR01000010.1 coordinate 67,803, forward strand.
TAGGCGAGTTGCCGACGACCCCAGTCCTCAAGACGGTGGATGCGACCGCCCTTGGCCGTCACCATCGCTGAGTACTTTTCGATCATGGGGGGAACCTGTTCACTCTGATCGGGGTGAACAATAAAAACCACTTCGTAGTGGCGCATACACACACTCCTTGAACTCACGGTAAAAGCCACCCAAGTAAGCGCGCGAGGGCGCCCTGGTGTGGCAAGGGACGCAAATGTTATCAGACTGGGGTCAAAAGCGGGCGTCCCTGAGCATGCGCAATAAGATTGTCTGCAGCCAGACTCACCATCCGGCCCCGGGTGGCACCGGACGAACTCGCAATATGTGGCGTCAGAACAACATTTTGAAATCCGAGCAGGCGTGCATCGAGCTTGGGCTCCCCTTCGAAGACATCCAGGCCGGCTGCACGAATCTTGTTTGCTGAGAGCGCCGAGACCAGGTCTGCGTCGTTCACAACGCCACCTCTCGCAATGTTGATGAGGCAGGCCGTTGGCTTCATGAGTGCGAGTTCGGCCGCCGACACCAGATGATGCGTCTCGGGCGAATAGGGCACCACCAACATCACAAAATCAGACTCTCTGAAGAGGGTCGGCTTGTCCACCCACTGAGCATCCGTCGCATCAGAGGGGCGCCGATTGTGATAGATCACCCTCATCCTGAAGCCCTGGGCGCGACGTGCAATCGCGCTGCCAATTCGTCCCATGCCAACGATTCCGAGTGTCGCGCCAAACACATCCACTCCATTGAACTGATCGAAGGACCATCCCGTCCACTGACCCGATCTCACATAGCGCTCGGACTCCGATACGCGTCTTGCAGTGGCCATGAGCAAGGCCCATCCGAAGTCGGCCGTGGTCTCGGTTAGCACATCCGGGGTGTTGGTGACCGGAATTCCGCGAGCCCGACAGGCCGCAAGGTCGATGTTGTTCGTGCCGACCGCCCCAGTAGCGACCAGGCGCAGTCGGGGGGCCGCAGCAATGACATCGGCATCGATCCGATCGGCCACGGTGCAAAAAAGATAGTCGGCATTGACGATCTTTGCGAGCAGCTCGTCCTTTTGAGTCGGTGTGTCGAGCTCTTGGTTATGAGAAATCGTGAAAACGCTGCCCAGTCGTTCGAGAGCATCGGAATAAATTCGGCGGGTAACCAGAAGGTGGGGCTTGGTCATTGGGGACTCTCAATCATGATGAGGTGGACTCGGTAGGGCCCGTGAGCACCGAGCACGAGCGTCTGCTCAATGTCCGCTGTGCGAGAGGGGCCAGAAATAAAATTGAGGGCGCGAGGCATCTCGGACCGCTGGGATCGGAGACGCTCGAAAACATCTTCCATATAAGCGACCACCTGGCTGGCCCGAACCACTGCAACGTGCGTCTCGGGCAGTAAGGCCATGGATGCGGGAGAGTCAGGCCCAGAGAGCAGCGCCAGGGTGCCTGTCTCGGCCACCGCAGCAAAGCACCCCGTCAGGCCAACCAGATCGGGCTCGGGCTCATCCCGGACGGGCGCACGAAAGGCGGCCTCAATCCCGGCGCCCGCCCAGTCAAGACCGGAGAACTCTGGCCAGGCCACCAGCCGGGCCGGAAGCGCATGATGATCCAGAAATCGGCTCACCACACCAGGAATATCCTGCAGCCCTCGCGCAAGATCGACCGTGGCCGAGAGTCGAGCGGACTGGGCCATGAACCGCGCGAGCAGGGTGTCTGGGTCCAGCTCGGGTTGAGGTCCAACCGGGTGCTGCTTCACGTAGCTTCGCGCCCTCAGGAACTCCGTAGCAGCACTGGACTCAGGGTGATTGAGCGAGGCGCGAATGCGGGCAAGGACCCGTTCACGGCTGCGCTGAGAGGTTTCAAGGAGATCCATAAAGGCCATGTAGGTAAACTGTTGGACTAGATTATCAGCCACTTACAGGGCCTCGAGCCCCGCTCACTGCCATGACCCACGTTGTTACAGAATCTTGCATCAAGTGCCGCTACACCGACTGCGTCGATGTGTGCCCGGTTGACTGCTTCCGAAAGGGCCCAAATTTTCTCGTCATCGACCCCGATGAGTGCATCGACTGCGCGGTTTGTATTCCCGAGTGCCCCGTGAATGCCATCTACGCGGAGGAGGATGTTCCAGACGATCAGCGGGACTTTATCGCCCTGAATGTAGAGCTCTCCAAGCTTTGGCCGAGCATTACCCGTCTGGAGCCCCACCCCGCCGATGCCGATGAGTGGGCTCCGGTGAAGGATAAGCGACATCTGCTTGAGCGCTAGACGGTCGTGGGATTGACCGGCGCAGCCACCGGCCAGCCCAAGACCACATCGGTGCGCATCACCGATGTGTGGTCATGGACCCCAACACTGTTTTCTTTCCGTTCAGAGCGTCCCGCCGGATTTCGCTTCGCGGCCGGTCAGTTTGCGCGACTCGGGGTGTCATCGCAGGGTCCTGGCGCGCCGCCAGATGTGTGGCGAGCCTACTCGATGGTCTCCGGCCCCTTCGATGAGCACCTCGAGTTTTACTCGGTGGTGGTCCCTGGGGGTGCCTTCACAAGTCGACTCAGCGCCCTGCGAGTGGGCGACCCCCTCCACATCGAGTTGCAGGCTCACGGGTTTCTCACACTCGATCGCTTCCCACTCTCGGGAGACCTTTGGATGCTGGGTTCGGGCACGGGGCTCGCCCCCTTCTTGTCACTTCTGGGTGACCCACAGACCTGGGAGTCCTTTGACCGGATCGTATTGGTGCACAGCGTTCGCTTCACGCAAGACCTCGCCTACGCGAAGTGGCTTGCTGAACTGGCCGAGCACCCAATTTTTGGACCATGGGCATCCAAACTCCGAATTCAACCGGTCGTGACCCGAGAGCACTCGAACCACCCAAGCATGCGCGTACCAGAGCTCATCACCTCGGGGGCCCTGGAGGATCTCGTGGGCTGCGCGCTCACCCCCGAGCGATCAAAAATTATGCTTTGCGGGAATCCAGAAATGGTGAGGGACTGCCGCAACGCATTGAAATCCATGGGTTTCACCTCTGCCCGACGAGATCGTCTAGGACAAATCGCCACGGAAAATTACTGGTAACAGACACTCAAAGTGCTACTCTGAAACATCGCACAGAGAGAAGGGTTTGGCCGTGCTTTATCAACTTCACGACTGGCAGCGCTCGCTTCTCAGGCCTGCATCCGACTGGGCGCAGGGACTCGCCTCGCTCTACACGAACCCTCTTTCGCCGCTGTCCTACTCCCCACTGTCTCGGCGTATCGCGGCCTCTCTCGAACTGGCCCACCGCCTCGGAAAAGACTACGAGAAGCCGGCCTGGCGCATCGACTCGGTAGAGACCTCTGCAGGAACCATGGAGGTGCGAGTGACAACGGCCCGCTCGCTCCCCTTTTGCAATCTGCTCCACTTTCAAAAGCATCACGCCAGCCGAAAAAATGTTGATTCCGGTCCGAAGGTGCTGATCGTTGCGCCCCTGTCGGGGCACCACGCGACGCTGCTGCGAGACACCGTTCGCACGCTCCTCTCGGAGCACGATGTCTACATCACCGACTGGATCGACGCTCGCATGGTTCCGCTGGTGGAGGGCGACTTCCACCTCGATGACTACGTCGCTTATATCGAGGAATTCATCCGACTCCTCAGCCCCTCTCTTCATGTCATCTCGGTCTGCCAGCCAACGGTTCCCGTGCTGGCCGCGGTCTCCCTAATGGCCTCTCGAGGCGAGCCTCAGGCGCCCCTGACCATGACCATGATGGGGGGGCCCATCGACACACGAGTGGGCGAGACCAAGGTCAACGATCTCGCAAAATCTCACACCCTCTCGTGGTTCGATCGAAACGTCATCTTCACTGTGCCTCAGCGCTACCCAGGCCACCTGCGCCGCGTCTATCCCGGCTTCCTGCAGCATGCGGGGTTTATCGCCATGAATCCGGCGCGACACGCAAGCTCTCACTGGGACTTTTTTCGCCAACTCCTAAAAGGCGATGACGACCAGAGCGTCGAGGCCCACCGAGAGTTCTACGACGAATACAACGCGGTGCTGGATCTTGCGGGGGAGTTCTACCTCGACACCATCAAGACAGTCTTTCAAGAACACCTCCTCCCGCGCGGCCTCTGGGATGTCAAAGGAGAGCGTGTTCGGCCCCATGACATCACGCGGACGGCGCTTCTGACCATTGAAGGCGAATTTGACGACATCTCGGGTCGGGGACAGACCGAGGCGGCCCATGAGCTCTGCTCCGGCATCCCCCAGGCACATCGAAAACACGCGCTGATCGAGGGCGCGGGCCACTATGGCATCTTCAGCGGAAAGCGCTGGAGAAGCGTCGTCGCGCCCACCATCGCTCAATTTATCGCTGCGCACCCCTCACCGCTTGCGCCCGCCGCAGGCCGGCGGGGAAAGGCATCCAAACTCGATGAGCGAGCCAAGGCCGCCTGACCTGGTTGAGGCGATCTGCGCCGTCCTCCCCCAAACGCAGTGCCAGAGATGCGGCTATTCAGGGTGCGCTCCATACGCGGAGGCTCTCGCCCGTCAGGAGGCACTCATTAATCGTTGCCCCCCGGGTGGTCTTGTCGGCATGCAGCGACTGGCCCAAATCACCGGCCAAGCTCCCCTCGCGATCGATTCAGGGTGCGGACAAGAGAAACCCCTCACCTTGGCCATGATTGACGAGACCCGCTGCATCGGATGTGCGCTCTGCATCGCGGCCTGCCCGGTGGATGCGATCGTAGGAGGCTTTAAGTTTATGCACACCGTCCTTGCCGAGGACTGCACAGGCTGCGAACTCTGTCTTCCTGCCTGTCCTGTCGATTGCATCTCGCTTGTCCGACCCAGCCCTGCTCGTGAATGGGCCTCAGAGGATGCAAAGCGCTCGCGCTCACTCCACGAGAGACGGCAGCAACGACTCGCGCGCGCACCCACCGAATCGCCCCGACCGTCCAGCCGCGCCGACCTCCTCGAGGCCGCTCGAAAGCGTGCCCGCGCTCGGACCTCGTGAATGCTCAAAAACGTCAGGCCATCTTTTCAAGACTGGCCGAGGAGAACCCGCACCCGAAGACGGAGCTTGAGTATCGAACCCCATTTGAGCTCCTGGTGGCCGTCATGCTCTCGGCCCAGGCCACGGACGCCTCGGTCAATCTGGCCACTCGGAAGCTTTTTGCTCGGGCGAGCACACCAGCCGATATTCTCGCGCTGGGTGAGCGCGGCGTGCGTCCCTTCATACAAACCATCGGACTCTTCCGGACCAAGGGCAAGCACCTTATTGCAACCTGCCGCCTCCTGATTGAGCGGCATGGCGGCGAAGTCCCGGAGAGCCGAGAGGCGCTTGAAGCGCTGCCTGGCGTGGGTCGTAAGACGGCCAATGTGGTCCTGAACACGGCCTTCGGCTGGGAGACGTTTGCCGTCGATACCCACATCTTTCGCGTCTCTAACCGAACCAAGATCGCCCCCGGGCGAACGGTTCTTGAGGTGGAGAGGCGGCTTGACCGATTGGTGCCCGAGGGCTATCGACTCCATGCCCACCACTGGCTCATCTTGCTGGGGCGCTACACCTGCAAGGCGCGTCGGCCAGAATGCTGGCGCTGCCTCATCGCCGACCTCTGCGACTACCGACCCAAGCTTTTGGAAAGCAAGTAAAGCATGTTCTTTCAACCCAGCCGAGACGAGGTGCGCCTTTTCTTTACTGAGACCTGGCGAAAGATGCAGGCTCGCGAGCCGCTCACCCCAATTGAGTCGATGGCTTCTGAGTGGCTTGCTCACCATTCGGAATTTCATGAGCTGTTGGGTCACCCAGAGCGGGCCCGAGATGCCGAATTCAGCGTCGAGGATGGGCGCACCAACCCCTTTCTTCATCTGGCCATGCACCTCTCGATTGCTGAGCAGATCTCGATTGATCAGCCCGCGGGAATTCGATCCGTCATGGATGCACTCACCATCAAGACGGGCGACCTTCACGAGGCCATGCATCAGGCCATGGACTGTCTTGCTGAGATGCTCTGGACAGCCCAGCGTCACGCCACCGCACCGGACCCACAGGGCTACCTCAACTGCCTGAGGCGGCGGGCCAGAGGTTTAAACTAGGCTCTCCTCTCCTCGTCTATCGGATCTTCCACAGGCGCCATGACCACTCCCTCTCGTTCGGCCGGCCACGCTCTTCGCGAGGCACTCGCCTCTGAAAACCCCCTCCAGATCATCGGGGCCATCAACGCCAATCACGCTCTTCTGGCCAAGCGTGCAGGCTTTCGTGCCATCTATCTCTCGGGAGGCGGCGTCGCGGCGGGTTCGCTCGGCCTGCCCGATCTGGGCATCTCAACTCTTGAGGACGTCCTCATTGACGTCCGACGAATCACGGATGTCTGCGACACACCCCTGCTCGTCGATGTCGACACAGGATTCGGTGCCTCGGCTTTCAACATTGCGCGCACCACCCAAAGCATGATCAAGGCCGGTGCAGCCGGCATGCACATTGAAGATCAAGTGGGTGCCAAACGCTGCGGGCACAGGCCGGGTAAGGCCATTGTCACCGTCCAAGAAATGGTCGACCGAGTCAAGGCCGCTGTGGATGCCCGCACCGATGAGCACTTTCTCATCATGGCGCGCACGGACGCGCTGGCCGTCGAGGGCCTTCAGTCCGCCATCGATCGCGCATGCGCCTGTGTGGAGGCCGGTGCCGATGCCATCTTTCCAGAGGCCATTACAGAACTCTCTATGTATTCCCAGGTTGCCAAGGCTGTGAAGCGTCCGATCCTCGCCAACATCACCGAGTTCGGGGCAACGCCGCTCTTCACCGTGGACGAACTGCGTAGCGCCAGCGTGAGCATGGTGCTCTATCCGCTCTCGGCCTTTCGCGCCATGAACAAGGCCGCCGATCACGTGTACCGGACCATCCGACATGAGGGCACCCAAAAGAATGTCGTTGCCTCCATGCAGACGCGCCAGGAGCTGTATGACGCGATTGGCTACTGGGATTTTGAACGCAAACTCGACGCACTCTTTGACCAGAAAGGCTCTCACTAGCATGTCTCTCGATTCGAACATTCCCAACGCACCCAAGCCCAAGAAGTCGGTCGCCCTCTCTGGGGTGATTGCGGGCAACACCGCACTCTGCACCGTGGGACGAACCGGAAACGATCTGGCCTACCGAGGCTTTGACATCCTCGATATTGCGAATGTCTGCGAATTCGAGGAGATTGCGCACCTGCTCATCCACGAGAAGCTTCCCAATGCGGCCGAGCTCAAGGCATACAAGCGCAGACTGGCCTCCATGCGAGGCATTCCAGCTGCCGTGATGGCAGTCTTGGAGGCCCTTCCTGCGTCCTCGCATCCCATGGATGTCATGCGTTCTGCAGTCTCGGTGCTGGGCTGCACCCTCCCCGAGAAAGACGATCACAACACGCCGGGAGCGCGAGACATCGCAGACCGTCTCGTTGCAAGCCTCGGCAGCATCCTGCTCTACTGGTATCACTTCAGCCACAACGGCAAAGCGATTGATGTGGAGACTGACGACGACTCGGTCGGCGGACACTTCCTTCACCTGCTGCATGGTCGGCCAGCGCCCAAGGAGTGGGTCAAGGCGATGCACACGTCTCTGAACCTCTATGCGGAGCACGAGTTTGCTGCATCCACCTTCGCCGCTCGAGTCATCGCCGGGACGGGCTCAGACTTCTACTCCTGCGTGGCAGGCGCCATCGGCGCCCTTCGCGGTCCCAAGCATGGGGGTGCCAACGAAGTCGCCTTCGAAGTCCAAAAGCGCTACCAGAACCCAGACGAGGCCGAGACCGACATCCGCCGTCGCGTGGAAAACAAGGAGGTCGTCATTGGGTTTGGTCACCCGGTCTACACCGTGAGTGACCCGCGAAACAAGATCATCAAAGAGGTTGCACGCGAGCTCTCCTTGTTTGCACAAGACACCAAGATGTTTTCAATTGCAGAACGTATCGAATCGGTCATGCATGACGCTAAAAAAATGTTCCCCAACCTCGACTGGTTCAGTGCGGTGAGCTATCACATGATGGGGATTCCAACAGCCATGTTTACGCCGGTGTTCGTGATCGCGCGAACAGCAGGCTGGGGGGCTCATATCATCGAGCAGCGAATAGATGGAAAGATCATCCGACCCGGATCGAACTATGTGGGGCCAGACGATCAGACCTTCGTTCCCTTACACAAGCGTCCATGAACACCTCTTTTCGCGCTCGGCTTCCAGGAACAGACCTCGACTATTTCGATGCGCGCGCGGCCGTCGAGGCTCTTGAGCCCGGCGCATTTGACCGGCTGCCCTACACCTCTCGCGTGCTCGCCGAGAACCTCGTTCGTCGCTGCGATCCAGACCGTCTCAGGCCCTCGCTCTCTCAGCTCATCGGTCGCAGACGAGAGCTTGACTTCCCTTGGTTTCCCGCCCGCGTTGTCTGTCACGACATTCTTGGCCAGACCGCCCTCGTCGACCTGGCAGGACTGCGAGACGCCATCGCCGAGCGCGGGGGCGATCCAGCGCAGGTCAACCCAGTCGTGCCCACCCAACTCGTCGTCGACCACTCGCTCGCAGTCGAATGCGGTGGTTTCGACCCCAATGCTTTTGAGAAAAACCGCGCCATCGAGGACCGACGCAACGAGGATCGATTTCACTTTATTGAGTGGACCAGGCAGGCCTTCAAGAATGTGGATGTCATCCCGCCGGGAAACGGCATCCTCCATCAAATCAACCTTGAGCGCATGTCGCCGGTCATCCAGGTCAGTCAAGGCGTGGCCTTTCCGGACACCCTGGTCGGAACGGACAGCCACACCCCCATGGTGGACGCCTTGGGCGTCATCGCTATTGGGGTGGGGGGGCTCGAGGCCGAGAGTGTCATGCTGGGAAGGGCGGTTTACATGAGGCTTCCCGACATCGTCGGGGTGGAACTCTCGGGCCGGACCGGGCCGGGGATCACGGCCACCGATGTCGTGCTCGCGCTCACCGAATTCCTTCGCAAGGAGCGCGTGGTGTCGGCCACTCTCGAGTTCTTTGGTGAGGGGGCGAGCCACCTCACGCTGGGCGATCGCGCCACGATCTCCAACATGGCGCCCGAGTTCGGCGCCACGGCAGCGATGTTCTATATCGACGACCAGACCCTGCGTTATCTGCGCCTCACGGGCCGAGACGAGGCGCTCGTCTCACTTGTCGAGACCTATGCCAAGACCGCTGGGCTCTGGGCGGACAGCCTCCGAGCTGCTGTCTATGAGCGTGTGCTGCACTTCGATCTCTCGAGCGTCGAGCGCAACATCGCGGGCCCCTCCAATCCTCACCGACGTGTGGCCACTCGCGAACTGGCCGCGAAGGGCATTAGCGGCGAAGTGAAGCACGAGGAAGGGCTCATGCCAGACGGGGCCGTCATCATTGCGGCCATCACGAGCTGCACCAACACCAACAACCCCCGAAATATGGTTGCGGCAGGCCTGCTCGCTCGAAACGCCAATCGCGCCGGGCTGACCCGAAAACCTTGGGTCAAGACGTCGTTGGCGCCGGGCTCGAAGGCCGTTCCGCTTTATCTGCAAGAGGCGGGCCTTCTCCGTGAACTGGAGCAACTAGGGTTTGGGGTCGTCGCCTTTGCGTGCACCACGTGTAATGGCATGAGCGGTGCGCTCGATCCCTACATCCAGAAAGAGGTGATCGACCGCGACCTTTACACCACCGCCGTTCTCTCCGGAAACCGAAACTTCGACGGACGCATCCACCCTTACGCGAAGCAGGCATTTCTGGCCTCCCCTCCTCTGGTCGTGGCCTATGCCATTGCTGGCACCATTCGGTTCGACATCGAGAAGGATGTGCTGGGTCTTGACGCAGGCGGCCGTCCGGTTCGTCTGGCCGACCTCTGGCCGACCGATGAGGAGATCGACGCGGTGGTCGCTCAGAGCGTTCATCCCCAACAGTTCCGCCAGGTCTACGACCCGATGTTTCAGATTCGCGTCGACCGTGGTAACTCCGTGAGCCCGCTGTACGCCTGGCGTCCGCAGAGCACCTACATTCGAAGGCCGCCCTACTGGGAGGGCGCCCTTGCGGGGCTTCGAACGCTAACCGGAATGCGTCCCCTCGCTGTGCTGGGTGACAACATCACCACCGACCATCTCTCACCCTCCAATGCCATCTTGCCGGATAGCGCTGCGGGCGAATACCTCGCTCGCATGGGCCTCCCGGAGGAAGACTTCAACTCCTACGCCACTCACCGAGGAGACCACCTCACCGCACAGCGGGCCACCTTTGCAAACCCTCAACTCGTCAATGAAATGGCTGTGGTAGACGGGGAGGTCGTGAAGGGCTCTCTGGCCCGCGTGGAACCCGAGGGCAAAGTAATGCGCATGTGGGAAGCCATCGAGACGTATATGGCTCGCAAGCAGCCCCTCATCATCATTGCGGGAGCCGACTATGGCCAGGGCTCCTCGCGAGACTGGGCAGCCAAAGGTGTGCGCCTTGCCGGCGTGGAGGCCATCGTGGCCGAGGGCTTTGAGCGCATTCACCGCACCAACCTCGTGGGCATGGGTGTCCTGCCTCTTGAGTTTGAGCCAGGCACGACCCGCCGCACGCTGCAGATCAATGGCACAGAGACATTCGACGTCGTGGGCAAGCGCACGCCCGGTGCCACCCTCACACTTATCATTCACCGCGCATCAGGAGAGACCACTCGAGTGCCCGTTCGTTGCCGACTCGACACCGAAGAGGAATGTTCAATCTACGAAGCCGGAGGCGTGTTGCAGCGCTTCGCCCAAGACTTTTTAGAGGCCCGTGCCGCTTAATCAACGCATCGATCGATGAGTCACGCTCCCCAGCTTTCTATCTCGGCCCTCTATATGAGGGGTGGCACCAGCAAGGGTGTTTTTTTTAAACTCACCGACCTTCCCCCGTCGGCTCAGCAACCAGGCCCAGCGCGTGACGCGATTCTGATGCGTGTCATCGGGAGTCCAGACCCCTACGGCAAGCAGATCGATGGTATGGGCGGTGCAACCTCCAGCACCAGTAAGACGGTCATTCTCAGCCGCAGCACGAGAGACGACCACGATGTGGACTACCTGTTTGGGCAGGTTGCCATTGATCGGGCCTTTGTTGACTGGAGTGGCAACTGTGGAAACCTCTCCGCCGCAGTGGGCCCTGCAGCCATTCGAATGGGACTGATCGAACCTGGCCGCATCCCGCAACACGGGCGAGTCATGGTGCGCATCTGGCAGGCAAACATCGGCAAGACCATCGTGGCGCATGTACCGATCACCCATGGGGAGGTTCAAGAGACCGGCGACTTTGAGCTCGATGGCGTGACCTTTCCCGCCGCTGAGATACAACTCGAATTTCTGGATCCAGCGGCGGAGGAACAAGACGGCGTCGGGGGCGACATCTTCCCAACCGGACATCCGCTTGAGACGCTCGAGGTCCCCGGCGTGGGGTCGCTCTCGGCCACGCTCATCGATGCAGGCATTCCGACCATCTTCATTCGGGCCGACGAGGTTGGCCTCAAAGGAACCGAGCGACAGGACGACATCAACAACTCGCCAGAGCGACTTGCCATGTTCGAGGCCATTCGGGCCCACGGTGCGCTCAAGATGGGTCTGATTCAGAGCCTCTCTGACATCGGCTCCAGACAGCACACCCCCAAGGTGGCCTTCGTATCCGAGCCAAAGGACTACGTCTCTTCGAGTGGGAAGTCCATCGCCGCGAGCGAGATTGATCTTCTGGTGCGGGCCCTCTCGATGGGCAAGCTTCATCACGCCATGATGGGTACTGCGGCCGTGGCCATCGGCGCCGCCGCTTCCATTCCCGGAACGATCGTGAACCTCGCCGCCGGGGGTGGGCCTCGCGAGTCTGTTCGATTCGGTCACCCATCCGGAACCCTGCGCGTGGGCGCTCAGGCCAAACTCGAGGATGGGCAGTGGACGATTACCAAGGCCGTGATGAGCCGCAGTGCTCGCGTCCTCATGGAGGGCCGCGTCTTTATTCCCGTCTCGACCTAGTTAAAGAAGTCTCGGACTTTGTCCGTCCAAGTCTTGCTCTGGGGGCTGTGACGCTCGCCGCCCTCTTCAAGAGAGGCATCGAACTCTGCAAGTAATTTTTTCTGCTTGTCAGAGAGTTTCACCGGGGTCTCGAGCATGACGTGGCAATAGAGATCGCCCGCAATGCTCGTGCGAACATTCTTAATCCCCTTGCCCTTCAACCGAAAAGTCTTGCCCGTCTGCGTGCCCTCAGGAAGTTCGAAGCTGGCTTTCCCGTTGAGCGTCGGAACATCCACCGAGCCCCCCAGGGCCGCCCTCGCAAAGCTCACAGGCACCTCGCAGTGCAGGTCGTCCCCCTCTCGCTGAAAGACGCGGTGAGGCTTCACGCTCACCTCTACATAGAGGTCGCCCGGTGGGCCCCCATTGAGTCCGGGCTCGCCATTCCCGGTGGATCGAATGCGCATGCCGTCATCGATACCCGCAGGAATTTTGACCTCGAGGGTCTTCTGCCTGCGAACACGGCCCACACCATCACAGGTCCCACAGGGGTTCGGGATGGTCTTTCCGGTGCCGTGACAGGTGGGGCAGGTCTGCTGGATAGAGAAAAAGCCCTGCTGCATCCGAACCTGGCCCTGCCCGCCGCAGGTCTTACAGGTCTCGGCCTGAGTTCCCGGTTTCGCACCGGTGCCCTCACAGGGTGAACAAGACTCCCAACTTGGCACCTTGATTTCGGTCGTGAAGCCCTGCGCGGCCTGCTCAAGCGTGATCTCCATGGCATAGCGCAGATCACTGCCACGATAGACGTTGGAGCGCCCCCCACCACCCGAGCGGCCGCCCGCGGCTCCGCCGAAGATATCGCCAAAAATATCGCCAAACGCGTCGGCAAAACCGCCCGCACCAAAACCCTGGCCGTTGCCACCGAAGCCTCCGGAATTGGGGTCGACTCCGGCATGACCAAACCGGTCGTAGGCCCCTCTCTTTTCCGCATCCGAAAGCATCTCGTAGGCCTCTTTGGCCTCCTTGAACTTTTCTTCAGCCGCGGCATCACCCGGATTTCGGTCCGGGTGATACTTCATCGCGAGCTTTCGATAGGCCTTCTTCAGGTCTTCATCGGACGCGTTCTTTGCAACACCGAGTACTTCGTAATAATCACGCTTGGCCATCTAAGCACGCCCGCAGGAATTAATCTCTTTTGACTTCCTTGAACTCCGCATCCACGACGTCCTCAGCCTTGGCCTTCTCCGACCCTGCAGCAGCGCCAGGGGCTCCAGCCGCACCCGCTCCAGCCGCATCGGCATAGGCTTTTTCGCCCAGCTTCTGAGAGGCCTTCATGAGATGGTCAGTCTTGGTCTCAATGGCCGCCTTGTCCTCACCCTGAAGCGTTGCCTCGAGCTCCTTGATGGCCTCCTCAATCTTGGCCCTCTCGTCCGCGTCAATTTTGTCGCCATGCTCCTCGAGCGACTTCCTCACTGAATGCAGCATGGCCTCGGCTGTGTTGCGGGACTGAACCAGCTCCACACGCTTCTTGTCGTCCTCGGCATTGAGCTCTGCGTCCGCAACCATCTTGGCGATCTCCTCCTCCGAGAGTCCAGAGTTTGCCTTGATGGTGATCTTGTTCTCCTTGCCCGTGGCCTTATCCTTCGCAGACACATGCAAGATGCCATTTGCATCAATATCGAAGGTCACCTCAATCTGAGGCGTTCCTCGAGCCGAGGGGGGAATACCTTCCAGATTGAATTCACCCAGAGCCTTGTTCGCAGTCGCCACCTCCCGCTCGCCCTGAAACACCTTGATGGTGACCGCGGGCTGATTGTCCTCAGCAGTCGAGAAGACCTGCGAGAACTTCGTGGGAATGGTGGTGTTTTTCTGAATCATCTTCGTCATCACACCGCCCAAGGTCTCGATGCCCAGGGACAAGGGGGTGACATCAAGCAGCAGAACATCTTTTCGGTCCCCGGCGAGAACAGCGCCCTGGACAGCCGCCCCAACGGCCACCGCCTCATCAGGGTTCACATCCTTGCGAGGCTCCTTGCCGAAGAAGGCCTTTACAGCATCCTGAACCTTGGGCATGCGGGTCATACCACCCACCAAAATGACGTCGTCGATCTCTGAGGCAGATACGCCGGCGTCCTTCAGCGCGATTTTGCAGGGCTCAATCGTTCGGGTAATGAGCTCATCAACAAGCGACTCCAGCTTGGCGCGAGTGAGCTTGAACGTAAGGTGCACAGGCGCACCGTTGGCCATTGCAATGTAAGGCTCGTTCAATTCGGTCTGCTGACTGGAGGAGAGCTCGATCTTGGCTCGCTCAGCCGCAGCCTTGATGCGCTGAAGGGCAATCGGGTCCTTCGAAAGATCGACCCCGTTTTGCTTCTTGAACTCATCGATGATGTGGTCGATGATGCGCTGGTCAAAGTCCTCGCCGCCCAGGAAAGTGTCTCCGTTCGTGGAGAGCACCTCAAACTGCTTCTCCCCGTCCACATCGGCAATCTCAATGATCGAGACGTCAAACGTGCCCCCGCCCAGGTCATAGACCGCGACCTTTCGATCCTTGCCTGCAGCCTTGTCAAGGCCAAAGGCCAGGGCGGCCGCCGTGGGCTCGTTGATGATGCGCTTGACATCGAGGCCCGCAATTCGACCCGCGTCCTTTGTGGCCTGACGCTGCGCATCGTTAAAGTAGGCAGGAACCGTAATGACCGCCTCAGTCACTTCATGGCCCAAGTAGTCTTCCGCCGTCTTCTTCATCTTGCGAAGAACCTCGGCCGACACCTGAGGGGGAGCAAGTTTCTTGTCCCGAACGCCAACCCACGCATCACCGTTCTCGGCCTTCATGATCTGAAACGGCATCAGGTCGATGTCTTTCTGGACCTCTTTGTCCTCAAACTTGCGGCCAATGAGGCGCTTGACGGCGTAGAGCGTGTTCTTGGGGTTAGTCACCGCCTGGCGCTTGGCTGGAGCGCCCACAAGAATCTCGCCGTCCTCCATGTACGCAATGATGGACGGCGTCGTGCGAGCCCCTTCACTGTTTTCAATTACCTTGGGCTGACCCGCCTCCATAATGGCCACGCAAGAGTTGGTGGTCCCCAGATCAATTCCAATAATCTTTGCCATGATGTGTTCTCTCTTAAAGAAGAAGTGCTGCGATAGACGCTAAGTCGGGGGTCTCTCAGTCAATTTCAAGGGGCCGACACGATCACCAGCGCGGGACGGATTACACGCTCGCCGATGAGGTACCCCTTTTGCATCACCTCCACCACATGATTGGGGGGGACGGCCGGGTCGCGGCTTGCGCCATCCACCATCGAAACCGCCTGATGGCGGTTGGGGTCAAACTTTTCGCCCACCGGATCGAGGGCATTCAGTCGTCCCCGCTCAAAGGCCTGCTGGAGCTGCCGCAGTGTGAGTTCCACCCCGCTGCGCAGGCCCTCGAATGACTGATCTTGAAGTCTGAGCGCAGTCTCAAGGCTATCTGCGGCAGGCAAGAGAGCCTCGGCAAAAGACTCGATCGCGAACTTGCTTGCGTTGCTGAGCTCCTGCGCATGGCGCTTGCGAAGGTTCTCAACCTCCGCGGCCATTCGCATCAGCTGGTCTTCTCGTTCGGCCAGGAGCGCTGACAAATCGGGTTCGGACTCGGGCGGCAGGGCGGATTCGACGTCCTCCCTCGAGACGTCTGAGTGAGGGTCGGACTCGGGGGATTCTTGCTTGGGGTCGGACGAATTCATAGGCGTGTGAGTGAAAGGAGGGGCATGATTGAACCTGCATACCCTTCACATGGGGGAGGCTCCAACCGATTTCAAGGCCCCCGCAGCCATTACGGCCGACCGTCATGATTCTTTCACACCATTGACGCCCGACTGAAACAATCCAAACCTACCGTTCGCAGGTGCACATCCTCATCGTTACGGACGCGTGGGAGCCTCAGGTCAACGGCGTCGTCCGAACCATCCAGGCAACGAATCGAACCCTCGAGCAACTAGGGCATCAGATCAGCCTCATCACCCCGCTCGACTTCAAGACGATCCCCTGTCCCACCTATCCCGAGATTCGCCTGGCCTTGATGCCGGGTCGAGAGATTGCTCGTCGCATCCAGTCCCTCAGGCCCGATGCCATCCACATTGCCACCGAAGGGCCCCTGGGCTGGGCCGCCCGAGGGGTCTGCAGGCGCCTCAAACTCCCCTTTGTCACCGCGTATCACACGCGCTTTCCAGAATATGTGCACGCACGCACTCGCATCCCTCCCTCGTGGCTCTACGCCCTTTTTCGTCGATTCCACAATGCCGCGCACTCGGTCTTGGCGCCCACTCCCGCCATCATTCGTGACCTCGAACAGTGGGGATTTCGTCGAGTTCGCTACTGGACCCGCGGCGTAAACCATCAGATTTTCCGGCCAACGGAGCCGACGACGGTGCCCGACAAGAAGCCTCCGGTCTTTCTCTATGTCGGCCGGGTCGCAGTGGAGAAAAACATCTCCGCCTTCTTGGACCTGAAGCTACCCGGGGAGAAATGGGTCGCCGGAGAGGGGCCGTCTATGAACAAACTGCGCGCTCGACACCCGGACGTGAGGTTCTTTGGCGTGATGAGCCAGACAGACCTCGCAAAGCTCTATAACGCTGCAGATGTCTTTGTCTTCCCGAGCAAGACCGACACCTTTGGCCTCGTGATGGCTGAGGCGATGGCCTGCGGACTTCCTGTGGCAGCCTACCCCGTCGAGGGGCCCATTGACGTCGTTGCCAGTAGTGGGGCTGGCATCCTTCACCACGACCTCCATCACGCCTGCATCAAGGCCCTGGAGATTCCTCGGCAGAAGGCGCTCGAGCGAGCGGCCACCTTTTCCTGGGAACAGGCCACCCAGCAGTTCCTCGAGGCTCACCGCGAGGCGGTGATCATCTGGGGCTAACGCTCAGCGCCCAATTCAAAGGCGCGATCCCGACCCACCATTCGATCTGCCTGCTGCTCGGCCGTCTCACCTGCGGTTGGCCAGCCAGCAAGCTCCTGTTGAACCAAGTCCGCGAGCATGACCCCCGCCTCAGAACTGTCGTTGAGACAGGCAATCGCCTGAAAGTCCTCCCCTCCAGCGGCTAAGAAATCCTCTCGGCCCTCCATCGAGATCTCCTCAAGCGTCTCAAGGCAGTCGGAGACAAAACCTGGGCACACCACATCGAGCTTCTTCACGCCCTGGGCGGGCAGCTGCTCGAATTGCTCTGCAGTGTAGGGCTTGAGCCACTCAGCAGGGCCAAAACGCGACTGGAAGGAGACCCGCCACTTATCCTGGGGCAGCCCCAACTCAGCCGCCAAGAGACGGGCTGTCTTGTAGCACTCGCAGTGATATGGATCGCCCTTCAAAAGGCTTCGTCTGGGGACCCCATGAAAGCTCATCAGCAAGAGGTCGCCGCGCCCATGGGCCGCCCAATGAGCCCTTACACGAGAGGCGAGTGCAGAGATGTAACTGGGGTGATCATGAAAGTGTCGGATGGTTCGAAGCGCGGGAGGGTTTCGAAGCGTCGCAAGCGATTCGAAGACGCGATCAAAAACAGTGGCCGTGGTGCTCGCCGAATATTGCGGATAGAGCGGCAGAACCAAAAGCCGATCGACGCCCTTAGCAACCAAGTGCTGAATAGTTTCATCGATTGACGGTTCGCCATAGCGCATGGCCAGGGCTATCTCCACATCCAGACCGCGTCGCACCAACTCGGACTGGCACAGGTCGAGCTGACGCTCGGAGTAGACCCGAAGCGGAGACCCCTCGCGCATCCAGACAGAGGCGTACTTCGCCGCCGACTTTTTGGGCCGAGTATTCAGAATGATGAGATTCAGGATGGGCCACCAGATCAGCTTGGGAATCTCCACCACGCGGGGATCTGAGAGGAACTCCTTGAGGTACCTGCGCAGCGCCGGGCCCGAGGGCGCCTGCGGCGTACCCAGGTTCACAAAAAGCACGCCGACCCGCAGCCGATTACCGTGACGATACGTCGTGTCATCGCGCACGCGCGCGGCCGAAACAGGGAGGGTCATGGGTTCTCTAGTGGGTGAGGGGGCCGGATCAGGCCATCTGGGCCAGAGCCGTCGACATCAATCGAGCCGTGATATCCACGATTGGAATGACCCGATCATAAGCCATGCGCGTGGGGCCAATCACGCCAAGAGTCCCCACGACGCGACCGTCCACCTCATAGGGGGCGGTCACGATCGAGAGCTCCTCTGCGGGCACCAGGTCGGAGTCACCGCCGATAAAAATCTGAACGCCGTGTGCGGACTCCGCGCTATCCAAAAGTCGCGCAATCATGGTCTTTTGCTCAAAGAGATCAAAGAGGTGCCGCAGACGCGAAAGGTCATCGGACCAGTCGCTGACATCCATCAATCGCCGCTCACCCGAAATCACAATCGACCCGCCCGGGGCGCTCAGCGCTGCACCGCCCTCCTCGACCGCGCGCATCATCAGTTGAGCGACATCACCCCGAAGCGTGGAAATTTCGGCGGCGAGGCGATGCCGGACTTCCTCGAGTCTCATGCCTGCGTAATTGGCGGTGAGGAAATTTCCGGCCTCCAAAAGATGTTCGGGCGAAAAGTCCTGCTCAACCTGGATGATGCGGTTGTGCACCTCGCCTTCCGAGGTCACCATGATGAGAAGCAGCCGACGATCGGCCAGCCTCAGAAACTCGATGTGACGAAAGGCTGCAGATCGGCGTGGGACGCTCACCACCCCCGCAAAACTTGAGAGACTCGATAGCAGCGAAGCGGCATGAGAGGCGACCCGACTCGGAGAGTCCACGGGGAGGCCCACGCCCAACGCGGCCGCCTGGGCTGCATCCAGGGGTTGCACGGTGAGCAGAGAATCGACAAAGAGCCGGTAGCCCTTGGGTGTGGGAATTCGTCCGGCCGAGGTGTGCGGGCTCACAACGAGGCCCAACTCCTCGAGGTCAGACATGACATTTCGGATGGTGGCCGGGGAGAGGTCGAGACCCGAGAACTTTGAAAGAGAGCGCGACCCAACGGGGACTCCTTCGACGATGTATCTCTCGATGAGGGTCTTGAGCAGGAGTCGGGAACGGTCGTCCATGGGCGTTATTGTAAAGAGGCTGACACAGGCGTAACGGATCAAAGCGTGTGATTTAATGCTTCTCATGGAGACGGCCTATCAACGCCTAGCGGTCTTTGGCAGGCCCCAGACACCTGGGCTGGCTGAGCCTCTTTCCCTGCTGCTTGCCTGTCTCAAGCGGAGTGCCCCCCGCTCTACGGTGATGCTGGAGGCCGAGACGGCCGCAGGCCTCGAGGTTGCAGCCCCAGGGCCAGCCGTCTCTCAAGGGACCTTCGAGACCATCGCCCCCAACTGCGACCTTGCCTTGGTGCTGGGTGGCGACGGCACCCTCATTTCCATCGCCCGCCGCCTCGCGCCCTTCGGTGTGCCCATCGTGGGTATTAATCTGGGACGCCTGGGGTTCATGACCGATCTCGACATCACGCGCCTTCAAGAGGACCTGCCGGGCCTGCTCACAGGCCGAGGCGTGCTCGAGGAGAGAGGGATGTTGTCGGTCTCGGTGATGCGACGACCCGGCGAAGGGCGCGCCTGGGAGAGGGTCTTCGAGGCAACGGCCCTCAACGACACCGTCATCAGTCGCGGAGCCATCAGCCGAATGGTTGGCCTCGATGTTTTTGTTGGCGGCCATTACGTGCAGACCCTCAGGGCAGATGGGCTCATTGTCTCCACGCCCACAGGTTCGACCGCCTATGCCTTGTCCGCCTCGGGGTCCATCCTGCACCCGACGCTTCCTGCCGTCATTCTCGTGCCCGTTGCGCCCCAGGCCCTCTCCGCGAGACCGATCGTTCTGCCATGGGGAGAGGCTGTCACGGTGATGGTGAGTGATGGAGCTGGCACCGAGCTTCACTGTGACATGCAGACCCTCACAGCCCTCAAAGACGGTGACCGAATCGTCATTGAAAAATCTCCTCACCGCGCCCGCCTGCTTCACCCAGAGGGCTATGACTACTTCTCCATGCTCAGACGTAAACTCCACTGGAGCTCGAACCCCGTTCATATCGGCCAACCCGACCCGCTCCTGCCCCCCGAAGCCAGCTAGTCGATGCTGCGAACCCTCCTCATCCGAGACTTCATTACGGTGACGTCTCTCGAGCTCGACCTCCAGCCTGGCTTTACCGTTCTTACTGGGGAGACCGGCGCTGGCAAGTCCATCCTTTTCGATGCCCTCGGCCTCCTGCTCGGTGATCGCGCCGACTCAGCCATGGTGCGCCCCGGCGCAGCACGGGCCGACATCTCCGCGGAATTCACGCCCTCTGAGCCCCAGCTCACCCAGCTCGCCGAGCAGCTTGAGCAGTCCGGCCTAGAGGGCGTCGAAAACACCCTCATCTTGCGTCGCGTTGTCGAGTCCGGCGGTCGTTCACGTGCATGGATCAACGGCCAGATGGCCAGCCTTACCCAGCTCAAAGACCTCGGTGAGATGCTCGTCAATCTTCACGGCCAGCATGCTCACCAGGCCCTTCTGAAACCCAATGCGCAGCTGCGACTGCTGGATCATCAAGGAGGCCTGCTGGAGCAGGCCCTGAAAGTGCGCCAGGCCTATCAGGCCCTCAGCGCGGCAAAGAGCGCGCTGGACCGGGCCAGGGAGCAGGCAGGGGCCCTTGCGAGTATTCGTGAGCAGGCCCTCTGGCGCCTTCAAGAGATCGAGGCCCTCAAGATTCAGGCGGGCGAGTGGGAGGCACTCACGCTCGAACACAAACGCCTTTCCCATGGCGCAGAGCTCATCTCAGAGGCCGAATCTGCCCTCACCCTGGTTGAAGAGGGAGACCAGAGCCTTCTCGGCCAGGTTCAACGTCTGGCCAGTCGATTTTCTGGCCTCATGGCAAAAGACGAACGACTCAAACCCGTTCAAGAAACACTGGAAGCCGCTGGGATCCAGCTTGGGGAGGCTAGCTCCAATCTGTCGCGCTACCTCGACAAGGCCGATCTTGATCCCGAGCGGCTGGCCATCGTGGAGCGCCGAGTCGGTGAGATCTTCGACCTCGCCCGAAAACTGCGTTGCCAGCCCGAGGCGCTACTTAATGAGCTGGAGGCTGCGCGCAACACGCTCGCCCAGACAGAGGCTGCAGCCGACGTCGATGGGCTAGAGAAGACCCTCGACGCGGCCACTGCCCTCTTTCACTCGTTGGCAAACGAACTCTCAGGCGCGCGGCGAGTCGCCGCCCAAAAACTCTCCCAAGAGGTGTCAGGTTGGCTCAATGAGCTGGCCATGAAAGGGAGCAGCTTCGAGGTCGCCCTCGAGTCCCGAGACCAACCAGCCGCCCACGGCCTGGAGGACGTGGTTTTCATGCTCAACCACCAAGGACAAGAGAGGGGCCAACCCGTTGCCAAAATTGCCAGTGGTGGCGAGCTCTCGCGGGTCAGTCTGGCCATCGCCGTGGTCGCCGCCCAGGCCACGGATGTTCCCACCCTGCTCTTCGATGAAGTGGACGCGGGCATCGGCGGCAACACGGGCCATGTGGTCGGTCGACTGCTCCGAACGCTGGGCGAATCGCATCAGGTCCTTGCCGTAACTCACCTCCCACAGGTGGCCAGCCGAGGCCATCAACACCTCCAGGTTCGAAAGGATCTTCACTCAGGGCTCCCAACCAGCGAGGTCATCGCGCTGCATGGGGACGCCAGAGCCGCAGAGGTTGCTCGCATGCTCGGCGATGAGGGCCTCGAGGACCGTTCGCTCGAGCTTGCGAAAGAGCTACTGAGCCTTTAGGCCAAGCACATCCTGCATGTCATAGAGGCCCGGTGCTGCCTCGCGCAGAAAGCTTGCCGCCCTCAGGGCGCCCTGCGCGTACGTGGCCCGAGAGGACGACCGATGGGTCAACTCGATTCGCTCGCCCATTCCAGCAAACAGCACCGTGTGATCACCCACAATATCGCCGCCCCGAATGACAGAGAAGCCAATCTCGGAGTCCGTCCTTGCGCCGGTATGCCCCTGCCGCGAATAGACTGCGTCATGCTCGAGACGTCGTCCACTGGCTCGAGCCGCAACCCGGCCCATCTCGAGCGCTGTGCCGGAGGGCGCATCCACCTTTTGGCGATGATGGGCCTCGATGATCTCAATGTCATAGCCCGTCTTGAGGGCGTGGGCTGCCGTCTCAACAAGTCTTAGCAGGAGGTTGACGCCCACACTCATGTTGGGCGCAAAGACCAGAGGCTGCCGTTTGGCGAAGTCGTGTACGCGAGAGAGCCCCTGCGCATCAAATCCTGTGGTGCCAAGCACCAGACGAACGCCATGGCGCTCACAGGCGTCCATGTACAAAAGACTCGCCTCCGGTCGGGTGAAATCGATAAGCACATCGACTCCCGCGAGCCCCGCGAGGTCTTGGGTGATCAGAACTCCACTGGACTCTCCGAGCAGGCTGCCAGCATCACGGCCCAACATGGGGCTCTCGTCGCGATCAAGGGCCAGCGCAAGCGTGTGATGTGAAGATCGGAGCGTCTCCTGAATGAGGAGTTGGCCCATCTTTCCGGAGGCCCCAGTAACGGCTACACGCATGGAGGTCTGGCTCATACGAATCTAGCGAACCGGGCGCATGGGGAGGAGCACATCACCGGACACTTGGGGCAGCTCGTCGCCCTCCCAGCGCACCAGACGATCCCCATCGAACTCCACAAAAAAACGTCGTCGGTCGCGGTCACCGCCACCCTTGCGCAGATCGAAGACATAGTCCCATCGATTTGCACGAAAGGGGTCAACCAGAAGGGGGGTGCCCAACACGGCCTTCACCTGCTCGCGCGACTGGCCCACCGAGAGCCGACCGGTCTGCTCTGCGGTAATGAAGTTGCCCTGGCCAATATCCGCCCGATACGGGGTCAACCACGAAGGGGGCTTTTCTCGAAAGTTGGTATAGGTTGAGCAGCCGCTGACCGCCAGGAGGCAGACTGCAGCAGCGAGGGTGAGGCGACGGGGCTGGGGCATGGCGAACGACTTTTTCGAGTAAGAACCCCGCTATGATAGTCCGCATGCCCAATCAAGATGCGCTTGCCGCTGGAATCAAAAGCACGGGATTAAAGGTCACCATCCCTCGACTCAAAGTGCTTGCGCTCTTTGAGCAGTCTCAGACGCGACACCTCAGCGCGGAAGACGTCTACAAGAAACTCCTGGCCGAGGACCTCGACATCGGGCTGGCCACCGTCTATCGGGTGCTCACGCAGTTCGAGCAGGCGGGCATTCTGCTGCGCTCAAACTTCGAGTCGGGTCGCTCTGTTTTTGAGCTCAATGCGGGCCATCATCACGACCATCTCGTCTGTTTAGATTGCGGCCGTGTGGAGGAGTTTGTCGACGAAGAGATTGAAGCGCGCCAGCAAAAGATTGCGCGTGATCGTGGCTTCTCACTGGAGGACCATGCCCTCTCGCTCTACGGCCACTGCAAGAAAAAGAACTGCGCCTATCGCCACACCGATTAGGTCGGGCGGGCCGGTCTCTTGTCCGCCCGCTAACGAAGTCCAGCCGACCTGAGCGCGTCGACCACCTCGCTGCTGCTCAGCCACTCCGAGAGCACGATCGGCGTGCCCCCGCCGGCCGGATAGAC
The DNA here is from genome assembly GCA_002342295.1 of Burkholderiales bacterium UBA2463. Lineage (GTDB taxonomy): Bacteria > Pseudomonadota > Gammaproteobacteria > Burkholderiales > Burkholderiaceae_A > Hahnella. The sequence goes on from DDPR01000010.1 coordinate 91,296, forward strand.
CACATAGAGCGGAACGCCGCTTCGCCCGAACCCACTCAGGGCCCGCGTAATTTCTGGGTCCTCGCGCGTCCAATCGGCCCGCAGAGCAAGGGCTTTTGGATTGGCAAGAAGACCTGCAACCGGCTGAGTTCGAAGCACGCGCGCCTTATTCACCTGACAGCTGATGCACCAGGCTGCAGTGAAGTCCACGAAGACCACCTGACCCCGGGCAGCCGCCTGTTCAGCAAGGCCCGGTGCCCACTGCTTCCAGACCGCCTCGTCGGACAAGGTCGCGGAACCGGACTGCGTGGTCAAGGGGGCTGCAGATATCTGGGCTGCAGATATCTGGGCTGCAGACCGCAGACCCGCAGCCACCAAAACAAGCAAAACCAGGATGCTGATCCATGCGGCCCGCGCGGAACGCGAGTCACTGAGAGAGGGCTGAACAAATCGACCCCAAAGCAAGAGGGCAAGCGCCAGAGCGAGACAGCTCAGGAGCAGGGGTAGGACTGACGCGGAGCCATTCTGCTCAGCCAGAACCCAGGCCAGCCAGGCCACGGTTGCGAGCATGGGAAACGCGAGGAGCATGCGAAAGGTCTGCATCCATGGACCGGGGCGAGGAAGCCGCGCAAGGGCTGCGGGCCAGAGCGAGAGGAACACAAAGGGCGTTGCGAGCCCAAGACCGAGAACCAGGAAAACGAGAAAGGTCTGTAGCAGGGGTGCCGTCAGTGCAAAACCTAGCGCGCTGCCCATAAAAGGAGCCGTGCAGGGGGAGGCCACCAGCACCGCAAGCGCGCCCGAACCGAAGGCGGCGAGGGGCCCTTCACCCCGGTCGAGCGACCCAAGCCTCGTGAGTGACATGCCCACCTCAAAGACACCCAAAAGATTGAGCGCGATGGCCACAAACAAAAGGGCGAGGGCGCCAACCACCCACGGATCCTGGAGCTGAAATCCCCAGCCAATGGCCTGGCCTGCAGAGCGCAACAGCAGCAAGAGACCAGCGAGTGCGCACATAGAGACCAGAACACCCAGTGTAAAAAACAGAGCGGCCCGCCAGGCACCTCCCCCATGAGCACGATGCTGCGTCAACGAGAGCACCTTCAGACCGAGCACCGGAAACACGCAAGGCATCAGATTGAGAACAAGTCCCCCAAGAAAGGCGAAGCCCAGTGCCAGCCCCAAGCTCGAGGCAGAGGTGCCCGCGCCCGCAGGCACGTTGGCGCTGGCCTGCTGCGCGGTCACGCCCTCGGAGATCAGCTCGAGAGCCTGAGGGGGCGGGGCGCCTGATCGGAAGGCGAGCGCGAGGCCAGGGCTCTCAGGTCCGAACTCGGAGAGACGCCACAGAGCAGAGAGCGTCTGACTGCCGCCCAGGGCCCGAAGACCTGCGGAGGGGTGGTCCGCAAGCGACATCTCAAGCAACCAGCCGGAGGCCGTTCGGTAGAGTCGCTGCGGAGCAGACGGGTTGATCAGCCCCTCCACCTCCGCAAACATATAGCCGCCGCGGTCGATCGCTGGAGCGTCAGCCCACAGGCGCAGGCGCTTGGCGCTCTCATCAAGAGAAAACCCCGCGGCTCGCATGGAGGCTGGATGCGGCAACCCCCCCTTAAAGCGAGACCAGATCTCCGAGTCTGAGGGGCCCCCGGTGAGGACGAGGGGTCTGGAGAGCGTTGCCTCCCCTGGAATACAGATGTCCTTGCAGATCAGCCAATTCGCCTGCAGAACAAGGCGATTGGACGCATCTCGCACACCCTTGGGCAGGCGAACCTGAGCGCCAAGGTATGCGACGCCCTCGAATCCATAACTCGCCAGCGGCCCGACGGCAATTCGACGGGGGCTCGGCCAGGCCCTCTGAATCACAGAAAGCGGCTGACCATCCAGAGAAAAGCGCAGTTCAGTTGGTCGACCCGAGTCCCCCGGATTCTTCCAGTAGGTATGCCAGTGGGGCTCGTGGCTTAGCTCCACCACGGCCCAGATGAGATCGGGCGCATCGCTGGGATCTCGGTGAAGGGAGAGCGCAACACTCACCGGACCCACCTGCGCCTGAGCGGGCGCAGCAGCACCCGAGGACTCCGACTGCAGTCGCTCCAACAAACCCTGCGCGATCGAGGGGGCCTGGAGGATCAGGCCCAGAAAGAGGCCGAGGAGCGCACGCTGAATCTTCATGCCCGACTTGATACCATGGAACGATGGTTCGCGAAGACTTTGACGCCCTGCATGAACGCCTGCTTGCGTTGTCCGATGTCATTCGCGGCCTGCGTCAAGAAAACTCGGACCTGCGCCATGCGCTTGCGACCACCGAGGCCAAGACAAGAGACGCAAACAACAGAATTCAGGAGGCCAGCGAGCGCCTAGAGCGGCTCCTGGCCGACAGCGCCGCAGTCGACAACCATGGCTGAAACCATCGACGTTCAAATTCTTGACCTGCCTTACAAGCTCTCTCACGAGCCCGATGAGAAAGCACTCCTCCTAGAATGCGTGGCGCTCGTCGATGCGCGCATGCGGCAGATCAAGCAGTCCGGAAAGGTTCAGAGTGTTGACCGTATCGCTGTCATGGCTGCACTCACGCTCGCTCGCGAGATGCTCTCCGCCACTGCGGCGCCAGGAGCGGGCATCACCACAGCGGACATCAAAGGCCGCCTGAGAGACATGATCGCCATTGCCGATCAGGCTCTGGCCCCGCAAGAAAAATTGTTCGACTGATCCTTGTCTCTCACTGACCTCACTCTTCTGCTTGAGCTTCTGGCTCTTGGAGCTGCCACGGGGTTTCTGGCCGGCCTCTTGGGAATCGGGGGGGGCATGACCATGGTGCCGTTTCTCACGATGCTCTTTACCGCGAGGGGCTTTCCCCCCGACACCATTGTGAAGACAGCAATTGCCACCTCGCTCTCCACCATCCTCTTTACATCCATCTCGAGTGCTCGCGCCCACTTCAAGCGGGGAGCGGTACGCATAGACCTGCTGAGGTTGATGGGCGTCGGGGCCTGTATCGGCACCTTTATTGGCGCTCACTTTGCCGGGGCACTCAAAGACAGTGCGCTGGCCGCGTTCTTCGCCCTGTTCGTAGGTTACTCAGCGCTGCAGATGCTCCGGGGGAAAAAACCAAAGCCGGGCCGCGACACGCCAGGGCCCATCGTATTGGGCATTGTGGGTGGGGGCATCGGGCTCATCTCAAGCCTGCTGGGCGCAGGCGGGGGCTTTATCACCGTGCCCTTCCTCACCTGGTGCAATGTCACCATGCATCAGGCCGTGGCAACCTCTGCGGGACTGGGCTTTCCCATTGCCCTGGGGGGCCTCGTGGGCTACATCATCGCGGGCGCGCACCTTGAGCACCTGCCGCCCGGGAGCCTCGGTTTTATCTACCTTCCGGCCCTGGTCATCCTGTCGGTGGCATCGGTGCTTATGGCACCCGTGGGGGCCCGAACCGCCCATGCAATGAAGGTCGACAGCCTCCGTCGGGTCTTCGCAGTGCTCCTGCTGGGCCTTGCGGCTTATATGCTGACGCGGGCCTTCTAGGGCTTAGTCGTCCTGAAAGGCCGGGCGCGTCTTGCTCATGAAGGCATCAATGCCGCGGGCGTAGTCTCTCGTTTCAACGAAATCCCAACAAGCCTCGCGCTGACCGACGCTCAAAAGCGTCTGCTCATCGATGCGCGAAAAGATATCGACGAGCCACTTGTTTCTTCGAGCTGCGTGCGGCGCACCCGAGGCCAGACGAGCCACGGCGGCTTGAACCTCGGCCTCCCAGTCCTCATTCGGGTAAGAGCGATTGACCAGTCCCTTGCTGAGCGCCTCGGACGCAGACCAGATGCGCCCCTCAAGCAAGAGCTCGAGAGCATTGGCGCGTCCCAGAACGCTAACCACGCACGCAGACTCGTGAGGCGCCAGGGGAAAGCCAAGTCGGCCTATGGGAATCCCAAAGCTAGAGCGGTCGCTGCAGATACGAAGGTCGCAGGCGGCCGCAATCTCCAGGCCGGCGCCCACACAGGGTCCATCGATTGCGGCGAGCACCGGCACCGGGCAGTGAACAATGGCGCGCAGCGCATCGCCAATAATCTGATCGTGATAGTGAGAAACCTGTTCGCGTGTTGCGCGCCGCTGAGGAAACTCCGAGATGTCTGCGCCTGATGCAAAAGCACCTCCCTCGCCGCGCAGAATCACGACTCGAAGGGATGTATCGGCCGACAGCTTTCGAAAGTATTCGGTGATGTCCTTCCACATCGACACCGAGAGCGCATTGAGCTTGCCCGGATGAGAGAGCCAGATGGTCGCGAGGCTACTCCCCGGGCCCGACCGAGAGCACCAGACACGCCCCGAAGGTGCAACGTGCGCGTCAGGATGGGAGGAGGGGGAGGGCTGGCTGGCCATGAGCGAGGAGGATGGGGGAGGTCCACAGAATACCCATCCGCCCTGCTCTCTTCAGTCGGTAGATTCCCTGCCTTGTGCAGTGCGCAATGTCCCAGACATGAGGGCAATCCCCAAAATAATCATAGGCATAGACAGCCATTGCCCCATCGACAATCCGAGGCTCAGGAGTCCGAGGAATGCGTCGGGCTCTCGTGCGAATTCAGTCAAAAAGCGCATCAGCCCATAGCCCGCAAGAAACGCTCCCGATAAAAAGCCGCGGGGTTGGGGTCGCGCAGCAAGCCAGGTGAGCAGCACAAAAAGAAGGAGGCCCTCGCCTGCCATCTGATAGAGCTGTGACGGGTGCCGAGGCACATCCGAGCCGGACTGCGGGAAGACCATGGCCCAAGGCACTGCGCTCGGGTCCGCAAAGCGGCCCCACAACTCCCCGTTGATAAAGTTTCCAAGCCGACCAAATGCGAGGCCTAGAGGCACCAAGGGCGCCACAAAATCTCCCAGAGCCCAGAGCCTTTGCCAGAAGGGGGCGGGGCTCGGCGATGAGACGTCGGCCGCCAAGTGGCTTCGCCGAGCGGCAAAAAGCGCGATGGCGAGGACCACTCCAATAAGCCCGCCGTGAAAGGCCATTCCGCCCTGCCAGACCATGAGAATTTCGAGGGGGTTTTGCAGGTATTCGAGGGGCTTGTAGAAAAAAACGTAGCCAAGCCGCCCGCCCAAAACCACACCCAACACCCCCCAGAGCAAGAAGTCATCGAGGTCCTTGGCGGTCATGCCACTGCGCTGAACATCTCGTCGAATCTGGCGTCGGCCCAGCAGCAAAAAAGCAAGAAAGCCCAGCAGATACATGAGGCCATACCATCGAATGGCGAGAGGTCCGATGACCAGTGCAACCGGATCGAACTGCGGATGAACCCAGGCGACTTGCATGCCTCAGTGTGCCATGAGTCAAAATAAGGCCTCTGAGCCAACACCCACTCTTCAGAAAGCCCCCCATGCCGTTTAACGATCGCTCCAAACATGTCACCCAAGGCGTTGCCCGCGCGCCCAACCGCTCCATGTACTACGCTATGGGCTACCAAGAGGCGGACTTCGACAAGCCCATGGTGGGGATCGCCAACGGCCATTCCACCATCACCCCCTGCAACAGCGGCCTTCAGCCCCTCGCCGACGCCGCAGTCGCAGCCCTCAAAGGCGCAGGTGCCAATCCTCAGATCTTCGGTACACCCACCATCTCCGATGGCATCAGCATGGGTACCGAGGGCATGAAGTACTCGCTCGTCTCTCGTGAGGTCATCGCCGACTCGATCGAGACCTGCGTGAATGGTCAGTGGATGGACGGCGTGGTCATCATTGGGGGCTGCGACAAAAACATGCCCGGCGGCATGATGGCCGCGGCAAGAACCAACGTGCCGTCCATCTATGTGTATGGCGGCACGATCAAACCCGGTCATCACAAGGGCAAGGACCTCACCATCGTCTCAGCCTTCGAGGCCGTGGGCGAATTCACCGCGGGACGACTCTCAGAAAGCGACTTCAAGGCGATCGAACAGAAGTCCTGTCCGGGCTCTGGGTCCTGTGGAGGCATGTACACCGCAAACACCATGAGCTCAGCCTTCGAGGCCATGGGCATGAGTCTGCCCATGTCGTCCACCATGGCCAACGAGGACGAGGAAAAGATTCACAGCGCAGCAGAGTCTGCGCGTGTGCTCGTGGAGGCCATTAAGAGAGGGATTCGCCCCCGGGACATCATCACCAAGAAGTCCATCGAAAACGCAGTGAGCGTCATCATGGCAACGGGCGGCTCAACCAATGCGGTGCTGCACTTCCTCGCCATTGCCCATGCAGCAGAGGTGGAGTGGACGATCGATGACTTTGAGCGCATTCGTCGCAAGACGCCCGTCTTCTGCGACCTCAAGCCCTCGGGCAAATATGTCATCACCGAACTGCACCGAGTCGGAGGCATTCCTCAGGTCATGAAGATGCTGCTGGACGCTGGCCTTCTTCATGGCGACTGCCTCACCATCACGGGCAAGACCATCGCCGAGACCCTCAAGGAGATTCCGTCGCAGCCTGCGGCCCATCAAGACATCATTCGCCCCATGTCTCAGCCACTCTATACTGAGGGGCACCTTGCCATCCTCAAGGGCAACCTCTCACCCAACGGGTGTGTGGCGAAGATCAGCGGCCTGAAGAACCCGTCCATCACCGGACCCGCCCGTGTCTTCAATTCAGAGGACGACGCCATGAAAGCCATCATGGATCGCCAGATTCGAGCGGGCGATGTTGTGGTGATTCGCTATGAGGGCCCAAAGGGGGGGCCGGGCATGCGCGAGATGCTCTCGCCCACCTCCGCACTCATTGGCCAGGGCCTTGGGGAGTCCGTGGGCCTCATAACCGATGGCCGATTCTCGGGGGGCACCTGGGGCATGGTGGTGGGCCATGTCTGTCCAGAGGCCTATGTGGGTGGCCCCATCGCGCTCATTCACGAGGGCGACAGCGTCACCATTGATGCGCACAAGCTTCTCATCCAAGTGAACGTGTCGGATGCGGATCTCGCAGCTCGGCGAGAGGCGTGGACACAGCCCGCCCCCAGGTACAGGCGGGGCGTACTTGCAAAGTACGCTGCACTGGCCTCGGCTGCGAGCAAGGGCGCGGTCACGGATCCCCAGACCTAAGCAACCCCCTCAATTTTTCAGGAGACTTCTCATGCTTCGTACCAGCCTTGCCCTTCTGCTCGCAACCAGCTCCAGCCTGGCCTGGGCGGACAACGCCCTCACCAAGAAATACAACTGTACGGCCTGCCACGCAGAGGAGACCAAGAAAGTGGGTCCAGCCTACAAGGAGGTTGCCAAGCGTTACGCTGGCGATGCAGAGGCAGCGGACAAACTCGCAAAGAAGATCAAGGCGGGTGGCATGGGCGTGTGGGGGCCGATCCCCATGCCTGGACACCCACAAGTCCCTGATGCGGATCTCAAGGAGATGGTGAGCTACATCCTGTCTCTGAAGTAAAGAGCCGCGCGACACGAAGCGAGCGCCATGGACATCCTCGTGCAGCAGGTGCTCAACGGCCTCGTTCTGGGGAGTGTGTATGCGCTGGTGGCCCTGGGCTACACCATGGTCTACGGCATCTTGCAACTCATCAACTTTGCCCATGGCGAGGTGCTGATGATGGGGGCCATGGTGTCGCTCAGCGTCATCTCCACCCTACAGTTCTTGTTTCCGGGCTGCCCCGGCCCACTGCTATTGATTGCGGCACTCGTGGTGTCGATTCCAAGTTGCATGGCCATCGCCGCACTCATGGAGCGACTGGCCTACCGCCCCCTGCGCTCAGCCCCTCGGCTCGCACCCCTCATCACCGCCATCGGGCTCTCCATCATCTTGCAGACGCTGGCCATGATCATCTGGAGTCCCAATCCACGCGTCTTTCCTGACCTCCTCCCCACCGCGCCCGTCATGGTGGGCGGCGCCTTTCTCGCGCCCAAGCAACTCCTTATTCTGGTCAGCGCGGCAGTGCTCATGGGTCTGCTCATGTTGCTGGTGAACCGCACCGCGCTCGGTCGAGCCATGCGGGCCGTATCCGAGAGCCCTCGCATGGCCATCCTCATGGGCATCGACCCCAACCGTGTGGTCGCCCTGGCCTTCATGCTCGGGGCCGCGCTGGCGGCAGTGGCGGGCCTGCTCGTGGGAATGAACTACAACATTGCCCACTTCACGATGGGATTTCTTCTTGGGCTGAAGGCCTTTACTGCAGCGGTGCTAGGCGGCATTGGCAACCTGCCAGGCGCGGTGCTCGGAGGCCTGATGCTGGGTGTCATTGAGAGCCTTGGGGCCGGCTATATCGGCGACCTCACGGGAGGATTCCTGGGCAGTCACTACCAAGACATCTTCTCTTTTGTCGTCCTCATTGGCGTGCTCATCCTGAAGCCCTCGGGTCTTCTTGGTGAACGAGTGGCCGATCGCGCCTGATGAAAAGAAACGCCCAGTTGGGCCTCCTGCTCACAGGGCTTGCGCTTTTTCTTCTGCCCTTTGCTGCCGGCCTTCTTGGAGATGCCTGGATTCGCATCCTGGCCTTCTCGCTGCTCTACATGATGCTCGCCCTGGGCCTGAATATTGTGGTGGGATACGCCGGTCTTCTTGATATGGGCTACGTGGCCTTCTACGCGGTGGGAGCCTATTCGTACGCCCTGCTCGCCTCTCCCCATCTCACCGATCACTTCCCCGTTCTCGCGCAGGCCTTTCCGGCTGGTCTGCATCTGTCGGCCTGGATCGCCATTCCCCTGGCTGCGGGGCTCGCCGCGCTCTTTGGCGTGTTGTTGGGATTTCCTGTTCTTCGCCTGCGAGGTGACTACCTTGCCATCGTCACGCTGGGCTTTGGCGAAATCATTCGAATCTTCTTGAACAATCTGAACGCGCCCCTCAACATCACCAATGGACCCCAAGGCCTCGCACGCATCGATCCGGTTCGTCTTGGGCCTATCTCATTCGCAGAGCCGCTCTCCGTCCTTGGGGTGGTCATCCCCTCGGCCCAGCTTTATTACACCCTCTTTCTGCTGCTCACCCTCCTCGTCATGCTCATCAGCATTCGCCTTGAGCACTCGCGCATTGGGCGCGCGTGGATGGCCATTCGAGAGGATGAAATTGCCGCCAAGGCGATGGGCATTAATACACGAAACATGAAGCTTCTGGCCTTTGCGCTCGGCGCCTCCTTTGGGGGCGTCTCGGGCGCCATGTTTGCCGCCTTTCAGGGTTTTGTCTCCCCGGAGAGCTTTGTGCTCAGCGAGAGCGTGGTCATTGTGGCCATGGTGGTGCTCGGCGGCATGGGTCATGTTCAGGGCGTGGCCTTGGGCGCGCTCCTTTTGTACGCCATCCCCGAGGGACTTCGTTATGTCGCCCGCCCACTCCAGCTCGAACTCTTTGGCGCAGAGTGGATTGCCCCAGAGGCGCTTCGAATGCTGCTCTTTGGCCTCTCGCTGGTGCTCATCATGCTGCTGCGTCCTCGTGGCCTCTGGGCCCCGACAAGGGGAGGCTCAGCATGACCCGACCCCTCCTCGAAGTCTCGGATGTAAGCAAGAGGTTCGGTGGGGTTGCGGCCCTCTCAGGGGTGTCTCTCCAGATTCCTCGGGGCGAGATCGTGGGGCTCATCGGCCCCAACGGGGCGGGCAAGACCACCCTGTTCAACGTCATCACAGGCCTCTACCCACCCGATTCAGGAAATTTCTCACTCGATGGTCGACGCTATGACCCCGAATCCATTCATCGGGTCGTCGAAGCGGGCATCGCGCGGACTTTCCAAAACATTCGACTCTTTGCGCAGATGACCGCGCTCCAGAATGTCATGGTGGGCCGACACATTCGAAGCAGCGGGCCACACTCCGGGCCGCTCGGTGCCATCTTTCGGACGCCGACGTTCAGGCGCAATGAGCGCGCCATCGCAGAGGCCGCGCAATCGCTGCTGCACTACGTGGGCATCGGTGCGCTCTCCCAGAGCCTGGCGAGCACCCTCTCCTATGGAGACCAACGGCGCCTTGAAATTGCCCGCGCCTTGGCAACAGACCCACTCCTTCTTGCGCTCGATGAACCAGCAGCCGGCATGAATCCGACGGAAAAAAACACGCTCGAACAGCTGCTCAGGAGAATTCAGGCCGATGGGAGGACCATCTTGCTCATCGAACACGATGTGCGAATGGTCATGGGTTTGTGCAGTGACGTGACCGTGCTCGATGCCGGCCGCGTCATCTCGAGAGGAGCACCTCGCTTTGTGCGGGAGGATCCCGCTGTCATTGAGGCCTACCTCGGGCGGGGACATCGACATGGCTGAGCCTACGGTTCACCTGGAGGTTCGAGACCTCGTCGTACAGTACGGTGGCATTACGGCCGTGCGAGACGTGAGCTTTCATGTCGGTGTGGGTGAAACCGTTGCCCTCATCGGTGCCAACGGCGCAGGCAAGACCTCTATCCTCCGAGCCATCACGGGACTGGTCCCGAAGGCCTCCGGTGCCCTCTTTCTTGAGGGGCGGCCTATCACGCTGGTGCCCCCACACCGCCTGCCGTCACTCGGCCTGGTCATGGTGCCCGAGGGTCGGGGTGTCTTTGCTCGCATGACTGTGAGAGAAAACCTTCAGCTTGGCGCTATGCACCGGCGAATATCCGCATCCCGCATCACTGAAGACATCGAGGAGCAGTATGAGCGCTTTCCTCGGCTGGCTGAGCGCGCCCATCAGCTCGCAGGAACGCTCTCTGGCGGAGAGCAGCAGATGCTCGCCCTCTCCAGGGCGCTCATGGCCAAGCCTCAATTACTCCTGCTCGACGAGCCCTCCATGGGACTCGCACCCATCATGGTGGAGAAGGTCTTCGATGTCATTGCAGACATCGCCTCGCGGGGCGTGTCGGTGCTTCTGGTCGAGCAGAATGCTCGGCTTGCCCTGGAACTCGCCCAACGTGGCCTGGTGCTCGAGTCCGGCACCCTCACCCACGACGACACCGCATCGGCACTGCTTCAGAGTCCAGCCGTTCGCGCGGCCTACCTCGGTGAGGCGACGTGAGGTCCCTCCCCGCTCGCTTTCGTCGCCCCCGAATCGCCCTCGTGGGTTTTGGTGACGTGGCTCAGCGTATCGCGAACCAACACGCTCAGGCGCGCGGTCCCGCCTTTGTCTGCGCCTCGCGCAGTCGCGGCTGGAACCTGGACCGGGCGGGCGACTGCCGCAGACTCATGGCCTGCAGCACGCACTTCATTGTTTTGGTTCCACCTTCTGAGCAACATGCGCGTCGCGATCTTCGAAGTCGCGCGCTGGCAGCCGCCTTGCGGGCGCGAGGCCCCTCTGCCCATCAATCCCGTGGCGTCTATATCAGCACCACGGGCGTCTATGGTGACCATGCCGGAGGGGTCGTCACTGAGACCTCGGCCTGTCGAACGCAGCAAGCCCGCTCCCTTCGACGCCTGGATGCTGAACGTATCTGGCGGGCACTTGGTTTCCATGTATTGCGGGTTCCGGGTATTACTGCGCAAGACCGCCTTCCCCTTGAGCGTATTCGCGCAGGCTCGCCCGCCCTGAAGCGGGAGGAAGACGTTTTTACCAACCACATTCACGCTGATGACCTCGCCCGAATCAGCTGGAGGGCTCTCTGGGTTGGGCGCCCCGGTCGAGTCACCAATGCCGTGGATCGCTCCGAGATGAGGATGGGCGATTTTTTCGATGCTGTGGCGCTTGCAGCAGGCCTGCCCCTTGTTCCCCGCATCTCCCGAGCAGACCTCACAAAGGCCGCCCAAGCCGGAACCGTGAGCCAGATGATGATGAGTTTTTTGGCCGACTCTCGACGCGTGCGCAGCAAACGGCTCGAAGAGGAGCTCGGCGTGCGCCTTCTCTATCCCACCGTCGACGACTTACTGAGGTCTCTGAACCAGCGCGTGCGCCAAGGCCGCGAGTGCTGAGCGCTCCGCCATCGTATCGGTCAGTGTGAGGGCCGCTCTGCCCATCTCCGCTCTTAGAGAAGAGCGAAAGTTCTCTTCCCGAACAAACCGCATGAGAGCCGCTAAAAGAGCCTGCGGATTGGGATCAAAGAGGCCTGGGTAGTCGACGCCGAGCATGCCCCGATGAGCCGCAATGTCGCTGGCCAGAGTGGCCAGATGCATGCCCGATGCCTCTGCCAAAACCAATGGACCCCCCTCAGCGCGCGAGGGGTGGATGAGCAGATGAGACTGCGCCATCTGCGCAAGGGTCTCCGGATGAGTCAGGCGACCTCGCATCCGAAAGCGCCCCTCAGAGCTTGCCACGCGCTCGAGGCATCGCTGCATCAGCTCGTCATCTCTTGATCCCCCAATATGCGTAAGGAGGGCCGGTGTATCGCGAAGCGCATCGCTCTGGAAAGCCTGGAGGAATGCATCAATCGCGAGGAGTGGCGACTTCACCTCTCGAACATGCCCCACCAGCACGGCTCGCAGAGGCGTGCCTGGCTGCCATATCGGTGCGAGCGTGTGATGCGCAGGCGTGGTCTGTGTGATCGTCTGGCACGAAGCATACCCCGCCGCCTTGAGCTGCTCGCAGACATCCGCCTGTAGCCCCACCAAGGCGCGTGCCCACCTCAGCGTCTGCTGTGCCTGAGCAAAGGCCTCAGTGTGCGCAGATCCGACAAGATCGCCGTAGATGTCAGTGCCGGTGAGCACCACAGCAAAGGGGACTTCAGCCTGTCTCAGTAGACGCGCAGCCTCATGGCCCCGACGCGCGTGCAAAACCAATGCGCCACGCGCGCGCGAGAGCTGGGCGGGAGAGGGTTGGCCGACCACGACCTCAGAGGCAATGCCTGACTGCTGCAACATAGCCCCGTAGCGGGAGGCGGTCTGCCAGTTACCCGATTCGGTTTCCGGCCCGAAGGGCGAGATCACCAACAACACGGGATATAAAAAATTGGCGGTCTAGTGAACAAAAAGCTCAGCCGGACCAATTGCAAGCTCACCGACCCGAGCCGAGGAGAATCCGTGACGCGCAAACACTTCGTGCACGCGAGGGACCTCCTGGGGACTGCACGAAACCAAGAGTCCACCACTGGTCTGTGGATCGGTCAACAAGGCGCGATCGACCTCTGAAAACCCGGTGGGCAGATGCACCGCCTGCCCATAGCCCTCCCAGTTTCGCGAGGATGCGCCAGTGATGAAACCTGCAACAGCAAGCTCTCGCGCCCGACTCAAAAGCGGGACACTCGGCCAATCAAGATGAGCCGAAAGGCCCGATCCTCGCGCCATCTCGAGCACGTGCCCCGCAAGACCAAAGCCCGTGATATCCGTGAGCGCGTGCACCCCGCTCAAGCTCGCAAGATCCGGGCCTGGCGTGTTGAGTGCCGTGCACGAGGCGACCATCTGTTGATAATCGGCGGGCGCCAGAGCCTTTTTCTTGAGAGCCGCCGAATAGACGCCCACGCCGAGTGGCTTGCCCAAAACCAGTACGTCGCCGGCTTGCCCGTCTGCGTTGCGTCGGACCCGCCCCGGGTGCACCAAGCCCATGGCGACAAGCCCGTAGATCGCCTCAACCGAATCAATGGTGTGCCCGCCTGCAATGGGAATGCCCGCAGCCATGCAGGCAGCCTGCCCGCCTTCTAGAATTTTTCCGATGGTGGCAGTCGACAGCACGGAGATGGGCATACCCACCAACGCAAGCGCCATGATGGGCCGACCACCCATGGCGTAGACGTCGGAGATGGCATTGGTCGCTGCGATGCGCCCGAAATCGAAGGGGTCATCGACTATGGGCATGAAGAAGTCCGTCGTGGCCACGAGGGCCTGCTCATCATTCAGCCGATACACAGCGGCATCATCCGCGGTGCCAATCCCCACCAAGAGCTCGGCGGGCATGGCCATGGCGGCCGTACCCCTCAGGATGTCCGCCAAAACGCCAGGAGCAATCTTGCAACCACATCCGCCCCCATGAGAGAGGGATGTAAGAGAGGGTTCAGACATGGTGGGGCCCCGCAGGTCAACAGCGAAGCCCTGAGGGTATCAAGCGGGCTAGATTCCTGTCGACTCGCGCAGCTGTCTCCACAAAATCGTGGCGCGAGAGGGCTCGTTGGCCAGGGGTAGACCGGCCTTGCTGTAAGCCACAATCGACTCTGGGTAAAGCTTTACGCCGGACTGACCTAAAAGCTCAGACAACACAAACCAGTTCGTTGCTGCCCAGTGACCCGTATTGCAGAAGGAGACTGTTGGGTCTTTGGTGATGAGGCCTGCGGACTGCGCCACAGCACTGAGTTCTGCGGCAGGGAGTAGCTGGCTGCTCTTGGGTCTAAACCACCGCTCTTGATCAAAATGCTCGGCCTTCGGAATGGTTCCCCAGCGCTGAGCGGCCGCGTGCTTGACGTCGCCCTCAAAAAACTTCGAAGGCCGGCCATCGATGAGTCGGGTCTGGGCACCGGCACCATCGGGTGCACTCACCAGCGCCTTCACCTCCTCCGTGGTCACCACCTGCGAGCGATCGATCTTGACCGAGGTCTGAGAGGGCGTGGCCCTCACCTCCTCGGTCGAGAGGGGCTGCTTGGCATCCACCCAGGCCTTCAGGCCACCGTCGAGGATGGAGAGCTGCTTAAAGCCAGCGACCTTGAGTGTCCAATAGACTCGAGCCGCCGCACCAAACTCGGTTGCGTCTCGGCCAGAATGCACAACCACGATGGGGTCTTGTGTCTGAAGTCCCAGTCGCTGAACCACCTCCGAGAGCTTGGCGTCGGAGATGAGGGCCCCGGGGTTGTCCTTGGGGCCCCGAAAGGCCGAATACGGAGCAGACAGCGCACCTGCAATATGCCCCGCGGAGTAGGTCGGAACTTTCTTCTCGCCCTCAACAGGCTCTCGAATATCTAAAACCTTCACGGCAGACTTGAGCTCCGCCAGCTGCTGCACAGAGAGAACAGGGCCCAACCTGGCCGGCGCATTGGCGAGGGCCGGTGAGGCCAGATGCCCACAAGCCAGCAGCCCCAGCGCAAAGGCAGACTGTTGAAGAAATCGGCGTTTGTTGGCAACCAGCATGGCGCAGCTCCTAAAAAAATGAATCGCAACCCATTCGCGACGAGCGCGAACTCTAGTCCATCAGAGAGGACTATCTCAACAACCGATGGCCTAATGCTTAGAAAAAAAAGAGATAAGGCCCGCTCTAGCGCTCCACAAAGGCGCGCTCAATCACATAGTCACCCGGCTGCCCAAGTCCTGGCGAAACCAGAAATCCTCGCGAATCCAGCATCGCGGCTGTCTCCTTAAGCATGCTGGGGCTCCCGCAGATCATCGCTCGGTCACCCTCGGCATCGAGAGGTGGCAGGCCAATGTCATCAAACAGTCTGCCCGTCTCGATGGCCGTCGTGAGTCGCCCAGTGTGCTTGAAGGCCTCGCGCGTCACGGTTGGGTAATAGATCAGTTGTTCGCGCACCATATCGCCCAAAAACTCATGCGCAGGCAACTCGGTGCGAAGGTAGTCGCCGTAAGCTAACTCACTCACCGTCCGCACGCCGTGGATCAGGACCACCTTCTCAAAACGCTCATAGGTATCGGGGTCTCTGACAATGCTCATAAAGGGCGCAAGACCAGTGCCCGTGGAGAAAAGATAGAGGTGTCGTCCTGGCCGCAGATCGTCAATGACCAGTGTGCCGGTGGCCTTCTCTCCCACCAAGAGCAGATCGCCCACCTTGACGTGCTGAAGTCGCGAGGTGAGTGGGCCATCAGGAACCTTAATCGACAGGAACTCGAGGTGCTCCTCATAGTTCGCACTCACAACGCTGTAGGCGCGCATGAGGGGTCGGCCCTCCACCTCAAGCCCAATCATCACAAAGTGTCCGTTACGAAATCGAAAACTCGAGTCGCGTGTGGTCTTGAAAGAGAAGAGACTCTCATTCCAGTGCATCACCTCGGTGATCGTCTCTTGCCTGTGCTTGGCCATGCCGACTTACTCTCCTACAAACGGGTTGCTCCGGCGCTCCTCGCCGAAGGTGCTCATGGGGCCGTGCCCCGGTACAAAGCGAATGTCATCGCCCAGAGGAAAAAGACGCGATCGAATGGAATGAATCAAATCTGCATGATTTCCGCGTGGGAAGTCCGTCCGCCCAATCGAGCCAGCAAAAAGCACATCACCCACCAGAGCGAGTCGATCACCAAGGTGAACAAAGACCACATGCCCAGGGGTATGGCCGGGACAGTGAATCACCTCCAAGGCCTGCTCGCCCACCATCACAGTGTCTCCATCCTCCAGCCAGCGGTCGGGGGTGAACGCCTCAAGCCTTGGGAATCCGAACATCTGGCCCTGAACCGGTAACTGGTCAATCCAGAAGGCATCGGCCCGCTGAGGTCCCTCAATGGGAATGCCAAGCCTGTCTGCGAGGTGCTTTGCCTCCCCGCAATGATCGATATGTCCATGGGTGAGCAGAATCTTCTCAACCCGAAGGCCCGAGGCTCGAGCCACCGCCTCAAGGTGATCAATATCTCCCCCGGGATCGACAAAGGCCGCACGACCCGTGACGGGGCAGCTCACAAACGAGCAGTTTTGCTCAAACGGGGTAACCGGAATGACCTCAAAGTCCATGCAGAGAGGCCTAGCTCAGGTGCAGGGCGTGGTACTCCAAGTCGGACAAGGCAACCACTTCGAGCGTGCGCTCATGAGTGGCCTCGAGCACCACTGGCGGCGCAACGCCGGCCTCGGCAGCCTCACGCCATCGACCCGCACAGACACACCATCGATCGCCCGCCTTGAGGCCGGGGAAGCGAAACTCGGGGCGCGGCGTCACGAGGTCATTGCCATGATCAACGGAGAAATTCAGAAACACGTCGGTCATCACCGCGCACACAGTGTGACGACCAAAATCCTCAGCGCTGGTATGACAGCAGCCGTCGCGGAAAAAGCCCGTGAGGGGGTCAAAGCTACAGGGCTGGAGCTTGCCACCGAGGACGTTTTTGGATTGAGAGGTAGACACGCCTCTAGTTTAGGCGAGTTCGCCTGAGGATTCTGACTTTGCAGTCTGTCCCCTAGAATGAACCATCGCCCCAGAGGCTAGATCACGAGCGCCCCCCGATGAGCGAATCGGCTTTGAGTCTTCGCAAGGAATACAGCCAGGCTTCACTGGACGCCAGCGATGTCGATCGTGACCCCACAACCCAACTCGCTCACTGGCTCGAACAGGCACTCAAGGCGGGGCTTGCAGAGCCCAACGCCATGTCACTGTCCACCATCGAACCCACCGGGCGGCCGCGGTCCCGCGTGGTGCTGCTGCGAGGACTCGACGAGCTGGGTCTGCGCTTTTTCACCAACTTTGAGTCCAGCAAGGGGCTTGCGCTGGCGGCCAACCCCTGGGCATGCCTGCTCTTTTTTTGGCCAGAGTTGGAGCGTCAGGTGCGAATTGAGGGGTGCGTTTCAAAGGTATCCCCCGAGATCTCCAATGACTACTTCCAGTCGCGCCCGCTCGGCAGTCGCCTCGGCGCCTGGGCCTCGCCCCAGAGTCAGGTCATCCCCGACCGCAGCTGGCTCGAGAGCCGCCAGAAAGAGATGACCGAGCGCCTGGGTGCCTCGCCCTCGCGACCAGATCATTGGGGCGGCTACTGCCTGAAGCCCGACCTTTTTGAGTTTTGGCAGGGGCGGCCGTCCCGTCTGCACGACCGCATTCAGTTTCGACGACCCCTCGGCCAGTCCGAGTGGGAGATTGCTCGCCTCGCCCCTTAAGTCTCATCCTGTAGGCACATGAGCCGGTGCGCCATGCCACACTCATCGAAGTCAGACCCCACGGCCACGAATCCCGCCCTTTCATAAAAAGCGATGGCGTGGACCTGGGCATGCAGGTAGAAAGCACGTAGTCCAAGACGACGACCCTCGTGAAGCAGGGCATTGAGAACCTCGCGCCCCAAGCCCTCTCGACGATGCGCAGCCAACACGGCCATTCGACCCAGACGGCCATCGGGCATGAGACGGCCGGTGGCAAGTACCTCGTCTTCGTGCGTCACCGTGACATGTCGGCAATAGGCATCGGCCTGCTCCCACTCGTCCGCTGCAGGCACCCCCTGCTCTCGGACAAACACCACCTCTCGAACGATCCGTGCCTCGTTTTGGAGGCTCATCCAATCACCCACTCGCAGCGTTCTTCCCTGCGGCAAGCCACGCGCCTGAACGGGAGAGCTGGGAGCCCAGATCGGATTGGGCCACCAAGGATCTGTCTTCCAACGAGCCATCACATGCCAATGCAGATGGGGAACCTGGTTCCCAAAGCTCGCCAGATTAATCTTGTCGGGGTTTAGGTCCCGGCGAAGCTGGGCCTCGACTTGAAGAACCGCCTGCATCATTGATCGCGCATCGTCCTCGCTGAGATCGCTCATCTCTGCCACATGAGCCTTCCAGATCACTCGCCAGAAACCTGGCAGCTGTGCATCAGTGACCTGAATCACGCATAGACGCTCGTCCTCCCACACTCGATCCCCGACAGGGTCGCCTTGAAGAAACTCACAGAGAGGGCAGTTCATTGGGGTGAGCCTCTCGGCGGGCGACCCCCTGCCGAGGATCTGCGTGCATAGAGCAGTGCCATCCCCACCATGACCAAGCCCAAGGCCCCCATCCAGTGCTGAGCCCAGGACCCCCAGAGGTCTTCGCGAGTCAGAAGCTCTTGCAAAGCAACCAACAAAAAGGCTCCCAAGAGGGGAGACCACCAATGCCTGCGGCCACCCAGAAGAACGGCCAGGAGTGCCATTCCGGAGACCTGCCACGACAACAGCGAGGGACTGGCAAACCCGAATCGACAGGCATGCACCAGGCCGGCCAAACCCGCAAGCAGGGCTGAAAACACGTAGGCTGTGAGCTGCACCCTCAGAACCGAATAGCCCAGGCTTGTGGCGCGATCCTCGTGCTGATGCACCGCGCAGAGCACCCGCCCAAAAGGAGAGTGAACCAGACGCCATGTGCTCAAGAATCCAATCACAGCCAGAGCCAGAAAGAGCCAAGGTGTATTGGGCAGAGACGTCGATGCGTAGATGCCGTCGGAGCTGCCCACCCACCCGGTGTCCTGCGCCACCACAAAAAGCATCTGCGCAAAGGCGAGTGTCGCCATCAAGAAGAAGAGGCCTCGGCTTCGCAACACCAAGAGGCCCGTTATCAAGGCAAACAAAGCACACAGAAGAAGCGCTAGAGCGAAGGCGAGCCAGAAGGACGGCACCCAAGGGCTCAGAAGAATGAGGCTGTAGGTCGCAAGCCCATAGAAGGCCGCGTGCCCCAGACTCACCAGACCGAGTTGGGCAATGAGAAGCCATATGCTCAACGCAAGCAGAGACATCTCCAGACACTGAGCAAGCAGGTCCAAAGAGAAGGCCATCATCTCGTGAAAAGCCCCTGAGGTCGCAGTGCGAGCGCGAGTGCCATGGTCGCGTAAATGGCCAGACCCGCCGCACCCGAAAGCCACAGGTGACTCAGGGTGTCGACCAAACCCACCAAGAGCGAGGCGATGAGACAGCCGCGCACAGAGCCGAGGCCCCCGAGAATCACCACCACCAGGCTCGCCATCAGAGCCGGGCCGCTCTGATGAGGCGACAAGGTGGTCATGGGTGCAGCAAGGAGTCCAGCCAGCATCGCCAGAAGCGCTCCCAAGGCGAACACTTGAGCGCAGAGGCGCTGCGGACAGATCCCAAAGGCCGAGAGGAGGCTTCGATTCTCCGCCATGGCGGCGACCTGCACACCAAAGCGCGTGCGGCCGAGGAGGAAAAATAGTCCGGCTGCAATGCCTGCGCTCAGTCCGCAGACAGCGAGACGATAGCGTGGGTACATGAGGCCATCAGACAGAGGAATGCCACCACCAAGCCACACTGGAATGGGTACGCCCAGAACATCGTTACCCCAGATGAGCGCGCGCGCCTCCTCGAAGACCAGAATTAAACCGAAGGTGAGCAACACCTGCTCGAGGGGATGGGCCCTCACCAGCGGCCGAAACAGAGCGCCCTCGAGCAACAGGCCCGTCGCCAACGCAAGGGGGCAGATGAGCGCTGCGCTCCAAAGAAGACTGTCGGTGAGACCCAGAAGGCTCAGACCCAGGTAACCACCCAGAGCATATAAAGCACCATGGGCGAGATTAATCACTCGCATCGCACCCAAGACGAGGGTCAGGCCGCTGGCGATGAGAAAAATCTGAAGCCCCGTCTGCAGGGCATGAAGGGCTTGAATGAGGATGAGGCTCATCACATCGCGTTGGGGCTCAGCCGGGTGTCACCGCCATACGCAGCTCGACGCAATCGATCACGCACGGCCTCCCACTCGGGCTCATTGGGGGGCGACTCAAGAAAAAGTGCGTCAAAGCCCTTGGAGTCCCAGTCATGCAAACGCGCGTAGAGCGCCTGGCCATAGGCCTGCGGGTCCCTGGGCGCGAGACCCTGAGACAGGAGGCTGCCGTGCTCCGGAAGCAGACGAAAGACCCAGGCATAGAGCTTGATCTGAGGATTTCTCGCAAGCTCAGCATGCACGCGCGCCCAGAGCGCTTCGTGATCGAGAACCAACAAAGGCGTGCGCGGAGCGTAGTGTGATTCGTGGCTGCCAGAGACTCGAGGCCTTGACTCGCGCTCAGCGACCGAATCTTCAGGCGCCAAGGCAAGCAGACGTGCAATCGCCTGCCGGGGGACCCCGCCCGGACGAAGAATGCGCACTGGACTCACGGTGCAATCCACAATCGTGCTCTCAAGACCTACGCTGCACGGCCCGCCATCGAGCACAAGGTCTTCGGGTCCAAGGCGCGCCTTAAGGCCTTGGGTCACATCGAGTGCACGGGTGGGGCTGAGCGCTCCAAATACATTCGCAGAGGGTGCGGCCACGGCACCGCTGCCAACCCTCGCAAAGGCTTGCAAAAGGGCAAGTGCTACAGGGTGTGCGGGCACTCGCAGCCCCACAGTATCTTGCCCCCCCGTCACCGAATCCGGCACTCGAGGCGACCGTCTCACGACGAGGGTGAGTGGTCCCGGCCAGAATGCTCGAGCGAGGATCTGCGCAGACTCGGGCCATTCTCTCGCGAGGGCCTCTGCGGCCTGCGAGCTCGCTACATGGACGATGAGAGGATGGTCGGGAGGCCGCCCCTTCACGAAGAAGACGCGACCAACAGCCTTCGTCGACAGCGCGTCGGCACCCAAACCATAGACCGTCTCTGTTGGAAAGGCCACGAGATGCCCTTGGGCAAGCGCATCTGCAGCGAGTGCGATGGCCTGCGCGTCTGCTGCAAGCGGGGACTGAAACTGGTTCCCGCCCGTCATCACCTAAACATCCAATCGCTCAGTGAGGTGCCCCATCTTGCGACCCATGCGAGGCTGAGATTTTCCGTAGAGGTGCAGGCTTGCCCCGGTGTGTCCTGCCATCTGCTCCCAGTCTGGCTCGCGAGGCGGTTGGGACTCACCATCAGGAAACCACAGATCACCCAGCAGGTTGGTCATACGAACCGGAAACTTAAGGACGACGGGCCCCAATGGCATCTGAGTGCAGATGCGAACCTGCTGCTCGAACTGACTGGTCTCGCAGGCCTCAATAGAGTAATGACCGCTGTTGTGCGGGCGCGGAGCCATCTCGTTGGCCACGAGAGTGGCGCGGCCCTCTACTTCAGCCACAAAAAACTCGACGCAAAGAACGCCAACGTACTCAAGCGCATCGGCCACACGAAGTGCCTGGGCCTTTGCCATCTCGGTCAGCTCATCGGACAGCGTGGCCGGCACGGTGGTGATGTGCAGAATGCCATTGCGATGCTCATTCTCGCCAATCGGAAACACCGCCGTCTCACCCCGCTCGTTGCGAGCCAAGATAACCGAAACCTCTTTCAAAAGAGTCATCTTCCTCTCGAGCACACAGGGCACGCCACGCATCCTCTCAAATGCTACGAGCGCCTCTGCAAGGCTTCTCACCGCAGCCTGACCTTTGCCGTCGTACCCCAAGCGCGCCGTCTTCAAAACACCGGGAAAGAGGTCTGCAGGGACGGTCTGAAGGTCGTCCGGCGTGTTAATGGCGGCAAAGGGTGCGACCGCAACGCCGGCTTGCAGCATGAAGCGTTTTTCGCGAATGCGATCCTGAGCCACTTCCACGCACTCTGCAGAGGGACAGGTGCGTCCATGCCGCGACAAGAAACGCAGGGCCTCAGCCGGCACGTTCTCAAACTCCGTGGTGAAGACCTGCGCGCCGGCGGCAAGGCGCCCAAGGGCAATCTGGTCGTCGTAGGCCCCAACAATCACCTCGTCGGCAATCTGACCGGCTGGGCCATGGGCATCGGGGTCGAGCACGCTCACCGTATGGCCAAGCCGGTGGGCCGCTTGGATCATCATCCGACCCAGCTGCCCACCCCCAAGAAGACCAATATTCACGCGCGCGGAGGGGCGGACTCTAAAGCGCCTGAAGGGTGCGCTGTGGGCTTGCCCAGGCTGGCATTCATAGAGGTGGCCGCATCCGTCTGTTCTGCTCGAAAGGCGGCAAGTCGTTCGCGCAGGGGCTCATAGTCTGTCGCCAGATTGGCAATCAGGTGGAGTGCAGCGTTTGCAGCACCTGCCTCTCCAATGGCAAATGTGGCGACCGGCACGCCCTTGGGCATCTGAACAATGGAGTAGAGGGAATCTTCGCCACGAAGATACTTCGAGGGCACAGGAACACCAAACACCGGCACCGTGGTCTTGGCAGCCAGCATGCCGGGCAGATGCGCAGCGCCCCCAGCACCTGCAATGATGCCTCGCAGGCCTCGCGCGCAGGCCGTCTCTGCGTAGGTATAGAGCGCATCCGGCATTCGGTGGGCAGACACGACTCTGGCCTCATGTGGGATGCCGAAACGATCAAGAATCTCGACCGCGTGACGCATCACCTCCCAGTCGGACTGCGAACCCATGACCACGCCAACAATGGGCATATGAACCCCAGCAATGCGAAAAAGCGCCTCGCGGTACTTCGCCGCCGTGCGTTCAATGATACTCACGGGTAGGGCTGGGGGCGGGGGTGTCTTGTCCCAGTCCAGGGTCTCAAGATAGTCGCGGACGAACTGCTTATCAAAACTCGGCGGGCTTGATCCCTCGGTGTATGAATCGAGCGGCCAGTAGCGCGAGGAGTCGGCTGTCAGCACCTCGTCCATAAGGTGCAGAACACCCGCTGCATCAAGGCCAAACTCAAACTTGGTGTCAGCGATGATGATGCCCTGCCCGAGTGCGTACTCGGCCGCCTCTTCATAGAGCGCGAGGCTGATGCGGCGAATATCCTCGGCGAGTGGCTGGCCTACGGCCTCGACCATCTCCTCAAACGAGATGTTCTCGTCGTGCTCTCCCCGCTCCGCCTTGCGCGCGGGCGTAAAGAGCGGCGACTTCAGGCGGGCGGCCTGCTTGAGACCCTTGGGAAGCGCCAGACCGCAGACCGAGCCCGTCTCCTGATAGTCCTTCCACCCACTCCCAATGAGGTAGCCACGAACAACCGCCTCGACCATCACGGGCTTGAGTCGGCGAACCACCACCGCCCGTCCTCGAACCTGATCCACCTCGTTTTCCGAGACCACGCTTTCGGGGTCAATCCCGGTCAGGTGATTGGGAATCAGATGCGAGAGGCGAGCAAACCAGAATTCGCTCATGCGGTTGAGGACCACGCCTTTGTCCGGGATGGGCTCAGCCATCACCACATCAAAGGCCGAGAGCCGGTCTGTTGCCACCATCAGAAGCTTGTCATCGCCAACGGCATAGATGTCGCGAACCTTGCCCCGAGCGACCAGTGGCAGGCTCTTGATCGTTGTCTGCAAGAGCGCGCTCATTGAACCACTTGAGAGAGTTGGCCCTGGCTGTAGCGAGCCGCCATGTCAACGAGCGTAACGGCCTTGAGCTTGGCGCCCTGCCCCTCGCAGCCAAAGGCCCGATACCTCGCCAGGCAAATCTGACGCGCCGCCTCTCGGGCGGGCTTGAGGTAATCACGCGGATCAAACTTTGAGGGGTTCTCCACAAGGTATCGCCGAATGGCGCCGGTCATCGCCAAGCGAATGTCCGTATCAATGTTGATCTTACGAACACCATGCCGGATGGCCTCCTGAATCTCAGCGACTGGCACGCCATAGGTCTCTTTCATATCGCCGCCAAAGTGGCGAATCTCGGCGAGGAGCTCTTGTGGAACGGAGGAGGAGCCGTGCATCACGAGGTGGGTATTCGGGATTCGTCGATTGATCTCCTTGATTCGCTCAATCGCCAAGATGTCTCCGGTCGGCTCCCGGGTGAATTTATAGGCGCCGTGGCTTGTCCCAATTGCAATGGCCAAGGCGTCGAGTTGAGTCTTGCGAACGAAGTCGGCAGCCTGCTCCGGATCGGTGAGCAGCTGGTCGTGCGTCATGGTGCTCTCGGTCCCATGACCATCTTCCTTGTCGCCCCGCATGGTTTCGAGCGAACCGAGACAACCCAGCTCGCCCTCCACCGAGACACCCTGCTTGTGGGCCATCTCCACAACACGCTGGGTCACCTCCACGTTGTAGTCGTATGAGGCAATCGTCTTGCCATCGGCCTCAAGGGAGCCGTCCATCATCACGCTGGAGAAACCCAGAGCCATTGCGCTCTTACAGACATCGGGGCTCTGCCCATGATCTTGATGCATCACCACAGGAAGGTCTGGGTAAGACTCAACCGCCGCCTGAATGAGATGCTTCAAAAACGCCTCGCCCGCATATTTGCGAGCACCCGCGCTGGCCTGCATGATGACGGGAGCATTGACCTCCGCGGCTGCCGACATGATGGCCTGGACCTGCTCCAAGTTATTCACATTGAAGGCCGGCACACCGTAGCCGTGCTCGGCTGCGTGGTCGAGCATCTGTCGAAGGGAAATCAGCGCCATGAAAGGTCTCCTTTTCTCTCAAAAAACCTCGGCCCTAGGAGCCGACACGAACAATCTTCATGGTATTCGTTCCACCGGGCTGGCCCACTGGCTCACCCACGGTGATCACGAGAAAATCTCCGGGCGTCACCACTCCGGCGTCGAGCAGGTTTCGCTCCGCTCGATGCATGAGGGATTCGCGCGTCTGACCCTCGTTGTCGATAGCGAGGGGAGCCACATCCCGATAGAGCGCCATGCGACGACGACTGCGTACACTCTGACTCAGCGCATAAATGGGCACACCAGCGTTCAGGCGCGAGATCCAGAGGGCGGTGGCCCCCGACTCGGTCAGGGCCACGATGGCACGTACCTTCAAGTGTCGAGCGGTGAAGAGTGCCGCCATGGCCACCGACTGATCAATTCGCGTAAAGGTCCGGTTCAGGAAGAAGGTGTCGAGCGTAGGCTCATAAGACTTCTCGGCCTCGGCGCAGATGCGCACCATGGTCTGCACGGTGCGAACTGGGTAGCTTCCGGTCGCAGTCTCGGCACTGAGCATCACCGCGTCTGTGCCATCAAGCACCGCATTGGCCACATCGCTCACCTCCGCTCGAGTGGGCACGGGAGAACTAATCATGGATTCCATCATCTGGGTTGCCGTGATGGTGAGGCGGTTGGCTTCTCGAGCCATGCGAATCATTCGTTTCTGAAGGGCCGGAACCGCAGCCTCACCAACCTCGACGGCCAGATCGCCCCGGGCGACCATGATGCCGTTAGAGGCCTCGATAATCTCCGCTAGGTTCTCAATCGCCTCCACCCGTTCGATCTTCGCGATGATGAGGCCATGCCCCCCCGCTGCCTTTAGGAGCGCACGGGCCTCGTGAATATCTGCCGCATTCTTCGGGAACGAAACCGCCAAAAAGTCAGCCTCAATCTCGGCCGCCACAATGAGATCGGACTTGTCCTTGTCTGTGAGGGCGGGTGCGGTGAGCCCCCCGCCCTGCCGATTGATGCCCTTGCGATCGGAGAGCACACCGCCCTCCATCACCTTACAGTCGACGAAGTCCCGACCCACGGCCTCCACCTGCATCGAGATCAGTCCATCATTCAGGAGGAGCACATCCCCCACGGATACATCGTGAACCAGTTCGGGATAGTCCAGTCCCACCCGAGCCTCATCTCCCAAGGTCTCGTGGGTATCGAAACGAAATCGGGCCCCCGACTCAAGGGTGACCGAGCCCTTGGCGAATCTTCCCACTCGAATTTTCGGCCCCTGGAGATCAACCAGAATGGCCAGTTCACGACCATGCCGCTCCCCCGCAGCACGCACCACCTGGGCGCGCTCCTGATGGTCCGCAGCCGTTCCGTGCGAGAAGTTCAGGCGAAAAACATCCACCCCCGCCTGCACCAATTCATCGATGCGCTGAGGGTCGGTCGAGGCTGGGCCGAGCGTGGCAACAATCTTGGTGGCGCGAGCAAGGGGGGCCATGGGGGCTAGGCCCTCTCTTCGAGCACCTGAACGGCGGGGAGCGTCTTGCCCTCGAGGAACTCGAGAAAGGCGCCCCCTCCGGTTGAGATGTAGTCAATCTGATTGGTCACATTGAACTTCGCAATTGCGGCAAGCGTGTCGCCGCCGCCAGCCAGAGAAAATGCGGGGGAATGGGCAATTGCAGAGGCCAGCGTTCGGGTGCCACCAGAAAACTGCTCGATCTCAAAGACACCCACCGGGCCGTTCCAGACGATGGTTCCCGCGTGCGCAATGATGCTCGCCAGCCGAGCGGCAGTCTTCGGGCCAATATCCAGAATCATGTCGTCACTGGCACAGTCGGTGGAGGCCACCTTGTTGGCGCGCGCCTGAGCCGAAAACTCATTGGCGGTGACGACATCCTCGGGAATGGGAACGTCTGCACCACGCGACTTCATCATGGAGATGATGGTCTTGGCCTCCGGGATGAGATCGGGCTCCGCGAGAGATTTTCCAATGGGGAGGCCCACCGCAGCCATGAAGGTGTTTGCAATACCCCCGCCGACGATCAACTGATCGACCTTCTCGGCCAGGGCTCGAAGGATGCTGAGCTTGGTCGACACCTTCGACCCAGCCACGATGGCCACCAACGGCCGCTTTGGATCATGCAAAGCCTTGCCAAGCGCGTCCAGTTCTGCCGCCATCAGTGGGCCCGCGCAGGCAATCGGCGCAAAACGCGCCATCGCATGGGTGGTGGCCTCCGCCCGATGGGCTGTTCCGAAGGCATCATTGACATAGACATCGCAGAGGCTTGCCATCTTGCGCGCCAAGGCCTCGTCGTTCTTCTTCTCCCCCACCGAGAGGCGGCAGTTTTCCAGCAAAACAACCTCGCCCGGCTTGACTTCAAACCCGCCATCGACCCAGCTGCGGATAAGGGGCACCTTGCAATGCATCAGCTCACCCAGGCGCAGGGCGACCGGCGCCAATGAGTCCTCAGGCGTAAAGACGCCCTCTGTGGGGCGCCCGAGGTGAGAGGTGACCATCACCGAGGCCCCCGCCCTCATCGCAAACTCAATGGCAGGAACGGATGCGCGAATGCGCGTGTCATCGGTGATGTGACCGTGGTGATCCTGAGGGACATTCAGGTCGGCCCGAATAAAGACCCGGCGGCCCGCCAGATCGAGGTCGGTCATTCGAAGAAACTTCATCGGGAGACCGCCCCTCCTATGTCGCCGACATGAGAGCCATCGTGGTGTCCAGCATACGATTTGAAAACCCCCATTCGTTGTCATACCAGGAGAGCACCTTCACAAGGTGTCCGTCGGGAGACACGCGCGTCTGCGTGGCATCGAAGATGCTCGAGAGAGGGTTGTGATTGAAATCGATCGAGACCAGGGGCTCTAGGTTGTATCCCAGCACCGCTCGCATGGGGCCTTCACTGGCCGCATGAACCAGCGCATTCACCTCATCCACACTGGTGGCCTTGTTGGCGTGGAAGGTGAGATCGACCACCGAAACGTTAATAGTGGGCACGCGCATGGCGTAGCCATCGAGCTTGCCATTGAGGTCTGGAAGGACCAGGCCGACCGCGGCGGCGGCTCCGGTCTTGGTTGGAATCATGGACATCGTGGCCGAGCGGGCGCGGCGTAGGTCTTCGTGATACACGTCCGTGAGCACCTGATCGTTGGTGTAGGCATGGATGGTGGTCATCAGACCCGAGGCCATGCCCAGCCCCTCATGCAGCACCTTCGCCAACGGGGCAAGGCAGTTGGTGGTGCATGACGCATTAGAGATGACCGTATGGGAGCCCCTCAAAATCTGGTGATTCACGCCAAACACCACGGTGGCATCAACATCCTTCCCGCCGGGCGCCGAGATGATGACCTTCTTTGCGCCCCCCGAAATATGGGCGGACGCTTTTTCCTTGGTGGTGAAAAATCCCGTGCACTCCATCACAACATCGACACCCAACTCGCCCCACGGCAACTCCGCAGGATTGCGATTGGCGAGCACACGAATGCGATCGCCGTTGACGATCATGTCGGTCCCATCGACCGAGACGGTCCCCGGAAAGCGGCCGTGCGCCGTATCGTGCTGGGTGAGGTGCGCGTTAGTCTCAGGCTTACCCAGATCATTGATGGCAACGATTTGCAGGTCATGCTTCTTGCCGCCCTCATAGTGAGCACGCAGAACGTTTCGCCCAATTCGCCCATAGCCATTAATGGCAACCCGCACGGTCATGACGCCACCCTTCCCTTAGATCAACAATAAAAAGAACACGCTCTAGACAACTCGTCTTGCAGTCTCGGCCACCGCCTCAGCGGTCAGACCAAAATGAGCGTAAAGGTCTGCGGCCGGCGCAGACTCGCCAAAGGTATTCAGGCCAAGCACAGCGGCCGGCCCATACTTCCACCAGAAGTCCGTCACGCCCGCCTCCACGATGATGCGTGGCGCCCCTGCTGGAAGCACGCTCTCCTTGTAGGCTCTGGACTGCGCATCAAAGAGGTGGGTGCAGGGTATCGACACGACGCGCACACGAAGACCCTCGGCGCGCAGCGTGGCTGCCGCCTCCACCGTGAGCTGCACCTCCGAGCCCGTCGCCATCAGCACCACCTGGGGGCGCGCATCACTCGAGAGCACATAGGCCCCCTTGCGAACATGTTCAGCCGTCTTCATATCGCGGACCTGAGGGGCGAGGGCTTGGCGAGAGAGGAGGAGTGCGCTGGGGCCTGAGCGATGCTCAAGCGCACAGGCCCAGGCCACGGCCGTCTCCACAGCATCGGCAGGCCGCCAGACCTGAAGGCGGGGGATGAGGCGAAGGCTCGCCGCATGCTCAACGGGCTGATGGGTGGGGCCATCCTCTCCAAGACCAATCGAGTCATGCGTAAAGACATGGATGACACGAAGGTGCATCAGGGCGGCCATGCGAATGGCATTGCGACTGTAGTCGGAAAAGGTGAGGAAGGTGCCGCAGTAGGGAATGAGGCCGCCATGCAAGGCCGCGCCATTACAGATCGCGGCCATCCCGAACTCTCGAACCCCATAGCTAATGTGTTGTCCCGGCGAGAGCCCGCCCCCATGATCGACCGTGAGTGTCTTGACGCCCTTCCAGTTGGTGAGGTTGCTGCCCGTGAGGTCGGCCGAGCCGCCCAGTAGCGCTGGTATGGACGGGCCAATCGCGTCGAGGACCATCTGAGATGCCTTGCGCGTGGCCACCTTGGGCGCATCTGCGCAGAGTTGCTGCAGGAGAGATTCCATTCGGCTCGAGAAGTCTCGTGGAAGGTCTCCCCGCATCCTCCTCTGAAAAAGAATGGCCTCCTCAGGATGCTGCATCGAGTAAGCAGAGAAGAGGCTGTCCCACCCCCGCTGAGCGGCTGCGCCCTCTTCCCGTGCGTCCCAGGCCTGCGCGATGGCATCGGGAATAAAAAAGGGGGGGTACGTCCAACCAATGGACGCTCGGGCCAGCGCAATCTCTTCGTCGCCCAGCGCCTCGCCATGAACCTTGGCGGTTCCCGCTCGATTCGGCGATCCCTTACCAATAGTCGTCTTGCAGATGATGAGCGTCGGAGCAAGGCGCCCCTGGCGACCCCGGGCCGACCAAGATTTGGCCTGAGCAATGGCCTGATCAACCGCCGAGACATCGTGGCCATCGATCGGACCAATCACATGCCAGCCATAGGCCTCAAACCGTTTGGCGGTGTCATCTCTGAACCATCCATCCACCGGCCCATCAATCGAAATTCCATTGTCGTCATAAAGGGCTATGAGTTTCGAGAGGCCCCAGACCCCCGCGAGTGCGCAGGCCTCGTGACTGATGCCCTCCATGAGGCAGCCGTCGCCAAGAAAGGCGTAGGTGTGATGATCAACAATCTCAAAGCCGGGCCGATTGAACTCAGCCGCGAGAAGGCGCTCGGCAAGTGCCATCCCAACTGCATTCGAGATGCCCTGACCGAGTGGGCCCGTGGTGGTCTCTACGCCCGGAGTCAGGCCTGCCTCGGGGTGACCAGGCGTCTTGGAATGAAGCTGTCGGAAATTCTGCAACTCCGACATCGGAAGGTCGTACCCAGAGAGGTGCAAGAGGGCGTAGAGAAGCATCGACCCGTGGCCATTGGATACGACGAATCGGTCGCGATTAGCCCAATGCGGGTTGCTCGGGTTGTGCCGAAGATGATGCCTCCAGAGCGCGACGGCCATATCGGCCATGCCCATCGGCATGCCGGGGTGCCCCGAGTTGGCCTTTTGCACGGCATCCATCGCCAGAGCCCGAATCGCATTGGCGAGGTCTCTCTCACTAGCCAAACCCAAGCCGCTCTCCTCTTGAATGATTTAGGCAGAATCGAGATTCTACCGGCTTGCCCCCAACCACTCATGACGCCCCGAATCCTTCAGTCTCCCCTGCAAACCGGTGCGCTCTTGCTCTCCGAAGAGAATGCCCATCACCTCATTCGCGTCCTTCGATGTGCGGTGGGCGAGGCCGTGGTCGTCTTCGACGGGGCGGGTCGAGAGGCCGATGCGCAGATTACCCAGGCGCTTGCAGATGCCTGTGTGGTTGAGGTGGGGCCTCTCCGAGAGCCTCAACGCGAGTCGCCCATTCAAACCGTCGTTGTTCAGTCACTCTGTCTCGCAGACAAAATGGACTGGGTGGTTCAAAAATGTACGGAGCTAGGCGTGTCTCGCGTCATCCCGCTTCGGGCGCAGCGAAGCCAGTTGCGCCTCGACGGTGACCGGGCGATCAAACGCCAAGCACACTGGCAACGCGTGGCGCAGGCAGCAGCGGCGCAGAGCGGTCGCAACCGTGTGCCCCATGTCGATGCCGTCTCGTCCCTTACAGACCTTACGACCATCTTTTCCCACCAAGCCCAGCCCAAGACCGGCTGGCTCCTCGATCCTTTCTGTGCTCTGACCCTCTCCAGCGCCACGCTCTCTCAGAGTGTCTGGATTGCGATTGGCCCAGAGGCGGGCTGGACAGATGAAGAAGAGCAGACCTTCGAGTCAGCGGGGTTCGTCGGCATCCGATGCGGCCCCCGCATCCTTCGCACAGAGACCGCGGCCGCCGCAGTGCTTGCAGGCCTTGCAGTTCGCGCCGGGGAGTTCTAGGCGGACCGCTGTTTGTTCGCCCGATTCACGTCGAGCACCGCCACGGCGGTCATGTTCACGATCCGTCGCACCGTCGCTGCTGGCGTCACGATATGGACAGATGCCGCGCAACCGAGCAGCACGGGACCCACGGCCACATTGTTTCCGGCGGCGGTCTTCAGCAGGTTGTAAGCGATGTTTGCGCTCTCCATGCTGGGCAGCACCAAAAGATTCGCCTCGCCCGTGAGCGTGGACGAGGGCATGCTCGCCTTACGCAGCATGGGATCGAGCGCGACATCCCCATGCATCTCGCCATCAACATTCAAATCCGGAGCCCGCTCGCGAAGGATTCCTAGGGCCTCGCGCATCTTGAGCGCGGAGGGCGCATCCGAGCTTCCGAAGTTGCTGTGTGACACCAAGGCCACACGGGGCTCAAGCCCCATCCGACGCATCTGGCCCGAGGCCATGATGGCAATTTCAGCAAGCTCAGATGCGGAGGGGCACTCGTTGATATGGGTATCGACCAGCGCCAGGGTATGGCCCGGCAGCATCAGGATGTTCAGTGCCGCGTAAACCGTCGCCCCCGGGGCCAGACCAATCACATGATGGATGTAGGGCAGGTGAAGACTGGGCTGACCGAAGGTGCCACAGATCATCGCGTCTGCATGGCCCTTTCGAATCATCATTGCGCCAATGAGGGAGTGTCGCCGGCGCATCTCAACCTTGGCATATTGCTGCGTCACGCCTCTGCGTTTTGTGAGCTCGTAGTAGGACTCCCAGTAGTCGCGATATCGCTCATCGAAGTCGGGATTAATCAGCTCGATGTCCACGCCGGGACGAATCCGCAGACCAAAACGCTCAATGCGACTCTCAACAACGCTGGGGCGGCCCACGAGAATGGGGTGCGCAAGCCCCTCATCCACCACCACCTGAACAGCTCGAAGGACCCGCTCCTCCTCACCCTCGGCATAGACCACTCGACGCTTCTCCGCCCGCTTGGCGGCCGTCATGAGGGGCTTCATAAAATTGCCTGAGTGATAAACAAACTCCTGAAGACGCTCGGCATAGCCATCGAGGTCTGCGATGGGCCTGCTTGCCACCCCGTCGGCCAGCGCCGCGCGGGCCACGGCCGGCGCAATCTTCACGATGAGTCGCGGATCGAATGGCTTTGGAATGAGGTATTGCGGTCCAAACGACAGCCCCTCTGTGCCGTAGGCTGCCGTGACCACCTCTGACTGCTCTGCCCGGGCGAGTTCCGCAATGGCGTGGGTTGCGGCCAGCTCCATATTTCGGGTGATGGTGGTCGCCCCGACGTCGAGGGCCCCCCGAAACATGAAGGGAAAGCACAGGACGTTGTTCACCTGGTTCGGATAGTCAGTGCGCCCAGTGGCCAGAATGGCGTCTGGCCGCACGGCAAGGGCCTCTTCGGGAAGAATCTCAGGCGTGGGATTGGCCAGGGCGAAGATAAGTGGTCGTTCGGCCATCTTGGCCACCATCTCGGGCTTCAGAACGCCAGCCGCGGACAAGCCCAAAAAAGCATCTGCCCCCTCAATCACCTCTGCAAGCGTTCGAAGGTCTGTCTTCTGTGCAAACACAGCCTTGTCCGGGTCCATGAGTTCCGTTCGACCCTCATAAACCACCCCCTTGATGTCAGTGACCCAGATGTTCTCGCGAGGCAGACCCAGATCGAGCAGGAGGTTGAGGCAGGCCAGCGCAGCCGCACCAGCCCCAGACACGACGAGCTTGATCTTGGCGATGTCTTTTTGAACCACTTGTAGCCCATTGACCAGAGCGGCCCCGACCACGATGGCCGTGCCGTGTTGGTCATCGTGAAAGACGGGAATCTTCATGCGCTCGCGCAGTCTTCGTTCCACATAAAAGCAGTCGGGCGCCTTGATGTCTTCGAGGTTGATGCCCCCAAAGGTGGGCTCAAGGGCAGCGATGATGTCAACGAGCTTGTCGAGGTCCTTTTCCTGCAACTCAATATCGAATACGTCGATGCCGGCAAACTTCTTGAACAGAACTCCCTTGCCCTCCATAACCGGCTTGGAGGCCAGCGGACCAATGTCCCCCAGACCCAAGACGGCCGTGCCGTTCGTGACAACACCCACGAGATTGCCTCGAGACGTGTACTTGAAAGCGTTGAGGGGGTCTTGAACGATCTCCTCGCAGGCATAGGCCACACCAGGAGAGTAGGCAAGCGCGAGGTCGCGCTGGTTGGTGAGCTGCTTGGTCGGCGTGACCGAGATTTTTCCGGGGGTGGGCGACTCGTGATATTCGAGTGCCTGCTTGCGAAGCGCTTTTTCCATGTCGGGCCTCTAGGTCGAGGCCCCCATTATGACGGTGAAGCCGATGGAGTCTCCGCGTCGGCCAGGACCCGACCCATGGCCGCGGCGAACATCCGCTCACGAATGCGCATCACACGGGCGGGGTACTCCGTTGCGCTTCCCGGAGCTGCGCCCACATACGCGACGAGAGCGGCATCCACGCTTCGAAACCGATCGATGTACTCGCGCAAAATGTCGGCGCCGACCTGGATGTTCGTGAAGGGGTCGAGCGCTGCATTCACGCCACCGACTCCCTGGAAGCGATTCCCGTGCGCCTGCGGCATGATCTGCATGAGCCCCTTGGCGCCCACATGGCTCTCGGCCAGAGGGTTGAATCCCGACTCCACTGATATGACGGCCAGAACGAGATAAGGGTCAAGTCGACGGGAAGAGGCAACCTCGAAAGCTACCTGAACGATCTGGGACGTCGCTGCGAGCGCGACTCGGTGACGCTTGGCGATCCATCGCGCGGTGCGAGCCTGCTCGGGCGTGAGTGCGGTGGGCAAGGAGACAAACACCGATTCGGGCCTTGGGGGATTGGAGACCGACTCTGCCACAGCAACCCATCCAATGAGGCGCTCCCGACCAGCGGGAGTGAGGAGGGTCGATGCCAGGACGAGCGCGGCCACGACCGCGACAACGGCGCGTTGCGATAAGGCCTGTCTCGGGTAGGGGAGGTCAAATGCAATGGGTGAAGTCATATACCGGTGCTGCCTTTCAAGTCGTTGCCCTAGAGCGTCTCCGCCATCCAAGTCACCAGCTGATCCAGGGCGGGTGCCGCCTCATGGGCGCGCGGATGATTGACAAAAATAGTGAAGGCCACCCATCGGCCCTGAAGGGTCCGAACATAGCCCGCGTACCCCTTCACCCCCTCAAGCGTTCCCGTCTTGATCCAGGCGCGTCCGAGCGCTGGGCTCATTCCGAGCCGACGCTTCACTGTTCCCTCAATCCCAGCCAACGGAAGGGTGTTGATCCACTCGGTGGGGTCGGCGCCAGACAGCCCATCGAGCAGTAGGAGAGTCATGCTTCTAGGCGCAATCCTTTCACGACGACTCAAACCCGACCCGTTGTCCAAGACCAGTTCCGGGAAAGTGAGGTTGCGACTTGCGAGCCAAGTACGCACCCGCTCTTCGGCATCCGCCCGCGTACCGGGGCCTCCGGTCTGCGCTGAGATGTTCAGAAAAACCATCCTAGCCATGGGGTTGTTACTCAGTTTGTTGATGTCGGCCACAACGTCCAGAAGCGACCGTGAGGACCCCCAATCGAGGAGCAGACGGGCTACAGCCGGGGTCGGGGCACTCTTCACCCTTGCCTTAATCGTTCCTCCAGCCGCGCGCCATGCGGCAGAGAAAAGTCGATAGGCGTAGTCGACGTGACCAAAGGGGCTCACATAAAAATCAGCTCTTGGGCAGAGCTTTCCCATCCGTCCAGACACCGCCACGGCCTGCGGTCCGGACTGCGACACCGCGATCTGATTCCTTTCGCAGCCCCCGGGCACCAGCCGAACTCCGCCCTTAATGGCCACCCCGTCGAGGGCCGGGAGCAGTGAAATGGCGGCCTTGTTTCCGTTTGGTGCGACCGACACCTGGACAGCCTTGAAGTTCAGCATCGCCGCGTGAGGCACCACGTTGTAGGGCTTGAGGCCCTGACCGTCAAAGGCGTCCGGTTTCGGGGGCACCTCCGAAAATCGACTCCCATCAAGCACCCAATCCCCGCTGATGTCTTGCACGCCCAGAGCTCGCAGCCGCCTGACTATCTCAGAAAGGTCCTCAATCACAAGCTTTGGATCCCCCCCACCCTTCAGATACAGGGCGCCAGAGAGTTTGCCCCCCCGCAACTGTCCGGTCATCCAGAGCTGAGTGTTGAACCGATAATCAGCGCCCAGGAGGCCAAGCGCGGCCCGGGTGGTCACCAGCTTGATCGTGGAGGCTGGGTTAAAGGGGGTGAGCGCCTGATGTTCGATCCATTTAGGTGGAGCGGTTCCGCCCGACAAAACGGCAATCGAGTAGCCGACAGCCTCCGGGGGAAACCCCCGAGGCCGAAAATAATCGGGCGGCTGCGCCAAGGCCTCCGAGCCTCGTAAAGTGTCGTGAACTGGGTCTATCTGACCCCGTACAGGCGCCAACAGAGCGGAAAAGGCCGCCAACAACACAAAAAGGCTCAGTGAAAGCGAGTAGGTCTTCATCCTAAGGGTTCTGGAACTCTCTCCATGTTAGTGTCATATCTCGCGCCCAAGATGTGCCGCGATTAGGAGGCCAACACATGTCACTCGAAAAAAACGAAAACTATTTTGAACTCACCGACGAGAGCGACCGCGCCTCGGCGGTCGAGGCCCAATTCAACGAAGATGCCCTCGAACTGGCGCGCCGAAAAATCGCCCCCGAAGTTAGTCCAGACTTCGACGGTTTGCACTGTATCGCCTGTGGCGAAAAGATTCTCGCTGCTCGTCTCAAGCTCGGCAAAATCCGCTGCATCGACTGCCAAACCCTCAAGGAAAAGCAAAGCAAGTTTTTCGCTGGTTAGGCCTTCACTCTCCAAGAGGTCCTGCCCTGCCCCTTGAATTATAGAGGGTTCGACCTCATAATTAGCACTCAAGGACGCTGAGTGCTAACAGTCCGCCCCGGCGGGTGCGTGAGCCTCAGGCCGTCCGAGATCCCATCCGTTAATCAGACATGGAGTGAACCCAGTATGAAACTGCGTCCCCTGCACGACCGCCTTGTGGTCAAGCGCCTCGACAACGAGAAGAAAACCGCCTCCGGCATCGTGATCCCCGACAACGCTGCAGAGAAGCCCGACCAGGGTGAAGTGCTCGCCGTTGGCAACGGAAAAATTCTGGAAGACGGCAAAGTCCGTGCCCTCGATGTGAAGGTCGGTGACCGCGTGCTCTTTGGAAAGTATTCCGGCCAGACCGTCAAGGTAGACGGCGACGAGCTCCTCGTTCTTCGCGAGGACGACGTCATGGCTGTTATCCAGTCCTAAGCCCCAACCCCCGAATTTCTCAGGAGATCAATCACCATGGCAGCAAAACAAGTTTTGTTTGGCGACGAAGGTCGTCAGAAGATGGTCAACGGCGTCAACATTCTCGCGAACGCCGTCAAAGTCACGCTCGGCCCCAAGGGTCGAAATGTCGTTCTTGAGCGCTCTTTCGGCGCGCCCACTGTCACCAAGGACGGTGTGTCCGTTGCGAAAGAAATCGAACTGAAGGACAAATTCGAAAACATGGGCGCCCAGATGGTGAAAGAGGTGGCCTCCAAGACGTCCGATAACGCTGGTGACGGAACCACCACCGCGACCGTGTTGGCCCAAGCCATCGTGCGCGAGGGCATGAAGTACGTGGCCGCGGGCATGAACCCGATGGACCTCAAGCGCGGTATTGATCGCGCGGTTACCGCCATCACCGACGAGCTCGCAAAGATCTCCAAGCCTTGCGCCAATGCCAAAGAAGTCGCCCAGGTCGGCTCCATCTCGGCCAACTCTGACACGGAGATCGGCCAAATCATCGCTGATGCGATGGAGAAGGTGGGCAAAGAGGGTGTGATCACCGTGGAGGATGGCAAGTCGCTCCACAACGAACTCGACGTGGTCGAAGGCATGCAATTCGATCGCGGCTACCTCTCCCCCTACTTCATCAACAACCCCGACAAGCAAGTCGCCATTCTCGAGAACCCCTACATCCTTCTGCATGACAAGAAGGTCTCGAACATCCGTGACCTGCTGCCCGTCCTCGAGCAAGTGGCCAAGGCCGGACGCCCCCTGCTCATCGTGGCAGAGGACGTTGAGGGCGAGGCGCTGGCCACCCTCGTGGTGAACAACATCCGCGGCATCCTCAAGACCGTCGCAGTGAAGGCCCCCGGCTTTGGAGACCGTCGCAAGGCAATGCTCGAGGACATGGCCATTCTCACGGGTGGAGTCGTCATCGCGGAAGAGACCGGCATGACCCTCGAGAAGGCCACCCTCAAAGACCTCGGCCAGGCCAAGACCGTTGAGATCGCGAAAGAGAACACCACCATCATCGACGGCGCTGGTGAGAAGAAGAACATCGAGGCTCGCGTCAAACAGATCCGCGTCCAGATCGAGGAGGCCACCAGCGACTACGACAAGGAGAAACTCCAGGAGCGCGTCGCCAAGCTGGCCGGCGGCGTTGCTGTCATCCGCGTGGGTGCTGCGACCGAGGTCGAGATGAAGGAGAAGAAAGCCCGCGTTGATGATGCGCTGCACGCGACTCGTGCTGCAGTGGAGGAAGGCATCGTGGCTGGTGGAGGCGTGGCTCTGCTGCGCGCCCGCAGTGCCGCGAAAGTAAAGGGCGACAACGCCGATCAGGAAGCTGGAATCAAGATCGTCATGCGTGCCGTAGAAGAGCCCCTTCGCCAGATCGTCGCAAACTGTGGCGATGAGCCCAGCGTGGTCGTGAACAAGGTTCTCGAGCTCAAGGGCTCACACGGCTACAACGCAGCCACCAGCGAGTATGGGGATATGCTGGCGATGGGCGTGGTCGACCCCACCAAAGTCACCCGCACGGCACTCCAGAACGCAGCCTCTGTTGCTGGTCTGATGCTCACCACCGACTGCATGGTCGGAGAGGCCGCAGACGACAAGCCCGCTGGCGGTGGTATGCCCGGCGGCATGGGCGGCATGGGTGGAATGGGCGGCATGGATATGTAAGACCGGACGCCCCGGCACCAAAACCCCGAGCCTCACGGTTCGGGGTTTTTTTATTTGTCGGCCATACTCGGATCCTGTTTTGTACTCCTCCCTTGAGGGCCCCAACCCCGTGTTTGCATTCTTCGAGCGCCTGCTCAACCCCTACCCCTCTGAGCCACCGAAAGTGACCGCCAGCGAGCTGGGTGCGTTCTTGTGGGAGTCCACACAGGGCGCCCGCTGGAAGCTCTTCGCGCTCATGAGCCTCACGGCCATCACCTCGTCCTTCGAGGCACTCCTCTTTGCCCTTCTTGGCCTCATGGTGGACTGGCTCGGGCGCACCCAGCCGGGCACCCTCTGGGAGACGGCCTCTCTGGAAATAGGCCTCACCACGGCCCTGCTGTTGTTAAGCGTGGTGCTCGTCGCGGTGGGGTGTCTGGTCAAGTACCAGAGTCTCTTTTCCAACCTCCCAATGCGGCTGCGATGGATCTTTCACCGACTCATGCTCACCCAGAGTCTGGCCTTCTACCAAAACGAGTTCGCAGGCCGTGTTGCCACGAAAGTGATGCAGACCGCCCTGGCCACGCGCGATGTGCTCATCACCCTGGTGGACATCCTCGTCTTCGTTGGGGTCTACATCATCACCATGGTCTCGGTGGTCGGCAGCTTCGATGGCCGCCTTATCTGGCCCTTCGTGGTCTGGCTGGTGCTCTACATTGGCGTGTTGCGCATATTCGTCCCGCGCATCTCCGTGGTCTCTCGAAAGCAGGCGGATGCGCGCAGCCTCATGACCGGCCGCATCACCGATGCCTATACAAATATTCCCACGGTCAAGCTCTTCTCCCACACCGACAGAGAGGCCGGCTACGCCCGAGAGTCGATGCAAGAGTTCATGTCAACGGCCCTGCCACAGATGCGCCTGGCCTCCGGCTTTGAAATGACCAACCATGCACTGAACGTCCTCCTGGTGATGGGCTGCGGCGGTGTAGGGCTGTGGGTCTGGTCCGAGGGAATGGTTGGGTCGGGCGCGGTCGCGGCTTCGATGGCCATGGCGATTCGTCTCATGGGCATTTCGCATTGGGTGATGTACGAGATGGCCACGCTCTTCGAGAATCTGGGCGTCGTAAGAGACGGTATGCACATGCTCTCTCGGCCGCTGGTGGTCACCGATGTGCCCCACGCAAAACCGATGCACGTCACTCGTGGCGACATCTTTTTCGACGACGTGACCTTCGGGTACGACTCCCAAAAGCCGGTCATCGAACACCTCACCCTGCGCATCGAACCCGGCGAGAAGGTCGGACTCGTGGGTCCATCAGGCGCCGGCAAAAGCACCGTGACGAACCTTCTTTTGCGCTTCTACGACCTCAGGCTGGGTCACATACGAATCGACGGCCAAGACATTCGGGAGGTCACGCAGGACAGTCTGCGCTCACAGATTGGGATGGTCACACAAGACACCTCGCTTCTGCATCGGTCCATTCGCGACAACATCGCCTATGGACGGCCCGAGGCCTCTGATGAGGAAATCTGGCAGGCCATTGCCCGCGCCCACGCAGATGACTTTGTCAGTGCCCTGACCGACCCCAGTGGCCGAACCGGGCTCTCAGCCCAAGTGGGTGAGCGGGGCATTAAGCTGAGCGGAGGGCAACGCCAGCGCATCGCAATCGCCCGAGTCATTCTTAAAAATGCACCAATCCTCATCCTCGATGAGGCTACCAGTGCCCTCGACAGCGAGATTGAGGCCGCCATTCAGCAGAGCCTCTATGAACTCATGCAAGGCAAGACAGTGCTGGCCATCGCGCATCGCCTCAGCACCATCGCAGCCATGGACCGCCTTATCGTCATGGACCGGGGTCGCATCGTCGAGGAGGGCAGCCACACCGACCTGCTGCGAAACCAAGGGCTCTATGCCCGCCTATGGGCTCGGCAGAGCGGGGGCTTTTTGGCCAACGAGGCCGCCTAAACTCTGGCAGTCTTACGGCTATGGGGGTTCGAGTTCGACTTTCTCACTGCGTTCGCCCGCTCTCGGTCGCGGCGGCCCTCTGCCTGTGGGGTTGCGACATCTCAAACCAACCCATCGACATGCGCTGGGTCGAAAGCAACGTCTTTCTCACCTCGTACGGCGAGGCACCCAAGCACCTCGACTCTGCCTCGTCCTACAGCAACAATGAAACACCCTGGACCTACGCCATCTATGAGCCACCGCTTCGATACCACTATCTGAAGCGTCCCTATGTGCTCGAGCCGAGAACGCTCACGGCCCTGCCGCGGGTCCAGTATCTGGATGCCCAAGGCAAACCGCTGGACGCCTCAGCACCCACCAGTCGCATCGCCCAGACCGTATTCGAATTAAAGGTGCAGCCGGGCATTCTCTTTGCACCGCACCCGGCTTTTGCACGAGACAGCTCGGGCCGTCTGCTCTATCACCAACTCAGAGAGGACGACCTTCGATCAATCAAGAAACCCTCAGACTTTGCCGAGCAGGGCAGCCGAGAACTCACGGCAGCCGACTACATCTACGCGATCAAGCGCCTGGCAAGCCCTCGCGTCAAGTCGCCCGTCTTTGGATTTCTCTCCGAAAAAATCGTGGGCCTGGCCGAGCTTGGCAAACAGACTCGGCAGGTCAACGATGAGATCAAATCGAAGCTGTCTCCCCGAGAGGCGGGCCCGTTTGGCCACCTGCCCTGGATGGACTTTCGAGAGTTTGACCTCAAGGGCGTCGAACTCGTGGACACCCACACCTTTCGTATCCACGTCAAAGGCAAGTATCCGCAGTTCAAGTACTGGCTCGCCATGACTTTCTTTTCCCCGGTGGCCTGGGAGGTCGATGCCTTCTATGCCCAGCCAGGCATGAGTCAGAAAAATCTCAAGCCAGATAGTTGGCCAGTCGGCACGGGTCCCTTCATGCTCACCGAAAATATTCCAAATGCCCGCATGGTGCTCTCCCGCAATCCCCACTATCGCGGTGGCACCTATCCCTGCGAGGGTGAGCCCGAAGACGAAAGAAAGGGCCTCTTGGCAGACTGCGGGAAGCGAACCCCATTCGTGGACGGCATGGTCTCTATCCTTGACAAGGAAGGGTCCTCCGTCTTCACAAAGTTTATTCAGGGCTACTACGACACCCCGCAGATCGA
The DNA here is from genome assembly GCA_002342295.1 of Burkholderiales bacterium UBA2463. Classification (GTDB taxonomy): domain Bacteria; phylum Pseudomonadota; class Gammaproteobacteria; order Burkholderiales; family Burkholderiaceae_A; genus Hahnella. Next base: position 132,541 of record DDPR01000010.1, read on the forward strand.
ACGGGGCGAAAGTGGCATTGCATTTCAGGTGGCTATCGATGACAACACGGGTCGCGCACGTGATTTGGTCGCTCGCAAGATTCAACTGCCGAGCACCATTCAGGTCGGCTTCTCCTACTTCGGCTTTAACTGGCTCGATCCGGTGGTGGGCGCAGGAAACACGCCTGAGCAGAAGACGAAGAATCGAAAGCTGAGACAGGCCATCGCGATCGCCTTTGACTTCGAGGAATACGTGGCTATCTTCGAAGACAATCGCGCCCAGGTTAATCACAGCGCCGTGGTGGCCGGCCTCTTTGGCCACGACACCATCAAGCCCAACCCTGTCACCCACATCATGGGCCCAGACGGCCGTGCGCGTCGCCGGCCCATTGAGGACGCAAAGCGACTCCTGGCCGAGGCGGGCTACCCCGACGGTCGACACGCAAAGACCGGAGAGCCCTTGGTCATCAATTACGACACGACCGGAGTAGGCCCCGCCTACAAGGCCCGCCTGGACTGGGTGACCAAGCAATTCTCTAAGCTCAACATTCAGGTCGAACTGAGAAACACCGACTACAACCGATTCCAAGACAAGATGAGGAAGGGCTCGGCTCAATTCTTTTCGTGGGGCTGGCTGGCCGACTATCCCGACCCTGAGAACTTTCTCTTCCTGCTCTATGGCCCCAATGCGAAGGCCAAAGGCGACGGCGAGAATGCCTCGAACTGGCAGAACGACGAGTACGACCGGCTCTTCGATCGGATGAAAGACATGGAGGACACTCCGGAGCGGGCCGCACTCATCCGTCGCATGGGAGAGATCATGCAGGAAGAGATGCCTCTGCTCTTTGGCACCTCCGATGAGTACGGGAGCGCGTTGCATCAGTGGGTCTCCAACGGGAAGCCCTCCAACATCATCCGAGACAACCTGCCCTACCTCAGGGTCAACGCTCACCTTCGTGCTCAGATGGTGCGCGAGTGGAACCAGCCGATCTGGTGGCCCCTCTGGCTCTTGCCGCTCGGACTTCTAGCCGTCTGTATCCCGGCCTGGCTCGCCTGGAAAAAAAGGCAGGCCCGCACCGCACTGGAGGAGGTTCGCGCGTGACCCACTTCCTGCTACGCCGAATCGGCTACGGATTGCTCGTGCTCATCGGTATCAATCTCGTCACCTTCTTGCTCTTCTTCAAGGTGAATTCTCCCGACGATATGGCCCGCATCCAATTGGGTGGAAAGCGCATCACGCCCGAGGCCATTGAGAAGTGGAAGGCCGAGCGCGGCTACGATCGGCCGCTGTTTTGGAACGATCAGGCAAAGGGTTCGGCACAGCTCACCGACACCCTTTTCGTCGATCACTCTCTGCGCATGTTTGCCCTCGATTTTGGTCGCTCAGACAGCGGGCGAGATATCTCTTCTGACATTCGAACCCGCGCTGGGCCCAGCCTTGCGCTGGCACTACCCACCTTCGTCGTGGGCCTGGGCATCTCCATTACGCTGGCGCTCGGACTGACCTTTTTTCGAGGCACGCAACTGGACCTCTGGGGGAGCATGGCCTGTGTGGTGCTGATGTCCATCTCTGCCCTGTTCTTTATTGTGGTCGGACAGTTCGCGCTCTCTCGCGTTCTGCAGGTCTTGCCCATCTCAGGCTTTGAATCGGAGGACGGTGCCTGGCGCTTCCTCATCATGCCCATCGCAGTGAGCCTCATTGCCCGACTTGGTGGCGAGACTCGTTTTAACCGAACACTGTTCCTGGAGGAGATTGGCAAAGACTATGTGCGAACTGCACGTGCCAAAGGCCTCTCGGATGTTCGCGTGCTCTTTGGGCACGTACTGCGCAATGCGCTCATCCCCATCATCACGTCCTCCGTTGCGGTCATTCCCTTGCTCTTCATGGGCAGCCTCATTGTCGAATCGTTCTTCGCCATACCCGGCCTTGGCAGTTACCTCATTGATGCAATAGCCGCACAGGACTTTGCCATCGTTCGCTCCATGGTCTTCATCGGCTCCGCCCTCTATATCCTCGGCCTCATCCTCACCGAGATCTGCTACGCGCTAGCCGACCCTCGTATTCGCCTGATCTAGCCATGCGACTCACGCTTCTCACCACCGATGTCTTCATGCTGGGTTTGCTCGTGGCAGGGGCCATCTACGCAGCGCTGGCTTATCAATCCGCGCCCTTGCGTGCCACGTGGCGATTGGTCTTTCAACGACCAGCGGGACTCGCCAGCGCCATCATCTTGAGTCTCTTTGTCGGCATCGCCCTCGTAGACTCGGTGCATATTCGCCTTGCCATTCAAACGCCCGAGGGCCAGCCCCAGCGGTATGCCGAGCCAATGAGCTTGCTGGACTTTGCGCTCAAGCCTCTCGTGGAGGCCCGCGAGCGCAGCTACTCCGCACCACTGGCCATCCGGGGGTTCCGAAAGGAGTCCTTCGAGAGGAACGGCCATCCAGTGCGAGACTTTCCGCCCCTCAAATTCGGCGGCAGGCACCTGCCCCACGAGGACGCGCACGTAGAGGATGTCAGGGCCAAGAGCCTGTCAGCCCTGGCTCAGGGTCTTGCGGCTGTCTTGGTCATGCTCGTTGTTAGCCTGAGCCTCGCCACGTGGCAGTCTGGCCGCTCTCCGAGAGACGTCATAACAACCTTTCTGTTGGGCCGAACCCAGTGGCCATGGAGGACGGCCTTCATCACCGTCTCCTGCGTCATTCTCGTGAGTTTTTTTGTTGCCTGTCTCTCGCGCGGCTATCACGTCTTTGGAACAGACCAGACGGGCGTGTCCATTCTGGTCATCGCGCTCAAAAGCATTCGAACCGCGCTGGTCATTGGCAGCCTCACCACACTCGTCGTGCTTCCGATTGGGGTGTTTCTTGGCGTGATGGCCGGCGCTCTTCGTGGGTGGGTTGATGAGGTCATCCAGTACGTCTACACCCTGCTTGCCTCCATTCCGGATGTCTTGCTCATTGCGGCCTCCGTTCTCCTGCTTCAGGCATTTATTGATGCGAACCCCCAGCTCTTTCAGACTGCACTCGAACGATCAGATGCGCGCCTTCTTTTTCTCTGCATCATTCTTGGCGTCACCTCCTTCACAGGTCTTTGTCGTCTGGTAAGGGGTGAGGCCATGAAACTGCGTGAGCTTGAGTATGTGCAGGCGGCTCGATCCGCCGGCGTCTCGACCGCGCGCATCCTCTTTCACCACATCACGCCCAACCTCATGCACATCGTGCTTATCAGCGTGGTGATGCAGTTCTCGGGGTTCATTCTTGCGGAGGCGGTGCTCTCCTATGTCGGAATCGGCGTCGATCCCAAGACCGCGAGCTTTGGCATTCTTATTAATTCAGCGCGGTCCGAGCTGGCCGCGAGTCCCGTGGTCTGGTGGACACTCACCACCGCGTTTGTCTTTATGTTGGCGCTGGTGCTCTCGGCCAATCTGCTGGCCGACGCTATACGAGATGCATTCGATCCCCGAACGCGATTGAGGTCGTCAGCAGAATGAGCCGCGCACCGGCACCCATCTCGGTAAAGAACCTCACCCTCGACCTCGCCACAGAGGCCGGGGCGTTCCGTGCGCTCCATGACGTGTCGTTCTCAATTGCACCTGCACAAACACTTGCGCTCATTGGTCCATCAGGCTGCGGGAAATCGATGACAGCGCTGGCTCTTATGCGGCTTCTTCCAGACAACGCTCGGGTTCGGGACGGGCAGGTCCTGCTGGGCAATGAAGATCTGTTTGCCCTCTCCGAGCGCGAGATGCAGAGCATTCGGGGCCGACGTCTCTCCATCATCTTTCAGGAACCCGCCACGAGCCTCAATCCCGTCATGCGCATTGGTGACCAGATCATCGAGGCCATTCAGAGACACCGCCCCACGAGCGAGGCGTCGGCACAGGCTCTGGCCATCGATTGGCTCGAGCGCGTCGGACTCCAGGAACCCAAGCGTCGCGTCAGGAGCTTTCCCTTTGAACTCTCTGGGGGCCAACTTCAGCGCGTCATGATCGCGATGGCGCTGTGCACGGAGCCAGACCTTCTCATCGCTGATGAGCCGACCACCGCCCTGGATGTCACGTTGGCTCGACAGATCCTGACCCTTCTGGGCGAGCTCCAACGAGAGAAGGGGCTCTCCATGCTCCTCATCTCCCACGACCTGGGGGTCGTCAAGGACCTTGCCCACGAAGTGGCACTCATGTCGGGCGGCAAGATCACCGATCAGGATCGCTCAGCCGCATTCTTTGCCCGTCATGCATCGATGGGTGTGCCAGCCCTCGCCCCCCGCGCCGACCAATCCCTCAGACCCCTCGCGCTCGACGTTCAGGATCTCCGGGTCGCCTACACATCGGGTGGAGGGCTCTTTCGAGAAAGGCAGCGCTTTGAGGCGGTTCGTGGAGTGAGCCTCTCCCTCCCTCCCGGTCAGACCCTCGCGCTGGTGGGCGAGTCAGGCTCTGGCAAGACCACGGTGGCAAAGGCCATCCTCGGACTTCTCGATGAGCGCGCGCAGGTGCGGGGCGAGGTTCTCTTATCCGGACTTCCGGCACTTCAGCAGCGAGGCCAGTCACTCAGGGCGCTGCGCCGTCACATCCAAATCGTCTTTCAGAACCCGTTCGCTTCGCTCAACCCTCGACACCGGGTGAGCGAGATGCTCGAAGAAGGCATGAGAAGGCTCCGGCCCGAGTGGGGCCGGGATGTTCGCCGCAAGCGGCTCCTTACCCTCATGGATCAGGTCCGCCTGCCTGTCGATGCGCTCGAGCGCTTTCCTCATGAATTCTCGGGAGGTCAGCGTCAACGCATTGCGATTGCGCGCGCACTTGCGGTAGGTCCGCGAGTCATCGTGTGTGACGAACCGACATCAGCCCTTGACGCGGACGTGCAGGCACAGATCCTCACCCTCCTGCACGGCTTGCAGCTCGAGGAGGGTCTGAGTTACCTGCTCATCACCCACAACATGGCGGTTGTCCGATCCATCAGTCACCTGGTGGCCGTGATGTGTCAGGGCGAGGTCGTAGAGTCCGGTCCAACGGCCTCCGTTTTTGAAAACCCACGTCACAGCTACACCAGAACCCTTCTTGCGGCCATGCCACAATAGGACATGCGCTTTTCCCTACGGTGCCAGCAGGCGTGGGCCATGTCCTCGAGTCTGCTCTGCGTGGGCCTCGACCCTGAACCAGAGCGCCTTCCCGCCGAACTCTCACAACAACCGCACCTTGAGGCCGTTGAAGCGTTTTGCCGTGGCATCGTGGAGGCGACCGCACCATCGTGTTGCGCCTTCAAGCCTCAGATTGCCCACTTCGCTGCCCTCGGGGCCGAGCCCGTGCTCGAGCGCCTCTCGGCCTGGGTGAAATCGAAGTATCCCCACCACCTCTGGATTCTCGATGCCAAGCGAGGAGACATTGGCTCCACCGCATCTCGGTATGCGCAGGAAGCCTTCGATCGATACGGAGCCGACGCAGTCACCTTGAATCCCTACCTTGGCTCAGACAGCATTGCTCCGTTTCTGGAGCGCCGTGACAAAGGCGCCTTCATCCTGTGCAGGACCTCAAACCCTGGAGCCAGCGAATTACAAAACCTTGCACTCGCCTCGGGCGAGACGCTCTATGAGCACGTTGCTCGACTGGCCCATGAGCGCTGGAACGCCCACGACCAGATTGGCCTCGTCGTCGGTGCCACGGCACCCGATGAACTCGAGCGCGTTCGCGAAATTGCACCCGCCCTCCCGCTGTTGGTTCCCGGCATTGGAACGCAAGGCGGCGACGTGAAAGCAGTCGTGAGTCGCGCCGCCACCACGGCCGGTGGTCTCTTTATCAATGCCTCACGCGCCATCCTCTATGCCCACGCCCAGCAAGGCGTCCATTCCCACTGGCAAGAGGCGTCTGCAGCGGCTGCAAGCGCCCTCAACAGCCAAATCCAACACGCCCGATAACCCTTATGAGCACATCCGTCAGCCCCCGTATTCCCCAAGCCGCAAGCCCAATCCACTCAGCCGCCTTTGCATTACTCGCCAAAGAGGTCAGGCGGTTTGTGAAGGTGTCGGTGCAAACCATCCTTGCACCCGTCATCTCTTCACTGCTTTTTTTGGTGGTCTTTGCCTATCTGCTTGAGGGACGTCTGGAGCCCCTTCCGGGTGTGAGCTACGCTTCCTTTCTTGTTCCCGGCCTCGTCATGATGACGCTTCAGCAGAATGCGTTTGCCAATTCGAGCTCAAGCCTCACCCAAAGCAAGATCACGGGCAACATCGTGTTTCTCATGCTCTCGCCCATGAAGCCATGGGAGTGGCTTGTTGGATACGTGGGCGGTGCAACCGCAAGGGGGCTTGCCTGCGGACTGGTTGTCTGGATCGCAAGCCTGCCGCTCATTCCGCTCGGCTCGCTACACAGCCCCCTGCTCGTCTTTGTCTTCGCGGTCTGCGCCTGTGTTGTAATGGGATCACTCGGACTCATCGCTGCGCTTTATGCTGAACGCTGGGATCACGTTGCCGCCTTTCAAAACTTTCTCATCAACCCCCTGACCTTCTTAGCGGGAGTCTTCTACTCGGTCCACTCTCTCCCACCCGCTTTTCAGTTCGCCAGTCACCTCAATCCATTCTTTTATCTGATTGATGGGTTTCGCTACGGTGTGTTTGGCCAGGGAGATGTCACGCCCTGGATCAGCCTTAGTGCCAGCCTTATCTTCTCTATGGGCCTGCTTGCGCTCTGCCACCGGCTGGTTGCATCGGGCTGGCGGGTCCGTCACTAAGAGCCAATGCCGCTCAGGCACATCGCCCTCGCCATCATCGTGATGGCGCTGTGGGGGACGAATTTTGTTGCAGCTCGCATCGGGCTCGACGTGGTCGCACCCACCCTGCTTGCGTCGCTGCGATTTCTTTTGGCTGGCCTGCCGCTCATGATGCTTCTACCCAGGCCCCGTGTGCACTGGGCGCTCCTCACGGCCTACGCATTCACGGCCTTCGCGCTTCAGTTCACCCTCGTGTTTGGCGCCCTCTACTTCGGAATGCCCGCCGGGCTCGCTTCGCTGGTCATGCAGTGCCAGGTCTTTTTCACCACTTTCCTTGCTGTGATATTCCTCGCCGAGAGGCCCAATCTCTATCAGGTGCTCGGGGCTACAGTCGGCGGGGTGGGAATCGCCGTCGTCGGGCTTGGCATGCAACAACACGCGCCTCTACTTCCTTTGCTGCTCACACTTGGAGCCGCACTGTCATGGTCAGCGAGCAACCTCATCGTGCGTCGACTCGAAGCACCCGATCCCATTGCCCTGGTGGTCTGGGGTTCCGGCATTGCCAGCCTCTTTCTCGTGCCGCTCTCGCTGTGGTTGGACGGCGTGGCTGCCTGGAGGGACGCGCTCGAGCACCTGGCTGCGGGCGAGATCAAACTCTGGGGCGCAGTTCTTTACAACGTCATCTGTGCAAGCCTCTTGGGATACGGTGGATGGTCCGCGCTGCTGCGTCGTCATCCTGCCTCGGTGGTGGCGCCCTTCACGCTCTTGGTGCCCATTTTTGGGCTCAGTTCAGCGGCCCTCCTACTCGGGGAGACGGTCGCCCACCTCACGTGGGCCGGGGCCGCCCTCGTTTTTGTCGGCCTGATGGTGACCCAAATTCGAAGAGCACAGGACTAGGGACTCTGTTATCATCCCCCTCCAGTTGCTGCCTTGGAATTCTTTCTAGCATGTTTGTCGAGGCGGCCTCTTGGCGAATTAGCTCAGTCGGTTAGAGCGACGGAATCATAATCCGCAGGTCCGGGGTTCNNTTCGAATCCCTGATTCGCCACCATCACTCCTCCAGCAGGCTCCTCAACATCCACGCAGTCTTCTCATGCACATCGATTCGCTGGGTCAACAGATCTGCGGTCGGCTGATCGTTCGCCTTATTCACAAGCGAAAAAAGATTGCGTGCGGTCTTTGCCGTCGCCTCCTGAGCTCTCACCAGCAGCCGGACCATCTCCATGGCTGCGGGGGTTCCCGACACCTCTTTAATAGAAGTGAGCTGCACAAACTCTTTGTATGTGCCAGGGGCATGCTCTCCCAGCGCGCGAATACGCTCTGCAATTAAATCGAGTGCGGTCCACTGCTCAGAGTACTGGGCCATAAACATGGTGTGAAGGGTGTTGAAATGGGGGCCCGTTACGTTCCAATGAAAGTTATGGGTCATCAGATAGAGCGTGTAGCTATCTGCCAGGAGTGCGGAAAGGCCCTTAGCAATTGCCCTGCGATCCCTCTCGCCAATCCCAATATCAATCTTCAGGCGGGTTATCCTTGCCCTCATACTCTGCCTCCCTTCAACGAATCGAATCTGAAAATGATGATGCCAGTTTTAGGGCGGCAACAAAAAGCAGATGACTGTTCAGCGCGTGCTAGCCTCCCAGCATGACTCAACTTAAAGATTCGCAAACTGGCTCAGCCGAGACCCGTTACCAACGTCTATTTGAGACGGCGCAGGATGGCATCCTCATCCTCAATTCTTCAGGAAAAATTTTCGATGCCAACCCATTTTTTCTCGCGCTCACCGGATTCTCGCTCAATGAAATCGCAGGCAAGGCGCTGTGGGAGCTGGGGTTCATCGCCGACAAACAGCGAGCGGAGCAGGCCTTCAGAGACACGCTAGAAAAAGGTTTCGTGCGATACGAAGATCTGCCCCTGAGGCACAAGGGGGGCAACGCGCTAGACGTTGAGTTCGTCTGCAATAGCTACCTTGTGGCCGAGGAGCTCGTTATTCAATGCAACATCCGAGACATCACCGAACGAGTCAGAGTGTCGCGACTCCTGATTGAGGAACAGAGGCTTCGAGACTTAGCCCAGACGCGGCTTACCGCGGCGCTCAACGCGATCATCGAGGCCATGTCCAAGACCATGGAACGCCGGGATCCTTATACTTCAGGGCACCAGAAACGGGTGGCCGACATATCGGTGCTCATCGGCACAAAAATGGGATTCACGCACTCTCAACTACAGGCACTCCACATCGCAGGGCTCGTTCACGACCTAGGCAAGATTGCTGTGCCCTCCGAGATTCTCACCAAACCTGGTGCACTCACCCCGATTGAGCGGCAGCTTGTTGAAGAGCACGTTGCGGTGGGCTATGAAATTCTCAAGGACATCCCCTTTGATTGGCCCATCGCCGAGATGGTCCGTCAACATCACGAGCGACTAGACGGCTCCGGCTACCCCCGCGGTCTCCACGCTCAGGAGATCTCTTTGGAGGCGAGGGTGCTTTCGGTGGCAGACATTCTGGAGTCGATGAATTCCCATCGGCCCTACCGTGCGGCTCTGAGCCTCGAGACCGCGCGGCGGGAGATTGCGTCCTTGTCCGGCTCGGCCCTTGACGCCGAGGTCGTTTCTGCCGCCTTGGAGGTTTTTGCCGGACTCTCAGACGTCTCCGATGCTCTACCCGTGAAGTAGCCTCAGGAGAGAGTCCTCCAGCGGAGGAAGTACTCGGAGCCTTCTTGAGCTCACCTCCCATAGGGTCCGCCGAACAGACTCCCACTGGGCGCACAAGAGTTGCCAGGAAGGGGCAAGGGTCTCACCCGGAAGAAGATGATTGAAAACGAGCTGTATCTCTCGCATCACCGAGAGATCTGGCTCGCCCAAGATGCCTTGCAACCATCCCATGAGCTTGTCGGCATGGGTGCCGCCCTCCTGTCGATACGGCTGCCAGACCAGAGGCACCCGCCAACGCGAAGCAGCCGCCCAATGGGCACGAACAAAGGAGTCCTCCCCTCTCACGATGTTGAAGTCGCAGGCCTGAAGGGCCAGATCGAATTCGTCCTGTGACATCTCGATCCCTCGAGGCTTAAAGAGAGCGAGATGGTCAAATCCCGCAGGCAGGCCATGGAGTTGAACAGCCTCCCTCCAACGCTCCCAGGGCACGTCCTCGTAGCCAAAACCCATCACCAAGAACGGGGAATCTCGCCCGGTACCCCAGCGCGCGCAGTCCCTCAAAAGTCGCTGGCGCATCTCGAGTCGCGCGGCTTCATCCGCCTCCCTCCATGCGCCAACAACAAGGCCGGGCCCTTCCAGGGAGAAACTCGGCGCCATCCAGATGCGTCCTTGGGCCACCCCGCAGGTGCGCCCTTCGGGGACCAGAACCACCTCCCGGTCGGGCGCTGAGAGCCCCTGCATGGAATCGGCCCAAGACTGCGTTGCGAGGTAATCCAAAAGAACCCTCCGAGGCCGTTTTCCGCGCAGAGTCATCCGCTCACAGCGCAGTCGATCCCCAAGGGGTGCGGTGTGATGAAAAGCTTCAATCATGAGATCGGGCGCATCTAGACACGTCGTGCTCGCGCAGACCTCCAAACGACCAAGACCCCGCTCCTGCCCTCCACCGCTCTGCGAACGCCACATCTCGTGAACGAGAGACGGACGATCGATGACCAGCTGAACATCGGCCCCCCGTTGGGCGAGCCCCCGGGCCAGTCGCAGGCAGACACCTGCGTCTCCGAAGTGGTCAACGACCTGCGTATGAATCTCAATGCGTGGCTTGGGCATGCCAGACCACCCAGCGATTCCCTCCGGCTCGCTTAGCCTCGTACATCGCTTTGTCGGCACACGCCAACAGGCTCTCCGCTGTGTCGGAATTCCCTCGAGACTCCGCGGCGCCCACACTCACAGAGAGAGGAAGATGCAGGTCACCAATCACCACAGGCGATGAGGCGACTGACAGAATTCGACGCAACAGAGTCTCAACCGCTTCGGCTCCGTGCAGATGATGGGCCACCAAAACGAATTCGTCTCCCCCAAGCCGGGCGACGAAATCGTCTCTGCGAGCCACCGAGTGCAGCCGCCTTGCGACAACCCGCAAGAATCGATCACCCACCTTGTGTCCATACAAATCATTTACCTGTTTAAAGCCGTCGCAGTCAACGAAGCAGACGACCACAGGCTGAGACCGACCCTCGCTCGCAACGCGCAGACTTGCCCTGAGAAGGCTTTTGAAGGCCGCTCGATTGGGAAGCCCAGTGAGCAAATCTTGCGTGGCTCTGCGCGCCATCGGGCCAACCCACGAATTGAAGCGGTGCATGCTCGCGGTCGCAACGGCACAGACCAGTGCTGTAAAGAGCGCAAAGGTCACAAAAAGGTGGGTCGCCGACACCAAGGCCTGCCCCTCGTGCCGCTCGGTAAAAATCCAAAGCCCAGCAAGGCAGACACCCAACAAAAAAGCGAGCGCAGCAACCAGCAAGAGTGCGATCCGACGCCGCGCTCGCAGCTCGCCTGCACAAGCTCGCGCAATCGGACTACGGGGAAGAATCACGGGATCTCTCGCATTCCCTGCCAGCTTATCGAGTTTTCAAGCCAGAAGCGCTTAGACTGACACCTTCTCAATGAAAACCGTCACACCCATCCGCCGCGAAGACTACGAGCCGCCCTCTCACACGCTCTCTGCGCTTGTGCTCGAGTTCGACCTTGATCTCGATCAGACCCTGGTGACAGCCGAGTTCAGCTTCTGGCCAAACCCCGCTGGGCCATCAAAAGACCTCACGCTCGCTGGCGAAGATCTCGAGCTGGTCGGGGCGTGGCTCGATGGTCGCCCCATGACCCAGGGCGTAACGGCCGGTCAATATGCACTCTCCGAAGAGGGGTTTCGTCTACGCGGGGTACCGCAGGGACGCCTGCGTCTCCAAACGCGTATCTCGCCATCGGCCAACACCCAACTCATGGGCCTCTACGCAAGCCAAGGCGGGCTTTACACGCAGTGCGAATCTGAGGGCTTTCGAAGAATTTGTTTTTTTCAAGACCGTCCCGATACGCTCGCGGTTTACACGGTGTCGCTTCGAGCACCGTCAGGTCAATTCTCGGCCATGCTCTCCAACGGCAACCTCGTCAGTGACTCGACCCTCGATGGCGTGCGCACCTGCGTCTGGCACGACCCCTTCCCCAAGCCCAGCTACCTCTTTGCGCTGGTGGCCGCAAACCTCTCCTGCATCGAAGAAAGCCTTCAGTCTCGAAGCGGAAAAACCAAGAGGCTCCAGGTCTACACGCGAGCCGACGACCGCCCCCGAGCAGGCTTTGCGATGCAAAGCCTCAAGCGGGCTATCCAGTGGGATGAGCGCCGATACGGGCTCGAACTAGATCTCGATCAGTTCATGATCGTGGCGGTTCCAGACTTCAACTCCGGAGCCATGGAGAACAAGGGCCTGAACCTCTTCAACACGCGTTTCGTCCTTGCAGACGCGCAGACTGCCACCGACAGAGACTACGAGCTTATTGAAGCGGTGACGGGCCACGAATACTTCCACAACTGGACAGGCAACCGAATCACCTGCCGAGACTGGTTCCAACTCACGCTCAAGGAGGGCCTAACAGTCTTTCGTGACCAGGAATTTAGCGCCGACATGCTCGCCGAGGGGCTCTCAAAACACCAGGCAGCGAGCGCGCGGGCGGTCAAACGGATCGATGATGTTCGAACCCTTCGAGCCCATCAGTTTCCGGAGGATGCCGGGCCCATGGCGCATCCCATACGCCCATCCCAATACCAAGAGATTCGAAACTTCTACACCGCCACCGTCTATGAAAAAGGGGCGGAAGTCATTCGCCTGCTCCAGACCCTCTTTGGCCCAGATGGCTTTCGAGGGGGAATGGATCTCTATGTGGCCAGGCACGATGGTAAAGCCGCAACGTGCGAAGACTTCGTGAGCGCCATCCTCGATGCAAATGGGGCAAGCCATCTCTTCCCCATTTTCATGCGTTGGTACGACACCCTCGGAACCCCCTCCCTCCACGTTGAGGATGCCTGGGATGCGCAGACCGGTCACTACAGCATCACCCTGCGCCAGGCGCTTGACCCACGCAGCTCCCAAAAAGACCCGCTCATCATTCCGGTTGGTTTTGGCCTTCTCGCGAACGGCCCTGCCCCAATCAAGGAGTCAGTCCCGAGTCTCCTTCTGCTGGAGCACTTTGAGCAGACGTTTACCTTTCACCTGCCCAGCCAAATTCACCAAGGGGCGCCGGTGCCCTCTCTGTTGCGAGACTTCTCCGCGCCCGTCTCGCTCCATTACGACTACACCGAGGAGCAGCTGAGCGCGCTAGCGCAATGCGACAGCGACCCATTCCAGCGCTGGGAAGCTTGCCAGCGACTCATGCTGTCCTTCCTCATTCCCCAAAGTAACCATACCCGCCCCGACGCCACAACTCTTGACACCCTGGCAGCGGTACTTCGGGACAGCTCCTTGAGCGACGCGTTTAAAGCGCAGGCGCTCACGCTCCCGCCCGAAACCGTTGTGGCCGAGGCTTGGGCGGCGCAGGGCCTGCGTATCGATCCGCTTGCGATCCACAGTGGTCACCTCTCTCTTCGACGGCTCCTTGCCTCACACCTAGAGGAGGACCTGCGCAGCCTCGATGCGGAACTCGACTTACCCGCCTCCCCTTACCAGTTTGATTCGATGGGTGCGGGCTGGCGCGCGCTTCGCCACCTCGCACAATCGCTTCTCAACCTCATCGAAACCTCGCGCGAGAGAGCAGATCTGCTGCTTGAGCGCTTTGAGCGCGCCGACAATATGACAACGCGCATGGCAACTCTGCAGGGCCTCGTAGCCCTCGGCGGACCTGCATCCGAGCAGGCCCTCAAGGAGTTTGCTCAGCAGTTTGAGAGGAACCCGCTTGCCATGGATAAGTGGTTCTCGGTGCAGGTGGTCGCCGAACGCATTGGCGATGATCACTGTCTTGAGACCCTCGGCGTGGTCGAGCACCTACTCGCCGACGACCGATACGATGCGCACAACCCCAACCGCGTGCGGGCCGTGCTCGGCGCGTTTTTTATGCAAGCAAGTGCAGGCCTTCACCGAGAGGACGGACATGGCTACGCGCTGTGGGCGCGCGAACTCGCCTCTTTAGACCAGAGAAACGGTCAGCTGGCTGCTCGGCTCGCCCGCTCACTCGATCGATGGTCCTGTTTTGAGCCCACCCGTCGGGACCAGATGAGAGGCGCAATCGAGAGACTTGCTGCGGGACCGACTCTCTCTCGAGACCTCGCTGAGGTCTGCGAGCGATTCTTAACGACCGCTGCCTGAGGGTCGCTCAAGAGAGTTGAGGAATTTGGCGATGAGGCCTGGCTTTGCGCTTAAGGGCTCCGACACGCTCTTGCTGGGAGGGTTCTGCACAGGTGGCACGAGTTTGAGGCTTCGCGGTCCCGAGGCCAGAGAATGGCTTGTCTCCCCTGCCTCTGCCCGCTCTGCAAGATAGCGCTGCAAAACCCCGTTGTAGGTTGCGATCTTCTTGGGAGCACTGAAGGCTGGCGGCTTCATCGCGCGCTGCTGAAGCAAAAGGTTCGCGGCCGCTTGAACGCCTTGAGCAAAGCGAACGAAATGCTCGCGCATCGAACCGTGCTGCGCGACGATATAGTCCTTGCGGTAAAGATTTCTTACGGCCGCGTCATCGAAGACGGGCGGAGAGAGGGCGAAGGGAACCGGGAAAGCAACAGACGTCAGAGCATGATCGGAGACATGCTCCTCCTTAATTCTTGAGGGGCAGACCACCAGGCCCGGCGCCATGGCTTGAGGGTCACTCGGAGCAAACACCCAGCGATAGCGCTCAATAAACGCCACGGTCGCAGCAAGCTCAATCTCAGAGACCCCTGAGGGCACCAGCACGAGATCGAAGTTCAGCAGGAACTCAGCATCCACCTGGGGCCTCCAGGTGAGATCGGCAATCACGACCTCGTGGCTTTCGGTCATCCGACGAAGGGCGGTGCGAGCGCTCAAAAGCCACCGCCGGGCACCAGACTCGTCAATGGGGTTATGAACAGCCGTGAGTCCGATGGGTCTCGCACCAGATACCCACGAACTCGAAGAGCCATGGGGATCGAAATCCAACAGGCCAGTCTTTTCTCCCTTCTCAAGGCAAAACCAGGCGGCAAGGTTTGCTGCGAGCGTGCTCTTGCCCACCCCACCTTTTTGACTCACCAGAATGATTTTCAAGCCCGACATGAAGGTTTTCTGAGACTCTTTCCTGTTAAATCAACGATATGTTAGGTTTTTCTCACCTTTCTTTAAAGAATGCAAGAGAAATCACGATAAATGCCCTCGGGCACCGCTAGGGCCTGTTCGATCGGAAGTGGTGCGCGATGAGCTTGACCAGCAAGGCCGAGGCACGTCGAGAGGCGGGACCATCGGCACGACTTGTGAGCGCAATCGGCACGCGCGCACCCAGAACCACGCCACAGCCCAAGGCGCCCGCAAGGTACTCGAGCTGCTTGCTGAGCATGTTTCCACTCTCGAGATCGGGAACCACCAAAATCTCAGCGTCACCCGCAACGGGCGAGGAAATACCCTTGATGTGAACCGCCTCAAGAGAGACCGCATTGTCAAAAGCCAGCGGCCCATCAAGCACGCCACCCCGGATCTGTCCGCGATCGGCCATCTTGCAGAGCGCAGCCGCATCGATCGTCGAGGGGATGTCTGGCGTCAGGGTCTCAACCGCCGAGAGAATGGCCACCTTCGGGCACTCCCGGCCCAGCATCAAGGCGAGGTCGATCGCGTTCTGCACGATGTCGCGCTTTTCAAGAAGAGTTGGCCTGATGTTGAGAGCGGCATCGGTGATGAGGATGGGCTTGTTGTAGAGCGGCACATCGAATCGAAACACATGACTCAGCCTGCGCCCCGTGCGAAGCGCCTTCGTGCTGACCACCTCGTGCATCAACTCATCGGTGTGAAGGCTCCCCTTCATGAGGCCCTCGAACTCCCCAGCAGCGGCCATCTGCGCGGCCCGCTCGGCAGACTCGTGGCTATGAGCGGTATCCACAATGACAAAGGGCGTTAGATCGAGTCCCACCTGCTCCGCCAAAGCCCGCATCTTGCCCTCCGGGCCAATCAGGGTGGGAACGATAAAGCCCATCTCGGCCGCCTCGATGGCTCCCCGCAGAGAGCCCTCATCACAGGGATGTACCACCCCACATCGCACGGGCTCCTGGCCAGCGGCCCGATCAAGAAGAACCTTCAGCCGCGCCTCGGGCTCAAAGATTTGAAAGCGGGGGGCGTGGATGATCGGTTTCTTCATCTTCTCGAGCGGTGCGAGCACTGTGGCCTCGCCCTCGAGCACCACCGCACCCTTCTGATTCACCACCTGACAGGCCAAGACCACAATCTTCTTGTCCTCTCTCTTGGAGGACACACGCACTGTCGCCGTGACCGTGTCGTTTAAGTGCACGGGACGCATGAACTTCAGACTCTGACCCAAATAGATCGTGCCCGGGCCCGGAAAGCGCGTCCCAAGAATCGTCGAGAGCAAGGAGGCCGTCCACATACCGTGTCCAACCACTTCATGCAAAGGCGTGTGGCTTGCGTACTCCGGGTCAAGGTGAGCCGGGTTGGTATCGAGCGAGACCGCGGCAAAGGCCTGGATGTCATCCTGCGAGAGCGTTCGGGACAGCGAAAAACTCTGGCCCTCCACAATCTCGTCAAACGTGGTGTTCTCAACAATCAATTCGTGGCTGTCAGTCATATTTCTCTCTCTCTGGGCTTAGGCCATAAAGTGAAAGCCGGCATCGACGTAGATGGTCTGCCCTGTCATGCCAGATGATTCAGGTGCACACAAAAAGGCAGCGAGGTTGGCAATCTCCTCGAGGGTAACCAGTCGCCCCAGGGCGCTGCGCTGAGCGGACTCTTTCATGAGCGCATCAAAATCCTGAATGCCCGAGGCGGCCCGTGTGGGGACTGGACCAGGCGAGACCGCATGAACGCGAACCTTCTGCGCACCAAGTTCAGAGGCCATGTAGCGCACGAGAGACTCCAGAGAGGCCTTTACTGGCCCCATCAAGCCATAGTGCGGAACCACCTCGTCAGCGCCATGGTAGGTCATGGTGAGAAGGCTCCCTCCCTGTGGCATATGTGGACTCACCAAGCGCGCCAGCTCAGCAAAGGAGTGGCACGAAATCGACATGGCCCGAGCGAAGCCCTCACGCGTCGAATCAACGACCCGTCCGTGGAGCTCCTCAAGCGGCGCCCAAGCAATCGAGTGGACCACAAAGTCAAAGTGCCCCATCTGATCAAGACCCGCCTGTACAAAAGCCTCAAGCTCTCCAGCCTGCTCCACATTGCAGGTCTTGAGGCTCACCCCCAGGGGGTCCGTCACCGGCGCCGCAAATCCCCTTGCCTTCTCATTCAAACAGCTCACCAGAAGCTCGGCGCCCAGGCTATGCAGCTGCCGGATAACCGCTGCTGCAATGCTGTGTTCATTGGCAAGCCCCAACACCAGGCCCCGACGACCATCTAGACGACACATTCCCATCGACATAAGAACTCCTTTTTTTAAAGCTGTAGCGGCAGGTCATGCCTGCGATCCGATTTAAGCGCGCGCAGAGCTGACTCTGCGGCCACCCGTCCCTCGTCCGTCGGAATCACCCAGACTTCGGCGCTGCTTGCGGGGTCCTGGATGGGCAAAGTCTCACTCCCTCGAGCCTGCGCGTTGGCTTCTGGCAGCAGCCTAACGCCAAGATGGGCGAGGCCCTCGCAGACCGATGCGCGCAGGGCCGCATCGTGCTCGCCGATGCCGCCGGTGAAGGCGATAGCATCAAGGCCACCCATCACCGCGATCAATGCGCCCGCCTCCCGAATAATTCGATGCGCGTAGAGCTCAATCGCAAAATGAGCATCCGGGCTGTTGGAGTCTCGCAGGCGACGCATGTCAGCCGAAATGCCAGACACCCCAAGAAGACCAGACTCCTTGTAGAGCAGCCGGCCAATTCGGTCAGCCGTCCAGCCCTCTGCGAGCAGGTAGAGCAGAACGCCCGGATCGATGGAACCAGAGCGAGTGCCCATCAGCAGGCCATCGAGAGCAGAAAACCCCATGGAGGAGGCCTGGCTGAGCCCCTTGACTGCGGCACACAGAGAGGAGCCGCTACCAAGGTGAGCCATCAGTAATCGCCCTTGGGCCGCCTCCGAGCGACGCATAAGACGCGTACTGACGTATTCATAAGAGAGGCCGTGAAAACCATAGCGTCGAACACCCTCGGCATAAAAACTCCTGGGCAGGCCAAAGTGGCTCTCAAGTTCAGACATGGTCTTGTGGAAGGCCGTATCAAAGCAGCCCACCTGCGGTACTTCTGGGAACGCAGCTCGGCAAGCCCTCACCCCTGCGAGGTTATGAGGCTGGTGAAGCGGGGCCAGAGGACACAGCCTCTCAAGGGCCGAAAGGGCTGGCTCGCCCAGGACGACCGGCTCACAGAACACATCCCCGCCATGAACGATGCGATGGGCCACGGCCACGAGAGGGCGGCCTTTGAGCACCTCCAAAAGAAGGTCTTTCAGGGCCTCTAGCGCCACCTCCATATTGGACCTTGGAGGTTTGGCGGCCTCGAGGATCTTCTCCCGCACAGCTCCATCGGCCTTAACCGACAGGCGCGGGCGGCCCGAGGGCTCTAGCCCTTCAATAAGGCCACTAACGTGCGCCGCCTCCACGTGCAGCGCATCGACCACCGTGTAGAGCGCAAACTTCACGCTCGAAGAGCCGATGTTGACGGCGAGCACATCCGACATTGCCTTCCTCCCAGTAGGGCTTATCGTCCCACAGTTGGGCGGGCAAACCACTCCGGCTGGCCAGACCGCGTGTCACAAAACAGACACGCTAACTGCTTAGCCTCGAACTTCATTCACCCGCCGAGCCCCGGAGATCCCATGCCCGATACCGAAGCGTTCAAACAGTCGATGATCAACCGCGCCGAAGAGGATCTCCTTGACGGCTACGATGAGGAGCTCGAGATGGAACTCGACGACGATCGCCTCGATGCGCTACTCATGGATGTACCCAGCCAGGGCCCCGTGCGCGAGGGCACCATCGACCGGCGCGTCTACTTCCGTGAGCTGTTTCGCCTACAGGGCGAGCTCGTCAAACTACAAGACTGGGTGGTCCATAAAAAACTTAAGGTCTGCATCCTGTTCGAGGGTCGAGACGCTGCGGGAAAGGGCGGGGCGATTAAGCGCATCACTCAGCGCCTCAACCCCCGGGTGGCCCGAGTGGTGGCCCTGCCCGCGCCTAACGAGCGCGAGCGCACCCAGTGGTACTTCCAGCGATACGTTGCGCACCTCCCAGCTGCAGGAGAGATCGTCCTTTTCGACCGCAGCTGGTACAACCGCGCAGGCGTTGAGCGGGTGATGGGCTTTTGCACCGACGAGCAGTACGAGGAGTTTTTTCGAAGCGTCAATGGCTTTGAGCAAATGCTTGTGCGCTCAGGCATCGTGCTTCTCAAGTACTGGTTCTCGATCACCGACGATGAGCAACACCTGCGATTCACCATGCGCATCAAAGATCCGCTCAAACAGTGGAAGCTCTCGCCCATGGACCTTGAGTCCCGCCGACGCTGGGAGGAGTACACCAAGGCCAAGGAGGTAATGCTCGAGCGCAGCCATACCCCCGAGGCTCCGTGGTGGATTGTGGAAGGCGTAGACAAGAAAAAGGCGCGTCTAAACTGCATGCAACATCTTCTGGAGCAGATCCCGTACGAAGAGGTCGACCACCCCACCGTGACACTGCCCGAGCGCGTGCACAACCCGGACTACATTCGTCACCCCGTGCCACCCGAGATGATTGTCCCCGACCGTTACAAGTAGAGTCGCTGCGGAGTACAGTGCGCTCAGGCCAGCAGCCTGTGCGCCAGCGCGGACCAAAACTGCGCGCCAATCGGAATGAGTCGATCGTTGAAGTCGTAGCTCGGGTTATGAAGGGCGCAAGGGCCCAACCCATGACCCTCCGCGCGATGACCTCCCGAGAGGTCACCATTTCCCAGAAAGATGTAACTGCCCGGTCGCTCAAGGAGCATGTAAGCAAAATCCTCCGCGCCCATGGTGGGCTCAACCGGCATCACCACCAGCGACTCCCCAACAAGGTCTCGAGCCACGTTGGCTGCAGCAAGGGTGGGTTCGGGGTGATTCACCGTGGGCGGGTACTGACGATCAAAGACCAACGCCGCACTGGCTCCAAAGGCTTTGGGCAATTCCTCGCAAATGCGTGTCATGGCCTGCTCGATGCGGTCAAGCGCCTCGATGCTGAAAGTGCGTACCGTGCCACGCAGGGTCGCCTGATCGGGAATGACATTAATGGCCTCGCCCGCGTTCACCTGAGTCACCGAGATGACCACCGCGTCTACGGGCTTGCTCGTGCGGGTCACAACCGATTGAAAAGCCTGGATGAGATGGGTCGCCACCAAGACGGGGTCTACGCCAAGGTGCGGCATGGCTGCGTGGGCGCCCTTCCCCTTTACGAGAATAGAGAACTGGTTGCTTGAGGCCATCATGGGGCCGGGGTTCAAGCCAAAGCAGCCCTCGGCTAGGCCCGGCCAGTTGTGGATAGCAAAGACCTGTTCACAGTCAAAGCGCTGAAAAAGGCCATCGTCAATCATGGCCTTCGCGCCCCCACCGCCCTCCTCTGCGGGCTGGAAAATGAGGTGCACCGTCCCGGCAAAGTCTCTGGAATCGCAAAGGAGGCGGGCTCCAGCCAGCAGCATGGCTGTGTGGCCATCATGTCCACAGGCATGCATCTTTCCGGCAACGGTGCTCGCGTGTGCAAAGGTATTGCGCTCCGTCATGGGAAGCGCATCCATATCGGCTCGCAGGCCAATCGCTCGCGCAGCGTGCCCACCCCCCTTTCGGCCGCGAATCACTCCAACGACGCCCGTTCCTCCAATACCCTCGTGGATCTCGTCCACGCCCATCACCCGCAGAGAGTCGACCACGACCTGAGCCGTGCGAACCTCCTCGAACTTCAGTTCTGGGTGGGCGTGAATGTCTCTTCGCACCTCCGTGAATGGCTTGAGACGCTCGATAAGAGAACTGTCAATTTGGCGCATGAAAAGATTATGTCCTAGCCACGATTGATGAGCGCAATGAGCCTGCCTACACTGCGGACTATGCGAATTCTGGTTGTGGAAGATGACGCCAATCTGCGTGCCCTCTACCGCTCGTTGCTGGAGTCGCTCGGGCACGAGGTGGACGAGTCCACCAATGCGCAGGATGCGCTGGCCATGCTCATGGGTGACCATGAGATTGAGCTGGTCATCCTCGACCTTGGTCTGCCGCCTGTCACCGACGGATTCTCAGAGGGCATTCGGTTTCTCAACGATGCGCGCAAGCACAACGCTCACCTCAAGGTCATCGTGGCCTCGAGCCAGAGTCAGAACGAGGCCCTGTTGCGCTGCGTGGAGGCGGGTGCATTCGACATCCTCACCAAGCCTTTCACGAAAGATGGAGTCACTTTTGCCATTCACCGCGCCCAACGTTTCATAGAGGCGGAGCGACGGCTGAGGGGTCTCGACAGGAAGTTTCCCGTCATGGTCGTGGCGGATGCCACCACGGATGACGCGCTGAGACTGGCCCGCGACGAGGTGATGGAGCGACTCATTCGGTCGGTGCTCTTCGAGACTCGACACAATGTGTCTGAGGCTTCGCGAAGACTCAATGTCACGCGTGAGCAGCTCTACTACTACCTGAAGAAGTTCGGTATCGACCGCCCGGCCGAGGACTAGCCAAGGCCCGTCAACTCGCCTGACATCGGCCAGTTGCCCAACTGGTCGTAGGCGGCCCGGAGCAAGACAGTTGCGCCTGAACCAGCCCACCCCGGGGCTGGATACATCAGGAGATTCGTCATGCAAACACGCCGTCTTTCCCTTGCGATTGCCATTGCTGCAGCGCTTACCTCCCAGGCCTGGGCAGACAGCAAGAGTTCGAGTTTTCAGGTCGGTGTTCAGGTGGTCGCAACCTGCTCGATCGCCGCAGCCGATATGACCTTCAACACCATGACAACGGGGACAACCGGAGTCTCGGATGCTGCCTCTGACATCACGGTTAACTGCTCAGAGAATGCCCCATACGCCATCGCCCTGAGCAATGGCGGCAGCTATTCCGGCGGTCGACGACTCACGGACGGCACCAAGTTCATCAACTACT
>DDPR01000010.1:154361-338485 GCA_002342295.1 Burkholderiales bacterium UBA2463
TCGGTTCTGGCGCGGCCCAATCCCACACGGTATATGGCCGCATTCCGTCAGGCCAGTCGGTTCCCAATATGGGCCGTTATACCGACACCGTCGTCGCTACGGTGAGCTACTAGACCATGGACCGCCTCATCTCGAGCAGTCGGGTCCTGGCACTCTTGAGTCTCGCCCACTTTTTGCTGGGTAACCCAGCTCACAGCGCCTTGGGCATCACGCCACCCCAGCTCCTCCCAGATGAGGCGGGCATTGTGGTCACGGAGGTTCAGTCCAGCACGCCGAATGCCTCACGCTGGTCAGTGAGGCTGGTGAACTGGACGCCCGGCGCGGGAGAGCCCACTCCCGTGGCCTCAGACATCTCCCCCCGATTCTTTAGCCTTGCTCCAGGCGCACGTCAGATCATCCGCGCCAAGGTGCGAGATCGAGGGGCTTACCACCGGCTCATCATCGAGCAGGTGCCCGACCCTGAGGCTGTCGCCCAAGGACTTGCCTTTCGATTTCGCTTCAGCCTGCCCATCTATCGGCAGCCTCAGGAGCCTCTGGCCCTCTCGCCCAATCTGCCCTCTGCAGCGGGGTGCTATCCGTTCAAGAACAGCCAGTCGCTCGCGGTTCGGCTCGTGCTCAGCAAGGATCTTCTCGGACCAAACACGCTGTTACCCGGCGAATCCGCAGAGCTCTGTCGAACTGCCCAGACCGCTAAGAACTGATGCGGTTTGTTGGACGGGGCCGGCTTCTTGCCGGCCTGATGGCTTGCTTTCTTTGGACCTTTCAGGCGAAAGCGCAGAGCGAAACGCTTTTGCTCTCCATTGAGGTCAATGGGGTTCAGGCGAGCAGGGGCAGCAGCGTCATAGCCCGCCCACCTCATGCCTGTCTCGTTGAGCTCGAATCGGTCCTCGCGCACGTCGATCCTCGAGGGCTGCCAACCGAACAACACGAGGGCACCACCTTCCTGTCAGTGGCGCCTCATTGGGGTCACTGCAGTATTGACGCAGAGACCTCGCGCGCGCTCATCCGAATGAACCACGAGCACCTTCGGCCCCGACCTCTCGTGCTGGGAGAGCGACCTGCGGTGCTGGCACCCCTTCACCTGATTCACGCCCAAGCGGGCATCTCAGCCATCCGGACCACCCAGCCGGTGCGAACCATCCCCAGCCTTGCACTTGACGCTGTGCTGCATAACCGCGGCAGGAATCTCGGCATCGTGGCGAGCCAGGGACCTCTCCAGCTACAAGCCCGTGAGGCCCAGTCTCCTGGTCAGTCCCGTCACACATGGTCACTGGAACACGGCTTCCCCTCGGGCGCCGCACTCACAGCAGGCGATCAGGTCATGCGCGTGGGCATTCTGCGCGCGCCCGTGGCCCACAGAGGCCTGTCCTGGTCCAGTCGAATGGCCCCCCTTCAGTCAGCCAGCCCAGCACTGGGTCAGTTCACACTCGAGAGCCCGGCTCGCGTGCAGTTTGTCGACAACCAGGGGACCACGCTCTACAGCACAAGTCTTTTGCCTGCGGGTCGTTACGCACTGGAGGGGTTTGGCGCGTCGGGTCGGCCCGGTGTACTCAACCTCGAAGTCCTCGGCCTCGATGGAGAGAGAAAGACACTCCAACTGCCTTGGGTCTCCTCGCCGTCTCTACTGCAACCCGGAGAGACGCTCACCGAGGCCTTCGTGGGCCGGGGAGGCTTTACGCAAGGCTATGCCGCTGCCGGCCTCACGCTCCATGAGAGCCTTCGCCTCGGGTTTCTTCGACGGGCTGGCCTCGGTCACGAGGTCTTCTTCGGGGCCTCAAGCGCTCGCCAAAAGAAGGTTCTCGCCTCTCTCGATATCGGCCTCTCATGCGCGCCCCAATGCGCCCCGCAGAATCGTCTCCAACTGCAGATGCAACTAAGTCGAGGGGTCGACCTTCTGCTTGAGGCCAGTCAGCCCCGTCAGCGCATCCTCGCGCTTCAGGCGGGACTATCCTCAGCCACGCACGCCTCGATCAACCTCTCCTCGGGTTCAGCCTCAGCCAACCCCCTCTTTGCCGAGAGAAGTTCTCCGGCTGGCCAGGCTCCTCAGCAGAGCGTAGGCAGCAGCCAGCTCGCAAGCTTGAGCCATCGCATCAGCCCTGCACTGAGCGTTCAATTGCAGTTAAGAGTGTCGAATGGGGCGATCACCAGCCGGAGCGCCTTTCTCAGCCTCAATTGGAGTCTGGATCAGCAGCACAGTGTGGGTGCCTCCTTGCAACAAACCCAGGGTCAGCCCCTGAGCCTGGGTTTGGCCGCCAGCCGCAGACCCACGGCACCCGAGGGCGACACCATCCAACTCATTCAGCGCGAGGGCTCGACTACCGCGCAGGAGTTGCTGCTTCGCAGCGAGCGCGCTTACGGCGACCTCCATGTACTGGCCCGTCAAAACGCGGGCCAGCCCGTGCACATCTCCACCCAAGCCGCAAGCCGCCTCTGGATCACCGAGCATGGGTTGCATCTGGGTCCGGTGGGGCAGTACAACCTCGTCCTTCATGAACTCGGACTGCCGGGGCCTCAGATGCGACAAGACAATGGGCTCGTGCGCGCTGCCGATGCGAGTGGCATTGTTCCTTTCGCTCGAGTTCCGAGCTGGTCGCGACCGAGTTTCGAGGTCGACACGAGGCGCCTTCCGTTTTGGATGACATGGCGGGGAGGGCGTCTCGCGCTGCCGATGGCGGCCCAACGAGCCTACTGGGTTGACCACCGTGGCAGCTGGTCGGTCACCCCCAACCCGAGGCTCGCCCTTCAAGAGAACGACCTTCAGACCATTGAGCGGGTCCTCGATCGGCTCGGTCAGCCCATCACCCTATCGCCTGACGGCTACCTTGACCTCGCGAACCTGCAGCAACTGCCCGTCACTGTCCAAAGCTCCTCAGGCATCGAGCGCGTTTGTCAGGCAGAGCAGTCTGTGCCAAAAGAGAACGGGGACCTCCTACTGATCTGCAGATCTCAACAGCCGAATCCGCCGCTGCGATCCGCATCAGCCACGCCCCACGAAGGGCATATTGGTCGCCATGATGGTCATGAACTGAATGTTGGCCTCTAGAGGAAGGCGGGCCATCTCGCAGACGGCGCGAGCCACGTGCGACATGTCCATGAGAGGTTCAGGCTTCCGGGTGCCGTCTGCCTGCAGGGCGCCTGCGCCAAATCCAGCAGCAAGTTCAGTGGCTGCATTGCCAATATCGATCTGCCCACAGGCAATGGAGTAGGGCCTGCCATCAAGCGAGAGCTGTTTGGTCAGGCCGGTGATGGCGTGTTTTGTGGTCGTGTAGCCCACAGAAAGAGGCCTCGGTGCATGGGCAGAGATCGAGCCGTTATTCACAATGCGGCCCCCCTGAGGATGTTGGCGACGCATCAGTCCAAAAGCTGCGCGAGCGCACAAAAATGCACCGGTGAGGTTCGTATCGACGGCCTGCCTCCATGTGCTCACCGACATCTCGTCGATCAATGACCCCGGGGGGAACACGCCCGCATTGTTAAAAAGAAGGTCAAGCCGACCCCGCTCAGTCTCAATGCTCTTCACCAGCGAGTCGATTGCGACCTCATCGGTCACATCTGCTGCGTGTATATGAGCCCTGGGGTGGTCCTGCGCGCTCTCTCTGAGCGCTTCCTCACGACGCCCTGTCAACACAACGGTCCAGCCTTGCTCAAGAAGCGCTCGACTGACCGCGCGACCAATGCCGCTCCCCGCTCCGGTTACCCATGCAATTGATGATGTCGTCATAAGCGGCTTGTCAGGAAGTGATGAAGGAACCAAGATGCTGCCATGACTCTCAATCCAGCACCCTCCAACCTGCTTTTTATCTACATCCACGGCTTTCTCAGCTCACCCGAGTCGAGCAAGGCCCGGCAGCTTGCCCAGTGGCTCGCAGCAGAGGGCATTGCCTATGCCTGCCCCGCGCTCGACATCAGTCCCCTCATTGCACTCGATCAGATCGAACAGATCATCGAAGAAGCGCAGCAGAGGGGCCTTCACCCGAGGCTCATCGGGAGCTCACTCGGTGGCGCCTATGCCACCCATCTCATGTCTCACCTCCCCGCCCGCACCCAGATGCGTGCAGTGCTCATCAACCCAGCAGTTGCGGCCGCACGCGACCTCGCCAGCCAAGTTGGGATCCACAAATCTTGGCACTCCGATGCACAGCTGGAGTTCACGAACCAGCATGTCGAGGACCTTCGACTGCTGCAGGGCGGCGACCCAGATCCCAAGCGCCTGATGGTCGTGGCGGCAACAGGCGACGAGCTTCTTGACTGGAAGGAGATGGTGGATCGCTTCCCTCACAGCGAGCACCTCGTCGTTCAGGGCTCTGACCATGGCCTGTCGGACTTCGAGGTCCACTGGCCCAAGGTGCGCGAGTTTCTTCTCCGACCCTAGGCCTCTAGCGCGGACCCGCCTCCAAGGGTTGCGCCGCTCGGAGGTCGAAAGGCACGCGCATGAGCAGCACCAGTCCCACAAGGAAAAAGAGGCCCGTCATGAGGATGGCCAGCCGATGGTCATTGTCTGAGAGCGCAGTGGTCACCCCATATGCCAAGGGGCCGAGAACGCTGGCCAGATGAACAGCCACACCCCAGTATCCAAACGCCTCTGACTCCGCTCCTCGGGGCGCCAGGGCCGCAACGGCAGCGCGAGCACCGCTTTGCGAACTGCCCATCGCCAGACCCGCAAGATTGGCCGCCAGCCAGAAGGCCTCCACAGTCTCAGACCTCGCAGCCACAATGACCATGCCGACCCAGAGCAGCAGGGAGACAGCGAGGCTGCGGCGATGCCCGAGCCGATCCTGAAGAAATCCAAACCCGGCCGCACCCAAGCTCGCTGTCACATTCACCACCAGCACCAGCAAGATGGTCTGTCTCATATCAAAACCCATGACCTGCTGCGCGTAGATCGCCGCCAGCGTAATGACCGCAGCAACGCCAGCCTGATAGACCGAGATGCACAACAAAAGTCGGCGAAGCGGGCGTGCAAAGGGGTCATGGGCGAGCCCCCTCCAGCCTCGAAACAGGCGATGCCAAGCAAGATGCCAGGCGATTCCCGTGGGCTCCGAGCGCTCTTGGAGAATCCAAAGGGCAGGAAAACCAACTGCAGCAAAGACGCCCGCGGTCATGAACAGAGCACCCGCCATGAGTGGCTGCGCGCCCGCCTCACCACCAAGTACATCAGGAGCCATTCCAATCCAGATCAGCGAGAGCACCAGCGTGAGCAAACCACCCAGATAGCCCCAGGCCCATCCAAAGCCGGATAAGCGCCCCAGACCACCTGGCGAGGCGATTTCCGAAAGAAATCCAGCGCTGACATCCTGATGGCTCGCGTAGGCCACATTTGTTAACGCGAGAAGGCAGGCGGTCAGCCAGAGGTCGCCGGGACCGCAGAACGCCAGGCCAACGGTGCCCGCCGAGCACACCGCCGTGGCCCAGCGCAGAACACGGCGCTTGGCAGCGAAGGCATCCGCATAGGCGCCCAGCAGGGGCGCACTCAACATCACCAGGCCGTAACTCACCGAGAGAATCAACGTCCACACCAATGTGGCCTGAGGATTATTGGCCATCACCACGCTCACAAAATACGCATTAAAGACGGCCGTCAGCACGACTGTGGTGTAGCCGGAGTTCGCGAAATCAAGGCTTGCCCAGGCCCACACTTCCGGGGCCGAGACACCCTCTCGCAGGGACTTCTGAGGCGGTGTTTCAGGCAAAATGCTGGCTCACTTTCTGCAAGGCCACTATGACATCGAAGCTCTACATCCGCACCTTCGGATGCCAGATGAATGAGTATGACTCGGACAAGATGGCCGACGTGTTGCACGCAACCGATGGCCTGGAGCAGACCGACAGCCCGGAGGACGCCGATGTCATCCTCTTCAATACCTGCTCGGTCCGCGAGAAGGCTCAAGAAAAAGTTTTTTCCGATCTTGGCCGCGCACGTGAGCTCAAGAAAATCAAACCCGGCCTGCTCATCGGTGTGGGAGGTTGCGTCGCGAGCCAAGAGGGTGAGGCCATCATCAAGCGCGCGCCCTATGTAGACGTCGTCTTCGGGCCACAGACCCTTCATCGCCTGCCCGATCTCATTCGAGCCCGCCGTCAGACAGGCAGGCCGCAGGTCGATATTCAGTTCCCCGAGATCGAGAAGTTCGACCACCTTCCGCCCGCCCGGGTCGAGGGGTCCACCGCCTTTGTGTCCATCATGGAGGGTTGTAGCAAGTACTGCAGTTTCTGCGTGGTGCCCTACACCCGCGGCACCGAGGTCTCCCGACCCGCTGTCGATGTACTCGCGGAGATCACCCAACTCACCGACCAGGGTGTCAAAGAGGTGACGCTCCTTGGCCAGAATGTCAACGCGTACCGAGACGAGTCCTCCGCACTCGACTTCGCCGGCCTCCTGGAGGTCATCAGCGAGATCGAATCGCTCGAGCGCATCCGCTTTACAACGTCTCATCCAAAGGAGTTCGGCCAGCGGCTCATCGATGCTTTTGTCAAGCTCCCCAAGCTTGCGAGCTATGTCCACCTGCCCGTTCAATCTGGAAGCGACCGCGTGCTCGCCGCGATGAAGCGAGGCTACACGGCCCTTGAGTTCAAAAGCATCGTGCGTCGGCTTCGCGCTGCGCGGCCGGACTTATCGCTCTCGACCGACATCATCGTAGGATTCCCTGGCGAGACTGAAGAGGACTTCGAGGCGAGCGTGCAGCTCGTCAAGGCCGCGGGCTTTGATAGCGCCTACTCATTTGTTTACAGCCCCCGTCCCGGCACCCCTGCGGCAGACCTGCCCGATGAGACGCCCGCCAGCGTCAAACTCGAGCGCCTCCAGCGCCTTCAACGGCTCATCGATGACCAGGAACGCGTCTTCTGCGAGGCGCTCGTGGGCACCACTCAGGAGGTCCTTGTCGAGGGCCCCGCGCGCAAAGGCGACTCCGATTTCATGGGGCGCACCAGCACCAATCGCGTGGTGAACTTCCCTGGGCAGGCCCGACTAGTGGGATCCATCGTCCACGTTCGAATCTCGGACGTACGCACCCATACCCTGCGCGGTGAGGTGCTCTAGGGCGCGTATGCACCCCACCCAACTCAGCCTCCAACTCCAGGCCGCAGAAAAGGGGCTTGGCCCCTCGGCCCAAGGCCCCGACGGCTGGCCCATCTCGCGCCAGCGCATCCGACGCGCGGTGCTTGCCAGTCTTGATGCTCAGGTTGAGTCTGCCGAACTCACCCTGCGACTGGTCGGCGAGGCCGAAGGAAGGCGACTCAACCTCGACTACCGGGGCCGAAATGCGCCAACCAACGTGCTCACCTTTGCCTACTCCCCCCCACCAGACCTCTGCGCAGACGTGGTGCTCTGTCTGCCTGTTGTGGCCCGAGAGGCCCGGGCTCAGCGCAAACCCCTTGACCACCATCTCATTCATCTCATCGTGCACGGCTGCCTGCATGCCTGCGGCCTCGACCACGAAAACGATGACGAGGCGGAGGCCATGGAAGAGCACGAAGCCGCCATCCTGAGGCGCTTTCGAATTCCCAACCCTTATGGCACCATCAAAGCTCCTTAACAACCTACGCAGGCTGCATGAACGAACCCGACCCTAGGCCCTCAGGCCTGAGTCATTCTTTCAAGCGACTTCTGGATCGGCTCCTGGGCCGAACCGACGACAAAGAAGAGCTTCTCGAGCAGCTGCGCGAGGCGCAGGAGAACGCGGTCATCGACGCCGATGCGGTATCCATGATGGAAGGCGTCCTTCAGGTGGCCGACCTTGCCGTTCGTGATCTCATGGTTCCTCGGGCGCAGATGGATGTGGTCGATATCAATGACCCGCTCGACGAGATCGTCTCCTTCGTCACCAAGACTGCCCACTCTCGCTTTCCGGTTGTCGACGGGGGTCGCGACAACGTCATTGGCGTCTTGCTGGCCAAAGATCTCCTGAAGGTCTTGGCGGAGGACGAGCGAGACATTCGTGGGCTTTTGCGCCCCGCGGTCTTCGTCCCCGAATCCAAACGGCTCAATGTCCTCCTGCGAGACTTTCGGCTCAATCGAAACCACATCGCCATGGCGGTCGATGAATATGGCGGCGTGGCCGGCCTGATCACCATCGAAGATGTGCTTGAGCAGATTGTCGGCGACATCGAAGACGAGCACGATATCGACGAGGACGAAGACAACATCGTGGCCTCGCCCGGTGAGCGTGGCGTGTTTCGCGTCAAGGCAATCACCACCCTTGAGCAGTTCAATGAGGCCTTCGAGGTGGCGTTAAGCGACCACCAGGTCGACACCATCGGGGGCTATGTCACCGATCACCTCGGGCGCGTGCCCCACAGGGGCGAAGTCATCGACATCGCCCCGTTCCGTTTTGAGATTCAACGCGCAGACGCACGAACAGTTCAGCTTATGCTGGTGCAGCGCCTTGCCGAGCCCAGCACAGATGCCAAGCCTTCAGAGCCCAGCCTGGCTGCCTAGCCTCGCTTCGCTCCTCTTTCTCGCGCTTCTCATCCATCTGTTTCAGCGCCGTGGCCGCGGGTCCCTTGCACTGGCCAGCGTACTTCTCATTCTGGCTAGCACCCTGGGCTTTCATTGGATTTTCATTAGCCTGCATCGCTTCGGCGGAATGCCCGCACCTGTTGCGGCCTCGGCCACCTTTCTTCTGGCCCTCTATGTTGCGGGCTACGGGCTCCTCAGCGGCCTGGTGCTGCGGCGCTTCCTTGTTCCGGCCCTCGAGCATAGGGGGCAGGCCCGCTGGCTTCCCCTCTCTATTGCGGGCCTCATCACACTCATGGAGTGGCTGCGCGGCACCCTGTTTTCAGGCTTTCCTTGGCTCAGCTGGGGCTACCAGCAGGTAGACGGCCTTCTCTCTGGCTTTGCACCCCTGCTGGGTGTCTATGGCGTGGTCTTTTTCACGGCTCTTTGCGCTGCGCTAATCGCTCAGTGTCGGCCCAAGGGACTGATGGCCATGCTGATTATTCACCTGGTGGGGGGCGCTGCAGGCACGCTGACGTTCTCCCGTCCGAACGGTAGCCCCCTACAGGTCGCCCTCGTTCAGGGGGCCATACCCCAGCAGATGAAGTTTGACCCTCAACACCTGCGGGACTCGGAGGCCACACACCTTGCACTGGGCGCCTCCGTTGCAGGGGCGCCCACACGCACGCAACTCATCGTCTTTCCCGAGACCGCCTTCATCTCGCCCTGGCAGCAGCTCGAGCCTCGCACCCAGGCGGGGCTTCAGGTGCTCGCTGACCGCAGCCAGGCGGTGGTTCTCACAGGCATTCCCACGCGCGATGAAGATGGGTGGCGAAACTCGGTGCTGGCCATTCGACCCGCGGCAGACGCCCCAGGCCTTGCCCGCGGCTCTGCAGATCGATACGACAAACACCACCTCGTCCCTTTTGGAGAATTCATCCCCTGGGGCTTTCGTTGGTTTGTCCAACTCATGAACATGCCACTGGGGGACTTTCAAGAGGGCGCAAGGCTTCAGGAGCCACTCGTCGTTGCCGACCAGCGACTTGGAGTGAACATCTGCTTTGAAGATCTCTTTGGTGAAGAGATCATTCGCCCGCTGGCACCCAGTCGGCCTGAGGCGTCCCAGCCGACCATCCTTCTCAATGTGAGCAATCTTGCGTGGTTCGGTGACACCGTGGCCTTGCCTCAGCATCTCGCAGTGGCCCGCATGCGCTCTCTTGAGACCGCGCGCCCGACCATCCGTGCAACCAACACGGGCATGACCGCCCACATTGATGCTCGCGGCGTTGTTCGCGACCAGCTACCTGCCATGCAGCAAGGCATCCTGATGGCCCGCGTTCAGGGTACCCAAGGAAGCACCCCCTATGTTTACTGGGGCAATTGGCCCATCCTCCTCATCGCGCTTGCTGCCCTGTGTCTGCCGCTCTCCACCCGGTGGGCGGCTAAAATGCGTCGATGAAGACCTTTCAAGACGTCATTCTCACGCTCCAGAGCTACTGGGGCGATCGGGGATGCGCCCTGCTGCAACCCATCGACCTCGAGGTAGGAGCCGGAACCTCTCACACAGCCACCTTCCTGAGAGCCCTTGGCCCGGAGCCTTGGCGGGCCGCGTACGTGCAGCCGTCGCGGCGACCCAAAGACGGGCGCTATGGCGAGAACCCCAATCGACTGCAGCACTACTACCAGTTTCAGGTGGTGCTCAAACCCTCACCGCCAGACATTCTCGACCTCTACCTCGGCTCCCTGCGCGCCCTGGGTATCGATACGCAGGCGCACGACGTGCGCTTTGTCGAAGACGACTGGGAGAACCCCACCCTGGGCGCCTGGGGACTTGGCTGGGAGGTCTGGCTCAACGGTATGGAGGTCACGCAGTTCACCTACTTTCAGCAAGTCGGTGGCCTTGACTGCTCTCCCATCACGGGAGAGATCACCTATGGCCTTGAGCGCCTCGCGATGTACCTGCAGGGCGTCGAGAATGTCTACGACCTCACCTGGACGACCTGGGAGGAAAACGGTGTGCAGCGTCGCATCTCTTACGGGGACGTCTATCACCAGAACGAGGTCGAGCAGTCTCGCTACAACTTCGAAGAGAGCGATGCGGCCATTCTCTTTCGTCGGTTTGCCGAGCACGAATCCGAGGCACAACGCCTTCTCGGCGCGGGCCTACCCCTGCCAGCCTACGAGCAGATTCTGAAAGCCGCCCATAGCTTCAACCTGCTGGATGCTCGCGGAGCCATCTCGGTGACAGAGCGAGCCCAATACATCGGACGCATTCGAAACCTCTCACGTCAAGTCGCACAGGCCTACGTGGACTCACGCGAACAGCTGGGCTATCCCATGCTCGGCCGCCCTGCGGCTCAGGCGGCTTAAACGAATGTCACGCGCTCCGCTGCTCATCGAGCTTTTCACAGAAGAGTTGCCCCCCAAAGCGCTTCGAACACTCGGGGAGGTCTTCGCGCAGACCATCTCCCACCATCTGAGCCGCGCGGGGCTCCTCGGACCACAGACCCCGACGCAAGGCTTTGCCAGCCCACGGCGCCTGGCCGTGCTCATCGACGCCGTCTCGGCACAGGGCGCCGATCAGGCCCGTCGGGAAAAACTTTTGCCGGTGAGTGTTGGCCTTGATGCGCAGGGTGCGCCCACCGCTCCGTTGCTCAAGAAGCTTCAGACGCTCGGATTGCAGCCCGGGCCATCGTTCTCGATCAATCAACTGATCAAGGAATCGGACGGCAAACAAGATGTGCTGTTCGTAGATACGGTCGTCAGGGGGGCGCGCCTCGCAGAGGCAGCTCAAGAGGCCCTCGATGCGGCCATCGCTGCACTGCCCATCCCCAAGCTCATGCGCTATCAGCGTCCCACCCACTCGCAAGATGGCGCACCCGCCCTCGAGGAGATTCGGTTCGTTCGGCCAGCCCACGGCTTGGTGGCGCTACACGGCGAGGCACTCCTCCCCCTGCGGGCGCTGGGCCTTCAGGCCGATCGAATCACACATGGTCATCGCTTCCATTCGCAGGCCCCGATTGTTCTAGCGCAGGCAGCCGACTACGCCCACGCGCTCGAGGCGCAGGGCCATGTCATTGCCTGCTTCCAGACTCGTCGAGCGCAGATTGTGGCGGCCCTTCAGAAGGCGGCCACCCCCCATCAGCCCGTCATGCCCGACGCACTGGTTGATGAAGTGACGAGCCTCGTGGAGTGGCCCGTGATTCTTCAAGGCCAGTTCGAGGAGGCCTTCCTCGAGGTGCCCCAGGAGTGCCTCATCCTGACCATGCAACAAAACCAGAAATACTTCGCACTGACGGACGCGTCGGGTCGACTCGTGAACCGCTTCCTGTTGGTCTCGAACCTGGCCTCGACCACGCCATCGCTCATTGTTCAGGGCAATGAGCGGGTGCTGCGCGCGAGGCTCTCGGATGCGCAGTTCTTTTTTAAGCAAGACCGTCGCAGACCCCTTCGCGACCGCGTGCGTGATCTGGACTCGGTGGTCTATCACAACAAGATGGGTACTCAGGGCCAGCGAATCGAACGCCTTCGCGTCCTCTCGCGTCAATGGGCCCCTCTCCTCGAAACCGACCCCGAGCTCGCAGACCAAGCGGCTCGTCTCGCCAAAGCGGACCTTGTCACAGATATGGTGGGCGAGTTTCCGGAGCTACAGGGCGTGGTGGGTCGAGAGCTCGCCCGTCACGACCAGGAGCCTGAGGCGGTGGCACTGGCCATCGAAGACCACTATCGGCCGCGTTTTGCGGGTGACAGCCTGGCCCGAAATGACCTGGGACTCACCGTCGCCCTCGCAGACAAGATCGAGACCCTGGTGGGGATCTGGGGCATTGGCCTTGCGCCCTCGGGGGACAAGGACCCCTTTGCCCTTCGGAGAGCTGCGCTTGGCGTGGTTCGCATTCTGGTGGAATGCGACGTTCCCGCCTCCCTCAATAGCCTGCTCCAAGATGCTCTCCAGAGCTTTTCCGGGACAGATGCCGTGGCGCCCCACCTTCCCGATGTGCAGATCTTCATACTCGACCGGGCACGGGCTTACCTCAAAGACAAAGGACATCAGCCCTCAGCGATTGAGGCCGTGCTGGCTGTCTGCCCCGACCGAATCAGCCAGATCGTTCCCCGCATACAGGCCGTGATGGCCTTCATGCAAACCCCCCAGGCCGAGGCACTCTGCGCGGCCAACAAGCGCATCGGCAACATCCTGAAGAAAGCGAGTGATCCGTCGGCTCTTGCGCGGCCAATCGACGCGGGTCTACTCCAGGAACCTGCTGAGAGAGCTCTTGCTCAGGCCCTGGCAGGCGTCTCTCCTATTGCGCAGGCCGAGACCGACCGGGGCCATTACACCGAGGCCATGCTGAGCCTCTCGGGACTGCGGGAGGCCGTGGATGCCTTCTTCGATGGCGTCATGGTGAACGCAGAAGATCCCGCCCTCAGGGCAAACCGACTTGCGCTTCTGAGCGAATTACACCGAGCCATGAACCAGGTCGCCGATCTCTCGGGACTTGCATCATGATTGAGGTTCTTCATGCGGAGCGGCCGGTCATCGTTCTGGACCGAGATGGCGTCATCAACCACGACTCCGACCACTACATCAAGCATCCCGATGAATGGGTTGCGATTGAGGGAAGCCTGGAGGCCATCTCACGACTCAGTCATGAGGGCTGGCGCGTGTTTGTTGCGACCAACCAATCCGGCTTGGCTCGCGGACTTTTCGACATGCAGCGCCTTCACGCCATTCACCGAAAAATGCAGGAGGCCCTTGCCGAAATGGGTGGAACCATTGAGGCCATCTTCTTCTGTCCTCATGGCCCCGACGAGGGCTGCCTCTGTCGAAAGCCCGCACCTGGCCTTATCTCTGACATTCTCTCGCGCGCAGACCACCCCGCGCTCGGCACGCCCGTGGTGGGCGACTCCCACAGAGACCTCTCTGCGGCGCACGCTCTCGGTGCTCGGCCCATCCTTGTTCAGACGGGAAAAGGACGTCGCACCCTAGAGGCGCACGCCAGCGGCAAGCAGCCCCTGCCCCCCGGCACCCAAATCGTGTCGCATCTAGCCGAGGCCGTCGACCTGCTGCTGAGCGAACCCCGGCAGAGCGGATCGGCCGCGCGCGCGCGTTGATTCTTTTTCGCTCCCTCTGCTTCGCGCTCTTTCAGGCCGTAAGCCTCACCGTCTGGGGAACGCTCTTTCTCTTACTAGCCCCCTTCCTGAGCCCCTCTTGGCGCTACGCATTTGCGATACGTTGGCCGGCCATGATGGTCTGGGCCGCTCGCTTCATTCTTGGAATTCGATGGCGGGTCCTCCACGCAGAGCGTCTTGAGCCCTTTCGCGATCGGGCCATCATCGTCGCAAGCAAGCATCAGAGCGCGTGGGAGACCTTTTTTCTGCCGACCTACCTGCCTCGACAACTCTGCTTCGTTTTCAAAAAGGAACTGCTTCGCATCCCTTTTTTTGGCTGGGGAATTGGCCTTCTGCCCATGATTCATATCGACCGCAAGCAGGCGAGAAAGGCTTACCAACAAATCGCAGAGCAGGGTCAGCGCCGCGCGCAAGAGAGGCGGTGGATCACCTTCTTCCCGGAGGGTACTCGCACCGCTCCCGGTCAGCGCATTCCATATAAAGGAGGTGCAGCCCGACTGGCCTTCACACTGGGGCTCCCTGTCGTCCCGATTGCCCACAACGCGGGATATCTGTGGCCCAGAAAAGCTTTTCTCAAAAAGTCTGGCGTCGTGACCGTGGTCATTGGAGAGGCGCTAGAGCCAAGTCAATTCTCGAGCGATGAACTGCTGTTGCGAGCAATCGAGCAGTGGATCGAAAAAACCTGTGCTGAAATGGAGGCCCATGGAGCAACTGGAGCAACTCTCCCTCTTTGACCGCAGCCCCCAGGCGGATTCGGGCGCGTCCGTGTCCAACACGGCAGCCCAGAGGATGCGCCAGATCGAGCTCTCCGGGCAGTCTGTGGACTGGCGCCTTGAGCGAACCCGTCGAAAGACGGTCGGCATGCTGGTCGAGGAGGGGTACATTCGAGTTCGCGCACCTCGGTGGGTCTCACTCGATGAGATTGAATCCATCCTGCGAGGCAAGGCGCGCTGGCTCACTGCCAGACTGCGCGAGGCCCAGCTGCGCCGGGCAAACCGAATCGATCCGGCGGACCGATGGATTCATGGGGGCCAGGTTCAATTCCTCGGACAGACACTCCGCATCTGTCTTCAGCCCGAGATGCAGGACATCTCATGGGACGCTTCCGAGGGTCGTCTGATGGTGCCCATGCCAACGAGCAGCACACCAGACCAGGTGCGAGACCGCGTTCATGGCTGGCTGCAGATGCAGGCTGGCGAAATCCTTCTGGAGCGGCTGGATCACATCTCGACTCGAGCGAGTAGACAGTACACCCGCTTTTCACTCAGCCACGCCCGCACTCGCTGGGGAAGCTGTACCCAGGATGGTCATATCCGACTGAACTGGCGACTTGTTCAATTCAGCCTGCCCATCATCGATTACGTGGTGGCACACGAGTTGGCCCACCTCCACGCCATGGACCACAGCACGGACTTCTGGTCCGAAGTCGCGCGTATATTTCCTGACTTTGAGTCAGGTCGTCAGCGCATCAAGGGCGTGCCCCTCGAGGACCACTAGCGGCAGCCCCCTCACACCCCACGTTCAGTGCCCGTGAAGGAAATAAGTCGCAAGGGCGGCGAGGGCGACGCCCAGAATCATGAGCGCAGGCTGGAACCAGGCTGCGCGTCGTTGGCCACCATGTTCATGCGAGTGGGCCTGTGCGTGCAGTTGTGGGATAAGGTCTGACAGCGCAATGTATACAAAGCTGCTCGCAGCCACAGACAGCACATAGGGCAGCATCATCTGGGCCTGCCCCAAAAACAAAGATCCAATCACTCCGCCCACCAGTGCACCACAGCCGGTGAGAAGGTTGAACAGGAGCGCACGAGACCGCGAGAACCCGCTGTTGAGTAGAACAAAAAAGTTGCTGAGCTGCTGCGGCACCTCATGGGTGGCCACCGCAAGCGCAGTCATGAGGCCAAGAAAAGGCTCGAGATGAAAAGCCGCAGCAATGAGAACCCCATCGGCCAGCGCGTGGACGGAGCTCCCAATGAGCAGGGACGTTCCGCCCTTTCCCGCTGAGCGCGCGTCGTGACCCTGTTCGTGGTGATGCCCGTCGTGCTCATGGTGATGGTCGTGCCGCAGCAGCGAGAAGCGCTCGAGAAAGAAGAAGCTGAGCAATCCCGCAAGAAGCGTGGCCGCAATATCGTGAACATCGGCCGTGCCCAAATGCATGCTCTCCGGAAGAAGGTGCAGCAGGGCTGTGCCCAGAAGCATGCCCGCCGAAAAACTCACCATCCGATCGACCAGACGTGCCAGGCGGCCCATCGAGACCCAGGCCGCCAAGCCAATGCTCAGGCAGGTTGCAGCCGCGCAGGCCGCCAGAGTGAGGCCCAAAGTAGAGAAGTCCTGCATACAAAGGACTATAAGGCATCATGGTTTTGTCACAGGAAGCATGATCAAAATTCACTTTCTACGCCCCCACTCTCTGGAGCCGCGCCATGTCCCACCCCCACGACGATCAGCCTGCCAGCAACCCGACCGCCTCGCACTTCCAGGATGTGCTGCACGATGGACTCAGAAGCCCTGAGCGTCGCGATCTTATTCGTGGTGTCTTCTGCGCAGGCACCTTGGCCTCGGTGTTCCCGTGGGCATCCGAGGCACACGCGAGCGAAGCACTTGCCTCGGCCAGCACCTCCGCTCGACTCGGTTTTACTGCGGTCGACAAGAGCCTCGAGGACAACGTCATCCTGCCTCCGGGCTATCGCTATCAAGTCGTGCACGCCACAGGCGATGCCATCAATTTTCAGGTGCCCGGCTTCACCAGCCTGGGTCTTGAGTCAGATGACTTCACCAATCGAATCGGAGATCAGCACGATGGCCTCGACCTCTTTTTTCTAACCGAGGATGGAAAGTACAGCACGAAAGACACCGGCCGGGCATTGTTGGTCGTCAACCACGAGAGCTCTGCCGAGTCAGCGTTTTTGCACGTGAGTGGACAAACGAGCAACGGCGTGAAGGGCCTCAAGTTCGACCAGTTTCGAGAGTGGAATGGCGGCTCACGCCCCCTCGAGGAGGTGGTCAAGGAGATCAACATCCACGGCGTCTCCATCACTGAGATTCGTCGGGAGGGAAATGTCTGGCGGATGGTGCGCGGGTCACCGTTCAATCGCCGGATCACCCCAGAGACCGAGGCGACGGTCACTGGTCCAGTCGGTGAGCTCGCCAACATCCGCCGCTTCTTTGTGACTCAGAAGTTCCCCAAGGGGGACAAGAGTCGCGGCACGATCAATAACTGCGGCTCTGGCCGCACGCCGTGGGGCACCTACCTGACCTGCGAAGAAAATTTCTACACCTACTTCAGCCGCTCAGAGGGAGCGCGACCCGATGCCCGCATGACCACGGCATTCAAGCGCTACGGGATCCCCCTCGACCTGCCGACCGCCGCAAAAAACAACTCGCAAGGTTGGCACACCGTGCGCGGAACCAGCGATGACTCATGTTTTGCACGCTGGGATGTGGCGCTTAAGGGCGCCTCAGCGCAGGAAGACTTTCGCAATGAGCCCAACACCTTTGGCTATGTCACCGAGATCGATCCCGTTGCCACATCGAGCGCTCCGACCAAGCGAGTGGCCATGGGCCGTTTCGTCCATGAGGCCGCAGTCTTCGGTGAGGCCATCCCAGGCAAACCGCTCGTGGTTTACATGGGCTGCGACGGTCGCAATGAATACATCTACAAGTTTGTCACCAAGGCTGTCTGGGACCCGAAGGACGTCGGGTCTG
The DNA here is from genome assembly GCA_002342295.1 of Burkholderiales bacterium UBA2463. Lineage (GTDB taxonomy): Bacteria > Pseudomonadota > Gammaproteobacteria > Burkholderiales > Burkholderiaceae_A > Hahnella. The sequence continues at coordinate 171,619 of DDPR01000010.1, forward strand.
GGATCGCTGCGGGCAACAAATATCTCACTGAGGGTCGCCTCTACGCCGCGCGCTTTCACGCGGACGGCTCGGGTGAGTGGCTCCCCATCGATATCTCCAATCCCGCCATTAAGGGTTACGAGAAGTTTGCCTTTCAGAATCAGGCCGACGTGCTGGTGCATGCTCGCATCGCAGCCGATGCAGCGGGCGCAACCCCCATGGACCGGCCAGAGTGGGGCGCCATGAACCCAGCCAATGGCGAGATCTACTTCTCGCTCACCAACAACAATGCAGCCAGCAGAACACCGGGCAAGACCAATCCAGCCAATCCGCGCGCCTATTCGGACACGGATGGAAAGAAGCTATCAGGCAATCCGAATGGACACATCATTCGGTTCAAAGAGGCCGATGCCGCCTCCCCCAAGGGGCGTTTCCGGTGGGACGTCTTTCTGTTTGGGGCCGAGGAGGACCTGGGCGCCATGAATCTCTCCAAACTGTCGGCCAAGAACAGTTTCTCGTCCCCCGATGGCCTCTGGTTCAGCAAGGCCACGGGCATCTGCTGGATTGAGACCGATGACGGCGCCATGACAGATGAATCCAACTGCATGCTCTTGGCGGCCATCCCCGGGCGCGTGGGAGATGGATCAAAAATAGTCATCAAGAACGAACTCAATGGTCAGAGCGCCGAGCAAGAGACCTTCATGGGTGCGGTGCTCGGCGACTACAACCTTCGCCGCTTCCTCACGGCACCGAAGGGATCTGAGGTCACGGGCATCTGCGAGACGCCCGACGGCAGGGCACTCTTCATCAATATTCAGCACCCAGGCGAAGACACCAAAGCCGCCGATCTTCTCAACGAGAAAACCCAGAGCGCCTGGCCTGGCAATGTTGGCTACGGCAAGCCGGGACGGCCTCGCTCAGCCACCATCGTCATCACGCGAGACGATGGCGGAGTGATTGGCACCTAGTCCTAGGCCTTGAGAGTCTTCGCAAACCAGGCAAGACAACGCTTCCAGCCGTCCTCCGCCTCAGCCTTGCGATAGCTGGGGCGGTAGTCGGCATGAAACGCGTGCGGCGCCTCCGCATACGTGATGATCTCTGAGGCCATCGAGGCGGGACCCCCAAATGAGAGCTTGGTTCTCATCTCATCGACATCAGAGTTGGGAATGCCGCCGTCCTTGCCGCCATAAAGGCCCAGGACAGGCCAGCGTAGCTTCTCTGCGATATCGATGGGATGGAAGGGGTTGGTATCGGTCACGGTCGTGCGAATGCGGCCATACCAGGCCACGCCACCCTTCAGGCCCGGCATGGCTGCAGAGGCAAGCCAGACAATACGGCCGCCCCAACAGAAGCCGGTGAGGCCTGCAAGGCCCTTCACTCCGCCATTCGATTCCGACCACTTCAGCGCAGCCTCAATGTCCCCGAGGACCTGGGCGTCTGGAACCTTCGACACAATCTTCTCGAAGAGCTCCGCCATGGTGGTGAGCTTGGTGGGATCGCCCTGGCGAAAGAAGAACTCTGGGGCGATGGCGAGGTAGCCTTGCTTCGCAAAGCGGCGGCACACATCCTTGATGTGCTCGTGAACTCCAAAAATCTCCTGCGCAACCACAATGGTCGCCAGACCCTTCTTGCCCGCAGGTCTCGCAAAGTAGGCCGGGATGGACCCAGACCCGGTGCTCAACTGAGTCATGCCGGCCTCAAGACCCACAAGGTCCGTGGTGATGGTCTGGGCCGCCAAGTCTCCGCTGGGCACAACACTCGCTGCGAACCCAGCGAGCGCAGTGGCCTGAAGGAATCCACGGCGACTCCCGGGCAACAAGGTGGTCTGGGCGGGAACAAGTGACTCAATCTCTTGCTCAAGTGACTCGTGGCTCATGAACATCTCCTGAAAATAATTGATGAAAGGGTCAGTGTGCAGCATCCCAGTTAGCGCCCGCGCCCACCGAGACCACGAGAGGCACTCGCAGGCTCGCCACATTCTCCATCACGCGAGGAACAAGCTCTCCAACCTCCGGAAGCTCATTCTGAGGCACTTCCAGAATCAGTTCGTCATGCACCTGCAACAGCAATCGGGTTTTCAGGGCTGCCTTTTCAAGCGCGGCCTGCATCTGAACCATTGCAAGCTTAATGAGGTCGGCCGCTGTTCCCTGCATGGGCGCGTTAATAGCCGCCCGCTCGGCGCCTGCTCGTCGAGGGCCATTCGGAGACGCGATCTCGGGCAGCCAGAGTCGACGACCAAAGACGGTCTGTACATAACCCAGAGACTTCGCCTCCTGCTTGATGCGCTCCATATATTGAGCCACACCTGGATATCGAAGAAAGTAACGCTCGATGTAGCGCTTGGCTGCATCGCGCTCAATATCGAGGTTTCGTGCGAGCCCGAAGGCACTCATCCCATAGATCAGGCCGAAGTTGATGACCTTGGCGTAGCGCCTCTGCTCATCGTTCACTTCCTCGCGCGGCACCCCAAAGATTTCTGAGGCCGTGGCACGGTGCACATCCTGCCCTGTCTCAAAGGCCTCGATGAGGCCCGCATCTTCGGAGAGGTGAGCCATGATGCGCAGCTCAATCTGTGAGTAGTCGGCTGAGAGCAACACGCTGCCCGCAGGGGCCACGAAGGCCTGGCGAATGCGACGCCCCTCCTGAGTGCGAATCGGAATGTTCTGAAGATTCGGGTCACTTGAGGCCAGTCGCCCCGTCACCGCGACCGCCTGAGAGAAGGTCGTGTGAACCCGACCAGTCTTCGGATCGATCATCTTGGGCAGCTTGTCGGTATAGGTGCTCTTTAACTTAGACATGCCGCGCCAGGTGAGCAACACCTTTGGCAGCGGGTAGTCATGGGCCAGCTCCTCGAGCACGTCCTCGTCAGTGGATGGCGCGCCCTTGGCAGTCTTCTTTACGGGCTTGTACCCCAGACGCTCAAACAGAATCTCGGCCAGCTGTTTGGGCGATCCAAGATTAAAGGGCCCACCGGCCAGTGCATGGGCCTGCTGCTCGAGCTCCCCAATCGTGACAGCGAGCTCATTGCTCTGCGCCTCGAGCAGACTCGCATCCACCTCGATGCCGTTCTCCTCCATTTCAAAGAGAACCCGCATCACCGGCATCTCAATCTCCTCATAGACGCGAAGGAGTCGGGCATCTGACTGAATCTGGGGCCACAGGGTCTCGTGCAGGTGCAGCGTAAAGTCTGCATCCTCCGCCGCGTACTGTGTTGCCACCTCCACCGAGACCTGCTCGAAACCGATTCGACCCGCGCCCTTGCCGGTCACCTCGTCATAAGACAGGCCACGACGCCCGAGATGTCGCTCAGCCAGAGACCCAAGGTCGTGGCTGCGGTGCGCCTCTAAGACATAAGACTGCAAAAGAGTGTCGTGGGCCATTCCCCGCAGCGAGATGCCGTAGCGCCTGAGCACGTGGGCGTCGTATTTCAGGTTCTGGCCCACCTTGAGCCGCGTTGCGTCTTCAAGCCACGGGCCAAGCCCATCAAGAACCTTCGCCAGCGAGAGTTGCTCGGGGGCGCCGGCATAGACGTGCCCGACCGGAAGATAGAAGGCCTCGCCCACACGCCAGCTAAATGAGAGCCCCACCAGGTCGGCCGCGCGCGCATCAATCGAGGTGGTCTCGGTATCGAAAGAGACGAGGGTGGCCACAGCCAGAGAGCTCAGCAAGGCCTCGAAGCCAGTCTCATCCAGAATGACCTCATAGCGTGCCTCGGTGGAAAAGAGATCGGCTGCGGGCAGCGTAGGCTGCCCGAGACCGACGGCACCCTCGGGGGGATCGTCCATGAGACCCCGAAGGCTCTTGGCCAAATCGAATTCATCTCTCAGGCGGGCAAGCCCCTCGGGGGCTACGGGGCGGAACTGCAATGCCTCCTCAAAGCTCGGCACCACCCCACTCAGATCGGCATCGCACTTCACGGTCACTAACTCACGAGCCGTGGGCAGCCACTCAAGTGCCTGACGCAGGTTTTCGCCAACAACGCCCGATACGCGCTCGGCATGTTGCATCACACCGTCCAGAGACCCGAACTCCTCGAGCCACTTCACCGCTGTTTTTGGCCCGACCTTGTGAACACCCGGCACGTTATCCACGGCGTCCCCGACGAGTGCGAGGTAATCGATGATGCGATCAGGAGGCACCCCGAAGCGCTCCTTCACGCCCGCGACGTCCGTCACCTTGGCTGGCCCACCATCTCGGCTCATCGTGTCCACGAGTAAGACCCGATCATTCACGAGCTGGGCCAGGTCCTTGTCGCCAGTGGCAATCACCGTATCGAGGCCCTGACGCATCGCCTGATGAGCCAGACTCCCAATCACGTCATCCGCCTCCAGCCCATCAACAACCACGAGGGGCCAACCGAGGGCACGAACCGCATCAAAAATGATGGGCAGTTGGGCGCGCAGATCATCGGGCATTGCCGATCGGTTCGCCTTGTATTCGGGGTAGAGGGCGTCTCGAAAGGTGGGGCCCTTGGGGTCGAAGACACAGGCTGCATAGGTCGCCGGCCAATCTGACCGGAGACGCCTGAGCATATTGATCATGCCGGTAATCGCGCCCGTCGGATGTCCGGAGCGACTGCGCAGGTCGGGAAGGGCATGAAAGGCTCGATAGACAAAGCTGGATGCGTCGACGAGCAAGAGACGAGGCGGAGTCATCTGGCCATTATGCGACCGAGTAAACTGGGGACCCAACTCGCAAGCTCTATGTCCGACTCTCCCTCTCAGGCGCCCGAAGCCAGCCACTTTCTGAGGCACATCATCGAAGACGATCTCGCCGCCGGGCGAGTCTCAGCGGTGGTCACCCGCTTTCCACCGGAACCGAATGGCTATCTGCACTTTGGGCACGCCAAGTCCATCTGTCTTAACTTTGGACTTGCGCAGCGCTACGGTGGACGCTGTCACCTCCGTCTTGACGACACCAACCCCGCCAAAGAGGAACAGGAGTATGTCGACGCCATCGAGGCGTCGGTGCGTTGGCTGGGCTTTGATTGGGGGGAGCACCATCACTTTGCGAGCGACTATTTCGATCGCCTCTTTGCCTGCGCAGAGGCGCTGATTCAGGCGGGCCATGCCTATGTCGACTCCCAATCGGCCGACGAGATACGATCCAATCGCGGAACACTCACCCAAGCCGGACAGAATTCGCCGTTTCGAGACCGCCCTGTGCAGGAGAGTCTCGCGTTGTTTTATCGCATGCGCGCTGGCGAATTCCCAGATGGGGCCCATGTCCTGAGAGCCAAAATTGACATGGCCTCACCCAACATGAACCTGCGCGACCCCGTGCTCTACAGGATTCGTCATTCGGAGCACCACCGCACGGGCTCGGCCTGGTGTATCTACCCGCTCTATGACTATGCCCACCCTCTTTCCGATGCCTTTGAGGGAATCAGCCATTCCATCTGCACACTCGAATTCGAGGACCATCGGCCGCTCTATGACTGGTTGCTTGCTCGGGTGGCAGAGGCCGGCCTTCTCAGAGCCGAATCATTGCCCCGTCAGTATGAATTTGCCCGGCTCAACCTCACCTATCTCGTGCTTTCCAAACGCAAGCTCGTCGACCTCATCGAATCGGGAGTGGTGAGCGGCTGGGATGACCCGCGCATGCCAACCCTCGTGGCCGGCCGTCGACGCGGATACACGCCAGAGGGCTTTCGCCGATTCATCGAGCAGATCGGCGTCTCAAAGTCCGACGGCTGGATTGATTACTCTGTACTTGAGGGGTGCATGCGTGAGCACCTAAACGACATTGCGCCACGACGCGTCGCAGTGCTCGACCCCCTCAGGCTCGTCATCGAGAATGTCCCCGAAGACGCGGTCGAACTCTGTGAGGCCTCCAATCATCCGCATCATCCGGAATGGGGCGTCCGAACCATGCCCTTTACCCGGGAGCTCTTCATCGAGCGCGAGGATTTCATGGAGGTTCCGACCAAGGGCTTCTTTCGTCTTACGCCCGGTGGTCGCGTGCGCCTGAAGTACGCCTACGTCCTGGAGTGCACAGGCTTTTCGAAGAATGCAGCGGGCGAGGTGATCGAGATTCGTGGTCGCATCTTCGAAGACTCGCGCAGTGGCTCAGCCGGAGCCGACCTTTACAAGGTAAAGGGTGCCATTCACTGGGTCTGCGCCCATCACAGCGTGCGGGCCGAGGTTCGCCTCTATGACCGACTCTTTCTCAGGTCGAACCCCGGGGCTGGGCACGAGGGAGACTTCAAGGACGACCTGAACCCCCACAGCATGACCGTGGTTCATGCGGCCCTTGAGCCATCCTTAAAAGATGCACAGCCAGAAGACCGTTTCCAGTTCGAGCGACACGGCTACTTCATCGCAGATGGGGTCGATTCTCGACCCGGTGCGCCCGTCTTCAATCGCACCGTGACGCTAAAAGACTCCTGGACATCGAAGCCCTAACCATGCGCGCCATCGACCACCGCCCGGGTGGAGACGTCTCCTGTATTCGGCTCACGGACTTGGAGGCCCCAACGCCAAGGGCGGGCGAACTCGCCATACGGGTGTCCTATGCGGGGGTGAATCGTCCCGACCTACTTCAGCGCTTGGGGCAATACCCCGCTCCGCCCGACGCCTCCCCACTGATGGGCCTTGAGGTGAGCGGTGAGGTCATCTCGGCGGGAAACCCTCTCCATCAGCACCTTGTGGGTACCCGAGTCTGCGCACTCACGCCCGGTGGGGGTTATGCCGAAGTCGTCACTGCCCCCGTAGCCCATTGCCTGCCCATTCCTCGCGGGCTCGATCTGCGCACGGCAGCCTGCCTGCCCGAGACCATGCTCACGGTCTGGGCCAATCTGATCGAGCGTGGACAGTTGCGAGCAGGCCAGCGCGTGCTCATTCACGGTGGCTCAAGCGGCATTGGCACCACAGCCATTCAGTTCGCAAGATGGGCCGGTGCCCAGCAAATCTTCACCACCGTGGGCTCACCGGAGAAGGCGCTTGTCTGCTCTGAACTGGGCGCACACCGAGCAATTCTCTACAAGACCGAAGATTTTCAACAGATCATTAAAGACGAGACGCAGGGCGAGGGGGTCCACCTGGTCCTAGACATGGTGGGCGGCCCCTATATGAGCAAACACCTGCGCTGCCTGGCACCCGATGGACGCCTTGTACAGATTGGATTCATGGCCGGATCCGAGGCCACGCTCGACTGGTCTCTCCTGCTCGTCAAACGCCTCACCCTCACCGGCTCGACGCTTCGAGCTCGATCGCACGACGAGAAAGCGCGCCTGTGCAAGAGTCTTCAAACTAGCATTTGGCCCGAACTCGAAAAAGGCAGGCTCCTGCCCCTCATTCACGCAGAATTTCCCCTGGAAGACGCCGCGAGGGCTCACGCCCTCATGGAGTCGTCCAGTCACATAGGCAAGATCGTCCTAAGAGTGAACCCATGACCGCAAGAACGAAACTCCACACCATCACCAGTCAACAGCCAGCCGTCCTCATGCGCCTCGTAAGACTGCTCACGGCCGCCGGCATTCCGCTCGAGGTCGGCAGCCAGTTCGTCAAGTTTCCGCGCGCCGAGCAGGCTGCAGATGCCATGGCCGAGCACCTTCGTGAGATGGGTTTCAAGCCCCTGCCCAGCGTTGATGTCTTTTCTCCGGAGACCGACGAAAACTGCAGAGAGCGGGTGCACGAACTCCTAACCCACGAACATGCGCACAAGTGCCATGACCACCATGACTGTGGGCACGATCACAGCCACGACCACCACCACGACCACGGTCACTCGCATTAAGCCTCCATGGCCATTCGGGTTCGCGGAGCGCGGCAGAACAATCTAAAAAACCTCAACGTCGATCTGCCGCTTGGCGAGCTCATCGTCGTCACGGGCGTCTCGGGCTCGGGCAAGAGCTCGCTGGTCTTCGACACCATTTACGCGGAGGGTCAGCGCCGCTATATCGAGACGTTCTCGGCCTATGCGCGCCAGTTTCTCGATCGCATGGACAAACCCCAGGTCGACCGAATCGACGGTGTACCGCCCGCGATCGCCATCGATCAGACCAACCCCGTTCGCAGCTCACGCTCCACCGTGGGCACCATGACCGAGCTGACTGATCACCTCAAGCTCCTCTTCGCGCGGGCTGCGCAACTCATCTGCCCCGGCTGCCAACAACCCGTGACGCGAGACACCGTCGATGGCATCGCAACGCTCGTTCTCTCGCATCCCATGGGAACCCGATTTGCCATCACCTTTGAGCGCGACCTGCCGGATGGCCTGGAAGACGCACAGCTTGAAGAATGGCTCTCTGCTCAGGGCTTCACAAAGATCTACATGCGCCAGAAAAACCGCGTTCAGGTCATTGCAGATCGTTTCGTGCTCTCACCCGAGACCGAGCGTGCACGCGTGGCGGAGGCACTCGAATCCTCCCTCAGGTTCGGCCAAGGTCACTGTCAGGTGGTCGAGCTCGCGCGCCCCACCGTCCAGGTCGATCCATCAGCCTTGCAAGATGAGGACCGTGTGCTGCGCTTTTCAAGCAGCCTGCAGTGTCCGCGCTGTCAACTCAGCTTCAAAGAGCCTCGGCCCGCGCTTTTTTCCTTCAACTCTCCAATTGGTGCCTGCGAGACCTGCCGAGGGTTCGGTCGCGTCATCGGCATCGATCCCGGACTGGTGGTGCCTGACGAGCACCTGAGCCTCGCGGCAGGTGCCATCAAGCCTTGGCAGACCAAATCGTATGCGGACTGTCAGGCTGAGCTCCTCGCCCACGCCAAGCGACACGGCATCGCCATCGACATCGCCTGGAAAGATCTCCCGCAGGAGCATCGTCACTGGGTCTTCCATGGTGAGGAGGGCTGGAAAGGGAACTGGAGTCGGCAGTGGTACGGCGTGCTGCGCTTTTTTGAATCTCTTGAAGGCAAGGCCTACAAGATGCACATTCGCATGCTGCTCTCTCGCTATCGCTCCTACACCGAGTGTCCCGCCTGCGGCGGCGCACGACTCAAACCGGAAGCCCTGAACTGGAAGATCCGCGGCCTGACACTCGCGCAGATCATGTCGCTCTCAATTGATGACCTCTCAGAGTGGCTCACAGAACTGAAGACCCGGGGGCTTGAGGTCATTCTGAATGGGCCATCGGATTCGGCGCAGACAGCCGCCGCAAGTCTCGTGCTCAGGGAGATGGAGACGCGACTGGGCTTTTGTCGTGAGGTGGGCCTGGGCTACCTCACGCTCAACCGCCAGTCACGAACCCTCTCAGGCGGCGAGGTCCAGCGAATCAATCTCACCACGGCGCTTGGCACCTCGCTCGTGAACACCCTCTTCGTTCTCGATGAGCCCTCGATTGGCCTTCATCCTCGAGACCTTCAACGACTTATTCGAGTGATGCATCGGCTTCGCGATGCGGGCAACAGCCTTCTGGTGGTCGAGCACGACCCCGAGGTGATGCAGGCCGCCGACCGCATTCTAGATATGGGCCCGGGTCCCGGTGAGCGCGGAGGCGATATTCAGTTCAACGGGGGCTTCGTCGAACTCTTTGCGGCACCCACACTCACGGGAACCTACCTCAGAGGTGAGCGCAGTGTGGTGCTCGACCCCCCCGTTTCACGGGCGCTCGTCGCGCGCGCACCGCGACTGAGTCTGAGGGGGGTGCGCGCCAACAACCTTCAAGACATCGACTTCAGCATCCCCCTTCACCACCTGGTGGTGCTCACGGGCGTCTCGGGCTCCGGAAAGTCCACCCTCGTGCAGGATGTGCTGTTCCCGGCCCTGTGTAAGCACTTTGGCAGGGCCACCGAAGCCCCCGGCCCGTTCCGATCGCTTGAGGGCGCCGCACTCCTTGCCGATGTCATGCTGGTGGATCAGTCTCCCATCGGGCGCACCACGCGCTCGAACCCAGCCGTCTATGTGGGCGCCTTCGATGCGATTCGAAAACGATTTGCCGACTCCCCAATTGCACTGCAGCGGGGCTACACCACGGGCACCTTCAGCTTTAACGCAGGAACCGGTCGCTGCCCGAGTTGCCAGGGTAGTGGCTTTGAGCATGTCGAGATGCAGTTTCTCTCGGATGTCTATCTCGCCTGCTCAGACTGTAAAGGGTCTCGCTTTCGGGGCGAGACGCTCGAGGCACTCGTAGGCGGCAAATCCATCGCCGATGTGCTGCAGATGACCGTCTCTGAGGCCCTCACGTTCTTTGCAGACGACCGCGAGGTTCATCGACGACTCAAGCCACTGGTAGACGTGGGCCTCGATTACCTACGGCTCGGTCAGCCAGTCCCCACGCTCTCGGGAGGTGAGGCCCAACGACTCAAGATTGCTGGCGAGCTCGCAGAGGCTGCCGAGCGAGGCGGCCGAGCCAAGCGAGGAATGCTTCTGCTCTTTGATGAGCCCACCACAGGCCTGCATTTCGATGACATTGCAAAACTCATTCGAGCGCTGCGTGCGCTGGTGAAGGCGGGCCACTCGCTCTTGGTCATTGAGCACAACCTCGATCTCATTCAGGCGGCCGACTGGATCGTCGACCTCGGGCCAGATGCGGGCCCGGCGGGAGGACAGATCGTCGTGGAAGGTCAGACCGAGGACATCATGGCCTGCGAGGGCTCGCATACGGGCCAAGCGCTGAAGCGAGCGGCGACCTTCTCGGTGTCCGATGTCGCACAAACGAGCGCCGCCTCTCAGAGACAAAGGGGCGCTCACGAACACGCCATCGAGATCCTGCACGCTCGAGAGCACAACCTCAAAGACGTCAGTCTGCAGATTCCCCGGGATCAGCTGACCGTCATCTCGGGCGTATCGGGTTCTGGAAAGTCCACCCTCGCCTTCGACATCCTGTTTGCCGAGGGCCAGCGCCGTTACCTCGAGTCGCTCAATGCCTATGCTCGTCAGTTCGTTCAGCCAGCTGCGCGGCCCGAAGTCGACGCAATCTATGGCATCCCACCCACGGTGGCCATTGAGCAGCGCACCAGTCGCGGTGGCCGCAAGAGCACGGTGGGCACGCTGACCGAGATTCACCACTTCCTGCGCCTGCTCTATGTGAAGCTCGGTCAGCAGCACTGCCCAGACTGCCATACGCCCATCGCTCCGCAGAGCCCAGAGGCCATCTGCGCCACCATCTTGAGAGAGCACCGCGACTCGCATGTCGGCTTTCTGGCGCCGCTCGTTCTATCGCGAAAAGGGATATACCAAGACCTCGCCCGCTGGGCAGCAGGGCGTGGCCACACGCATCTGCGAGTCGATGGGGAATTCGTCCCCACCTCCCCCTTCCCAAAGCTTGATCGCTACAAGGAACACACCATCGAACTTCCGATTGGTGACGTGGTGGTTCGACCAGAGTCGGAAGAGGAGGTTCGTCGCCTCATAGGGCAGGCGCTTGAGCAGGGTCAGGGTAGCCTCTGCGTTCTCTCCCCCCTCTCGGGAGAGGGGCCTATCCGCGTGCAGCTCCTCTCAACCAAGCGAGCCTGTCCAAGCTGCAGCCTCAGCCTTCCCGAGCCCGAGCCGCGACTCTTTTCTTACAACACCAAGTTGGGCTGGTGTCCCGAGTGCACGGGAACGGGCCTCATGCTCTCAGGCCTCGGTGAGGAAGAGACCGGCGAAGAGGAACGCTTTCTGGCCTCTGAGACCGAAGAGGCCGATCTCGCAGAGGTGGTCTGTCCCGCCTGCGACGGAGCCCGACTGAATGAGACCGCACGCGCCATCTCCCTATTAGGGCGAGGCATCCACGACGTGTCACGCATGGCCATTGATGAGGTGCCTCATTTTCTGCAGACCCTCTCTCAATCCTTCGATGACCGCGCAAAGGCCATCGGTCAAGGTCTTGTCCAAGAGATCTGCGCACGAACCGATTTCTTGCGCTCCGTCGGCCTCGGCTATCTCTCCCTGGACCGTGCGGCCCCCACTCTGTCGGGCGGAGAAGCGCAGCGCATTCGACTCGCGGCCCAACTCGGCTCGAATCTGCAAGGAGTCTGCTACATCCTTGACGAACCATCGATTGGGCTCCACCCCCAAGACAATGAGGCCCTTCTCGCGCTTCTGAGGCAGCTCAAAGAGAAGGGCAATACGGTCGTCGTGGTTGAGCATGATGAGGAAACCATCGCCATGGCCGACTTCCTCGTCGACATGGGCCCCGGCGCGGGGCGACTCGGCGGACAAGTCGTCGCCCAGGGGAGCCAGGCCGATCTCATGGCCTCTCGGACCTCTGTCACGGGTCGCTATCTCCGGGAGCCCATGAAGCACCCCGAGCACCCCCAGCGCCCCGCGTCCACAGAATGGCTGGAGATTCGTGGGGCCACCCTACACAACCTCAAGAACATCACCGTCGGTATTCCCTTGAGAAGACTCACCGTGGTGACGGGAGTGTCGGGCTCTGGGAAGTCCACCCTTGTGCGTGACGTCCTGCGCCACAACCTCGCCAAGATGGTTGGGCAACAACGGACTCGGGCCGGCCGCGCACTCGCGGCCAGGTGGGATGGCTGCTCTGAAATTACGCGCTGGAGCGACATCGAGCGGGTGCTCGAAGTCGATCAGACCCCGATTGGAAAAACCCCGCGTTCCACACCCGCCACCTACGTGGGCTTCTGGGACGACATTCGAAAGTTATACGCAGACAGCGAGGATGCCCGACGCAGGGGCTGGGCAGCCAACCGCTTCTCTTTCAACACAGGCCAAGGCCGCTGCGAGAGTTGTGAGGGCCAGGGATGGCAGACCATCGAAATGAGTTTTCTGCCGAATGTGCGAGTGGTCTGCGACGGATGCCAAGGCGCTCGATTCAACGCAGAGACCCGCGGGGCACTCTGGCGTGGCAAGACCATTGCCGATGTGCTTGCCATGAGTGTGGATGAGGCCCTTATCTTTTTTGACGCCATTCCAACCATCCAACGCCCGCTCCAACTCTTGGCCGACGTGGGCCTCGGATATTTAGGGCTTGGCCAGCCCAGTCCCACGCTCTCGGGTGGCGAATCTCAGCGCATCAAGCTCGTGACCGAGCTCGCCAAGACTCGGCAGAGCGGACAGACCCTCTACGTTCTGGATGAGCCCACTGTGGGGCTTCACATGGCGGATGTGGAACGTCTCATTCACGCGCTTCACCGTCTCGTGGACGCTGGGCACACCGTCGTGGTCATTGAGCACCAGCTCGACCTCTGGGCGCAGGCGGACTGGCTTATTGACCTTGGCCCCCAGGGGGGCGCCCTGGGCGGCGAGGTCGTCGCAAGCGGACCGCCCCCGCTCATCGCAGAGCAGGACACGCCCACGGGGCGCGCGCTCAAACGTTTTCGAGCTTCGCAGTCTTTGCCAGGTCGGCCGCGGTCGTGAAAGCGTCGGCGAAAAACTCGTCCTCGGGCAGGCCGCACACCGCCGTAAAGTCTCGCAGCGCGGCCTGAACCACCACCGGAGCACCACAGGCATAAACCGAGTGGGCTGACAGATCGGGCAGATCCTGCATGACCGCCTGATGCACAAAGCCGGTTCGACCCGTCCACGAATCCTCCGGTCGTGCATCACTCACCACGGGAATATAGGTGAAGGAGGGCATTTCTTTGGCCCAGGTCTCGGCCAGCTCATTCATATAAAGATCGACCGGTCGCCGCCCACCCCAATACAGAACAACAGGCCGCTCGATGTGTTTTGCACGCATGTGCTCAACCACTGCCTTGATGGGCGCGAAGCCCGTTCCACTCGCTAAAAACACGATGGGGCGGGCGCTGTCCTCACGCAGAAAGAAGGTGCCCTGCGGCCCCTCGAAGCGAAGAATGTCCTTCTCCTTCACCGCATTGATTGAGGGCGTCCCGCTCCCGAAGAGGGCGTCCGTAAAGGCGCCGCCGGGAGTGTGTCGAATGTGAAGCTCGATCTGATTGGAGGCAAGGGGCGCATTGGCCATAGAGTAACTGCGACGCTTGCCGTCCTTCAGGAGAATATCGATGTACTGGCCCGCCAGGAACTGGAAGGTTTCAGTGGCCGGCAGCTGCAACATCACCACCGCAACATCGGGCGCCACTCTCGCGATGCTCGAGACGCGACAGGGCATCTTGCGGATGGGAATCATGCCCTCCGCAGCCACCACGCGCGCTGAGATCGTGACATCGCTGAGGGGCGTTGCGCGGCACAGCAGGAGGTGGCCATCTGCGCGCTCCGAATCACTGAGGGCCTTGGTCTGATAGTCACCGTAGTCGACGGACCCCGAGGAGATCTTCGCCTTGCAGGAGCCGCAGGCACCATCTTTACAGCCATAGGGCAGAACGATGCCCGCGCGAAGAGCCGCCTCTAGGATGGTCTCGTGGGCATCGACAGGGAAGGTTTTTCCGGAGGGCGTCAGCGTGCAGGCATGCGTCATGTCGCGCATTGTAGCCCCGCAGCCCGCGGCGCCGCCCTTAGATCGCTCGACGCTGAATGCGTGCCAGCAATGCGCCAGCGAGTGCGAGCGCAAAAAGGCTCGGCACTGCCGCCACCAACGCGGGGGGCCAGGAGCCCAGAATGCCCAGGTGCGAGAAGAGGCTGTTAATCAAATGAAAGCCCACTCCCGCCACGATGCCGAGGAACACCTTGAGCCCCACCGAGCCGCTTCGCGCCTGAAGATAGGCCGCCGGAAGGGCCAGAAGAAGCATCACCCAGACCGCGGGAGGATAGAAAACCTTCTTCCAGAAGGCGAGTTCGTAGCGCGTGGCGCTCTGGCGCCCCGAGCGCAGGTACCGGCTGTAGGCCCAGAGGTCTCGGGCGGACATCTGCTCAGGCTTCACCAGCAGCGCACCGAGCGTGGTGCTTGAGAGGCCGGAGAGAAGCTCAAGGCTCGCAATGGTGTCGACACGCGTGCCGCCATCTGCTCGAACGGTGATGCGCTTGGCATTCTCCAGAACCCAGCGGGTCACGACGCCCTGAGGCCTTGGAACTTCGGTCACCACGGCCCGGTCTGCACGAATCACACGCAAGAGCCTCCGGTTTGCGTCGAACTCATACATCACCACACCACGCATCTGTCCGTCTGCCGTTCCACTCACAAGATTCACCATGCGCTCGCGCGTGTCCTGAGAGTCAGCACTCATCGTGCTCTCACCGAGCGAATCTCGCAGCCAATAGCCGGACCGAAGAGAATCGACACTCGCGCTGCCGATCGCCCCCGACCTCAGGCGCGCCGCAGCGCCCTCAGACCAAGGGACAACCCCTTCGGACAGCACGCCCGTGAACACAACCAGGGGCAGCCCAACAAGAAGAATAGTCGAGACCACGTGCATCGGGCGCAGACCCGACGCTCGCGCCACCGTGAATTCGGATGTGCCCGCCAAGCCCGCGAGCGCCCACAGGGCCCCAATGAGGCTGGCCACTGGCATGAGCTCCGCGGCCATCGATGGCATCCGAAGGAGCGTGAACTGAATCATCTGACTCAACCCATAGGAGCCGCGCCCCAGGTTCTCCATCTCGGTCACCAAATCAATCAGCGCAAAGAGACCGACGAATCCGAGAAGAACGAAGATCACCCGGCCATAAATGGCTCGCGCCATATAGCGATCGAAGGTGTGCATCCGTGGCCAGTGCAGGACCTTCATGACTGTGATCGAAGCCTTCGAATACCCAGCCACACCATCTCGAGCGGTCCCCGCCGCAGTCCCGAGCGAAACCACATCAAGGCCACAAAAAGGAGTGTGAGCGCCAAGGGCAGGGGCCACCAGCCCATGGCAAAACTCACACGCCCCTGCGCAATCCAGGCCTGCGTAACCGAAAGCAGGTTGTTCGCTGTCATGGTGATTAGAAAGGCCACGAGCAAATGAAAGGAGCGCCCCATGCGTGGGTTGACCACCGAGAGCGGAATGGCAAGCAGACCCAGCAGGAGACAGACCATGGGGGTGCCGATGCGAAAGGCGATCTCACCGAGTTGCTGCGGACCGAGCTGAAGAAGGAGCGACACCAGGGACTGCGCTCGTACGCTGCTCTCGATGGAGGCTCCGCCGGGCGAGGAGTCCACCTCGAGCTCGTAGCTCTGAAAGGTCATGGTTCGAATAGCGCGCTGGCCGGCCACCTGCCAGGCGGGCAAATCGGTTCGGGTCCCGTCACGGATCGTGACCCAAGGCTGGCCCTCGTCATCCGTTCGAAAACGCCCCCGGCTCGCCATCAGGACGGTCTCGCGGCCATCGGGCTCTCGCGTGACCACGAAGACCATGCCCAACTCGGCCGAGTCCGACTCCGGATTCTCGACGAAGAACACACGCTTGCCCGTCTGGGACTCGCCGAATTGACCGGGCGCGACACGACGGGCCTCCTCGCGAGACTCAAACCCCTGTTTGAGTGCTTCTGACTGCTCACGGGCCCAAGGCGCAAGAAAGAGGCTCACAAATGAAATGAGCAACACGATGGGCCAGAGAAACGACCAGATGGGTCGAATAAATCGGCGAAGACTCTGACCAGAGGCCAGCCAGACCACCATCTCGGACTCTTTCCACATCCGAGAGAGCACAAGCAAAACAGACATAAAGGCCGTCAGGCTGATGACGAGGGTGAGCGCGCTGACCGTCGAGAGGGCGATCAGGGGCAGCAACAACTCGGCGTCGGCCTTCCCAGAGGCTGCACGGCCGAGTGTTCGAATGAGCGTTGACGTGACCACGATGGTGAGGAGGGTTGCAAACACAACCCCTGCCACGCCCCGCAACTCTTCAACCAGGGACTTGTGAAAGATCACGACAATTTATAATGGCGCTTTAGACCAGAGCATTGTGTCATGACAGCCATCACCAAAGAGTCCCGAGAAGCGCGCGAGCCCAAAGACCCAGGCGAAGTCCGCGAGCCACCCAACTTCGTTGCCAGTAACAAGCCCGTCGATCGGGCCAGTGCTGACTGCGCATGGATTCCACTCTTCTCCACCCCCGCGGGCGTTGAACTCACTGCCTCGGCCCGGGTGGTCGACAAAGTCTCCAACGGCGCCCTCGCGAAAATCCTCAAGGCCGGTGACTTCGACGCCAAACAAGGCAGCACCTATCTCATGCGTGACGTGGCCGGCCTGCCCGTCAGTCGGGTGCTTCTGGTGGGCTGCGGTAAGCGGGAGGCCTTCTCCGAGAAAGCCTATGCAGAGGTGGTTCGCGCCGCGACAAGGGCCATGACGCCCCTCAAGGGCGTGAAACGAGTGGCCTCCTACCTCAGTGAACTCGCGCCCGGCTCCTCCGATGGTGCCTGGCGTCTCCAGATGCACGTCGTGGCCTGCCGAGAGGTTCTCTACCGCTTCGACCGGTTCAAAACACGAAAAGACAATGGTCCTGCGGACGAGGCCAAGACCACAAAATCACCCAAACCCGCCAAGCCCGACCTGCCCGCGCTTCGAGAGGTGGAGATGCTTCTGCCGGGGGATATGCGCCCCACCGATGCACCCACCCTCATCAAGGAGGCACAGGCCCTCGCCAATGGGCTGGAGTTCTCCAAAGACCTGGGCAACCTACCTCCCAACATCTGCACGCCGGGCTTTCTTGCCCAGACCGCCAAAACGCTCGGCCGACAGTTTCGCCTCAAGACCGAAGTGCTCGATCGTGCGGCCATGGAAAAGCTCGGCATGAATGCGCTGCTGGCGGTGGCCAGCGGGTCTGCCCAGCCGCCGCACCTCATCGTGATGCACCACTCGGGCGGACCCGCCAAAGAGGCCCCCATCGTGCTGGTCGGCAAGGGCATCACCTTCGACACGGGAGGCATCTCCATCAAGCCCTCGCCAGACATGGACGAGATGAAGTACGACATGTCGGGTGCATCCACCGTGCTCGGCGTGATGCGCGCCGTGGCCGAGATGAACCTCAAGCGCAATGTGATTGGCGTCATCCCCACCTGCGAGAACATGCCCAGCGGCACGGCCACGCGGCCCGGAGACATCGTCACCACCATGTCCGGCCAGACCGTCGAGATCCTCAATACCGATGCGGAGGGACGCCTCATCCTCTGCGATGCCCTCACCTATGTCGAAAAACATTTCAAGCCGGCGGCCGTAATCGATATTGCCACCCTCACGGGCGCCTGCGTGGTGGCGCTGGGGGCAGTGAACTCGGGCCTCTTCACAGCCGACGATGCTCTTGCTGAGGCCTTGCTCAAAGCCGGAAAATCAAGCCTCGATGCGGCCTGGCGCATGCCCCTCGAAGAGGACTACCAAGAGCAGCTGAAGTCGCCCTTTGCCGACATGGCCAACATTGGGGGCCGCGCGGCAGGCAGTGTCACGGCGGCCTGTTTCTTGTGGCGGTTTGCCAAGGGCTTTCGTTGGGCCCACCTCGACATTGCCGGAACCGCCTGGAAGAGCGGCTCGAGCAAGGGAGCAACGGGTCGCCCCGTCGGCCTGCTTGTGGAGTTCCTGAAGCACGGCGTGGCGTGACCAGTGTCGACTTCCACTTCAACACCCCTGACCGGCTTCACCATGCCTGCAGGCTGGTGAGGAAGGCCATCCGCAGCCAGGCCGCAACCGACCAGAAGCCACTCGTGGTCTTTTGCTCCCTCGCGGAGCGGCTCTTCGCTTTTGATGACCTGCTCTACTCGTTCTCCGAGGACGACTTCATCGCCCACGTTCATCACGACCACCCCCTGGCAGACGAATCACCCGTCATCCTCTGCCAGCAGTCCTGGACGCCCGAACTGCCTCGTGTCCCCCATCTGCTTCTCAACCTCGATGACGAGGTGCCCGACTTCTTCAGTCGATTCGATCGAGTCTTTGAAATCGTGGGGCCCGACGAAGAAGACAAACAGAAGGCTCGAGGGCGATTCGTCTTCTACCGGGATCGGGGCTACCCGCTCACGCGTCACGACCTGGCGGCGAGCGCGCCCGAACCCTCTTAGCCTTGGCAGAACTCGACAAATCCTTCGAGCCCGCCCTGCTTGAGGCCCACTGGGGACCCGAGTGGGAGCGCCGGGGGCTCTATGCTGCCGGCACACAAGCCGGCGCGTCGGCGTTTTGCATCCAGCTGCCTCCGCCCAATGTCACGGGCACGCTCCACATGGGTCACGCCTTCAACCAGACCCTCATGGACACCCTCTCACGCTGGCATCGCATGAAGGGTGACAACACCTTATGGCTTCCAGGCACTGACCATGCGGGCATTGCCACACAGATGGTCGTCGAGCGACAGATTGATGCACAAGGGCAGAGTCGGCACACGCTGGGACGCGAGGCCTTCCTCGAGAAAGTCTGGGCCTGGAAAGAGGAGTCGGGCTCCACCATCACCCGCCAGATGCGCCGACTCGGCGCAAGCTGTGATTGGGCGCTCGAGTACTTCACCATGAATCCAGCCTGCTCATCGATGGTGAAAGAGGTCTTCATCAGCCTGTTTAGACAGGGACTCATCTATCGTGGAAAGCGCCTGGTGAACTGGGACCCCGCCCTGCTCACTGCGGTCTCCGACCTCGAGGTGGTCAGCGAAGAGGAGGAGGGCCACCTCTGGGAAATTCGCTATCCGCTTGCGAGTGGCCAGGATAGTCTCGTCGTGGCCACCACCCGGCCAGAGACGCTCCTCGGCGACGTCGCGGTGGCGGTGAACCCCGAGGATCCGCGCTATGCCCACCTCGTTGGTCAGATGGCGGTGCTGCCCCTGGTCGGGCGCCACCTACCCATCGTGGCCGATGACTATGTCGACCCCAGCTTTGGAACCGGCTGCGTGAAGATCACCCCCGCGCACGACTTCAACGACTACGCTCTGGGCCAGCGCCACAAGCTCACGCCCATCTCCATCTTTACGCCTCATGCACACGTCAATGACGAGGCACCCGAGGCCTATCGCGGGCTCGAGCGCACAGAGGCCCGCAAGAAGGTGCTGGCCGATCTTGAGGCGCAGGGCCTTCTTGTGAGCACCAAGAGGCACAAACTCATGGTCCCGAGGGGCGATCGCAGCGGGGCCATCATCGAGCCCATGCTCACGGACCAGTGGTTCGTGGCCATGAGCAAGCCAGCGCCCGAGGGAACGCACACGCCGGGCCGCTCCATCGCTCAGCGCGCCCTCGAGGTGTTGGACTCAGGCGAATTGGTCTTCTTTCCCGAAAACTGGGCCAATACCTATCGTCAGTGGCTCGACAACATTCAGGACTGGTGCATCTCGCGTCAGCTCTGGTGGGGCCATCAGATTCCCGCTTGGTACAAGGCCGACTCCGGGGGCCGGCCCATAGAAGACGGCACAGTCTTTGTCGCCCACAACGATGAAGAGGCTCAGGAGCAAGCCCATGCTGCAGGCTGGGACGGTCCCCTCGTCAGAGACGCGGACGTGTTGGACACCTGGTTTTCATCTGCGCTCGTGCCCTTCTCGACGCTCACCGAGGAGGGGCGTGAGTGGGATCCGCAAAGCGGCGGTCGCACCGACCTGCGTTTTGGCTCACCCCGGCTGCGACCAGACCTCGCCCAGTTCCTACCCTCCAGCGTGCTCGTCACAGGCTTTGACATCATCTTTTTCTGGGTCGCGCGCATGGTCATGATGACCCTGCACTTCACGGGTCAGGTGCCGTTTCGCCACGTGTACGTGCACGCACTGGTGCGTGACAGTGAGGGCCAGAAGATGAGTAAGAGCAAGGGCAATACCCTTGACCCCATCGACCTCATCGATGGCATCGACCTCGATGCACTCGTTCGCAAGCGCACTTCAGGTCTCATGAACCCGAAGCAGGCCGCGCAGATCGAGAAAAAAACTCGCGCGGAGTTCCCTCAAGGCATCACGGCCTTCGGCACCGACGCACTTCGCTTTACCTTTGCAAGCCTTGCCACGCCAGGTCGCAACATCAACTTCGATCTGTCACGCTGCGAGGGCTATCGCAACTTCTGCAACAAGCTCTGGAATGCGACGCGCTTTGTACTCATGAACTGCGAGAACAAAGACAATGGCATTTCGGTCTGCATGGGCGACTGTGGCCCAAACGGGCCGCTCTACTTCAGTTTTGTCGATCGCTGGATTACATCTGAGCTGCAACGCGTGGAGGCCCGGGTCGATGAGCACCTTCGCGGCTACCGCTTCGATCTCGCATCCAAAGAGATCTACGAGTTCGTCTGGAATGCATTCTGCGACTGGTATGTGGAGCTCGCCAAAACCTCACTCAACAGCCCTCACGAGAATGTCGCCAAGGCGGCCCGGCGCACGCTCATCCGAGTGCTTGAGGTTATTCTGCGCATGGCGCACCCCATCATTCCATTCATCACAGAGGCCCTCTGGCAGGTCGTCGCGCCGCTTGCGGGCCGCTCCCCCAAGCTCTCGGCGGGTGAAGCTGACAGCATTGTGCTGGCCCCCTACCCCGTGGCCGAACCCAAGAAAATCGACTCCGGTGCGGATGCCCTCATGGACCAGCTCAAGGCCATGGTGCTTGCGGTTCGATCCCTGCGCTCCGGGATGGGGCTCTCGCCGGCCGAGCGCGTGCCTCTGCGCGTGAGCGTGGATGGTGACGGTTCAGCCACCCACCTCGCAGGGCTCGACCTTCGACAACCCTCTGATGAGCGGGCCCTGATGGCGGAGGGCCTGCGCGCCCTTGGACGGCTCAGCGAGGTGAGTTTTGTCCCGACGCTGAGCGAGTCGGGGCAGCCCCTCTCCGCCCCCGTGCAGATCGTCGGAGGGATGAGACTCATGCTCGAGGTTCACATCGATGTGGCCTCCGAGACCGTGCGCCTGAGCAAGGAGGTCGAGCGACTCGAAGGCGAGATTGCCAGGGCACTCAACAAGCTGAGCAATGAGCAGTTCGTCGCGCGCGCACCCGAGGCCGTGGTCACCCAGGAACGCGCCCGCCTAGCGGACTTTCAATCAACGCTTGACAAGGTGCAAGGTCAGCTCAAGGCCCTGCAGTAGCCGCGCCCTAGCGGCAGCGAATCAGGAAGCGGAGCTCGGCTTCGCCTTTATTGGCCTCGACCAATTGATGTCCAGTGTGCTTGCAGAAGTATGCAAAGTCATCCCAGGCGCCCGGATCGGTCGCAATCACCTCCAGCACATGGCCCGACTGCATCTCACCCAGCATTTTTTTTGTCCTCAAGATGGGCAGAGGGCAGCTCAGACCCTTGACGTCCAAGAGGCGATCGACCGAAATGGGACTCATCCGAGCTTGCCCTCAACGAAGGCGGGAAGGCTTGCCAGTGCGCCTGCAAGTGCAGATGGGTTGGTTCCGCCGCCTTGGGCCATATCGGGTCGGCCCCCTCCCTTGCCCCCAACCTGCGCGGCGAGGTGCCCCACCAGGTCTCCGGCCTTCAGGCGGGAAGTGAGGTCCTGAGTGACCCCGGCGATGAGGCTCACCTTGTCCCCGTCCACCGCCGCCAACACGATTGCGGCACTGCTCAGCTTGCTCTTGAGCTGATCCACCATGTCTCGAAGGGCCGAGACATCGACATCCTGAACCCGGGCAGCGAGCAGGCGCACGCCCCTGATCTCTTGGACCTGGCTCAAGAGGTCATCTCCAGCAGATGCCGCAAGCTTCGACTTCAGCCGAGCCAACTCTTTTTCTAAGCCCCGCATCTGATCGAGAAGCTGGGTCAGCCGGGGCGTGAGCTCCTGAACAGGAGCCTTCATCAAGGCCGCAGCCTCATGGACCCGACCCTCGAGGTCCTGGAGCATCGAGAGCACACGGGGGCCTGTGACCGCCTCGATCCGTCGAATGCCCGCGGCCACTCCCGACTCAGAGACCACCTTGAAAAGACCAATGTCTCCCGTGCGACCCACATGAGTGCCTCCGCAGAGTTCTCTTGACGACCCGATGTCAAGAACGCGCACCGAGTCTCCGTACTTCTCACCAAAGAGGGCCATCGCGCCCCCCTTGACCGCCGCATCAAAACCCATCACCTGCGCCTGCGTTGCGGAATTCTCCAAAATCTCGGCGTTCACTCGGGCCTCGATCCGCGAGAGTTCCTGGGCGGTGACCGGGGCACCATGCGAAAAATCGAATCGTGTTTTGTCCGCATCGACCAGAGACCCCTTCTGCTGGACATGGTCACCCAAGACCTCCCGAAGGGCTTTGTGCATGAGATGCGTGGCTGAGTGGTTTCGAGCCGTCTGCGCCCGACGCTCCAGATCGACCTGAGCCTCGACCGAATCGCCCACTGACACGCGGCCTCGAGTCACCACGCCGTGATGACCAAATACCTCTGCCGAGATCTTCTGGGTGTCTTCGACCCGGACCCAGCCCACTTGGCCCACCAGCAGGCCGGCATCGCCCACCTGACCACCGGACTCTGCATAGAAAGGGGTCGTATCAAGCACCACGACCACCGACTCCCCCTCTGGAGCCGTGTTCACCTCGCTGCCCTGCACATAGATCGCCTGAATCTTGGCGCCGTGGGCGAGTTTCTCGTAACCCACAAAGGTGGTTGGGGCCCCCTCATACGTCAAGGCCGCCCCCATCTTGAACTTGCTCGCCGCACGAGCCTGATCTCGCTGTCGGCCCATCGCCAGCTCGAAGCCTTCCTCATCCACGCTCAAGCCTCTCTCGCGACAGACATCCGCCGTCAGGTCCAGGGGAAAGCCAAAGGTGTCATACAGCATGAATGCCGTCTGTCCATCAAGCCGTCCGCCCTCCGGCAGTCTCACGATGGCCTCTCCAAGAATGCCCATGCCTTTCTCGAGCGTCTCACCAAAGCGCTCTTCCTCTTGACGAAGCGTCTCGGCCACCCGGGTCGCCGACTGAGCAAGCTCCGGATAGGCCACGCCCATGAGCGCAACCAGATCGTCGACCAGCTTGAAAAAGAATGGGCGTGACTGACCGAGCTTGTGTCCATGACGAAGGGCTCGACGAATGATTCTGCGCAGCACGTAGCCCCGACCCTCATTGCCCGGAATCACCCCATCCACAATGAGAAAGCTGCATGCCCGAATGTGATCGGCAATCACTCGCAGCGAAGGGTTCTCGAGGTCCGTGCAGCCGGTCTCGCGCGAGGCTGCAGACACCAAGGTCCTGAAGAGATCGATCTCGTAGTTACTGTGGACACCCTGCAAGACGGCCGAGATGCGCTCAAGGCCCATGCCCGTATCGACGCAGGGCTTGGGCAGGGGGGTCAGAACACCCTGGTCATTTCGATCAAACTGCATGAAGACCAGATTCCAGATCTCAATGTATCGGTCACCGTCCTCCTCAGGCGACCCTGGGGGCCCACCCCAGACCTCTGGCCCGTGGTCGTAGAAGATCTCACTGCAAGGGCCGCAGGGGCCCGTGTCCGCCATCTGCCAGAAGTTATCGCTGGCATAGCGCGCACCTTTGTTGTCACCAATTCGAATGATCCGCTCTGGCGCCACCCCAATCTCTTTGGCCCAGATGTTGTAGGCCTCATCGTCCTCCGCATAGACGGTCACCCAGAGGCGCTCGGTGGGCAAACCATACACATCGGTGAGGAGTGACCAGGCGTAACGAATGGCGTCCTGCTTGAAGTAGTCGCCAAACGAAAAGTTGCCAAGCATCTCGAAGAAGGTGTGATGGCGGGCGGTGTAGCCCACATTCTCAAGGTCGTTGTGCTTGCCACCCGCGCGCACACTGCGCTGGGACGAGGTGGCCCGGCGATAGGGTCGGTGCTCGCGCCCGAGAAAGACATCCTTGAACTGCACCATGCCACTGTTGGTGAAGAGGAGGGTCGGATCGTTTCCGGGCACCAGGGGACTGGAGGCCACAATGGTGTGTCCGTGCTCGGCAAAGAACTGCAAGAACTTCTGCCGAATCTCAGAGACCGACATGGGCGTTAAGGATGGGCTCATAGGGCAGTGAGTGTAATAGAAGGCGGACTGGGGATTACCATCATCTGCAGCCACCCTGAAGTCGGCCATAATCTGCGGCTTCTCCGCATCAGCAGAGCCTTTCGCCCATGAAAATTCATAACCGACAAGATTTTCTTGCTGCGCTCATGTTTCTCGCGTTCGGCATTTTCTTTCTTTACTTCGCCCAGGACTACGGACTGGGAACGGCTCGGCGAATGGGCCCTGGCTACTTCCCCTCCCTCCTATCAGCCTTGCTCATCGTCTTGGGGCTCATCATTCTTGGCCTCTCCCTCTGGTCAGGAAACCCCCAAGAGGAAGAGATGGAAAAGACAGACTGGCGAGGCCTCGTGCTGGTGCTGGGGAGCGTCTTGGTGTTCGCCCAACTCCTGCCCGTTGCAGGCTTTCTCATTGCCGGCCCCATCTTGGTGCTCCTGGCGGGCCTGGGCAGCCACGAGATGAGTTGGAAGGAGCGGGTGGGCCTTACCGTGGTGCTCACGAGCTTCTGCATCCTTGTCTTTCGATTTGGCCTTGAGATGCAGTTCCCCATCCTTCCCCCGTCTCTGGCCAACTAAGGGCGTCCGATCATGGAACTCCTCAACAACCTGCTGCTCGGCGCCACCACTGCCTTCACCATAACCAACCTCTTCTGGTGTTTTGTTGGCTGCCTTCTTGGCACCCTCATTGGCGTGCTCCCGGGCATTGGCCCACTTGCCACCATCGCCATCCTGCTACCCGTCACCTTCAAGATGGGTGACCCCTCCACCGCCCTCATCATGCTGGCCGGCATCTACTACGGCGCCCAGTACGGGGGATCGACCACGGCCATCCTCGTCAACCTGCCCGGGGAATCGTCCTCGGTCGTCACCACCCTGGATGGATACCAGATGGCCCGCAAGGGCAAGGCGGGGCTCGCCCTCGCCGTGGCGGCCCTCGCGTCATTCTTTGCCGGAACCGTCGCCACCTTCCTCATTGCCGCCTTCGCCCCTCCCTTGGCCGAGCTGGCTTTTAAGTTTGGGCCTGCTGAGTACTTCTCCCTCATGGTCCTCGGGCTCATTGCCGCGGTGGTGCTCGCCCACGGCTCATTCATCAAGGCGCTGGCCATGATCGTGCTGGGCCTCCTCGTGGGACTCGTTGGTGCGGATGTGAACTCGGGTATCGCTCGCTACAACTTTGACATTCCAGAACTCATGGACGGATTTGAGTTCGCTGTGATTGCCATGGGGATGTTTGGCTTTGCTGAAATCATCCACAGCATGAAGCAGCACGAGACGCGCGACCTGCTCAAAGAGAAAGTCACCAACCTCATGCCCACTCGGGCCGACGTGAAACGCGCAGCGCCAGCCGTCTTCCGTGGAACGGCGCTGGGCTCCATCCTTGGCATCCTGCCGGGGGGTGGCGCCATCCTCGCCTCATTCTCGGCCTACGCCCTTGAGAAAAAAATCTCCAAAACACCTCAGGAATTTGGGAAGGGCGCTGTGGAGGGTGTTGCCGCTCCCGAGGCCGCGAACAATGCGGGTGCCCAGACTTCCTTCATCCCACTGCTCACCCTCGGCATCCCCACGACGCCGGTCATGGCCCTCATGGTGGCGGCCATGATGATTCACAACATTCAGCCCGGCCCTCAGGTTATGACCAGCAACCCCACGCTCTTCTGGGGCCTCATTGTCTCGATGTGGGTGGGCAACTTCTTCCTGGTGGTGCTCAACCTGCCGCTCATTGGACTCTGGATTCGTCTGCTGCGCGTGCCATACCGACTGCTCTACCCCGCCATTCTCATGTTCTGCTGCATTGGCGCCTACAGCCTGAACAACAGCGTCTGGGATGTGATGATGACCATCCCCTTCGCCATCCTGGGCTACTACTTCAAAAAGTGGAAATGCGAGCCTGCCCCGCTGCTGCTGGGCTTCATCCTGGGTCGCATGATGGAGGAGTATTTACGTCGAGCGCTCACGCTGTCTCGAGGCGACTGGTTTATCCTCGTCGAGCGTCCACTCTCCGGCGCCCTCTTGGCGCTTGCCCTGGTCCTTATCGTGCTCATGCTCATGCCAGCCATCCGCAAGAAGCGCGACCAGGCCTTCGAAGGTGAATCCGACTAAAACGAGTACACAATGTCCAGCATCAACGCCAAAACCTACGACGCCTGCCCCCCCGCCAAAGTGGCCTTCCTCGGCCTCGGGGTCATGGGGTTCCCAATGGCAGGCCACCTGGCTCGCGCGGGACACGAGGTCACGGTCTACAACCGCAGCGCTGAAAAGGCTAAAGCCTGGGTGAGCGAATTCGGGGGACACTCGGCCGCCACCCCCCGCGAGGCTGCGGCTGGTGCCCACATCGTTTTCTGCTGTGTGGGCAACGACGCGGATCTGCGCAGCGTGGTGCTAGGTGACCATGGGGCCTTCTCCGGGATGGCTAAGGGCGCACTCTTTGTCGATCACACCACCGCCTCTGCCGAGATCGCCCGCGAGCTCGCAGCTGAGGCTCACGCCCACAACCTTCACTTCATTGATGCACCCGTCTCTGGCGGTCAGGCCGGTGCGGTCAACGGCATGCTTACAGTGATGGTGGGCGGCGATCAGGCGCAATTCGATCGCGCGAAACCCGTCGGAATGGCGTTCTCCAAGGCCTTTACCCGAATCGGCGAGAGCGGGGCCGGGCAGCTCGCCAAGATGGTCAACCAAATCTGTATTGCCGGCCTCGTCCAAGGACTCTCCGAAGGCATCGCGTTTGGCGGCAAGGCCGGCCTCGATATGAAACTCGTGCTCGAAGTCATCGGAAAAGGCGCTGCCCAGTCCTGGCAGATGGACAACCGAGGCTCGACCATGGTCGAGGGTCGGTTTGACTTCGGCTTCGCGGTGGACTGGATGCGCAAAGATCTCGGACTCTGCCTCGAGGAGGCCCGCCGAAACGGCGCTCACCTCCCGATTACGGCGCTCATCGATCAGTTTTACTCCGATGTTCAGTCCATGGGCGGAGGCCGCTGGGACACCTCTAGCCTCATCAAGCGCATCAGCGGGTAAGCGCTCTCTCGGTCCTGTCGGGCCCCCTCTGGACGCCAGACCCTGAGGCTACACTCGGGGTATGGCGGTCTTCACACCAGTTGATCAGGGAAGTCTTGAGCGCCTCCTTCGGGAGTACGCGCTGGGAGACCTCGTAGCCTTTGAAGGCATCTCCTCTGGAATCGAGAACACCAACTACTTTGTCGACACCACCGAGGGCCGCTTTGTCCTCACGCTCTTTGAAAAGCTCAGCGCAGAGCAACTGCCCTTCTATCTCTCGCTGATGCACCACCTCTCACAGCGAGGCATTCCCTGCCCGCGACCCATGCCCTCGAGAGCAGGTGCGCTCCTCACCTCCTGTCAGAACCGGCCCTCAGCCTTCGTCACACGACTCAATGGGTCCGATGTGCGCCAGCCTTCGCCCGAGCACTGCGAGCAACTGGGCAGCGTCCTCGCCAGGGCCCACAAGGCCGTCTCAGACTTCACTGGCTCGCAGCCCAATCTGCGAGGTCTTTCGTGGTGGCACGAGACCGTGCCCAGCGTGCTGCCCTTTCTGCCCGAGGCGTCACAGTCGCTCCTCAGAGACGAACTCGCTCAGCAGCAAGCATTTGCAGAGTCCGACGTCTACACCGAGCTTCCGCGTGGAGCCGTGCACGCCGACCTCTTTCGCGACAACGTGCTCTTTGTCCAGACAGATACGCGCCCCCTGGTCTCGGGAATCATTGATTTCTATTTTGCGGGCGTCGATCACTTTGTCTTCGACCTCGCTGTTGCCGCCAACGACTGGTGCCTTTCCGAACAAAGCGCCGGCACCTCTGCAATCAGCCCGCTACATGAAGAGGCCCTACTCTTAGGCTATGAGCGCGTGCGTACGCTGACCGATTCAGAGCGCGCCGCCTGGCCCGTCATGCTTCGGGCCGCAGCCCTGCGCTTTTGGATTTCACGCCTCTACGATTGGCACCTTCCACGAAAGGCAAGCATGCTCACCCCCAAAGACCCAGGCCACTTCGAGCGCATTCTCAAGGCCCGCCGAGACGCGAAGGGGCGAACATGAAGCTCACTCAGACACCTGTGGTCGTCTCGGGCTCTCGAGGCCTCTTTTGGGTGAAAGAGGGGTTTCGACTCCTCATGCGAAGACCCCTCATCTGGACGCTCACCATGGTCCTCTACTGGTCTCTCGTGGTGCTCACGAGCATGATTCCAGCGCTGGGTGTGGTGCTTCCAGCCCTGCTCTCTCCAGCTCTCAGCTTTGGCTTCATTGCCATCGCGCGCGGCATCGATCAGTCGGAGATCGTTGGCCCCCGAATGCTCCTCAGTGGATTTCGGGACAAGCGCACCAGCATCGGGCTGCTCCAGATGGGTGCGGCCTACGGCATCGGGGTCGCCCTCGTGGTGCTCGCCTCATGGCTCGTCGCGGGCGACTGGCTGGGAGCCATTCTCAACCCCGAGGGGCCCAGGCCTTCAGAGGAGGCCGAGATCGGGCCCCCTCTGGGTCTGCTGGTGGCCATGCTGGCCTACATCCCGGTCACCATGGCCTTCTGGTTCGCACCTCAATTGCTTGTATGGGGAGGCTTCTCGGTAGGCAAGTCCATCTTCTATTCATTCTTTGCCGTCTGGAGAAACCGGTCGGCCTTCCTTCGGTTCGCGCTCGCCTGGGGCGTCATGATTGTGGGTCTGAGCACCCTGCTCTCTCTGGTCCTCTCAGGCCTGGGAGGCTCACCCAATCAGCTCCTGATGCTTGCCCTTCCTCTCTCGCTTCTGCTGATGGCAATTGCGCAAGGATCTTTCTACGCGAGCACGGTTGATGTATTTTCAGAGAGCGTCGAGCTTGGCGACCGAGAGGGCGAGCCACTTTGAGCCCTCTCGCTTGAACTGAACCTGCGCGCGCGCGTCCTGACCCGAACCCTCCAGCGCCGTCACGACACCATCTCCGAAGCGCGCATGCCGCACGCTCTGTCCCACGCGAAAACCACTGTCGTGGCGATGTCCGCTGAGGTTGGCCGGCCCGCCCATGTAGGCATCGCCTGAGGCGCCGGCTCGCGACCCCCCCGAGGCTCGTGAGCCCGCAGGGGCGCGCGGAGCGCCAGGCATTGCCCAAGCAGAGGCAGGTGCAGAGCGGGCCGCAGTTCGAGGCGTCAGCCACTTGAGCGTTCCCTCCGGGAGCTCGTCAAGAAAGCGGCTGCGCATGTTGTAGCGCGTCTGTCCGTGAAGCATTCGCGTCTGAGCCAAAGACAAATAGAGGCGTCGACGCGCCCGTGTAATGGCCACATACATGAGACGACGCTCCTCAGAGAGCCCGTCTGCCTCACTGACGCTGTTCTCGTGGGGAAAGAGCCCCTCCTCCAGACCGGAGAGAAAAACCACATGGAACTCTAGGCCCTTGGCAGAGTGGATCGTCATTAACTGAACGGCATCCTGGCCCTCGGCCGCCTGATGGTCTCCTGCCTCGAGTGAGGCGTGCGCAAGGAATGTCGACAGGGGACTAACCTGCGCCTCGGGCGCATCGACAAGGGCATCCTCCACGACGAAAGCCGCCGCGGCGTTCACCAACTCCTGCAGGTTCTCCACACGCTCTCGACCATCACGCTCTGACTCGAAATGCCGAACGAGGCCGGAGCGCTCGAGCATCACCTCCACCA
The DNA here is from genome assembly GCA_002342295.1 of Burkholderiales bacterium UBA2463. Taxonomy (GTDB): domain Bacteria; phylum Pseudomonadota; class Gammaproteobacteria; order Burkholderiales; family Burkholderiaceae_A; genus Hahnella. The sequence goes on from DDPR01000010.1 coordinate 201,802, forward strand.
ACTCACGCAGGCTGAGGCCCTGCGTCTCAAACCGCATCGACTCAATGAGATCGACGAAGCCTCGCACTGACGTGCCCGCTTTGCCTTCAAGCTGACCAGCCGCTGCATAAAGACTTGTGCCCGAGCGCTTGGCCACATCGGCGAGTTGCTCGACGCTTCGTGCACCGATTCCGCGGGTCGGAAAGTTAACGACGCGCAAGAAAGCGGTGTCCTCATGGGGATTCTCCATGAGCCGCAGGTAGGCCAGTGCATGCTTCACCTCGGCCCGCTCAAAAAATCGCAGACCACCGAATACGCGATAGGGCATTCCGGCCTGAAAGAGCGCCTGCTCCAAAATTCGTGACTGCGCATTACTCCGATAAAGCACCGCCATCTCAGATCGAAGCAGCCCCTCGTTCACCAGGCTACGAATCTCCTCGACGATCCACTGGGCCTCGAGCATGTCGCTGGCCGCCTCCATTACGCGAAGAGGCTCACCCGCACCCGCATCCGTCCAGAGGTTTTTGCCAAGGCGGTCTGTGTTGTTTCGGATGAGCGCATTGGCAGCATCCAGAATATGTCCATGGGAGCGGTAGTTTTGTTCCAGCTTGATGAGGTGCTTCACACCGAACTCACTCTCAAACCGGCGCATGTTCTCCACATCAGCGCCCCGAAAGGCATAGATGCTCTGGTCATCGTCCCCCACCGCAAAGACGCCGGTGGCCGGTGTCGAGAGCTGTTTGAGCCACTCATACTGCAGGGGGTTGGTGTCTTGAAACTCGTCGATGAGTACGTGGGCGAATCGGCTACGGTAGTGGTCCCGAAGCGCCGTGTGGCGACGAAGCAGCTCCACCGATCGCAGTAGAAGCTCGCCAAAATCCACCACACCTTCACGCTGGCACTGCTCATCGTAGGCACTGTAGAGCTCGATGAAGCGTCGGTTGTAACCGTCGGAGTCCTCCACATCCGGCGCCCGCAGACCCTGCTCTTTGGCGCTGTTGATAAAGGACTGCACCTGACGCGGCGGAAACTTCTCGTCATCAACGCCCAGAGACTTCATCAGTCGCTTGATGGCCGCGAGCTGGTCCTGGCTGTCGAGTATCTGAAAGCCCATGGGCAGATTGGCGTCCCGGTGATGGGCCCGAAGCAGCCGGTTACAGAGTCCGTGAAAGGTTCCTACCCACATACCCTTCAAGTTCACAGGCAGCATCGCACCGAGCCGTGCCAACATCTCCCGGGCGGCCTTGTTGGTGAAGGTGACCGCAAGTAGGCCGTAGGGGCTTACCTGGCCCGTAGAGATCAGCCAGGCAATGCGTGTCGTCAGCACCTTGGTCTTGCCGCTCCCAGCCCCAGCCAGAATGAGGGCCGGTTCTGCGGCAAGGGTGACGGCCTCCCGCTGAGGGGGGTTCAGACTCTCAAGGAGAGTCGAGGTGTGGGAGGACGACATCCTCCAATTCTACGGCCGGTAACATGGCGGGTTATGCACGCCCCCACTTCATCCTCGCCCCGCGACCCCCAGACTCTCGCTCCTCACTACGACGCGCCGGCCGTTGAGTCCCAGGCTCAGGCTGACTGGCAACAGCGGAATGCCTACCGGGTCATCGAGAGCGACCCGGCCAAACCTCGCGGCAAGTATTACGCCTGCTCCATGCTGCCCTACCCCTCGGGGCGACTCCACATGGGCCATGTTCGCAACTACACCATCAACGATGTCATCACCCGCTCACTGCGCATGCAAGGCTATAACGTGCTCATGCCAATGGGCTGGGACGCCTTTGGCCTGCCAGCTGAGAACGCCGCCATGGCCAACGGTGTGGCGCCTGCCGCCTGGACGGACGAAAACATCGCCACCATGAAACGCCAGATGCTTGCCATGGGACTGGCCATCGACTGGTCCCGCGAGTGCACCACCTGCAAGCCCGATTACTACCGTTGGACCCAGTGGCTCTTTCTCAAAATGCGCGAAAAAGGCCTCGCTTATGTGAAGACGGGCACCGTGAACTGGGATCCGATCGATCAGACGGTGTTGGCCAACGAGCAGGTCGTAGACGGCCGAGGCTGGCGGTCGGGCGCGGTGGTCGAAAAGCGTGAAATCCCCATGTACTACCTCGGCATCACCCGATACGCCGATGAGCTCATTGAGGGCCTCGCATCTCTGGGCTGGCCCGAGCGGGTCAAGCTCATGCAAGAAAACTGGATCGGTCGCTCCGTGGGTGTCCGCTTCGCCTTTCCTCACACCATTGAGGATGCGCAGGGCCGTCTCATTCAGGACGGTCGAGCCTATGTCTTCACCACGCGCGCCGACACCATCATGGGTGTCACCTTCATGGCCGTGGCGCCCGAACACCCCCTGGCTTCGCATGCGGCCCAGACCAATCCCGAACTCGCTGAGTTCATCGAGGTCTGCAAGGCCGGAAGTGTCGCCGAGGCCGACCTGGCCACTCGCGAAAAAGAGGGGATGGACACGGGGCTGCGCGTCAGCCATCCGATCACGGGGGAGCCCATTGCGGTATGGGTGGGCAACTATGTGCTCATGAGCTACGGGGACGGGGCCGTCATGGGTGTGCCTGCTCACGACGAACGAGACTTTGCCTTCGCCCGCAAGTATGGGCTCGCCATCAAGCCCGTCATGGCAAAGGCCCACGCAGACGCCGAATTCGATGTCACCACCTGGCATGACTGGTACGGCGCCAAAGAGGGGATGGTCTGCATCGAGTCGGGCCCACTCAATGGCAAGCCTCACGAACAGGCCGTCAATACCGTCGCTGAGTTGCTTGCCCAAAAGGGCCTCGGCGAAAAAAAGGTTCAGGTGCGGCTGCGCGATTGGGGGATCTCTCGCCAGCGATACTGGGGGACACCCATCCCGATTATTCATTGCCCAGCCTGCGGAGAGGTTCCGGTTCCCGAGCGCGATCTGCCTGTGGTCCTGCCAACGGACCTCGTGCCCGATGGATCCGGCAACCCTCTAAATAATTGCGAGTCATTCCTTCACGTGCCCTGCCCCGCATGCGGAGCACCGGCGCGTCGAGAGACCGACACCATGGATACCTTCATCGACTCGAGCTGGTATTTCATGCGCTATTGCTGCCCAGACAGTGATGAGGCGATGGTGGATGAACGCATCCACGCCTGGATGCCCATGGACCAATACATTGGCGGCATCGAACATGCTGTGCTCCACCTGCTCTACGCGCGCTTCTGGACCAAGGTCATGCGCGATCTCGGGCTCATTCGCTTCGATGAGCCCTTCTCGAACCTGCTCACGCAGGGCATGGTGCTCAACGAGACCTATTTCCGAGAAGATGCATCGGGTCGGAAGACGTGGTTCAACCCCGCCGATGTCACGCTTCATCTTGACGACAAGGGCAGGCCCAGTCATGCCACGCTGCTGTCCGATGGCCAGCCCGTCCAGATCGGCGGCACCGAGAAGATGTCAAAGAGCAAGAACAACGGAATCGACCCGCAGGCTCTCATCGACCGCTTCGGCGCAGACACGGCCCGACTCTTCACCATCTTTGCCTCTCCTCCCGAGCAGACGCTCGAATGGTCTGACTCCGGCGTCGAGGGCGCCCATCGATTCCTCCGTCGACTCTGGACATTTGGTGCCACCCACCAAAGCTGGCTCTCAACCCTCGATGCTCAGTCGGTGCCTGCGCCTCAGGAGGAGGGCGCCAAGGCCCTGCGCAGATCTATCCACGAACTGCTGAAACAGGCCGACTTCGATTTCTCCCGTCGACAGTTCAATACCGTGGTCTCGGCCTGCATGAAGATGCTCAATGCACTAGAGGATCATGCCCCGAGGCTTTCAGACCCGAACCGCCACGAGCACGAGGCTGTGCTTCACGAGGGTCTGGGCATCTTGCTTCGTGTGCTGTACCCCGTGGTCCCCCACATCACTAGCCGACTGTGGGTCGACCTCGGCTTTACTCGAGGCCAGCCGGATCTCCTCGATGCCCCCTGGCCTCAGCTCGATGAGTCTGCGCTGCTCAGAGAGGTCGTCGAACTCATGCTTCAGGTCAACGGAAAACTCCGAGGAAGCCTCTCAGTTCCTGCGAACGCTGACCGAGAGGCCGTTGAGGCTGCCGCCCTGCGCTCCGAGGCATTCTCGAAGTTCAGTGAGGGCAAGGAACCACGCAAAATCATCTTGGTTCCAGGCCGTCTCGTGAACATCGTGGTCTGATACCCTCGTGGCCATGACATCTCCCGCCTCCCTCACTCGACGCAGACTCGCCCTTGCGCTGGGCTGGGGGGCAACGAGTCTCACGCTTCTGTCGGTCGGGGCCTGCGGATTTCGTGTTCGCGGCGCGGGTCTGGTCTTTGACTTCGACCGAATTCTGGTCTTGGGTCCGGGTGCTCAGCCCACCGCTGCCGGACCCATTGCGCAGCCCGTTTCAGGCGGCGGTTTTGTGGAGCGGCTTCGGCGAGAGTTGAGCGCGAGGTACAAGCGCACCCTTGCAAAGAGTGTTGAAGATGCTGAGGTGGTGGTTCTCATCACTAGCATTCAGCCCATGCGGCAGGTGGTCGGCTACTCCGGCTCTGGACGAGCACGCGAGATTGAATTGCGAATGATCGTCTCCTTCCGAATTGAGAATGCCAGTGGTCGACTGCTCGTTCCCCCCGATACCATTGAGCTGCTTCGCAACATCAGCATCAGCGAATCAGATGTTCTCGCCTCTGCAGATGCGGAGCGGTTTCAGAACGCAGCCATGGAGGACGATCTGATGCTGCAGATTCTTCGCCGGATCGCAGCCGTTCGTCGTGATGCAGCTCCGACTCGACCCACTTCTCCCTGAATCGCTCGCCCCGAGCATTTCCTCGGCCTGTCAGCGCAGGCCGCCCCCGACCGTTATTGCCGTCTGCTCGGCCGACCCTCTGCTCTCCGACGAAGCCTGCACAGTCGTGCGTCGCGTCCTTCGCGAGCAAGGCTTCACCGAGCGTGAGTCAGACACCCCGGACCGCAGTTTCGACTGGCGCAGTTGGCTTGCCAACGCCCACTCGCCCTCACTCTTTTCGGCCAGGCGCCTGCTCGAATTGCGCCTACCCACCGGACGACCCGGCATAGAGGGCGGCAAGACACTCATCGCCTGGGCACATGCAGGGAGTGATCAGGCCATGCTCCTTCTGCGGCTGCCGCGTCTTGACCGTGCACTCTCTGGAACGGCCTGGTTCAGCGCAGTGAGCGAGCAGGGTGTGGTGGTCTCCGCCCCCGATATGCCGAGCTCGAGCCTGCCGACCTGGATTGCCGGTCGTCTCAAGGCGCAGGGGCTCAGTGCAGAGCCGGCTGCGATCTCGTGGCTCGCGGCGCGGTGCGAGGGCAACCTGTCGGCAGCCCATCAAGAAATTCTCAAGCTCGCATTCATTCCCCGGGCAAACGCCGAGGAGCCCATCACGCTGGAGCAGATGCAGGCCAGCGCAACGGACCAGGCCCGCTTCAACCCCTTCACCCTCGGTGAGACTCTTCTGGGGAGGGATGCCCAGAGAAGTCTGCGCGTGATTCGCGCACTGCGCGAGGAGGGAGAGGCGCTTCCCATCCTCGTCTGGAGCGTGGCCCAAGCCTGCCGACGACTGCCACCCGACCAATCACTTCCAGCTCTACAGGCTCTGGCTCGCATCGATACAATGGTGAAAGGGCTCAGCTCCGAAGACCCCTGGATGGCCTTGGAGCGACTCGCACTCTCTTTGGCGCGCCCCGCCTCTATGCAGACATCATGACCCACTCCATCTCCGACCAGATGCTTGCCATTGGGAAAGCGGCCCGCGAAGCGTCGCGCCTCATGGCTCGGGCAGGAAGCGCCCAAAAAAACGACGCCCTGCTAAGGATTGCAAAAGCTATTCTTCAGTCGCGGGATGCGCTGGGGGACGCAAATGCGAAAGATCTCTCTGCGGCCCGAGTGGCCGGACACGATGCTGCCTTCGTCGATCGGCTGGCGCTGTCTGACAAGGCCATCGATGCCATGGCCGAGGGACTCCAGCAGGTGGCTGCATTGGCCGACCCCGTCGGCGAGATCCTCTCCATGAAACGCAGACCCTCCGGCATACAGGTCGGCCAGATGCGCGTGCCTCTGGGTGTCATCGGCATCATCTATGAGTCTCGGCCCAACGTCACCATCGATGCAGCAGCGCTCTGCATCAAATCGGGCAATGCCACCATTCTGCGCGGGGGCTCAGAGGCTTTTCATTCCAACCAGTTTCTCGCGGCACTCATTGCCTCTTCGCTCCGCGATGTGGGCCTGCCCGCCCACGGCGTTCAAATTGTCGCGACCCAAGATCGAGCCGCAGTCGGGGCCCTCATCACCATGCCTCAGTATGTGGATGTCATCGTCCCCCGGGGCGGGAAGTCGCTCATCGAAAGGGTGTCGAAGGAGGCCACTGTTCCCGTCATCAAACATCTCGATGGCATCTGTCACGTCTACATCGATGCGCAGGCCGACATTGAGAAAGCAATTCGGGTCGCGGACAACGCCAAGACGCAACGGTATGCGCCCTGCAACACCATGGAGACCCTCTTGGTGGCCTCATCAATTGCGGCCACAGTGCTGCCTCGCCTGTGCACCATCTATCAGGACAAGGGTGTCGAGTTGCGGGTCTGCCCGGCAACACGCCAGGTCCTCGAGGCCGAGGGCTTTCCCCCCAGCGTCCTGATAGACGCTACGCCGGCCGACTGGACGACGGAATACCTCGCACCCATCTTGTCGATTCGGCTCGTGGAAGGACTCGACGAGGCCATGGCCCACATCGCGCAATATGGCTCTGCACATACCGACGCCATCATCACCGAGAACCACAGCTCGGCTATGCGCTTTCTGCGAGAGGTCGACTCGTCATCGGTCATGGTGAACGCCTCAACCCGTTTTGCGGATGGCTTCGAATACGGCCTTGGCGCAGAGATTGGCATTAGCACCAACAAGCTGCATGCCCGTGGACCCGTCGGCCTTGAGGGCCTCACCAGCCTGAAGTACATCGTGTTCGGCTCTGGCGAAATTCGTACCTAACAACTCCAATAAGGACCTCTATGGACGTGCTCTGGATCAAGTCTCTTCACATCATCTTCTTTGTCAGCTGGTTCGCGGGCCTTTTCTATCTCCCGAGAATCTTGGTGAACCTCGCCATGGTCAATGCCAATCTCGAGTCCACGGATGCGCCCTCGGCCGAGCGAGATCGGCTTCTTCTCATGTCGCGCAAACTCTATCGCTTCATGATGCCGCTCATGCTTGGCACGTTGGTCTTTGGTCTTTGGCTCTGGCTGGGCTACGGAATTGGAAAGGGCCCGGGCAATGGATGGATGCACGCAAAGCTCTTGCTGGTGCTCATCCTGATTGGTTACCACCATGTCTGCGGGGCCTTCGTTCGTCAGTTTGCAGCCGGCACCTGCACACGCTCGCATGTCTGGTTTCGCTGGTTCAACGAACTCCCCGTGGTGGTGCTCGTGGCCACGGTCATTCTCGTGGTTGTGAAGCCGTTCTAGGTGTCTGGCCGATCGCCCCTGTCGGCCTTTGCTGTTTGTCCCAGCGGGCTCGAGCCCGCCTTGCTCGCTGAACTCCAGGCGCTCGAGGGTGTAAGCGAGGCCGAGGCGGGCCGAGGGGGCGTGTCCTTCCGGGGGAGCGCAGAGGCCCTCGCCCGCGCGAACCTCTGGTGCCGAATTCCGACCCGCATCCTTCTTCTTCTGGATCAGGTTCGGCTCAGGGGCCCCGATGATCTCTTGGAGGCTGCGCGTCGAATCGCCTGGGAAAAAATCCTCTCGCCGAAGCAGACGATTCGCGTTGACGTGAACCAAGGCCGACAGCCGAGCTTTGCACTCGCCCTCAACCTCGCTGGCCTCAAGGTCAAGGACGGTCTCTGTGATCGGCTTCGCGAGCACTCCGGCGAGCGCCCATCAGTCGACACTCGCGCACCCGATATCCGCGTCTGGGTCTTTATCGATTCAGACAAGGCAACCATTTCGGTGGATACCAGTGGTGAGCCCCTGTTCAAAAGGGGCTGGAGGATCGCCAAGGGAGAGGCGCCTCTGCGCGAGAACCTGGCTGCCGCCCTCATGACGATGACGCACTGGAACACACAAGATCCTCTGCTCGATCCCATGTGCGGCAGTGGCACCCTGCTCATCGAGGCCGTGGGTCAACATGCGGGACTTGCGCCAGGCTTTCACCCCAGCATGCCGCGCCGTTTTTCCTGCGAGCATTTTGCGCCCGGCTCGGTGTTTTCGGGTGTGAATTTTCTCGCGCTCCGCCAAGCCTGCGCGCGGGCCTGGCAGCAAGCCAGCTCACACACACTGCCTCGCGTGATTGGTCGTGACCAAGACGCTCGCCTCATTCAGGTCGCCCGAGAGAATGCAGCCCGAGCGCTCCCCCCCACTCTCTGCGCGCAGATTCAATGGGAGACAGCAGACTTTTTCAACGCGGCTGCGCCTTCGCCCGGTCCCGAGGGTCAGGGCCTCCTGGTCTGCAACCCCCCGTATGGAAAACGGCTCGAGATGCACGTTTCCGATCCGACGCAGGACGACGCGCCTCGTCGCATGAGCGAGGTGCTCAAACGTCAATACTCAGGCTATACAGCCTGGCTGCTCAGTGACGATCTCAAGCTTGACTCCGCGATGCGCCTCAAAGCGTCGCGGCGAGTTCCTGTGTTTAACGGTGATCTCGAGTGCCGATGGATGCGCTTTGAGATGGTCGTCGGATCGGCACGCCATCGGGAGCGGCCGCGGGAAGCGCAGCCATGAGCACGCTCCCCTCTCGCCTTGCGGACGTTCTTCACCGGATCGACTTGGCCTGCGACCAGGCGGGGTTGGCCCGTGATCGCGCGCAGCTCATCGCGGTCAGCAAGACCTTTCCCGCAGAAGATGTGCTCAGACTCCTCGAGGCCGGTCAGACACACTTTGGCGAGAACTACGTGCAAGAGGGGCTGGCCAAAAGTCTGGCTGTGAGCGCCTCACTCAGTGACCATGCCCCCCGCCCCATCTGGCACTTCATCGGGCCCCTTCAAAGCAACAAGACACGAGACGTTGCCGAGACCTTTGATTGGGTTCACACCATTGATCGACTCAAAATTGCGCAGCGACTTGCTCAACAGCGCCCCCCCGGTCGACCCCCGCTCGCACTCTGTATTCAGGTCAACGTGAGCGCAGAGCCGAGTAAGTCTGGGGTGTTTGCCCACGAGTTACCCGCACTGGCCCTGGAGGTGGGTCAACTCGCACAGGCCTGCGGCCGGGTGACGCTTCGGGGCCTCATGGCCATCCCCGAACCATCAAGCCATGAGGCTAAGCAGAGAGAGGCGTTCGCAACCCTGCGGACGCTTAAAGTCGAGATGCATCAGGCCCTGCTTTCGCGGGGCATCGAAGAGCAATGCGCTCCAATGGACGTGCTGTCGATGGGAATGTCTGCCGACCTGGAGTCGGCCATTGCAGAGAGCGACCCCGAGGGCACCACCCTGCTGAGGGTGGGATCTGCCCTCTTCGGAGAGCGACGCTAGGGCCTAGGCCGAGACAGAAATGGCCTTCACCGCCGCGGCCAGACGGCTCTTGTGGCGAGAGGCCTTGTTCTTGTGAACGATATTCTTGTCTGCAATGCGATCGATGACGCTGCTGGCAGCCGTGTAGGCAGCCTGAGCCGCCTTGGCATCGCCTGCGGCGACCGCCTTACGGACGGACTTAACAGCCGTGCGATACGACGACCGCAGACCGGCGTTCAAAAGCCTGCGGGCTGCGGATTTTCGGGCACTTTTACGTGCAGATGCGGAGTTGGCCATGGAATTCTCGAATCCAAATCGGAAAGCCCTACACTATATCCGCTCTCATGAATCTACTCAAGACCGCTGCGGCAGTGAGCAGCCTCACCCTCCTCTCGCGTGTCACTGGCCTTCTGCGCGAGACCCTCACCGCCGGGCTCTTTGGGGCGGGTGCCCAGACCGACGCCTTCTTTGTGGCCTTTCGTCTGCCCAACCTTCTTCGGCGTCTCTTCGCAGAAGGGGCCTTCTCGCAGGCCTTCGTGCCCGTCTTGGGGCAGGTCAAGGCGCAGCAGGGCGACAGCGAGGCGTCTCGACTCGCAAGCGAGGTGGCGCTCCTGCTGAGCGCCGTTCTCGCCGCAGTCACCCTCCTTGCCATCGTCGGCGCGCCCCTTCTGGTCTGGCTTATGACCGGTGGCTTCGCGGGAGACTCGGCTCGCTTTGACCTCGCAGTCTCCATGACACAGTGGATGTTCCCTTACATCATCCTCATCTCACTCGTGGCACTTGCTGCGGGCGTCCTGAACACCTGGTCCGAGTTCAAGCTCCCCGCTTTCACTCCAGTGCTACTTAATGTGTCGTTCATTGGCTGTGCACTCCTTCTAGCCCCCGCCCTCGCTGAGCCCATCTGGGCCCTGGTGGTCGCAGTGCTCGTGGGCGGGGTCTGTCAACTGGGTCTTCAGGTCTGGGGCCTTCACCGGCTGGGCCTTCTGCTCACCCTGCGCAGTCTTTTGGGCCAGCCGCTTCAAAGCCTGAGGCAGGCCTGGTCAGACCCCCATGTTCGTCGCGTGCTCACCCTCATGGCGCCCGCGAGCCTCGCGGTCTCGGTGGCCCAGGTGAGTCTCATCATCAACACGCATATCGCGGCCGGACTGGCAACGGGCAGCGTCTCTTGGCTGAGCTATGCAGACAGGCTCATGGAGTTTCCCACCGCCCTCGTTGGGGTCGCGCTCGGAACCGTGCTTCTGCCGAGCCTTGCGAAGGCCCATGGAGAGAAGGACATGGAAAGAGCCTCGTCTCTTCTTGACTGGGGGCTTCGAATGGTGGTGGTGCTCACCCTCCCCGCTGCTCTGGGCCTTGCTGCATTGGCCGAGCCCCTCACCGCCTGCCTCTTTCACTACGGGGCCTTCACCAACCAAGACCTCGGCATGACTGCGCAGGCCATGGTCGCCTACTCCGTGGGACTCCTTGGGCTCATCGCGGTCAAGGTCTTGGCGCCGGGCTTCTATGCCCAACAGAACATTCGCACGCCCGTGAAGATCGCCCTCCTCACCCTGGTCTTTACCCAGCTGCTCAACCTGGCGCTCGTTCCCGTCTTTGCCCATGCGGGGCTTGCCCTGGCCACGGGCTTGGCTGCCTGCCTCAATGCAGCGCTCTTATTTGTAGGTCTCAAACGCTCTGGAGGATTCGTGCCCCAGCCCGGCTGGCTCGGCCTTTTGCTGAAGTCGGGCTTCGCTGCATGCGCCATGGCTGCATTTCTTGTCTGGGGTGCGAGCCACTTCGACTGGGCGGGCCTCAGAGTCGCTCCGCTCACGCGTATCCTCGCCCTATCTGGTCTTCTGGTGGGTGCTGCCCTCATCTACTTCGGACTGCTCACCGCCCTCAGACTGCCATGGCGAACACTCATCAGGGGTCCCAAATGAGCACAATCAGCTCGCTTCACATTGCCTTTCTTGGGGGCGGCAACATGGCGCAGGCATTGGCACTCGGCCTCCGCGCTCACGTTCATTCCATCACCATCATCGAGCCCCTGGAAGACACACGAGAGCGCATCAGGGTCCTCATGGCGCCCAAAGCCTCCGCGCAGGGAGCCTCTCTTCAGGTAGTGGCCTCTGCGGAGGTCATTGAAGACAAAGTCCCCGCGGACTGGTTGGTGCTTGCAGTGAAGCCCCAGCAGATTGCCTCAGCCCTTGGCGGCCTTTCTGACGCGACACGCCGCTGGCTTGGTGCGCCACCCACGCTGTCGATTCTCGCGGGGACCACGCTGGCAACCTTGAGCAGCCTGCTGGGCCACGCCCGAATCGTTCGAGCCATGCCCAACACGCCCGCCCTCATCTCTGAGGGTATGACGGCGCTCGTTGCCTCTGCAGAGATCTCAACCGAGCAGAGGATCCAGGCGGAGGCCCTGATGCGGGCAGTCGGTCAAGTTCAGTGGGTCGAGAGCGAGGCCCTCCTCGATGCGGTCACTGCCCTCTCCGGCTCAGGCCCTGCCTATGTCTTTGCCTTTGTGGAGGCCCTGGTTCAGGCAGGCGAACGACTCGGGCTACCGCCGCATCAGGCGCAAATGCTGGCCTCGCAGACTGTGAAGGGTGCGGCTCTCATGCTCTCAGAGTCTGGAGATCTGCCCTCAGCGCTCCGAGAGCGCGTCACATCGAAGGGCGGAACCACTGCGGCAGCCCTTGCAACCCTGCAAGACGGTGGATTCAATACCCTCATTGAGCGGGCCCTGCGTGCCGCTTATCAGCGCAGCATCGAGATCTCTCAGGGGGCCTAGCCTTTCGGCGCCCTAAAATAAGAGTTGCAGTCCAAAATCAATGGCGAGGCCGGCCCAGATGAGTCCTCCCACCCGGTGGCTCGCCACAAAGACATAGAAACTGTCTTGTCGAGAACGTGACCGGAGTCTTCGCAGGAGAACCACTGAGTAGGCAGACGCCGCGACCCAGCCCATTGCATAGGGCAGACCAAGGTGAAAGCTCAGCGGCAGGGCCGCAAGCGAAGCGAGCATGACTGCTTGGCAGACCGACACGGCAAGAACATCGTAAGAGCCAAAGGTAATCGCACTGCTGCGCAGACCCAGCCTGAGGTCGTCATCGCGGTCCACCATGGCGTAGGCCGTGTCATAGGCGATCGACCAGGCCACGTTTCCAAGCCAGAGCACCCAGGCGATGGGAGGAACCTGGCCAAGGGTGTCGGCAAAGGCCATGGGAATACCAAAGCCGAAAGCCACGCCCAACACGGCCTGAGGCATGGGGAAAAAGCGCTTGAAGTACGGGTAGGCTGCGGCCGTAAAGGCCGCCACGAGTGCGAACTGCTGCGCCAAATCATTCAAAAAAATAAGCAGGCTGGCACTGGCCAAGAGCAGGGCCAGGGCAAAGAGCAACGATCCCACCACCGAGACCTCTCCAGTGGCTAGCCCCCGGTTCGCGGTTCGCGCAACGGACCCATCAAAACGGCGATCGGCTAGGTCATTGAGAACACATCCCGCGGCGCGCATGAGCACGGTGCCCGCCACGAACACAGCGAGCCTTGGAAGATCGGGCAGTCCCTGTGCAGCGAGCCACAGGCCCCAGAGCGTGGGCCAGAGCAACAACAGAATTCCCACAGGCCTATCGAAACGCGCAAGGCGCCAGTAGGCGCCCCAGACGGGGGATGAAAAGAGGCTTCGCATCCCCCTGATTCTAGAGGTCTAGCGAGACGCTCCCGAGCCCCCTGCGGCAGCGGGCCGATGGCTTGGGGTTCCGACCCTCTGCCTCGGAGTGGCTGCATCCGGGCCCTTGGGCCGTGCGGGTTCGCTCACCTTGAGCGTCGGAACCACAAGGCCTCCTTTCTGCAGCCGCTTGAGTTTTTTCTCACCGAGCCCCGAGACGCGCTGACTCAAATCTTGTGCGCTCTTGAACGCACCATGCTGATCTCGCTCTGCCAAGATGCGTTTAGAGAGTGCGGGGCCGAGACCCTTCACGCTCTCGAGCTCTGCACGAGAGGCCTTGTTTACGTCCACTGAAGCGGCCATTGCAGACACGCCATTCAGCCACAGCGCAGCCGCAAGAGCCGCGACAGACCACTTATTCAGTCCCTTCATTTGTTCTCCTTGTGCCGCCGGACAAGAGGGCTCGCAAGCCCTCGGCGGCAAAGGGGTGCGAGCGCTAGCCAGCCTCGCTCAGGCGTTGTTGCACATAGCGACTCACGCCCTGCTCCACCGACAGGAAGGGCTCAGCGTAGCCAGCGCTTCGAAGGCGACTTAGGTCGGCCTGGGTATGGCTTTGATACTTCCCCTTGAGGGCGTCAGGAAATGGCACATAGACAATCTGGCCGGAAGACACGAGCGCTTCAATGGTCTGCGGAGGTCTTCCCTGCGCATGAGCCATGGTGTTGATGACCGCGGCTGCCACCTCGTTGAACGTCTGTGCACGCCCCGTTCCAAGATTGAAAATGCCAAAGAGACGGCTGTCGGTCATGGCCTTGTCGAGGAAATACATATTCACCTTCACGACATCTTCAACCGAGACAAAGTCCCGCTGCTGACACCCCGCCGACCAGCCGTCGTGGCCCTCGAAGAGTCGCACCTTGCCATCGGCCTGAAACTGATTGAAGTGATGGAAGGCCACCGAGGCCATGCGGCCCTTGTGCTGTTCACGCGGACCATAGACATTGAAGTATCGAAAGCCGACGATGGGCGCCCGGGCCCCAACAGCACGACGACGAACATGCTGATCAAAGAGAAACTTGGAGTATCCGTAGATATTGAGCGGCGCCTCCGAATGACGATCCTCTGAAAAGACGACGGATCCCCCATAGACCGCTGCGGATGAGGCATACAAAAACGGGACTTCGTGATGCTGGCACCAATCGAGAAGCACGCGACTGAAGCGATAGTTGTTATCCATCATGAAGCGGCCGTCTGTCTCCATGGTGTCGGAACAGGCGCCCTGGTGGAGGACCGCACGAACCGGGCCGAGGTCAATTCGCAGCGACGAGAGCGCCTGCTGAAGCTGGTCACTCTCAAGAAGATCCAAAAACTCCTCTCGATCGATGTAGTCAGCAATCTCACAGTCCACAAGATTTTTGAAGCGGTCCGCATCGGTGAAGTCATCCACCGCGACGATGTCGGTCTCACCCCGATCGTTGAGGGCCCGAACAAGATTGCTTCCGACAAAACCGGCCGCGCCGGTCACGATGATGGTCATTCGTCCCTCTCAAAGAGTTCAGCATGGCTCACGGTCGCAGTGCCTAACTTACCCACCACAATGCCCCCCGCCTTGTTGGCCAGACGCACGGCATCGTCAATGGGCTCGTGACAGGCCAGGGCAACGGCAAGCGCTGCGATGACGGTATCACCAGCGCCGCTCACATCAAACACCTCTCGTGCTTGTGCCGGCACATGAAAAAAACGCTGGCCCGCCGAGAAGAGGGTCATCCCCTCCTCCGATCGCGTGACCAGCAGATGGTCCAGCCCGAGACGCTCGCGCAGGGCATGGGCTCGAGCTCGTAGGTCATCCTCCGTTTTCGTCCGTCCCACCACCTGGAAAAACTCCCCTCGATTCGGCGTGAGCAGGGTGGCCCCAGAGTACCGCTCATACTCGTCGCCCTTTGGGTCGACCAGAATGGGTCGGCCCATCTCGCGGGCCAGTGCGATCAGATCACGAATGTGGGTGAGCCCCCCTTTGCCGTAATCAGACATCACCACCACATCGGCCCACTCCAGCGCCCGACGAAACTCTTCCTGCTTGTTTCTCAGCACCTCGTGGGTGGGCTGGGCCTCAAAGTCCAGACGAATGAGCTGCTGCTGCCGGCCCATCACCCTGAGTTTTAAAGTGGTCTGAATGGCGGGGTCTTCCAACAGGCGGTCTTCAATTCCCCCCTCGTTGAGCATCTGACGAAGCTGACGTCCAGCCTCGTCCGCACCAACCACCCCCATCAGGCTGGCCTGCCCGCCCAGAGAGACGATATTGCGCGCCACATTCGCTGCACCACCCAGTCGATCGCTCTGCTCCCCGACGCGAACGATGGGCACCGGGGCCTCGGGTGAAATGCGCTCAACGTCGCCCACCCAGTAACGGTCGAGCATGATGTCGCCGACAACGAGAATGCGGGCGCTGGAGAAATCGATGACTTTCATTGGATGAGGGCCAGCGTATCCCAATGTCCGCATCCCGCGCACTGCCAGCCGTGTCTGCGAGTCTGAAAGCCGCAGCCGCTACAGATAAAGAGGCCTTGAGCAGCGGGAGCTGAATTCATCAGACGGGGATGGTCAGCCTGAATTCCGCGGGCCTCCTCGGCTCGACCAGACTCCATGAGGAAATGAAATCGAGCGCGCTCAAGCCAGGGCTCGGAATGCCCCTGACCCAAGAGCCACTCCGCGCTGTCGAGGGCCTCTGGCCATCGGGAGAGTCGCTGCATGAGTGAGAGTCGGAGTGCGTGAGCGGCCTGAGTCGGCTGCTCATGGATCACCAAGTCGATGGTGCGCTCAGCGCGGTCCAAGATGCCGGCTGCAAGATAGTCGCGAGCAAGCTCGAGCAAGGCCTGCTGCTTGAGCTCCTCGTCAATGCCCGGGCGGGCTAGAAGCGACAGACGCACCTCGATGGCGCGATCGGGCTCGCCCTTCTCCCGCAACAAAACGCCGAGCGCCTGCTGAAGACTCAGATCATCGGGGTTGTCTCGAATCGCGCTCAGAAGGTGGGTCGCGGCCTCTTCTCGCTTCTTGGTCACCAGCGCTGCAATGACCAAGGAGAGTCTCTCCTCTCCGGAGCGGCGGGCCGCTCGGCTCTGTCTCAGATCAAAGCGGGCTGAGACCCACCCCATTGCGAACAAGAGCGGCAGGGCCAACAGCCACGAGGGGTCCAGGCTAATCACGCGTTTCGATTCACCCGAACTCGCAACTCTTTTCCGGGTTTAAAGTGCGGAACCCGTTTGGCGGGAACCGATACTTCCTCGCCCGACTTCGGATTTCGTCCCATTCTCGGGGGCCGGCTGCTTACAGAGAAGGTTCCAAAGCCGCGAATCTCAATTCGATGCCCATCCATGAGGGCCTGGGCCATCGCCTCAAGCAAGAGACGCACAGAGACCTCACAGTCCTTCATCCCGAGCTGGGCATTCACGCCCAGCACGGGATTGTTCAGCCGCTCGGTGAGCCGAACGATGAGCTCAGACCGTGTCACAGGTCTTAGCTCTGGTCGTTCTGCCCGTCGAGCTTCGCCTTGAGCAGGGCACCCAGATTGGTCGTGCCGGAGCCACTCGCGCTCTCGGCGGCCATCTTCTGCATGACATCTGCCGCTTCGGCGTTGTCCTTGGCCTTGATGGACAGATTGATGGAGTGCGTCTTACGGTCCACGTTAGTCACCATGGCCTCGACCTTGTCGCCTTCCTTGAGCACGCTGCGAGCGTCTTCTACTCGATCGCGCGAGATGTCGGATGCGCGCAGATAGCCCTCGCCAGGATCACCCAGGTCAATCACAGCGCCCTTGGCCTCCACCGACTTCACGGTACCCGTGACCACAGCGCCCTTCTCTAGACGTTGGCCGGATGCGCCCGTCTCGGAAGATGCGTGGCTAGAGGCACCGCCCGTGGGATCGTCCTTCATCTGCTTGATGCCCAAGGAAATACGCTCACGCTCCACATCGACAGCCAAAACAACGGCCTCGACCTCGTCACCCTTTTTGAAATGGTGAACAGCCTGCTCGCCTGGCTCGGTCCATGACAAATCGGAGAGGTGGACCAGTCCGTCGATGTTGCCGTTTAGGCCAACAAACACGCCGAAGTCGGTGATCGACTTAATCTGGCCGCTCACCTTGTCGCCCTTGTTGACCGTAGCCGCAAACTCCTGCCAGGGGTTGGCGCGGCACTGCTTCATGCCCAGCGAGATGCGACGACGCTCACCGTCAATCTCTAGGACCATCACCTCGGTCTCATCGCCCACCTGCACAACCTTGCCCGGGTTCACATTCTTGTTGGTCCAGTCCATCTCCGACACGTGCACCAACCCTTCAATGCCAGGCTCAATCTCAACGAACGCACCGTAGTCGGTGATGTTGGTGACCTTGCCGAAGAGACGCGAGCCTTGGGGGTAGCGCCTTGCAATGCCATCCCAGGGATCGTCACCAAGCTGCTTAATACCCAGTGAGACCCGATTTTTCTCTTGGTCAAAGCGCAGGACCTTGGCCGTAACCTCCTGACCAACCGTGAGCACCTCGGAGGGGTGGCGAACGCGACGCCAAGCCATATCGGTAATGTGCAACAGACCATCGATGCCACCCAGGTCCACGAATGCACCGTAGTCGGTGATGTTCTTAACGGAGCCGGTCACCACAGAGCCCTCTTTGAGGTTCTCAAGCAGCTTGGCGCGCTCCTCGCCCATGGAGTTCTCCACGACGGCGCGACGAGAGACCACGACATTGTTGCGTTTGCGGTCGAGCTTGATGACCTTGAATTCGAGTGTTTTGCCTTCGATGTGCGAGGTGTCCTTGGTGGGTCGCGTGTCGACCAAAGAGCCAGGCAGGAATGCACGAATGCCATTGGTCATAACGGTGAGACCACCCTTCACCTTGCCCGTCACCGTTCCGGTCACGAGCTCTCCTGACTCGAGGGCCTGCTCCAGACTGACCCAGGCGGCCAGACGCTTGGCGCGGTCTCGCGAGAGGCGGGTCTCTCCGCGGCCGTCTTCCAGCGACTCGATAGCCACCGAGATGAAGTCCCCGGGCTTGACGTCAACGACGCCTTGGTCGTTGTGAAATTCTTCGAGAGGAATGAAGCTCTCAGACTTGAGGCCGGCATTCACTACGACATGGTTTTGGTCAATGCGCACCACCTCTGCGGTGATGACCTCGCCCGCACGCATTTCTTGGCGAGCAATGGATTCCGCAAACATCGCGGCAAAAGAGTCAGGTGCGTAGGCACCTTGGGTGATGTGTTGAAGTGACATTAAAAGGTTCCGTTAACACACCGCGGGCGGCGCCCACGGTGGAGTCAAGCGCCTTTCGGCGCAAAATGATGCGGCGGACAAGAGCGCTCAAAAGCCCCCAACACCCGCTGCACCGCCTCTTCGATGGACAGGCTTGTTGTATCCAACAAGACGGCCCCCGAGCCCTCTACAAACTTTAAAGGCGCCAATGCTCGGGACGCATCCCGCGCATCACGCGCCTGCAGGTCTGCAAGAAGGTTCGCAAGATTAGCGGAAAAACCTTTTTCGATCAATTGCTTGTGTCGTCTCTCGGCCCTCGCCTCGGCACTCGCTGTGAGAAAGATTCGGGTCCTGGCGTAGGGAAAGACAACCGATCCCATGTCCCGACCATCCGCCACCAGGCCGGGAAGCCTTGCGCAGTCTCGTTGGCGACGCAATAAACTGCGCCGAACAGCCGGCCAGACCGCGAGCTCAGAGGCCCGATTGCCGACGTCCTCGGCCCGAATCGACTCTGTGACATCTTCGCCACAAAGGAGCACGCGACCGCCCTCAAAAGCCATTTCCAGCCCTGCGGCCACGTCGGCCAACTGCCTCTCGTCTTGCGCAGAGACGCCCGAGCGCAGGCTGGAGAGCGCCAAAAGCCGATACAAGGCACCGCTATCGAGGTAATGAAAGCCCAGCCTCTGGGCCACAAGCGCCGCAACCGTTCCCTTCCCCGATGCCGTTGGACCGTCAATTGCAATGACCGGAACCGCCTGAGCACAGACATCCGCAAGGCAATCAAAGTAATCGGGGAAGGTTTTGTTCACGCAGGCGGGATCCCTGATCTCCACGACTCGACCGGCGGGGCCCGAAGTAGCGGCCGCAGAGAGGTCTCCCGCGTGAACAAAACTGGCCAGGGAGAACGACATGGCCACACGGTGATCGTCGTAGGTCTGGATGCTCGCCGTCTGCATGCGCGCCGGCGGGTGAATGACGATGAAGTCATCGCCCTCCTCCACCTGGGCGCCAAGCTTGCGGGCCTCAGTGGCCATCGCAGCAATTCGGTCGGTCTCTTTCACTCGCCAAGACCCAATGTTTCGAAGACGCGTGGGTCCTTGGGCATAGAGCGCTACAGCCACTAGGGTCATGGCTGCATCGGGGATGTGATTGCAATCGAGGTCGACGCCCCTCACCACCGGCAGGCCATGAGCACCCACACGCGCCGCACTCGACTCCATGAAGTCGTCTCCCCAGCGAATGCGGGCGCCCATCTGCTCCAGCGCATCGGCAAAGCGCACATCCCCTTGCAGGCTCTTCGCTCCGGCCCCAAGCACGCGAATGGGGCCGCCCCCGAGCAGGCCAGCCGCCAGGAGGTAAGAGGCCGACGAGGCATCCCCCTCAATGGCCAGTTCACCCGGCGATAAAAGTCCACTCCGAGCAGGCGCTGCCTCAAGCTCAAAGCAGCCCGCCCGCACTTCGCTCACCGTCACCCCAAAGCGCCGCAAGAGCGCAACCGACAAATCAACATAGGGACGACTGATCAGCTCGCCCAGGGCCCGCACCCTCACCGTTCGATTCCAAGCGCGACCGAGGACGGGCGCCATCTGAAGAAGACCCGTTAGAAACTGACTGGAGGTGCTCGCGACCACCGCCAACTCATCGGCAGGAAGGAGGGCGGCAGAGCGGACTCTCAGGGGCGGAAATCCGTCGGCCTCGAGGTAGTCAATCTGAGCGCCCAGGGCGCGAAGGCCGTCAACCAAATCACCAATAGGACGCTCGTGCATGCGAGGCACCCCACGCAGCACCAGCGACCCCTCCTGCGCGCTCAGTGCCGCAACCACGGCAGGCAGAAGGGTTCGCACTGTGAGGCCGGAGTTGCCCACAAAGCACTCAACCGGCTCCTTCTCAGTGCCTGAGAAAGAGAGCAGTCCGTCAGCGCCCCAGACCAGACAATCAGGGCCCTCGCGCTCGATTCGAACACCGAGCCGCTTAAGGCTCTCGATCATGACGGCTGTGTCGTCAGAATCGAGAAGTCCTTTAAGGCGCGTGTGCCCCTGCGCCCATGCGGCAAGCAAAAGTGCGCGAATGGAAAAGCTTTTGCTTCCCGGAAGCGGGACCTCTCCGCACGCCCCCCGGCGAACATCTAAGACAAGGCCCGAGATTCCAGCCAAGCTCGGATTCAGACGATCTGACGCCGCCACGTGGCAGCGGGTTCAAGTGCATCGACGAGCAGGGCTCGGTCGCAGGACTCGAGCGCACGCAGCATGCCGCCGAGCGTGATCTGCCACTGAGGCATGAGCGCAAGAAGCTCCTCGCGGTTATCAAGAAGAATGTCTGCCCAGAGTTCAGCAGACGACCCCGCGATGCGGGTGGTGTCGCGCAGCCCGCCCCCGTGAAGGCTGAGCGCAGCCTGACCCAGCGGGCCTTGCGCAATCGTGCCAGCCAGCGCGTACGAGATGAGATGCGGCAGGTGGCTCACGACGGCCAAAAGTGCGTCGTGATCCTCCAGGGGAAGCGGCGTGGGAATGCCCCCCAGGGACATCCAGAACGACTCCACATTGGCCACGGCCTCGGGCAGTGACTCTGCAAGCGGTGAAACGAGAATGCGCGCGCCCTCAAAAAGCGTCTCGATGGCTGCCTGAGGGCCGCTGGTCTCCGCACCCGCCAGGGGATGGCTGGGCACAAAGCGCAGCTTCATCGCAGAGGCATGCGGAGTATCGGGCAGCCCAGAGAGCGCCTCAATGAGCGCGTGCTTGGTGCTCCCCATCTCGGTCACAAGCGTGAGATCGAGGTCTTCCCAAAGCGCGGAGATCGCCGGAACGAGGCTCGCGTAACGACTCACCGGTGTGGCCAAGACCAAGAGGCGTTGCGCGCCCTCTCGAGGGGGCAGATGATCGACCAATTCTGAGAGGTTCTGAAAGGCGCCATCGATTAGGCCCAGCGACTGGGCCTCGCGCGAACGGTCCGGGTCAACGCCAATCACGATCTGAGCACAGCCCGAACGCTTGGCCGCAGCCGCGAGCGAGCCCCCCATGAGACCCGTCCCCACCACAATGAGCCGATCAACCTGCATCGTGTTCCGCCACGAGAGCGCCAAGGGCTCGCAAGAAGGCTTCGTTCTCCACTTGAGTGCCCACAGAGATCCGCAACCAGTCGGGCAGGCCATAGGCTGAGACCGATCGGGTGATGACCCCCTTTTTTAACAAGGTCCCAAAGACTGCGTCTCCCACAGCGGCACCCGGCGTGGCAAGTCGCGTCAGCCCAGGCGAAGCCGCTACTCGAGCCAAAACAAAATTTCCACGAGAAGGAAGCGAGGGCACGCCCAGGGCCGACAAGCCCGTCTCAAGCTGAACAAGACCACGCGCGTTTAGGTCTGCAGTCTGAGCAAGGAACTCCTCATCAAAGAGGGCGGCCTCACCTGCAGCCTGCGCGAGGCTGCTGACATTGAATGGTTGGCGGATTCGGTTGAGCAGATCGGTCACTGCCGGCTGGGCCACCCCGAACCCGAGCCGCAAGCCCGCCATGCCGTAAGCCTTCGAAAACGATCGCGAGACCAGCAGGTTCGGATAAGACTCAACCCATCGCAGGGCATCGTATCGATCTGCCTCGGGCAGGAATTCGGTGTAGGCCTCATCTAGCACCATCAGCACCGAGGAGGGAATCTCTTCGATGAATCCCCGCAGCGCTTGGCCCGAAAGGAAGCTCCCCGTGGGATTGTTGGGGTTGGCCACCCAGACAACGCGAGTGGCGGGTGTCACTGCTGCGGCCATGGCGGCGAGGTCATGACCCAAGGCCGGTTTTGTTGCAGGAACCACCACAGCCCTTGCCCCGACGGCTTGTGTCGCAAGGGCATAGACCGCAAACGAGTGCTGCGAGAACACCGACTCTGCGTCTGGCCCCAACAATGCGCCGGCCACCAACTCCAAAATATCGTTGCTGCCATTGCCGAGCGTGATGAAGTCTGCGGGCACTTGAAACTTGCGGGAGATGGCCTGCTTGAGTGCATGACCGCTGCCATCGGGATAACGGCCGAGATCATTGGCTGCGGCCAACATGGCCGCATGGGCCTTCGGGCTCATGCCCAGCGGATTCTCGTTGGAGGCGAGCTTCACAATCTCGTCCTCACGCAGCCCATAGGTGCGGGCGATCTCCGAGATCGGTCGGCCACCCTGATAAGGCGCAATCGCCCTCACATAACTGGGTGCGGCTGCCGCCACCGTCATGCGCTCAGAGGTCATGGCGAGAGTTTCTGGAACAAGGGATAGGAGCCCAGCATCTTAAAAAAGGCCGCCTTCGATTTCATCTCGGCCAACGCAAGCGCCACGTGGGAGTCGGTTTTGTGTCCAACCAGGTCGATATAGAAGAGGTACTCCCAATTCGATGCGCCGCGATCGCGGGCCGGGCGCGATTCAAACCGCTTCATCGAGACCCCATGCCGAGCCAAGGGCTCGATGAGCGAGAGCATGGCCCCCGCCTGATCGGGCACTGAGAGAATCACCGAGGTCTGATCCACGCCGCAGCCCTCCGGCTCGAAGGCCCCGAGCGCGGCAAAGCGGGTTCGGTTGGTGGGGTCGTCCTCAATCCGCTCAGCAATCGGCGAGAGGCCGTAGTGCTGGGCCGCGGTTTGGCCGGCAATGGCTGCCAGGGAGTCGTCTTGGGCCGCCATCTCCGCCGCCTGCCCGTTGCTGGCCACCGGCAGACGCACAATGCCCGGCATGTGAGCATCGAGCCAGCGTTGGCACTGCGCGAGCGCCTGCGGATGCGCCACAACCTGCTTCACACGCGAGACATCTGCCGTCTTGTGGAGCAGGCAGTGGTGAATGGGAATCGAGACCTCTGCGCTGATGAGCAGTGAACTCTGCAAGAAGAGATCGAGCGTGCGGCCCACCGTGCCCTCAATCGAGTTCTCCACGGGCAGAAGCGCCACATCCACGCTTCCCTTCTCCGCCATATGAAGCGCCTCATCCAGACTCGCGCAGGGAAAGAGTTCAATGCGATGCCCAAAGAGCGTGCGAACGGCCTGTTCACTATAGGTGCCGGCCGGTCCCAGATAGGACACGCGCATCACACGCTCGAGGGCACGGCATCCCGAGATAATCTCCAGCCAGATGGAGGCAATCGATTGATCAGGCAGGGGGCCCTGATGCGCGCGGTTCGCTGCGCACATGCGCTCCAGAATGGCGACCTCTCGCTCCGGCCGAAACACCGCAGCGCCGACCTTGTGTTTGTTGCGGCCGACCTCCTGAACGATGCGCGCACGCTCAGCCAACAATGCGATGAGCTGGTCGTCTAGCGCATCAATTCGGTCGCGAAATCCTTTGAGTTCCTCTGGGGTCATCCGTGCTCCCGCTCAAAACGCTTTAAGAATGCAACCAGCGCCTCAACCCCGGACAGGGGCATGGCGTTGTAGAGACTCGCACGCAATCCGCCCAAGGCCTTATGTCCCTTGAGATTGAGGAGCCCAGCCTCGGTGGCCTCCTTCAGGAAGACCTCGTAGAGGCGCTCGTCGGGGAGAAAGAAGGGGATATTCATCTGCGAGCGACAGTCTGCACGCACACGGGTGGAATAAAACGAAGAGGCATCAAGGGCAGCATAGAGCGTCTGGGCTTTCTTGCGGTTGCGCTCGCCCATTGCAGCAACACCCCCTTCGTTCGCGATCCACTCAAACATGAGCCCGGCCATGTAAATCGCAAAGGTGCAGGGCGTATTCAAAAGCGAGTCGTTGGCCAGAACCTTTCGATAGTCAAAGACGCTCGGGCAGTGGGCCATGGCTGAGGGTCTTCGGTCAGCAATGAGAGAGCGCTTCAGAATCACAAAGGTGAGGCCCGAGGGGCCGATGTTTTTCTGCGCGCCCCCATAGGCCAAATCGATATTAGAAAAATCCATGGGCCGAGAGAGCACATGGGAGGACACATCCACCACAAGGGGCACATCCGGCGCGCCCAGCGTGGACATGGAGGGCCACTCGAAGTACTCCACGCCGTGAATGGTCTCGTTGCCGCAGATATGAAGATAGGAGGACATGCTGCGGACCGACCAGCTACTCGCCTCTGGAATGCGAGAGAAGCCGTCGTCCGCACTGCTGGCTGCCACATGCACATCACCGTAGTTCCGCGCCTCGGCAATCGATTTAGTGGACCAGTGCCCGGTGTTCACGTAATCGCACTGCGCAGAGGGCCCAAGAATATTCATGGGAATGATGGCGTTTTGCGCAGATGCACCGCCCTGCATGAACAGCACCTCATGGTCTGCGTCCAAGCCCAAAAGCGACTTGAAGTCAGCCAGCGCCTTCTCGTGGATCTGTAGGAAGTGTTTGCCGCGATGGCTCATCTCGAGCACGGATGTGCCCGTGCCGCCCCAGTCGAGCATCTCGCCAGCTGCCCGCTCGAGTACCGAATCCGGAATGGCCGAGGGGCCGGGCGCGAAGTTATAGGGCCGGCTCATTCACGGGCTCGTCGGAGGCCTCCTCCGCAAAGTCGCCAGAGTCTGCAATACGTTGCACACCCACCAAGGCACTGCCCTCGTCAATTGCAATGAGGGTGACACCCTGCGTGGCTCGACCCAGGGCCCTCACCTCAGACACACGGGTACGAACAACCACGGCCTTATCGGTGATGAGCATGATCTCGTCACCCTCGCGAACCAGACAGGCCGATACGACCCGGCCATTTCTCTCGCTGGTCTGGATGGCAATCATGCCCTTGGTGGCGCGGCCATGCCGCGTGTGCTCAGAAATGGCGGTGCGCTTTCCGTAGCCATTTTCGGTCGCGGTGAGAACAAAGGCGGACTCGTCCTCGGCCACGATCATGCTGATGAGTCTCTGACCCTCCTCGAGCTGCATGCCTCGAACACCACGAGCCTCTCGTCCCATAGGCCTCACGTCAGACTCAGCAAACCGCACAGCCTTGCCAGCGTCTGAAAAAAGCATCACATCGTGTTGTCCGTCGGTGAGGGCGGCACCAATGAGATGGTCTCCCTCGTCTAAAGAGCAGGCGATGATGCCTCGCTTGAGGGGTCGAGAGAAGGCCGAGAGCGGCGTTTTCTTGACGGTGCCCATGGCCGTGGCCATGAACACAAAGTGATCATCCGCAAACGCTTTCACCGGCAGAACCACCGTAATCTTCTCGCCGTCTTCAAGCGGCCAGACATTCACCAGCGGCTTGCCCCGAGAGGTGCGCGAGCCCTGAGGGACCTCCCAGACCTTCAGCCAATACACGCGACCCCGGTCGGAGAAGGCCAAGATGGTGTCGTGCGTGTTGGCAATGAAGAGCTGGTCAATCCAGTCGTCTTCTTTTGTGGCCGTGGCCATCTTGCCCCGCCCACCTCTGCGTTGGGCCTGGTACTCCGAGAGCGGCTGGCTCTTGATGTAGCCGCCGTGCGTAAGGGTGACCACCATCTCTTGGGGGGTGATGAAATCCTCGGTCTGCAGCTCCTCGGCATTCATCTCGATGGTCGAGCGACGCACATCACCAAACTCCTTGCCGACTCGCTCGAGCTCCTCAGTGATGATGGCGGTAATACGGGAGGGCTTCGAGAGAATATCTAGAAGGTCTGCAATCTTTTCGATCACCTCCTTGTATTCCGAGACGATCTTGTCCTGCTCGAGCCCGGTGAGGCGCTGCAGGCGCATCTGGAGAATCTCGCTGGCCTGAACCTCGCTCAGGCGATAGCCATCGGACATGAGACCCACCGAGTCGGACACGCCATCGGGTCGGAAGGCCTCCGCCACAGTGGTCTGGGTCGCGCGAGCTAGCAGTTCGCGCACAAGGTCGGCCTTCCAGGTTCGAGACATCAACCCCTCGCGCGCCTCCGCGGGGGATGGCGAGGCCTTAATCAGGGCGATCATCTCGTCCATATTGGAGACCGCCACAGCAAGGCCCTCCAAGACATGCCCCCTCTCGCGAGCCTTGCGCAGCTCAAAGACGGTGCGCCGCGTAACCACCTCTCGGCGATGGGCCAAGAAGGCCTCGAGCATCTGCTTGAGGTTGAGCGTTCGGGGCTGGCCATCCACCAGGGCCACCATGTTCATGCCAAAGCTGTCTTGAAGCTGGGTGTTCTTATAGAGGTTGTTCAGAACAACCTCCGGCAACTCCCCGCGCTTGAGTTCAATCACCACCCGCATGCCCGACTTGTCTGACTCATCGCGAATGTCTGATATGCCCTCAAGCCGCTTCTCATTTACCAGCTCGGCAATGCGCTCTAGCAGGGAGCGTTTGTTGACCTGATAGGGCAGTTCGTCAACGATGATGGCCTGACGAGCACCCTTGTCGATGTCCTCGAAATGGGTGCGGGCGCGCATTACACAGCGTCCGCGGCCCGTGCGATAGCCCTGGCGAATGCCCTCTACGCCATAAATGATGGCCGCGGTCGGAAAGTCCGGCGCTGGCACGAACTCCATGAGCTCGTCCACCGATGCCTCGGGGTTGGAGAGCAGGTGTAGACATCCGGCCACCACCTCCGAGAGGTTGTGCGGGGGAATGTTTGTGGCCATCCCCACCGCAATGCCAGACGAGCCATTGATGAGGAGGTTGGGAATGCGGGCCGGAAGGATGAGTGGCTCCTTCTCAGAGCCATCGTAGTTCGGTCCAAAGTCCACCGTCTCTTTGTCGAGGTCCTCAAGAAGGTCGTGGGCAATCTTCGCGAGCCGAATCTCGGTGTAGCGCATCGCAGCGGCGTTGTCGCCATCCACCGAGCCAAAGTTTCCCTGGCCATCCACCAGCATGTAGCGCAGAGAGAAGTCCTGAGCCATTCGAACGATCGTGTCGTAGACCGCTGAATCGCCGTGGGGGTGATATTTACCAATGACGTCACCCACAATACGGGCGGATTTCTTGTACGCGCGATTCCAATCATTGTTGAGCTCGTGCATGGCGAACAGCACGCGGCGATGCACAGGCTTGAGCCCATCGCGCACGTCGGGGAGTGCGCGACCCACGATGACGCTCATGGCGTAGTCGAGGTACGAGCGCCGCATCTCCTGCTCGAGGCTGACGGGAAGTGTTTCTTTTGCGAAGGAATCCATGGTGGGCCAGTCTGTGCGGAATCCTCAATTTTACCCGCTTTGAGAGGATGCCCATGAGCGCCGTACCCCCCTTCGTTCCGGGGGGCAAAAACGCTCTCGGCCACATTTAGCGGCCCAAACGCGGGGCTTCGCCTTCTACGAGCAAAGCCCCGGGACCTGCGGGCTCAGCCTAGCCGGCGGTCGGGTAGTCGGTGTAACCCCTCTCATTGCCACCGTAGAACGTGGCGGGGTCCGGCGTGTTGAGGGGCAGCCCATGCTGAAACCGATGCACCAGGTCTGGATTGGCCAAAAATGGCACGCCAAAGGCAATGAGATCGGCCTGGCCCGTTGAGACAGCCGCGGCTGCCATGTCTTTGGTGTAGCCGTTGTTCGCCACGAGCGCAAGGCCGCCGGCCTGTTTGAAAGCCGCCCGCAGGGCAGCAAAGTCCACCAATGGGTTGGCACCCCGAGCACCGCCTGTCTCGCCCTCAATGACATGGAGATAGCCCAGCTTCATCCGCCCCAACTCGGTCGCAACATAAGAAAAGAGGGGCTGAGGATTCGAGTCCGCAATATCGTTAAAGGTAGAAGCCGGGGAGATTCGGCATCCAATGCGAGAGGCTGGATAGACGCTGCTGATGGCCTGAGCCACCTCGAGCAGCAGGCGGGCTCGATTCTCGACGCCGCCGCCGTAAGTATCTGTCCGGTGGTTCGTCTTATCGCGCAGGAACTGATCAATCAGATAGCCGTTGGCCGCGTGAATCTCCACCATGTCAAAGCCCGCCGCCTTGGCTCGGCGAGCGGCCTTCGCATAGAGCTCAGGCAGTGCTTGAACTTCCTCGGTAGTGAGTGCTCGCGGCTCAGAGCAGTCGACCATCCCCTGGGTGGTGTAGGCCTTCATATTGGCTCGAATGGCCGAGGGGGCCACGGGGGCAGCACCCCCGGGCTGGAAAAAGGTGTGGGAGATGCGGCCGACGTGCCAGAGCTGCAAGCAGATTTTTCCTCCAACCTGGTGCACCGCATTGACGACTCGCTTCCAACCGGCCTCCTGGTCATCGGCGTAGATGCCTGGCGTTGCGATATAGCCCTGGCCCTCTGGGCAGACCTGCGTAGCTTCGCTGATGATGAGGCCAGCCGAGGCCCTCTGGGCGTAGTAGGTGGCCATGAGGCTTGTGGGAACGCACCCCTCTCCAGCGCGGCTGCGCGTCAGGGGTGCCATCACCATGCGGTTTGAAAGATGAAGATCGCCGATTGAAAAGTCGTCAAAAAGGCTCTGTGCCAAGGTCATGCTCCTTCTGGGGGATCAGTCAAGAAGCGCTAGGCTAAACCGAAAGTGTTTAAAGAGCAGAGCAGACCCGATATAGTCTCTGACATCGCCATGACACGCATCCTTGTCACCAACCAGAAGGGCGGCGTTGGCAAAAGCACCATTTCCGCCAACCTCTCCAACTATTTCGCGGCCGTCCGAGGCCGGCGAACGGCTCTTCTCGACCTCGACAGTCAGGCCTCGTCGAGTCGCTGGGTCCAGGCGGTTCGTCCGACCGATGAGTCCAACCCCGTAAGTGTCTTCAATGTGCCGCTTGCGCTGCAGATGGGCTTTAGCCGAGTGCTTATTGAGCTGCGGCGAAGCCTTCGGAGCTATTCGGCCAGCCACGACATCGTCATCGCAGACCTCACCTGGAACGACGCCCTCGATAGCGAGCTCCTCTTCGAGTTCGACCTTGTTGTCATGCCCTCGGCCGTGTCGGAGGTCGAGCTGGTCACCACCATCGAGTTTGCGCAGCGTCACCAGTGGGTCTTTGAGAGTCCGCGATATCGGCCCACTCTGGTTCTTGCGCCCAGCCGAGTGCGCGCGGACCAGGTCAATATGGTTCATCGCTCCTCCCAGCGTTTCCCCTTCTCGTTTGTTCTCACCCCGCCCATTCTCGACTCGGTGGATGCCAAGCGCGCCTTTGCCGAAAAGTTCCTGCTCTCCCATCGAAATCAGAAGCTCAGCGAATCGTTTATGAACTTCTGTCGAGCCATTGAGCAGACCATCTCCATTCACCAGGCTTCGCAGGGATCTCGCCCCGAGCGTCTTGACCTGCGCGAGCAAAGCACGCCCTCCCTGCACTCATTCTTGAAATACAGGGTGGAAGTCGACAAGGCGGTTCGAAACGCGCCCGCTGAGAAGACCATCATTCAGGTGGGTCGCCCCGCCGCGGTGCCCCCTCTGACAGCAGCATCCAGCCACGATGAGCAGCCTCAGCCCGAGGAGGGTCGACCAGCCGTTGTCAATGGCGCGGCAGGCCCCTCAGCGCCCGCCACTCCGGGCAAGCAAACGGCACGACCGAACCTGAGCCTCGTTGGCAGGCTCTTCGGAACCAAGAGCCCGAGCTCGGAGTAAGGGCCCTGCGCCCTTTGTAATGGTGGAGCCGGCGGGAATCGAACCCGCGTCCGCAAGCCTTCCAAAGACAGTTCTACATACTTAGTCGCTTTATTTGGATTTAACCGAACTGCTTAGCCAAACGACAGGCCGGCAGCCAGCGATCCGCTTGTTTTAGGCACCGAGCCCACGGCTTGCACGGTGACGATCTGATGTAAATGACACTGCTGCGGGTTTTACCCCGCCTGGCCCATCAGAGAACCAGTGCAGCGCCCGCCGGGTTTAAGCGGCGAGAGCGAAACGCTCGTCGTTGGCGTTTATTAATTTCCGAATGGATTTACGAGGGAATCGGTCCTCGGTATGCCCTGCGCTCCTTCACTGCCCACGTCGAAACCAGGTCGGCCCCAATTTCAATGCAGTCGCGAAGTATGCGCTGCTTCGCCCCCAAAGGGAAGTTTTTTAAGCCTGGAGGGACTTCTGGGTCGAGGGACTGCTTGCCAGAACCTCAAGGGCCGCATGCAGGCGACGAAGCTCTGCGCGCGCCTCGGGACCGAGCTGGTTTCCGGTGCTCCCAAGTTCATCCAGCAGGGACTGCACCCCGGGCTCGATGGGTCCGGGAGGTGCCCCGGGGATAAAGTCGTCCTTGGGCTCTGGCAGGCTTGGGGCAATCGGAACGGCTTCAATGGCCTCTGGATGGGCGATCGCGCCATCGATGGGCCCTCGCTCGTCAAAGCCCTCATCAAGGCGTTCGACAAGACGCTCCTCGCGCACATGGCTTGAAGAGGGTGAGGGCGCTGTTGATTTTCGCTGAGCCAGCATCTGCGCAAAGAGTGTGGCGGTTGCCCACAGGCCGGTGAGCCCGAGCCATCCAGCCAGCAGGGCCGGCACATCAATGGCATCGGCATAGGCCATCTCACCAATCTGGGTGCCAAAGCTCTCCCAGGGCAACTCGGAGAGAACGGCAGTCACCCCGCCGAGCTGATGCGAACCACGAGAGGCAAGACTGGCCCCCAGCACCAGCAGATTCATGGCGAGTAGACATAAATTGACGCGCATGTTGTTACAGTAGCACTTATGAGTAACGAGTTTGAGCTGCCCGTAGAGGGCATCAAGATCTATTCTCCTGAGGCGGGCTGGCGCTCCGGCGACACCGCAGCCGAGGCTGCCGCTCAAGCCTCGCAGACGGGGGCCGCGCCCCTCGCCGCGGAGGCTCCAGTAGCGCCCCCACCCAGACCGCAAGAGCCCTCTCTCGCCTCGGGCAGCTTCGGAGCCGCGCTGGAGGCGGCCGCATCGGCAGTCGCCGAGCCCATCGATATTCCGCTGACCTATGGCGCGGAGACGCAGGCCGCAGCCCTTGCAGAGGTGGGTGACTCGCTCCATGGACTCTTCCTGGCCCTTCAGAGCCCAGCGTCCACCGGGCAGATGGTTGATAGCGGCCCGAGCTGGCGAGATGTGGCGGACCTCAGTCGCGTGCTTGAGGATCGCCTCATGGCCCGTCAGAGCCTTATCGATCAGCTCTCGGAGGTGGAGGGTGAGATCCGCCAGTCACGCGAGGACCTCCTCGGGGCCCTTCGCAATCTCGCTCACCAAGAACAGCGCAACCTCGAGTCGGCCACGGTGCGCGCGAACATCAGTTCGCTCGCAGCCAATGTGATTGCCAAGAAGTTCTCGGGCTAGGCGCCCAAAGTACTCCCGAAATGTCCTATTTCGCGGCGGCAGCTCGCGCGTTCGTCGCACGCCGAATGAGCCCGTTGTAGGCCTTGCCGGGGTAGCTGGGCATCTCCTGCAATTTGTCAAACCCAGGAATGGTCTCCATGTGCTTCACCATTCGAGCGCGCATCTCTTTGTCCGGCAGTGGCCCGCGAAGCGCACCGATGTTCTGGGCCTGATGAACGGGGTTGCTTGTGGCGGGAATGGCGCAGGTAATGGCCGGATGAGAGATCACCCACTTGAGAAAAAACTGCGCCCAATTTTCACAGCCAATCTCTTTTGCGAAAGCGGGCAGTGGCTGGCCTTCAACCAGTTTGAACAAGCGCGCCTTCTCAAAAGGCATATTGACCAGGACGGCCGTTCCTTTGTCGAGGGCCGCCGGAAGAATGCGCTCCTCCGCAAGCCGCATCTGGATCGAGTAGTGCACCTGCACGAAATCAAGGTCGCTTCGCTCCACATGACCCGCAAGCGCGCCAAAGTAAGGCACCTCGTGATGGGTGACCCCAACGTAACGAATCTTGCCCTCCTTCTTCCAGTTCTTGAGGACCGGCACGATCTGGTCAACATTGACGAGGCTGTGAACCTGCATCACATCGATCTTCTCTCTCCACAGCCGCTGCTGGCTTTGCTCAAAGCTCTTGCGCGCATGGGAATCATCAGCGAGGAACTCGCCAGTCGACCAGATCTTGTTGGCAATGAACATCTGGTCGGTAATGCCCATGCCTGTGGCGAAGTCGCCCACGCTGATCTCTCCCGACCCGTAGAGCGGGGAGGTATCAAAGACGCGCCCACCGGCATCCCAGAATCGCTTAATCACCTCCCGAATGTTGTCTCGCGGAGCACCGGGCAACACAT
This sequence comes from Burkholderiales bacterium UBA2463, assembly GCA_002342295.1. Classification (GTDB taxonomy): domain Bacteria; phylum Pseudomonadota; class Gammaproteobacteria; order Burkholderiales; family Burkholderiaceae_A; genus Hahnella. The sequence continues at coordinate 234,025 of DDPR01000010.1, forward strand.
CAAAGGTGAGGTACGTGCCAAGCCCAATCGCAGGGAGGACCTCTCCGGTGCGAGGGATCTTGCGCGTGATGATCTCGCTGGCGGGCCGAGCAAGTGCAGCCGCTGGCGTCACCAGCGCGCCGGGCAGGACAGTGGCTGCGGCACCGAGGCCAACGGTTTTGAAAAAGTCGCGACGGTTTACCTCTGTGGGCTGTGTCATGGCAGAGTGGGGGATAGGGTGAAGGACCGCGACAGGTTAGCAGGGAAGTTTGACCGTCGCCCCTGCACTCGATGAGCCCATGACTCCCACCCACGACAGACCCCCCATTCCCCGAAGCATCTGGGTCCTGGGCTTTGTCAGTCTTCTCATGGACATCTCCTCTGAGATGATCCACGCACTCTTGCCCCTCTTCATGGTGACCGTCCTGGGCGCGAGTGCGCTTACGGTGGGGCTTGTGGAGGGGCTGGGAGAGGCCACCGCCCTCATCGTCAAAATCTTCTCGGGGGCCCTTAGCGACTATCTCGGGCGTCGCAAACCGCTTGCCGTTCTCGGCTACACGCTAGGCGCACTCACCAAGCCACTCTTTGCCATTGCCCCTTCCATTGGACTGGTGCTCACAGCACGCGTGCTCGACCGGGTCGGCAAGGGCATACGCGGAGCGCCGCGAGATGCCCTCATCACGGACATCTCCCCGCCCGAAGTCAGGGGCGCAGCCTTTGGACTTCGGCAGTCACTCGATACCATCGGCGCCCTGCTGGGTCCACTCTTAGCCATTAGCCTCATGCTGATCTGGGCGAATGACTTTCGAGCGGTCTTCTGGGTGGCTGTCATTCCAGGACTGATGGCAGCGGGTCTTCTGTTTTTCTGCGTTCGAGAACCCGAGCGCGATCTGGAAGAAGAGCGCACCAACCCCATTCATCGCGACAACCTGCGTCGACTCTCGAAGGCCTACTGGTGGGTGGTCGCTGTGGGTGCCGTCTTCACACTCGCTCGCTTTAGTGAAGCCTTTCTGGTGCTGCGTGCCGAGCAGACGGGCATTGCGCTCGCGCTGGTCCCCCTGGTCATGGTCGCCATGAACGTGGTCTATGCCTTAAGCGCCTTTCCCTTTGGGCGCCTCTCAGACCGCATGAGTCACCGACAACTTCTGGTCTGGGGTCTGCTTGTTCTGTGCCTGGCTGACCTTGTCATTGCCCTGTCATCCGGGTGGGTGGGACTCCTTCTCGGGGTCGCCCTCTGGGGCGTTCATATGGGTATGACGCAGGGCCTTCTCGCCTGCATGGTGGCCGACACCGCCCCCGAAGATCTTCGGGGAACCGCATTTGGCTTTTTCAACCTCGTAAGCGGCATCACCATGCTTGTTGCCAGTGTTCTGGCCGGCCTTCTCTGGGACGAACTTGGTGCGGACTACACTTTTTATGCGGGCGCGATTTTTTGTATTGCATCCTTAACAATGCTGGCAAGGAAGCCGCTATAGTGCAGGCAGCCCAAAAACAGGGTTGCATTCCTCTGCGTGCGGCCAGCCATGTCAATAGAAAAAATCATGGACATTCTGCAAAAACAAAAACTCGTGGGTGGTGTCGTGAGTAACACGGCAATGGAGCGCCACGACTTTGTTCAGGCCCTTGTGCGCAAGCAGCAGGATGCCGAAATCGCCGCCTTCATCGAGACAGAACCCTCGGCCGAACTCGGTGCCGCCCTCGACGCCCTCCCCCTCGAGGACGCAAAGCTGCTCTGGAGCAAGATTCCGGCGGACCGTGAAAACGACGTGCTCTGGGAGATCTCAGATGCGCGGCGCGAGGAACTCGCTGATGGCCGAGAGCCAGACTTTGAAGGCAGCAAGGTTCGGGTTTTTGAGCTGGTCGATGGGCGCGTTCGTCAAAAACCAATTTCCAGCCGCAAAGACTTAGAGGGCCTCAAGCCCATCTGGGTCGATCTCGTGAATACCTCAAAGGCCGAGCGTGCCTATATTGGGGCGCACTTTGACGTCGAACTACCCGACCCACTCGATGCCACAGACCTCGAGGTCACCGCCCGCTTCTACGTTGAAGAGAATGACGACATTCACATGCACTCAAACTTCCTGCGCAGCCGGGAAGGCGATTCGCGAAGTGTGCCGGTGGCCCTCATTCTTCATAGCGGTGTGCTCTTCTCTCTTCGTGACGAGGAACTGCCGGTCTTTCGACTCCAGCGCCAGCGGGCCATCACCCAGCCGGGGTATGTCAACGACTGCACCGACGTGTTGCTCGACCTCTACGGTGCTGATGTGGAGTTTTCAGCCGACTCGCTCGAGAACATTTACGCGACCCTGGGCAAAGTGGGACATCTGGTGCTCAACGAGGCTGTGACCGACGAGCAAGCCGCTCTCATCCTTGCAAACATTGCCGAAGAAGAAGACCAGAACGGTCGTATTCGGAGCAACATTCTGGACACGCAGCGCGCCCTTAACTTCCTCATGCGGGCCCACCTTCTCACGGCACAACAGGTAGAGGACGCCAAGCAGATTCTTCGCAATATTGAATCACTCAATAGCCACACCGCGTTCCTCTTCGACAAAATTAACTTCCTCATGGACGCAACCATCGGTTTCATCAACATCAACCAGAACAAGCGCGTTAATCAGCTCACGGTCTTTAGCGTGGTCTTCATGCCCATCAATATTCTTGCGGGCATTGGCGGCATGTCAGAGTTCTCCATGATGACCGAGGGCATCCCCTGGCCTGTCTCTTACGCGAGCTTTGTTGTGGCCTCGGCACTCATTGGCTTTATCACCTACCGAGCGCTCAAGCACTTTGAAAAAAAGCGCCTCACCAGTCTCCAAGAATTCAAGAAGTAAGGGGTCGCAGTAGATGTTGCTCGCGCTTGTCATCGGCTATCTACTCATCACCATCGGCATTGGTCTCTACGCGGCCAAGCGCGTAAAGACCACCGCAGACTTTGCAATTGCAGGCCGACACCTGCCGCTCTACATGATTGTCACCACGACCTTTGCCACCTGGTTTGGCTCAGAGACCGTGCTTGGCATTCCAGCCAAGTTTGTCAATGGTGCGCTTCATGGTGTGGTGGAAGATCCCTTCGGGGCGGGCGGCTGCCTCATCCTTGTGGGGCTTTTTTTTGCTGCTCGCCTCTATCGAATGACGCTGCTCACCATCAGCGACTATTACCGGGAGCGCTATGGACGCATCATCGAAATCCTCTGCTCCATCATGATCATGGTGAGCTACCTGGGCTGGGTCTCAGCACAGGTCACTGCGCTTGGGCTCGTCTTTCACCTGCTCTCGGGGGGCGCCATCTCGGTCTCCTTAGGAATGACCATTGGCGTGGTCTCCATTCTGGCCTACACCCTTTTTGGTGGCATGTGGTCAGTGGCAGTCACTGACTTCATTCAGATGATCATCCTCGTGGTGGGCCTCACCATCATCGCGATCTTTGCCAGCCATCTTGCGGGCGGAGCAGACCGTGTCATCGATCTGGCAACAAGCCAGGACCTCTTTCGCTTCTGGCCCGAACCCTCAACAAGAGACATCCTGTTTTTCATTGCGGCGGCCATCACCATGATGTTTGGCTCCATTCCCCAGCAGGATGTCTTTCAGCGGGTCATGTCGGCTAACAGCGAGCATGCAGCTACCCGCGGTCCGGTCATTGGCGGCATCTGCTACATCCTCTTTGCCTTTGTGCCCATGTTTCTGGTGGTCAGCGCCCTTCTCATCATGCCGCAGCAGGCCCAAGAGCTCATTGCAGAGGACCCCCAGAAGGTGCTGCCCACACTGGTCATGGAGCACATGCCGTTTGTCATGCAGGTGATCTTCTTTGGCGCACTCTTATCCGCCATCAAGTCTTGCGCCTCTGCAACCCTGTTGGCGCCCAGCGTCACCTTCACGGAGAACATCTGGCGTCACATCTGGCCCTTCCGACGCGATGGCGACGAGCTCATCACCATGCGCATCACTGTCCTCGTTTTCAGTGCGCTCGTGCTCACCTATGCCATTGCGATGCAGGGAACCCCCATCTACGAGCTGGTCTCGGGCGCCTATCAGGTCACGCTCGTGGGGGCCTTCGTCCCTTTAATTTCGGGTCTCTACTGGAAGCGCGCAACCACCCAAGGGGCGGTCTTCTCCATCATTCTTGGCGTGGTGTCCTGGGGATTCTTTCAACTCTCGCCTGCGGGGGAGGCCTTTCCTGCCCAAATTGCAGGCGTGTTGGGTGGCGCCTTGGGCATGGTCATGGGCTCGCTGGGCCCTCAGGCCATTCCCAACCGTCACGGCAGTCACTACAAACTGGCCACCTCGGAATAGATCACGCGCGTGGGCGCGGAGGTCTCTATGCCGTGCTGAGCAAAGGCGGCCTCGAGCCGCTGCAAAAAGGCGCGACGAACCACCTCGTTTTGCAGTGAGGCGGTCTTCAGTCTGCACTTCATGACGACGGAGTCGGAGGACCAACGATCGACACCTGAGACTTCCAGATCGTCCAGAATACGGTCAGCAAACTCAGGGTCTGCTCTCAGCGATGCAGCCGTCTCGCGCATGAGCTGCGCTGCGTGCCCCAGGTTCTCTCCAAAGGCTACGGGTATCTCAAGCACCGCATACACAAAACTCCTGCTTCGGTTGCTTACGCTCTGAATCACACCATTTGGCACGTAGTGCACACATCCCTCGTAGTCGCGCAGTCGCACGTAACGAAGCGTAATTTCTTCAACCTCCCCAGACTTCCCAGCAATCTCGACAACATCGCCCTGCCGAATCTGGTTCTCGGCCAAAAGCACAAAGCCGGTGAAGTAGTCCTTCACCAGACTCTGAGCCCCGAAACCCACGGCCACGCCCGCCACGCCCGCCGTGGCCAGAAGCGGTGCAATCGAGACGCCAAGTTCTGAGAGCGTAAAGAGAACAGCCAGCACAGCCACCACCACCGTGAATACGTAGCGAAAGACGCGTCGAAGCGTCTGGATGCGCTTGATCTCCTCGGGGTCTTGAATGAGTGCGCGATGCAGCAGGCGCGAGATGGAGGCAGGGAGCATGACTTCAGTTTACAAGGCATCATGATGTCCATGCTGACCGCGCCGCTCCACGGACCACCCAAGAGAAGCATCTGCGTTTTTTGCGGATCAAAGCTCGGACATCACCATGAGTGGGCCAGCACCGCAGCAGACGTGGGCCGGATGATTGCCGAGCGTGGCTGGGGACTTGTATTTGGAGCTGGCCGCTGGGGACTCATGGGCACCGTGGCGCAGGCCGTCATTGAAGAAAACGGCTGGGTCACTGGCATCATCCCGCGCTACCTCATGCAGACCGAACCGGTTATTCCGGGGCTCTCAGACCTTCAGGTCGTCGAGACCATGGTGGAGCGCAAGGTCCGCATGATTGATCAGTCCGATGCATTCTTGGTGCTTCCAGGGGGCATCGGCACCTTCGAGGAGCTCTTTGAGGTCTGGACCGGCCGGCAGACGGGGGCGCACACCAAGCCAATCGTGGTCTGCAACCTCAATGGCTACTTCGATGCGCTCTTTGCCTTTGTGCATCAGGCCAAAGATCATGGGTTCTTGGGAGATGGCGCCATGGACAAGGTGACGCTCCTTCACTCAACCGAGACCGTATTTGCAGAGCTCGATCGCATGCTGGGCTCGGAGCACCCCAAGCCCCACGGCCAACGCTAGTTCTCGGCTGGTCGGGCCTCACCCATCTCAAGGGTGCTTCGTGTAAACCGCCCGATGTCGCGGTTCTCATCGGTCCTCTTGAGCACTAGCGGTCGGCCCCGGGAGCTCGCCTTCACCGAGGATGGTTGTCCCACCACGAGATAAATTGGCATCTGCTCAAAGCGCATGCTGCCCCCGGCGGGCACTCCAATCTCAGCCACTGACTCATCAGCACGGCGAACCCAAATCCATGTCCTCTGAGAGAACTCCAAGACCAATGCCGCAGCCTCGGGATTGGCAGGCGCCGGGGCAACAGGAGGCCTGGGTTTCGGTTCAGGTTTCGGTTCAGCCTTAGGCTCGGGCTTGGGCTGCTCTGCTTTGGCCGCTGGGGCTGTAGCCGCAGGGGCAGCGGTCGTGGGGGCAGCGGTCGTGGGGGCAGCGGCCACAACAGCCACCGGCTCCGTTGTCGCGGCGGGCAGCGGACTCGTTGCGATAGCGGCCACAGCCATGGACTTGGGCGGCTCCTTCCTTGCGGGCTGCTCCAAGAGTTTCCAGACGATAAGAACCACCGCCGCAACCACGATGACGCCAGCAAGCCGCGGAAGCGCCTTGCCGAGCCCCGCAGCCTTTGCCTCCTCGGACACTTTTTTTGATGTGGAGACGGCCGCCTCCGGCGGGACGCCCGAACTGTGGTCGGGTTCATTCGCGGACTCGGAGGGCGCGGACACCTGAACGAGCTGGGGGCCTGCAGTCTGAGCCCCCAATGGCACCAATGGCGCAACGGACGCGGTCTCCGACTGCGAAGCAGGCGCGGCAGACTCTGGCTGGGCAGCAGGCTCTGAGGGTGGCGAGGGCTCGGGCTTAGGCTCTGGAAGCATCTGGGCCACCATGGCCTCAATGTCCTCGGAGGAAAACTCAAGGAACTCCGCGTAGCGTTTAAAGAGATTGAGCCAGTAACGATCCGAATAAAACCGATCAGACTGCCCCTGCTCCAGCCCGTCAATCTGGCTGCGAGCCGCCAGAAGCTGGGTGGCCACCGCCGCCGTGCTCAGGCCCTTAGCGAGTCTCACCTCGCGAAGGGCCTGCGCGCAGCGCTGCATCGCTGCCTGATTGAGCGGAACGGGCTGAGACAACATAAGCCTTAGAGTATCAGCATCAGATGATGCAAAGGAGACGGTATGGACTGCACAATCCGCTGGACAGGGCCCGACACCATGGGTTTTGTGGCCGAGACAGGCTCAGGCCACAGTTTTGTGATGGATGGCGCTCCCGAGGGCGGAGGAAGAGATCTGGCGCCGCGGCCGATGGAGGTGGTGCTCTCAGGGAGCGCAGCCTGCACCGCCTACGATGTGGTGCTCATCCTTCGCAAGAGCGGACAAGACCTTCGAAGCTGCGAGGTGCTTGCCTCTGCCGAGAGGGCAGAGACTGACCCCAAGGTCTTCACAAAGATTCACCTCACCTTTCGGCTGCGGGGAAGGGGTCTCAAAGAGAGTCTCGTCGAGAGAGCGATCACGCTCTCTCACGAGAAGTACTGCTCAGCAACAAAAATGCTTGGGCTCAGTGCCGTGATCTCTCACAGCCACGAGCTTATTGAGGATTAACGAATCACCAGATCTGCGCGACGGTTCTGGGTCCACGCGGCTTCGTTATGGCCCTTTGCGCGGGGCTTTTCTTCACCATTGCTGATGGCCTCAATGTTCGCGGCATTGGCACCCGCAGCCTGAAGCGCAGCGCGAACCGCCTCTGCACGACGCTGGCCCAAAGCGAGGTTGTACTCGGTGGTGCCACGCTCATCGGCGTTGCCCTCAACGCGCACCTTGGCCTTGGGATCGAGCGCCATATAGCCGCCAAAGGCGGTGACCACATTCGAATAATCCTTCTTCACCTCGAACTTGTCGTAGTCAAAGTAGACAGAAGGCTCGACCGCGGCAAGGCGCTTCTTTGCGGCCTCTAGCGCGGCGGAGGATGAACCCAGCTCGGCCTTGGCTGAAGAAGAAACCGGAGCGGCAGGTGCGCCAGCCTGGTTGGCCTGCTGAGTTGCGCAGCCAGCCAGAAGAAGAAGAGATGCGGCGGTGAGTGCAAATTTCATTATATTTTTTCCCCTTGGAGGTTTGTTCACAGCTGAAGCGACTCCCCAAAGTGTAGCCTAGGAGCCCAGCGCTGCAACCTTTCGGCGGTTGAAAAGCCCAATGCCCGCTGCATCCATCTCGCGCTGATCTCTCTCTGCCTTTTCTTTGCTGAGGCGCGCTGCATCTCGCTCGACCAGAGCCTGCATGCGCTTTTCTTCGCGTCTTGCTCGCGCCAAGAACTCCACGGTGGCGGCCCGCTGGTGACGAAGGCCAGCCAGTTCATTCTCGAGGGCGGGAAGCACTTTGGAGAGATTGACGAGAAACTGCGTGACCACCTGCATCTGAGCCATGGTCTGAGATCCACCCTGCCCGCGCCTGCGCGCCTCGTTCTCTGCAATGAGGGCTCGCACCTGCTCTTGGCGCCTCTGGATGCGGGCAATGGCTGCATCAATCTGTACGAGCGAAATCTGCGCCTGCTCCACCTGCTGCTCGGCCAACTGAAGAAGAACGCTCCAGGCCTTGCTCATCGGTCCGCCATGACTTGGGCCATCATGCCCTGGGTCTCATCAAAGCCGATGGCCTCGTTCATGCCTTGAACCAAGAAGGTCTCCATCGCGCCACGAAGCCGAATGGCCTCGTCAAGGTCTGGGTTGGAGCCCGGCGAATAGGCGCCCACCTGAATGAGATCGAGGTTTTGCTGATAGAGGGCCCAGAGTCTTCGGAAACGGTTCGCGCGCTTGAGCGCATCAGGGTCCACGAGGGTCTGAATCACCCGCGACACCGAACCATTCAGATCGATGGCGGGGTAATGGGCTGCATCTGCGAGTGCGCGCGAGAGCATGACCTGACCATCGAGAGAGGCGCGCGCAATGTCGACAATGGGGTCGTTTGAGTCATCGTTCTCGGCAAGCACGGTGTAGATGGCGGTAATCGATCCGTGGCCATGCCGGCCCACGCCCGCTCGCTCGATGAGGTTCGGTAAGAGGCTAAATACCGAGGGCGGGTAGCCCTTGGCCGTAGGGGGCTCGCCCACGGCAAGCCCAATCTCTCGCTGGGCATGAGCCACGCGTGTGAGGCTATCGACGAGCAAGAGAACGTTCTTGCCCTGATCTCGAAAGTATTCAGCAATAAGGTGGGCATACTGCGTGGCCTTGAGCCGCAGAATGGCTGACACGTTTGCGGGGGCCGCAACCACAACGCTGCGAGCAAGGCCCTCCTCACCCAAAGACTCCTGAATAAAGGCCTGAACCTCTCGGCCTCGCTCTCCGATGAGTCCAATTACCACCATGTCGGCCTTGGTATAGCGGGTGAGCATGCCCAGGAGGCTGCTCTTGCCAACGCCCGAGCCCGCAATAAGGCCCACGCGCTGACCCTTGCCCATGGTGAGCAAGCCATTCATGGCCTTGACGCCCACATCGAGCACCTCGTGAATCGGGCCTCGCTCCATGGGATTGACCGGCAGGCCCAGCAGGCTTAGCGTGTCCTTGCAGTCCGGCTTGGGCTTGCCATCAAGTGGCTCTCCTCTGGGTCCGACCACGCGACCGAGCAGCTCAGGGCCAAGCGATGCGCGGGCCGAGGGTTCAATGACGTGAACGCGCGCGCCCGGGCCAATGCCTCGAGGCTCAGAAAACGGCATGAGAAACAGAGTCTGGTCTTGAAAGCCCACCACCTCGGCCTCGACGCGATGGCGATCCTCCCCAACCACCTCGCAGACTGAGCCCAGCGGGGCCATGAGGCCCTTGGCCTCGAGCGTGAGACCCACCACGCGCGCCAGCGTGCCCATGCGTTCGGGCACGGGAGACTGGCAGCGCTGCATCGCGCGCCGAGCGACTTCGTCAAAGGCCAGCACGGGGCTCAGCCTCTAAAACATCATCGAAGGCTGCTTTGACGAGCTCCACACTTCGCAAGAAGGAGGGGGGTGGCTCTGCCTCTTCGTCCTCGACGAGTGCTCGCCAGAGCACCTTGTGACGATGCTCAATTAAATCTTCCACCACGGCGCCGTTCATTGCCACGCGCAGGCTCCCTGGAGTAAGCGTCTCATCGGGGCGCAGCTCAATGGTCTTGGGTAGCGTGAGCGAAAGCTCACGAAGTTGTTGCAGATCGCGTGGATTGAGCTGGGCAAGAACAGGGGAGGCCACGTCCTGGCCAAACTCCAGCAGACACCGATCTAAGAGTCGTGCAATGGCCTTGCCCGAGAGCGTGAGCTCTCCGCGGACCATCTGCTCGGCCAGATGCATCGCCAGGCGCTTGAGTGGCGCGTGAAAATCTTTGGTCTCGCGCGCAGCAAGAGCAAGCTCATCGGTCAGGGCCTTGAGGCGATCGGCGGCCTCTTTCATGGGCGCTTCGAGCTCTGCGCGCAGGCTTGCCTCGGCCTGTGCACGGCCCAGGGCCATGCCCTCCTGAAGGATGGAATCTCGAAGGGTGGGGTCCACATCGCTCTTTGCGCGCTCGATGCCCTCTTGGAGGCCCCTCTCAAATCCGGCCTCCTCGGCAGCCTGCGCACCCGACTTCTTTCCGGCCTCCAATCCATCTGCAAAGCCTGCCTTGTGGCCCTCTTGACGGCCCTGCTCAAGGCCCTGCTCGAACCCCTGCTTGAGTCCGGCCTCAAAACTTGCGGCATCGGGCGCCTCAAAAGTGTCCGACGTTGCCTCGGAGGCCTGAGCCTGAGCCGGCGCAATCTCGATGCCTTCAAGCCTTGGCACACCCTCGCGATCGGCCTGGCCAAGGCCGGCAATGACCTCGTCAATCGCTCGCTCCACCACAGGTAGGGGAAGGTGAACAATCTTCTCGGGAATGCCTTTTTGAAAGCCGCCTGAGGCGATCTTCTCGGGCAGGCCGGGCTCTAACTCGCCTTTGCTGCGCACATGAAAAAGCGGTGTGTCTTGCGGCTGCTCGAGCACACGCTTTTTTGGCCGCATCGGCGGCCAGAGCTCCGCATCAAACAAAGTCGTCTCCGCGGCCAGCCAGCATCAGCTCGCCCTTGTCGGAGAGTTTCTTGGCCAGACGCATGATGGACTTCTGCGCATCTTCCACGTCGGTGAGGCGCAGCGGGCCCTTGGCCTCCATCTCATCAATAAACATGACACGTGCACGCGAAGACATGTTCGAGAAGAACTTGTCCTTCACCTGCTCAGTTGCACCCTTGAGTGCAACCATGAGCATGTCTTGCTCGACGTTGCGCATGAGCGTCTGCACGCTGCGATTGTCAATGCCGGCGAGGTTCTCAAAGGAGAACATGTTGTCTTGCACCTTCATCGACAGGTCCGGATCCAGAGAGGCCAGCCCACCCAGAATGCTCGACTCCAGCTCGCTCTTGGTGTAGTTCATGATCTTGGCGGCTGCCTTCACGCCACCAAAGCTTGAGGACTTGGCCGAGGAACTGCGAGAGAACTGCTCCTTCATGATGGTCTCAAGCTCTTGCATGGCCGATGGCTGAACTGTCTCGAGTGCGGCAACGCGCTGGATCACCTCGGGGCGCACATCAGGAGAGAGGAAGGTTAGAACGTCAGCAGCCACGTCGTAGTCGCAGACCGACAAAATAATGGCAATGACCTGTGGGTGCTCCGAGCGGATCATGTCCGCAATCGAGCGAGCATCCATCCAGCGCAGAATCTCGAGGCCCTTGCTTGAAGCGCCCGGCATGATTCTGCTCAGAACCGAGGCAGCCTTGTCTTCGCCCAGGGCGCGCTTAAGAACATTCTCCACGTAGTCGGAGCTTCCAAGCCCAAGGCTTGTTTGTTTTTTAATGGTGTTGATGAAGTCATCGAGCACCGCATCAACAGCCTCTTGTGAGAGGTCGGCCACGGTGGTCATGGCCGATCCGAGCGCCTGAACCTCTTTGGGTGCCAGAAACTTGATGATGTCTGCAGCCTGCTGCTCACCCAAAAGCAGCATGAGTACGGCAGCGCGCTGAACACTGCTCAGCTCGTCAAGCTCGCGCTGAACGGACTCTGGGCGTCCGCTCACCAGGGCGGGCACCACGGCTCCGACCGCTGCGACCACCTCCTTGGATGCTTCTTTTTGCTTTTCTTCTGCCACGACTTGTTCCCCCTTAGGCGCCGCCCGCCGGCCGCATCAGATTCTTCATGACAGTGGCGACTCGACCAGAGTCTTCAGAGACCAGGAAGCGAATGAGCGCCACCTTGTCATCGTAGGAATTGGCGGTATTGAGCATGTCAACAGAAATCGACGACTTCTTGGGCTTTAACTTCGCCTTAATTTCCTCGAAACTCTCACCGTCTTCAAGTTCAATCATGCCCATCTCCTCGGGGGAGAGCTCGACAGACTTCTGAAGAGGCTGGCCATCCGGGCCGATGGGGATGGGCTGACCATCCGGGCCAAGCACCGGCTGGCCATCGGGGCCCATCATGAACCCAGAGGCCCCCATCTCGGCTGCAAGTGCGGCCTGGGCCTGCGCGGCGCGCTCAGCCTCGACCTTGGCAGCGGCCATGGCCTCTTCCTCCGCATGGATGCGCGCAAGCTGCTCTGCAGTGAGGGTTCGGCCCGTGAGGAAGTTAATGAGCGGGTTCACAATCGTAAAGAGCACGATCATGAAGATGAGCGCGGCCACGCCAAGCTTTACATTCTTCATGATGGTCTCATCGGCATACCAGGGCGGGGCCACCTCATCGGGGGGCGCAAACTTGGCTGGGACGATTGTGACTACGTCGCCCCGATCTTCCTGGTAGCCCACCACACCGCGCACGAGTGCCGTAAGTCGGTCGAGCTCCTCCTGCGAGTAGCCATGGATGAGGGTGGGCGCGGGGGCCGCGTCTGCACCCTCTGGCTTTTTGTCACCCTCGGGCTTGGCCTCTATCGGCTTTTCGTTGACGACCACAGCCACAGAAAGACGCATCAGGTTGCCCGTGGGGTTCTTCACATACCGAATGGTCTTGTCGAGCTCGTAGTTTCTGGTGGCGCGCTTACTGAGGGTGGTGTTCTCCTGCAAAGACTCACTCGAGCCCGAGGCCGTATCGGTGGTTTGATTGGTGGGGGGTGGAGGCGCATTCGTCAGTGAGCCTGGCACGCCCTCAGCGCCCAGTCGCTGGGTGCGGTCCTCTGCAAGTACCTCAGAGCGTGTCTTGGGGCCACTCTTGGAGCGGTCGTAGTCCTCAGTCGCAACCTCACTCTGAGAGAAGTCCAGCTGCACATCAACCTGCGAGCGCACATTGGCCTCACCCATCACCGGCGAGAGGATCTGCATGATGCGCGAGCGGTAGAGGTCCTCCACCTGCTGCTTGTGAGCAAGCTGCGCCTCGGTAAGACCCATGGGCGTATTCTCTTTTCGGTTTGTGAGCAGGTTGCCCACGTTATCCACCACGGACACGTTCGATGCGGCAAGGTAGGGAACAGACGAAGAGACCAGGTGAACAATGGCATCGACCTGTCCCGCGGTGATGGTTCTTCCCTGAAAGGGGCTCACCACCACCGAGGCCTTGGGCTGGGCCCGGTCGCGAACGAAGACGCTCTGCTTAGGCAGTGCAAGGTGAACCCGAGCGCTCTGAATACTGCCAATCTGCGTGATGCTTCTAGCAAGCTCCTGCTCCATGGCCTTGACATACTTCACCTGCTCCATGAACTGACTCGTGGTCATAGCGTTCTCGGTGGAGAGCGCTTCAATGCCCGTTGCAGGCGCCTGCTTGGGAATACCCTTTGAGGCAAGGTAGATGCGCGCCTCGTGGTACTTGTTGGTGGGCACGCTAATCATGCCGTTTGCGGGGTCGACCTTGGCATCAAACGAGGCGGCCTTGAGTGCCTCAAGGGCTGCCTGCTGGTCGGCCTCAGAAATACCGGGCATGAGGGGACGGTAGGTGGTGGGTGTCGCCGAGAGGTTGTAGAGCGCAGCAAAGACCACAGCAACAAAAATCAAGACCAACAAGGGCAGCGCGCGCTTTACCGAGGGAGACGAGGTGATCTGGCGCACAGAGGCCATGACCGGGCTGTCCTTTACGCCCGGAATCTTCTCAATTGACTGACCAATGGCCGCAACGGCCGCATCTGCGGCCTTTCCGACCTGGGCAGCAGCAGCCGTTGTGCCCGCCACAAAGCCAGCGGGCGCAGACGCAACGGGCACATTCGCAGCGGGGTTGGGAAGGGTGGGGTTCTCAGCAGCCATGATTTACATCCTTCGTTAGACCGGCATGTTCAGGATGTCCTCGTACGCCTTGAGGACCTTGTTACGAATCTGGAGCGTCGCTTCAAAAGACAGCGAGGCCTTTTGCATGCCCAGGACCACATCGGTGAGGGGCACGTTCTCGCCCTTCTCATAGGCCTCTCGCAGTTGGGCGGACTTGGACTGCAGGTCATTGACTGACTCAATGCTTGTGCGCACGACCTCTGCAAAGCTGGGCTTGCCAATGCGGTTCGTGTCTTCAAGGGGCGCAACACCAGGCATGCCGGGCATGCTGGGCATGGCCGGCATCTCGGGCGCCCCTGCGCGGTTTTGCATCTGGCTCTGGTAGGCCCGAATCTTGGCGAGCATGTCGGCCACACCGGCCGCCTGCGTGGTCTTGTCAATCATGCTGCACCTGCCACTTTGAGTTGGGCCATTTTGTAGCGCAGCGTGCGCGGGCTAATCCCGAGCATGCGTGCGGCCTCGGCCCGCGTGGGTGCCGCCTCGATGGCACGCAGAATCATCTTGTGCTCGTTGCTCTTGACTGCATCGGGCAGGCGAATGGGTGCAACAGGCATCGCAAGCTCAGCGGGCAGGCTGGGGGCTGCGGCCTGCATGCCCTCTGAGGTGTTGTTGGCGTCCTCGGACTCGACAGCAGAGGTGGCGTGCGCTGCAAAGGCTGAGGCAGACCAGTCCAGCTGCGTCTGAGACTCCGAGCCCACATCATCAAAGAGAAGGTGTGCGGGCTGAATGTCTTCGCCCTGAGAGAGCACCAAGGCGCGCTGGATCACGTTTTCAAGCTCTCTCACATTGCCTGGCCAGTGGTAGGCCAGAAGGGCCCTGGCCGCAGGCTCGCTGAGCGTGGGTGCGCACATGAGTCCCTGCTGGGCTGCATGCTTTGCAGTCAGCTGAACCGCAAGCGGAAGAATGTCGGCTGACCGATCGCGCAGCATGGGAATGGTGAGACGGAAGGTGCTAATGCGAAAGTAGAGGTCCTCTCGGAACTCGCGCGCGGTCATGGCGAGCTTGAGGTCTTTGTTGGTGGCAGCAATAAGTCGAAAGTCCACATCGATGGGCTGCTGACCGCCAAGCCGCGTGATTTTCTTCTCTTGCAGGACGCGCAGAAGCTTTGCCTGCAGCGACAGAGGGAGCTCGCCGATTTCATCTAAAAAAACCGTGCCGCCGTGGGCCTGCTCGAAGATGCCTTTGTGGTCACGAAGAGCGCCGGTGTAGGCGCCCTTCTCGTGACCAAAGAGCATGTCCTCCATGAGGTGCTCGGGGATAGCGCCGCAATTTAGGCTCACCATCGGTGCGCCGGCCCGGGGCGAACTCTCATGAATGACGGCAGCAAGCACCTCCTTGCCAGCGCCCGTGGGGCCCGTGACCAGGGTTGTCACCTGGGCAAGCGCCACTCGCTGAGCAAGAGCAAGAAGCTTCTGGCTCATTGGATCTGCAAAAACAAATGTCTTGGGGGCTGGTTTAGGAGCACTCTCTTGTCGCGCACTCGCACGACTCACGGGTGCTGCGGGCTTTGGCTGGACCGGAGGGCGCGTGGCGAGCTCAACGGCCGAGCGCCAGGAGTTCTCGTCGTAATCGTCGGCATCTAGTACATGGCATGCGCCTTTGCGCATGGCATCTACGGCAAGCCCCAGATTCTTGCCATCGAGTCTGCAGATGATGGGGATGTCTTGTTTGAATGCCTCGGTGAGCCTGCGAACCTCTGTGAGCAGGTCGGTGTTGCCCATCAGGCGAACCACCACAGCAGAGGCCTTGGTGAGCGCCTGGCGCAGGTCCTCTAGAGTGCGAACGGGCAGCAGGCATAGGCCAGCTGCAGCAAGACGGCCTCTTTCCATGTCGCCCGCTGGCGAGAATGGATCGAGCCAGAGCGCATTACAGGCTTGGTCGTTGGTGATGAGCACTGCTAACCCCTTGATGGATGTGTCCGAAGGGGTCAAAGCACTTGTCGTGCCAGAAGCGGCGACGTTTTTCCGACGGCAAGCCGGCAGGCGGTAAAGACGTGCCGGAGGGGTCAGGGTATGGGCCCAGAGCGCAGTTAGATCTCCACTTTTGCGCCCCCCGACTGGAGTCTTTTTGCATCCATAAGGCAAGCTGGCTCATACTCAAAAAATGAAATCAATCGCCTTCACTGCCCTGCTTTTTTTGACCCCTGCCGCTCTGGCTCAGGCTCCTGCGCCCAAGGCCAACCAGGCCAAATCCGCAGAGACACCAACCGCGCCCGTGCTCAACCCCAATGTCTGCATTCCTGTTGATGGGATGACATTCGAGCTCGCCGGGCCAGAGACCTTCCTTGTAAAGAAGGGAAAAGAGTCGGTGGCTCTCGTTCGAGTTGGGATGTTTCTTCCCGCCGGCATTAGCTCAATGCGATTTATGAGCAACGAGATCTGTCAGAACGGCACAAAGTCGAGCCTCATCGTCAACGAGATGCCCTACACGGTTCAGTCGATTCGTCGTTACTCAGAGGGCGGGCAGGTGCGCAACGCCACCATTAACGCCGCTGGAACCGCTGCGACCGTTGGCGACCAGTAGGGCCTTGCGCGAATAACCCATACAGCTGCGGCCATCCGCAGAGGCCACTTCTAGACAAGGCGCGCGCTTACTCTTAAAGCCCATGAGCTTGCACGAGTAAGGCAGCCGGGGGTCCCAGCTCACCGCAAAGTGTTGGCACGACCAGCAGTCTGGCCTCTGGCTAGGCTGCTGGCTTGCCATGCTCTTGCCTTAGCCCTTTAGCAGCTGCAACACCGACTGCTGACTCATATTGGCTTGGGCCAATACCGCAGTGGCTGCCTGCTGCATGATCTGGGTCTTCGCAAGCTCAGTTGAAGCGGCCGCATAGTCGGCATCCTGAATCTGAGAGCGAGAGGCCTCTTGGTTCACCGCCACGTTGCTCAGGTTATCCATGGCGTACTGAAGACGGTTCATCACCGCACCCATGTTGGCGCGCGTGGCGTTCACCCGATCCATCACCTTGTCGAGGTTGGCCAGAACGGCTGTGGCGCCTTGGCTTGTGGCAATGCTGTTTGTTGGGGTGGCGGCATCCACATCGCCCGTGATTTCTCCGGTGATGGGGCCGTTCTTGCCAAAGTCAGATAGGTCGATGGTGATGAGCTGGTTCGCTCCCGCTCCAACTTGGAAGGCGAGTCGACCAACCCGTGGGGGAGACATCTTGCTCACCGAGGCGTCAACCTCACCACCAAACTTCAGCTCCTGGAAACCCAGGGCCACGAAGTTGCTGTCGGCGGTGTAGCCCTTCACGCCTGGCTCAACAACAATCGGCGGTGTGGGCGGAGGGCTCGAGGGTGCAGAGGCTCCAGGAGGAAGTGGTCTTGGTGCCGGGGGGTTAGAGATAAGGGTAACCCGGCCGTAAACGGTGGCTGCAGCGCTACCCGCCGAGGTGGCAGTCAGGCCGGAGGCGGCTGAGGTAACCCCGGGCGCCGCGGCGGAACCGATAGCGAGGCCGAAATTGTCGGCAGACACCAATGGCGCTCCGCTTCCGGTGTTAAACCAGACTGACAAGTTACGACCGTCCGGCGCCTCAAGAGCCACGCCACCCGCGGTGGTCTTCGAGGCCTTGACTCCGGTTGCACCGAACTGTGCGTTGAGCTTGCTCACGACTTCGTCTGCGCGCTCTCCAGCAGTGCTACCCACGCTAAAGTCAATCTTTACATCAATTCCGTTTACAAAGAGGCTCTGGAGCCCAGTCGCGGAGCCACGGGCCGTCGTCGTGCCCTCGATACGCGCTGGATAGGCTTTTGCCGTCACTCCAGTTTGTGCGGTGGAGTCATTGATCGCTTTGGAGATAGCGAGGGCACTTGCCTGACGCGAGCTGCTCGCAGGAACGGTGCTTGAGACCGTGTCATCGGCAAGCGTAGTGGAGCGAATCGCCACACCGTTAATTACCAGGTCACCCGCGTTCAGGGGCTTCACATCTGTGGCCGAGGTCGCGACCGCACGAGGCATTGTCACCGACTGAGACTGATTGGTCGAGAAGTCCCCGACTGGGAGACGGGCGCGGGTGATGTCAAAGGTGGGGGTTGTTGTGATGGAGATGGGAGCCTCAACCTTGCTCTCAAGCGAATAGGTTCCGGCATTCACACCTACCCGAAGTCCTGTGCGCGATGCAAAGACCGAGTCTGCAACCGAAAGGTTGGAGAAGTTCACCTCAATGTTGCGGCCATCCTTTGCAACCAGCTGGATACCCTCCGCATCGTTGCCGGAGTCAACGGCCACCACGCCGGTCTGCTCAGAAATGAAGTTGATGGCATCGACCACCTTTGCCCTAGACTCTCGGGTGTTGTTGAGAACCGTATCAATCTTGGGTGAGGTGTAGCCGTTAATCACCACGTTTCCACTCACGGCACTGGTCGCGCTCATGGCGGTACCGGTCATGATGTTGGTGTTCACAATGGCATGCACACCTGTAGCGACTGTCTTACGATTAATCGCAGCAGCGAGCGCAATCGCACTTCCAGAGGCATTGGTGGGTGGCGAGACCTTATCGTCGCTCACGTAGGAGTCGCCAATGACCACACCGTTAATGATGAGATCGCCCGAGCGTAGTGGGGGCATAGAGCCCTCAACTTTCACGGCCAAGTTCGCAGCCCTGTTAGTTATATCGACCGAGGATCCCGAATAGTCCTTGAACGTGTAGACAAGCTGGTCCGATATGACCTTGGAGTTTTCCCCTGAGGCCGCGAAGGTGATAGATCCGTCGGAGGCAGCGAGGGTGCCGGTCATAGCCGTGCTGGTACCGTCGTTCCCCAAAAATGTTGCGGTAACCACCCCGCCTGAGGAGACATTGATCGTCAGTGCGCCACTTTTCGAGAATTTTCCGTTTGCGGCGAAAGACTCGTTCGCCGACGTGATTGCGTCTGCTGCAGTCGCGACTGCAACTGTGGTACCCGTAACGGTTCCCAGCGAAGTTGAAATATCGTCGACGTTACCCTCAGAGGCGCCGTAGGAAATCGTAACATCGGCGCCGCTAACAGAGACAGTTCTGCCAGATTGAGCTCCAAAGGTAGCCGACGCCTGTAAGGCCGCAGCTACATTAGCCGCAATATCGGAATCAGAGTCGCCATTCGATACGTCGATGTCAACTCCACCGACCGTAATCGTCCCAGCGGCGGTCGCAGCATTGGCGAAGGTAATCGTCTGCTTCTCTCCCGCATCCGCTCCAGAGATATCCCGGAACGTCGTGGGACTCACGAAGACCGTATCAAAGTCGGGGTTTGCTGTTGCTTTGTAAACAGGGCGCGCACCAACGGGGGAGCCGGTGGAGCCGTCGAGAATCTTAAATCCGTTCCACTCGGTCATGTCCGAGATGCGAACAATCTCTTTTTTGAGTTGCTGAAACTCCAGGTCCAGGTAGCCGCGCTGATCGCTTGCATTGGTATCGTTGATGGCCTGGATGGAGAGTTCGCGCATGCGCTGAAGCATGTCGGTGATCTGGGTTGTTGCCCCCTCTGCAGTCTGAATGAGGGAGATGGCATCGCCAGCATTGCGCACGGCCTGGTTCAGGGCCCGTATCTGCTGCGTCATGCGAGTTGCGATGGCGAGCCCCGCGGCATCATCGCCAGCGTGGTTAATGCGCTTTCCGGTAGAGAGTTGCTCCATAGCCTTGGTCTGCTCAAGGCCCGAGGCTTTGAGTGCCTGCTGCGAGAACAACGCTTTCGTATTCGTATTAATGACTGCCATTTTTCTCTCCTAGGCTTCGGGACCATCCCTCGGCTTATAGACCCCTTACTGGGTAGCGAAACCATTCATGCATGAGGTGTGCCAACTCAAAAAAACATCTGACTATGAAACCTAAACTATTGATCTAAAGTGATTTTTTCTTCTCTTGCCGCCCACCGGCAAACCCTGTCGAAATTGCGGCAGGGCTTTGCCGCCCGCTCGGAAAGCCGCATTTACTCAGTCTTTAGGCCCAAAAGAGCCGAGATCCCCTCGAACTCTCTCTCAAGCTCCGGGTGGTTGGGGTACTGCTCATGAGCAAGCATCACAGCACTTAAAGCTGCCGCTGGCTCAAGCGCACAGCGAAGCGAACGGATAAACATGAGGTGAGTGGTGACGGGCGCTGCGGGGCCCTGAACCTCCAGAAGCTCGTTGAGCACTACCACCGCCTCCTCCCAGTCTTCGCGAAGCATGGCAAGCAAGCCAGCTACGGCAAGAATGTCTTCGCTCTGGGGGTACAAGGCCAGTCCGGCCTGACCCAGTGCGTGGGCCAGGTCAACACGCTCCTCTGCAACAAGCTGCGCCACGGTGGCTCGAATCTCTTCGGGCGAGTACTTAGAGACACACTCTCCCGGGCGGTCGCCCACCATGATGGGAAGGCGGCTTTGAATAATGTCTTGATACAGATTGAGGTTCATGGCTGGCATCCATAGGTTGGTTGAACTTCGCAAACCTATGCAACGGCTATGCCAGAGTCTTATCCCCAAAAAGAAAAAACCCCGCCCGGAATCTCTTCCGGAGCGGGGTTGAAGAGACTACTGCAGCCTAACTTACTTGAGTAGCGCCAGAACCGTCTGAGGCTGTTGGTTAGCTTGAGCCAGCATGGCAGTCGCAGCCTGCTGAATGATCTGGGTTCGGGCCAACTCTGAGGACGCTGCCGCATAGTCCGTATCCATAATCCGCGACCGAGACGCAGAGATGTTGGTGGACACGTTTGCAAGATTATCGGCGTAATGCGAAAGCGTGTTGATATGCGCGCCGAATGTTCCCCGGCCTGTATCGATAGCAGTGATGTAACCATCGATATCGGCGACCGCATCCCCTGAGGCTAGCCCAGGGTCAGCGACTTCTGCCCCAAAGTCGTCAGTCGTTCCGTCTTGATCAATCGTGAGGGCGACGGCGCCATCATAGACGGCAATACCGTTCCACTTCGTGTTGGTGATGATATTCGTGATAGCAGTTCCAAGCGCCCCCATCTCAGCATCAATCGCGTCAGTCTGCTCGTCGCTCAAAATTTCGGTGTTTTGGGACTGAACTGCCAATTCGCGAGCTCGCAGAAGCATACTCATGACCTCTTCAAGACCGGCATCTGCGGTCTGGAGAAAGGAGATGCCGTCATTAATATTGCGAACGGCCATGTTCAGGCCTTTTACTTGGGACTGCAGCTTATCCCCAACCGCAAGACCAGCGGCATCCACGGCAGACGAGTTGATCCTTTTTCCGCTGGAGAGCTGCTCCATTGCTGTACTCATGCTTCGCTGATTCACGACAGCGGCAAACTGGCTGCGAAGTGAATTCACATTGGTATTAATGACGGACATAGTCTTCTCCTAAAGGGTCTAGATGGACAGGGCGCCATTTAGGCCCTGATGCACTAGGAATCGACCAGTACCCTCGAAACTTAAGCCCTCTCGTCGATCAAGAGTCCAACAAGGGTGTCAACAGCATCGGCAAACTTTATGACGGAGTCCGCTGGAATCTGGCGGATGAGTTCGCCTGTCTCCTTTTGAGTGACGCGGATAATGAGCTGACGAGATCCAAGATCAACCTCGAAGCCGACGCTCGTAGCGGATTGAGAAAGCAACTGGTTGATGCGAGTTATAGCCTGAGTTACCCTCGTTCGAGCGGACTCGATACCCTTGTCAACCAATTCCGACCGCGCCGCACGCCCCTGAGGGCCCAAGCTTTCGAGCGGGTTTGGGCGGTCTGCTTCTGGGCGAACGCCTGACTTCGGAAGAAGGATTTCTCCCCCGCCCGAGAAAGGTGCGGAAGGGGGGGCCGAGCGAACAACCAAGTCGGACACACTCATCAAGCCTCCCGAAGCTCAAGTGAAATAGTCAAGATTCGGCGGTCCGAATCTCCCCATCCTAATCGATCGGATAAAGGCTAGAAAACTTTAGCGCGGGCGACCTTAATTCTTGTAGGACGCGAGCATGCCATCAAACTGGCCCTTCAAACTTGCTTTAAGGCTGTTACTCTGACCGACTATATTCTCCATCGCTGAGAATTGCTTGGTGTAGCGCTCAAGAAGTCGCGACATCCGGTCATCGAGATCGCCTAGCTGCTTCGTATAACGTGTGACGTCCGAGTTCGCGCCAGTCGATGCGGTCAGTAAGATACCTCCCGGCGCCATGAGGCTCGACAATCTATCCAAAGCGGCCCCAGTGACGCCTTTGACGAGTTTCCCGTCGGAGTTCTTTGCAATACCAGTGAGGGTCCGCACGACTTCGTCAAAGCTTGCCTCGGTGGAGGCCTTGAACTTTGCCTCATCAAGGCTGGCAACACCTGTTTTGTCAACCGTCACCCCAATATCCCCAAGCCTCTTGATGTTTACTCCGGGCGTGCCCGAGTCGCTGGTCAACATAGCCCTTAATTGACTGCTCACTAGGCGAGCGGTGGGGTCGTTTTGGAGCGAGCCGCTATAAGTATCGGTGGCATCCTGCGAATTCTTGGCCCCGGCCAAAATCTTTAAATCAGACTGGGTGTCATTAAACGCCTTAATGAGCGCGTTGACCTTATCTTTGAGTGTCGACACGTCTCGAGTCGTCTGGACGGTGGCTGCGCCGATGGTCGGGGCCATTAATGTCAGCGTTGACCCAGCGATAATGTCGCTGACGGTGTTAGATGGGCGCTGGTAGAGAACACCATCGACCACCAATTGCGCATCCGAAGCTTCCTGTGAGATGGCTCCGACGGTATTTGCCGATGGCAAATCAAGAGTAACGCCACCAGAGTCTGAGATAGAAAAGGCATTGCTCGCCCCTGCGGGGCCCGACAATACAAGCTTGTACTTGCCAGCTTCTTGGCCGGGGAAGATGACATTAGCCGAAATGCCCACCTTCGCCTTGTTGACCGCGGCAGCAAAATCATCGAGGTTCAACTTGTAGCCGCTCGAGGCTGTATTTGAGATGGATACGGGGACTTCTAAATTGCTCTTCTTTCCGGCTACCGTCACTTCCATGGAAACAGTCAAGGACCCGTCAGCCGCAGTTGATGGAGAGAGGCTTCCGGCAAGATCAACATCCTTTCCAACGAGCCCCACCCCGCCAAATTGAATCTCCGACGTTTGGGGCTTTGCGAGCGAAATCACCTGCACAGAGTTAAGGCCTGTAGACGAGGCCGCCGTTGTCGAAACCGAAAAAGCAGCTGACTGACTATTGACCACACTCAGACTGTTTACACCACTGGGAGTGGATAGATCCGTAAAAGCCTTTTTGACAACATTTAAACCCGCCATCAAAGCGGCCAAGCCGGAGATCCGAGCCTTTGCCGATCCTATCTTGTCATCTAGAAGCTTCTTTTGGGGCGTTTTTTCAGCGTCCACCAAACTCTGGGCGAGCGACTTCGTATCAACGCCAGACCCTGCGCCGAGGGTGTTGACTATGTTTGCATTAATGGTGGCCATAGAGGTCTATTTGCTCAGGTTCAGGATTCGGCAGACGTGCCCAAAGCTTGAGGGCCTCAACGCAAATACTGAAACAAATTAAGCTGCGAAATCTTTGCAAAGCCCGACTGGCTGGCCTCAAGCGCCAACATCTGCTTTTGCATCTTGGTCACCGCCTCGGTGTAGTCCAAGTCCTCGGCGTTACTCAGAATGGTCTTGAGCTGCAGCTTGGTTTCATCGAGCACCGCGCGCTGGCCCTGAATCACGTTGGTGTCTGAGCCCACTCGCGCAACACTCAAGCTCACGCTCTGCGAGAGGTTGTCAATCTCAGAAATGCCCCGGTTCATCTTGGTCCGATCGGAACTTCGAACCGCATCCACCAGATCCTGAACGCTCTGAAAGAAGCTCACACCCTGCTGGGAGCCATCGTCTGCAGTTCGAACCACTCGGCTAAAGACCTGTGTGCCGGTGCGATTGCCCTGAATCTGGCGCTGGTCACCCACCTCCACCATGTTCACGGTCTCATCACCCTGATAAACGATGTTGCCATTGGCATCTGCACCAAAGGCGGGCGTTGTCACGCGCGAACCACTGAACAAATAGGCCCCATTCTCATCGCGCGTATTGGCAAAGGAGAGCAGGTCCTGCTGCAAGCCCTGCATCTCAATGGCCAGCGCCTCCCGGTCCTTTGCTCCATAGGTGTCGTTTGATGCCTGAACGGCAAGCTCCTTAAGGCGAGTTAACACGTCGCTCACACCCCCGAGGGCGCTCTCCTCTTTTTTCAGGCGGTTCTCTGTGCTCTGGATAGAGGTCTCAAAACTGTCTTGGCGGGCAAGAACGCTCTTGATTCGCTGAATGGCCGTTGCATCGTCAGGTGCGTCGCTGGGACTTAGAACCTTTTTTCCAGCAGAGAGCTGCGCCTGAGACTGCGCAAGGCTCGTCTGGCTATTGGTCATCTGGGTCACAGCCCGGTCAAAGAGGTAGCTCGTCGAGATCTTCATGGCGTTAACGAATTCCTAAGATGGAATCAAAGAGGGTGCTGGCGGTCTGCATTACCTTGGCAGAGGCCTGATAGGCCTGCTGATAGCGAATGAGGTCGGCTGCCTCCTGGTCCAGACTCACGCCTGAGACCTGGTCTCTGGCCTGCACCGCCTGATCCTTCACCACGGTGAGCGCCTTCTGGGCAATACCCGCCTGAAACGACACGTTGCCCGCATCGGACACCGACTTGCTATACGCCTCAGAGAGCGTGAGGCCCGTGCCATCACTTGCGCCCACAACTCGCTTACTCTGCAAAGCAGATAGTCGAATGGCGTTGCCGTTGTTTCCCACGCCGTCTTGGTCACCATCAACCGTGAACTCATCGCCCGCCACAGGGGGAATGTCCAAGGTGAGCTTCACCCCACGGTAGAGAATGCCTTGCGCTGCGTCATAGCTGCGATCGGCCACCACGCTGCCGGTGGTCTTATCAATAATCTGGAAACGATCTGGCGCCGTGAACACCACATTAAAGGGCTCGGCACGCAGGCTCTGAACGGGGTCACGCGAGCCCTGCGTATAGGTGGCATTAAGCTTGAAGTGGGCAGCCGAGTTCGTGCTGGTTGCAAAGACGTAGAGATCCTCTTTGACTTCGCCCTTGAGGTAGACCCCAGTGCGAAGTCCCAGCTTTGCAAGGCTCGTGCTCGTGCCGCTCGCACCCAAAGAGAGACGAATCTCTGAGTCTTCGGGCTTGGCATCGCTTTCCGTAGCAATCTTCTGGGTGAGCGTGAGGGTCTTGCCGCCCGAGGCTAGCGTGTTCACATTCACGGTTGTGTTGCTGCTCACCCCTCTGAGCCAGTCGCGAATCTTGGTGGCCACATCATCACCAGGAGAGACACTCAGGGCAGGTAGGGGCTTGCCGTTCAAAATGAGCTCGCCATCCTTAAAGAGCTGGGTCGTGCCGGTTGCGCCAGCGGTCAGAGTTGCCTGTGGAAGGGCAAAGGTTGTCACGGAGGCTGGGAGCGTCTTCACACTCCCCACCACGTGATCCTCATTCAGCTGCGGGATGCTCTGCACGGAGGCCTTGACGCCATAGAACACATCCATGCCCCGATAGGTCTCTTTGCCCGTGCCGTTGAGATACTGGGCGGAATAGCTCGAGCCCTGCGCGAAGTCCACGCCTGCGCGCTTGGCACTCGCCAACAAGGTCTCGCCGGCCTGGTCGATGAGGGCTGCCTTTTCATCCTCGGTGAGCGTCCGACCAAGGGCTGCCTGCTGCGCGCTAATAAGGGCATCGGCCATCTCGCGGCCTGCCAGATGGCGTCCATCTCGGGTGAGGACTTGCAGATCGGTGGGGTTCACCCCCACCTCATCGAGGTAAAGCACCACATCACGGTAGCCTGCGGGCACCACGGTCAGGGGCGTGGCCGGAACACGATTAAACGCAATACCGTTATCTGGGATGTCGCTGTTTTGAAGGATCTTGCCGTCTTCGCCCTTCACAAGGTTTAGCGCAATGGCTGCATCCTTGGGGTAAGACTCTGGAGCCTCTGTGAGGTCCGCGTTGGCCTTGCCCGGATTAAATTGGCTCTCAATGACGCGAAAGCGAGAGGCTGCTGCGACTCGGCCCGGATCGGTCTGGGCAAGCTGAATGCCCGCTGCAGAGGAGTTCTTAATGCGCAGATACAGCGTCTCTCCATCGCGGGGGCTGCCACTAAAGTCGATGGTGATGCCGTTAAGAGTAGCGCTCGATGTACCCTGAGCCACCTCTCCAGTTGCCGTGTCTGTCACCGTCCACTGGCCGCGCTCCACCGAGCCCGCGACCATGCCGTCTTTGCTGGTGGTGCTCACCTCGAGGCTGTAGGAGGCCAGAATGTCGCTTGAAACCACGAGCTGGTTGCCCACGCCGTTGGTCACTTTAATCTGGCGTCCAAACGCGCCATCAAGAGATGCGCCATTGCCCCCATCCAGAAATTGGCGAAGCTGCGTCTGGACATCGTTGACATTAAGTGCGCTTCCGGCGGGTAGGCTTGCGCCAGTCTGGTCTCGACCAGTGAGCGCAAATGAGCGGGTTGCGCCGTTAAAGCTCACATTAATCTGATCGCCCACCTTGTAGCTGCCCGACAAGGCAAGGATGTTGAGCTGGCCGGCATTGGCCGAGTAGTCCAGCCGAAGGGTGCTGTTGGAAAAGCGAGAGAGATCGGTGAGCGCTGCCGAGACATTGGTCTTGCTGCTACCGAGCGGGTCGGACACGCTGAACTGCGGATCAATCTTAAAGAGATCAAGACCATCTCGACCCAGCAGATCTACGCCCTGGCGGTGGATGGTGTTGGCCTCGGTGACGAGCGTGCGCGCTAGGTTATCGAGGTCATCCAAAACCGGCTGCAAAAGCTGGCTGCGAAAGTTTAGAAGCCCCGAAATACTGCCGCCAGAAAAGCCGGTGAGGGGCTCTGGGTTTGGTGACGATGCGTTTAGCACAAGGTCAGTCTTGCCCACCGAGGAGTCGTTAAAGACTGCGGTGAGAGGATTGGCGCCGTCCACGGTCACCAGGAAGCCTTGGTTCGCAGAGGCTCCAATGCTGACTGCCACCTGGCCGTTCGAGGACTCGGTCACGCGAATCTTTGCAAGCGCAGACATATCTCGTAGCAGCTGATCGCGCTGATCCATGAGCGCGGGAGGCTGGCGATCGAGAATCTTGGTCTTAGAGAGCTGCACGTTCACGGCCGAGAGCTGATCGGCTAGGCCGTTGAGCTTTGAGACCTGCGAATTAATGTTGTCTCGGGTCTCTTGGTCAATAAGTCCCAGCTGCGAATTCACGGTCTGAAAACGCTGAGCCAGAGAATCTGACTTACTCAGAAACTGATCGCGCAGGGTTACAGACGAGGCGTCCGTGGCCAACTGGCGAGCGGCATCGAAAAACTGATCGAAGGCCGAGAGCATGCCCACGTCTTGGTTACCCACAATGTCCACCACGCGATTGGCGTAACTCACCATGGGCTCTTGGGTGCTAAGTTCGGTGGTCGCGTTGCGAAGGCTGCTCTCAATAAAGTTGTCGTAGAGGCGCTTAACGCCCGTGACACTTGAGCCCGTGCCCATGAAGCTCGTACCAAACTCCTGGGGTCGGTTCTCCACCATGCCCGTGTCTTGACGGGTGTAGCCCGTGCTATCGACGTTGGCAATGTTGTTAGAGACCGTTCCCAGCGCTCGCTGGTAGGCCGCAACGGCCGATCCGGCAATGGCAACAAGGTCGCTCATGGTCTATGGCTCCTTACTGTCCCTTGTTGCCGGCCGTGGTCGTGGACACCACGAGGCGGTCTCTCTGTAGCGGCATGCGAGCCTTGTCCTGCGGCAACTTCATGCCGGCATCGGCACCCTCTGGCCGCAGGGTCATGGGCACCTGGTCGAGATGCAGGGGCAGACCCTTGGCGCGAGAGGCAAGCATCTCAGCAGAGCTTGGCGCGCCCGACTGATTGCGCTCTATGGCCTTCACCATGGTGTCTGCCAGGCCAAGTCCGCCGCGTTTGGCCATCTGACGTGCAACCTCTTGGTCAAAAAGGCCCTCATAAGTCTTGGTGGCATTGGAGCCCATGAGGTCACCCTCCTCGTTTGAGGCGCTGGCCTCCCTCATGGTCTTGAGCATCATCTGCAAGAAAATGGCTTCGAACTGCTCGGCTGCCTTTCGAACTGCAGCCTTGTCTTGTGATGCGTCTGTTCGGCTGCCTTTGGCCTTCAGCTCAGCCAGACCCGCAAAGTCAAATGCCGACTGAGGATCAGCCGGCAGGGATGCGGGAGAAGAAGGAAGAAGAGGCTGGCTCATCTTTAAATCACCACCAGCTCCGCACGAAGGCTGCCCGCACTCTTGAGCGCCTCAAGAATGGCAATGAGTGCCGAAGGCGTGGCACCCACCTGATTCACGGCATCCACAATCTGGCGAAGGTCCACACCCGGCTGGAAGAGGAACATGGGCTTGTTGGGCTCATTCACAGCAATGTCTGCGTTCTGAACCGGCGTGGTGGTGCCTTGGCCGAGCGCGTTGGGCTGGCTCACCTCGTTGGTGGCTGTGACAGTGACCGAGATGGTGCCGTGGGCAACCGCGGCAGCAGTCACCTTCACATTGCGGCTAATCACCACCGTGCCGGTTCTGGAATTCACCACCACCCGAGCAGGCGGCTCACCAGGCGTGATGTTGAGGTTTTCTACCATGCTCATGAAAGCCACACGCTGACCCGTGTCTTGCGGGGCGCGAATGGCCACCGAGACGCCATCGAGCGCCTTGGCTGTGCCCTCACCAAAGGTCTGGTTCACAGCGTTCACCACCGCATTGGTGGTGGTGAAGTCAGAGCTGTTCACGTTCAAAAGAACCATCTCGGCGGTATCGAAGGGAGTGGCCACTGAGCGCTCGACTATGGCGCCCGAAGGAATGCGCGCGGATGTGGGAACGCCCACCGTCACCTTGGAGCCGGCAGCCTCTTCGCTCACGCCCGTGGCTGTGAGTGCGCCCTGCGCCAGTGCGTACACCTGGCCGTCCACACCGCGAAGGCTGGTGAGGATGAGGTTGCCACCGCGAAGGCTCTTGGCCTTTCCAATGGCAGACACATTCACATCAATGCGCTGACCGGGCTTGGCAAAGCCAGGAATTTCTGCAGTCACCATCACCGCAGCGACGTTCTTTACATCGAGCTTGCCACTTGCAGCCGCGTCAAAGTCGCTGATCGAGCCATCGACGTTTACGCCCAGTCTGCTGAGCATGGCCCGCATGGTGCTTGCAGTGACCGAGACGTCTGCGCCGTCTCCGGTCCCCTCAAGGCCCACCACCAGGCCGTATCCGAGCAGCTGGTTAGCGCGCATGCTTGCCACCGAAGAAATATCTTTAATTCGGTCAGCCTGAGCCGATACACCGATTAGGGTGAGTGCGAGCAGAGCAAGGGTGCGCAAAAAAAATTTCATCTTAGAAAGGCCAGAAGCGATAGAGCAGATCAAGACCCCACGGCGTGCGACTTGCATTGGCAAGGTCACCCGTTCCTGTGTAAGCAATCTGGGCATTGGCCAGTCGCTTAGAGAACACCGTGCCGCTCGGAGAGATGTCCTCAGGGCGAACAATTCCCGCCACCCGCATGGTCTCTCCGCCCTCAGTCAGGTCGAGCACCTTCTCGCCCCGAACGACGAGGTTGCCGTTTGCAAGCACCTGGGTGACGGTGACCGCAATAGAGCCGGTGATGGTCATGTTCTGCTCGGCCGCACCTGTAGCCTTGCTGCTGAGCTTATCGCCGCTCACGTTTAAACCCTTGGTGGCACCCGGAAACGGCAGCTTCGGGATGAGAGCGGCTGCCGTGGCATTTGCGCTCTCGCGGGCACTCGAGAGGTTGTTATTGCGCTTGGCGTTGGGCGCCTCATCAAGCATCACGGTAATGATGTCGCCCACCTTGTAGTCGTGTTTGCGACCAAACCAGTTGTCGTTGCGGCCCCCGTTGTAAATAGATCCACTGGTGGCCACGGGGTTGTCCACGGGCAGCTCCAGCACGGGAGCAAATTCCTTGGGTGACATGCGCGCGGTCTGCTGGGTGGCGCACCCGCTCAAAGCGAGCATCACAGCACACACCACCACACCGCAAGAGCGAGGGAGATCAAACTTCATGGGCCAGTCCTCGCTTTACAGGTTCTGATTAATAAATCTCAGCATGCCGTCAACGGCTGAGATGCTCTTGGAGTTCACTTCATAGGCGCGCTGGGTCTCGATCATGTTGACCATCTCCTCGACCACGCTCACGTTGGAGGCCTCGAGCATGCCTTGACGAAGAAAGCCCGCGCCCTGAACGCCAGGAACAAGAACCTGGGGAGGGCCACTGGCTGCGGTCTGCTTGTAGAGGTTCTGGCCGATGGGCTGAAGCCCAGAAGCATTCACAAAGCGAGCCAGTGTGATCTGGCCGATCTGCTGCTGGCCACCGCCAGCCACGAGCTCGACGGTGACGATGCCATCACGACCTACTGTCACGGAGGAGGCATTCGCAGGAATAACAATGGCCGGCTGAAGAAGATCACCGTTGGCCGTGACGAGCTGGCCAGTGGCAGAGAGCTTAAAGCCACCGTCTCGAGAGTAGGCAAGTGTTCCGTCAGCCTGCGTGATTTGAAAGAAGCCAGGGCCGTCTACGGCAATGTCGAGGGCATTTTCAGTGTTGACCATGTTGCCCTGCGCGTGGATTTTTTCGTTGGCAAGAACGCGCGTACCGGTTCCGAGCATGAGGCCTGAAGGAGCCTGCGTGTTTGCGCCCGTCTGGCCACCGGCCTGACGAACGTTTTGGTAGAGAAGATCTTCGAAGACCGCCCGATCTCGCTTAAAGCCCGTTGTATTGACGTTGGCGAGGTTGTTTGAAATGACGCCCATGCGTCGTTGCTGGGCATCTAGGCCGGTCTTGGCAATCCAGAGTGAGGCATCCATGCGTGGCTCTCCTTAAGTTGCCATGAACTATGCAATTCGCGTGCCGGGGATTTAGGCCTTCAGAAGCTGAGACCCTGACTCGTCAATCTCCTTGGCCTGCTTGATAAAGCGAATGCCCGACTCAAAAGAGCGCTCCGCGTCAATGAGGCCCACGAGTGCCGTGATGGGATTCACAGAGCTGCCCTCAAGAGCGCCTTGGGTGAGCTTGGGTGAGTTGGGGCCCGTCGGAAAATCGCCAGGCTTTGGCTGCCCATTGACGAAGGGGTCAAAAAGGGTGTCTGTGCGGCGCACGAGCTGCATCTGGCTTGCATCTCGAAGCAGAATCTGACCAACCAAAACCTCCACCTGTGGGGCGGGCTGGGCCGGATCTTTCGCGTAGACCTGCCCGCGGTCCGTGATGTTGAATCCAAACCCCGCAGGAATAGATATGGGGGTGCCGCCCTCGCCGAGCACTGCAAAGCCCTGGCCATTTTCAAGCACCCCCTGCTCGTTCAGACGCAGATCTCCTCTGCGAGTGAAGGCGGTGGCGCCATCTCGACCACGCACGCCCATCACGGTCTTCTGCTGAAGGGCAATATCGGTGGGCTTTCCCGTAACGATGAGGGGGCCCGAATCAAGCTGAATGAAGTCTTTGGCCGCAATCTGAGGCGAAAAACGCGTGTCATAGCCGCTCCCCTCGGTCTTAATGGCCTCGTATGCCACCTCGTAACTGCGCTTAAAGCCGGTGGTTGTAATGTTGGCCACTTCGTTGGTGAGCACCTGGCGAGCAAGACGCCGCTCGTTAATGGCGTTCAGGGAGGTAAAGGCAAGACGATCCATGGCGAAGTCTTATTTAGGCATTAGCTGCGCAGGTTGATGATGGCCTGCGTGAGCGTGTTGTTCGTCTCAATCGCCTTGGCGTTGGCCTGGAAGTTTCGCTGTGCAGTGATTAGCTCAATCAGCTCGCTGGTGAGGTCGACGTTCGCACGCTCACGGGCACCGGCTTTCACAGTTCCGAATCCAGCGGTTCCTGCTTCACCAAGGGTTGCTGTTCCCGACTTAGACGTTGCATAGAAACTCGCATCACCAATCTGGCGCAGTCCCGTGGGCGCAGTGAAGTTGGCCAAAACCACCTTGGCGAGGTTCTTTTGGGTGCCGTTGGAGTAGTTCGCTGAGACCAGGCCGTTATCACCAATGTCCAGACCGATGAGGTCACCCTCGGGGCGTCCGTTCTGGTTTTGAGAGAGCACCGAGAAGGGCGAGGAGTACTGGGTAGAGCCGTTGTAATCAATCGCAAACTTCAGCGTCGCGCCCGTGTCACCAATGGTGGTGGCCTTAAACGATGTGGGCGAGAGCGGCGAGACCAGCTTACCAGCCGTATCGAAGGTGAGTTCGCCCTTCTCGAGGAAGATGGGCGACCAGAGGTTCAAGGTCTCTGCCTCCGAGAACGAACCGGGGTCGGTGGTCTCAAGGCCATCGCGATCCACGTAAAGCGGAAAGCCCGCGTCATTTCGAGCCTGAGGGGGCGTGAGCCACTGGCTGGTCGATCCTCGCGCGCTCGGAACATCGGCTAGACCCCAGATGCTGTTCGCAGACACCTTCAAGAAGGAGTCGTTACCCGAGGTGCCGGTGGTGAATTGGAAGTAGCTCTGGCCGGCACTGTTTTGCAGGATGTCTACCTTGGCTCCGCTGACTGTTCGGCCAAAGCTGTCTGCAAGGGCGTTGATTCGACGCTCGAGCTCAGTCTTAAACTCACCTGCGGTGTAGTCGGCCTTGGGCGGGATGGTCACGAGCCCCGTGACGTTATCCACGGTCACCACGAACGAGTTGTTTGACGCATCAACCCGGAACTTGTTATTGATGTTTAGACCAATCGGGTTACCTTGCAGGACGGCCGGCGAGGACGCAATACCGCGCAACGGGGTGGCCGATGTGGTGACCTCTGTTCCCGTGGTTGAGGTGGGAAAACCAAAGAGCGCGTTTGCCGTGGCGCTCGCGTTACTAATCTTGATGCTGGAGGAGTCACCCGTCTGGCCCGATGCAACTCGGAAGACGCGTGCGGTGTCGTCAAAGGTCACCTTTACGCCGTAGCGCTGCTCTAAAGAGTCTCGGATAAGCGCTCCATTCGGGGGGGTCGACACGCCGTACTGACCGGTCGCGCCGTCGGTTAGAGTCGGAAGAACCTCAAGTGAGAGAAGGTCGTTTCGAGTGTCGCCCCCCGAACTCACGTACACGTCCTTCGCAGTGCTGCTCTTGAAGGTAAAGCCCTGGGTCTTCGGGTCAAACCCCACCGTAATCGTCTTCAGATTTGCTTTTAGCGTCGCGTCCGACGTCGCGTCGGCGGCAGCATTGATCTTGCGCTGAATGGCGGCCACTACATCCGACGTTTTAACAGCGGAGAGGCTGGTGAAGTCGGCATTTGCTGAGGGCGGCT
Organism: Burkholderiales bacterium UBA2463; assembly: GCA_002342295.1. Taxonomy (GTDB): domain Bacteria; phylum Pseudomonadota; class Gammaproteobacteria; order Burkholderiales; family Burkholderiaceae_A; genus Hahnella. The sequence goes on from DDPR01000010.1 coordinate 266,991, forward strand.
CGGTCAGCGAGATGGTGACGGTCTGACCTGCGGTTGGCGAGGCACCAGCAGTATCAACCACTGCAACCTTCAGGAGATCGACCTTGCCGTTGTTCTTTAGGGAGGTGAAATCGAAGTAACGCTCATCGCCCAGCTGCTTATTAATGATGTTTGTGATCTCTGCGGCCATCTCTGCGCCGGTGTACTTCGTGGTCGAGCCATTGAGGTAGGAGAGGTCGACCGTGACAGGGAGCTTGGAGCCATCGACATTCAGCTTGAACGTAATGTCACCTGCGTTAGACGTACCAGCCGTGAAGTTCTCGCCCGACGTCTGCGCGGTCGTCGTAGCCCCCGATGTAATTGTGAAATTGGTGGCTGCGATTGAGTTGGTGCCGGTTTTTGTCAAAACCAGTGCACCCGAACCGCTCACAGACGCCGTGTAGGTAAGACTCGCGGCGTTAATCTTTGCCGCAATCTGGCTGGCGACAGTGGATGACGTGGACGAAGGGCCAGCGAGTACTGCCAAGGTGGTTGTTCCGTCGTCGAACGAGTAATAGTTCCCGGCGGTTACTGAGCTAATAACTGGAAGAGTTCTTGAGTCACCCACTGCTGCAGCACTCGTCGAGACGGTGCTCGGTGAGCTCGTATCCATACTTTGAAATTTAGGGGCGAAATCAGTGGGCAGTGGCACCCCCTTTGCAGAGGAGGCAAGTACCAAGGCTGAGCCACTAACACTTGCGGTGTATGGGGCCGGTGAGGCATTGATGAGGTCCCGAAGACCGTTCAGAACATCGGTGGCGTTCGTGCTCGGAGCAGTGACCTGGAAGGTGCGAGTTCCGTCAGTGAAGGCATAGACCTGACCCTGCGCTGCGCTGCTCAGCGTTGGCATGGTCACACTCTGCGCTGCGGGCACCACAGGCGTAGAGAGCTGGCCGAGCTTGGTCTGAACGTCAAATCCGTTTTTCCAGTCCGTGACCAAGGCCACGTTCATCGGGTCACCGGCCACGCTCGCAGGAGACGAGGCCTCGGGATTCTTCAGATCGTTGTATTTGAAGAGCTTGGTAACACCGCGAGCAATGTTTTCTGCGGGAATGTCGCCCTCAGACTTGATCTCGCCATACTTATTAACGTAGTACTTGCCGCCCTTTTCGTCGCTCGCCTGGATGAGGAGCTCGTCAAGCTTGGTGTCACCAATGTAGACATAGGTCTGCCACTTGTTGTTGGGGTCGGCTGGGGTCGCGGCCTTGGTCTTCTTGTAGTAAACGGTTGCAAGGTAGCTGTTACCACCCGCGTCGAACACCGTCACCGCGGTGTTGAGGTTGTATGTTGTTGCGTCGTTCTTATCAAACGGAGCGGTAATAACGGTTCCGCTTGCCGGCAGGTTCAGGCCCAGCTCCACATTGGTGGTCTGGCGTGCGTCGCCCGTGGTCGCCTTGGGAATAATGAGCTTCTTCAGGTTTGTAAGGTCAGCTTTTCCGGAGGAGTCCACGGTTGCGGCCTGGAGCGCCTGGCCGGCTGAGTTCACCACCGCAAGAGATGAGTCCAGAACAAAGGTTCCGTTTCGGGTGTAAATGTCCTGCAGTCCGTCTGCAGACTTCAGCGGAAAGAAGCCGTCACCGGTAATGGCAATGTCTAGCGAGCTTGCAGACACCTGAATGTTTCCCTGAGAGAACTCTTGGGTCACCGACTTGAGCGACACACCCTGACCAATCACAGAGGAGGCCTTTTGCAGAGGCGAGGTCGCGAAGATGTCTCCAAAGTCTGCACGCGAGCGCTTAAAGCCAGTCGTTCCCACGTTGGCAATGTTGTTCGACGTGACTGAGAGCTGCGCAGTTGCAGCGTTCAGACCAGTTAGGGCGGTATAGAAGGACATGTCGGACTCTCCTGGGGCTCTGGCTAGGCTTAGCCTTTAATCTGTTTAACTTGACTGAAGTTCACGGTGGCGCCGCTCTGGGTCTCAATCACCAGATCGCTGCCATCCGAATTCATGGTGACGCCCTTTACGACGTCGGGCGTGGCAATGGGCACCTTGGTTACCGTGCCACCCATTCCCGTGACGGTGGCCACCACCTTGTAGCTGCCATCAGTCATTTTTGTTCCGGCGTTGTCGGTGCCGTCCCAGCGAACCGTGACGTCTCCGGGCAACTGACGGCCAAGCTCCTGGCTCTTCACAAGAACGCCGTTAGCGTCATAGACGCTCAGATTGACTGCGCGCGCGCCCTCAGGAACGCTAATGACGCCGCTGATTGGCGCTCCGTTTTTAAGAATGGCTGGACCATTGGGAACGGCAACCTGCTTTCCAATGAGGGCTGAACCATTCAGGAGTTGCTGGCCCTTGAGCGTTGCAATGAGGGTATTGAGGTTGGTGCTCATATTGGTTGTTGCTTCCAGCTGCGAGAACTGCGCAAGCTGAGCCACAAACTGCTCGTTCTGCATGGGGTCAAGCGGGTTCTGGTTCTTGAGCTGCGTGGTAAACAGCGTTAAGAACTCCTTTTGACCCATCTGCTCGTTCTGAACCTTGGTGTAGTCAACCTTTTGCGAGCCCGCCAGGGTGGGGATCGATGCAGGGGGTGTGTAGGTGCTTGCGTTCACACTCATGCCTTGGTTACCTCCAGCGTTTTCATCATGAGAGCCTTGGCGGTATTCACCACCTCAACGTTGTTCTGGTAGGCGCGTGCGGCGGCCATCATCTCCACCATCTCAGTCACCTCGTTCACGTTCGACATGTAGACGTAGCCGTCTTTGTCGGCGTTGGGGCTGCCCGGCTCATACACACGTGGGTTGGGGTTTTGCAGATCCACAATGTTGGCTACGCGCACGCCGCCCACGTACTGCGCACCTGCGTGCGTGTCCGACTGCTGCATCAGGGCCTTAAAGACCGAGCGCTTTGCCTTGAACGCACCGTCCTCTGTGGGGGCGGTTGTGTTTTGGTTGGCCAGGTTGGAGGCGGTAAGGTTCATGCGCGTGAGCTGCGCATGAAGGGCTGTGCCGGCAACGCCAAAGATGTTGTCAATCATGTGGGATTCCCCTTGCCTTAGTCGCCACGCAGGGCTTTTCGAATGCCCGAGATGCGATTCTCAAGAAACATCAAGGTGGCCTGGTAGTCGGCCGTGGCCTTGCCAAACTGGGCCTGCTCAACGGCCATCTCAACGGTGTTTCCGTCGGTAGCGCTGTTAAACGGTGTACGAAAGAGCGTTCCGTCGGTGTCGTTTCCGAGGGATGCGGTCTGGATGTGTTTGTCCTGGGTGGTGCGCATGGTCACGCCCTCCACGCCAGCAATGAGCTTTTTAAAGTCGAGATCGCGAGCCTTGTAGTTGGGGGTGTCCGCATTGGCAATGTTTTGAGACAACATTTCGACGCGACGATTCCGAACCGCCAGCGCGCGCTCATGTATGCCCAATGCGTTATCGAAGAGACCCATGCTCAAAACCCCCTAAAGGATTCAACTCATTCCACGACTAGCAATCCATGTGCCAGTGGCCGTCGGCAAGGGCTTGCCGCGCTGCTGAGCGAGCAGGTGGGAATAGAGCTTGGTGCTTGCGTTCTCTACGAGCCCCTTGCGCAGCGAGGCCCGCGTAATGGCCCCATTGGGGTCCGCACCCTCATAGAGTTTTCTTGCCTGGGGGCCGGGGATGGCAAGGGGGGCATGAAGTTGCCGCTCTTGCCGGCTCGAGGGGTGCAGCACAGTGAGGTAGAGGGTGTCGAGCGAGGCAGGCTTATAGGCCGAGAGCCCCGTGTCTGCAAAGTACTGATCAACGAGGTCGAGCTGCTCAAGCGTGCTGAGCTTGAGAATCTTCTCGGGGTTCTTGCCATAGCCCACGCTTGCGGCACCGCGATCGGGGCCACTACAAAACTGAATGATTCCGTGGCAATTGCCGTTGGTGGCCTTGGGGTTCATGCCATCACTCTCCATGAGCACCACGCGGGCAAAATCGTCTGGAACGAATTTGTGCACGCGCGCCATGTCAAGAATTCGGCGGCGAACCTCGTCTTGATCGGCCGCGGGCACATAGCCCAGCTCAACCGCCCTGCTCAGTGTGCGCTCCAAGACCCGATGCGCGCTCTGGGTGGGCGGGGCCATCGACACCGCAGAGACGGCACTTGGCGCCGACCCCTCGGAAGAGGCGCGCAGAGCCGACGAAAAATCGATGACCTGTCCGGCAAAGATGAGATCTGGATTGCCAATGCCGTTTTGCTCGGCCACCCTGCGGGTGGCGGCCATCACATCTTTGAATGGCATGGCAGAAGCATCGGCTCCCTCGGTCCGAAGTGCCCTTCGGGTGAGTGCGAGCAGGGTGTCGCCAGATTGGACTTGGACTTTCATGATCCAAACCCAATGCATGGGCTATGCCAAGGCGCTTGCTGCTTGGCGCGCGGCTTGCTTGAGAGGGTCTATGAAGAAAAAACCGACAGCCCAACTCGGGCGCCTGGTCCTCTGCCCCCTGCTTCTGTGGTCGGCCCAGGCCGCCCTTGCCCAGCCCCCAAGCTTGGAAGAGGCCCGCGCGCGCCTCGATAAGGAGGCAGCAGTCTGGATCTCAGGCTTAACCGGCCAAAAAGAAAAAGATCTGAAATTCGCCCCGCTCGATGCCCGAGTGCCGGTGCAGGCCTGCACGAGCGCCTGGAGCTTTGACCAACCCTTTGGCCCCGGTCGCGGTCTTCGCGCTCGCTGCAAAGAGCCAAAACAACAACTCTTTTTAAGTCAGAGCACCGAGCCGGTCATGCCAGCCGGCCTGAGCTCCCCGGCCGAAGCGGCCTTCCGCCCCAGCGCTGCCGCAACGAAAAAGAAGGTACTCGTTGCAAAGACCAACCTCAATGCGCAGCAGCCCATCGACCCAAGCCAGCTTGAGCTGCGCGAGGAAGAGATTCATGGGCCCGCCTCCGAGTACTTCACCGCAACAGAGGGGCTTGAGTATGCGCAGGCCATTCGAACCATCAAAGCGGGCGAGCCGCTTCGCAGTCGAGACATTCAGCCGGCCATTCTGGTTCGTCGCGGTCAGCAGGTTCTGCTCGCCATCGAATCCGTCCCAGGCTTGAGCGTGCGGGTTCGTCTTGAGGCGCAAGAAGATGGTCGCTTTGGTCAGCAGATTCCCTTTAGAAACAAGGAGTCTGGCCGACTTACCTCAGGGCAGGTCACTGGGCCAGGCCAAGCACGCGGTCTTTAGCATGCGGCCCTCAAATCGCGCTCAAGTTTGGCGCAAAGCGCCCGATTCCACTGGTAAGCGGTAGAATTCCGTCCAACCGGAGGCGAACGTCATGTCCGATGCTATTCATAATGTGGCCCGATCAGCGGGCGTCGATGTCTCGGCCGATTTTCGCCTGAAGAAGGCAGAAGACGCCAAAAAAGCGGCCCGCCAGGCGGCGCCCGGGCCTTCGGCTGGCCTGAAGGACGATAAGGTCGAACTCAGCGACACCGCCAAGCGGGTCATGAGCGGACCAGACTTCGATGCGGCCAAAGTCGATCGCATCAAAAAGGCCATTCAAGAAGGCAGCTACCCGGTAGATGCCCGCAAAGTGGCCCAGAGCTTCGCTGAGCTCGAGAAGCTCATCTAAGGGTGATCTCAGCGCAGGACGCATCCCTCCTTGCCGAGCGGCTGCTTGCCCTGCTCGATGAGGAATTCGAAGTCCTCAAGGTCCAAAATCTCGACGCGTTCGAGAGCCTTCAGCCCGAGAAGGGCGACATCATCAAGCAACTCTCGGGCCTCGCCCTTCCCGAAGATGGCCCAGAGTCGCTTGCCTGGGACGGCTTTCGCGCCCAGATTCGCGACTGCGCCGATCGCCACCGCCGCAACGAGATTCTCATTCAACGAAAGCTCGAGGCCATTCGCGCCGCTCTCAAAACCCTGCAAGGTCCCGACCCCTTAAATGCCGTTGAGGTATACGACCGCATGGGTCGCATGTCCTCTGCCCGGAGGGGCCGAGGGCTGGCTGACGCCTAAAACCATACCCTAGCGCTTCTGGAATGTGTTTTGCTCCCTCTCGGGGCAAACCAATCGGAGTGCGCGATGCCCACCTCTGTTAGCAACTCTTCAAGTACAACCGCCCTGCCCCTGAGTTCGGCAAGAACTCGATCTTTTGGGTTGTGGGAGTCATCTTTCCCCGCAAAACTTAGCGCCCTGAAAGCCAAGCTGAGCTCCCTTGACTCGGAGTACGAGAAGTTAACGAAGCTTGGTGATCTTGTAAGTGCAAAGGCCACACTTGAGGAGAGAAAGCGACTCGAGAGCTCGAGCGGAGCCAGAGACTTACTGCAGACTGAGCAGACGATTGCCGACTTAAACGACGAGGCAAAGCGGACCCTCACGGCCGCCGGCCTTGCAGACCTAACGGGATTTCCCGGAGGGGTGACCTGGCTTGACGCCCGGGCAATGGTCGCAAAGATCATTGAAAAGCGTGAGATCAACTCAAGCGACCTGAAGGCCCTCGTCAACAGCCTCAAAGCTGCAAAGCTAATCGAGAAGGGCGATCCCATCCCGGCCGAATTGCAATCAGCTGCTATCGAGTTAAAGAGCAATCCCACCAAGCTCGACGCCCTTTACTACACTCCTCCTCGTAGCACCTCAGCCGAGGCGCTCGCATCAGAGAAGAAAACCCAAGAAAAGGCAAAGGCAGCTCTCCTGAAGAGCTGGCCCGCTGAGATCGCCCCCCTTGCCAACGGCCTGCCAGATGGTTTCCCCACAAACCTCGACTGGGTCTACCTCCAGAAAATAATCTCGGTTCCCAAGGTTGATGGGATTGAGCTCGACCAAGACCTTCTTGCCAAGACCCGGCTCGCCACAGCTCGACTGGCAGAGGCTGGCATCACATCGATTTATCCTGCCTGGCCGCCGGGCACAACCGTGCTTGAGGCCCTCGAGGACGCTCTCAAGCTCGATAAAAACAACATTCTCTCTGGCGCCTTCACTCCCAAGCCCGACCCAAAAGACCCAAAGAAGGAGAAGAAGCTTCCAGCGGAGCTAAGCCTGACCGATTTCCCCACCGGGCTGACGCGCTATCAGGTCTTTAAGTTTGTGGAGGACTCCAAAAAGCCGGGTCGCATCGACTCGGACAAGCGGACTGCCGAGATCGCCGCATCAAAGAGCCTCAGGGACATCGGCATCACGAACATCTCAACCTTTGTTGCCAAGGGCACGACCGCGCCGTCCCAGATTCTGAGTCAGCTCCAGAAGAACCCCCAGCTCGTGAAGCAGGAGACGCCAAGCAAGCCGGTGTGGGTCACCCCGGGACCGAATGATCGACTCGTCCTCTCAGGGGCCGTGTCGGGTGCGGCCTACCGAGAGGCGCTGGTCAATCACCTCGCAAAGTTCAACCCCAAATACTCCCTCGATGAAATTCGGCAGCGGCTTGGATTCAAGACCTAGTTCGAGTCTTTGACCTCATCCCCCGGACGCATTCCTTTGAGCCAGTAAGCCCAAGAGAGAATCACCGCAACCGCCGTATAGAGGCGCTCGGGGATCTCCTGCTCAAGGTCCAACTCCGAGAGCATGGCCACCAGCTGCGGGTCTTTGGCAATGTAGACCCCATGGCGCCGAGCCTCCTCGAGAATCATTTCTGCAAGCTCACCCTGGCCCTTGGCCACAACAACCGGGGCCTTGTTCTTGCCGTACTCCATGGCAATGGCCTCTAAATCTTCTCGGTGCACGCGGCTAATCACGCTCTTTCCCCGAACCCTAGGCCTTTAAATCCAAAACATAACCCGGAGCTAGTGCTCGCTCCTGAGGAAGATCCAAAGATTCGGGCTTGCGGCCATGAATGATGGTCATCTGCTCCAGGGAGAGCCCCGCCTGCTCGAGGTCCTCACGCAACTCCGATACGGCCTTTCGGGCACGGGTCGCGACATCCTCTCGGTCGGCCCACATCGAGAGCTCCAGTCGCTTTTCTAACTGGACCTTGGCACTCAGCCAGAGTTCCCCGAGCGAGGGGCTATCGGTGTGGATATCGATGGTCATGGGCGGGTTGGGCTGCTCGTCTGTTTTGCTCCCCCGAAAAAAGCGCACCGCGACCGGTGAGGCATCCCTAAACGGAATAACAAAGCTCGCCAGCAACTCCTTATTGCTGTGGGCCGCATACGCATCGGCCTGGGCCGACTGAATCTCTCGGAGGGCCGAATTCATCGCCTCACGAACCTCAGGATTCGACTGCGCATCAGCATTGAGGGACCGAAGCGCGTCTGTGAGTAATTGCTTCAGGTCACCCTCGATCGATGCGCCCGATCGCAGTCGGGCCTCGGTGAGTAGCCCAGACGCGCGCAAGGCCCAGCGCACACCGTCGGCCGAGAGCCGCCCCATGGAGAGTCGACTCTTGGGCAGAAGTGGGCTCGACAAGATCTGGGCAATGACCGAGAGGTCAGCCGAGCGAGCAAAAAAAGCAGCTATCGACGGGCTCATCGCAGCAGAGCCCGCAGCGGCGATGTTGGACTGCGCAAGGGCGGCCGTAACAAGCGCAATCGAATCGGCAGCCTGGGCCTGAGAAGCCGCAGGCGGGGGCAGAGGACTGAGTGCGAGGCCATTTGGTGTTTCAACCACCCGTGCGCTCACCACATCGCCGGGACGCAGTCTGCTCTGCGGGCCCAGCTCGATGGCCTGGCCACGAAGCAGGAGCACGAGGCCCTCTGCGCGCGACTCGACCACACCACTCACCACCTGGTTCGGCGCAAGGTCGAGTTCTCGACCCACCTGCTCAAAAACCGGCAGAAGTCGGCCCTCAAGGTAGATCGGGTTGAGCCGGCCCCCAGCAAGGCCGATGGCCTCTGGACCGGTGAGCACAACAGACCCCTTAGCGAGGGAAGCGAACCCAACCCTCTTTCGGGTCGGGCTCACCAGAGGCAGAGGGCTTGGGGCTCACGGGCATGACCTCTACCTTCATCGAGGAGGCACCTTGCCCATATGGGGCAGACATCCCGGACTTGGGTGCGGCCATGGCGGCAGGCATCCGGCCGGTGAGCATGGAATAGAGCTGGTCTTGGCTCGGAAGCTTGAGTGCAGCGCCCACCACAGGCCGCGTAGCATTGCCTTTCACAAAGGCATCGGGGTTGAGCTTCACGATGGCCGCGTAGAGCGGCTTTTTGTCGAGCACCAAGTCGGGCATGACGCGCTTGAGGATGCGCTCGAGTGTGTCTCCGCGCTGAATGATGACCGTATCGAATGCAGGTGCGGCCGCTGCGGCGGGAGCGCCATGGCCGGAAGAGCCGTGTGAGTCGTCGGGCGCCATGAGCGTGCGCAGGGCATTGGCCGTGTCAGGCGTGGTTGCGGCAAGAAGGGGCTGAGCAGAGAGCGCAGCCAGCGCGAGAGCAAGAAGGGTCTTTTTCATCGGAAATCCTTTTTAAAAGGGCATCGCCACAAGCTGTTCTATCGATTCCGGGGCTGGCCCCGCGATCACGCGAATCACTGCCCGATCTTCCGTGACAGCGATGATCTCCGCAAGCGCAAGGGCCTCGACCACGCCGGGCTCAAGCACGTGTCGGGGAAGTTTGCCCCGGGGAGCCAGAAGGAGTCTCTCACCCCTATCGAGACCGACTCTGCGGCCTGCATTGATGAGAAGCTCCCCCGATCGAGTGCGCTCGAGAACGGGATAGTCGGGCATGCCACAGCCAAGTCCATCTCGGAAGGCCGCCTGCAAAGACTTAAAAGCCGACTGAGTGGCCGCCGGGTCGGCAAGAACCACCTGCAGGCTATCGAGATATCCACCTGAGGCGCGACGCAGTCTGAGCTGAACCTGGCTCGACCAGATCTCTCGTGGACTGGAAGGCTGGGAGAGGGAAATCACAAGGGCAACCAGGCCCTCTGTCGGCGGGGGGTCGGACAGACCGAGGCTCACCATGGAATCGGAGACCCACTGAGGCCGGTCGGTGGCAGAGGCCAGAATAGGGGCAGTGCCCAGGTCGATGAGCTGCATCGACACGATAAATGGCGCCGCATCGACAACGCGGTTGAGCAGGGCCCGATCGTAAGTCGCTCTGGGTCCGGGCCGCTGAGCCTGCGTGAGTGCCCAGCCGGTCTCGGCTGCCAACACAGTCATAAGCTCTTGACTGAACTGCTCAGACAGACGCGAGAGCGTTGCAGCAGAGAGAAACCGGCCCCCCTGAGGACGCCTCACCTCAAAGACTGCGTGGCGCTTATAGCGACGGTTGCCCTCACAAATCTCGGCGCGGGTGGAGGGCTCAACGGAGCGGGCCGAGGCCTGCGGCCGGGCTCGAACATCTGAGGTAAACCGGGCGGACTCAAAGAGCCGACCCTGAAAATCGATCCAGGCGGCTGACTGGACCCGTGTTGAGGCGCGTGTGGCCGCCTCAATGAGTTCGCTGCGAATGGCCTCAAGTTCTTCTGCCGCAGAGCGGCCGGAGTTTGCCGCTGCGACCGCAAAGAGCGGCAAGAGTGCGACGCCGCAGACCAACACTGGGCGGATGATGGCTGAGCAACGCATCACCGCGCACTCCCCAGGGAATCTATCGACGTGCGGTGAGCTGCTCGACGAAGAGGGCGCGGATATCGGCAACCACCCTCGCATCAAGGCTCAGGGTGGTCTCGTAGGTGTCCTCGCCCACGGGATTGATGCTCTCGAGACGGGCGCCGTAAATGATGCCCTCGACTCGGGTGCGGAAGCTATCGGAACGGATGACCATGTCGGCCACAGTGGTCGTGGCATCGAGCTGTTGGCCATAGACCTGCTCAGTCAGGCTGCGATAGGCGTCGAGCTTGGAGGCCCGAATAGCCATGAGGCGCTGCTGAGTCTGAACCTTATGGGGCTGCACACTCACCACGGCATAGCCCGTGGCGGTGAAGGCCTCGCGACGCTCAGCAAGCGGAGAGACCATTGATGCAGGCGTGGGCTTGGCCGAATCGCCCACCAGCGCGGGATAGCGCTCAGCAACGGGTTTAGCGGCCGGAGCAGCAGGCGCGGGCGCAGGGGCAGCCATGGGCGCGGGCTCAACAGAGGCCTTGGGCATATTGGCGGTACATGCCGACAGAGCGAGGGCCATTGCGGGTAAGACAAAGCCGATTGTGCGGTGATTCATTTCACTAACTCCTTGAATATGAAAAGCCAAAGGCTTTATCTGTATCATCTCTTCAACTTAAATCGGCACCAACTACGCGGGCTTTAGCCCTCAAATCGGGGTGCCCCCACGTGGACACGATACTTGGAAACGTCTAACTCCATGATCGGCCAGAGCCAAGCGACCTTAAGCCTTCGGTCTCTTATTCGCTCCGTCGCTCCATCAGACGCAACCGTTCTCATCATTGGAGAGAGTGGGACCGGCAAAGAACTGGTCGCCCGCGCCCTCCATGAGCAGTCTCAGAGGAACAAAGCGCAATTCGTGCCAGTTAATTGTGGAGCCATTCCTCGCGAGCTCCTCGAGAGCGAACTCTTTGGTCATCGAAAGGGTGCATTCACTGGGGCCGTGGCCGACCGAGTGGGCCGATTCGAGCTGGCGCACGGCGGAACGCTCTTTTTGGACGAGATTGGAGACCTGGCATTAGACATGCAGGTCAAGCTGCTTCGGGTCATCCAAGAGAGAACCGTCGACCCTGTGGGCAGCACCAAGCCTGTGAGTGTGGATGTGCGGGTGGTAGCGGCCACTCACCGCGATCTTGAGCACGAGGTGGCCGAGGGTCGCTTCCGCGAAGACCTCTACTACCGCCTGAATGTTTTGCCGGTCGCCACCCCTCCCCTGCGCGATCGCATCGAGGATCTGCCGCTCCTTATTGAGCACTTTGCCCGCTTGCACGCCACCAAGGGCTGCTCCCCGGTGCGTTTCGCTGAAAGCCTCATGGAGGAGCTCTGTGCCTATGCCTGGCCTGGCAATATCAGAGAGCTCTCCAACCTCGTGGCCAGATTTAGTGCGCTCTTCTCAGGTCAGCAGATCTGCTACTACGACATCCCCCAGAGCATGCTTCCAAGGGGTCTTCGAGAGAAGAGCCCCAAGGCGGCCACCAAGCCGCCAGCGAAAATGAATGGTCACCACCCCGTGAATGGCCAGGCCCAGGCGCCAGAGGTCTCGCACGTCAACGGTGCCCACAATCCCGTGGAAGACCTCATTACGTTTACCCAGGGGCCCGCGCTTTTCGCGCTCGATGGCATTCCGCTTAAGAAGAAACTCACAGACTTTGAGCGCACGCTCATTGAGCAGGCGCTAGACCATGCCGATGGAAACGTCTCTCAGACGGCCAGGCTGCTCAATGTGCAGCGCACCACGCTTATCGAGAAGATTAATAAATACAACCTAAAGGCGCGGCCCGAGGCCGACCTCTAGCTCAGGGCTTGGCGTCGCTCAGCTCGCGCCGCTGAAACTGCACGGGCGTGTCTTGCTTTTTCTTGTTGGCAGCGCTGGCAGCCTCGAGTGACTCCCGATAGCGCTGACGCTCCAGCGTCACCAAAGCCTCGATCTGCTTCTTGAGCGTTTCGACGTTTCCGCCCACGCGCTGCAACTCCTTCACCTCTTGCGTAATTCCAGCCACCTTGCTGGACGCATCGGTAAGAGCTTTGGACTGGGCCTTGACCTGACCATCGAGGGCTCGCACCTCAACCAAGAGGCGGGCCAGCTGGGGGTCGGGCTTCTGCGAGGACTTGAGCGCCTCATCGTAGGCCTTCTTAAGGTCGCCCTCTTTCTTTGCGGCAGCGGTCTGCATAGCAGCCAAGGACTTCTCCATAGCCTCAAGCCGTCCGGCAAGTTCGGTCTGCGACTTCACGAGGTCGCCGTCTCGCTTACCCAGGCCCTGCAGGCTCTCACCAATCTCATCAACCGAGGAGAGTGTCTCTCGAATCTCAATGGCCTGCGTGCCCACCTTCACCAGCAGGGAGTCGGCCTGGGCCACCTTCTTTTGAAGCTGAATGGCCATCGCAGCAAATACCCCCGCGCAGACGACCATCAGCACCCCGCCCACCATCACGAGAATGGCGCCACCACGACTGCTCTTTTTGGCAGTGGACGAGAGGTTACCCGCCGACTCGCGAAGCAGCTTATGGCTTGAAGCGGCCGCAGCAGCGGTCTTGTTTGCCACCTCTGCGGCCTCAAGCACCGTGGAAATAATCTCTTTAAGTTGGGCTGCAGCCTCCTCAGCCTGTTTGCGCTGGGCCTCGTTCGCCTCCCGAGCGGCAGCAAACTCTTCCATGTAGTGGGCATGCCGCGCGTTCTCGGCGGCAATCACAGCCTCGTCCACAGCGGCCGTGACGGCAGCCGCAGCGGGCTCCGCAGATGCGGCAGCGGGCTGATCGGACACGGGCTCTTGGTTGGGCGAATCACTCATGGCTTCTTGCCTTTCAATAAGGTACCGAGGGCGCGCAACACTGGCTTGCGTCCCCGCTTGGTCTCCACCTCGCTTCGGATATCGGCAGTTTGTCGTCGAATTCCAGCGAGTCGTTCAGAAAAATCAGCAAGAGAGATGCCAGCGGCAACCTCCGGCCGCTCCTCAACGGGCTCGTAGGGAATGGGCTTGGTCGTCTCGGGCGGGGCCTTGGGGGCCGGGCGTGCAGCCTGGGGCGGGGGATTGAGCACCGGTGCCTTTCTTTCCTCCAACGGCGGAGGGTCGGGCATGGGGACAAAGCGATCCTTAATCTGCCGCGCCTCAGAAAGACCCTTGCCTGCCCTGCCCCGGGCGCGACTGGAGCTGCTCTCTACGCGCACCTCGACGTCAACGCCATCGGCTCGAATGATTTCTGACTCTTCTGGCTTCATGGCGAGCCCTCCGGAAGCATTTTCTTGAGCTGAGAGGCGGGTCGAACCCACATATCTTTAGGCAGTTGGGGCTGGGCCATGAAGGCCTTTGCCTCATCGAGCGACTTAAAGGGCCCAGAGAGCAAGACAAAGTTATCTCCCGCCGCTCCAATGCGCTTGAGTTTGAGCATCCGAGCGCGCCCCAGTGAGGGGTTGGCCTTGTAGAAGGCCTCAATCTCGGCGCGAGTCTCCCTGGATGCGTGCTGAACATAAAAGCCCGCTGGCGGAACTTTCATCTCCACAAGACCGCCCGAGGGTGCCGAGGCAGGCGAGGCAGAACTTGCGTTGGGCTGGCCGCGCAGCTCAAGCGAGTCGAGGCGCTCGGGCACAGGGCCCAGGGGCTTTTCATTGGGGCGAGGCGCGTTCTTGTCGATCTTGGGCTTGGGCGTCGAAGGCTTCTCGGGCTCCGCCTTGGCTGTCTCTACTGGGGCGGGACTCGCAACAGCCGCCTCGGGCTTCTGAACATCGGCAGGGGCATCTGACTTTGCCGCTTCGGCCTCCTGCGCCTCCTTTGCAGCGGCCTCTGCAAACTCCTTGGCCGGTGAGGGTCCTCTCTCGACGAGGCCAAGACGCTCCTTGGCCTGATCCATAAAGTCGGGGGGCATGCGCTGAAGACCGGCGATGAGGGCAGAGGCTGCGAGTGCGACGACTCCCACAATCAAAAGACTGGGCGGACGCTTCTTGGCGGGGGGCTCGGTGGGCGAATCGCCCGACGTTGGGCGGGGTCCTGCCGACATGGGAGCAGCAGCAAGCCCTCCTGAGTTGGCTGCAGCCAGGCTTGCCGCCGCCAGAGGGCGGTTGCTTCTGGGCTCGGCGCGCCCGCGGGGCTGGCCAGGGTCAGTCCACTCCGGTACGTCTTGGTCGGCCTTTGCAAGCGCTCGAAGGCTGGCCCGAAGAGCGAGTGCCGCCTCAAAGCCCTGAACGCCAATCGTGTCGAGAAGCGACTGGACCTCGGGCGTCATGCCCAGGGGCTCAGCCTGCTCGAGCAAGGCCTTGGCCTCGTCTGGGTTTGGACGCGGCACATCCCACCGAAGCGCGCGCTTACCAAGGGCCTCAATCTTTGCAGGTGTATCGGCCTCGTTCTGATGGAGCAGCAGCACCACCTGGGTGTTGGCACCAGGAAAATCTCTGAGTAGGCGCGAGAGGAGCTGCACCTCTTTCAGGCCCGTGGCCTTGCCGTCATAGACCACAAGAAGACGCTGGGGCGTGGTCGGCACAGGCGGAGCGATGGCATCGGCCACCCTCATATCGGCCAAGATGCGGTTAAAGCGAGTGAGGACCGCCTCGGTGCTATTGGGGAAGTACACCTCCACCAGCAGGTCAGGCAGTTGGCGGAGTCTGTCAGCCAGGAGTCGGCCGTAGTGATCGAGCATGGCCTCGGAGTCCGAGACGAGTACGACGCTGCTGCGGTCTTGGGTGATGGCAGCGAGCAGTCGCTCGAGCCTCACCTTGTCGCTGGCTCGGACAAAGATGTCAGACCCCACGATGAGGGAGTCGCTTCCGGGTGTTGGCATGGGCGTGTTCACAAGCGCAATCATGGGGCCTCCCGATTGATTTAGTGCACGGTCTCAGGTTTTCCGTCGACATCAAAGCGCATCGAGTCGGGAACCCGGGGGTTGGGCCTGTTCGGCGCACGCTGGCCGGGATGCGGCGCCTGCAGGCTAAAGACGTAAGCGATGACCTGAGCAACTGCGAAGTAGAGGTCGTGATGAATCGGCTTATCGAGATCGGACGTGAAGTAGAGCGCTCGCGCAAGCGGTGGTGCAGAGAAGATCTGAACGCCATGGCGCTCGGCCTCCTCACGAATTCGGAATGCGAGCTGATCGATTCCCTTGGCAAGCACCACGGGTGCACCGTCGCCTGTGGGGTCATAGGAGAGCGCAACGGCAAAGTGCTCTGGGTTGGTCACCACCACATCGGCGTCCTTCACCTTCTGCATCATGCGGTTGGCCGCCATCTCGCGTTGTCGACGCCGAATCTGTGCCTTCACCTCGGGCCGGCCCTCGATGTCTTTCATCTCATCCTTGATCTCTTGCTTGGTCATCTTCAGGCGCTGCCAGAACTGATACTTCTGGTAGGGCACATCAATGAGTGCAATGAGAAGCAGGCCCATGGCCACCATGAGCACCGCGTCGCCCACCAGTGAGCCGGCTCGGCCCATGGCGGGCTCAAAATTCATATTGCCCAAGGCCAGGTAGTCATTCATCTGACTATCGAGCACGAGGTAGAGACCCCCAAGAACAATGCTGAACTTCAGAATCGCCTTGAGCAGTTCGACCAGGGCGTTCAGACCAAAAATGCGCTTGAGCCCCTCCAGCGGATTGACCTTGCTGAATTTTGGGCCCACAGAGTTCCAGCTAAATTGAAGGCCCCCGCCCACAAGTGCCGTGGCCGCCACGCTCACCAGCAGGGTAACCGCAAGAATGGGGGCGATGATGAGAAAGGCCTGCAGCGCGAAGTTGGCGAGAATGCCGGGCAGCAGTGACGGTGTATCGAGCGCACGAAAGTCGAGTCGAAATCCAGACGCAAAGAGCGCACTAATTTGGGCGACGAGCCAGCTGCCCGAGAACACCATGAAGCCGAGTGCGCCAATGACCACTGCGGCAGCAGAAGCGTCTTGAGAGCGCGCAACCTGCCCCTCGTCGCGCGCCTGCTGCAGCCGTCTGGCGGTCGGTTCTTCTGTGCGTTCGAGATCGGAATCGCCAGCCGCGGCCATTATTCAATCCCCATAATTGAGCGCACCTGCGCAAAAGCAGACGTCCACAGCCAGGTCATTCGGGCGGCAATGGAGCCCATGAGTACATAGAGGATGACAAGGCCAGCCAAAATCATGGCCGGAAAGCCCACCGAGAAAATGTTCAGCGTGGGTGCTGCGCGAACCACCACGCCCAGGCCCACGTTGACCGCCAAGAGAATCACAAGAATGGGCAGGGCCAGCAGCACTGCGCCCAAGAACATCATGGACGACCAGCTGATGAGCGCGCCAAAGGCATCGAGGCTCAGTAGCCCCTTGCCGATGGGCATGAGCTCAAAGCTCTGGATGAGAAGCTCGAGCATGAGCACGTGGCCGCCAAGCGCCAGGAAAATAAGACTGCTCATGATGAGCATCAATGAGGCAATGGTGGGCACATTGCCCACGCTCGGGTCGATCATGTTGGCCATTGCAAGGCCCATCGAGGCCGAGATGGTCTCACCCCCCACAACCACGGCAGCCACCACCACCTGAAGCAAAAGACCCATGAGCAGCCCAATGGAGGCCTGATTGAACACCTCAAGAAGGCCCAAGGCCGTGGTGGGATCGATGGTGGGCCATTCAAAGAATGGGTACACAAAGGCGGTGAGCACAAAGGCCAGCGCAATGCGAATTCGAAGCGTGATGGCATCGACAGACAGCACGGGTGCCACGAGCAGCAGCGCGGTGATACGAATCATGGGCCACAGGAACGACAGGAGTCGTTCGATCACATCGGCAGCGAGCAGGGTGACCACGGCCCATATCCTCTTTAGGTGAAGAGGCCAGGAATGCGATGGAAAATGGCGCGCGTGAAGTCCACCATGGTGTTGATCTGCCAGCCTCCAAAAATCGCAACCGCCGCCCCGATGGCAACGATCTTGGGTATGAAGCTGAGCGTCATTTCATTGATGGAGGTGGCCGCCTGAAAGACACCCACAGCCAGGCCCACCACCAGAGCCACCAAGAGCAGGGGCAAGGAGATCAGCATGGTGATCATGAGCGCCTCACGGGCAAGGTCAACAACGGCAGCGGTATCCATAAGGGCCTCGGTGTTTAGGGAACAGAAGGGTTGACGAAGGACGAGGCGAGCGAGCCCATGATGAGACTCCAGCCATCGACCAACACAAACAGCATGAGCTTGAAGGGCATCGAAATCATCATCGGCGAGAGCATCATCATGCCCATCGACATCAGCACGCTGGCCACGATGAGATCGATCACCACAAAGGGGATGTAAATGAGAAACCCGATGGTGAAGGCACTCTTAAGTTCGGAGGTAATGAAGGCCGGCACCAGGGTTGAGAAAGGCACCGACTCTGGTCCCTCGAGCGAGGGAACGCGAGAGATTTCCGCAAACATCGAGATGTCGTCCTCGCGTGTCTGGGCCAGCATGAAGGCTCGGATCGGAACCTCGGCGCGCTTAATGGCCTCGGGAAAGCTCATCTTCTGCTCGAGGTAGGGCATGAGGGCCGTGTCGTAGACCTGCGTGAGCACAGGGGCCATGATGAAAAACGTGAGAAAAAGAGAGAGGCCCACCAATACCTGGTTGGGCGGAGTCTGTGCCGTGCCCAGCGCGGTTCGCAGAATCGACATCACAATGATGATTCGAATAAACGAGGTCATCATGAGAAGCAAAGAGGGCAGGAGCGTGAGCGCCGTCATGAGCGCCAAAAGCTCCAATGTCAGGCTGTAGCGAGAGCCCTGAACATTCACTGCGGGAAGCCCCTGGGCCTGCGCAGCCACGGGGAGCATCACCATCATCACACCCAGGAGTGCGAGCCCAAACGCGAAGGCGAAACGGGTCTGCCTCATGGCTTGCGCTTTAAAAATTGACCCAGCGCCTGGGCCGTGGGCAGTCGGCCTGCGAGACCCACTTGCTTATCCGTGGGCTGAGGGGGGGTGGCAGACGCGGGCCACTCCGCAAGACAGTTGAGCTCGCTCATGGTCGATCCGAGCAAAAACTCCCGGTCTTTGACGCGAACCAGCATGAGCCGCTGACGCGCGCCGGTGGAGAAGGTCTCGAGCAGTTCGATCTGACGACCACGACCGGCCTGTGGCCCCTGGACGCGCTTTAAGAACACCAGCACGATGGCCAGAAGCCCCACCACCAGAAGGAAGCTGCTGACCAGCTGCAGCCAGTCCACGGGGGGAATTGCAGAGCCAGTCATGAGCAGCTGCTTAGAGATGCTTGAGTCGGTCGGCGGCGGGAACCACGCGAGTCAGTCGAATGCCGTAGCGCTCATTGACCAACACGATCTCGCCCTGAGCGACCACGGTGCTGTTGACCAGCAGGTCGAGGGGCTCGCCGGCCAGCCGGTCAAGTTCCACTACACTTCCCTGGCTCAGGCGCAAAAGATCCCGAATCTTCAGAGAGGCGCGACCGACCTCGATCGAGATCGTGACCGGAATGTTTTGAAGCACCTCGGGATCAATCTGGGCCTTGGCCTTCGTGACGGCATCACCAATGAGCTCTGCCGCTTCCATTTGATCGTTGTTATCCATTGCTCGTCCTTGGTGAGGGTTTAGGCCGGGATGGTCTTGCCGGTGACATCAACGGCATTGCAGATCTGGGCAGCCATCTGCGAGTCCACGATGCCCACCTCGGCCTCAAAGGTGGGGATATCTTTTATGTGTATGCGGGCGGTGTCCTGCTTCTTGAAATACAACACATCCCCCTCGCTGAGGTTCTGCAAGGTGTACAGCGTGGTCTGAATGTGACCAAGGATGGTCTGGAGCTCGAGCTGGGCCTCGAATGTGGATGCGCGAAGCTCCGAGCGCCAGGCCGCCTCGGTGGTCTCGTTGACGTCTCCTGTCTGAACTCGGCTGCGCAGCACATCCCGAATGGGCTTGAGCGTGGCGTAGGCATACACCAGATCGATAAACGATCCTCCGCCACTCTCCACCTCGAAGCGACTGAGCACCACGAGGTCGCTCTCGTCGGCAATCTGGGCGAACTGCGGGTTGATCTCCGAGTTCACGATCTTGAAGTCGATCTTCAGCAGGGGGGACCAGGCCTCGGTGATAGAGCGAGAGAAGACATCCATGATGATGCCGATCACGCGCGTCTCGGTTGGCGTAAAGAGTCGTGTTGCGGGCAATGGGCCCTTATGAAGATTGGAGCCGAACCCCCCAAAGAAAACATCGAGGGAGTTAAAGATCATGGAGGGCTCAACCACGACCAGGGCGTTCCCGCGCAGGGGGTCCATGCGAACCATATTCACGGACAGGGGCGGCTTGAGGGTGCGCAGGTAGTCGCCGTAACGGGTGATCTCTGCCTTAAGGGGAGTAATTTTGGGCGTCGAGCGCAAGACCTCCACAAGGCCCATGCGAAAGAGTCGCAGAAAGCGCTCGTTGATCATCTCAACGGCACTCACATTGATGCCCAGGGTGCTGTCCTCGCTGGCGAGGTCGTGCTTGCGCACCCGCAGCTTCTGATTAAAGCCGGTATCGACGGGAATGGAGCCTTGGCTTACGCCCTCTTGCAGGGCGGCGAGCTCCTCTTCGGATAGCAGGCTGGTGGACATCTCAAGGCTCCGGTCTCTGGCCTACTGGACCACGAACTCGGTGAACAGCACCTGCTCGATGCCGCCAAAGCCCTCATAGCGCTCAAGTACCGCGTTCATGGCCAGGCGAACCTTCTCGGCAAGTTCAATTCGGAAAATCGGCTTGTCGACCTCGGAGTCGGTGGTGAGGCGAATCACATCAAGCGCAGCAGCTCGCAGCGCGAACTCGTGCTTCTCAATGTTCTTGATAACCGTGTCGTCGTAGTGGGTCATGATGGCCACGGTTACCTGCATCACTTTCTTGGATCCGGAGAGGTTGGACACCAAGGGACGGCTGAGCTCCTTATAGCGGCTGTCGTACTGCTTGGCCTCTGGGGCGCCGCGCTGAAGCTTCTCGGGGCCCCCTGGTGCGGCCTTNNCCTTGGCCCCACCCCCGTGGCCGTCCTTGCCACCGTGACCATCGTCCTTTCCGCCGCCACCGTGGCCATCGCCCTCTGCAGCCTTGGCCTTCTCGGCCTCAGCCTTCTTCAGGAGGGCCTCGACAGAATCCTGCTCGGGCTTGCTAAAGAAGCCTGTCACGGCGAGCGTTCCAACGACGGTGAGCACCACCAGGAGCACAATGCCGACCACTGCCAAGATCAGCATGATCGGCAGCTTCTTCTTTGGCGCGCCTTCTTCTTGTTGAATTTCCTCAGCCATGCTCAGAATCCTTCCATTGTTTGTTTAAGCAAGCACATCAAGGCCGTCTGACAACGCTCGCGGCCCTGAGGAGACTGACCCCACCTCTGGAGTCGGCTCCGAAGCCGTATTTTTATGAGCCTGATGTTGCTGCTCAGGCGCACCCTGACCGCCATTTTTCCGACGATCATCAGCGCCCACCCCAAGGTAAGCAACGTCCGTACCAGAGCGTTCCAGCACCTCCCGCAGCCTTGGCAGATTATCCTGAATCATGTCCTTTGTGAGGGCTTGGCTTGTGCGGAAGACGGCCTCCAGCTCTCCTCCCCGCCAGTCAAGATCCACCTGAATTTTCCCGAGTTCCGAGGGGTGAACCTCCATCTCGCAGCGCCAATTTCCCTGAGAGATCTGCTGAATCAGCCTCTGACTCATGAGCTCGCCAAAGCGCTGGGCCAGCTGATAGCCGTTCTGGGGGGCGTGACCACCCTGTCCACCCGACCCTCTTGCTGACGAATCGGCTCCGGACTGCGAAGAGGATCCACCCTGCGAGGCGAGGGCGGAAGCCTGAGGCTGACCAGAGTCTGACGGGCGCGCTGAGGGCGAGTCCTCTGCGAAGGCACGCACCCCCGATCCATCGTCAAGGGCCGACTGCTCTGCCCCCAAGCGGCCGAGGTCAGGGCCGCCTGCTGGGACGACACCCGATCGAAGGTCTATTGGCGGAAGTGTGGGCACACGCTCACCACCCTTCCCAAGCCTCGCTCCCTTTGACAAGGCGCC
Organism: Burkholderiales bacterium UBA2463; assembly: GCA_002342295.1. Classification (GTDB taxonomy): domain Bacteria; phylum Pseudomonadota; class Gammaproteobacteria; order Burkholderiales; family Burkholderiaceae_A; genus Hahnella. Next base: position 288,364 of record DDPR01000010.1, read on the forward strand.
GAGTCGCTCATCAAGAAGTGCGGCGGTCTTGGGCGACTGGATGGCAAAGCGCATGGAGAGCACATGGGCTGCCGGAAGACTTTCCGAGGCACCCACAGCAGAAGTGGCCTGGCCGGAATCGAGAGGGGTCATGCGAATCTTTGAGGCCAGAGCAATGTTTGTAAGTGTGTCTTGACTAATTGACGTCTGCCCAACTTGGGCGCTGGCCTGTACCGGGGTCTGGCCCTGAGAGACGGCCTCGGAGGAGGAGACCCTGGCCATCGCTGTTGCCCGGGCCGCAGCCAGGAGCGCGCTCACCGAGTTATTCGAAGTTAGTGCCCCCTCTGACGCGAGTGGCGCGTGCGGAAGGGCCATGAGTTCGGACAGGGCCCTCTCATCGAGGCCTGAGGACTTGGCGTAGGCCGCCAAAGACTCATCAGTCAGGGGGGTATCGGCCACCAATAGGGTGGTCTCCCGGCCGATCATCACAGCCTTTAACTGCAAGCCAGAGAGGGACTGGTCCACATCGGGCGCTGCGGGGGCCTGCATAACCGGACCCGCAGGCGCTGACTCTGCGGCTAGCGGTGCGGCGACCTCTGGGCCTGGTTGCGCGGCCGGGGCCGACTCTGGCGACGAGGGTCCGGAGGGCTTGGCCTGCGCGGCCTCATCCGGGGCTTTGGTCTGCTCTGTGCTCTGAGAGGACTGATCATCGGAGGTCTGCACCTGGGAGGGAGCGGCAGAATCTTGCCGCTCTGGCTGCTGCGCGTCGAATGCCTGGGAGAAAACCTCACCGAAAGCCGCTGGGGCCTGATCGGCCCCAGCGGGCGTCGAAGCCGCACGGGTGCTGGACTCCGCGCCAATCGAGAGGTTCGGGGAAAGAGGAACGGGTGTGCTCATACCCAGCATTTAGCAAGTCCTGCACCAGAAGAACGCGCAAGAGAGTGGGCCTCTGGCACTGCGGTTGCTTCATCCCCTCTGAGGAGCTCAGCGTGAAGATGCTAAGCCCTTGATTTTTAACGTTTCATCAAAGCCAGAACGGGACGCATCGCAGATGAGCAGCCTCACCTTGTCAAACCTCCGACAGACCTTTGAGCGTCTGAATCCGAGCGCGCTCAGCATTCCGCTGCTCGTTCTGCTCATCCTGTCGATGTTGGTGCTGCCAATGCCGCCCTTCCTCCTGGACGTGCTCTTCACCTTCAATATCTTGGTCAGCCTCATCGTCCTCATGGTGTCGATTGGTGTCACCCGACCCCTCGAATTCTCGTCTTTCCCCTCCATCCTTCTGCTGGCGACCATGCTGCGACTGGCCCTTAACGTAGCCTCCACGCGTGTGGTGCTGGTTGAGGGTCATAACGGCCCGGACGCAGCTGGCAAGGTGATCGAATCCTTTGGCCACTTCGTCATCGCCGGAAACTACCTGGTTGGCGTCATCATTTTCGCCATCCTCATGATCATCAACTTCATTGTGGTGACCAAAGGCGCTGGCCGAATCTCAGAGGTGATGGCCCGATTCACCCTCGATGCCATGCCCGGCAAGCAGATGGCCATCGATGCGGACCTGAACGCAGGACTCATCGACCAAGACACCGCAAAACGTCGCCGCGAGGAGATCAGCCAGGAATCCGACTTCTTCGGGTCGATGGACGGTGCGTCCAAGTTCGTCAAGGGTGACGCGATTGCCGCCCTCATCATTCTGTTCATTAATGTGGTGGGAGGCATCATCATTGGCGTGACCCAGCACGGACTGTCTTTCAAGTCCGCTGGCCAGACCTACGTGCTCCTCACCATTGGTGATGGCCTGGTTGCTCAGATTCCTGCCCTCTTCTTGTCGCTGGCCACCGCAATCATCGTCACGCGCGTGACCACCAGCCAAGATATGGCAACCCAGGCCAAAGACCAGCTGGCCAACCCCACCGCACTCTTTATCTCCTCGGGCATCCTCACTGCACTGGGCATGGTTCCCGGCATGCCCAGCTTCGTCTTCCTCACCCTCGCCCTGGTCTCTGCGGGTCTGGGCTACCTCGTCATGAGAGATCGGGGACGATCCACCGAACAGGCCGCAGTTGAAAAGGCGGCGGCTGCTGCTGATGCGCCCAAAGAGCTGGACTGGGACGATGTCGACACCGTCGACGTCGTCGGCCTCGAAATTGGGTACGGCCTCATTCCCCTGGTAAACACCGAAACTGGGGGGCAGCTCATGAACCGCGTGAAGGGCGTTCGCAAGAAACTCTCGGCAGAGCTGGGCTATCTGGTTCAGCCCGTCCGAATCCGAGACTCGCTAAACCTCGACCCCGACAGCTATCGAATCATCATTAATGGCGTGACACGCGGCAAGGGGGAAATCAAACCCGGTCGTGAACTCGCCATCTCCCCAGGCAAGGTCTACGGATCGGTGGAGGGCATTGCAACCAAAGACCCCGCTTTTGGTTTGGACGCCGTCTGGATTGACCCCTCTCAGCGCGACTACGCCCGCACGCTCGGATACACCGTGGTCGATGGAGCAACGGCCATTGCCACCCATCTCAACAAGGTGCTGCGCGAGGGCGCGGCTGAACTGCTCAGCCATGATGAGACTCAGCAGCTTCTGAACAAGCTGTCTGCTCGCTTTCCCAAACTGGTCGAAGACCTGGTGCCAGCCAAACTTCCCCTCGGAACGATTACTCGGGTGCTACAAAATCTTCTCGAAGAGGGCGTGGCCATTCGGGATATGCGCTCGATTGTGGAGGCCCTCTCAGAGTCCTGCGCCCGCACGCAGGACCCCGCAGAGCTCACCAACCTGGTTCGGCCCCGTCTGGGTCGCATGATCGTTCAGCCCCTGCTCGACACCAACGACACCCTGGCGGTGATGACGCTTGACCCGGCCCTGGAGCAGATCCTTCACAACATCATTCAGCAGCACAAGGGAGACCCTTCCAACATCGTGCTGGAGCCCAACCTGGCCGAGGGGCTCTTTCGCGCAATGCGTGAGAGCACTCGCAAGATTGAGGACGATGGCAACACGCCCGTGCTGGTGGTCTCACCCGTGCTTCGCCCCTGGCTGGCCCGAGCGGCTCGTCACCGGGTAGAGGGCCTCACCGTGCTCTCGTATAGCGAGATTCCCGATGACCAGTCGGTCAAAGTCCTAGAGACCGTTGAAGTCTCCGCCCGCGACGGCCAAGAACCTGCCTAACTTTTAGAGAAAGAGAACGAGGCTCACCATGGAACTCAAACGAATTGTGGCCAAAGACCTCCGGTCCGCGACCGAGAGGGCCGTCAGCCTCTATGGCAAAGATGCCCTGGTCATTTCTCATGAGCTCGTCAACGGGCAGACCGAGATCATTGTCGCCACCGACATTCAGGCAGATGGCGCAGAACTCTTTGAAGCCTCAGCCGCTCCTGAGACCCCTCGGACGGAGGCGACCGATTTCCGTGAACTTCTCACGCAGAATCTAGAGGGTGCGATCCGCCCAGATGGCCCCCACGCAGACGCGCCCTCGAGCACGCAAGAGGACCTTGGCGACCGAGATCGCATCAGGGCCCGAGAGATTGTCGATCTGGTTCGCCAAGAGATGGCAAGCCTCAGACGAGAGCTGCGGGTGGGCCAGCAAGGCCTTGGATTTGTCCATGCGCACTCGGCGGCATCGAGCTCCGCAGCCAGACAACTCGATCGCGCACTCGAGAACGACCACGCGCCCTCGGGTCTTCGCATGCTGCTCTCAGAGGAACTCGCACAGATTGACAGCATCGATCAGGGTCTGGTGCGTCTCGCTGACATTCTGCGCACCACCCTAAATGACACACCGGCGCTTGAGGGGCCACTCACAGGGCTTCACGCCCTCTTTGGTCCATCGGGTGCGGGGAAGACCACCATGATTGCAAGGCTGGCGCTTCAGGCCTCGGATGCCTTTGGGCCCGAGCGCGTCACTGTGATCAGCTGGGCCGACTCCAAACCTGGCGCCTGGAATCACATCCAGCTGGCCTGCTCTCGCGTGGGCGTGGAATGCGTTCGCTGCCAAGACCCCGACCTGCTTCACAGCCTCATCGAGGACTTGGGTACGCGCGCCACCATTCTGATAGACACGCCTGGAATTGAGATGATCCGCAATCGACAGCGCCTAGCCGATCTCGTGCCCGAGGCGCAGTTGCACCTCGTGCTGCCCGCGGATGTCGCCTCACATCAGGCCGAGAGACTCCTGCGAAGCTTCCCTTGGCAGAGCCTTCTGCTGAGCAAACTCGATGAGGCCCACCACGCCTGGGGCATCATTTCTGCGCTCAGTCACACCCCAGCCGTTCTCTATCACCAGGCCGGCTCGGGCTTTAGTGCGGCGCATGCACAGGACATGTCGGTCTCCCACCTCGTCAAGTTCGCGGTCGACCGACTGGGAGCGAACAGCCTCGACATCCCCGTGCAAACCGATCCCGCTAGAATGAAGAGCAGTGTTCCCGGGGGCGCCACATGGGCGGCCGCCAGTCGACCTCCAGCAGCCTCCATCTAGCGAGCAGCGTATGAATCATCGACCGAGGGTCATCGGGGTCGCCAGTGGGAAGGGCGGCGTCGGCAAGACCACAGTCTCCATCAACCTCGCGGTGGCTATGGCGCAGGCTGGGCATCGGGTCATGCTCTTTGATTCCGACACCGGCCTGGCCAACGCACAAATCGCTCTCGGTCAACGCGTTGTGCATCACATCGGCCATGTCCTCTCCGGAGAGAAAACGCTCTCAGAGATCGTCGCCAAAACCCCCCACGGCATTCTTCTGGTTCCGGGCGGCTCGGGCGTGAGAGAAATCTCCTCCCTGAGTACCCTGACCTCGGGCGGGCTCGTGCAGGCTTTTTCGGAGTTTGCCGACCAGATAGATGTCCTCATCGTAGACGCCGCGGCCGGGCTGTCCGATCAGGTCATTACGTTCATGCGGGCTGTCGACTACCGCCTCATTGTCATTCGAGACGAACCCTCATCGATTGCCGATGCCTACGGCATCATCAAGGTGCTCTCCCAAGAGGGTGTGACCGAGAAGATTGTTCTGCTGCCCAACATGATGGAAGACGACGCAGCGGGCGCAACCCTCCATGCCCGACTCAATGACGTGACCAAGCGCTTTCTCAATCTCTCGCTCTCCTACGTGGGCTGCATCCGCTCCGATGAACTGGTGCTCGATGCGCTGCGCAAACAGACCTCGGTCCTTGAGCACGCCCCAGGCAGCGCGGCATCTCGGGACTTCCGAGTCCTGGCCGAGGCTGTAACAAACCTGCCCCGCCCAGCCCTACGCTCAGCAGAGTTCTCATTCTTTAACGACCGCAAGACGGCGAACGCCTAGCATGGCCAACAGATCCACCGACGCCCACCAGCTCTACGCTCAGCATGAGAACGAGATGGAGGCGCTCGTGATGGCGCATCTTGACCTGGTCAAGCGCATCTCTCTGCATCTGCGCGCGCGGCTGATGTCCTTTATGGACCTCCCTGAGCTCATCCAGGTGGGGACCGTCGGCCTTCTGGAGGCCGCAAAGAGTTTCGATCCGTCAAAAGGCATTCCCTTCGAGCACTTTGCGCACAGCCGAGTGCGGGGTGCCATCTTTGACGAGGTCAGGCGCATGTCCACCATGCCCCGATCGGCTGTGGCCATCCACAAACAGCACTCCGCGGAAAGCCGCCAACTCTCGACTGAGCTAGGCCGCGAGCCCTCTCAGGCAGAGGTCGCGGCCGCACTGGGCAAAGACAGCGAAGATTTCCATGAGGAAAGGCGCAAGGCGGCGCAGTACCACACGGTCTATTTGGAGGACGTGGCCGAGCAGGCCTATGCCATCCCCGACGAGCGCAGCCGCCAGCCTGATGCGCTGGCAGAGGAATCGCAGTTCATGGAAGTGCTGGTTCGAGCCATCGAACAGCTGCCTGAGCGCGACCAGCTCGTCATGTCGCTCTACTACCAAGACGAGCTGAACCTCAAGGAGATCGGACTGGTGCTCGATGTCTCGGAGTCACGCGTCAGCCAGATCCTGTCGGCCAACGTCAAAAAGATTCGAAAAACGCTTGGGCTTGAGCGCCCAAGCTCTGATTAAGCCGCAACCGCCTCTCTTTCGGCTGGGGCGGTTAAGGGCACTTCAAGCGACATACTCTCTGCTGGCGCGGGGACCTCGTCGGCCGCGGGTGCTACGCCCTCCAACAGAGGAACCTCACCGGGCAAGACCACCAGCCTTCGGGCAAGGGTCTGGCCACGGGGCTCAAGCTCGGTGCGATTAAACAGGGTGTCACAGACCTCTGCGAAGCGGCCCCGAAGGTCCTCAAGGTTCTTCTCGGTCACGCTCGCCGAATCAAAGCCCGCCTGATAAATGCTGTCCGCATGCTGCTGAGGAATCCAGGAAGGAACAAAACCGTCCACGCCGGAGACCTTGGCACGGTTACTCGGCACCTTGGAGTGATTCGCACGCCCATGCTCAGCGCCCTCCATGAAAAGCTGCTGAATATGCTTGGTGAGCACGAGTTGGTAGCGCCCCTTAAGGCTGGCCACGAACTCTGGCTCAGCGCCGGGTACGGGCTTGCCCGTCATGGCGTCCCACAGTCGCTTGCCCACCAGGGAGCCAAAGTGAGCATCTGGCGGCTCTGCGGGGGGTGCGGCCTCGGCAGATTCCGGTGGATTGGTCTCAGCAGGGGCCTGCGCGGACGCTGAGGTCTCGCTCTCCTCGGTAGCCTCTGCAGAGCCCTGCTCAGACCCCTGCGGGTCCTGCTCAGTCTCTTCTGGGGCCACGGCCGATTGGAGTACCCGCACATGATCGACGACCGCCAGCAGCAGGACCACGACCACAGCCAGCAGAGTCAAAATGAAAAATAGAAGAACTGTGTCCATAGTGAAGCCGCGCTACCCCCTGAGGATACCCATCCTCGCACCGAATTCGATTGCTTGAATGGGGAATCGGTGGTCCGCGGCGGACCTTGAGGAGAAACTGCTTCTTCTAAGCGCCGGGCTTGCCCTGAGTGTCTGGGTCGTCTGACTCCGACCCCTCTCCCTCGGAATCTGACTCCTCGCCACTCTCTTCCGCCTCTAGCTCGTCGCGAAGAAAGCGCAGCGCCTCAAAGGGGGTGTCGAGATGAAGAGCCTCTGAGATTTTGTCGGCGATGCCCTGGGCCATCTCGATGGCCCCTGCAGCGTCGACCTCTTCGAGCTGATAGGCGGACGCCACCTTAAAGATCTCTTCTACATAGGGCAATGGGAGGTAGACGATCACCTCACCGTTTACTGAATTCACCGTCTGAAAAGCCTTCCGCGCGGGCGGCTCGGGCTTTTCCTCGCCCGCGGCAAGCGCCAGCATGCATCGGTCGGCATAGTCCGCCGCGCTCTCTGCGGCCTCTACGAAGAACTTGTCGAAGGCGGCCTTGCACCGAAGGCCAAGACGGATCCGGAGGGCGCGAATCTCGCGAGTCTCTTTCTCTGCCTCAGTGGCGAGCTCGTAATCTCGCTTTGCAGCAATGAAAGCCTGCTTGTCTCCGCTCGAAAATAAACCTGCCATGAACGCCCTCAGCTTTCGCTATCGAGGAGCAAGTATAGGCTCAAAACCTCAGCGTTCTGTGATGATTCGGCACGGAGCCGCAATCTTTCGCTCCGCGCGCATCTGCTCGCAGCGGTCCATCGCTTTGCGCGCCGCAACAGCGGAGATCTTCACGTAGATCGAGCAGGTAAAGACCGTGCTCTCCCGATCGTATCCATCGTAAGCCGCTGCACACCGACCGACCGTCCCAAGATCGGGCTTGTAACTGAGCCACCGGTCATGTAGTTCGGGTGGCAGATCCGAGACTCTCATGGTTGGCCAGGGCTCGGTGGCCATGACCTGACCCGCAAAGACCAAGACCAAAAGAAGACAGACCCTCTGAATCATTAAGAACTCCCCTGAAAACTTGGCCCCACCCAGCCCGCCTGCAGCCAATGCCAGTAGCCCGGGACGATCGGCCAGGCAACGAAGCGAGTAGGTACCCCTCCGGGGAAAATACCGTGTGTGGAGTGATCCGTCCATTCGCCGCTGCCACCGACCACTCGAATCAGTTCGGTCGGCGAGAACGCTTCGTCACTCAAGCGATGAAAGGTGCTTGAGCTGAGTGGGGGCAAGGCCCCCCCTGGGCCAGAGAAGCGGTCGTGAATACTGCCCCAATCTCGACCCTCGAGCAGGCTGGAAAGGGCGGAGAGCCGGCGCTGGGTCGCCTCGATGCTCCGCGTCTGAAGCGTGTCCAGGCCAAGAAGGTTGTCGAACAGGACAAGGGCGTGGGGCTCATCCTCGAGCAGTTGAGGAAGCTGCACGTGCATGTCGGCCTTCAGGCTCACGAAGGTCTTGCGCGACCCCTGAAGCGCTCTTCGATGTCGCAGCCGAAAGAGTGGACCCGCGAGGGGATCCATATCCATAAGCACCACACGCGTAAACCGATCGAGAAAGCGGTCAGACATCATCCAGCCGGCGCTGCCGCCCAGAAGAAGCAGGCACTCGTGCGACTTCGGCTGGCTGCAGAGCCAGGCCTCGATATCGGACTTTGATTGGGACCAGCGCTCCTGCGCGCGCCAGGCGCGCCAGTGCCAGTGCAGGTCAAAGGCACTCGCCAAGGGGCAGTGACTAGAAGGGCGCCCTCACCAGCCGGGCGCAGGTTCCCTTGATGAGCGGTATCTGAAATCCAGTGTCGATGGTGATCTTCTGTTGAAAGCGGCCTGTGGTCCGATCGATGGAGAATTCCTCGGACTTGATGGTGGTGCCAAATCGATTAAAGAGCGCTGGCCGCTTCACCACAATTGAGTTGCCCTCGACGGTGAGAGATCCTGGACGGCTGCGAGAGATCGCAAGCGTCCCCTCGTACCATCCGCTGGCCTTGGAGACATCAAAGCCGGCCAGGGCAACCCGAGAGCGCTCCGAGGGCGTAATGCCCAGAATCTGCTGCCCGGAGTCAAGCTCCAGATCGCAGAAGAGACTCACCGGCCCCTCTTGCATCATGGCCTTGGCAGACACGGCCTCGCTCGAGCCCCCATTGGCGCCTCCTTCTGGCTCTGCCAAGAAAAGTGCCACGCCGTATCCCGCAACGAGCCCCACAACGAGGCCGAGCAGGGCAAAGAGGACTTTGTTCATGCCCTAGTCTAGCCATAGTCAAGTGACAGGCGCAAGGCAGGCAGCCCGCCAAGAGAGCGCTGTGATTCAATAACGGGCATTGCAACCACCCCTTCGAGGCGCCCCATGAAATCACCGCTCCAGGCCGCACGCATTGTTGTGGAGGTCATCCTCGTTGTCTTCGTGGTCGTGCTCATCGTGGTGGTCATCGATCGGGGAAACTCAGAGGTCACACGCTCTGTTCAGCTCGCCACCGCAAAGGCCGAGCTTGAGGCCGCCCAGAAGACGGTGGAAGAGCTCACAGAAAAAATCGAGCGGTCGGAGAAATTGCTCGACAAGGCCGCCAAGGGGACACTCTGGGCCTACGAGGGCCGCTTCGGTCCGAACTTTTGGAGCAGCGCCTTTCCCACCTGTGGCAACGGAAAGATGCAGGCCCCGCTTGACATCAAGGGCCCCTTCGCAAAGGCCAAGGCCAAGCTCAAGGCCGACTACAAGGTGGGCACTCTGCGCATCGTGAACAACGGCCACACCATCCAGGTCAATGTGCAGCCGGGAAGCTTTCTCTACGTAGACAGCCAGCCCTATGAACTCGTGCAATTTCACTTCCATCGACCCAGCGAGGAGCTCCTCGATGGCAAGCCCACCGATATGAATATTCACCTCGTGCACAAGGGTAAGGATGGGAAACTCGTGGTGCTTGGCATCCTGCTGCAGGCGGTCGCCGCAGACAACCCAGTGATTGCTTCGATCTGGAATCACATGCCCTCTGAGGAGGGCCCCGAGGTGGTGGTGAATGCAACGACCATCGACCCCAGCAAGCTGCTGCCCGCCTCGATGAGCTACTACAGCTACGAGGGCTCCCTCACCACACCCCCTTGTTCAGAGGGCGTCACCTTCTACATCTTGAAGATGCGAGTGAACATCTCGACCGATCAGATTGCGGGCTTTCCGTTCAGCCACTCCAATGCTCGGCCCGTCCAGCCCCTCAATGGCCGGACAATCTTCGCCTCAGACTAGTCCACACAGACGGCGATGTAGCCCACCGCAAACAACGATCCGGGAGGAATTTTTTGCCACGGGCCCTCCTCCTTCACATCAAAGAGAAGTCGACCGGTCAGCCCTGGCCCCGCGTAGCTCTTCACATTGCTGATTCGGTTGTAATAGCGCTCGCAGTCATACTCGTTGTTGTAGCTGCGAGAGAGCACGCCGTCGGGGTCGCGAGCCTTTAAGTCCTGCATCTCGATCGTGCGCCGATACTTGCCATCCTTCACGATAAATTGCCCGTTGATGCGCAGAATCACCTGCCCGTTCTCCGCGAGCTTTTCCCACTTCGCCCAGGCAGGCAGGGCGGCAAGGGTGAGCGCGCAGAGCCCCGCCAAGCCCAAGACGCGAGAGCCGAGTCGTCGCCTCATGCTGAACACAATCTGCGGGAGGCGTTGATGAGTAAGTCTCTTGTCCGGCGACTCCTGTGGCCCACCAAACTCATCGCGCTCTGGCTCGTGGCCTGGGTGATGAGTGCCGCCCTCGAACCACACCTTGGACGGTGGGGCGCCCTCGCGCTGGTGACGATTGCACTCGCCGTGGCATCGCTCACCGAAAAACGCCCTTGGAGGCGTCTGGCGCTCGTCTTGGGGTTCGCGGTGGCCTGCCTCGTCTCGTTTATGGGTGGGGCCCTTAACGCAGTCACCTGGCTGGGTTTGCTCGCCATAGGGCTTCTAGTCTACCCCGTGCGCGCTTGGCAAGATGCGCCGCTCTTTCCCACGCCCGCAGACTGCCTCCTGCCCATGACGGGCGCCTTTCCCGGCCAAGCGGGCTGGAGGGTGCTTGATGCAGGCAGCGGCCTCGGTGATGGGCTCATCGCACTTCGGAGGGCCTATCCCACGGCGCAGATCGAAGGCATTGAGATGAGCTGGGTGCTCAGGTTTCTTTGCAGGCTGCGCTGCCCATGGGCGCGCCTAAGACCGGGCGATATGTGGCGCCTTGACTGGTCCAGCTACGCGCTGGTCTATCTCTTTCAGCGGCCAGAGTCGATGCCCAAGGCCATTGGCAAGGCGCGCGAGCAGATGAGGCCGGGGGCACTGCTTGTGAGTTATCAGTTTGCCGTTCCATCGCTTGCAGCGACTTGGAGCGGGCAGAACGCAGCGGGCAAGTGGCTCTACGTCTATCAAATATAGGTGCCCGGCAGGCAGATGGGTTCGCCCCCAGTCCCTAGCTTGAAACGAGTAATGCCCGCCAGACTCTCGGTGTTCACGCCCCCCAGATCGAGCAGGCGTATCCCCCGACGCTTCAGTTCAAGCATGGCTCGCCACATGAGGAGCGTGTGCAGATTGTTTTGTCGAGAGAGGTCGTTGCCCCAGCCAATGTGATAAGTCGCACGACTGCCATGGAGAAGAAAAATAAGGCCGGCAGCGAGCTCGGATCCAACATCGACCCTCGCGAGAAGAAAAGCTCGATTCGCGTCCTTGTGGGCCCCGATGAACTGCTCAACGAATCCGAGGGGGAGGCCCGAGAAGCCTCGAGCGCTTCGCTGGAGCCCCTCCTGCTTGAGAACCGTTCGGGTTGGGCCCATGCTGGCGTTGAGATGAAGACTCCAACGGCTCGGACCCTGCGAGGCCCCTGCGAGCGCCCTCTCTGCCTTCACCAGCCGATTGCGCCAATTGCCCTGAAGGGCCCTTCGCAGCGCTTCTTCGTCATTGGAGAGATTCACCATGACCGTGGAATAGCCGGTCATGACGCGATGAAATCGGTGCAGTGCTGGGTCGGTCGGGCCCGGATCGTTGGGGGAGATGAGCACAGCCTTCCAGCCAGACGCCGGCAGCGCCTTCTGCATGCCCTTGAGGGCCGCAGCCCGAGACATCGGATCGAGAGCGAGCCCTTCCTCTGTCCAGATTGGTCCTCTGGAGCAGGTGGCCACCACGAGGTAGGCCAGAATTCGGCGGGCCGTCAATTGACCCAGGCACAGCAGCTGCCCACGAGGTGAATAAACGGCCGCCCGAAAAACCCCGACCCCGAGGGATCGCATGGCCTCCCCATAGGCCCAACTCTGTTGAAGAGATCCGCCCCTCTCGGTCAGCACGGACTCCCATTCTTGACGGTTCAGGGTGTCCCAATTAACCTGCATGTTGCGGCCTCTAAAGGTTTTTTTCCCCCTCTCGATTCTAACTTCTGAGGAAGTCCCCTCACTTGGCGCGTCGTTTGCTTACTATGCAAGAGGAGTCTCACGCGGCAAAAGAGGTCATGGGGCTTGTTGCCGGCAAGCCTAGAATCACCCTCGTAGGCATGCTTTATGTCCTGCTCTACCTCGGGCTGCCCGTCGCGGCGCTGGGGGCCTTGCTCGATCTGGGAATCCAGCTGGTGTTTGGGGTCTGTGTGGGTCTGTGGTGCGTTTTTTAGACAGGAGCGGGGCATATGTTTCTTATCGTCGGTCTGGCCATCGTGTTTGGTGCTGTTTTTGGTGGATACATTGCCGCTGGCGGCAAGATGGCGCCGATCATCAAAGCCGCTCCCATTGAGACCTTCATTATTGTGGGCTCGGCGCTGGGCGCATCGCTCGTCGGCAACAGCCTTCCCACCTTCATTGCTGCACTCATGGCGCCCCTGAAAGTGCTCTCTGGCCCCAAATGGAAGCCGGCCGACTACCTCGGACTCATGGTGCTCATTGGAAAGTTGCTTGCGGTGATGAAGCGTGAGGGCGTGGTTGCGCTCGAGGCGCATGTCGAGACTCCCGACTCAAGCCCTATCTTTTCGGAGTTCCCCAAGATTGCGAAAGACCACGGCATCGTCGACCTCATCTGTAACACCCTTCGCCTTGTGGTCATCAGTCAGGGGCAGGTCGATGCGGACGCGGTGGACGACATGATGGCCAAGGCCATCAAAACCCACCATCACGACGCCATGCGCGCCCCGGCCGCGCTCTTGGCCATCTCGGGCTCACTGCCCGCACTCGGAATCGTGGCCTGCGTTCTGGGCGTGGTGAAGACCATGGGCGCGATCGATCAGCCCCCTCCTGTCCTCGGTGCCCTTATTGGTGGCGCACTGGTGGGAACCTTCTTGGGCGTGTTTTTCTCCTACGGAATCTTCGAACCGATGGGCAACCGACTGGGTCAGATCATCGATGAAGAAGGTCAGATGCTTGACGTTGTTCGCGCCATGCTGGTGGCCAACCTCAAAGGCCACCCCCCCGCGCTCATGATTGAAGCGGGTCGCGCTGCAATTTCTCATGCCAATCAGCCGGGCTTCTCAGACGTCTTTGACGCAATCCGAGGCTAAGCAGCCCCATGGCTGACGAAGAAAAAAAAGAAGCGGAAGCGGCCCAGACGCCCGAGAACGGCGAGGCCGCCGCAACCGAGACGCCTCCAGCCGAGGCGGCCGAGGGAGATGCAGCCGCCGCGCAGGCGGCACTGCCGCCCATCATCGTCATCAAGAAGGTGATCGATGAGGGCCACGGGGGTGCGCACGGAGGTGCCTGGAAGATCGCTCTGGCCGACATGATGACTGCCATGATGGCGTTCTTCCTGCTCATGTGGCTCCTGGGCTCCACCAACGAGGATCAAAGAAAGAGCATCGCTGACTACTTCCGCCCCACCTCGCACAGCCAAGTGAGCCTGGGCCAGACCGCTGGATCGAGCGGCCTGCTCGGTGGCACCTCCATCATCGACCCTGAGGGCTTTAAGTTCACGGCCAAACAGACTGCTTTGCTCGAGCGCGTGACCCCCCGATCCGAGGCGGGACCCAGCACCTCCGACGGCTCGTCCCAGGACCCCAAGAATCGTGAGGGCAAGTCAGAGGATCTGAGCAAAGAGGAAAAGAAAAAGGTTGCTGCCGAAGTCGACAAAGAGAACTTCGACAAGCTGGAAAAAGAAATCAAAGAAAACATGAAAGAGAACAAGCAGCTCGCAAAGCTGAAGGATCAGGTGACCTTCACGCGCGAGGCAGATGGCCTTCGTATCGACATCATTGACAAGGCCGACTTCTCAATGTTTCCGCTGGGAAGCGACCGACTTGAGGGGCGCGCGGCCGCGCTCATTCGAGAGGTTGCAAAATCGCTGAAAGACATGCCTAACAAGGTCGCCGTCACCGGCCATACCGACAGCGTGAGCTTTGCCCCAGACAGTGGCAAGAACAACTGGTCGCTCTCGGCAGAGCGGGCCGAAGCGACCCGAAAAATCCTCGAGTCCGGCGGCCTCTCTGACAAGCGGTTTGCAAAGATTGAGGGGGTGGCCGACACCATGCCCTTCAACCCCAAGGACCGAGCAGACCCGCGCAATCGACGCATGAGCGTCAAGGTGCTCTACCAAAACGTGAACTAAAGAACCCAAAGACGCTGCCGATTCCATCTCTGAAGGACTCACTCAACAGAGAGCGTAAAGGCAAGCACCATGAGGCACATGAGAAAAGCAATCGAATCCTACGGTGAAGTCAAGGTTTCCACGGGCGTGGCAACGGCCGATAGCGTCCAGCTCATCCAAATGCTTTTCGACGGACTCTTAGAGAGCCTTCGCGCAGCCGAGGGTCAAATTAAGCGCAAGGCCATTGAGGAAAAATCAAAGAGCCTCACCCGCGCCGGAAAGATTGTTTTGGGTCTGCAGGGTGCGCTCGATTTCGAAGCGGGTGGCGACATTGCCCGCAACCTCGACGAGCTTTATGGCTACGTGACGCGCCGCCTTCTGCACATCAACCTCCACAACGATCTTGCGGCCTTGGCCGAAGTCATCAACCTGATGAGCGAGATTCAAGAGGCCTGGGGGGCAGTTCCCTCTCTCCTGCCAAACCGCAGCGCCAATAACAGCTCTCGCCTAGCCTCCTAGCACCCCGGCTGCCCCGCCCCAGTCCGCCCGCTCGGCGCGGGCGGCATAATTCCCCGAGGTGAACAACCGGAGGGCGTCGCGTGATCAATAGGCTGGCTTGGGCTGGACCAGAGGGTCAGTCCGTTGTCTTTCAGGGGCTCTTTGCCGGTGAGGTTCGTGGCAGGAAGTCAACCGCCTTTCAGCTGCTGTCCCTCGCCCTGATTGTCGTCAATCTTGGCGCTCTCTACCTCGAAGCCAAATTCGGACCCCATCACCCATCGGCTGCAACGCTCGCGGCGTTCGCGCAGGGCTCTCTGATCTTCTTCGCAGTCGAGTTCGGACTCGCGCTCTTTAGCTGCACCCGAAATCCTGACATGAAGAACCGGCCGCTTCTGGGGTCTGCGCGACTGCGATTTCTGGCGAGCCCCGCCGCACTGCTTGACCTGCTGAGCTTTGCTCCGAGCCTCCTCTTTGGTGTCAGTGCCGATCTGCGAGTTCTCAAAGCGCACCGCCTGATTCGACCCTTCCTGCCGGGTCGCACGGTCCATGAGGCCTTCACCGAATTTCAGCGGGCCCACTTCGGAGAGACCCTGCGCCAAAAGATATACATCCTGATGGTGCCCCGATCGGACATGGAGCCCCTGCAACGCATGGTTGAGCGCTCGCTCATGGTCCTGATTTTCGTGTCGGTCCTCACGGTTATTCTGGAATCGGTTGCCTCGCTGAGGGACTTTCAACCAGAGTTCCTCTTTCTTGAAGCCCTGTTCGTGGGCATTTTCACTGTGGAATACCTCGCAAGACTCTACTGCTGCGTCGAGGATCCCGCGATTAAGAATGGGCACTTCAGGAGGCTGCGCGGCATGATGGAGCCTGGGCAGATTGTCGACCTGCTGGCCATCCTGCCCTTCTATCTATCCTTCTTCCTTCCCCAACACTTCGACCTGCGCTTCCTGCGCGCGTTCCGGCTCATTCGGGCCCTCAAGCTTGTCCGTTACAGCCGTGCCTCTCGAACCCTCATGAAGGTCTTGCAGGCGGAGTGGCCAGTTGTCGCCGCCGCCATTTTCATCATGTTCATTCTGGTCATCCTCACCGCGAGCCTGGGCTACCTTTTTGAGCACGAGGCCCAGCCAGACAAATTCGAGAACATTCCCCAGTCCATCTACTGGGCCGTGATCACGCTGGCCTCGGTGGGCTACGGCGACATATCGCCCCTCACCTCCGAGGGTCGACTGGTGACGGTCCTTGCAGCTCTTGTCGGAATTGGCATCTTTGCCCTGCCCGCAGCCATCCTCTCCTCCGCCTTCATTGATCAGATGCACCAGGACCGGGAGACGCTCCAAGAAATGCTGGCAGAAGCGATCGTCGATGGGCAGATTAGCGAGGAAGAGCGGCATCAGATCCTTCAAGATGCAGAGGAACTGAGCCTCTCTGACCAAGAAGTTCACAACGCGATCGACCGGGAGCTTGCCCGCCAGGCTCGGGAGCGCCGAGCAAGCAGGGCCCTCCTTAGCGCCTGGCCAGAGTGGTCCGCCCAGCCCGACCGCGCCCTCGAGCAATTCCGCGGTGCAGTCAGTTGGCTGCGCCAGGTACAACTTCATCCGGAATGCGCGGCTGCCGTGGAGGCCGCCCTGGCAAGGGACGGGGAGGCCACTGAGCGTGAGCGGGCCGTCTGGCGAGCGCTTCGTTAGAGCGCCCGCTCCGAGTGCTTGTGGCTGTCACCGAACTTCCCTTAGCATGGCGCCCATAGAATGAGTCAACTAGACCCCCTCCAACCGGCAGACCGCCCATGACGCTCTCACTTCCCTCGCGCCTTTTTCCCTGGGTCTCGACCGGTGCTCTGGCCCTTATCACCGCCCCCGCCTACCCCCTCGCCTCCCTTGTCTTCGCGGGCCTTTTCTTCCTGGGGCTTCACGATGCGACCCAGAGCCGACACGCCATTAGGCGCAATTACCCGCTCACGGGACGCCTGCGATACGCCCTGGAGTTCATCCGCCCAGAGATTCGTCAGTACTTTATCGAGAGTGACGACGAGAAGCTGCCCTTCTCGCGGAATCAGCGCGCCATGGTCTACGCGCGCTCAAAAATTCAAAACGACAAACGCGGTTTCGGGACGATCAAAGACCTCTACGCCCAAGATGCACAGTGGCTGAGTCATTCGATGCGCCCCTTAGAGACCGAGACCGAGGACCTTCGCATCACCGTTGGGGGTCCTGCCTGTCGTAAGCCCTACGCCATCTCGATCTTCAACATCTCTGCGATGAGCTTTGGGGCGCTCTCCGCAAATGCCATCCAGGCCCTCAACCATGGCGCTGCGCTCGGACGCTTTGCCCACGACACCGGTGAGGGCAGCATCTCGGTCCACCACCGAAAGTTCGGGGGGGACCTCATCTGGGAGCTGGGGTCGGGCTACTTCGGCTGCCGCACCCCCGATGGCCATTTCGATCCCCATCGATTCGCGGAGCAGGCCGCAGACGACCAAATCAAGATGATCGAAGTCAAGCTCTCGCAAGGAGCCAAGCCCGGGCACGGTGGGGTCTTGCCAGCCGCCAAGGTGAGTGCCGAGATTGCTCAGGCCCGAGGAGTTCCCATGGGCGAGGACTGTGTCTCACCCGCATCGCACTCGGCCTTCAGCACGCCCGTGGGTCTCATGCAGTTTATTGGCCAGCTGCGCGAGCTCTCGGAGGGCAAACCAATTGGCTTCAAACTCTGCGTGGGCCATGTTCAGGAGTGGTTTGGCCTGGTCAAGGCCATGCTCGAGACGGGTATCTCCCCCGACTTCATCGTTATCGATGGAGCGGAGGGCGGGACAGGCGCTGCACCCATCGAGTTCGCCGACCACATGGGCATGCCCCTTCGAGACGGCCTTCAGCTCGTTCACAACACCCTGGTGGGGGTCGGGCTGCGAGACCAGATTCGGCTTGGAGCCTCAGGGAAAATCCTCTCGGCCTTTGACATCATTCGGTGCAGGGCGCTCGGCGCAGACTGGTGCAACTCAGCCCGTGGCTTCATGTTTGCGCTGGGATGTATTCAGTCGCGCAGCTGTCACACCGATCACTGCCCGACTGGCGTGGCCACGCAAGATCCGATGCGCCAAAAGGCCTTGGATGTGACCGACAAAGCCCAGCGAGTCTTCCATTTTCACAGCAACACCCTGCACAACCTGGCCGAAATGATGGGTGCAGCGGGCCTTCGAACACCCGAGCAGATCAGGCCCGAGCTTGTAATGGTTCGGGGCCCCAATGGACAGGCCGCCCCCCTTTCCAGTAGCCTCACCACACTTGCTCCGGGCGCACTGCTCTCGACACACAGCCAAGGGGGTCTTCCGCAACCGTACGCCAGCCTCTGGCAGGCCTCCTCTCCCCATCACTTTGGACCGACCTTGAACTAGACCCCCAACCGCGAGCATCCATGGAAAAAACAAACAAAAAAATCACCTCGACGGATTTCCTTTACTTCGCCCTTGTCATCCTTGGGTTGGCTGCAACTGTGATGCTCACCAACCACACCATGCGCGAGGCTCAGCGCACGGAAACCGCGAAGAAAGAGGCCGAGCGACTCGCAGAATGGCTGACCAAAGCCGGAGAGGCGCGAGCCAAAAAAGAGTCGTCGGGTGTCGACGCCTGCGACCCGCCCTCTGAATGGGCGGCCTGTCAGGAAGCGCTTTTGAACAAAGAGGGCCCGATCGGCGGGCTTCACAATGTTATTGAGGATGACGGGCTGATCGTGGCGGAAACGTGCGACAAAGAGAAATCCGAGACCCACGGCGCCTACATCATCGAGAACGGCGTTCCCCCGGGACCGGGCCTCCCCCCCGCATGGGCTGCGATCACGGCCGACACCAAACTCGATGCGCCGCTCACCCTGCGCGTCTTCGTCTGTGGGCGCTCGTTCCACAAGATTCCCGTCGCTGAGATTAAGTACTAACCAACGGTTAAAGGATTCTCCGTGAGCAACGACCTCTCTACCCCCTCTCTTCCGGCCAGCACCGTTCGCGCCTACGTCTACCGACAAGTCTTCGACCCTACCAATAAGCAGGGCATGGGCAAGAAGCTTGATGGCTATATATCGACCCTCATCATCCTCAACCTTATTGCCTTGTTGGTTGAGCAGGTGCCGACGCTCTATGCAAAGGCCCCAGGGTTTTTCCACATCTTCGATGTTTTCTCGATCATCGTCTTCACCATCGAGTATGTGCTTCGCCTCTACGTTGCCCCCGAGGACCCAGAATTTAAAGGCGCTCGCCTGCCACGCTTTGCCTACTTTAAGAGCCCATTCGCGCTCATCGACCTGGCGGCCATTCTCCCCTTCTATCTCGCAGCCTTTATTCAGATCGACCTGCGCATGCTGCGGGCCCTGCGACTGCTGCGACTCTTCAAGCTGGCTCGCGTCCTCATCCCCGCCTGGAATGAGTTCAAAGAGCTCAACAAGGACTCAACCCTTCGCCAAAAGGTGTACAACCTCCTCAACCCAACGCCTCAAAGCGGGGCGCTGCATGAGTACGTCGATCTTTTCATCGTCTTCTGGGTGCTGGTCTCCGTGGCGGCCGTCATTCTGGAGTCCGTCGATTCTGTCCATTACGTGCTCAACGTTGAATTCGTTCTGCTAGACGGAATCGCGGTGGCCATCTTCACGACAGAGTACATTCTGCGGCTGTATACCTGCACGGAGAATCCCACTTATCGGCACTGGGTCGCTGGACGACTGGCGTATGCTCGCTCCCCCAGCGCAGTCGTCGATGGCCTGGCCGTTCTCCCCTTCTTCCTTGAGCCCCTTCTTCACAACCTGATTGACCTGCGAT
This sequence comes from Burkholderiales bacterium UBA2463, assembly GCA_002342295.1. Classification (GTDB taxonomy): domain Bacteria; phylum Pseudomonadota; class Gammaproteobacteria; order Burkholderiales; family Burkholderiaceae_A; genus Hahnella. The sequence continues at coordinate 307,979 of DDPR01000010.1, forward strand.
TCCTGCGAGTCTTCCGACTGCTTAGGCTGCTCAAGCTCACCCGCTACACCACGGCGGGCACCACGCTGATAAGAGTTCTGTCTCGCGAGTGGCCTGTCATTGCGGCATCCACCTTCATCATGATGCTGCTTGTCATCCTCACGGCCTCTCTCGGATATCTCTTTGAGCACGAAGCGCAGCCCGAGAAGTTCGAGAACATTCCACAATCGATTTATTGGGCCGTGGTCACACTCGCCTCGGTCGGCTACGGAGACATCTCCCCGGTAACCCCGATTGGACGGGCCGCAACAGTCATCCTCGCCCTCGTCGGGCTTGGCATCTTTGCAGTCCCAGCCGGTATTTTGGCGACTGCCTTTAACGATGAACTGCGTCGCCACCGGGAGTCTATTCGGAACCAGCTGCTGGGTTACCTTGCAGACGGCGTGCTCGACGAGGAGGAAAAAGAGCAGCTCTACCGAAGTGCCCGAGCCCTTCGTCTCACGCACGAGGAGGTGGACCTCATGATTGAGCGAGCCCGACTCGATGCCGAAGCCACCACAAAAGCGGCACAGGAGCAGTTCGTCATTCCGTACCACATGATGGAGAACAACCCGTCGTTCTCCGCCGACCAGTTCAAGCAACTCGCCACGCTCATGCGACAGGTGGCTGCCGTGTCAGACCATTCGGCGCTGAATAAGATTTTCCATGACGCCAAGGTCACCAGCGAACACGACCGAGAGCTCTGGTCCCTGGTACTTAGCCACCTGCCCCAGAAGTAAAAAACGCCACCCGCTCGGCAGAGGGGGTGGCGAGAGCGCCGCTTGAAATCTGGCTAGCCCACGAGGTCCACGCGCCCCTCCAGGTCCATGATGCCGGTGATGACGCTAAGTTTGGGGTGGCGCTTCACCACAGCCTGCCGGAATGCAGCCAGAACCTCTGCATGAGAGCCGGTCTCGACCTCTTTTCCGGAGACGGCATCAGCCCCGAGGGCCAGCTTGGCCGCGCCGCAGTCACGGTGGCTGATCCCCACAACGCGCTTGATGTTGTGCAGCTTCACGGTGATGTCGAGATTGTCAAAGAAGGTGGCGTGCCACGCTTTGAAGGCGGGGTGGACAACGCCCAGCGGACCTCCTGCCATGACAAATTGGCTGTAGTTGTCGCCTAGCTTTTCTCTGTCGACGCCAGAGAGCATGCCCATGTATCGCCAGCTGAGCGTCGTAAACCGAGGATCGATACAGTTAACGAGCATGGCCTCGTAATTGCCGCTCGCGGCCCGAGCCGAGCGACCCAGTCCCATTACGCCTGCGGCGGTGAGGGCGGCACCTGCAGCCAAAAAGCCCCGACGGGTCTGCGCCTGGGCGATGGGAGAGCAGCATGCACAGGCCGACTGCAGGCCCGAGGCACCCAAAACAGACGACTCACGATGCTTCACATTCATAGAACAGTCCCTTTCTTGTTAACAGATGCCGCGCGACCCAGACGTGCCCAAAACCGATTGCCGCTCCAACGCATGATGGCGGCCACCAGGTAAAAACGCTTGCCTCGACCAATCACTGAGGCAATAACAAAAGGGGCTATGGGCATCCCCATCGCTCCAGCGGTGATCGTGCAGACCTTGTAGGGAATGGGCACAAAGCCCGCCAACACGATCGTCCAAAACCCCCACTCCAAGAACCATTCCTTAGCCAACTCAAAGGCCTGCGCGTAGCCCCAAGCCTCCAAGGATGGTGAAATCCAGTGAAAGAAGTATGCGCCAATCACATAGCCAAAAAGTCCGCCCACAACAGATGTCACCGTTGTGACAGTCGCCAAAAACCACGCGCGCTGGGGGCGAGCCAGGCACATGGGCGCCAAGAGAATATCGGGCGGAATCGGAAAAAATGAAGACTCCGCGAAGCTGGATGCTCCGAGCGCCCAGGTGGCCCGAGGATGGTGGGCCCAGCGTTCCAACCAGAGATAGAGGGGAGACAGAAACGGCAGGCGCACGGCAGAAAGGGTTCTTCGGGGAGGGAAAATCCGATTCTAAGTCTTTGCACTGCCATTGTTTGCATTGCCCAAGGGTCGAAGGTATTGTGCAAAGCGGAATTCCAACCTGATGTTTTCCCGAACAAACGGCAAGTCATTTCCCGGAGCGAGTCCATGAGTTCAGCCGGATCCAATGCCAACAAATCGACGCTCGGCGCCCTGATGCTTGGTGCCCTCGGCGTGGTGTACGGCGACATCGGCACAAGCCCTCTCTATGCGCTGAAGGAGACCTTTGGTCCCGGGACTGGGGTCACCGCATCGGCCGCAGATGTCATCGGTGCCGTCTCAGCCATCATCTGGCTGCTCACCCTCGTCGTCACACTGAAGTACGTGGTTCTCATCCTGCGCGCTGACAACCGCGGGGAGGGGGGCATCATGGCGCTCCTGGCCCTTGCGAGTTCTGCGGTGGCCAACCGACCGCGCTACAAGGCGGCCATTTTCCTCATTGGATGCTTCGGGGCCTGCCTCTTTTTTGGAGAAAGCATCCTCACTCCGGCCATCTCGGTGTTAAGCGCGGTCGAGGGTCTCGAGGTGGTGGAGCCCTCCCTAAAGCCCGCCATCGTGCCCATCTCGATTGCCATCCTGATTGGACTCTTCTCCATTCAAAGACACGGCACGGCACTGGTGGGTCGATTCTTTGGGCCGATCATTCTGGTTTGGTTCTTTGTGATTGGCGCCGTTGGGCTCAGTCAGATTTCAGGCTCACCCGACATTCTGGTGGCACTGAATCCGTTCTACGGACTGCAGTTCCTCATTGACCGTGGGCCAAAGCTACTTTTGGTGGTGGGCGCCCTCGTGCTGGCTGTCACGGGCGTTGAGACGCTCTATGCCGACATGGGCCACTTCGGCAAGAAGGCGATTCGGTACACCTGGCTCTTTGTTGCCTACCCCGGACTCATCTTGAACTACCTCGGCCAGGGGGCACTCATCCTGCAGAATCCGGAGGCCATCGAGAACCCCTTCTATCTCTCCTTTCCCGAGCCGCTGCTCATCCCGGCCATCCTGCTCTCGACCATGGCCACCGTGATTGCTTCTCAGGCCACCATCTCTGGCGCCTACTCCGCCACACAGCAGGCCATTCAACTAGGTCTTCTGCCCCGCATGCGAATCGTCCACACCTCCATCAAAGAGTATGGGCAGATCTACATTCCCTTTATTAACAACATGCTGCTCATCGCCGTGCTTCTCGTGACCCTGGCCTTTGGGTCGTCAAGCGCGCTGGCGTCGGCCTATGGCGTGTCGGTCACCATGACCATGATGTGCTCAACGCTGCTCACTTTCTTTGTGGTCTATGCGGGGTGGCACTTCTCATTTGCCGTCGTTCTTGCCTCTACCCTCTTTTTCTTTGCACTCGACAGCCTCTTAGTTGCGGGGTGTCTTGCCAAGATTCTGCATGGCGGGTGGTTCCCGCTCACGCTGGGCCTGGTCATTCTGACTCTCATGACGACATGGAAGCGGGGCAGAGAGCTCCTCATTCATAAGATTCGAGAAGACGACCCCGAACTCGAGAGTTTTATCGACTCCATCTCGAACTCAGGCCTGCCGGTCACCGACCGCACGGCAGTCTACCTAGTGGCCAACTCCACCACGGCCCCTCAGGCACTGATGCACAACATCAAGCACAACATGGTGCTTCACAAGCGTAACGTCATCGTGACCGTGGTCTTTGAGGAGCGTCCATGGGTGCATTTCGGCGAGCGACTCAAAGTGGAGTCACTCGGTCACAATTTCTGGCGTGTGAGCGTTCACTACGGATTCAAGAATGTTCCAGACGTGCCGCGCGCGCTCGAGCTCTGCAAGAGCCACGGCCTGGAGATCAATCTCTTCTCGGCGTCTTACTTCATTAGTCGGGAGACCATCGTGCCCTCAACCAATGGCGGCATGGCCAAGTGGCGAGAGGAGATTTTTGCCTCACTGTCGCGCAACGCAGGCAGCGTGGTGTCCTACTTCAACATTCCAACCAATCAGGTGATCGAGCTCGGCACCCGAGTCATGATTTAAGCCCGTTCCAGCAAAAAGAAGCAGGCAAAAAGAAGGGTGAGGGTCACCAAAGAGGTGATCCCCACCTTCTTGAGCAGCGTTCCGAGGCTCTCGGAGTAAATCTCGTCACCGACCTGGGCGCCTCGGTCGATAAATTTCCAGACCCGCCAGCCGACAAAAAGCGGAAAAAGAATGGCCAGTATGCCGAGTGCGATCGTCATGCAACAAAAGGCAGGGTGCGTCTACGCTCGCCTGTGGCTGCTGCGATCGCGTTGGCGATGGCCGGCGCCGCAAGCGGAACCCCCACCTCACCCATGCCCGAGGGCTTGTCGCCCCCCTCGATGATCGTGATGTCTATGGCAGGCGTCTCAGACATTCTGAGCATCGGGTAGGTGTCGAAATTCTTCTGCTCGACAACACCGTCCTTGAAAGTGATCTTGTTCTTCATGGCCGATGAGGCGCCAAGCAGCAGGCCACTCTCTAGCTGTGCTCGAATCTGGTTCGGACGAACCGCCACGCCGCAGTCCACCACGCAGGTGAGTTTGTGCACGGTGGGCTCAGCCCCCCTCATTGAGACCTCCGCCACGACCGCAACATAGGCGTCGTAGCACTCGGTCTGGGCCAGTCCAAGGAAACGGCCATCGGACCGCTTCTTTCCCCAGCCTGCACGTTCTGCGGCCATCGAGAGCACCTTCTGTGCCCGAGGATGCTTTGAGAGCATCTCCATGCGAAACGCCAGCGGATCTTTTCCTGCCGCCTGTGCCAGTTCGTCAACAAAGGACTCCATTGCGAAGGTGTTGAGGTTGTTACTCACAGCGCGCCAATACCCGACACGCACACCCGTGTCGTGAATCACGTTCTCAAAACGCAGGTTCGGTACGGCATAAGTAAGGTTGTTCGCGCCCTCGCTCATAAAGGGGTCATTTCCCTCAACCACGAATCCGGGGAAGGCCCGCGCGGTAACGGAAGGGGAGGTCATCTTTGAGGTGAGCCCGACCAGTCGCCCCGAAGAATCGAGCGCTCCTGAGAGCTGATGAAGACTGATGGGACGATAGAAGTCGTGGGTCATATCGTCCTCTCGGCTCCAGATGAGCCGAACGGGCTGACCCGAGGCCTTGGCAATGGAGACTGCCTGGGCGACAAAATCATTCTCAATCTTGCGGCCATAGCCGCCGCCAATAAAGGTGGTGTGAATGCGCACCTTTGACTCAGGCAGGCCAGACACAGCGGCCGCGGTTGCAGATGCACCCTGCGGGAACTGAATCGGGCCCCAGACGAGGCACTCACCATTCACAATCTGGGCCGAGCAATTCACAGGCTCCAGTGTCGCGTGGGCCAGAAAGGGAAGTTGGTACTGGGCCGAGATCTGCTTTGCGCTGCCGGCCATCGGATTCTCAGCGTTTCCGGCCTTCAGAATGACAGCACCTTTCTTGGAGGAGGCAGCCAAGAGCCCCGCCTCAATGCTGGCCATATCCTTTAACTGTCTCGCAGCAGGGCCCATGTCCCATTCGATCTTCAGCAGATCCCGAGCTTTCTTTGCCGTGAAATAGTCCTTGGCCAACACGGCAACACCGTCGGGCACCTGGACGATCGAGACCACGCCCTTGACAGCCTTCGCAGCGGAGTCGTCTACGCGCATGGCCTTACCGCCAATGGCGGGGCACATGGCCAGAGAGGCGGCCAACATGCCAGGCACTCGAACGTCAACCCCGTACTGCGCTGTACCGTTTACCTTGGCTGGCGTGTCCAGGCGTCGCACGTCCTTTCCGATGTAGCGGTAATCGGCCTTCGACTTCAGAGTGGGATTGGGATTGGGCTTCTGAGTCGCCGCCAGCGCGGCCAACTGGCCATAGGTTGCCTTCTTCGTTCCGCAGCGAACCGACCCGTCCTCTGCAACACAGCTTGATGCCGAAACCTTCCACTTCTCGGCTGCGGCTGCGACAAGCATCTCGCGTGTGCTCGCGCCGACCTTGCGCAGCTTGTCCCAGGCATCCCGCATGGAGGCTGAGCCCCCCGTGATCTGGGCGCCGCCCAGGAGGGCATTTCCATAGACGGCGGGGTTGTTGGGTGCAAAGACCACCTTCACTTTGCTGATCGGGTAGTTCAGCTCCTCTGCGATGAGCAGAGACATAGAGGTGTAAACATCTTGGCCCATCTCACCGCGGGCAACAAAGATGGTGAGATCGTTGTTGGCATCGAGTCGGAGCCACGGATTGTTGAGCGCGGCACCCGCTGCAAGCACCGTATTTTCAAGATCTGAGAATCCCACCAACAATGCACCACCCAGGGCGGCGGAAGACTTGATGAATGAACGACGATCCATGTGGTTCTCCTCGGTCTGGGGTTAGGCGATGGACTTTGCGGCGCGCGCGATCGCCGCGCGAATGCGGCCATAGGTGCCGCAGCGGCAGACGTTTCCGTCCATTGCAGCCTGAACTTCGTGATCGGTGGGATTCTTGTTCTTAGAGAGCAGGGCAGCGGCGGACATCATCTGGCCAGTCTGGCAGTAGCCGCACTGAGGCACCTCCTCCGCCTCCCAGGCTGCCTTGATGGGCTTGACCAGCTTCTCGGGCAGACCCTCGAGGGTGGTGATGCGCTTGCCAATGGCAGCCGACACGGGGACGGAGCAGGAGCGGATAGCCTCGCCGTCGAGGTGCACCGTGCAGGCCCCGCATAGCCCAGCCCCGCAGCCGAACTTTGGGGTGGTGATGTTGAGGTGATCACGCAGAACCCAAAGGATGGGGGTGTCTGGCTCCCCGCTGAATTCGACTGACTTTCCATTGACCTTGAGTTTCATGGGGCTCCCCTCAGAAGACGGTGTTGCTCGATTGTAAAACGACCAGAAGACAACTAGGCCATGGCCTGTGCTGCCTTGATTGCCCGGGTCGCAACGTCCTCAAGCCAGCCAAAGTCCATCTGGCCGTGGGCCTCACAGAGAAACCAGGGCTCTCGGGAGTCCGGCTCGAGCATGACACCCAACTCAATCAACTTCCAGGCAAAGTCTCGATAGAGCGTGTTGTTCACCTTGCGCCATTGTCGGTAGCTCTTTGGAACTTCTGCAGAGAAGTGGATGCCCAACATCGCCGGCGGCCCCGCGAACGCGTGCTCAACCCCCGCCTTGGTGAATACACGCCCCAAAATCTCTTTGACTTTTTCGCCGGCCGCGTCCGCCGTCTGGAGGGCGTCGGTGTGGGCCAGGATGTTGAGGGTGGCATGCGCTGCGCTCAGCGCAATGAGATTGGCCGTGTAGGTGCCGCCGTGAACCACGCCGCCGGCGTGAGAGCCAACGACATCCATGACATCAGCCCGCCCACCGAATCCTGCGACGGGATATCCGTTCCCCATGGCCTTCGCATAGGTGGTGAGATCTGCATGAATGCCGTAGAGCGACTGCGCACCACCGGCTGCCACGCGAAACCCCGTCTTGACCTCATCAATGATGAGCAGCGTGCCATTTTTTGTGCACAGGTCTCGAAGTCTCTGTAGCCATTCTTGAGAGGCCGAGATGCTGCCCGCATTGCCAATAATGGGCTCAAGAAGCACGCAGGCCAGAGAGTCTTGTCTCTTCTTGAAGAGCTGCTCCAGAGACTCCTCGTCATTAAGTTCGATGAAGTCCACCAGTTCACGGGTGTTCTCTGAAATACCAGCTCCAAAGGGGATGATGCGAGGCGACCGAGAGTCGCCAGGTGTCCAGCTCTCAATGTCTGACTTCCACATCATCTCGTCGACCAGGCCATGAAAGCTCCCCTCGACGATCGCAATGCGGTCACGACGGGTAAAACCCCGGGCGGTTCTCACCGCTCCGATAACAGCCTCGGTGCCAGAGTTAGCAAAGCGCATCTTCTGGATGCTGGGGCAGAGCGCCTTGATCTGCTTAACAACCTCCACATCAAGGGCGGTAGAGAAGCCCGTGAGCGTGCCCCCCTCCTGAATCTGGCGAATGACTGCAGCGTCTACCCGCTCGTCCCGATAGCCCAGAATGATCGGTCCGTAACCAAGGCGAAAGTCGACATAGGTCTTTCCATCGCAATCCGTGAGCTGGGCACCCTTGGCCGAGGCAATAAACACCGTTCGGTCGTCACCCCAGTACCGATAGTTCTCTGCAACACCCTGAGGCATGTGCAGATGAGCCTCCCTCATGAGCCGGACCTGGTTCAGCAGCGTCATGTGCTCGCCCCCTGAGGGCGCAGATATGTGCCGACGCGGTCCTCAAGGAGCTTCACAACATGAAGCTCGGCGGCGTTCTCGCCATAGGTGCGCTTGGCCTGCTCGAAGAGCTCCTGGACAAATCGGCCCATGGTCAGCGTGAAGCCCTGGGACACCGCGATCTCGTTTACGAGGCCGAGGTCCTTGCAGCACAGGGCGAGCGAAAAGCTGGGGTCGTAGTGGCCCGCAAAGATGGAGGGAATGTCGTGCTGGGCCACCCAGCTATTGCCGGCACTGGACTGAATGGCCTCAGAGACGATCTCAAGCGGGATGCCCGCCTTGGCACCCAGCATAAGGGCCTCGCCAATGACAGCCGCATGGGTGAACCAGAGCAGGTTGGTGAGCAGCTTGATGGTCGCTCCATTGCCTGGGCCGCCCACATAGAAGATTTTTTCCCCAAGGACATCAAAGATGGGCCTCTGTCGGTCAAAGTCACTCCGATTTCCGCCGACGAAGATGGACAAGCGCCCGAGCGCTGCGAAGTCGACCGCGTTGGTGACTGGGGCCTCCAGAAAGCCAACATGACGCTCGGCCGCACACTGAAAGAGTTCACGCGCGAGTTCAACCGAGCTGGTCGAGGTGTCGATGATGGTGGCGCCCGCGGAGAGAGACGCCAGCAGACCATCATCGCCAAACATCACCTCACGCACCTGAGTGGGGCCAGGCAGGGAGCAGATCACCACCTGGGCGCCAGCGGCAAGACCCCTCACACTCGCTGCCGCCCGACCCCCAAGGGCGACAAGGTTGAGCGTCTTCGACTGATCGAGGTCGAAGACGGCAACGGGATAGCCTGCCCGAATGAGGTTTGCCGCCATGGGGTTTCCCATGTTGCCCACACCGATGAATCCAATGTTTGGCAGTGCAGCCATCTCGCGCCTAGATTCGTCTGAACTCAAGAAAGCACCGATGATTCTCGGCCCTGCCGAGATACTCAAAGCCGCTGCTCCGAAGCAGGGACTTCGCCTGCTCAAAGTCGAAGGTGCGGTAGTGAATGGTCTGCTCCATCACGCGCTTGTCTTCGTCGTCGAGGTAGTAGTGCTTCGTGAATCCGGAGTCTAGGGGCTGAATCTTCTGCGAGTAGATCATTCCGTTTGAGATCGGACGCTCGTAGTCATGATGGGGGCCCTGGATACCCAGCAGAAGGGTTCCTCCCGGCGCCACCGCTCGACTCAGGCACTCGAGTCCGCGCTGATTGGCCGCCTCATCGACGATGTGACTGACGAGGAAGGGTTCTTTGTCTCCATCGATGACGAAGTACCAGACCCCACCATACGAAAAGGCAAGCCGGTATTGCTCATCGAGACTCAATTCCGTGATGTTTTGCCGACTCAGCCGTATGTTGTGAAACGCATCCAGCCGCTTGCTGGCAATCGAGAGCATGGACTGGGTGAGATCGATGCCAAGGATCTGGGTCGAGGGCCGTCGCTTCACGAGCTCTTCAAGGATAAGCCCTGTTCCACAACCAATCTCGAGGATGGACTCGGGGTCGGCATGATGAAGGAGGGCGTCGACAATGGCCGGATAGTCGTAGTAGCCAGAGGTCATGATCGTGTCGTAGTAGGCCGACATCTTTGTGTAGTCACCCATCTGCTCTTTGTCTCCAGTCGTCACGCGCCTGCGCATAAGACAAAACCCCAGCTATTGCTAACTGGGGTCTTTTTCCTGGTGGGCCCACCAGGACTTGAACCTGGGACCAAAGGATTATGAGTCCTCTGCTCTAACCAACTGAGCTATGGGCCCGAAACATCTGCCGAGCATCGCCTAGGAGGGGATTCGCCATCAGCCTAGTGTATCGAGAAAGCTCTTGAGCTTGTCGCTGCGGCTCGGATGACGAAGTTTTCGCAGCGCCTTGGCCTCAATCTGACGAATCCGTTCCCGGGTCACATCGAATTGCTTTCCGACTTCCTCGAGCGTGTGGTCGCTGGTCATCTCGACGCCAAATCGCATCCGCAGAACCTTGGCCTCACGAGGCGTGAGCGAATCGAGCACCTCCTTCACCACGTCTCGCATGGAGTCCTGCAGGGCGGCCTCATGCGGCTGAAGCGTGTTGGTGTCCTCAATGAAATCTCCAAGATGCGAGTCGTCGTCGTCACCGATAGGCGTCTCCATGGAGATGGGCTCTTTGGCGATCTTCAGGATCTTGCGAATCTTGTCCTCGGGCATTTCCATCTTGATGGCAAGCTCGGCCGGGTCTGGCTCCTTGCCGGTCTCTTGTAGGAGTTGGCGGGAGATGCGATTCATCTTGTTGATGGTCTCGATCATGTGCACTGGGATGCGAATCGTGCGGGCCTGATCGGCGATGGAGCGGGTAATCGCCTGTCGAATCCACCAGGTTGCATAGGTGGAGAACTTGTAGCCGCGGCGATACTCAAACTTATCGACCGCCTTCATGAGGCCGATGTTTCCCTCCTGAATAAGGTCGAGAAACTGCAGGCCGCGGTTGGTGTATTTCTTGGCGATGGAGATGACCAGACGAAGGTTGGCCTCGGTCATCTCGCGCTTGGCCTCCTTGGCCTTTTTCTCGCCCCGACTCATCAGCTGATTGATGGCGCGAAGGTCTGCGAGTGGAAGCACGGCACGCGACTGAATGTCGATGAGACGCTGCTGCAGCTCTTGGAGGGCGGGCAGGTTGCGCTCTAGGAGTGGCAGCCGGGAGCCAGCGACAGCAGCGCCCTTCTTGGAGAAAAAGTCGAGGCGGACCTCGTTGCCGGGGAAATTCTTCAGGAACCAGTCAACGGGCAGACCCACCTTATCAACAGCGATGTTGCGCAGGGCCCGCTCGATTCGACGCACCTCATCGACCTGATTGCGCAGCGTGTCGGCAAGGCGCTCCACCATCTTGGCGGTAAATCGAATGCCCATTAACTCGTTACTGATGTTCTCTTGGGCGCGGTTGTAGGCAACCGACTTATAGCCCTCTGACTGGAAGGCTCGACGCATGCGGTCGAACTGCTTCTCGATGGTCGCGAACTTCTCGAGGGCCGCCTGACGACGCTCCTCAAGTCGCGCCTTACTTGCCGTGTCTTCGCCGGAGTCGTCATCCTCCTCAATGGCAATCTCAGCCTCAGCGGGCGCCAAAAGGTCTTCCTCTGGCGCGTTGGGGTCGACGAGTCCGTCGACAACCTCCTCGATGCGCATGGTGCCCTCGCGAATCTTGGTCGCGTGATCGAGGATTTCGTGGATGGTGGTCGGACACGAGGAAATGGCTAGCACCATCTCGCGAAGGCCCGCCTCGATTCGCTTGGCAATGGCAATCTCGCCTTCGCGCGTGAGCAGCTCCACGGTTCCCATCTCACGCATGTACATGCGAACTGGGTCGGTGGTGCGGCCAAATTCGGAGTCGACAACCGTCGAGAGGGCGGCCTCTGCCTCCTCCTCGGCATCGTCACTGTCGGTCGCGGTCGTGCTGCCCGAAAGGAGCAGCGTCTCGGTATCGGGGGTGGTCTCGTAGACCGAGATGCTCCACTCCTGGAAGGTGGCGATGATGGACTCCATCTGGTCGGAGTCAATCTGAACATCGGGGAGGTGATCGCTGATGTCTGCGTGGGTAAGGTAGCCGCGCTCCTTGCCAAGAAGAATCAGCGACTTCAGGCGGTTCTTGCGAGCCTCCACCTCTTCGGGAGACAGCGGCCCCGAGGGCATGAACTCCAGGAGCTTCTTGTCACGCGAGCGCCGACCACCCTTCTTGGGCGCGGGAGCAGCGGGCTCGAGCGCGACAACGGCATCGGCATCTTCGGCAGAGTCGTCCTCCGCCTCGGGAATGGATTCGTCCTCCGAGGTCGCAGCGGCAGCCTTCGCGGGGCGACCGGGCTTGCCGCCTGATTTTGTTGCAGGCCTTGCGGGTGCGGTCTTCGAGGGTGCGGTCTTTGAAGGCGTGGGCTTCGAGGAGGCCTTGGCAGACGGCTTTGCGGGCGGCTTTGCGGGTGTCTTAGTGGGTGTCTGAGCGGGTGTCTTGGCAGCCGCCTTGGGCGGCGCCTTCGGAGCCGGCTTTGCTGGCAGTGACGCCTTGGGGACGGCCTTTGGACTGGATTTTGGTGCAGCCTTTGGGCTGGCCTTTGTCGGAGCCTTCGCGGCTTCCTTCTTTGGCGCGGGCTTGGCCGAGGCCTTTGAGTGGTCGGACTTTGCGGGGGCGCCCCGCAGCTTTGCGATGGCTCGCTCGAGCGCGGCATCTGCAGGCCCCTTCTTCGCATGGGGAGCGCTCTTCACAGCAGACTTACCCCCAGCTTTCACGGCAGACTTTTTGGCACTGGAAGCGCTTAAAGGCTTCTTGGGGGAGGGCTTGGCGGCAGGTTTTTTGGCTGAAGATTTGCTTGCGGCTTTGGGTTTAGAGGCCATCTGTGCTCCGAGGTGCGCGTTCAAGCTTTTTTAAGCAGTCGAACCCTCGAATTTAACCCAATTACAAGCTTTGGTCAAGATTTTGCGGCCAGATCCGCACGAAGCCCCGCGATGCGCCCGCGCAGGGCTCGAAGCTCCTCCAGACTCTGCGGGGAAGTCTGGCTCGCGAGCTCGCTTGCGGCGCGCTCAAGGGCTCTCAAGGCTAGGGACTGGGAGGCAAGCCACAGCTCTCGTCGAATCGTCTCGTCGTTGCTCGACATCAGGTCGTCCATAGCCGGAGAGGGAGCTGCGAGCTTGCGAAAGAGCGCGAAGGTGGGGTGGGCGGGATCCTGCTGGAGTGCGGACTCGAAAAGACTCGCATAGCCTGCACCCTCACTGGCCCGCTCGGTCAGCCAATCTCGCAAGGACCGCTCCGATGGCGACATCTGCTGCAGAACTTCCTGGGGCAGCTCATGTGCCCACTCCGGTCGGCGAACCAGAAGGGCAAGGAGGCGCTCGACCAGGGGAACAACAGGGCTGTCGGTGGATCGCCGCTGGGGCTTGGGCGCCACTCTCGACGCATGTCCAGCAGCGACCGGAAGCACCCCGAGACTCGACGGATCGGCCTGAAACCTTTGAGCGGCTGCCCGGGCAATCTGCTGACGAAGATCGCCAGCGGGCATGAGCGCCAGCAGACGCCGAGCCTCGGCGGTCGCAGCCGCTCGGCCCTCCGCCTGGGACAGGTCAAGGCCCTCTGCGGCTCGAGCAAGCAAAAAGGCTGAGAGCGGGGTGCTCTGAGCCACGTGATCGCGCAGTGCCTGCTGCCCGAACGCACGCACAAAGGAGTCTGGATCATGCTCAGGCGGCAAAAACGCAAACCGAACACCCAGCCGCCCTTTCAAGGCGGGCAGGCTCACCTCAAGGGCCTTTGCAGCGGCCCGACGGCCGGCTGCATCGCCATCAAACATGAAGACCACAGACGGAGCCAGTCGACCGAGCAGTCTCAGATGGTCAGGCGTGGTCGCTGTGCCCAACGTGGCCACCACATGGCCGAGCCCATGCTGGGCAAGGGCGACAACGTCCATGTAGCCCTCGACCACCCAGACCTCCTGAGCGGCCCGAATGGCCTGACGGCCCTCAAAGAGTCCATAGAGGGCCTGGCCCTTTGAAAAAAGAGGGGTCTCTGGCGAATTGAGGTACTTGGGCTCATCCGAGCCCAGCGTCCGAGCCCCAAAACCGAGCACCTCGCCTCGCTCACTCAAGATGGGGAACATCAGCCGGTTCCGAAAGCGGTCATACCGCTTGTCGCGCCCCCCTTCCTCGGAATGAATGACGAGGCCGGACTCGACCAGCTCTGGGCTCTCATAATCCCCAAACACCGCCTGCAGCGGCTGCCAGCCCTCCGGTGCAAAGCCGAGACTGAAGCGCTTTGCGCTCTCTCCCGTGATGCCTCGCCCCTTCAGGTAGGCAATCGCGGAGTCAGACTCTCTGAGCCTGCGCTTATAAAACTGCGCAGCTTGAGCCAAGCGATCATGCAGGCGTGCACGCTGGTCTTGGGCGCGCTTGCGGTCCTCGGGCGAGCTGGCGCCTCGCTCCTCCTGGGGCACTTCCAGTCCGACTCGTCTGGCGAGCTCTTCGACCGCCTGCGGGAAAGAGAGCCCGAGATGCTCAATGACAAATCCTAGGGCCGTTCCATGCGCCCCGCAGCCAAAGCAGTGATAGAACTGCTTGGTGGGGCTGACAGAAAAAGAGGGGGACTTCTCGGTGTGGAATGGGCAGAGGCCCGAATAGTTGGCGCCACCCCTTTTGAGCTGAACGTACCCGCCCACCAGCTCCACGATGTCGACGCGCGCAAGGAGCGTGTCGATGAAGGACTGGGGAATCATCCCCTCATTGTGAGAGTTTTTCTTTCAGCAGGCGAGAGACGAGACCCATGTCCGCGCGCCCAGCGAGGCGGGGCTTGAGCAGAGCCATGGCCTTGCCCATTGCTGCGGGACCCTTCGGCTCGCCAGAGGCGAGAAGCTCGGCGAGAGCGCTCTCGACCTCACTGGTCACCTCCCCTTCACTCAGGGCTGCAGGCATGTAGGACTCGAGCAAGGTGAGTTCAGCCGACTCCTTCTGAGCAAGGTCCGGACGGTTTCCGGCGTGAAACTGGGTGATGGCGTCTTTGCGTTGCTTGACCATCTTGTCGAGCACCGCGAGCACTGCGGCGTCATCGAGCTCGATGCGCTCGTCGACTTCTTTTTGCTTGATGGCTGCGGAGATGAGACGGAGCGTTCCGAGTCGCTCACTGTCTTTGGCCCGCATGGCCGCCTTGATGTCCTCTGCGAGACGCTCTTTCAGGCTGGCCATTGAGGCGGACCCGCGACGTGCGGGCTTAGTATTTACGGGCGGGGATGGTCTGGCTGCGCACGCGCTTGTAGTGGCGCTTCACAGCAGCGGCTTTTTTCCGCTTGCGCTCAGCCGTGGGCTTCTCATAGAACTCGCGCGCACGCAGATCGTTTAACAGGCCGATCTTCTCGATGGTGCGCTTAAAGCGGCGCATGGCCGCCTCAAAGGGCTCATTTTCTTTTACGCGAACTAAAGGCATCCTGCTCGGACCTCTCTTCTAGAATGAACATCTGGCAAAAAAACGCTTCGCCAGAAAGACAATCAATAAGTATTGCGGACGATACCCATTTTGGCAAGCCCCCCGCCCCAGACCGCCTTGAAGACCGCCTTCGCCTCGGAAAGCGATTCGGCGCCGACCGTTCCCCAAGGCCAGAGCCTTCGCGTGCTTGGCATCGAGACCTCTTGTGACGAAACGGGGCTCGCAGTGATTGAGATTCAACCCTCCGCCTCCCCACTGGGCCCGCCCTCCGGCCGTATTCTCGGCGAGGCGCTGCACTCCCAGATCGACCTCCATGAAGTCTACGGCGGGGTCGTTCCTGAACTGGCCTCGCGCGACCACCTCCTTCGCCTCATGCCTCTTCTCGATCAGGTCCTCGAAGGGGCGGGCTGCTCCTTGACGGACCTTGATCTCATCGCGGTCACCGAAGGCCCGGGCCTTGCGGGCGCGCTTCTCGTCGGCGTCAGTGTGGCCCATGGACTCGCAGCCGGCCTGGAAAAGCCTGTGATGGGTATTCACCACCTGGAGGCCCACCTCCTCTCACCCCTCCTCGATGAGTCGGGTGGCTCGCCCACCTTCCCCTTTCTGGCGCTCTTGGTGTCCGGGGGGCACACCCAGCTCATGCGCGTCGATGGCATCGGACGCTACAGCCTGCTTGGCGAGACCATCGACGACGCGGCAGGAGAGGCCTTTGATAAGACAGCCCAGCTCATGGGCCTTGGCTACCCCGGAGGCCCTCAGATTGCGCAGTGGGCACAGAAAGGAAACCCCCGCGCATTCAAGCTGCCGCGGCCTTTGCTCAACCGCCCCGGCCTCGACTTTAGCTTTGCGGGGCTCAAGACGGCCGTACTCACCCAAGTGAGCCCCCTGCAGCCGATGACTGACCTGAGCCGAGCCGACATGGCTGCAAGCCTTCAAGAGGCCATCGTTGACGTGCTCACCAGTCGCTGTGAGGCTGCGCTCACTCAGGCCGCTCTCAGGCAGTTGGTCGTTGCTGGGGGCGTCAGTGCCAACCTGCGACTTCGTGAGCGGCTCGCTGAGATGGCCCAAAGAATGGGCGCGGACGTGTTCTTCCCCGCTCCCAGACTCTGCACCGACAACGGCGTCATGGTGGCCTGGGCCGCCGGGCTCAGGCTCTTGAGTGGCCAGAGGGGTGAGCCCGCAGGGCAGCTGAGGGCCCGCCCCCGATGGCCCCTAGACGAGGTCCCCCTCGGCCCCTAACTCTTTTCCTCGGTGCGGGCCAAGAGGCTGCGGATGTTTTGGTGATGGCGGGCGATAAGAAGGGCCGTCATGCTCAGCAGAGCCCAAAAGACTGGGTTTAGAAAGTCGGGGGCACCGCCTCCAGAGGCCCCCCCATCAAGGCCCAGGAGCCACCATATGGGCGCACTGGCCGCGGCCGTGAGAGCCGAGAGCGAGGAGATGCGAGTGAGCGCGAATACGCCCAACCAGACCGCAAGACAGGCAAGCCCGAGCCAGCCGCTAAGGCCCAGAAGAATGCCCAGGGCCGTAGCCACCCCCTTGCCGCCGCGAAAGCCGAAGTAGATGGGGAAGAGGTGGCCCAAAAAAGCGGCCAGCGCGACGCTGGCAAGAACCCACTGCGAAGACTGTGCATCGAGCTGAGCGGCCTGACTGGCCTGCGAGGCCAGCAGCACGGCAACAAGCCCCTTGAGCGCATCCCCCAGAAGTGTGAGGGCCGCGGCCCGCTTGTCGCCGCTTCGAAGCATGTTGGTGGCGCCCGGATTCTTTGATCCATAGCTCCGAGGGTCTGCCAAGCCCCGCAGCCGACTGACCAAAATGGCAAAGGAGAGTGAGCCCAGGAGGTAGCCCAGGAGGGCCATGAGCAACAGGAACTGGGTCAGGCTAAGCGCGGGGATGATGTTGGGCATGGATTCGGCTGAGTCGATCTCGAGCGACGTGGGTATAGACCTGCGTGGTGGAGATGTCGGCGTGGCCCAGAAGCATCTGAACGGCCCGAAGGTCCGCACCGTGATTCAGCAGGTGGGTGGCAAAGGCGTGCCGAAGCGTGTGAGGCGAGAGCGCAATTTCAATGCCCGCCTGCTTGGCGTAGCGACGAATGAGTTGCCAGAAATATTGTCGCGACATGGGGGCTGCGCGCTCGGTGACAAAAACGGCCTCGGCCAGAAGCGGGCCCAAAATAAGTGGCCGACCCTCCGCCAGGTAACGCGAGAGCCAGTGACCTGCCTCGTCTCCGAAGGGTACAAGCCGCTCCTTGCCGCCCTTGCCGGTAACGCGAACCATGCCCTCGGACAGACTCAGCTCAATGAGGCGAAGGCCCACCAGCTCAGAGACGCGCAGGCCCGTTGCGTACATCAGCTCCAGCATCGCCTTGTCGCGCAGGCCCCGCGCATCCTCAACTCTTGGCGCGGCCAGGAGCGAATCGACCTGCGACTCGCTCAAGGATTTTGGAAATCGGCTCGGCTGCCGAGCGGCTCGAATGAGACGACAGGGGTCATCGTCCCGACGACCCTGTCGAATCAGCCAGCCAAAATAACGACGCAGGCATGAGAGCCTACGATTAAAGCTCGTGGGCCGAAGGCTCTGATGCCTCTCAGTGAGGTAACGAGAGAGGAGTGCCGTATCGAGGTGCTCCAGAGCGTGAGATTTCTCAGCCGAGATGCTGCACCACGCGGCCAAGTCCGACAGATCCCTGCGATAGGCCGCCCGAGTGTTTTCGGACAGGCCGTCCTCCAGCCAGAGGGCGTCGCAGAATGCGGCGATGGACCTCTCATCATCGGGGCGCAGAGTAGGATGGAGCACAAACGTGGACATCCCATGATTGTTGACCGGTCTTGCATTCGATTCAATTCAGTAGATGAACAGCGGCTTGGCGCCCTTGCTGCGGCCGTCGGGTCGCTCTGCCCCAAGCCCGTCTCGATCATCAGCCTGCGAGGCCATTTGGGCTCGGGAAAAACCACCTTCGCACGCGCCCTGCTCCGTGCACTGGGCATAGAGGGCCGTATTAAGAGCCCGAGCTTTTCGGTGGCCGAACAGTACGAAGCCACCTTTGGTCCCATTCATCACCTTGACCTGTATCGGCTTGATCGCCCGGACGCCTGGAGGGCTGCGGGGCTTCGAGAGATCCTCTCGGCCGAGGGCCTCTGCCTCATCGAGTGGCCAGAACGCGCAGAGGGACTGCCTGCCGCAGACCTCGACATCCTCTTCGAGTGGGCGCAGGAGGGCTCGCCCGAGGGGCCCCGGCGCATCACGCTTCAGACCCCCAAGGACCCGGCCTTGCTCGAGCAACTCGCACGCGTCTGCAAGCAGCCCGCTGGAGCGGAGCCCTCGGATCGACGTGAGCTTTTGCTGGGCCTGGGAGCAACGCTTCTCATTGGTCTTGTGAGCAGGCCAGCCCGGGCAGTCGATGTCTTGGGGGTGCGAATTTGGCCAGCCAGCGATTACACGAGAGTGACGATTGAGCACGACACAGCGGACCTGGTCTTTCGCACCCAACTGCTCACGGAGCCCGATCGGCTGGTGGTGGATATCGATGGCATGACGCTCAACCCCACGCTCAGGGAGTTGGTGGCGCGAGTGGCCAACAACGATCCCTATATCGCGGCCCTTCGGGTCGGCCAGTTCAAGCCGGGTGTGGTGCGCATGGTCTTTGATTTGCGCCAACCCATTCGCCCTCAGGTTTACTCCATGCCGCCAGTGGCTCAATACCGACATCGACTTGTCGTAGATCTTCTTCCCGCTCAGGAGCAGGACCCGCTGATGAGTTTTCTGCAGAGTTACGAGCAGAAAAAGGCTGGTCCCAACGCGGGGGACGCCCCGGTTCAAAGGCTCGTCACCATCGCGCTCGACCCAGGGCATGGCGGGGAGGACCCCGGCGCCATCGGCAAGCGCGGCACACGCGAAAAGGATGTGGTGCTGCGCATGGCCCAGGCCCTGAAGAAAGAAATTGATGCCCAGCCCGCCATGCGGGCCTACTTGACGCGGGACGCGGACTACTTTGTTCCGCTGGGTAAGCGCGTAGAAAAGGCTCGCCGGGTTCGCGCGGATCTCTTCGTCTCTATTCACGCAGATGCCTGGGTATCGCCCAAGGCCCAGGGCTCCTCGGTCTATGTGCTCTCTGAGCATGGCGCCACGAGCGCCGCGGCGCGTTGGATGGCACGCAAAGAAAATGAGTCCGACAAGATCGGAGGCTTCTCGTGGATCTCTCAAGATCGGCAACTCGCCCAGACGCTTCTCGATATGTCGACCACCGCACAGATCAAAGACTCAATCCGTCTGGCTCGCGCGGTGTTGGGCGAGATTGGTGACATCAATTCCCTGCACAAACGCCAGGTGGAGCAGGCCGGATTCGCGGTGCTCAAAGCGCCGGATATTCCATCGGTTCTCGTCGAGACAGCCTTTATCAGCAACCCAGAGGAGGAACTGAGGCTTCGAGACGATCGCTACCAACAGCAGATGGCCAAAGCCCTGCTGCGAGGCATTCGCCGCTATCTCGCGCAGAACCCGCCTCTTTCGAAGTCTGGCCTCACCTAAAGCGCGAGATGGCTGGCTCGGCCCCCCCCGTTCTCTGCCTCATTGGGCCCACGGCATCCGGCAAATCAAGTCTCGCCATGGACCTGGCCCGAAGCCGTCATTTCGGCACCATTGAAATCGTCAACATGGACTCGGCCATGGTCTATCGCGGTCTGGACATCGGGACCGCCAAGCCCAGTCGGCAGGAGCAGTCCGAGGTCCGACAACACCTCATTGATTTGGTGGAGCCCACGGAGCGCTACTCGGTCGCACAGTTTTTGACCGATGCGAGAAAGGCCATTGATGACATTCGAGCGCGTGGCCATACGCCCGTGGTTGTGGGGGGCACCATGCTTTACTTCAAGGCCCTGCGAGAAGGACTCGATCTCCTGCCCAGCTGCCCCGATCACATTCGAGTGGAAATTGAGGGGCAAGCAAGGCAGGAGGGCTGGCCGGTCCTCCATGCCCAGCTGACCAAGGTGGACCCGCAGACGGCAGCGCGGCTTGCACCCAACGATGCACAGCGGATCTGTCGAGCGCTTGAGGTCTGGCATCACACGGGGCAGACGCTCAGCTCATGGATTGCGCAAAGCCAGAGTCAGCCCGGGGACCGTCTGGCAGGCCTCTGCCTCAGGGTGGTGGCCTTGATGCCCTCAGACCGGGCCTGGCTCCATGCCCGCATTGAGCAGCGTTTCCGGCTCATGCTTGAGCAAGGATTCCTCCAGGAGGTGGCTGGCCTCATGAGACACGAGGGGCTCAGCGCTCACCACCCGAGCATGCGGTGCGTGGGCTATCGGCAGGCCTGGGCACACCTGAGCGGAGAGATCGACAGAGAGGCCCTCTTGAGAAAAGGCATTGAGGCCACGCGTCAGCTCGCCAAGCGTCAGATCACATGGCTGCGGAGTTTTCCGGGACTCAGCGCCCTTGAGCCTCGCGGGGCCAGCTGGGATCAGCTGATCACGGTCTGGGGCTCGTCGCCCTGACGCGCGCGCACGCGACCGATGGCATAGACCCGCTCGCCTGCTGCTGTGAGGGTCGCGGCAATCTCATCGGCCGCATGCGCATCCACAACCACCACCATCCCAATTCCGCAGTTAAAGACGCGATGCATCTCGTGCTCGTCGATCTGACCCTGCTCCTGTATCCATTCCATCACCGCAGGCAATGGCCAGGACCCTTTATTGAGGGCGGCACAGAGGTCCTCTGGCAACACGCGCGGCAGGTTACCCACGAGCCCCCCTCCCGTGATGTGGGCGAGCGCATGAATGGACTCGGGGTGGGTCTTTAAGGCAGCCAGAATGGGCTTGACGTAGAGACGGGTGGGCTCCATCACCAGCTCGCCCAGGGTCGCCCGCCGACCCGATCGGTCGCTGCACTCAAGCTCAATCGCGCCCAGAGACTGCGCATGGATGGTTCCAAGGCTTCGCTCAAGCACGGCCCGAACCAATGAGTAGCCATTGCTGTGAAATCCACTCGAGGCAAGGCCAAGCACCACATCACCCTCTCGCACACGGCGAGCATCCAGAATTTTTGCGCGCTCCACCACGCCCACTGCAAAGCCCGCAAGATCATATTCTCCGGGCTCGTACATGCCGGGCATCTCTGCAGTCTCACCGCCAATGAGCGCGCACCCAGACTCCTCACAGCCCCGGGCCACGCCGGAGATGACAGCCGCCGCCGTGTCGACGCTTAGATGTCCGCAGGCGAAATAGTCGAGAAAGAAGAGGGGCTCGGCCCCCTGAACCAGAATGTCGTTCACACTCATGGCCACCAGATCGATGCCCACGGTGTGATGAACATCCAGCGCAAAGGCGAGCTTGAGCTTGGTTCCAACCCCATCGGTTCCGGAGACCAGAACCGGGTCGGTCAGGCCCTTGGGCATGGAAAAGAGCGCGCCAAAGCCCCCAATACCGGCCATGACCTCCGGCCGCATCGTTCTCTTTGCAAGGGGCTTGATGCGGTCGACCAGCGCGTCGCCGGCCTCAATGTCCACACCTGCGTCGCGATAGGTAATGCCGCTTGATTTTGCGTTCATAGGCCAACATCCGGAAAATTGCATTTTATGGGACATGCCCCCTCCGATCCGGATCAGTTCGTCCTAGACCTGCTCTCCAGCCCTGAGCCCTCACTCGAAGATGGCGTGCCGGGCCGCAATCATGAGGCCCTCACCTGGCTTGCGCAGTTTTGTGAAAACACAGCCGATGACACGGCC
Source organism: Burkholderiales bacterium UBA2463 (assembly GCA_002342295.1). Taxonomy (GTDB): domain Bacteria; phylum Pseudomonadota; class Gammaproteobacteria; order Burkholderiales; family Burkholderiaceae_A; genus Hahnella. Next base: position 329,791 of record DDPR01000010.1, read on the forward strand.
CCCTCGAGCCTCCTGCTCTGGGGTGCGCCGGGCTGCGGAAAGACTTTTTGGTTGACGGCCTGGGCGCGGGCCAGTGAACCCCCTCCCATCTTGCTCGACTGTCGTCAACGCGACGCGGAGGCCCTGGCTCGCGAGGGCCTCGAGGCCAACATCGGTCCCCAAAGGCTCTGGCTCATCGACAACCTCGATGCCGCCTCACCCCCCCTGCAGGGCATTCTGTTTCGGCTCTGGGTTGGCCTGCGTGAGCGCGGGCAGCGGCTGGTGTGCTCTGCGGGCGCTGCGCCTGCGCGACTCACACACCTTCGGGAAGACCTGCGCACTCGCCTGGGCCAGGGCCTGATCTTTGAGCTCACCGAGCTCTCCGAGCCCGAGCAGTTGCAAGCCCTGCGAGAGCGCGCCCATCGCCTGGGCTGGATGAGCAGTCCGTTGAGTGAGTCATACGACCACCTCTTTGGGTATATGCTCACTCGGCTTCCCCGCAACCTTGCCTTCCTGACGCGGCTCATGGACGCAGCCAACAGCCGTGCACTGGCGCTTCAGCGACCCATATCCCTGCCTCTGGTGAGAGCACTCTTTGAATCCAGCCTGATGCACGCTTGAGAATGCAGCCCAGAATCCTTGCCCTCTTCGACCTTGATCACACGCTTTTGCCCCTCGACAGCGACGTCATGTGGGCCCAACACCTCGTTGAGGTGGGGGCAGTGGAGCCCACCTGGCACCAGCGTCGCAATGACCACTTCTTTGAGCAATACAAGCAAGGCACGCTCAACATCGATGAATTTCTCGCGTTTCAGCTTGCGCCGCTGGCGGCCCACCCCCGCGCTCAACTCGAGGCCTGGCGCGAGGCATTTTTTCGTTCGCGCATCGAGCCCCAGATCACACCCGAGGCTCGCGCTCTGGTCGATCAGCACCGTGAGGCAGGGCATCTCACCGCCATCGTGACGGCCACCAACGAATTCATCACGGCACCCATCGCCAGAGCCTTTGGCGTGGAGCACCTCATTGCGACCCTTGTTCAAGAGGAGGATGGTGCCTTCACGGGGCGCTCCTACGGCGTTCCGAGTTTCCGAGAGGGCAAGGTCACTCGGGTGGCGCAGTGGCTGGCCCTCATGGGGCACGATCTCGAAGGCTTCGAGGAGTCGCATTTCTACAGCGACTCGCTCAACGACCTGCCCCTGCTGTCGCGAGTGAGCCGCCCGGTGGCCGTCAACCCCGACCAGACGCTCAAGCAGCACGCCCAGGATCAGGGGTGGCCGGTGATCCATCTCTTTTCGGAGAAGAGTGCCACGTGATCAAGAAGATTCTTCGGACTCTGGTCGGGCTCACCCCAGGCCACACTCGGGGCCATCGCCATGCCGGCCGCCGAGAGCCCGAAGTCTTCAAGGCAAGCAAGATTGGGATTGACCGGTCGCTGGTGTCCTCGGCTGCCATGCGCACCATCGACGGGCTGCACAAGGGGGGCTTCGAGGCCTTTATTGTGGGTGGGGCGGTTCGAGACCTTCTTCTGGGCATGCGCCCCAAAGATTTCGATGTCGCAACAGATGCCACCCCAGACGAGGTCCAACGACTCTTTCGCAGGGCGCGCATCATCGGGCGACGCTTTCAGATCGTTCATGTGCTCTTTGGGCCCGAGACCATTGAGGTCTCCACCTTTCGCGCCCTCGCCCCCGAAAACCAGCTCACGGACGCCCATGGCCGCGTCCTGAGCGACAACACCTTTGGTGAACAGCACGAGGATGCCGCCCGCCGAGACTTCACCATCAATGCCCTCTACTACGATCCGGCCAGCGACACCGTGCTGGACTACCACCAGGGCGTGAAAGACCTGAAGGCGAGAACCCTCCGCATGATTGGGGATCCGGCCCAGCGATATCGCGAGGACCCAGTGCGCATGCTCCGGGTGGTGCGCTTCATGGCCAAGCTGCAGTTCAAGGTCGATGCGGCCACCCTCTCGCCGGTTCAGAAACTTGCACCCCTTATCCAACATGTCCCCGAGGCGCGACTCTTTGACGAGATGGTGAAGCTTCTTCATTCAGGTCAAGCCCTGGCGGCCCTACACGCCCTCCGAGACCAAGGCCTTCATCACGGTTGCCTGCCGCTGGTCGATGTTGTACTCGAGCCTGAGGGGAGCGAGGACGAGCGGGAAAAGGCCATTCGTTTTGTTGAGCTCGCCCTTCAAAGCACCGACGATCGCATTCGAGAGGGCAAGCCTGTCTCTGTGGGCTTTCTCTTTGCCAGCCTCCTGTGGAACCTCGTGCTCAGGCGCTGGACAAAGCACCAGACTGCTGGCGAGAAGCCCATTCCGGCCCTGCACCTGGCCATCGATGAGGTGATTGAAACGCAGCTTGATGCGCTTGCCATTCAAAAGCGCGTGGTCTCAGACCTTCGAGAGATCTGGCTTCTGCAGCCCCGCTTCGAAAAGCGAGGAGGCCAATTCGCCTTTCGCCTCATGGAACACATGCGCTTTCGCGCAGGCTACGATTTTCTCCTGCTGCGCGCTGACGCGGGTCAGATTGACGATGCCTTGGCGAACTGGTGGACCGACTTCATTGATGCAAGTGATGACGATCGGGCACAGATGGTGCAGGCACTTGGCCGCCAGCAGAGCAGCGGGTCTCGCCCCCGGCGCAGACGAAAACGCAGTTCGCCTGCAGCACCGCCCGCCGACGAGGCATGACCGACGCGCACCCGCGTCCAGCGCTGGTTGCGTTGGGCGCAAACCTCCCGTGGCAGGGCACCGAGCCCGCGCAGACGCTTCGTCTGGCCTTCGACGCGCTCGCCACCGCGCCCGAGATCTCTCATGCCCGACTCAGCAGCCTCTGGCGCTCCGCGCCAGAGCGGGCCGAGGGCCCAGACTTCATCAATGCGGTGGCCCTCCTGCAGACGGCCCTCGCGCCCGAGGGCCTGCTGGCCCTGCTGCTGCGCCTGGAGCGAGCCTTCGGCCGAGAGCGACCCACCACCCCCAACGCGCGCCCCGGGCAGGCCCTCTCCGCCGCGCGCACGCTCGATCTCGATCTCATCTGGATGCAGGACGAGGCCCGTGCAACGCCCGAACTCACCCTCCCTCATCCTCGAGCAGGTGCGCGCGCCTTCGTTCTGCTGCCCCTCTGTGAACTCGCGCCCCAGACCCCCCTGGCCGCGCCCAACGGCGGCCTACAGGCGGCTCAGACTCTCCTGCGGAGCCTACCGGGTGATAGAGTCTCTTCATGTCGCTTGCACTGACCCCAGCACCGACCACAGTCTCTCGGCCGGCCTGGACAGATCGCTTCCGCTCCATCGTTTTTGAGGGTCCGATTGGAGTGGGCAAGAGTTCGCTTGCCCTGAAATTCGCCGATCGCTACGGCTATGCGCCCCTGCTTGAAGCGCCCCAAGAGAACCCCTTTCTGGCTCGCTTCTACCGCGACTCCGCCCGTTACGCCCTCCCCACACAGCTCTTTTTCTTGTTTCAACGGATCGATCAACTTCGTGATCTCTCTCAGCGCGATCTCTTCTCGGAGCACCTGGTCTCAGACTTCATGATCGAGAAAGATCCGCTCTTTGCCGCACTCACGCTGACAGACGACGAGCAGGTTCTCTACCAAAAGATTTATGAGTCTCTGCGGCCTCAGATGCCCACACCAGATCTCGTGGTCCTTCTCCAGGCAAGCCCCGCCCATCTCATCGAGCGTATACGTCTGCGCGGCATTCCCATGGAGCAGAACATGTCGAGCGAGTACCTCACGCGACTCTCGGAGGCCTATACCCAGTTCTTCCACGCCTACGATGAGGCACCGCTTCTTATCGTCAACACGGCCGCGCTCAACCCCATCGACAACGACGAAGACTTTGAGACCCTGGTGCAGCAGATTGCAGGCTTCCGGGGGCGCCGCAGCTTTTTTAATCTCACCGCATGAAGATTGTTCACACCATTGCAGACCTTCGAGCCCAGCTGCGTGGCCAGCTGCGAACAGCCTTCGTGCCCACCATGGGCTGCCTGCACGAGGGTCATCTCTCACTCATGCGCATCGCAGCCCGACACGGAGACCCGGTGGTAGCCAGCATTTTCGTCAACCGGCTGCAGTTCGCGCCACATGAAGATTTCGATCGATATCCTCGACAACTCGCAGCTGATGCCGAGAAGTTAGCCGCTGAGGGTGTCTACGTTCTGTTTGCGCCCGATGAATCTGAGATCTTTCCGGAGCCACAGGTCTTTCGCGTTCAACCTCCGAGCGAGCTTGGCAACATGCTGGAGGGCGAGTTTCGACCTGGTTTCTTTGGGGGTGTCTCCACCATCGTGCTCAAACTCTTTCACTGCGTTCAACCCCAGGTGGCGGTGTTTGGCAAAAAGGATTACCAGCAGCAGATGCTGGTCCGCCAGATGTGCGCCCAGTTTTCGCTGCCCACCGAGGTCATCTCGGCCGAGACCGTCAGAGACGCGGATGGCCTGGCGCTCTCTTCCAGAAATGCCTATCTCAGCGACGAGGAGCGCACTGAGGCTCCGAGGCTCTACGAGACCCTCAAACAGGTGCGATCACGCATTGAGGCTGCACGCGACAGCGCGTCTTTGTCGGTTGAGGTCTGCAGGGAGCTTGAAGACGCTGCCTTAGGGCTTCTTCGCGGCAGGGGCTGGCAGCCCGACTATCTCAGCATTCGCCGACAGGCTGATCTGGCTGAGCCGACCGCCGAGGCGTTTTCTCTGGGCGGGCTGCACCAGCCCCTTGTCATTCTGGTAGCCGCCCGTCTCGGACAGACGCGACTCATCGACAACCTAGAGGTCGACGTAGGGGGCTAGCGCACCAGCGCGGCGATGAGCAGGGCGATGAGGCCCACTGCGGCCAGTACGAATAACAGGCTGGGAGATCTCTTGCTCACATGCACCTGACAGCCCTAGTCTGAAGAGCGGCCAAGGGCCGTTTCAGTGCCTGAGCCCGCCTCCTGCCGCTCCTCTTGTGCCGCCTTGTTCGCCCTCTCAATGCGGGCGGCAAGCACCTTACCGATGATGACCACCAGGGCCAGCCCGAACCATCCCAGGGCATGCTCTTCCTCGCCGAACAGTGTGGCCCAGAACGAGGTCGTGGCCGGGTCTGATTGGATCATGCCCCCTGCCACGTGGCCCAGTAGGGCGGCACCGGCCACCACGATCCATGGGAACCGGGAAATGAGTCGCAACACAACGTTGGAGCCCCAGACGACCAGGGGAACTGACAGGCAGAGACCGATGATGATGAGGAGGGTGTCTCCCTTGGCGGCCGCAGCCACGCCCAGCACGTTATCGATAGACATCGCCAGATCGGCAAAGACGATGGTTCGCACCGCATCAAAGAGCCGATCCTTGCCCTCAATCTCGTGCGTCTCATCCTGGGGGAGCATCAACTGCACCCCGATCCACAGCAGCAAGAGTCCCCCAATGGTTTTGAGGAAGGGGATCTGCAGGAGTGTCATTGCAAAGACCGTGAAGATGATGCGAAGCACGACGGCCGCCATCACCCCCCAGAAAACGCCTTGTTTACGCTGCCGATCGGGGAGGTTTCGGCAGGCCAGCGCGATCACGATCGAGTTATCGCCCGAGAGGAGCAGGTTGATCCAGATGATTTGGAGAAGGGCGACAAAAAACTCGGGGCTGCCAAATGCGAGGGTGGATTCCATTGCGGTCTTAACTCTTGATGGTTGAAGCGACCCTCTACTTCAGCACACTCTTAAGAAGATGTCCCATCTCGGAGGGGTTGCGGGTGGTTCGAATGCCGCAGGCTTCCATGATCTCGAGCTTTGCATCGGCGGTGTCAGCGCCCCCGGAGATGAGCGCGCCCGCGTGCCCCATGCGCTTGCCCGGAGGGGCGGTGACCCCTGCGATGAAGCCCACGATGGGCTTCTTCATATTGTCCTTGGCCCACTGGGCTGCGTTGACCTCGTCGGGACCACCGATTTCACCAATCATGATGACCGCCTCGGTCTCGGGGTCGTCGTTAAAGAGCTGCAGGACGTCGATGTGCTTGAGCCCGTTGATGGGATCGCCGCCAATACCCACCGCAGAGGACTGGCCGAGGCCCATCTCCGTGACTTGTCCCACCGCCTCATAGGTGAGTGTCCCTGAGCGCGAGACGATGCCGATTCGACCCTTGCGGTGAATATGGCCGGGCATGATGCCGATCTTGATCTCATCCGGTGTGATGAGCCCGGGGCAATTCGGGCCGAGCAGCCGGGTCTTCACATTCGCCGCCTTCATCTTGTTTCGCACCACCATCATGTCGCGAACGGGGATGCCCTCTGTGATGCAAATCACCAGGTCGAGCTCGGCCTGAACGGCCTCCCAGATGGCATCGGCGGCGCCTGCGGGAGGGACATAGATGACCGAGACCGTGGCACCCGTGGCCGCCTTGGCATCTTTCACGCTGGCATAAATGGGGATGCCCTCGAAATCCTCGCCGGCCTTCTTGGGATTGACGCCAGCGACGAAGCAGTTCTGGCCATTTGCGTATTCACGGCACATCCGGGTGTGGAACTGCCCCGTCTTTCCGGTGATGCCCTGCGTGATGACTTTGGTGTCGCGGTTGATCAGGATCGACATCGGTGGTCCTCTAAAAGAAGATGGGCTGAAGGCTGAGCACTCGACTCAGTGAGCGGCCTTGGCTGCTGCGGCAACAACGCGCTCCGCAGCCTGGGCCATGGTGTCGGCAGCAATGATCGGCAGGCCCGACTCGGCAAGAATCTTCTTGCCCAGATCTTCGTTCGTGCCCTTCATTCGCACGACCAAGGGGACCTTGAGGCCCACGGCACGCGATGCAGACACAACCCCCTCCGCGATCACATCGCAGCGCATGATGCCGCCGAAGATGTTCACAAGAATGGCCTGGACTTTCGGATTGGACAGCATGATCTTGAAGGCCTCGGTCACCTTCTCTGTGGTGGCGCCACCGCCCACATCTAAAAAGTTCGCAGGCTCGCCCCCGAAGAGCTTGATGGTGTCCATGGTCGCCATGGCGAGTCCTGCACCATTCACGAGGCAACCGATATTGCCGTCGAGCTGAATGTAGGCGAGGTCAAACTTGGATGCCTCAATCTCGGCGGGATCCTCTTCGTCGAGGTCTCGCATCTCGACAATTTCGGGATGCCGAAAGAGGGCGTTGGAATCGAAGTTCCATTTCGCGTCGAGTGCAATCACCTTGCCCTCACCCGTGAGGATGAGAGGGTTGATCTCCGCCAGGGAGGCATCGGTCTCCCAAAATGCCTTGTAGAGCCCATGCAAGACAGCTCGAGCAGCTGGGAGGGACTCTGAAGGCACGCCAATCTTCGTGGCCAGTTCGTCAGCCTGGGCATCGCTCAGGCCGGTGAGCGGGTCGACGAAGACCTTGTGAATTTTTTCGGGCTGGGTCTCAGCGACCTGCTCAATATCCATTCCGCCCTCGGAGGAGCCCATTAGGCAGACCTTCTGTGAGACGCGGTCTGTAACCACGGCCACATAGAGCTCCTTGCGAATATCTGCGCCCTCTTCGATGAGAAGACGCCGAACCTTTTGGCCCCCCGGTCCAGTCTGGTGCGTCACGAGTTGCATGCCCAGAATCTGCCCTGCCAGTGTCTTGACCTCGTCGAGCGACTTGGCGAGCTTGACGCCGCCGCCTTTGCCGCGGCCCCCCGCATGAATCTGGGCCTTAACCACCCAGACTGGCCCCCCCAGCTCGCCTGCGGCCTTCACCGCCTCATCGACGCTAAAACATGGGATGCCGCGTGGAACCGCAACTCCGTACCGCCTGAGGATGTCTTTGCCCTGGTACTCGTGGATTTTCATGCTCACCGCTCCGATGGATGCAACGCGTTGCGATGCTAGCACGGCACTTTTAATGCGAATCGAGGTCCTCAGGCTGGAAATCGACCCGCTCAAGCTGGCGGTAGGTTTCTGGGCTAAAACCGCGGGCGTGGAGGAATCGCATCTGCTTGAGTCGCTCTTGGGCATCGCCTGGCGCGGCACCAAACCGCTTGGACCAGACGCGGAATGCTCGCTGGACCTCGGTCTCTCGAGCGGCCAAGAGGGCCTGCTCGGCGACCTCTTCACTTACCCCACTCTCGGCCAGCTCGTGACGAAGTCGAGCCGACCCGAGCCGCTCCCCGCGGTGTCGCACAAGAGCATGGGCGAATCGCTCGTCCGAGAGAAGGCCCTTGGTCTCGAGTTCGTTGAGGAGCGCTTCGAGTTCTTCGCGCGACTCTGCGTGTGCCGCTAATTTTTGTGCCAACGACTGCCGACTATGCTCGCGCCGAGCGAGGGCGGAGATGGCGCGCGCCAAGAGGCTGCGCGTGCCCCTCGGGCGGGACTGGGACGAGTCTGCAGCGCTCAGATTTACTCGGCGGTGACCGGCTGGGGCCCTCGCGTGGCCACGCCGTGCTTCTCGCGAATCTTGTTCTCAATCTCGAGCGCCATGGCGGGGTTCTGGCGCAAAAACTCGCGGGCATTGTCTCGGCCCTGGCCGATTCGATCGCCGTTATAGCTATACCAAGCACCCGACTTCTCGACGATATCGGCCTCGGAGCCAAGGTCGACGATCTCTCCCTCGCGAGAGATGCCCTCTCCGTAAAGGATGTCGAAGCCTGCGGCCTTGAAGGGGGGCGCAACCTTGTTTTTCACGACCTTCACCTTGGTCTCGGAGCCGACCACCTCGTCACCCTTCTTGAGGGAGCCGACTCGGCGGATATCGAGCCGAACGGAGGCATAGAATTTCAGCGCGTT
>DDPR01000010.1:338501-381941 GCA_002342295.1 Burkholderiales bacterium UBA2463
AGGGAGTCGCCCATATCGCCCTCAATCTCTGCCTTGGGGGTGAGCGCCGCCACCGAGTCCACCACGATGAGATCGACGGAGCCCGAGCGCACCAGAGCATCGACAATCTCGAGCGCCTGCTCGCCCGTGTCGGGCTGGGAGATGAGAAGGTCTTGCAGATTGACGCCGAGCTTCTGGGCGTACTGCGTATCGAGCGCGTGCTCCGCATCGACGAATGCGCAGACCCCACCGAGTTTTTGCATCTCAGCAATGACCTGGAGGGTGAGCGTGGTCTTGCCGGAAGACTCCGGCCCATAGACCTCGACAACCCGACCGCGAGGCAGGCCCCCCACACCCAGGGCGATGTCGAGGCCGAGAGAGCCGGTTGAGACGGTTTGAATGTCGGGCGCCACGTCGTTTTCGCCCATTCGCATGATGGAGCCCTTGCCGAACTGTTTCTCGATTTGGGCAATGGCCGCTGCGAGGGCCTTGGCCTTCTCTGCGCGGGTTTTGGTCTGATCTTCCATGAGGGGTCCTTTGAAAAAGCGGGTCGGGTTGAATTAAATATACTGTATAAATAAACAGTTATCAAGAAAGCCGGTCAAGCCTAGGACGGCCCTCTCTGGCCTTCCACTAGACCCCTGGACAGGAGTGCAAACAGGCCCGCAAGCCCCCACCAGGCGGCCTGCAGTTGAATCTGGTTTCGGCTTCCAGAAAAACACTGTCGAGATGAGTACGCGCGGCCGTCTCCGTGCATCCAGGCAAAGCAGACGGTTCCGACTGGCTTGTCGGGGGAGCCCCCGCCAGGGCCAGCCACACCGGTCAGGGACACTCCCGCGTCAACGATCCGGTCGCCAGAGATTCGCGCAAGCCCAAGGACCATCTCCTCGGCCACCTGAGTGCTTACGGCCCCGTTCGCACGAAGGGTCTCGGCCCTCACCCCCAGTAATTGCATCTTCACCCCATTGCTGTAGCTCACCACCGACCCTTCAAACCAGCGACTGGACCCGCTCACAGCCGTCATCCAACTCGAGGCCAGACCGCCGGTGCAGGACTCCGCCGTTGCCAGATAGGCTCCGCGCCGAGAAGCCAACCAGCCAAGTCCGAGGGCGAGCATCAACCGGCTGTTGTCACTCACCTCAAACGGGGCGACGCGGCGCCCGTTCACAGACCACCCCAAAAGAGGAGGCCACGAAGAATGAGTGCGCAGGAGAGCAGCGTAAAGAGCGCAGCCACAAGATCGTCGACCATCACACCCCAGCCCCCAGTCGTCAGTGCATCGAGGGCTCGAATGGGCGGGGGCTTTGCGATATCGAAAAAGCGAAAAAGCACGAAGGCCAGACTCTGAAGCTGCCAGTCGGCAAGGCCTGCCGATACCGAGGAGAACCAGGGGTCGCTCGGGCGCGGCAGGCAACTCAGAACGAGCCAAAAGGCAACGATCTCGTCCCAGACCATCGCACCGTGATCAGTTCTCCCGAGGGCGGTGCCCGTGCGCCCACAGGCCCAGGCCCCGAGAATCAGAGCAAGGACCAAGATACCCGGCCAGAGGGCTGAGGGAATCATCAAGTCGATCAGCAAAAAACTCGCCCAGCCCCAGAGGGTTCCGGCCGTGCCCGGCCCCAGCGGCCAGAGTCCAGAGCCAAAGCCGAGGGACACGGCGTGTGCCGGATGACGCCAGACGAGTTGCGAGGGGCTAGGGTGCTGTAGGGGTTCGGAAGTGGTCAAAGCTCTCTCCGGGCGCCTCATGCGCGGGAATGGGCTGTCCCTTCGAATCATGCCAGTGCAACAGGTCCTCGCCTGGGCCCACACACACGCTCCCCAGACAGGTCACCGGCAGGTGAAGTGCCTTGGCCCGCTCCTCTATGTGAGGGCCATTCTCGCTTGGAGCGGCAAACAATAATTCGTACTCATCCCCGCTCACGGCCGCAACTCGAGCAGCCTCCCGAGGACTCAAGCGTTTGCCGGCCACGGCCTCTTTAAGCAGAGGCCCAAGGCAGGCCTCTAGGGCATCGAGCGATAGGTGCGCCACGAGGGGCTGACCCGAGCGGCGGCGAGAGGCCGTCAGCAGGTGGCGCAGCTCTGCCGTGAGGCCATCGGACACATCAATGGCGGCATGGGCCCACTCGCGAAGGGCCTCTCCAAGGGCAAGCCGAGGCGTTGGCCGATCAAGCCGAAGGTGGGCAAGGCGTCGGCGAACTGCCTCAAGCCCATCGCCCAGGTGTCCGCTCACCCAGATCTGGTCACCGGGGCAGACACCATCTCGTCGCAGCGCTCGGCCTAGCGGGACCGTACCCAAGACGCTGACCGAGAACACCTCGGGGGCCTCACTTGGCACGGCCACCGTGTCACCACCCAGGAGGGCGCAGCCCGTGTCGCTCGCCAGCTCATAGAGCCCTTCGGAGAACGACGTGAGCCACGCCTCGCGAGGCGCTCTGAGCCCCATGCTGAGGGTAAAACCAAGCGGTCGTGCACCCATGGCTGCCAGATCGGAGAGATTCACGGCGAGCACCTTGTGCCCCAGGCTTTGGGGGTCGCATTCTGGGAAGTAGTGCCGACCCTCCACCAGCATGTCCGCCGACACCACGAGCTGCTCGCCGACGGGAATGGGCGCCAGAATCGCTGCGTCGTCTCCAATGCCCAGGGACTCAGCGTGCGCCAGAGCCCGCCCACCCTGTTGCGCGAACCGCGCCCCAAAGAAGCGCTCAATCAGATCGAATTCAGATAGAGGGGGCCGACTCATTGGCACGCAGGCGTCCTGCGAGTCGATCAAGCACACCGTTGATGTAGCGGTGGCCCTCATTGCCCCCCAGAGACTTTGCGAGTTCCACCCCCTCGTTGATGATCACCCGGTAGGGCACTTCGGGGTGGTGAAGGAACTCATAGCAGCCCAGCAGCAAGATGGCGTGCTCCACGGGGGACACCAGAGCGATGGGGCGGTCAAGCGCCTGCTCAATATGACCGCGCAGCCCGTCGGCCTCTCGGAGGGCGCCATAAAAACAGTCCTGATAGTAGGCCTGGTCCGCCCGCGCAAATTCATCCGACTCTTGGGCGAACGCCTCAATCGCACCTGGCTCCTCCTGAGAAAGCAGCCACTGATACAGGCTCTGCACCGCAACCAGCCGAGACTGTCGCCTCGCCCCCGAGGGACGCGAGGAGCTGCGATCCGACTTAGTGCTCATCCCGGTCCTCTCCGAACTGATCGTCAATGGAGAAGATGAGGTCGGCCATCTCGAGAGCCACCATGGCAGCATCCCGCCCCTTCTGCTGCGCTCGCGCAAGGGCTTGCTCTTCGTTCTCCGTCGTGAGCACGGCGTTGGCAATCGGGAGGTGAAACTCCAGCGCAACGCGAGAGATTCCTGCGGCCGACTCGAGAGAGACCACCTCAAAATGATAGGTCTCTCCACGAATCACTGCCCCCAATGCAATAAGCGCATCGAACCGCCCCGTCTCGGCCATCTGAGCCAAAGCCAGAGGAATCTCGAGTGCGCCCGGCACACTCACGAGGGTGATGTTCGCCTCATCGACCCCCTGCGCCTGGAGCGTCTCAAGACAGCTTCGCTCGAGCTGCTCCGTGACCTCGGCGTTAAATCGCGAGACCACCAGCCCCACATGCAACCCATCTCCATCGGCAGAGCCAACCAGGCGGTGGCTTTTCATTGTTCAGTCTCCTCATTCAGCTGATTGGGGTCCGGAATAAAGCCGCAGATCTCGAGACCGAAGCCCGCCATGCTGGGCATCTTGCGGGGCCGGGCGAGCAGCTCCATGCGACCGACGCCAAGGTCTTTCAGGATGGCCGCTCCGAGGCCGTAATTGCGAAGAGCCATGCTGCTGGATGCCCCCTGTGAATTCGCGGGCGGCAAGGCTGCGGAGATGGACTGGCCAGAGACCTGCGCAAAAAGCTGGTCAGGAGAGCTCGCGGCATTGAGAAGTACGACCACACCGCAGCCACTGGCCTCGATGGCTCGCATGGCCTTCGCGAGAGGCCAGCTGTGACCGGGCGCTCCGGTGCTGACCAGGTCGAGCACAGTAAAGGGTTCGTGGACCCGAACACGAGACACCACCGAGGGCTTTGGCTGCCCGAGCACGAGGGCAAAGTGAGGCTGACCTACAGCCCGATCGCGATAGGCAACGAGCCGCCAGGGATGGGGCGCCTGAGGCGAACAGTCCACACGCTCGACCAGACTCTCGTGCGCGGTTCGGTGATGAATAAGATCGGCGATGGAGCCCAAAGCAAGACCATGGGTTTTGGCAAAGACACGAAGGTCTGGGAGTCGGGCCATGCTCCCGTCATCGTTCATGATTTCGCAGATCACGGCAGCGGGCGCCCGACCGGCTAGCAAGGCAAGGTCCGGACCCGCCTCGGTATGACCGGCTCGGGCCAGAACACCGCCGGGCTGCGCCATGAGCGGAAATACATGGCCGGGCTGAACGAGGTCAGAGGGTGCCGCGTGGGGAGCCACCGCGGTGAGGATGGTGTGCGCCCGGTCGGCGGCGCTGATGCCCGTGGTCACACCCCGAGCCGCCTCAATCGAGACCGTAAAGGCGGTCGATCGATTCGCCCGATTGTCATTCACCATGAGGGGCAGATTGAGGCTGCGGCACTTCTCCTGGGTGAGCGCAAGACAGATGAGCCCTCGACCGAAGCGGGCCATGAAGTTAATGGCCTCGGGCGTTACCGCATCGGCCGCCATCACCAGGTCTCCCTCATTCTCTCGGTCCTCATCGTCAACGAGGACCACCATTCGACCGGCGCGAATCTCCGCCACCAGCGCCTCAGTCGAGTGAAGTGTCTCGGTCGGCTCAGGCGTCATGAGATCCCCTGGCCGAGGCGAGAAGGTGGGCGAACTGGCGTTCAAGGATCCGCGAAATCTGGCGAGACATCGCATCGACTTCGACGTTCACGAAATCATTGGGCTGAAGACGGCACAAGGTGGTGACAGACCATGTGTGGGGAATCAGATTGATCCACAGGTCGGTTCCCCTTTCATCATCGCGCAGACGATTCACCGTGAGACTCACGCCGTGCAAGGTGATGGAGCCCTTCTCGGTTACAAAGGGCGCGAGATGAGACGGGATGCGCACGACGAGCTCAATCGATTCGGCCCTGCGCTCGACTGAGATGACCTCCCCGCGAGCATCGACGTGGCCTGAGACCATATGCCCTCCGAGCCGATCGGAGGCACGCATCGCCTTCTCCAAGTTAACCGGCCCGGTTGCATCAAGACCCGAGGTGCACCGCAGACTCTCTCGAGAGATGTCGACTTCGAAGCCGCGGGAGTCGGGCGAGATCACCGTCATGCAGGCGCCATTGAGGGCGATGGAGTCGCCCTCTCGAACGTCAGATGTGTCGAGCCCACCCCAGGTAACCCGCAGACGCAGCCCCTCTTCGTCGGTCCAGGTGCTATCGGCCCCTTGGGACCGCGAGAGCTCGGACTGCGCGCGAACCGACACAATTTCTCCCACAGCCTGAACAATTCCCGTGAACATTCGGCCAGTGTATTCGCTAGGCCGATGGACGCATCAGGCGAATCCGCTGGCCATCGCCCATGGGCACGGCCTCGACGAGTCTCCAGCGCGGCGCCTGATCGAGCCTCTCGAAGGGCCCGAGGGGCTCTGCCAAGGCTGCGCCCTCCCCAAGAAAGACGGGCGCCTGGTAGATGAGCCACTCATCGATGAGGTCTTCTTGCAGGAAGGCTCCTGCCAGGCGACCGCCAGACTCCAGATGCAGCTCGTTACAACCATCGGCCGCAAGCCTCTCGCAAAGCGCTCGCAGATCAACAGGGCCGCCGGGCCCTCCCCGGACCGAGGGCAGATCGAGCACACGAGCACCCCGCTCTCGAAGACGCTCAGCACGCAGGCGCATGTCAGGCTGTGTCAGGTCTGCGGTCGTGGCCACGGCGGCATTCGGCGCCGAAAAAAAGGGGGAGCCAGAGTCGACGTCGAGGCGCGCATCGAGGAGCAGACGCAGCGGCTGGCGAGGCGTGTCGATGCCGCGCACCGTGAGCATGGGAGAGTCCTTGAGAAAGGTGCCAAGGCCAGTGGCGATGACGCAGGCCCGGGCCCGCCAGAGGTGTCCATCCTTGCGACAGACCTCGTCGGTGATCCACTGACTCCGACCATTGGGCAAGGCCATTCGGCCATCGAGCGAGATGGCTGACTTGGCACGAACCCAAGGCAGGCCACTGACCATTCGTTTCACGAACCCGGGGTTCAGGTCGTGGGCCTGCTGAGATAAGAGACCACATCGCACGGACACGCCACTTGCTCTGAGTCGGGCAAGGCCGCGGCCCTGAACGAGGGGGTTGGGGTCCTCCATGGCTGCGACAACGGAGGCCACGCCGGCCTGCAAGAGCGCATCCACGCAAGGGCCCACCCGGCCGGTGTGTGCGCACGGCTCCAGAGTGACAAACACGCTCGAGCCTCTGGCACGCGAGCCCGCAGCCGCAAGGGCCACCACCTCCGCATGGGCCTGCCCCGCCTTCTCGTGCCACCCCTCCCCAACCACCTCGCCATCGCGAACAACAACACAGCCCACACGCGGGTTGGGTGTGGTCGTCCAAAGTCCCCGCTCGGCCAGTTCGAGGGCTCGGGTCATGAACTGCGTCTCTTGAGGTGTGAACATCCTTTTCGCCTAGCCTGGGCGTCTTCGAGCGGCGCGCTTGGGCCCCACTTCTGCGAGGAGTTCCTGAAACTCCGAGATGTCTTCAAACCTTCGGTAGACCGAGGCAAAGCGCACGTAGGCCACCTTGTCGAGCCGCTTGAGCTCTCGCATGACCAGCTCACCAATCCATTGGGTGGTGACCTCGCGCTCCCCAGAGGCCGCAAGGCGCTCCTCGATCTGACGCACGGACTGCTCCAACACGTCGGCCGACACGGGGCGCTTTCGAAGGGCGAGCGCCATGCTCGATCGCAGCTTGGCTGGATCGAAGTCGCTGCGAGAGCCGTCCTTTTTCACCACGACCGGGAGCGACAGCTCGATCTGTTCGATCGTCTTGAATCGTCGGTCACAGGCCGCGCATCGGCGGCGGCGGCGAATCTGATTGCCATCCTCCGACATTCGCGTGTCGGTCACCTGAGTATCCGGCGACCCACAGGAGGGGCAGCGCATGACGAATCAGCCTAGCGATAGACTGGGAAGCGCGCTGTGAGGGCCTCGACCTCGCCTCGCACCCGAGCAATCACCAAGGCATCTTCAGGCGCCTCCAGCACATCTGCAATGAGATTGGCGATCTGTGTCATCTCTGTCGGACCAAAGCCGCGCGTGGTGCAGGCCGGTGTGCCCAGTCGGATGCCGCTGGTCACAAAGGGCTTCTCGGGGTCGTTGGGAATCGCGTTCTTGTTAACGGTGATGTGGGCCTGGCCAAGCGCCGCCTCGGCGAGCTTGCCGGTGATGTTCTTGGCACGAAGGTCGACGAGCATCACGTGACTCTCCGTTCGGCCCGACACGATCCGCAGACCCCGAGCCACGAGACCTGCAGCCAGCGCCTGCGCGTTCTCAATGATCTTCTGGCCATAGACCTTGAATTCCGGTCGCAGAGCCTCGCCAAAGGCTACCGCTTTAGCGGCCACCACGTGCATGAGCGGACCCCCCTGAATGCCGGGAAAGATTGCGCTGTTAATCGCCTTCTCGTGCTCAGCCTTCATGAGAATGATGCCCCCGCGAGGTCCGCGCAGGCTCTTGTGGGTTGTCGAGGTCACCACATCCGCGTGGGGCACAGGGCTGGGGTAAACGCCCGCTGCGATCAGCCCGGAGTAGTGGGCCATATCGACCATGAAGATTGCCCCCACCTCTTTTGCCACGGCTGCGAATCTCGCCCAGTCGGTCTTGAGTGAGTAAGCCGAGGCCCCTGCGATGATGAGTCTGGGTCGGTGCTCGCGGGCCAGCGCCTCCATGCGCTCGTAATCAATCTCCTCCTTCGCATTGAGGCCATAAGGCACGACCTTGAACCACTTGCCCGAGAGGTTGAGTGGCATTCCATGTGTGAGGTGGCCCCCCTCTGCGAGCGACAGGCCCATGATGGTGTCGCCCGGCTTGAGGAATGCAAGGAACACGGCCGTGTTGGCCTGCGCCCCCGAGTGGGCCTGGACGTTTGCCGCATCGCAGCCGTAGAGCTTCTTGAGGCGCTCAATGGCAATCGTCTCGACCACATCCACGTGCTCACAGCCTCCGTAATACCGCTTGCCGGGATAGCCCTCTGCATACTTGTTGGTGAGCTGAGACCCCTGCGCGGCCATCACCGCGGGGCTTGCATAGTTCTCTGAGGCAATGAGCTCAATATGCGCTTCCTGACGATGGTTTTCTGCCTCGATGGCCGCGGCCACATCGGGATCAACTTGGGAGAGGGGCTGATTCAGGTCAAACATGGTGGGTCCTATGAGAAGGGACTGAGGGAGACGAATGCGAGTGGGTTGCACTCGGTGACTCGGGCTGCAACACCAGCCAGAGGAACCAGAGAGCGCCAAAAATAAGGTGGGCGGTCAAGAGGTGAACGGGCTGCGCCACGGCCGGAAACCCCAGGTGGTTGAGTGCGCCGCCGAGCATCATCTCAAACACCACAAGGCCCACCAGCACCATCAGTGTGCGGCCCGCCCACGTCTGGCGAAGCGGGCTTCTCAAGACGCGCCAGCACTGCCAACTCACCGACGCCAAAATGACCCAAGAAAATGAGCGATGGAAATAGAAGATGAGCGGCACCCGCTCAATCCACTGGTCACGCTCAATGCTCGTCGCTGCCCGAGAGATGAGATCGACGCTCTCCCGAATCTGGATGCCCATGAAAATCTGAAGCACCATGGCCAACATAGTGGCCAGCGTGAGTCGCGTAAACCAGGGTGGCAAAGCCTTCGCCACGGGAGCCAAGCGAGACTGGACGGCTCGAACCACTGCATAAATGAGAAGCATCTGAACAAAAAAAGCGCCGACCATATGGGCCGAGATGGTGAGTGGCCTCAGATTGCTGGCCACCACCTGAGAACCAACCCACCCATTGAAACCCACCATGAGAAAGGCGCCGACGGTTGCCCAAAAAACCTGGGGGTGCTCGCGGCGGTGACGCGCGGCCAGGAGCATGGTTGTTGTCACCATGAGCCCCACCACAACACCGGCAAGACGATTGAGGTACTCCGTCCATGTCTTCACTGCGTCGAAGGGGGCATCCGCATAACCGCGGTGGCTATAGATCTCACGCCAGTTCAACGGGAGCTCGGCCTCAGAGGTGGGGGGAATGAGTCGCCCAAAACACATCGGCCAATCCGGACATCCCATGCCGGACCCCGTTGCTCGCACCGTGCCGCCAATCAGTATGAGGAGGTAGACCGCCACGATGGTGGCCAGACCCAGACCAATTACCCGACGCATGAATACACCCTTCTCAAGATCCTCGGACAAAGGAGGCTAATCAATCTGAACCCGGGCAAACCGACGCTTGCCCACCTGAACCACGTAACAGCCACTGGGCAGGCTCAGCGCCCGATCGTCAACCCGGGCTCCATCCACTCGCACGCCGCCCTGCTCGATATTTCGGAACGCCTCCGCATTGGATGGAACCAGCCCAGACTGTTTTAACACTGCGGCAATGCCCAGAGGACCAGAGCCAATCGACTGCGTGGGGAGATCAGCCGGTATCTCACCCTGCTTAAAGCGCGCCTCAAAGCGCTCGAGCGCCTGTTGGGCAGCGGCCTTGCTGTGAAACCGCGTCACCAGTTCTTGCCCCAGGGCCACCTTGATGTCTCGGGGATTACGGCCCGCCGCGACGTCCGCCTGAAGGGCCTCAATCTCAGGCAGGGACCGCTCCGACAAAAGAAGAAAGTACCTCCACATGAGCGTGTCCGAGATCGACATGAGCTTGCCGAAGATTTCATCTGCGGACTCGGTGATCCCAATCACATTGCCCTTGCTCTTGCTCATCTTTTCCACGCCATCGGTGCCCTCGAGGAGCGGCATGGTGAGAATGCATTGGCTGGGCTGTCCGGCCTGACGCTGGAGCTCTCGACCCATCAGAAGATTGAACTTCTGGTCGGTGCCGCCAATCTCCAGATCAGACCTGAGAGCGACCGAGTCATAGCCCTGCATGAGGGGATAGAGGAACTCATGAATCGAGATGGGCGTTCCCGCCCGATAACGCTTGGTGAAATCGTCCCTCTCGAGCATGCGGGCGACGGTCGACTGGGCGGCCAGGGCGATAAGGCCTCGAGCGCCCAGCGGCTCGCTCCACTCGGAGTTAAATCGCACCTCGGTGCGGTCGGGATCGAGAACCAGAGACGCCTGTCGAAAGTAGGTGTCCGCGTTTGCCGCGATGTCCTCCGGTGACAGGGGCGGGCGCGTCGCATTGCGTCCTGTTGGATCACCAATCATGGCGGTGAAATCGCCGATGAGGAAGATGACCTGATGGCCAAGGCGCTGAAACTGCCGCAGCTTAGAGAGCACGACGGTATGCCCCAAGTGCAGGTCCGGGGCGGTGGGATCAAGGCCCAGCTTAATGCGCAGCGGGGTGCCCGCCCGCTCGCTCTGTATCAGCTTGGCCACAAACTCGGATTCCACGAGCAACTCATCGGCGCCCCGCTTGATCTCGGCAAGTGCGGCCAGCACGGACGGGCTAGGCTCAGGGGCGGGAGTATGCATAACGGCTCGATTGGGTGAAAGGCTAGAATTTTACTTCCCATGACGCCACGCGCTCAGAAAACCTGGATCTTTGGCACGGCCCTCTTCGGAATGGGCATGTCTGTCGTCACCGCGCTTGGCACTGCGCCACTGTCTCCCGCAGAGTCCCGCCTCCTCGCCACCCTCACGCGCACCGACCTTGAAATGCCCGCCCTGGACAATCAGGTCACCGCGCTTTCGGCCCACGGGCTTGAGCTTTCCGGGGAAGACGAGGTTCGCAGAGGTGACACGCTCTCAAGCCTCATGCTTCGCATGGGTGTGTCAGATGCCCAGGCACTGGCATTTATTGGCAAAGATCGGCGCTATGACGCTGCGCTTCGTGGAAGTGTCGGACGCTCCGTACTCGTGCAGACCAACCTCAACGGCAAGCTGCTGCGGCTTCAGATTTTCAATGGTCAAGAGATCTGGATCCTGGAGCGGTCCGGGGAGAATCAGTTCAATGTGCGGTCGGCTCCCATGAGGGCTGAAGTGTTGGTGGAGCATCGCTCAGTGGAGGTCGGGCGAAGCTTTTTTGGCGCCATGGACCAGGCGGCCGTGCCCAATCGAGTGACCGAGGACGTCGTCAGTCTTTTTGAGTCTGACATTGACTTTCGTCGACAGGTTCAGGCGGGAGACAAGGTCCGTGTCATCTACGAGACCAGTCGCGTCGCCGGCCGAGAGGTTGGCGAGTATCGACTCTTGGCCGTTCGCTTTGAGGCCTCGGGACGAAGCTATGAGGCCCTGCACTTTAAGGATGAGACCGGCAAGAGCAACTATTACGACGCGGAGGGCAAGTCGGTGAAGCGCGGATTCCTCGCTGCCCCCCTTCGCTACGAGCGTGTCACTTCAAACTTCTCGAGCTTTCGACTTCACCCGCTCTTTGGGGATCCCCGAGCGCATCGTGGGGTGGACTACGCAGCACCCACTGGCACGCCGGTCCTTGCGGTGGCCGATGGGAAAGTGACTGAGCTTGGCCGCAGCGGCGGCTATGGCAACGCCATTGAGATCCAACACAATCAACGCTACAGCACGTACTATGCCCACCTCTCCGATTATGCGAGTGGACTGAAGGTGGGGCGAGAGGTTCGGATGGGAGAGGTGATTGGCTACGTGGGAAGCACCGGGTGGGCCACAGGACCGCACCTCCATTATGAGTTTCGCGTCCAGGGCCGCCATATGGATCCGACAAAAATCTCGAAAGAGAATCCGCAGGTGCCCAGCCTTCACGGGGAGCAGCTGGCCCTCTTCCAAAGGGCAGCGGCCGATCTTCGCAAAAGACTCTCGCTGCTCGATAGCGTGAACACTGCTGCAGTGAGCCCGATGCGAGGCGATCGCTGAGCCTCCCCCCACCCCGATTTGGTCACTACATTGGCGTGATGTCGGGCACCAGCATGGACGGCCTCGACGCCTGCCATATTGAAGCCTCGACGAAGGGGCCAAGGCGGATTGCCTCGGCCAGCGCCAGCATGCCGTCCGAACTCCGCGCCAACCTCATGCGCCTCCAAGTCGAGGATCGGCCCGAGGCGGCCCTCGACCTTGCCGCTCAATCCGCAGGCCAACTTGCGGATGAAGTCTCTCGGTTGGTTCGACCACTCCTTGATCAAGCCTCTCGGGCCGGCCATGAAATCAAGGCCATCGGGGTCCATGGCCAGACCCTGCGGCACCGCCCAGAGCAGGGATATAGCCTTCAGATCATCAACCCCGCCCGACTCGCGGAGTCCCTCGGGGTCACGGTGGTCTTCGACTTTCGAAGCCGCGACATCGCGGCCGGCGGCGAGGGAGCCCCCCTTGTGCCCGTCTTTCACCTCGCCATGACCCAGGACTTGCGCGCCCAGCTGAGCGACCCGGGTCAAGGCCTTGCGGTGGTCAACCTTGGGGGGATGGCCAACATCACCCTCCTCACTCGCGACGGTGATGCGCAGGGGTTTGACACCGGGCCAGGGAACACGCTGCTCGATGCCTGGTGCTCAGTTCACCAGGGGACTCCCTTCGATGCTGAAGGTGCTTGGGCCGCGTCTGGACGTGCAGACGATGAATGGGTGGACGAGCTCTTGCGCGAACCCTATTTTCAGAGGACTGGACCAAAGAGCACCGGCCGCGATCAATTTAACTTGACATGGATCACCAGCCGGCTTGCCGCATTCGAGCAGAGAGTGGGGCGATCCCTGTCGGCGGTCGATGTGCAGGCGAGCCTTCTTCGTCTCACCGCGCGGTCAATCGCGCGGGCCTGTCCAACCCGCCCCGCGCACCTCATTCTGTGCGGCGGTGGAACGCGCAATACAGCCCTGATTCGTGCGCTCGCGCGAGAGACGGGCACAAGCCCCACCCTGAGTTCGGACGTGGGCTGGCCTGAGCAAGAAGTCGAGGCTGCGGCATTTGCGTGGCTCGCCTTCCTCAACCTCTCTGGCCTGCCCGGAAATCTACCGAGCGTCACGGGTGCTCGGGGGCCTCGGGTTCTCGGGTCCGTCTGCCCTGCGGGGAGACCTGCTGCCCCTGCTGCCTCAGGCGTCCTCGGCCTCTAGAGCCAGTCTCTCGTCTAACCACTCCAACCAGTGCATCACGGGCACCTTCGCCGCCCCAGCCAGATGCGCGATGCATCCCACATTGGCTGACAGAATCACGCTCGGTGACTCCGCCTGAAGGGCCTCAAGCTTGCGATCTCGCAGGGTCGTTGAGAGGGCAGGCTGAAGCAACGAATAGGTTCCCGCAGACCCACAGCACAGGTGGGAATCAGAGACCGCAAGGCTTTGCGCACCAAGCGCAACCAGAAGCCTCTCTACTGTTCCTCGGATGCGAAGTCCGTGCTGCTGGGTACAGGGTGCGTGATAGGCCACTCGAGTGTTGCTCTTGGCCAAAACCTTTTTCCGAATCTCGTCGGTCAGGGGCTCAAGCAGCTCGATGGGGTCTTTGACGAGTTCTGTGATGCGCTGTGCGCGCGGCGCGTATTCAACGTCATCCTGCAAAAGGTGGGCATAGTCCTTCACCATCACCGTGCAGCCCGATGCATTCACCACAATGGCCTCAACCTCGCCCGAAGCCACCATAGGCCACCATGCATCGACGTTCATGCGGGCCTGCTCCTTTGCCCCATCTGGGTCTGCAAGGTGCTGCCGAATCGCTCCACAGCATCCCGAGCCGGCCGCGACCATCGAGGAGATACCAAGACGATCAAGGACTCTCTGGGTCGCACCATCAATACCGGGCAACATCGCAGGCTGGACGCAGCCTGCGAGAAGAAGCACCCTTCGCGCATGAGCCCGCGTGGGAAGCTCGCCCCGAGGGCGTGTGAGCGGAATCTTGCTCTGTATGGCCCCGGGCAGCAAAGGCCTCAGGGCCCGCCCAAGCTTCACAGCTGGCCCCAGGAGCGGGGAGGTCAGCCCCTCGCGCAGAAGGCCCCGCATGAGGCGCTGGCCCACAGGTCTGCGGATGCGCGTCTCGGCCGCATGGCGACCGATGTCAAGGAGTCGACCGTACTCGACGCCCGATGGGCAGGTGGTCTCGCAGCTTCGACAGGTGAGGCATCGGTCCAGGTGCAGCATGGTCTCGGGGCCCGTCTCACCGCCCTCAAGCATCTGCTTCATCAGATAGATGCGGCCTCGGGGGCCATCAAGCTCATCGCCCAGAACCTGGTAAGTCGGGCAGGTGGCCGTACAAAATCCACAGTGGACACAGCGCTGCAGGATGGCCTTGGCCTCCTCCCCCTGAGAGGTGTGGGCAATCCAGTCGGCGAGATGTGTCTCCACGCGAGTTCCTAAAGGTCCCGATAGAGCCGACCGGGATTGAAAACCGCACCGGGGTCTAGCTCGTTCTTGATGCGTCTCTGAACCGCCATGAGGCCCGAGGACAGCTCAGAGAAAGCCTCGGCTCTTGGTTCATGTGGCTGAGTTCGGCATCGGTAAAGGGTGGCGTGTCCGCCCGCGCGTTGAGCAACCGACCGAATATGTTCGGCCGGCTCGTCTGAGCGCAGCCAGCGCTGACCCCCTGCCCACTCCACGACGGTGTCGCCTTGCAGGGGGAGGGGCGGGGTTCGAGTGGGCACTGAGATGCGCCAGAGCGGCTTTGCGCTCTGGAAAAAGGCGTGCGTCTGGTCGCGAAGGGCGTTCCAGTAGGACTCGCCAGCTGCCGAGTCGAGGGACTGGACTTGCGTGAGCTCGGGGTCTTTCTGAAACCTCGAGAGTGCTGAATCGACTGCGGCTCTGGCCCCGGCGAACCAGATACGAATGCGCCCGTCCCCACTCTCCCAGGAGGTGGCGACGATGGGAAGCGGCTGAGCCATCCATTCATTGGCCCGTTCAATGGCCTGCTGGGCGTCGAGGGGGACGCTCACGGTGACCTGAGCAGCAGGGCGAGGCAGCACCTTGAGAGAGACATCCAGGATCAGGCCTAGGCTCCCCATCGCTCCAACATGAAGGCGTGAGACATCGTAGCCCGCCACATTCTTCATGACGGTGCCACCAAACCGCATGCACTCACCGTCAGAGCCCATCACCGTGAGGCCCAAAACAAAATCTCGGCAGGCGCCCGCCGATATGCGCCTCGGACCTGACAGGCCCGATGCAACCATGCCGCCCACCGTCCCTCGGCCGCCTAAGCCCTTGAGCCTTGGTGGATCGAAGGCAAGCATCTGACCCTCCTGCGCAAGCGTCTCCTCGAGGGTCTCGATGGGGGTGCCCGAGCGAACCACGGCAACCAGCTCCGTGGGGTCGTAGCTCACCACGCCCGAGTAGGCAAGGGTTGAGAGTCGGTCCACGGGCCGATTCAGAGAGTCAGGATGGTTGCCGTAGAAGTCTTTGGAGCCGTGGCCCTCGATGACAAGCGCGGACCCCAGAGAATTTGCACGATGGGTGAGCTCACGAGCCCGAAGGAGGAAGTCCTGTTGATCCGACGAGGGGGTCGTCATGTCTAGAGGCGCGGGATGGCTGGAAACCGCAAGGCTCCCTGATGGACATGCAGGCGCCCGTACTCTGCGCAGCGACTCAGCGTCGGAATTGCCTTCCCAGGATTCAGAAGCCCCTTCGGATCAAAGGCGCGCTTGATCGCAAAAAAAGTGAGCCTCTCCTGCGGGGAAAACTGCACGCACATGCTGTTGATCTTCTCGATCCCAACGCCGTGCTCACCCGTAATCGTCCCGCCAAAATCCACGCAGATCTCCAAGATCTCTGCGCCGAACTTCTCCGTCGTCTCAAACTCACCGGGCACGGACGCATCAAAGAGAATGAGGGGGTGAAGATTGCCGTCGCCCGCGTGGAAAACGTTCAGGCAGCGCAGCCCATACTTCTCCTCCAGCTGCGAAATCCTTCGGAGCATCTCGCCCAGCCGACGACGAGGAATCGTTCCGTCAATACAGTAATAGTCAGGGGAGATTCGCCCCGAGGCGGGGAAGGCATTCTTGCGGCCCGACCAGAACCGCAGGCGCTCTGCCTCAGACTGGGACACTTTCAGATCGGTGGCTCCACTGCCCGAGAGAACTTGCTTCATCCGACCAATCTCTTCGTCGACCTCCTCGGGCGTGCCGTCTGACTCACACAGCAGGATGGCTTGAGCCTCCGTGTCGTAGCCCGCATGAACGAACTCCTCCACGGCCTCTGTCATTCCCTTGTCCATCATCTCCAGCCCCGCAGGAATGATGCCTGCGCCAATGAGGTCGGCCACAGCCTGACCCGCCCTCTCGACATCGCCAAACGAGGCCATGATGACGCGGGCGACCTGCGGCTTCGGAATGAGCTTGACTGTTACTTCGGTGGTTACAGCGAGCATGCCCTCAGACCCAATGACCACCGCCAAGAGATCGAGACCGGGCGAATCAAGCGCCTCCGACCCAAACTCGAGAACCTCCCCGTCCATGGTGAGGCCGCGAACACGAAGCACGTTGTGGACCGTCAGTCCGTACTTCAGGCAATGCACGCCCCCCGAGTTCTCTGCCACATTGCCACCGATGGTGCAGGCAATCTGGGAGGAGGGGTCGGGGGCATAGTACAAACCGTAGGGTGCTGCCGCCTCGCTGATTGCCAGATTGCGAACACCGGGCTGAACCCTTGCCAGACGGGCCACAGGATCAATCGACAGAATCTGCTTGAAACGGGCAAGGCTCAGAACCACGCCACCACGATGGGGAGTGGCCCCACCGGAGAGCCCGGTGCCAGCCCCTCGCGCCACCACAGGGACCGACCACTGCGAGCAGCAGCGCAGGACCGCGGCAACCTGCTCCTCGGTTCGGGGCAACGCAACCGCTGCGGGAACGTGTCGATACCCGGTCAGTCCATCGCATTCATACGGCTTGAGCGCCTCGGCTCGTGTGACAAGACAGTCCCATGGCAGGCAGGCAGCGAGGGCCTCGAGAAAAGGTTCGCGCTTATCTGAAGCCAGGGGCTCGGTCAGATCAGCGAATCGAAGTTCACCCAATCCAAGTTCGCGCGGCGCATTCATCCCCATAGTTTAATGCCGGTAGACTGAGTGCCATGGGACACCGACTGACAAAAATCACGACCCGTACGGGAGACGACGGCACCACGGGCCTTGCTGACGGCTCTCGCTTGGACAAAGACCATCCTCGCATCCAAGCCTTGGGCGAGGTTGACGAACTCAACAGTCAGATCGGACTGCTCCGAGCAGACCTTCAAGAGCGCCAGCAAGATGCGCAAATCCAGGCCGATTCGTCCTCACTCGGATCCATTGAGGACTGTCTCGCGGTCATTCAGCACGATCTATTCGACCTGGGTGGCAGCCTGTGCCTGCCCGGCCAAAGCATCCTGACTGAGGATCGGCTCACCCAGCTCGACGCCTGGATTGAAGCCTTCAATGCCGACCTGCCCCCCCTCAAAGACTTCGTGCTGCCAGGGGGCTCTCGGGTTGTTGCCCAGGCTCATGTCGCGCGCACGGTTGCCCGGCGGGCAGAACGTTGCGTGGTCTCACTCAAGGCCGCCGAGCCTGATCGCGAGGATGCGCTCGATGACCTTCCTCGTCTCTATCTGAATCGACTCTCTGACCTGCTCTTTATCCTCTCGCGCAGCCTAGCCCGGCGACTGGGCGAGGCCGAGGTGGTCTGGCGACGCAGTGCGCTCAGGCAGAGCGCGGGCCCATCTTCCTCCTGACGAAGGGAGCGTCAGTCGGCGGCCGCGGCCCTCACGCGTCTGGCCTTCACGGCCTCTGAGAGCATCTCGAGAATCGTCTGGCTGTCGTCCCAGGCAATACAGCCGTCGGTGATGCTCTGTCCATAGGTGAGGTCTTTGAGCGTCATTCCCGGCAGCAAATCTTGTCGACCAAAGACCAGGTGGCTCTCCACCATGACGCCAAAGATTCGATCGTCCCCATCGGCCACCTGCTGGGCCACCGACTGCGCCACGAGCAGCTGATTCTCAGGCTTCTTGCTCGAATTCCCATGGCTCATATCGATCATGAGCCGGCAGGCGAGATGGGCGGCAGCGGCATCTCGGCAGACCGCCTCCACACTCTGCGCATCGTAGTTCGGGGTCTTGCCGCCCCGAAGGATGACGTGACAATCCTCATTTCCTGCGGTCGACACGATGGCCGAGCGCCCCTCGCTGGTCACTGAGAGAAAGTGATGGGGATGAGAGGCGGCCTTGATGGCATCGAAGGCGATTCGGCAATTTCCATCCGTCCCGTTCTTAAAGCCAACTGGGCAAGAGAGTCCGGAGGCCAACTCACGGTGAACCTGCGACTCGGTTGTGCGAGCCCCGATGGCACCCCACGCCACCAAGTCGGCGATGTACTGCGGAGAGATCACATCGAGAAACTCCACACCTGCGGGGAGGCCCAAAGCGTTGATGTGCGCCAGCACCTCGCGGCCTTGATGCAGACCGCTATTGATATCGAAGCTGTTGTCCAGGTGCGGGTCGTTGATGAGCCCCTTCCATCCAACCGTGGTTCGCGGCTTTTCGAAGTAAACGCGCATCACGATCTCAAGCTCATTGGCATAGCGCTTGCGCTCGCCCAGTAGTTTATGCGCGTACTCCAGGGCGGCCGTCGGGTCATGGATCGAGCAGGGCCCCATGACCACTAAGAGTCGATCGTCCATCTCATGAAGGATGGCGTGGATGGCTCGACGAGCACCCGAGACCACATCGGCAATCGTCTCGGTGAGGGGGATCTTCTCGATCAGTTCATCAGGAGTGATGAGGGGCTTGATGTCCCGGATCCGCAGGTTTGAGGTGTTGTGCATTGCGAAATGTTACCCCGTGCCCCCGACGGTGAGCCCCTCGATTCGAAGGGTGGGTTGGCCAACACCCACCGGAATACTCTGCCCTTCTTTGCCGCAGGTGCCCACACCAGTGTCGAGTCGCAGGTCGTTGCCGATCATCGTGACCCGGGTCAGCGCATCGGGTCCGTTGCCAATGATGGTCGCGCCCTTCACTGGGAATTGCTTTCGACCATTTTCAACCCAGTAGGCCTCCGAAGCGGAGAAGACAAACTTCCCACTCGTGATGTCCACCTGGCCTCCGCCGAAGTTGACTGCGAAGAGTCCGCGATGAAGCGAGGAGATGATCTCCTCGGGGTCTTGGTCACCCGACCGCATAAAGGTATTGGTCATTCGCGGCATGGTGAGATGTGCGTAGCTCTCGCGGCGTCCGTTGCCCGTGACTGACACGCCCATGAGGCGCGCGTTCAGACTGTCCTGCAGATACCCCGTCAATACGCCGTCTTCAATGAGCACATTGCACTGGCTTGGGTTGCCTTCATCGTCGATGTGAAGAGAGCCTCGAAGGCCCGCCAGGGTGCCATCGTCGACGACTGTCACCCCTTTGGCAGCAACCCTCTGACCCATCCGGCCCGCAAAAGCCGAGGAGCCTTTGCGGTTGAAGTCGCCCTCCAGCCCGTGCCCAACGGCCTCGTGCAAGAGCACGCCAGGCCAACCGGGACCCAGGACCACAGGCATCTGGCCTGCTGGAGCGGGTCGCGATTCGAGGTTCACCAGAGCCTGACGAACTGCCTCATGGGCATGCCCACGAAGAACATCAGGCGTAAAGACGGTGAGGTCGGTCCGGCCACCTCCGCCGCTCGATCCCTGCTCTCTGCGACCTTCGGCCTGGGCGATCACGGTGATCGAGAGGCGCACAAGGGGTCGCACATCCGCGGCGATTCGGCCATCACTGCGCATGACAAGAATCACATCGAGCTCAGCCACCAACGAGGCCATCACCTGCAAAACACGCGGGTCTGCAGCGCGGGCATAACCCTCCAGCTCCATCAGCAAGGCAACTTTGTCTGCCGCGGTGAGCGCGGCGATGGGGTCGTTCGGAAGGTAGAGGGGGGCTGGGCCACCCCGCTGAAAGACCTCGCGGTCCCGAACGAGGCGGTCACGCTGGCTGGCCACGAGGACGCCTGCCCGACGTCCGCCCGAACGAGCAATGCTGCGGGTCGTCACTGCGGCCTCATGCAGGGCCGCTGGACTCAGGGTGTCGCTGTAGGCAAAGGCAGTCTTCTCCCCCGAGATCGCTCGAACCCCGACCCCTTGATCGATGGAGTAACTGCCAGTCTTCACGATGCCCTCATCGAGGCTCCAAGCCTCGGCCTTTGAATACTGGAGGTAGAGATCGGCATAGTCGACGCGGTGGGCGTGGATCTGGGCCAGGGCCTCGTGAAGATCTTGTTCGGAGAGTCCGTGCGGCTCAAGCAGCAGCTGGTGGGCGGCGGCGAGCGAGGCAATGGCGGCGTCGGCGGGAGTCATGGCTACAAGACACGGTGCGAAAGAGCAGGCAAGTGTAAGCGAAGCGATGCCATCTGACCGAAATCGACGTTGCCCATCACAAGCCCCTCTCCCGTTGATCGCTCTGAGACGATCCGGCCCCAGGGATCGACGAGCATGCTGTGGCCCCAGGTGCGACGACCGTTGTCATGCTCGCCACCCTGGGCACTCGCCAAAAGCCAGCATTGGTTTTCAATCGCCCGCGCCCTCAGAAGAGTCTCCCAGTGGGCCTCGCCGGTCGTCGCCGTGAAGGCCGCAGAGACCAAAATGAGGTCGGGTGGCTCGGATCTGTCCGTCGCGCGATAAAACTCTGGAAAGCGAATGTCGTAGCAGACCGACAAGGCGGTGCGACCCGCGACCGTCTGGCATGTGACGGGCGAAGCACCCGGACAAATCGAGCGCGTCTCGTCGTAGGACTCACTCTCTGTCCTGAAAGAAAAGAGGTGGAGTTTGTCGTAGCGCGCCTTGCACTGGCCATCAGGTCCAAAGACGAGCATGGCATTGAAAACTCGAGCGGGGTCTGGGCTTTGAATCGGCACGGTTCCGCCGATAAGCCATACACCGTGTTGCCTCGCGGTCTCGGCGAGGGCCGCTTGGATGGGGCCTCGAGAGGACTCCGATGAAAAGGGTTCAGCGATGAGCACCTTGTCTTGATCGCGCCGACCCATCAGACAGAAGTACTCGGGCAGAAGAACCAGGCTCGCCCCCGCCTTGGCGGCCTCCCCCACCCAGTGCCGCATCGCGCCAAGGTTCTCGTCTCGGGAGGAGGAGGAGACCATCTGAACGGCAGCAACCCTCACCGGCGGACGGCTCGCGAACACGCTCAAGGTTTCACCTCTCGACGAGCGACCTCCGTGACCGAGGGTGCATCCCAGGGGCCAGTCACTCGGTACTCATAGGCCAGAATCTGCCGCAACGGATCACGCAAGACGTACTGTGCCAAGAAACTGCCCAGACCGATGGCCGGATTGATGAGCGCATAACCGAGCGAGGCCAGGCCGGCGTTGAGCTCTGGCAGAACAAGCACTCGAATGTCTTGGGTCTCTTTGGGCAGATAGGCATCGCCCTCAATGAAGACCGACGCCTGCACGCCCACGATTCGAAGATTCTGGGTGCTCGCGCGACCCCGCTCGAATCGAACGTCTCCCCGCACACGTTGAAAAACAAATCCATCGGAAAAGATGTCTCGGAAATCGAGGCTGATTCGGGACGGAAGCGACTGCAGGTTGACCACGCCGATGAGCTTCGCAAGTCCCGGGTCAGCCTTAAGAAATCGCCCTCCCTCCAAGTCGAGGCTCAGCTGACCCCGAAGAGAGGCGACGCGAAAATCGGCGGGCGATCCGTCCCAGGCGAGCTCGCCACGCACAGTGCCGGGAGCATCCTTGATGAGGTCGGGGTGCGAGAGCTGCTCGAGCAGCCCCCCTCCACTGAGAACCTTGAGATTCACCTTCAGGCTTGTCTCAGAGGGGGAGTCGGCTGCGGTGCCGCCTCCTCTTTTGGCAGCCCAGCGACCGCTCGCTTCGAGGCGAGCAGATGGACTCACCACCATCAGCTGACGCACAAGCCAGCCAGATTCCGATGAGCTGGGCGCCGCATCGATCGTGAGCCGACCGAACTGGCTTGGTCCCCGCCGAAAATCCTCTGCGATGAGATCAATGCTGGGCCAGCGTCGGGCCTCCGAGAGGGCCGTCACGGCGTTATCACCCTCCCCCTCCGACTCCGTAGGGGCCTCTGCTCGCGCCTCCTCGCTCGGGCGAGTGAGCCAGAGTCGTGAGAGCCGAGCCACGAGCGTGCCCTTGGATTCAGAGGGGCCTCGGGCGGCCTGCGGGTTGGCTCGCCACGTCATCTGACCAGCCGCCTCACTCGAATTCAACTCAATAGACCACGAACCGGTCTGAGGGGTCGCGCGCGCATTCAGGGCCGTTAGTTTCTGAGACCCCACTCGCATCACCGGGGTGCTCACCTCCACCAGGGAGAGGCCGGGGCCAGAGCGCGTGTCGTTGCCTCTCACGACGCTGCCCTGACTCAGCTGACGATCGATCGCGTCGAGCCAGCGCTCAAGCGAGAGCGAACTTGCAACCACTTGGACGGCGAGACCCTCTGAGCGCGGTTCACGGGCGAGAACGCCCACGCCCAGGGACCCCCTCATCTGACGTCCCGAGGCCGAGAGCTGCTGTTCGATCAGAGCAGTCAAGCGGTTGTCCTTGGTCTGTAAGGCCCACTGCTGCCTGCGAGAGGCTGCCCCCATGGCCGACTGCCTCAAAGAGAGGCTGAGCGCCCAGTCGTCCTGCGCGAGCTTTCGGGCCGGAAAGGGCAGACGAATCGCCAGCCCCTTCAGACTGCTCTTGGCCTCCGCGCGAATGCCGGTCCGGTCTGCCTCCAGCTCAAAGAGATAGGGTGAGGACCCCACGAGCGCACCACGGACCGGCACGCCCACATCCGAGCGCAACCATGCCTCAAGGCCGGGCCCCTGGACCTCGCCAGAGGCTCGCAGACGCGTCTTGCCCACGTGAGGCACGTGCTCCAGGCGAATGGGGCCGCCCAGCGCCTGCCCAGAGAGTGCGAGGCTCCGAAGCCCTTCTTCGTTGAAAGCGAGTTGTCCGCCCAGTCCGGACAACTCAGGAATCCCCCCGTCAAGTCGCACGCTTGCCGCCTTAACCTCCAGCTGGCCATTCACGCGCGACCGATCCGGATCGGAGAGATCCACGAGCAATCCGAGGTCGAGCTGTCCGTGGCCGCTGGCCCGAGCCCCCTCAGTGAGATTGGAGAGCATGCCCTTCACCGGGGATTGGTTGACGGTCTGAATCAAGACCGCCAAGGGGGAGTCAAATCGACCGGTGAGCGAAAGCATGGGCTGGTCTGCCTCCAGATCGGCGATCTCCCCCTCGACGCGAGCGAGTCGACTTCCCGCCAACGAGGCTTGGCGACTGCTCACAAAGAGTCGAGGGCCCTCGAAACGCAA
Source organism: Burkholderiales bacterium UBA2463 (assembly GCA_002342295.1). Taxonomy (GTDB): domain Bacteria; phylum Pseudomonadota; class Gammaproteobacteria; order Burkholderiales; family Burkholderiaceae_A; genus Hahnella. The sequence continues at coordinate 361,785 of DDPR01000010.1, forward strand.
ATCGATGGCCGCGCGCTCGAAGACGGGCCACTCGGGCGCAAAAAGCAGGGTGGTCTCTGGCAGGCGAAGACTCGCTTGGAACTGCCCGGACTTGGGGTCCCGAAAGGGAAAGTCCTGCAGCCGACCGTCGAGAGAGAACTCGCCCGAAGCGGGCCGAGCAGCAGAAAAAGCGCGGCGAATCCAAGCCCGCGCATCGGGCCCCACGGTCGAGGGGACGTAGGCGAATGCGCGCTCAGGCAGAAGACGCTCGAGCGTGCCGCGAATCTGGGCAGTGCCCGCCTGGCCGTCTTGGAAGCCTTGAGAGCCCCTGGCCCTCAGCGAGAGGTCATGGTTATCAAGCTCGATCGACTGAAGATGCACTTCCAACGCGCGCGGCAGCCCGCTCGCACTCTCTGTCCAGTCTTTGACAGACCAGTCCAACACGACCTTCACTCGATCAAAGGCGACGGGCCCAGCAACCAAGAACGAGGGGGCGGAGAGTCTTGCCGGGCCCTCCTCAATCTGCAGTCGGCCCTTGTCTGCTGCCACACGCAGGCGCCCCGATAGGCCTTGAACCGCAAAGGCCGACGAACCAGATGGTCCCGAGCGAGCTGGGCGCTCCAGCCCGAGGTCTTCAAACTCCGCGTCAAGAGTCGATCGCCGCAGTCGACTCGATGCGCTCATCTCGGTCATCTCTCGGACATCACCATCCCAATCGAGCTGCATGGAACGGATACGACCGCTCAGCGTGGGAATATCGAGTCCGGAGGTCGCGCGAGCGAGGGCGGGCGACAACGCGGAGAGATCGAGATCTTTGGCCTGCGCAGATAGATGGTCGCCGCGAAGCCGCAGAGACATCTGAGAGAGGCTGAGGACGCCCTCATGACGTTGGCCGCGCTCACTCTCATCCACCCAGCTCACGCGAAGCTGGCTCAGCGAGAAGGGTCCCTGATGAGAGAGGCCCTCAAACAATCGGGGATCAGCGGGCGCGTCCGGCTTGAGCGGGAAGCCCGCCACCCGCGTAAGACCCTCCCGACTTCGCACCACACGAACATGCACCTCGTCCATGTCGAGGCGAGAGAAAACCGGCAGGCCAAGCCAGACCGACAGGAGACTTCGAGGACCAAACCGTGCCCGAGTGCCAAGGGCGGAGAGGACCTCATCCCCAGAGGCATCCGTCAGGCTCGCCTGACGGATGGAAATTTGAGGCGAGAGCCATGACTCCCACTCCGCTCGAACGCCCACCACTTCTAAGCGCAGCCCCAGGGGAGAGAGGGCCGGCGCGAATTCACGCATCCAGGCCGCGTCGCTATTGAGTCGTGACTCCACCTGGGGCCACAACACGAAGCGGGCGTAGGCAAATCCTGCGACACCAACAATCCCCAAAACAAGCGCGAGAATTCCTAGCCACTTCATGAGTTGCCGATGCAGTCCCACCGAGGGGGGCATGCCAGAGGGTACTGCTGGGTCAGGTGGCATGATCGAAATTCTTGCATAGCCAGGCGTCGCACAGACGATTTGACGTGAGTCATCCGCACAATCCCTACGAGACCCTGCTCGCCCAATCGGGCTTTGCTCGTCGGTCCCTCCCTCGAATCGAAGCGCAGGGGCTCGTGATGAGCCCATCTGCGCCACTCACTCGGGAGCGGATAGAGGCCCAGTTCAACCGCATCTTTCATTCGGTCTCGCAGCAATTGGGGTCCACGGAGGCCGGGCTTCGCCGCTTTCGAAACAGCGTCTTGCTTGCCATTGCCGCACGAGATCTCTCGGCCCTCGCCTCACTCGAGGAGAACCTCTCCTCCATCACCACCCTTGCTGAGCTCTGTATTCAAGAGGCCTATCGGGCGAGTGCGCACGAGCTCGCGGCTCGATTCGGCGAACCACGATCCCCCCACGGCGATCCCTTGGACCTCCTGGTGGTTGGGATGGGCAAACTGGGTGGTGGCGAGCTCAATGCATCGTCTGATGTCGATCTGGTCTACCTATTGCCCGATGGGGGAGAGACGTCAGGCGGACCCTCGGGGCGGTTAGACGCAATCGATTTCTTCTCCCGAGTTGGAAAAAGGATGTCGGCACTTCTGGCCAGTCACACCGAAGATGGATTCGCCTTTCGCGTCGACCTTCGCCTTCGACCGAATGGGGATGCCGGGCCGATCGTTCACTCGCTTGCCATGTTTGAGGACTACCTCGTCGTGCATGGGCGTGAGTGGGAGCGTTATGCCTGGGTCAAAGCCCGCGTCGTGAACCTGCCCGTCTTCCAAAGTCTCGAGGCCTTCTCGCAGAGCCTTCAGGCGCTCGAGTCTGTTCGAAGACCCTTCGTCTTTCGACGCTACCTCGACTTCAACGCACTCTCCGCGCTTCGAGACCTTCATGAACAGATTCGAGCGGAGGCCCAACGCAGAGAGCTGCGCCGCGAGGCTCGCACCGCAGGGAGCCTCCCAACCGTCGACGTCAAACTGGGTCGCGGTGGCATTCGAGAGATTGAATTCGTCGCCCAACTCTTTCAGCTGATTCGAGGCGGACGAGATGAGGCTCTGCGCGCCCGAGGAACACGCATCATTCTCCAGACACTGGCCCAGCAGGGCCGCATCAGCGAGGAAGAGCATCGAGGGCTCCAGGCCGCATACGCGTTCTGGAGGCGACTTGAACATCGCCTGCAGTATGAGGAGGACCAACAGACCCATGTCCTTTCGGGGCAGCAGGAGGCCTACACTCGGCTAGCCTCTGCCATGGGCCTCGGCGACGCAACGGCGCTCGAGGCCTTGATCATGGTCCATGCCGAACAGGCGAGCGCCGTGTTTGACCGTCTCTTTCATGGGCAGGAGAGTGCCGGCGGCGATGAGGCCGCTCTGCGACCGACGGATCGCGAGAGCCGCCTCAGCCGAATAGCCGTAGCGATCAGCACCCAGGCAGCCAACACCCGAGACCCCGAGTGGGTTCGTGCGCAGATGGAGGACCTGGTCCACAGCCTCCGAGGCCGAAGCTCCTATCTGGCCCTCTTTGATGAGTATCCACAGGCCCTTTCCCGCGTCGCTCGTGTGATTGATGCCTCCCGATGGGCGGCCGGTTACCTGCGCCGAAATCCCATCGTGCTCGATGAGCTGCTCGATGACCGAACCCTCTTTGAGGCGCCGCAGCTCGGCCTTCTCCGCCAAGACATCCTTGCGCAGCTCACCGATGCGCAAAGGGACGGCCAGCCCGACGTCGAGCGCCAGATGGACATCCTTCGGGAGGCCCATCACGGGCAACTCTTTCGACTCATGGTGCAAGACCTCGAGGGTCGCTGGCCCGTGGAGTCTTTATCCGATCAGATTTCGGCGCTCGCAGACCTCATCCTTGAGCTCACGCTGCAGGCGGCCTGGGCTTCCATGGCGCAGCGGCACCGAGAGACGCCCGCCTTCGCGGTCATCGCCTATGGAAAGCTTGGCGGGAAAGAGTTGGGCTACGCCTCGGACCTTGACCTTATTTTCGTTTACGAAGATGCGGACGAACGAGCGCCGGAACGGTACGCGCGACTCGCTCAGAGAATGAGCAACTGGCTCTCCACCCAGACCGCCGCGGGATCGCTCTTTGACATTGATCTGAGGTTGCGGCCCAACGGCAACGCTGGACTGCTGGTCTCAGACCTCGCGGGCTTCGTGAGCTACCAACGCAAGACGGCCTGGGTCTGGGAGCATCAGGCGCTCACGCGCGCACGCTTTTGTGCGGGAGATTCGAACATCGGCAGGGCCTTTGAGCGTGCCCGCGAGGAGCTCATCTGCATGCCGCGTCCGGTGGCGCCCCTCCTGGAGGAAATCCTTGCGATGCGCCAGAAAATGCATGAGGGTCACCCCAATACCAGCGAAGACTTCGACCTCAAGCACGATCGCGGCGGAATGGTCGATATCGAATTCATGGTCCAGGCCCTGGTGCTTCGGCACGCGCACGCCCACCCCGATCTGGCAAAAAATCTCGGCAACATCGCGCTCATGCTTTGCGCAGCCGACCTGAGACTGGTCGATCGTGGTCTGGCTCGAAGCGTGGCTCAGGCCTATCGCGACCTCCGAAAGACCCAACACATCCTGCGACTCGCGGGCGCCCCGACTGCGCGCGTGAACGCCGCAGAGTTCCAGAATGAACGAGAGGCCGTGACCTCCCTCTGGGCGCAGGTCTTTTCGGATGCGCCCTCGCATGTTCGCAGCCTGTCGGAGATTCATTCTCGACCGAAGGGGTAAGGGCCTTAAAATGCGGGAAATCAAAAGGGAGACGACGCATGTCAATGGCCGATCGCGATGGATGGATCTGGAAAGACGGTGACCTCATACCGTGGAGGGATGCCCAGATTCATGTGCTCACGCACTCACTTCACTACGGCATGGGTGTCTTTGAGGGCGTGCGTGCCTATGAGACGCCCTCTGGCACAGCGATTTTTCGGCTCGCGGATCACACCCGTCGCCTGCTCAACTCAGCCAAGATTTTCCAGATGAACCTCGGCTTCGATGCGGCCACCATCGAGGGGGCCCAAAAAGAGGTTGTTCGGAGAAATGGGCTCAAGTCCTGTTACATCCGACCCATCGCCTGGATCGGCTCGGAAAAACTTGGCATCGCGGCTCAGGGCAACTCGATCCACCTTGCGATCGCTGCCTGGCCCTGGGGCGCCTATCTCGGAGAAGATGGACTCACCCGGGGCATTCGAGTGAAAACCTCGTCGTTTTCTCGACACCACGTGAATGTGTCGATGGTGCGGGCAAAAGCCAGTGGCTACTACATCAACTCCATCCTGGCCCACCAAGAGGTCGCCGCCAATGGCTACGATGAGGCTCTGCTGCTCGACACCGACGGCTATGTATCGGAGGGTGCGGGAGAAAACCTTTTTGTCGTGAAGCGCGGCAAGGTCTTCACGCCCGACCTCGCATCCTGCCTTGATGGCATCACGCGCGAGAGTGTCATCACCATCGCGCATGATTTGGGCTTTGAGGTCATCGAAAAACGCATCACTCGCGACGAGATCTATTGCGCGGACGAAGCGTTTTTCACGGGAACGGCCGCGGAGGTCACGCCCATCCGAGAGTTGGACGATCGAATGATCGGCTCGGGCGGTCGCGGCCCCATCACGGAGAGAATTCAGTCGTTGTTTTTTGATGCAGTGAGCGGACGGGCTCCCCAGTACAGTGCGTGGCTCTCGCCGGTCTGATGCCCCACCCTTCATCACTTAAGAGGCTCGTTCCATGACAGTCGCCCGTCACCAAGAACCTGTGGTTCTGCAGGCCCAAGATCTCCCAGCTCATTGCCCGAACGACCAGATGCCGCTCTGGAGCAGTCACCCCCGAGTCTTTCTCGATCTTTCTGAGGGTTCGGCGAGATGCCCCTATTGCGGCACAGAGTATGTGCTCGCTGAGGGGGCGTCCCCTGCGTCGCACTAACGCTGCTTCTGGGTCATGCCTCTTTATCGCTCCCCAGTGGGTGGGCGATGCGGTCATGTCGCAACCCCTGCTCGCCGACCTGGCTGAGCGGGGCCCCGTTGATGTTCTCTGCAACGAAACTCTCACAGAGCTCTTCGCGCATATGCCAGGCGCCCGACGCGTTCTGCCGGCCCGATTTCAGCGAGGCGCACTCGAGCTTTCCGAGCGACGTCGCTGGGCGCGGGAGCTGACCAAGGCGGGTTACGAGCGTGCCGTGGTCTGCCCCAACAGCTGGAAGTCGGCACTCATTCCATGGCTGGCTCGCATTCCCCATCGACGCGGGCTGTTAGGCGAGATGCGGCTTGGGCTTATCAACCAGCGCCGACGGCCCCTGGGGCCCTCTCAGCCAGAGGCCTACGCTGCCTTGGCCGACCATCCGGCCCGGGCCCTCGAGACCAAGCCACAGATCACACCTCCTGGGCGCCTCACCGGCAGCCTTGCGTGGTTCTCTTGCGCCGGACGCCGACTTGCGCTCTGTCCCGGGGCCGAATTCGGTCCGGCCAAGCAATGGCCAGCCGAGCACGCGGCGTCTCTCGCACGCATGTGGATTGAGGCAGGTGGAAGCGTGATGACCCTGGGAACCCAGCGAGACCAAGAGATCGAGTCGCGCATCCAGACCAGTCTATTCAGTGGTCTCGAAGAGAGAGACCGAGCCCGATTTATGCCCCGAGCAGGGCAGACCAGCCTTGGAGAAGCGATCGCTCTGCTGAGCGAGGCGGACGCCGTTGTAAGCAACGATTCGGGTCTCATGCATGCGGCGGCTGCGCTTGGAAGGCCGACATTGGGCCTCTACGGATCGAGTGACCCCCGCCGCACCCCCCTTCGCGGCGCACACTCAACATCCATCTGGCTTGGCCTCGACTGCAGTCCCTGCCTGGCTCGGTCCTGCCCCCTCGGTACCCTTGCCTGCCTTGAGCAAATCGCCCCGGGGCGGGTGCGCGCCACCCTCGAGGACTTGATGCACACCGACCCATGACAATCCTCCACCACGACTTCATCCTGACACTCTCCTGCCCTGATGCTCAAGGCATCGTCTTTCGAGTCTCCGAGTGTCTGTTCCAGAGGAGCTGCAACATTCTCGACTCAGCGCAGTTCGGGGATGACGAGGCCGGACGCTTTTTCATGCGCGTGCATTTCGATGCGCCCACAACAGAAGACGTGGAATCGCTCTCGGGGGCATTCTCATCGTTGGCCCACACCTTCGATATGCAGTGGCAAATCACCCGTGCACAGCGAAAATGCCGCGTCCTTCTGCTGGTCTCTCGCCTTGGGCACTGCCTCAATGATTTGCTCTATCGCACGACCAATGGGCAATTACCCGTGCATATCGCAGCGGTCGCATCCAACCACCCAGACCTGCGGCACCTCGTTGAGCACCATGGCGTGCCTTTTCATTTCCTCCCAGTTGACGCGGCCTCGCGCCCGTCCCAGGAGGCTCAACTGCGAGAGCTCTCTCAAACTTTAGAGGTCGATCTCATCGTGCTGGCTCGGTATATGCAGGTGATTTCGCCTGAACTCTGCGTGGACTGGGCGGGGCGCGCAATCAATATCCATCACTCCTTCTTGCCCAGCTTCAAGGGAGCAAAACCCTACGATCAGGCCTTTGCTCGGGGCGTCAAGATCATCGGTGCCACCTCTCACTACATCACAACCGAACTCGATGAGGGGCCCATCATTGAGCAGGATGTCGAGCGGGTGGACCACACGCTTGATGCGCAGGCCCTCTCTCGCATCGGGGGGGACATTGAGTCGCGCGTCCTGGCGCGCGCGGTGCGGTGGCATGCCGAACGCCGCATCCTGATCAACGGCCACAAGACCGTCATCTTCCGCTAGCACTTGCGGGCCGAGACGCGTGAGCGGCTAGCGCTGCTTGGCCTCGATGGCCTCGCGAGCCATCTCTGCTCGCATCACAGACATTCGCACATCCACCTGGGAGAGCAGCGCAAAATCGCCATCGCCAGCCTTGCGGGCAAGATCGAGTTGCTCGATCGCGGCTCGCCAGGCACCAGAGAGCGCGTAGCGCTCAGCCACCGCCCAGTGCGAATAAGCCCTCTGGCCCTGGGCGGAGGCTGACTGCGACAGGAGACGCCAGGCCTCACGATCTTCTGGCCAACGTCGCACCAGATCTTTGCTTGTGATCAGGGCCCAGTCGGCCCGAGCATCCTGAAGTGCTGCCTCCGTTCCGGCCCGAAGGATGGCGCGCGTGCTCACCGAGCGCGGCGCCACCTGGGTGGCACGCTCAGCGATCTGGACGGCTCGGGCAGGCTTGCGCTCCAAGATTGCGAGCTCCTGTTCCAGCCGCATGAGCATGGGCTCGACCACTGCCAGCTGACCCGACTGCTGCGCCTCCATCCGCGCTGACTGCAGCCAGAGTGCCGCTTCTGCGGCCTTTCTCTCCTCACAGAAAGCCCAGGCCATGCCATAACTCGCACGGGCACGTTGGGCATGATCCGTTGCGGGTAAGCGTGAGAGCTCTTCCTGCAGAAGTGCGCGTTGACGAGCGAGACCGTCCATCGAACGGGCACCCCGAATGGTGAGACGCTGCCGGACCCACCCAAATTCAATGCTCTGCGCACGAACGGGTGCCGTGCTGGGAAGCTGATTCAGCCTCAGGGTGATGTCGTTGATTCGTTCCGAGGTCAGGGGGTGGGTTCGCATCCAGCTGGGTGCATTCGAGTCCATGAATTTCGCGGACTGCAAGAGGCGTTCAAAGAGGGAGGACATGCCGTACCCATCGAACCCTGACGACACCAGAAGAGAGAAGCCGACCCGATCAGCCTCGCGCTCGGCATCTCGAGAGAACGCCAGCTGGTCTCGCACAGCAAGCGTCTGGCCAAGAGAGAGGAGGCCAGTCGCGGCATCTGGGCTCTTCGTGGCTGCGAGTGCCGCCAATATGGCTGCGGCGGCAAACACCGCGGTGGATTGCCTCTGCTGACCAAACATTCGGGCGATGTGGCGTTGCGTCACATGGCCAATCTCATGCGCCATGACCGACATGAGTTCGGCCTCCGTACTCGCCTGCACAATGAGTCCGGTGTGAACACCAACAAAACCCCCGGGCAACGCAAACGCATTGATGCTGGGGTCATTCACCATGAAGAATTGAAAGGTTGAAAGGTCCAGGGCGCTCGCCCTGAGATGCCCCTGCTCTCGAGCAACATCGAGCAGTCGGTTGCTCTGAATCGTGAGGTAGTCAGTGGCCTCCGGGTCGTCGTAGACCACGCCAGCCCTCACCAATTCGTGAAAAATCGCGCGGCCGAGGCGCCGCTCTGCAACGGGGCTCAGCTCCTCCACCGCCGCCTCTCCGAGGGCCGGAAGGTTGTCTGAGACCGCAGAGGGGCTTCGGCCCGGCAGGGGCTGGGCAAGAAGCGTCCCTCCGGAGGCAAGCACCGCGGCTATGATGAGGTTATGAACACGCTGAGCCATTTTGATGACCAGGGTCAGGCCCATATGGTCGATGTAGCGTCGAAGTCTGACACGGAAAGGCGCGCCACCGCCACTGGTCGCATCAAGATGCTCGCAACGACTCTTGCTGTGATTCGAGGGGGGACAGCCAAGAAGGGGGACGTACTCGGGATTGCGCGCATCGCAGCCATTCAAGCTGCGAAGCGGACGAGCGACCTCATCCCGCTCTGCCACCCGCTGCCCCTCACCCATGTCTCTGTTCAGTTCGAACTTCTTGAGACCGAGTCTGCGGTGCAATGCACCGCAACCGTGGGGCTCACGGGGAAGACGGGGGTTGAGATGGAGGCGCTCACCGCTGTTCAGGTTGGCCTCCTCACCATCTATGACATGGTGAAGGCCATCGACCGGGGCATGGTGATGAGTGACATTCGCCTCCTTGAAAAAGAAGGGGGCCGCTCAGGCCACTGGAAGGCTGACTAGCCAGTCTCCTCTGAGAGCATCTCTCGACAACGACGAAGCACCGGCTCGGTCTGCGGCCTTCGACCCCGCCACACGGAATAGGCCTCTGCAGCCTGCTCCACCAGCATGCCCAGTCCGTCGAGACAGTGCGTGGCCCCATGTGACATCGCCTGCTGCATAAACGCTGAAGGTTTCGCCCCGTACATCATGTCCAGAACGAGTTCGGCGTGCGAGAAGATTGAGGGGTGAGCGGCAAGCGCCTCGCCCTGCAGGCTTGCCGAACTGGCATTCACCACCAAACGAGGCCAAGGGTCTCCCTCGGCTGTCTTCTCCTCCAAGAGACTAGAGAGCGCGACTGCCCGAACGCGCGAGGGCTCGAATCGATCTGCTATGCGTTCGGCCCTCTCGAGCGTGCGATTGGCCAAGAGGATGGACGTCACCCCGGACTCTAAGAGGGGGCCGATTACGCCCTGCGCTGCACCTCCGGCTCCTATGAGCAAGACCGACCTCCCCTGCAGCCCTCCCGCCAAGGCGCGCTCTAGATCTCGAACAAGACCCAGACCGTCGGTGTTATCGGCAGACCAGCCCTCCTCCTCCGCACGAAGCGTGTTCACTGCCTGGGCAGCACGTGCCCGACCCGTCAAGGGCCAGCCCTGTTCAAGCGCGAGTTGATACGCATGCTCTTTGAGGGGAACGGTGAGATTGAGCCCCTTGTATCCGAGCGCCTTCAGGCGATTCAACTCGGGGAGAAGCGCCTCTGCCGAAACCTCGAGGGCCTCGTAGGTCAGTTCCTCGCCAAGCTGCTCCGCGAAGCTTGCGTGAATCATGGGGGAGCGGCTGTGGGAAATCGGCTGTCCCAAAACCGCATACTTGTCGATGGACCGCTCGTTGAGGACGCGCACCCCTCTTGCAGCAAGGGAGATCTCGAGCGCGTCTGCAGCAAGGCAGGAGACCTCCACCACGGTTCCCGCCCCGACACCACCAAACTCACTCAGTCGGAAAACCACAGGGGCGCGCCGCAGACGAAAGCTTCCCTCAGTCCGAAGGGCAACAGCCTCCTCAACGAGGGCCACACCCTCATCCGGCGCGGACCATGACTCGCTGCTGAGCCCCATCTGAAGTCCCAACCAACGCAGACTCCAGTAGCGCTCCATGGCACTCTGAAAGTTCGCATACTGATCGTAGGCGCCATCAAAGTGGGCGACATCGGAAAGCAGCTGAGCGTCCCCCGACCGAAATGCCGGCTCGCCGTGACCGAGGACCGACAACAGCTGCCACTGATTCACCAGATCTGCGTAACGCCGAAGTGGCGAGCTCGACCAGGCATAGTGACTCACACCCAGGCCTTGATGCGGTCCCGGGGAGGTCTGCATGCGCACCCGGCCCATGCTCTGGCAACGATAAATGCCAGGCAGTTGCCCCAGCGCCAGCGTCTCGCCCCACGTCACATTCGTCAGAATCATGAACTCAGAGACCAGCAGATCCACGGGCGAGCCGCGCTGTCGAAGCCCGAGGGTGGGCACTCCCCGACCCTCCTCCCGGGCAAGTGCCTCTTCTGCCCACTGCACACCGACGGTGAAGTCGACCCGGCCCGTGGGCTCCGGGCGACCTCGCGCCTCCTCTCGACGCGTCCGAAGTCCGAGCGCCAAACGGTGAAGAGTCAGGAGCCCCTGCCAAGGCAGAGACACATCTCTCGACTGAAGGCCCGAATCGCCGAGCCAGTTTGCGAACGCATCCTCCCAAGCACCATGGCGAATGTTCCGGGCCACTCTCACCTTCTCCACTCGACTCACGTGACGCACCATTGCTCCAGCAGCATCAAATTCACAGTAGAGCGACAGGGCAGGCACCTCCTGACCCTCATTGAGCGAGGCCAGCTCAATGAGTTCATGAGGGAGCATCGTGATCTTCTCGCCCGGAAAGTAGATCGTGGAGGCTCGCTCACGCGCCATCGTTGCCAGCCGCGAGCCCGGTGCAATGAGGAGTCCGGGCGCAGCAATGTGGATGCCCACGCGAACGCCGCCTCCATGCATCGGCTCCAAGGAGAAGGCATCATCCACCTCGGTCGTGCTGTCATCGTCTAAGGAGTAGGCCTCACTTGCAGCAAGAGGCAGCGTCGCTAAAAGAGAGGAATGCAGGTGTCTGCACGCATCCCGCTCCTCGTCCGTCCATTTCGCCTCCAGGCCCTCAGGGAGGCAGTCTCGAATGAATCGAGCCCGATGAAGAGCATAGGCAGAGGGGATGGCCCCAATATCGAGAAGCAGGCGCTCGGGCGAGAGCTTTTTCTGATGAGCCGCTGACTCGAGGGCCTTCCAAGCGATCGACTGTCGGTCTGGCCGAACCAGCATCGAAAGCGCTTGGCCGCGCATGGATTCGGGAATCCGGTTCGCAAGGAGCTCCCCCTCCAGGTGCGCCTGTTCCTGTGCAGCCAATCGGCGGCGCTCCTGTCCGGCCAAGGCTGCCTTGACCTGGTCTTCAGGCGCTGCCCGAAAAACCCCCTTGCCTCGCTTGCTGAAGTAGATCGGTGCCGCGCTCAGCGCGAGCACGAGACCAATCTGCTCAGGAGGGCGCGGCCTGTCTCCGAAGACCTCCTTGGAAAAGTCCACCGCGGAAAACTCTCCCGGAGGCGCGCAAGACCAGAGGAAGTCCGAATCGAGGGACTGAGCGAGCTGCTGGGCTTCGGCCAAAGAGGCTGCGGCATCGGTCGACTCGAACCTGAGAATGATGTGAGAGGCCTTAACCTTGACTCGCCGACCGGTTCCTAGCTCCACCTGCAGGCTCGAGTCGGTCTCGCTCAGGACGCTTGCAGCCTTCAGGCCCCCAGACTCTTCAAAGAACACACAGGTCGCCATCCCCTAAGCCCGCTCGCGTTGGGCAAGTGACCGAAGAATCTTGTCGTGCACGCCGCCAAAACCACCGTTGCTCATCACCAGAATCTGGTCACCTGTGCGCGCACACTTTACGATTACAGCCACCAAGGCATCGAGATCATGCGAGCAGTGGGCTCGATCCCCCAGGGCGGCGAGCGTCTGCGCCAGGCTCCAATCAAGTCCTCCCTCGTAACCAAAGACCAGATCGGCAGCCTCAAGCGAGGCAGGGAGCGCCTCGCGCATCACGCCCATCTTCATCGTGTTGGATCGGGGCTCGAGCACCGCCAGGATTCGCTGCTGGCCTGTGGCCTGTCGACGCAGCCCCTGGAGGGTATTGGCAATGGCGGTGGGGTGATGGGCAAAGTCATCAAAGACCCGAATGCCTGCAACCTCGCCTCGCAGTTGCATGCGACGCTTGATGCCCCTGAATCGAGAAATGGCCAAACAGGCCTCCTCCAGTGAGACCCCCAACGCGCAGGCGGCTGAAATCGCCGCCAACACGTTCGACCGATTATGCGGACCCCACAGAGTGCTTCTCACCTTAGCCACTGAGCGGCCCCGAGACAACACAGAGAAGGCCTCATAGCCATCGGCAGTCTGAAGATCCTCGCCGACGGAGAGGCCAGTCACATCATCAAACCAATCGACTGGGGTGTAGCAGCCGCGGGCGAGCACCCGCTGCAGAGCGGGTTCTCTGGCTCGACACACGATGCGTCCCTGCGAGGGCAGGGTTCGGACCCAGTGGTGAAACTGTGTCTCGATGGCGGCCAAGTCCGCGAAGATATCTGCATGATCGAACTCAAGATTGTTGAGCACTGCGACCTCGGCACGGTAGTGCAAGAACTTGGAGCGTTTGTCGAAAAATGCGGTGTCGTACTCATCCGCTTCGATTACGAAGGGGGCCCCCTTCTTGCCAAGCCTCGCAGAGCAGCCGAAGTTTTCAGGAACGCCACCAATCAGAAACCCGGGCGCAAGACCGACGTCATCGAGGATGAAGGCAAGAAGGGAGCTCGTGGTGGTTTTGCCATGTGTTCCAGCAACGGCTGCAACCCGAAACTGCCCCAGCAGGTGGTCCGCCATCCACTGCGGGCCCGAACAAAAATGCTGGCGCTCATTGAGCAGAGATTCGATGAGGGGCTGTCCTCGTCGCGCCACATTGCCGACCACCCAGACATCGGGTTTCAGCGACAGCTGCTCCGAACCAAATCCTTCAATCAAATCAATGCCGGTCGCAAGGAGTTGATCACTCATCGGCGGGTACACGTTCGCGTCACATCCGGTGACTCGGTGGCCGAGGCTGCGGGCCAGCTGGGCCAGACCGCCCATGAATGTTCCGCAGATTCCAATGATGTGAAGGTGCATGCGGCATTGTAGCGATGGGCATAATCGCAAAATGAATGACTGGCATGCTGAGATAGCGCAACTGGCCGCCATGCTGATCGTCGAGGACGGGCTTGATTTCGAATCTGCAAAGCGCAAAGCTTTCTCGCGCGCCACGGGCCGCAAACAGATGCGAGGCCCCCATGAGGAGCTTCCCTCCAATACAGCCATCGAGGAGGCCATTCGCGAGCACATCAATCTCTTTCATTCAGAGACTCAGCCGCAGCGACTTCGCACGCTTCGGCAGGCAGCGCTCGAACTCATGCGGGCTTTACCAAAATTTGATCTCTGGCTAACAGGCGCAGCCGCCAAGGGCATCGCGACCGACCACAGCGTGCTGAGTCTGGTGTGCGTCCACGACAACAGCAAAGACCTCGGCATCGCGCTGATCAATCTCGGCCTCTCAGTTCAGGCCGACGAACTGGACGGGCGTTTCGGATCGCGGCGAGACGAGGTGCTGCGGGTAGACTGGCGCGGCGAGCCAACGGTCATACGGGTTGTTGGCTTCGCACAGGGCATCCGCCGATGGGGTGGACTTCCCCAATCAGAACTCGAACATCTTTTGAGACAGACCCCATGAATATGTCGCGTCGGAAAGCAATCACGATCACAGGCGCCGTGGCGATCCTCGCCGTTGCGCTGGGCCTCTTCATTCAGACCGATCCTTTCTCTCTTCGAAAGGGCCCCTCAGCGGACTGGGTCTTCGAACTCAGCTATCCCGATCCCGCGGGCGTGAGCCGACCACTCAAGGAGGGCCGAGGGCCATTCACCCTGGTCAATCTCTGGGCGACCTGGTGCGCCCCTTGCGTGGAGGAGATGCCAGAGCTCTCTCGCCTGCACACCGAAGTCAGGGCCTCGGGGCTCAGTGTGATGGGTCTGGCAGTGGACTCGCCGAGCAATGTGCGATCGTTTTTGGCTTCGACGCCCGTCTCTTACCCAGTCTATGTTGTAGGCGGAGCGGGTTCCGAGTTGAGCAAGAGGCTTGGCGCTCAGGTTGACGCCCTCCCGTTTACCGTTATCATCGACTCCCAAGGACGAATTGTCCGAAAAAAGCTCGGTAAGTTGAGCGAAGATGAGCTAAAGATGTGGGTAAAAGAGCTCAAATTGAAAGCACTTCCAACGAAATGACCAATCCGCTCATTTGGGTTTTGCACGGACCCAACCTCAACCGTCTTGGCCTGCGTGAGCCAGCCCTTTATGGTTCCACGCGTCTGACGGAGCTCAACGAGACGCTCGTTACTTTGGGGGGAAAAGAGGGGGCTCGGGTCGTGGCCCACCAGTCAAACCACGAAGGGGAGCTCATCGACCTTGTTCACCGCGCCCCCGAAGCCTCCGTCGGAGGCTTCCTGATCAACCCGGCAGCCTTCACGCATACCAGTGTCGCCCTGCGTGACGCCCTCCTGTCCGTCTCGCTTCCATTTTTTGAAGTCCACCTCACCAATATCTATCGTCGCGAGCCTTTCCGCCATCACTCCTACTTCTCCGACCTTGCGCAGGGCGTCATCTGCGGCCTCGGGCCCGAAGGCTACGAGGCAGGATTGCTTGCCCTGATTCGGCACCTGAAGTAACCCCTCCCCATCACCTGGAGCGTCCACTTATGGATCTGAGAAAACTCAAGACCCTCATCGACCTCGTCGCAGAATCGAACATCGCAGAACTTGAAATCACCGAGGGCGAGGGAAAAGTCCGGATCGTGAAATCCGTCGGGCCCCAGGTAGGTGTCGCAACGGTGGCGCCGATGGTCATGGCGCCATCTACCGGGGTGTCGAGCGCGTCAGCAGAGGGGGGCGCCTCGCCATCCCCCGCCTCGGAGACCGCTGCGTCGAGCACGCCTGGACATCGGCAGTTGTCGCCCATGGTGGGCACCTTCTACCGGGCGGCTTCGCCGGGCGCCTCTCCTTTCGTGAGCGTCGGTGACACCGTGTCGGAGGGGCAGACCCTCTGCGTGATCGAGGCCATGAAGCTCCTCAATGAGATTCCGGCAGACCGGGCGGGTGTCATCAAGGAGATCTTGGTTGAAAACGGGCAGCCAGTGGAATTCGAGCAGCCTCTCTTCATCATCGGCTAGTCGGTATGGCACTTTTTGAGAAAGTCCTCATTGCCAATCGGGGCGAGATTGCCCTGCGCATCCAGCGCGCCTGCCGCGAGCTCGGCATCAAGACGGTTGTGGTCCACAGCACGGCCGACACGGAGGCGCTCTACGTGCGCCTTGCGGACGAGTCGGTCTGCATAGGCCCCCCGCCTTCGCGCGAAAGCTACCTCAAGATTCCGGCCATCATTGCGGCTGCTGAGGTCACCGACTCGGAGGCCATCCATCCCGGCTATGGATTCCTCTCCGAAAACGCAGACTTCGCTGAACGAGTCGAGCAGAGCGGCTTCCGGTTTATTGGGCCCACCCCCGAGGTCATTCGAATGATGGGCGACAAAGTCGCTGCCAAGCAGGCCATGATCGCTGCGGGCGTTCCCTGCGTGCCCGGCTCTGAGGGTGCCCTCGGTGACGACCCCAAAGACATCGTAAAAACCGCGCGAAGCGTTGGCTACCCCGTCATCATCAAGGCGGCCGGGGGCGGTGGTGGTCGGGGCATGCGAGTGGTGCACACCGAGGCTGCGCTGATCAACGCCGTCAATACGACCCGTGCGGAGGCAGCGGCTGCGTTTAACAATCCCGAGGTCTACATGGAGAAGTTCCTCGAGAACCCTCGGCATATTGAGGTGCAGATTTTGGCCGACCACCACGGGAATGTGATTCATCTGGGCGAGCGTGACTGCTCCATGCAGCGCAGACATCAGAAGGTGGTCGAGGAGGCCCCCGCACCGAATCTCTCTCCGCGCCTTCGCGAGAGAATCGGTGCGCGATGCGCTGAGGCCTGCAAAAAAATAGGCTACCGAGGCGCCGGCACCATCGAGTTTCTCTTTGAAAACGACGAGTTTTACTTTATCGAGATGAACACGCGGGTTCAGGTAGAGCACCCCGTCACGGAGCTCATCACTGGCATTGACATTGTTCAGGAGCAGATTCGGGTGGCCAGTGGAGAGCGGCTGCGCCTTCGTCAGAAGGACATCCATTTCTCGGGTCATGCTATCGAGTGTCGGATCAACGCGGAGGATCCCTTTAAGTTCACGCCCTCCCCGGGACAGATTCGGACGTGGCACGTCCCGGGCGGGCCTGGGGTTCGCGTGGACTCCCATGCCTACGCGGGATATGTGGTCCCCCCCTATTACGACTCGATGATTGGCAAACTGATCTGTTTTGGAGACACCCGCGAGCAAGCCATCACCCGCATGGGCATTGCACTCTCGGAGCTTGTGGTCGAGGGCATACAGACCAATGTACCCCTGCATCGCCGCATCATGCGGGATGCCCATTTCATCGATGGCGGGACATCCATCCACTACCTGGAATCGATGCTGAGCAATGAGGATTAGGCATGGGCGTGCACGAACTGGTCTTTGACTTCGACCAAGGCCAGATTGCCCTCGACGCCCTGACAGATCAGCTCCTCGCTGCGGGCGCTCTCTCGGTTGCAGTCTCCGACCGCTTGGGAGACAACCCGGAACGAGAGCAACCCCTTTTTGGCGAGCCGGGCTCTGCGCAGGGTCTTCGTGCTTGGCCTGTCTCGCGCCTGACTGTGCACCTCAATGCCTCGGATGATCCGGCGCGCTGGTGGCAGGAGCAGTCTGTGCTCCACCCCACGCTGAGGGACACAGCCCTGGAATGCCGAATGCTTCAAGACCGGGACTGGGTCAGCGAGACTCAGAGAGATTTCTCCCCTATCTGTGTCAAAGATGATGTCGGGCGCGATCGAATCTGGGTGGGTCCAAGCTGGTCACCCATGCCCCCCGCCTTCGAGACACGTCCACGTATTGGGCTGTCGATCGACCCAGGGATGGCCTTCGGAACGGGTGCTCACGCAACGACTCAACTCTGTCTGGAGGCCATTCTTCAGGCCCTTGATCGCACACAGGTTCACAGCATGCTCGATATGGGCACGGGCTCGGGCATCCTTGCCATCGCTGCAGCCAAGCTCGGGGTTCGAGAGGTGGTTGGGCTCGATATCGACCCCATTGCGGTCTCCACCGCCCGAGACAACGCCGAACGAAATGGCGTCTGCTCAGATCAACTCCGATTTGATTCGGCACAGTCCGTGCCCCCCCGTTGCTTCGATCTGGTTGTTGCCAATATTCTTGCGCAGCCGCTCAGACTGCTGGCGCCGATGCTCTGGTCACTCGTCCGCCCTGGGGGTGGCTTGGTTCTGTCGGGCATCCTGAGCCGCCAGGCCGATCTGCTAATCGAGGCCTACTGCCAATCCCAACCCGCCCGCCCCACCCTCGCCCGCCTCGGTGAGCGAGAGGGCTGGGTCTGCCTAGGAGTTCATGCCGAGTGTTGATTCAAGTGAGCGGTAGCGTGGCCTTTGACACCATCATGGTTTTTGAGGGTCGATTCAAAGACCATATTCTTGCGGACCAGACTCATATGTTGAATGTGGCCTTTCTGACGCCAACCATGCGTCAGGAGTTCGGGGGTTGCGCAGCCAATATTGCCTACAGCCTGCTCGGGCTTGGGGCAGACATTCGACTGTTGGGCGCCGTCGGAAAAGATGGGGCCGAGTACGTGGGCCGCCTCAGAACCCTCGGCGCAGATGTGAGAGGTCTCGTGGAGCGAGACGACTGCTTCACTGCGCAGGCCTTCATCACCACCGATCTTGATGACAACCAGATCACGGCCTTTCATCCCGGGGCCATGAACTTCGCGCACGAGTCCACGGTGCAGCCCGAGAAGGGCCTGGCAATCGTATCGCCCAATGGCAAAGAGGCCATGCAGGCGCATGCGCGCGGCTTCCATGAGGCCGGCATCCCCTTTGTGTTTGACCCGGGCCAGGCGCTACCGATCTTTTCAGCCTCCGAGCTTCTCGAATTCGTATCGATGGCGAGTTGGGTTGCGGTCAACGACTACGAAGGCGAAATGCTCTCTCGCCAACTGAATCAGCCCCTAGAGCAACTCGTTCGACGGCTTCACCCGCATCCCCGGGGAGGTGTTCTCAACACCAAGGGCGCCGAAGGAGTCTGCGTACTGCAAAGCCACGGATTCGAAGAGGTCTTGCCCGCGCTCCAAGTCGAAGATGCTCAGGATCCGACCGGCTGCGGAGACGCTTTTCGCGCCGGTCTGCTCTACGCCCTCAGCCAAGGAGCAAATCTTCTTGACGCTGCGCGGCTCGGCGTCATTCTAGGGGGTATCAAGGTGCGTCATCGGGGAGGTCAGAATCACCCCGTGCAACGGACTGAAATTCATTTACTCTGGAGCCATCACTTTGGGAATCCGCCCGCATTTATCTCTTGAAAGGACCCAGCTCATGAAGTTCCATCACCGTCCCATCACGCTGGCCTCATCACTAGGCCTCTGTCTTTTAGTGGCGACAGGGTGCGCGACACGCAGCAATTCGGCCGATATCTACCGAGCGGGCGAAACGCAAGTCGAACAGGTGGTTCGCCTCGGAACGGTGAAGTCTGTTCGGTCCGTCACAGTTCAACGGGACGCAAAGGGCGGTGGACTCGTTGCGGGTGCAGTGGTCGGGGGCATTGCCGGGTCGACGGTTGGTGAAGGAAAAGGCAGTGCAATCGGGAGCGTGCTTGGCGCCTTGGGCGGCGCAGTGGTTGGTCAGGCCATCGAGGAGCGGGCCAGCCAAAAGGCTGGCTACGAACTCACCATTCAGCTCGACTCAGGGGAGACCCGAGTGATTGTTCAGGAGGCCGATGTCGCGCTGAAAGCGGGCGATCGCGTTCGCCTGATCGGTTCTGGAAGCGCTGTTCGGGTCACGCCGATCTCACCCTAAAGGGGGGTCAGCAGCTTCATGACCAGCCGGTGCTCGAGTCGATCTTGGATCGCGAGGAGAATCTGAATGCCGATGAGCACCAGCAGGGGAGAAAAATCGATTCCTCGAGGCGCACCTCGGTAAAGAAGCTGACGGATGGGTCGAACGAAGGGTTCTGCCATAGAGTCCAGAAGAACCCTCAGCGTCGCCGCATTGGGCGAGGCGCCGAACCAGCTCATGAGCGCCTGAGCGATGACCAACAACAAAACAAGCTGTAAGGCCCAGCCCGCAAGCCAGATTGACGCGAGAAGAGCCACACAAGAGAGCACGAGCATCGGCTCCTCACCTACCCGGAGGATCAGCTCGCTTGCCAAAAGAAGGAGCAGCAGAACCGCTACGCAGGCGGTGATCCATGCGGCGATCAGACTGGCCCAATCAAATGTTTTTCCACGAAAAACACGACGAAGGGGTAGCACGATCCAGTTTGTGAGCGGAAAGAGCGACTGACTGAGGGGGTTCAGGGGGTGTACGCGAAGCCACTGGAGGTAGGCACGCAGTAGGCATGCGACAGCGAACAGGCTGAAGACGGATTTGACGATGGCCCAGAGCAGGTCGGAGAGCACAGTCAGTCTCCAAGAAAGAAGGGCCCCGCCACAAGGGCGGGGCTTTACGACAACAGACTAAACCAGAGAGTCTCTTACGGACGGCTTCCGGTGGGGAACGGCCAGGTGCTTGCGATGGGAGCCGAGACGCTAGAAGTGGTCTGAGCAGAGGCCGGCTTGGCAGCGTGCTTCTTTGCTGCAGGCTTCTTAG
>DDPR01000014.1 GCA_002342295.1 Burkholderiales bacterium UBA2463
TGTACTCTCCCTAGTAGTAGCGTTGTTGAAGATCCCACTCTAGCCTATCACTTGCCTAGTGTCAATGCCTACTTGTGCTAATCATAGAGTTCAGCTACGATTAAAAGTCACAAACTACAGTAGGAGCTCTAATGTTTAAGATGTTTTTTGAGTATGAAGTAGGCAGAGAAGCCAATGACTTAGTTCAATCTCTATCATTGCTGTTTCTTACTCCTACTTCAAACATCATTGCTGATGATGTCTGGGCTACTGGTATAAGCAGAAAAAGGAAAATAGAAAACTTATCCATTAACGAGCTACTTACATACACAGTTTGTAGAATTAAAGGTGTTCCATCTATGACTGTAGTTGATTTCAAAAAACCCTTTAAGTCGGATGATAAGTTTATAGATAGTTTCAAAGATAATTATCTTGGAACAGTTAGAGAAAAAGTTTCTAAAGCTGATCTTGTGAAACTAGCAAAATTACAGTCTAAACTTGAATATAACGGCTACATAAGTAACTGGCTTAATCCACGCTTTCCAAATCTTAAAAGTAGTTTTGAAGATGCTGGTCTAACTGAACAAGAATGTAAGGAACTTGAGAAACTATATAAAGTCTCAAATAAGCCAGTAGATGATTGGATAAAATCCAAAAGAGATGATATAAAAAATGAGATAAAACCTCTTACTAAATTCATTGTAAGAGGTTTCTAAATTAAACTAGTTCAACTGCCTTACGCATCATGTCATCACTAGCATCAATGTACACCATTGTTGTTTGTGCCGACTTGTGACCCATTAGCTTTTGTAGAACTCTAATGCCCACGCCTTTGCTACTGATTTGAGTAGCAAAAGACCTACGCATTGAATGGCTTGATGCGTTATCAATTCCGCAAGCTGAAAACAAGTAGTGCCAATACTGTGTAAGTGTATTAGGACTAAATCCATCACTACTCTTTTTCTGCGAGTAAAACAGCTTACGCTTTCGGTCTGTAATGTCCAATGTCTTTACATAAGCATCTAGCTCTTTGTACAGCTTATCGCTAATGTAAATTGTTCTAGCTACATTACCTTTTGTAATGTCGGCCTTGAGTAGAATTTCACGCTTAACATTGCCTTCGCAATCTACAGCATCTTCAATGCGTAAAGCACTAGTCTCCCCTACCCTAGTGCCAGCACAGTACATTAAATGAAGCATAGCCCTATTTCTAGCACTATGCTTGCGTGTAGCTATGTAATCAAGTACTCGTCTAAATTCTTGCTGTGTTAATGTCTTAGCTTGCTTTGCCATCTTGCTCACCTCAAATGTAATGTTTTCTACATTTTTAGTGTATTGTCTTGTATTAGAAATTCCTACCTCTTTTTTGTCTTTTTGTGTCATAGTGTTTTCTTGTTCAAAATCAACGACTTAGCTGTTATTTTCATCAAAATATAACAAAATGTGCTATTTTCTTATATTTGCTTGTTAGCGCCGTTGCTATAGTGCCACACTTATTTAACTGTTTGCGTACAAGCCCTACAAGCTGTTGATACGCTGTTTTGCTGTCCTAGTATTCAGCGTACAGTTTTAAGCGTTTGTAGCTTGTTCTAGTGCGTCTAATTGCTTTCTGTAATATGTATAGCGTTTACAAAATCTATTATTTCAATGTCAGCAATATTAATTTCTTCATAATTAACTACAATTTTGCTCTTAATTAGCCATCCATCTATTCCATCTTCTTCACTAATCTTATTTCCCTCTTCATCTTCACCATAGTCGTATCTTTGTATTTCAAAAGTCCACTTTAATTGATGTAGATTTCCAGTTAATGTTAAATTAGCATTTTCCATCATAAAGTCAGGTGATAGAACAAAGTTTATGTCACAGTACCTATCTTCTTTATTAAAGTCTACTGACCATATCTGTACACACGATAATTTAGGTCTAAAATACGCATTACGCTCTATAGCTTCTTCTACAGTAATAACATCTTGCGTATCACCACTAAGTGCGTGTATTGCTTTAATTGATAGTCTATATAAAGTTGACTCAAAGACCCTAGCATCCATATCAACACCTCGCTATGTAGTTGATGATATTATATAACACCTAGCTTATTTTTGGCAAAGCTACGCTAATTAAGCACTCATTAAGTGCTTATTAACCATTAACCGCAAGCGTCAACTAAGGACTGGAGTGCTTAGATTAGTAAAAGTAAAGTCTATTCAACTCTAACTTATCAATCTTTTTTGTAATGTATCCCGACCAACCTTCTGTAATCTCTTCAACTTTATATCTATACATCTTGTCCTCACTATCTTTGTCGGCACGATAGTTAGGATTGCTCATTTCAAATTCACCACTCAACTCTATAGCTTTTACAATCTGTTTATGAAAGTCTTCGCTTGTGTAGCTATCTGGCTTTTGTAGCAAGAAGTGAGTGTGTAAATCAACACAGCTACTGTTATCTCCTTCTATGCTTGCTATAGCTACTAACTTCTTCCCATCACGCTTATATGCGTTTTTTAGAACAAGTTTATTAATCAAATGTACAAGTCTAGAGTTTGCTCGTTCTAGCTCATCTTTTGTTAAGTGTCTGTACACCTTACCATCAACAACATAGCGTGACTTTGGAACATATTTGTAAAACACCTTCTTTGGCATAACAGTAAGACCTTGTGTCAATCCAAGTTCTTTAGCACTTGTCAGCCACTTCACTACTTCTAATCTGTTATCTTTTTTAGTTACTAATTGTTCAAGCATCTTTACACCTATATTTTTTGTATAGATATATTTATGCTTTATATAAGGATAGTGTAAATTTTTATGAAAAAGTTATATTAATCAACAAGTTACGGCAGATTTTGAAAGTATTTTGGTAGGAAAAATGGCTAAAAGGTATTACATTAACTATTCCTTTAACTACTTTGGAGTATGAAATGGCTACTATGTCCGCACTTAAACTTGTTACAAGCAAGAAACAATCTACTGTTAGCCCAATAGTAAATCGCCGATTGAAATTGCTTGCTAAAGTACAAGAGCAAATTGAGCTTTGTACAGCTAAGAAAGATGGAAATACTTACGCACCAAAGCGTCTAAAAACATTCACAGATAAGGTGACTGGAGAACGCAAAACTATTGAAACAGTTAAGCGTGTTAAAGAATGGTTCTGGATTAGCGACACAGGTAAGATTCATCTTGCTATCAAATATGGCTCTAAGACGCTTATGCTAAACAAGAAAGGTGCTAATGCTATTGAAGTTAGCAATGGTGATGAGCTAATTAGCACACTTAAACACATCGCAGGCTCTATTGAAAATGGTGAACTAGATGAGTTTATTAATGATGTTAGTAAAGCTACAAGAGATAGCTTCGTAAAGTAATATTGTTTATCAGCAAGTATCCTTTTCTATAAATATAAGAAAAGGATACTTTGTATGAGACTATTTGAATTTACAAATGCTGAAGAACAGCTTAAGCTATTACAACTAATATTTGATACTACTTTTAGCACAATTAGACAGCAAGCTGAACAACAAGCTAGAGAAAAAGCAGAACAGGCTAGAGTAGCTAAGTTAAAGCCTAAGCGTAAATCTAGCATCAAGCCTAAGTCCATACCAAGTGTTAAAGCACCACCCCCACCAAAGCCCCCTACTAAGCCTAGTACATCTACTGCCAACCCTAACCAACCCCTAGCTAAATCTAGTCAACCCCCTAGTAATTTATCTAGTCACCCTACCCAACCCCCCAACAAATATACCTAATACCCTACCTAATAAAACAGTAGCCCCCACAGCTTTACCCCACATAAAGCCCATACCCCCTATCAAGCCTACTGTGGCTACCAAGTACCCTATTAAACCCAAACATAATAAACATCTACACCCCTTAGAAGATGACGATACAGATAGCTACTAGAAATGGGTTCTAGCTTGCTAAAAAATTGGGCTACGGTTTTTTTAGGTGAAGTACTTAAACTTTTGGGGTGGTGATTTTTTACCTATACCCCCATCACTTTTGCTGTAAATGCGTCTTTCGGCGTTAAAGACGGGTTTTTTACCCATTTTTAATAGTAAATTACAAAACCATGCTCATGGTGACGACAGGCATAGTTAAAATACTATTTGGGAATAATTATTCCATCTATTGTGTAATAGCCAGCCATTGCTTGAGTCGTTAATATATCTTCATCAATATGGTAATAAGTTTTCTCAATTTGAGTCCTACTTGTTCCACACATATCAGCCACATCTTTATAGCTTAGTCCTGCCTTAATTCTGTTCGTTATAAAGTAATGTCTAAAGCTATAAGGTACTAACTTTCTCTTTCCTATGTCTATTTTCGCCTCTTCTAGTATCTTCTTAAAATGATGTGTTACTGCTCTTTGACTTACAACATTTACTCCATTAAAACTAAACACATAGTTTTCTGCGAATGGCTTCTTTGTATGTGTAGGAGTAGTTAACTTGAATAAGTTATCAAAATACTCTATATCTCTTATCTTTACTACACGAGGCTTTCTTACTTTACTTGTTTCTTTTCTAACACTTATCTTTACAAAATCTATCTCTTCTTTGTTTATTGTTTCATTAGAAAAAGTAATGTCTTTCCATTTCAATTGCTTTTGCTCACCTGTTCTTAATCCACAAATTGAAGCTATTAATAGATAGTGACCAGACAGTACTCTTGCTTTATTTTCTAAGTCGTTTAAGTCCTTCATTGCCTCTTCTATGTATTTTGGTATAGCGGCTCTAAAAGCTCTTACTTCTTCATCTGTAAATGATGATCTTCTTACAGCTTCTTCTGGTGTATTTCTAATTGATATTGTTTCAAAGTCAAATCCATCAATATAAACTTCACCTTTTTTGTGAAGCCATTTCATCATCGAATTTATAGTACTTTGCTCATTAGCTATGGTAGATAGTGCTGTAGTTTTTGTAGCACTTGGTTTTTCTCTTGCCTTAGCATATTCAGCACAGCTATCTCTATCTAGCTCTTTTAGCTTTGTATCACGCTCTATAAAGTCTAGCCAATGCTCTAAATGTGCTCTTATAGTTCCGTATCTACCCTTAACTATGCTCTTAGTTGTTCTACTATCAATGTGTCCTTTTCTATACTCTAAGTACATTAATACACCATCTTTAGCTGTCCTAGAGTAGTATGTTCTTCCACTATCAGTAACAGACTTAATACTGACAAAGTGTTTTTTAGCTCTTTCTGTAGCTATATCAACATTCTTTGTCTTTAAGCTAAGTCTCACATACCTACGCTCTTTTTCTAGCCAATAGCGAAACTGCCATATGTCACCCCTTTTGTAGATAACAGCTTCTTCGTAAATTGGTATTTCTTCACCATCTACAAATGTCTTTTTCTTAAGCGTCATTTTTAGGCTTGGGTAGTTACAGTTTTGAGTTGCTACTTTGCTGTGTAGCAAGTTGTGTAAATGTAACTTCAAATAGCACCTAAACGCAAGTGTTTTTTGCGTTTGTGTGATTTTTGTGTAACTTTAAGCCCTTATAAATCAAGCACTTAGGCTCAATTACTACTCCCACTCAATCGTCGCAGGGGGTTTTCCAGAAATGTCGTACACCACGCGATTAATACCGCGTATCTCGTTGATGATGCGATTTGAGACCTGGGCTAAGAGGGCATGGGGCAGTTGTGCCCAATGCGCCGTCATGAAGTCACTGGTGACCACCGCGCGCAGCGCCACAACCCATTCATAGGTGCGTCCGTCTCCCATGACACCGACCGATTTGACAGGCAGAAAGACAGCGAACGCCTGACTGGTGAGCTCATACCAGGAGCGGCCGACATCGTGGGCCTCGCAGAGTCCGGCATGGGCGTCGGCCTCAGTTGCTCGGGTCTGACGCAGCGCCTGAGTGAACAAATCGTCCGCGCGCTGAAGGAGGGTGACATACTCCGGATGGATCTCGCCCAGAATACGAACGCCAAGACCGGGGCCGGGGAAGGGATGCCGGTGGACCATATCGGCTGGAAGCCCCAAAGCCAACCCAAGCGCCCGCACCTCGTCCTTGAACAACTCGCGCAGAGGCTCCAGTAGCTTCAGGTGAAGGGTCTCGGGAAGCCCACCCACATTGTGATGGCTCTTGATACTTGCAGCCTTCTTGCTCTTCGCGCCGGCGGACTCGATGACATCGGGATAGATGGTTCCCTGCGCGAGCCAGCGGGCGCGGCTGAGTCTGGCAGCCTTCTCTTGGAAGATCTCAACAAAGAGTCGTCCAATCGTCTTGCGTTTGGCCTCGGGGTCGCTGAGCCCCCGAAGGGCCTCAAGAAAACGATCGGCTGCATGGACATGGATGACCCGAACCCCAAGACCCCGGGCAAATGTCTCCATCACCTGCTCTGCCTCGTTCAACCGCAAGAGACCGTGATCCACAAAGACGCAGGTCAGGCGATCTCCGATGGCCTTGTGAACGAGCGCCGCTGCAACGGAAGAATCGACTCCGCCGGAGAGGCCAAGAATGACCTCATCGGAACCGACCTGATGCTGAATAGACTCAATGGCCTCTTGCGCATAGTCCGGCATATTCCAGTCGCGGCCCGCACCACAGATTCCGTGTACGAAACGCTCAATGATGTCCCGACCCTTCTTGGTGTGAGTGACCTCCGGATGGAACTGAAGGCCATAAAAGTGTCGAGACTCATCTGCCATGCCCGCGATGGGGCAGCTCGGTGTGGAGGCCATGAGCCGGAAGCCGTCTGGAAGCTCGGTGACCTTGTCACCATGGCTCATCCAAACATCCAGAAGGCCATGCCCCTCGGGCGTTCGGTGATCCTCAATATCCGTTAGAAGTTGAGTGTGGCCGTGCGCCCGCACCTGCGCGTAACCGAACTCGCGGACCTTTCCGGTCTCCACAAGACCCCCCAGTTGCTCGGCCATGGTCTGCATTCCGTAACAGATGCCAAGCACGGGAACCCGTCGCAGAAAAACGGCTGTTGGGGCTCGGTGGGTCTCTGCCTCGGTCACGGACATGGGGCCGCCCGAGAGGATGATTCCCTTGAGGCTATCGACCTCCCCGACTTGCCCGAAGCGATGAACAAAGTCATCCGACACATCACAGGGATGAATCTCGCAGTACACGCCGGCTTCACGCACACGGCGCGCAATCAGCTGGGTGAGCTGAGAGCCAAAGTCAAGAATGAGAATCTTGGCGTGGGAAGTCAGACTAATCAGCCCGGTAGTTTGGTGCTTCCTTCGTGATCTGCACGTCGTGGACGTGAGATTCGCGAATGCCCGCTGAGGTGATCTCGACGAATTCGGCCTTGGCATGCAGCTCATCGATGGAGCGACATCCGCAGTAGCCCATGCTCGATCGAAGCCCGCCCGCAAGCTGAAAGATGATCTGCTTCACGCTGCCCTTGTAGGGTACGCGCCCCTCAATACCCTCTGGAACGAATTTGTCCGCGCCCGGGCTCTGCTCCTCTTGGAAGTAACGATCGGCAGATCCAGCCTGCATGGCGCCAACAGAGCCCATTCCTCGGTAAGACTTATAGGAGCGACCCTGAAAGAGAACCACCTCTCCCGGAGCCTCCTCGGTCCCAGCGAACATGCCGCCCATCATGACGGTGCTGGCCCCGGCGGCCAGCGCTTTGGCAATGTCACCTGAGAATCGGATACCGCCATCAGCAATGAGTGGAACCCCGCTACCAGCGAGGGCGTCTGCCACATTTGCAATCGCCGAGATCTGGGGAACTCCAACGCCCGCCACGATGCGCGTGGTGCAGATCGACCCCGGACCAATGCCCACCTTCACTGCATCGGCGCCGCTATCGAGCAGAGCGCGCGCTGCGTCGGCGGTGGCAATGTTGCCCCCAACAACCTGAACCTGCGGGTACTTGGACTTCACCCATGAGACTCGATCGAGCACGCCTCGAGAGTGACCGTGGGCTGTATCAACCACGATGACATCGACCCCTGCCTCCACCAAGAGCGCGACTCGCTCGTCTGTGCCCTCTCCGACCCCCACCGCAGCCCCGACAAGAAGCTTGCCCTGCTCATCGCGGGCGGCATGGGGATGCTCAATGCCCTTGAGAATATCTTTGACAGTGATGAGGCCTCGGAGTTGAAAGTCCTCGGATACGACCAGCACGCGCTCCAGGCGATGCTTGTGCATGAGGGCCTTGGCCTCCTCAACGGAGGCGCCCTCTGGCACTGTTACGAGGCGCTCTTTGGGGGTCATGATGGCGCGAATCGGCTGGTCGAGCCGACTCTCAAAGCGAAGGTCTCGGTTGGTCACAATACCCACGACATGGCCGTTTTCCACCACGGGTAGGCCTGAAATTCGGCGCTCCGCGCAGAGGGTGAGAACCTCTCGCACCGACATGGTTGGGCTGATGGTGACCGGGTCCTTGACAACACCCGCTTCAAAGCGCTTTACGCGTGCAACCTCCGAGGCCTGAGCCATCGGGGGGAGATTCTTGTGGATGATGCCGATCCCGCCCTCCTCCGCAAGGGCGATCGCCAGCCGCGCTTCGGTGACGGTGTCCATAGCCGCCGAGACCACCGGGAGGTTGAGGTAGAGAGACCGCGTGAACCGAGAGACAAGAGAGGTGTCTTTCGGGAGGATCTCCGAGCGCGCGGGAACGAGCAGCACATCGTCGAAGGTCAGGGCCTTTTGAAGCACGCGCATCAGGGGATCCGAAAGAGGGTCGTTTCCAAGACCAGATTATATCGATCGGCCGCGAGTCCAGCGATCCGATAGGCCCTGCCGCGCTCGAGCCTGCCTCTGAGCCCTCACACGCTCTTGTCTGGCCTGTTTTGGGTCGGCCACAAGAGGTCGCAGAATCTCGATCCGATCGCCTGCGCTCAGAGGGTCATCCGGCGCTCGAAGAGAGCCAAAGACGGAAAAAGCAGCGGCCTTATCCCAGGCCGCACAAAGCTCCGGCAATAAATCTGCGCATCGACGCACATCTTGGAGGTGGGCCCCGGCTCGAAGAGTCAAACGCTGACGAAACGCGCCAGTCAGATTGGCCGAGACGACCTCGACCTCAATTGGGGGTTGAATGAAGGAGGGACTAGAGTCGTTTCCCATAGATGGCCTCCGCCCGCTGAACGAATGCATCCACCATGCTGACGGTGATGTGCTCGAAGACCGGTCCGACAAGGCGCTCGAGGAGTCTGGAGCTGAAGTGGTAGTCCAGCTCAAACCCCACCTTGCAGGCGGCCTCGGTGAGGGGGCTAAAGCGCCAATGGCCCGCCAGAGCCTTAAAGGGACCGTCATGAAGCGTCATCTCGATGCGTTCGCCGTGGTCGTGAAAGTTACGCGTGGTGAATGACTGTCGCAGCCCCTTAAAGGCGATCTGAACCTGGGCGAGCCGACTCCCGTCCTCAAGTGGCCGGACTGAGGCCCCCGCACACCATGGTAAAAAGGCGGGGTAGGACTCAACATCAGAGACGAGCTGAAACATCTCTTCCGAGGAGTAAGGCACGAGCACTGACTTCACGACTTCTGGCATCCGCGCATTCTATGTCCATCATCGATAACAAAAAGGCCTTCCATGACTATTTCATCGAAGACCGATTCGAGGCGGGCTTGGTGCTCGAGGGCTGGGAGGCTAAGGCCATCCGAGCGGGTCGCGTCCAGCTAAAGGAGGCTTATGTCGTCATACGGCAGGGAGAGATTTTTCTTGTGGGCTGTCATATCTCTGCTCTACCGGCGGCCTCAACGCATGTCACTCCCGACCCAACTCGCACCCGAAAACTGCTCCTGAAGGAAGAGGAGATCTCAAAACTCATTGGCAAGGTGGAGCGCGCTGGGTACGCACTGGTACCGATCAATCTCCACTACAGCCGAGGGCGCATCAAGCTCGACATCGGGCTGGCCAAGGGCAAGAAACAACACGATAAGCGCGCCACCGAGAAGGAGAAAGAGTGGCAGCGCGAGAAGCAGCGGATCATTCGCAACATCACCAAGGCGGGCTGATCAACCCCTCGGTATGCAATGCCGGGTGGGGACTGCTCCGCGAGGGGCCCTTTTGGAGTAGATTTCCCTCAGTGACTCGACCTTAGGAGATTGCCCATGACCCGAAGCATCATCGCCCTCTCGCTCTGCATGTTGTTTGCCGCACAAGCCTCTGCCCAGACGCAGACCATCAAGATTGGCCACGTCGCCCCCATGACCGGCAATCAGGCCCACCTCGGAAAAGACAACGAGGCGGGTGCCAAGCTCGCCATTGCAGATCTCAACAAGGCAGGCATCAAGATTGGTGGTAAGCCAGTCAAGTTCGAACTGGTTGCCGAGGACGATGCAGCAGACCCCAAGCAAGGCACCGCTGCAGCCCAGAAGCTGATCGACGCGAAGGTGGTCGGCGTGGTGGGCCACCTGAATTCTGGAACCACCATTCCGGCCTCGGCCCTCTATAACAAGGCGGGCATTCCTCAGGTCTCACCGTCGGCCACCAACCCAAAGTACACCCAGCAGGGCTTTAACACCGCGTTCCGAGTCGTCGCCAACGACGCAAAGCTCGGTGGAACGCTCGGCCGATACGCAGTCTCTGAGCTCAAGGGCAAAACGGTCGCCATTATTGATGACCGCTCAGCCTATGGACAGGGCGTCGCAGATGAATTTGAGAAGAGTGCGAAAGCAGCGGGGGCCCAGATCGCTGCGCGTGAATACACAACCGACAAGTCGACTGACTTCATGGCCATCCTCACAAATGTGAAGGGGAAGAAGCCCGATGTCGTTTTCTTTGGCGGCATGGATGCGGTGGCCGGTCCGATGCTACGTCAGATGAAGCAGCTCGGAATCACTGCAAAATTCATGGGCGGCGATGGAATCTGCACAAGCGAGCTTCCGAAGCTCGCGGGTGATGCTCTCGGCGAGTCCATGGTTTACTGCGCGGAGGCCGGCGGCGTCATTGGCAAGTACGCAGAAAAAGACAAAGCATTTCGCGCGCGCTTTCAGAAAGAGTCGGGCGAGCCAGTGAAGCTCTATGCACCCTACGTCTACGACGCCACCATGGTGCTGGCGGAGGCCATGAAGAAGGCTCAGTCCACAGACCCGAAGATCTATCTGCCCGAATTGGCCAAGATCAAGTACGACGGTGTGACCGGGCCAATCTCTTTTGACAAGAATGGAGACGTCAATGGCGGCACACTCACCCTCTACACATTCAAGGCGGGCAAGCGTGAACTGGTGAAGGTTATCCAGTAAATTAAACCGTTAAGTCGCGAGGCTCTTCCACGTATCGATGACGGTATCGGGATTCAGGGATATGGACTGAATCCCGATATCCATTAACCAGTGGGCAAGGTCTTGGTGATCGGACGGTCCCTGGCCACAGATTCCCACATACTTCCCCCGACGGTTACACGCAGAGATCGCCATCTCTAGCAGTCGCCTCACCGCATCATCTCGTTCGTCAAAAAGCTCCGCAACAAGACCTGAGTCTCTGTCCAGTCCGAGGGTGAGTTGCGTCAGGTCATTTGACCCGATTGAGAAGCCATCGAAGTGGTCGAGAAAGGCATCGGCCAGGAGGGCGTTGGAGGGGAGTTCGCACATCATGATGAGACGAAGTCCACCCTGCCCAGACGCGTCAGCGCCGCTTCCTCGGCCAAGCCCATGCTCTGCGAGGAGTTCATTCACGCGCTTGGCCTCACTCACCGTGCGTACAAAGGGAATCATGAGTTCTATATTGGTGAGGCCCATCTCGTTGCGCACCCGCCGCAGCGCCTCTACCTCCATCTCGAAACACTCACGAAAGTCAGGCGCGATGTAACGGGACGCACCCCGAAAACCAAGCATGGGGTTTTCTTCCTCCGGCTCGTAGCGCGAGCCGCCAATCAGCTTTCGGTACTCGTTGGACTTGAAGTCGGACATACGAACAATGACAGGCTTGGGCCAAAAGGCTGCCGCGATGGTGGCAACGCCCTCGGCGAGCTTGTCCACAAAGAACGCTCGGGGCGATTCATGACCCCGCGAGAGTCGCTCAACAGCAGTCTTCAGATCCGCGTCAACGCGCGGGTACTCCAAGATCGCCTTGGGGTGAACGCCGATGTTGTTATTGATGATGAACTCCAACCGGGCCAGCCCGACTCCCGCATTTGGAATGCTCTGAAAGTCAAAGGCAAGTTGCGGATTGCCGACGTTCATCATGATCTTGACGGGGATCTTCGGAAGCTCACCGGTCTCAACGGTGCTGACCTCGGTCTCGAGCAGCCCGTCATAGACGTGCCCCGTATCCCCCTCGGCACAGCTCACAGTAACAAGGCTGCCGTCGCGAACGTGATCTGTCGCATCTCCGCAGCCCACCACGGCGGGTATGCCCAGTTCACGGGCAATAATGGCGGCGTGACAGGTCCGCCCTCCACGGTTCGTCACGATTGCGGAGGCCCGCTTCATTACGGGCTCCCAATTCGGGTCGGTCATGTCGGTGACGAGGACATCCCCAGGTTGGACGCGCTCCATCTCCGACGCGCTCTCAATGACCCGAACGGGGCCCGATCCAATTCGCTGACCAATCGCCCGCCCCGAGGCCAGGATGGTCCCCGTCTGCTTCAGCTTGAAGCGCTGCTGACGCTCCCCGCCCTCCTGAGACTTCACGGTTTCTGGACGAGCCTGAAGAATAAAGAGCTTTCCATCACGACCATCAAGGCCCCACTCAATGTCCATGGGACGTTGATAGTGCTTCTCGATGATGACCGCGTATCTGGCGAGTTCCACGACCTGCGTCTGGTCAAGAGAGTAGCGGCCCCGATCCGCCTCAGCCACGTCTGATGTGGTCACAGCGCGCCCGGTCGCCAAGCGATCAGCCTCGGTCGCGAAGGTCATCTTGATGAGCTTGCTGCCCAGTTGTCTTCGGATCACCGGAAACCGGCCGGCTGCAAGCATGGGCTTGTGAACGTAAAACTCATCGGGATTGACGGCGCCCTGGACCACGGTCTCTCCAAGCCCATAAGAGCTCGTAACAAAGACCACCTGATCAAATCCAGACTCGGTATCCATGGTGAACATAACGCCCGCCGCGCCTAAGTCAGAGCGCACCATGCGCTGAACTCCCGCGGAGAGCGCCACATCGCCGTGCGCAAAGCCCTTGTGCACGCGATAGCTGATCGCACGGTCGTTATAGAGAGAGGCAAAGACATGACGAATCTTGTCCAGCACGTCTTCAACGCCCACGACATTTAAAAAGGTCTCCTGCTGCCCCGCAAAGGAAGCGTCGGGTAGATCCTCGGCGGTCGCTGATGACCGGACCGCAAGAGAGAGGCCCTCGTCCGCCTGAACCAAGGCCTTAAAGTGTTGCCGAATGTCTTGCTCCAGCTCGGCGGGCAGTGGCGTCTCTACAATCCACTGCCGAATCTCTGCGCCGCATTGAGCCAAGGCCTTCACATCGTCTGTATTGAGGCCCTCGAGCCGATGAGCAATACGACCCCCAAGGCCGTTGTGAGCAAGGAAGACTCGAAAGGCATGGGCAGTCGTGGCAAAGCCACTGGGCACTCGAACGCCCGCGGCACCAAGCTGACTGATCATCTCGCCAAGGGATGCGTTCTTCCCCCCCACCTCCTCCACGTCCGTCATTCGGAGCTCTTCAAACGGAACCACCAAACGTTGCGCGAGGCGCGAAGAGGCTGCGCCCAATGCGGCTTGGCTCATGGAAACTCCCCTAAGATGATGAACTTGTAATGAACTCGGAATTCTACTGGGTTTACCCGAGGTCATTTTCTGATATCCGAGGAGACTCTGGCTCTTGAGTAACGACGTCCAGGCCGCAGGCCGCACTGCTTTTTTTGTCTCCGATGGCACGGGCATCACGGCCGAAACCCTTGCCTCATCGATCCTTGCCCAGTTCGACCGCTTGCGATTCAAGCCGCGTCGCCTACCCTTTGTGGATAGTCTGGAGAAGGCCGATCAGGCAGTCGTCGCCATTAATGAGCAAGCCTTAGAGGACGGTCGTCGGCCCGTTGTCTTTTCAACCCTGGTCAACCCCGAGATCCTCGCCCGTGTTCGCGATTCCAACGCTCTACACCTCGACCTTTTCAAGGCCTTTGTTGAGCCTCTTGAGCAAGAGCTCGGGGTGAAATCGAGTCACACCATTGGACGGTTTCATCACGCGACTGATACCGACGCATACAAAAACCGAATCGAGGCCATTAATTTTTCCCTGGCCCATGACGATGGGCAGTCCTCAAGAAACCTCGATCAGGCGGATGTCATTCTGATCGGCGTCTCCCGCAGTGGAAAAACACCCACGAGTCTCTATCTCTCCATGCAGTTTGGCCTGAAAGTCGCGAACTATCCCCTCATCCCGGAAGACTTCGATCGCGATGACCTTCCCAAGCCGCTGCATGGCTATAAGAAGAAGTGTTTTGGTCTCACCATCGATCCCATCCGTCTTTCCGACATTCGCAACGAACGCAGACCGGGTTCGAAGTACGCCTCCCTCGAAAACTGCCGTATGGAGGTGGCTGCGGCTGAGCGACTCATGAAGCGAGAGGGCATCACCTGGCTGTCAACCACGACAAAGAGTATTGAGGAGCTCGCCAGCACAGTGCTCGCCACACTCTCTCAGGGCCGCTGAGCCATCAAGCATCGACGCCTTCTCTCAAAAAGACAGACGGCTGCCGCGGCAGCGACATTAAGAGACTCGACCGCCGTCGACTGGGGAATGTGAAGTCGAAGAGCACTCGGGATGGCTCGAAGGTCCTCAGACAGACCCGCCCCTTCCTGTCCGAAGGCCCATGCGAGGGTCTGTGGCTGGGCCAGCGGACCCTGAGATTCATACAGTGACAAGGCCTCGGACTCGTGAGCCGCGACGGTGAGAACCAGCGGGATGCCAAGCCTGTGCAGCCAGTCTGAGAGTTCACCTGGCGAGAGATCCTCTATAACCGACAGCGAGAGCTGGGCGCCCATGCCCGATCGGAGCGCCTTTGGCGAGAACGCCTCTGTGCTCCCACGCATGAGTAAGACGTGGCGGATACCCGCGGCAGCAGCCGTCCGCAAGAGGCTTCCCAGATTCCCGGGGTCCTGAAGCCGATCAATCACAACAAAGTCTGTCCAGTCCGAACAGGAGCTTGGGAGCGAATCAGGCGGACGCTCAAGAACAAGCCCAACGCCCTGGTGGGACTCCACTTGGCTGAGGTGTTCGAAGAGTTTGTCTGCGAGAGACAAGATGGGAAGCTGCTGATCCAACGCCCTCTCAATGAGGGCGCCAAGCCGAGAGCCTGGCTCCTGGGCGGCCTGGATGGTCGACTCAGCCAAGACAAGCTGATCGTGGGCGTGATGCGCACGGGCAAGCCCAGCCTCGGTGAGCCGCAACCCCTCGAGCCAGACCCGTTGAGTCTCCCGCCGCTCACGCGCCTCCGTGGCGAGCCGAGCGAGCTGTTTGAACTGGGGGTTCGCCGCTGAGTCGATATGTTTCATCGCAGTCGGCGTGAAACGGGGGCGAAGCTTTTTCGGTGGGCCGCGCAGACACCAAGCCGATCGAGGGCGGCAAGATGCTGGGCAGTGCCATACCCTGCATGCTGGCCAAAGCCGTAACCTGGATACTCAAGATCCAGCGCTGCCATGACCGCATCCCGATGAACCTTGGCCAAAATGGAGGCTGCGCTGATTGCCGAGATCGTCGCATCACCCCTCACCACCGTCTGAGTGGGCCAGACCCAGCTGCCGCTCGCCAGATAGCGCGCCGGATTGACAGAGCCGTCCACCATCACGGACATGTCGTCCCAGACGAGAGGCGTGGCCCTGCAGGCGGTCACCGCGCGAAACATCGCAAGACAGGTGGCTTGAAGAATATTGAGCGAATCAATCTCCTCCACGCTTGCCCATCCCAGTCCGAAAGCAAGCGCCTGCGACTCGACCCTTCGAGCGAGTTCGAGTCGACGAGCTTTTGACGTCACTTTTGAGTCGGCAAGCCCCCAAGTGCGAGCCTCCGGCGGGAGGACCACAGCCGCGGCACAGACGGGCCCGGCCAGTGGTCCGCGTCCGGCCTCATCCACCCCAATCATTTGAGCAGCCCGTCCAAAATTGTTGCGACCCGAGACGCAGTGTTGCATTTCAGGCGCTCATGCAGGGCTCGGCATTCATTCTCGTAGCGCTGAACACGCGCTGCATCGCAGACAAAAGACTCGAGCGCGCGCGCAAGGGCGACCGCCTCGCAATCGTCCTGTACGAGCTCTGGAACAAGGTCCGGATGGACAAGTAAGTTGGGTAGTCCAATTCGGCTTACCAGCGCCTTGTTTCTCATCATGCGATAAGTAAGAGCCGGAACTCGGTAGCCAATCACCTGTGGACGCTTAAAGAGGGCCGCCTCAAGCGTTGCGGTTCCGCTGGCCACCAAAGCCGCCTCGCAGGCCTGCAACACCAAGTGGGAGATGGGCCGACCCACCTGGCAAGACTCGGGCAAGACAGGGCCCACCAGACGAACGCCTCGCTGCTGCGCACGCGGCCAACTCTTGAGCGCCTTGAGTCTTGGTCCGAGCTCCTCGGAGGCAAGCGGGATGAGAACCTCAAATCGATCGGCAAGGACACATGCGGCGCCCAAAAAGGCCTCCCCCACCAGTCGAATCTCCGAGTCTCTCGATCCGGGCAGAACCGCCAAGATCGGGCGCGCCGAGGCTGCCATTCCAAGGAGTTCTCGAGCCTGTCCTCGATCCGGAGCCTCTGGGATAAGGTCAGCAAGCGGGTGTCCGACATAGTGAGCCTGGACCCGCGTCTCTCTGTAGCAGTCGGGCTCGAAGGGAAAGAGGCAGAGCATGTGATCGACGGCCTCGGCAATACGGCGAAGACGCTCTGGTCGCCACGCCCATATGGATGGACTCACCAGATGCACAGTGGGGATTCCCTCGCGTCGAAGACTCGCCTCGAGGGTGAGGTTGAAGTCGGGTGCGTCAACGCCCAAAAAAAGCCTAGGGGGTCTCGAAATGAGCCGAGCGCGCACATCTCTTCGGATGGCAAGAATCGACCCAAGCCGAGAGAGGGCTTCAAGATAACCTCTAACCGCAAGCCTCTGGGCATCGTGCCAACAATCCATACCCAGCGCCCGTAAATGAGAGCCCCCTATTCCCTCAAGGGCAAGCGAGCCGCCGCGGGAGGATCGAGCCCGCAGGAGCTGGCCCAGGGACTGCGCGGCAATGAGATCACCGGACGCCTCTCCGGCGACCAGTGCGAGTCGCTCAGGCGCCATGGACGCTAGCGAACGATTCCCCGCCCGGGTGCAGCCAAGAATTCCGTGAAGGGCTGCAGGGCCGCTGCGCAGTCGGTGGACGCCTCCTCCTCTGCGATACGAGTGAGAGCCTCGGCCAGCGTCAGACCCGTCTTGTAGACGGTCTTGTAGGCACGACGAAGGGTTGCAATCTGCTCTTCGGAAAAGCCTCGGCGACGCAGTCCTTCCGAGTTCACCCCATGGGCCGCGGCGGGATTCCCGGTGGCCATCACATAAGGCGGAAGATCCTGAATCAGCGTGGTTCCCGCCCCTGTCATGGCATGGGCACCAATACGAACAAACTGATGGACGCCCGTGATGCCACCGAGTATGGCCCAGTCCCCAACTTTCACGTGGCCCGCCAGCTGAACTGAATTGGCCATGATGACGTGCGAGCCCACCGAGCAGTCATGGGCGATGTGGACATAGGCCATGATCCAGTTGTCACTGCCAATTCGCGTGACCCCAGCATCCTGCGCTGTCCCGATGTTGACTGTGCAGCACTCCCGAAAGGTGTTCCGGTCGCCGATCTCGAGTCGAGTCTGCTCTTGCGCGTACTTTTTATCCTGGGGGATGTTTCCAATGACTGCGTGCGAGTGAATCACATTCTCGGCCCCAAGGGTCGTGTGTCCGATGACCTGAGCAAACGGCATGAGGCGGCAGCCCTCCCCAAGCTTTACATGCGGCCCAACGATGCAGAAGGCCCCAATCTCAACAGAACTGTGGAGCTGCGCGCCGGAATCGACCAGTGCTGTGGAGTGAATCGTCGCCATTCAGCTGGTCTTCTGGCCCTGGGGAATTTCGCGAAGGGCGCACATCAGGTCGGCCTCTGCGGCGATCTGCCCATCAACGAGGGCCTTGGCCTTGTACTTCCATATCCCTCTCGCGTGCCGTTCGATATGCACCTCCAGCATCAGGACATCACCGGGACAGACGGGTCGTTTAAACCGCGCGTTGTCGATGCCAACAAAAAAATAGATGGACTCCTCATCGGCTTTGCTCTCAATCGTCTTAAACGAGAGGATGCCGGCTGCCTGTGCAAGGGCCTCAATGATGAGCACCCCGGGCATCACTGCATAGTGAGGAAAGTGTCCGTTGAAGAACTCCTCGTTCCGAGTGACATTCTTCTGGGCCAAGATTCGCTCGCCCGGTGTGAGTTCGAGCACACGATCAACCAAGATGAATGGGTAGCGGTGAGGAAGTGTGTCGAGGATTTCGCGGATATCCATCATAGAAAGTGTCCGTTTTCTTTTTGTCTTAAGAGGTTTCGTTTGTTTTCCTGAGAGCTCGAACCTGATCACGAAGACTCGGAAGTCGGCGAACCATGACGGCAGACTTTTCCCACTCGCCCTCGGTCTGAAGCGGATAGACGCCGACGTATTTTCCGGATTCTCTGATTGAAGACATGACAAGGCTCATGGGGCCAATGACCGTGTGGTCCGCAATCTGAAGGTGGCCAAGGATGCCCGCGGCCCCCCCAATCTGGCAGTGACGGCCGATGCGGGCACTGCCGGCAATACCCACGCATCCTGCAATGGCAGTGTGATCGCCGATGAAGACGTTGTGCGCCACCTGAATGAGGTTATCGAGCTTTACACCGTCGCCCAGCACGGTATCGGAGAGGGTTCCGCGGTCGATCACGGTGTTTGCGCCGATCTCAACGTCATGGCCAATGCGCACCGACCCCGTCTGAGGAATCTTCTCCCAGGTCTGAGCGGGCGTGGGCGCGAAACCAAATCCATCCGAGCCAATGACTGCGCCTGACTGAATCACGACGCGCTCCCCAATCTGCACACTTCGGCCAACAAATACTCGGGCGTGAATGAGCGCCCCCCTGCCGATCTGCGCGCCAGACTCAACCACGGTCTGCGCGCCAATGTCGCAGTCGTCGCCAATCTGCGCCCCCGCCTCGATGACCACGCCCGCACCTATACGAAGCCTCATCCCAAGCCTGGCCTGCTCGTGAACCACCGCGCTGGGGTGAATCTGCGTGGTTAGCACCTCTTGGACTCGTTGGCGAGCCAACAGCATCTGGGCAGCGCGGGCAAAGTAGAGGTAGGGATCGTCCGTGACGATCGCGCTGCCGGCCTTGGGCCTTGACCCCTCGAGGCCCGGTGGGATTAGCACCAGGCCTGCACGTGACTGCCGAAGACGGTCTTTGAGGCGATCGTGAACGACAAACGCAGCCTCGTCTGGCCCGGCCTCATCGAGAGCGGAAAAACGACGCACTACGAAGGAGCCGTTACCCAGAAGCCGGCCACCCAGGTGGGCGACCAGTTCTGCGGCCGTCAGACTATTTGGCTGTGGCGGCTTGACCATTCAAGGCGCGAAGCACCTTTTCGGTGATGTCGATGCGCGGGGAGGCGTAGACCGCCTCCTGAAAAATGATGTCGTATTTCTCGGACTCTGCGATCTGACGAATCGCCTTGTTTGCGCGCTCAACCACCACCGCGAGCTCCTCGTTCCGACGCTGGTTCAGATCCTCCCGGAACTCCCTCTGTCGCCGCTGGAGATCGCGCTCAAGGTCAGTGATTTCACGCTGTCGCTTGCCCCGGTCAGCCTCGCTGATCACGGGCGCATCTCGCTCAAGCTTCTCGGACATGCCCTTGAGCTTGGTGGCGAGCTCTTGAATCTCTTTTTCCCGCTTTGAGAACTCCCCTTCGAGCTTCTTTTGAGCAGCCTTGGCCATGGCCGCATCTCGAAGAACGCGCTCCGTGCTGACAAACCCAACCTTGGCCTCAGCCATGGCAGCCTGAGGGCAGTACAAGGCAAGTCCAGCCAGGGCAAAGCAGGAGAGAAAACTCTTTGATATCGCGCGCATGATGAGTCGGGGTGTCAAGGGGTTGAGCGAATAATCCTTAGTGTCTCACAGCAGTCTGGGCTTCAGAAGCCGGTTCCGATCTGGAACTGCAGCCGCTGGGTCCGGTCGGTGGATTGCTTCCGAACCGCACTACCCATGCTGAGTTTGAGCGGCCCCACAGGCGAGAGCCAAGAGAGCCCCGCTCCAATAGAGGCTCGAAGATCGCTGGGGCTCAAGTCCGCACCCTCTGCCCAGACCGTTCCCGCGTCGAGATAGGTAAACAACCGAATCGTGCGGTCTTGGGCCATCCCCGGGAGCGGGAAGAGTAGTTCGTTATTCACAATAAACCGACGGTTGCCGCCCAAAGCTGGCGAGATGCCGGCGCTCGTACAGGTGCTGGTGGTACAGACCGGCCCAATTGAACTGTTCTGGAATCCTCGAACAGAACCAATACCTCCGGCATAGAAGTTTTTGGTGGCGGGGAAATCCTTGCCAGACAGGCCCAGCCCGTAGCCCAACTCGGTATTCAGAGCATAGGTGGTGGTCTTGGTAAGGGGCGTAAACCACTGATGGCCATAGGTGAGGCGAAGATACTCCAGCTCCCCCGCTGGCGTGCCGTAGTCACCACTGAGGTACTGGTAGCGACCGCTGGTGGGCGCAATTGCAGAATCTCGGGAGTCCCG
This sequence comes from Burkholderiales bacterium UBA2463, assembly GCA_002342295.1. Lineage (GTDB taxonomy): Bacteria > Pseudomonadota > Gammaproteobacteria > Burkholderiales > Burkholderiaceae_A > Hahnella. Next base: position 20,611 of record DDPR01000014.1, read on the forward strand.
AGACCATCCCAGCGTGAGTAACACCGCATTGGCTGAACTCCCAAACTTGCTCACGAACGTCTGAAGATTGGGCGTGTAGGTGAGTGTCCCGTTGACCTCGGACTGTTCAACCGCGGTGCCAAAGAAGACACGGTCATACTCGGTGTAAGGAACGCCGAAGCGCACGCCTGCCCCGGTATTCTTGATGCTGTAGTTACTCAGGCTGCTGACGTTGTACGCATTAAACGTTCGCGTATAAAGGTCGAAGGCTCGGCTTACGCCATCGTCTGTCCAATAAGGATCCACGTGAGAGAGCGCGATGGTTCTGTTGACCTTGCCAGTGTTCACGGCCAAAGAGAGGTCGGTTCCGGTTCCCAAAAAGTTCTGCTGGCTGATGGAGCCCGACAAGACAAACTTGTCGGAACTCGAGAAGCCGATTCCGAGGCTGAGGCTTCCAAGGGGCCGCTCCTCCACCTTGACGTTGACGTCGACCTGATCAGGCGTGCCGACCACCGCCTCGGTATCGACCTCAACGGTCTTAAAGTAGCCTAGACGGTCCACTCGGTTTCTCGAGAGGCGGATGCGCTCGCTGTCATACCAGGAGGCCTCGAATTGGCGCATTTCGCGACGAATGACCTCATCGCGAGTCTTCGAATTGCCGCTGATGTTGATGCGTCGAACATAAACGCGCCGACCCGGGTCGACCTGCAAAACGAAGTCGACGACCTTTTTATCTCGATCGGTTCGAGGGACCGGATTCACATTTGCAAAGGCGTAGCCCAACTCCCCGAGCCGATTCGTGATTGCCTTGGCGACCGCTTGGAGCTTCTCTTGCGAGAAGGTCTCCCCCGACTTGATGGTGAGGAACCTCTTAAAGCTCTCGTCCTGCCCGAGGAGGTCACCCGCGAGACTGAGTTGGCCAAATTGGAACTTCTCGCCCTCATTCACGACGAGCGTGATAAAGACGTCCTTTCGATCGGCCGACAGAGACACCTGCGTGGAGTCAAGGACGTATTCGAGGTACCCCTGGTTCAGATAGAACGACCTCAGGGCCTCAATGTCACCTGTCAGCTTTTGACGCGAGTACTGGTCAGACTTCGTATACCAAGACATCCAGGTGGGCGTCGAGAGCTTGAATTCACCGAGCAGGTCTTTCTCTTTGAATGCCTTCGCACCAATGATCCGAATCTGCTTGATACGTGCGTCCTCCCCCTCATCGATTGCAAGAGAGACCGCCACGCGATTGCGCTCAAGCGGAGTGATGGTTGACGTAATTTGAACGTCGTACTTTCCGCGTCCCAGATACTGGCGCTTGAGTTCCTGCTCGGCGCGATCAAGGAGTGCGCGGTCAAATATCCTGGCCTCTGCAAGTCCAGAGTCGGCCAGCGCCTTCTTGAGTGTGTCCTTATCAAATTCTTTTGCACCAATAATCTCAATGGCTCCGATGGCGGGCCGCTCCTCGACGCGCACCACGAGGATCGATCCTTCAAGCTCCACCTGCACATCCTTAAAAAAACCTGTGGCAAAGAGGAGTCGAACTGACTCTGCAATGCTCTTCTCGGAGATGCGATCACCCGCGCGAATCGGCAGATAGGAGAACACCGTACCGGGCTCAATGCGGGATAGGCCCTCAATACGCACATCCTGAACCACGATGCCGGATACGCCGCCTGTGTCGGCAGCAGCTGGCCGAACAGGCTCAGGCAGTTGAAGCTGGGACCACGCCGGGGCAGCTTGCGACACGAGAGCCATCGCAATGGCCAGGCTGAGAAGGCGGGGTTGAGGCTGAAGGGGCATGTTTAAAAGGGTCCAAAGAAGCGCAGAACATCGCTGGCGAGCGCAAGAATGGTGAGAGCGAGGATGAGGGCCAGCCCTATGCGCTGACCGGCTCTCTGGACAGCCTCGGGCAAGGGTCGACCGCGAATCCACTCGAAGAAATGATACAGGAGGTGCCCCCCATCCAGCAGGGGCAAGGGCAACAGATTCAACACGCCGATGCTCACGCTCACAAGCCCCAAGAAACTGAGGAAGGCAAGAGGTCCATGCGCAGCTGACTGGCCGGCAGCGTCTGCAATGCTGGCTGGGCCACTGAGCTGGCGCCAGGAGAGATCGCCCATGAGCATGCGGCCCATGGCCTTTAACGAGAGCTCGGCAGTCTGAATGGTTCGCAGAACGCCAAGCCAGGCAGCCTCAAAGAAGCCCGCCCGGCGCTCGACCAACTCGGTGGCCGCCGCGAGGCCGATGCCAAGCCGAGGCGAACCGCTCGAGTCTCTGGCTGGCTCGAGCCTGATGTGTCGACGGGTTCCCGGCTTTTCCTCGTGCGAGAGCGCGTCGGTGGTCTCGACCACCTCGAGCTCGATGGGCGCCCCTGCGCCCTGCTTCACTCGGGAAATGAGCTCATCGGGTCGAGAGACCATGACGCCATCTGCGCCCAGAATCACAAGCCCTGGCAAGAGGCCAGCCCGCTCAGCTGGACTTCCCGGAAGAACTCGGGTGATGACGACCGCCCTAGACTCGGGCGCAAGCCCGGTTCGAGCGAGAGTGGCCTCCGGGTCTTCCTCAGCCTTTGTGCTTGCAGGCACGACGAGCAGAAGCTCTCGGGCCTGACCATCCGACCCCAAAACGGAAAGCTGGGTGCGAATCTCGCCACGACCGATGGCCTGACGCAGCAGATGCCAACGCACCTCAGAGAACGATCGAATGGCCTGACCGTCCACCTCGAGGATACGATCCGAGCCCCTGAGTCCGGCCAACGCGGCAGGTGAGTTCGCCAAGGGCTGCTCAACAATCGGTGCAGGCTCGGTCCTGCCAATCATGGCGAGGCAGGTGAAGGCAATCGCCGCGAAGACCAAATTGACCAGAGGGCCGGCCACCACGATCCACGACCTCGCCCGAAGGGACTTTGAGGCGAAGTCACTTCCTGGGCTCGCCAGAGCCGGGGCCTCCCCAGCTGCAGCGTCATCCCACATCTTCACGTAGCCACCGAGCGGCAGAAGGGCCAAGACCCACTCGCAGCCCCTGCGATCTCGCCAGGCCACGAGTTTCGGTCCGAAGCCCACAGAAAATCGCTCCACATAAACGCCCACAGTGCGAGCGGCCGCATAGTGGCCCATCTCATGCAAAAACACGAGAAGACCAACCGCAAGGAGAAATGAAAAGGCCGTCGTCATGCCTCTTTGGAAATCCAATCGTCTGTGGCCTTGCGAGCCAGCCGATCAATCTCCAAAACATCCTCTAGGCAGGTCGGCTCCTGAAGACCGCTCTGAAGCGCATTGAGCACATGGTCGCAGGCCTGGCCCATGGCCACGAAGGAGATTCGCTCCGCAAGAAAGGCGGCAACGGCCTGCTCATTGGCGCCATTGAGCAGATTGGTCGCAAGGGAACCAGATTCCATGCAACGCCGAGCCATCGCGAGCGCGGGGAATCGCTCGGTGTCTGGGGGTTCAAAGCGAAGGCTGCGCGTCATACTCCAGTCGAGTGCGTCAACCCCTGCGGACATGCGCTCAGGCCATGCGAGACAGGCTGCAATCGGTGTTCGCATGTCGGGTGTTCCCAGCTGCGCGAGTGTGGAGCCATCGGTGAACTCCGCCATGGAGTGCACCACACTTTCTGGATGGACAACAACCTCCAGCATGCTGCCCGGAACCTGGAAGAGCCAGTGCGCCTCAATCAGCTCAAGCCCCTTGTTCATGAGCGTCGCAGAGTCAACGGAAATCTTCTGCCCCATTGACCAGGTCGGGTGCTTCACAGCCTGGGTCACTGTGGCGAGTGCCATCTGCTCACGGGTCCATTCCCGAAAGGGCCCACCCGACGCCGTGAGGATGAGCCGTCGAAGGTGAGAAGGTCGGGAGAAGCATTTGTAGTGCGGCCCGAGACACTGAAAGATGGCGTTGTGCTCGCTATCAACGGGCAAAACAACTGCGCCCGACCGCTGGGCTTCCGACACGAGCAGAGCACCTGCGCAGACCAGGGCCTCTTTGTTGGCCAGTAACACGCGATGCCCCGCACGGACAGCAGCCCAGACGCTCGGAAGACCCGCCACACCCACGATGGCCGCAACCACCGCATCGGCATCTGATAGCCCTGCCATCGACTCAAGGCCCTCCGGGCCCTCCAAGATCTCGAGCTGCGCCAAGGCGAGGTCCGAGGAGGCCACCGCCTTGGCTCGGAAAGCCGCTGCTGCTTGGGGGTCGGAGATGCAGACGACTCTGGGCGAAAACTCACGCACAGCCGCAAGCAGCCCTTCGATGTCGGAGTGCGCACTGAGCCCCAATACCTCGAATTGATCTCGATGTTGGCGGACCAAGTCGAGGGTGCTCGCACCAATCGAGCCCGTGGCCCCCAGAACAATGAGTCGTTGCATACGCATGGAGTATGGCCTGAGGGATTAAAACCCCGGCCAGGCGAACAGCACGGCCAGAGGGGTGGTTGCCAGTAAAGCATCTAGACGGTCAAAGACCCCCCCGTGGCCTGGCAAGAGCCCGCCGGAGTCCTTCACCTGAGCCTGCCTCTTTAACAAGGACTCATGCAGGTCGGCCATGACAGAGACGGCTGTGATGAGGGCTGTAATCATCACGAGGCCGTCGAGGCCCCATGCATCGGCAGTCCACGCAGGCCAGCTACCCGCCCACTCCTCTTCGGCCCAGAGTACCCAGAGGAGGTTCGCCACAACGGCTCCCAACACACCCTCCCAGGTCTTTCCCGGGCTGATGCTTGGGGCGAGCTTGCGCCGCCCCAGCGCGCGTCCGGTGAAGTAGGCTGCGGTATCGGCGACCCACACCAAAAGGAGAACGGAGAGCAAAAACTCTAGGCTCTCTGAACGAGCGGCCCACAAGGCAAGAAAGCAGGCCAGGCATGCCCACCAAGCAAAGACGACCCCGGACCCTCCCCTCGGCGTGGCGTGTCGAGCGAGGGTCAGTGGTACGAAGATGAGCCATGCAAAGGCGGCCGGAAGCATCACGTACACGATGGCATCCTCGGGCGCGAACCAGCCGTCCGCAATCAGGGCAAGGCCGCAAGCCAGGAGCATGGCCAGAGCCGCCCAGCGTGGACCCTCCGCGAGGTCGAGGAGTTTTAGCCATTCGCGCAGGCAGAGCGCCATGCAAGCAAGACAGACTCCAGCGAACCAGCGCGTGGGGGCAAAGTAAACCAGGGGAAGAAGGAGGGCTAAGAGAACAACCGCGGTCAGAACCCGGGTTCTCAGCATGAGCGCTCGGTAGGTGACTCTGAGAGTTGCGTGGGTGCACGGCCAAACCGCCGCTCACGCCGTCGGTAAGACTCAAATGCCTCGTCTAGCGCCTGCGCATCAAAGTCGGGCCAGAGGCAAGGCGTGAAATAGCATTCAGTGTAGGCGATCTGCCAGAGCAGAAAGTTACTGATTCGCGTCTCTCCGCCCGTGCGAATGAAGAGATCGGGTTCGGGAAGATCGGCAAGCGAGAGATAAGGCGCAAGATCTTCCTCGCCAATCCTCGCGCCGAGGGCCGCTTTATCAGGGTGCTCATCAAGCATTCGGCGCATCGCAGAGAGGAGGTCCCAGCGACCACCGTAATTCACAGCCACGCTCAGCACGAGGCCTCGATTGTCTCGCGTTTGTTCCTCGGCCTTCGCAATAGCCTGTCGAAGTTTGGCATTGAAGGCGCTCAAATCACCAATCACCCGAAGCTGTACACCCGCCTCGTGCAGTGCCTTCACCTCACGCTGCAGCGCCACAAGGAAGAGATTCATGAGGAAGCTGACTTCTTCCTCAGGGCGTCGCCAATTCTCGGAACTGAAGGCAAAAACGGTCAGCGCCTGCACGCCGCGCTCAGCGCAGGCTCTCACCACCTCTCGAAGTGTATTCACGCCGCGCTCGTGTCCAGCCATGCGAGGAAGTCGACGTGAGGCCGCCCAGCGACCGTTACCATCCATGACAATGGCCACGTGCCGAGGCGTTTGCGACACCTCGGGAATCTCCAGGGTCGAACTCACCGGTAACTTGGACGGGCTGCTTGGCATAGCGCTCTGGGCTTCAAAGACCGCCTAGACGGTCATGACCTCGGCCTCTTTCTGGGCCAGGAGTTTGTCGATGTCAGCGACAAATTTATCGGTGAGTCTTTGAATCTCTTCCTGCGCTCGACGCTCATCGTCCTCAGAAATCAGTTTGTCCTTGACCGCTTTTTTCAGTTGATCATTTGCGTCGCGCCGCGCATTGCGAATCGAGACCTTGCTCTCCTCGCCCTCCGTTCGAACCACCTTGGTAAGTTCTCGGCGTCGTTCCTCGGTGAGAGCGGGCATCGGAACGCGAATAAGGTCTCCGCTTGAGGCAGGGTTCAGGCCAAGGTCGGACTCACGGATGGCTTTCTCGACAACGGCCACCATCTTTTTCTCCCAGGGGGCCACGCCGATGGTGCGCGCATCGATCAGCGTAAGGTTCGCCACCTGAGAGAGCGGAGTGGGGTTGCCGTAGTAATCGACCTGGAGTCCCTCGAGCAGGCCAGGGTGAGCGCGACCCGTCCTGATCTTCCCGAGGCTATTTTTCAAGGAGTCAAGCGAGCGCGTCATCTTCTGCTCAGCGGACTGTCGAACTTCCTGGGGCGTCATCTTCTCCCTCCAAAAACGCTAGATGTGAACAAGTGTGCCCTCTTGCTCTCCGCGAACAGCGGCCAGGAGGGCGCCGGGCTTAAAGACACTGAGAACGCGAATTGGAAGGCGCTGATCGCGGCACAATGCAAAGGCTGTCGCATCCATCACCTTAAGGTTTTGGGCGATGGCTTCATCAAAGGTGAGGGAGGCATAGCGCGTCGCGGAGGGATCCTTTGCCGGATCAGCGCTGTACACACCATCGACCTTGGTTGCCTTGAGAACAATCTCAGCGCCAACCTCGGCCCCCCGGAGCGCGGCAGCGGTGTCGGTCGTAAAGAAGGGATTGCCCGTTCCTGCCGCAAATATCACCACCATCTTCTCTTCGAGGTAGCGGATGGCCTTCGGCCGGATATAGGGCTCGACCACCTGATCAATGCGCAGGGCCGACTGAACCCGGGCTTCCAGGCCCTTCTGCCGAATGGCATCCTGCAGTGCCAGGGCGTTCATGACGGTCGCAATCATGCCCATGTAATCCGCAGTGGCTCGATCCATTCCCGTGGAGCCAAGCGCCACACCTCGAAAGATGTTTCCCCCTCCGATCACGATAGCGACCTCAGTTCCGTTGGCGACCACCTGCGCAATCTCGTCCACGATGCCATCCAGTGTGGCCTTGTGGATGCCATAACTCTCCTCACCCATCAGGGCCTCGCCTGAGAGCTTCAAAAGAACGCGCTTAAAAGAGGTGGGCATGGGTCGAGCGACTCAGGCGGCTGCGGCTGCGGCGGCGACCTCAGCAGCGAAGTCGGTGACTTTCTTCTCAATCCCCTCGCCCACGATGTAGAGGGTGAAGCTGTTGATCCGAGCGCCCTTGGCTTTGAGCAGTTGCTCAATCGTCTGCTTGCCGTCCTCCGCCTTCACAAAAACCTGACCGAGCAGCGTGACATCCTTGAGAAACTTCGCAACCGCTCCATCCACCATCTTGGAAACAATGTCCGCTGGCTTGCCGGACTCAGCGGCCTTCTCGGCCGCCACACGACGCTCAGTCTCAATGCTGGCTGCATCTACGCCGGAGGCATCAAGCGCCTTGGGTTTCGAGGCAGCAATGTGCATCGCCAGATCACGGCCAAGGGCCTCGTCGCCCCCGACCAAATCGAGGAGGACCCCAATCTTGGAGCCGCCATGAATATAGGAGTAGAACTGGCCCGCCGCCTCCTTGCGCTCAAAGCGACGAAGTGTGATGTTCTCTCCGATCTTACCGATCAGGCCGGCGCGGACAGAATCAACGGTTCCATCTGCCAGCGGAAGCGCGAGAAGCGACTCCACCGAGGGCACATCATGCTGAAGCAGCAACCGCGCAACATCTTGAGCCAAGGCCAAAAAGTCGTCATTCTTTGCCACGAAGTCGGTCTCGCAATTCACCTCAAGGATGCTGGCGAGCTTTCCCTCGACCAGGATCGAAACGATTCCCTCGGCAGTCACGCGCGCGGCGGCCTTGCTCGCTTTAGACCCCAGACGAACGCGCAGAATCTCTTCGGCCTTGGCCAGATCACCCCCCGCCTCGGTCAGCGCCTTCTTGCACTCCATCATCGGCGCATCGGTCTTTTCGCGAAGTTCCTTCACCATGGCTGCACTGATCTCTGACATCTCTTTCTCCGAAAAATTGAAACGGTCCCACCCAGCAGGACTCAAAAAAAGGGGGCCTCAAGAGCCCCCAATGAATAACAGCGAGCTCGACTAGCGGGACTCCTCAGCGGACTCAAGCTCGACAAACTCACTACCTGCCGAGACGGCTGTCACCACCTCGTTGAGTGCCTCGTGACGACCCTCCAAAATAGCGTCAGCCACTGCTCGGGCGTAGAGGCGCACAGCGCGGCTGGCGTCGTCGTTACCCGGGATCACATAGTCCACGCCATCGGGAGAGTGGTTGGTATCGACCACGGCGACCACGGGGATGCCCAGCTTGTTCGCCTCCTGAATCGCAATCTTGTGATAGCCGACATCGACCACGAAGAGGGCATCGGGGAGGCCAGACATGTCCTTGATGCCGCCCAGCGTTTTGTTGAGTTTGTCGAGTTCACGCTCGTGGGCCAGCGCCTCCTTCTTCGAGAGTCGCTCTAGACCGCCCTCCTCTGCGAGTGCCTCCATGTCTTTGAGGCGCTTGATCGAGGTCTTCACGGTCTTAAAGTTCGTGAGCATGCCTCCCAGCCAGCGCTGGTCGACGTAGGGCATCCCTGCGCGGGTGGCCTCTTCCTGAATGATGTCTCGGGCTGCGCGCTTGGTGCCCACGAACATAATGACGCCACGACGGGAAGAGAGTTGACGCACGAACTTGAGTGCATCAGCCATGTTGGCCACGGTGGCTTCGAGGTTGATGATGTGGATCTTATTGCGATGGCCAAAGATGAAAGGGGCCATCCGCGGATTCCAGAACCGAGTCTGGTGGCCAAAGTGAACTCCGGCCTCGAGCATTTCTCGCATTGAAACGGACATAGTGATCTCCAGCAAGGGTTGGGACAAGCAAGTCGGCACGGTCTCGATCGCGTCTCCCTCCCAAATGAAAACCCGACTGGTAGAGTGAGGACTCGACGAAACACCCTTGCGCCGCTTGCGAGGGTTAAAAACCTTGAGATTATAGCGACTTATGGCCGTTTCTATCAAATCGAAAGACGATATCGCCGCGATGCGCGTGGCGGGACGGCTGGCCTCAGAGGTTCTTGACTTCATCACCCCCCATGTTCGGCCCGGCATCACCACCGAAGAGCTCGATCGTCTCTGTCACGACTTCATCGTTCAAGAGCAAAAGGCCATCCCCGCTCCCCTGAACTACTGCCCCCCGGGCTACAAGCCCTATCCCAAATCCATTTGCACCTCGATTAACCATCAGGTCTGTCACGGCGTTCCGGGACCCAAGCAGCTCAAGTCGGGAGACGTGCTGAATATCGACATCACCGTCATCAAGGATGGATACCACGGGGACACCAGCCGGATGTTTTACGTGGGTCCGCCATCGGTCGCTGCAAAGCGGCTCTGCGAGGTGACCTATGCGTGCCTGTGGAGGGGCATTGAGCAGGTCGCACCGGGCAAGACCCTGGGAGATATTGGTCATGCCATCCAGCGCCACGCGGAAGCGCACGGCTACTCTGTTGTGCGGGAGTTCTGCGGCCATGGGATTGGGAAGGTCTTTCACGAAGATCCACAGGTTCTCCATGTAGGACGCCCCGGCACCGGGATGGTGCTCGAAGAGGGCATGACCTTCACCATTGAGCCGATGATTAACGCGGGCAAGCCAGACATTCGGGAGCTCGCAGATGGCTGGACCATCGTGACCAAGGACCACAGCCTGTCTGCGCAGTGGGAGCACACCGTGCTGGTCACCTCTGAGGGCTACGAGGTGCTCACCGTCTCTGCAGGAAGCCCCGATGTTGGACGCGCCCTCCCCCTCGCCCAGTCCATCGGCGCCTGAGGCGGCGTCGAGGGTCCTCGCGGCCAAACAGGCTGTCCTCACAGCTCGCCAGAAAAACGCAGACGGCTGGGTCGCAGCGCGCCCCGCCTCGCGCCTGCTCAAAGAGCTTGCCCGAGAAATTGATCGTGTCGTGCTCTCGCTCTGGCCAGAGGCGTCCCTCCCGGCCCTTGGTCTCTTTGCGGTGGGCGGCTACGGGCGGGCAGAGCTCGCTCCGTTCTCCGATGTTGACGTCCTGGTCTTGGCTCCCGAGACCGGCACAGATCAGCTCTCTGCCGAGGCTCAAGAGGCGCTCGGTTGCTTTTTGACAGCCCTCTGGGACTGTGGCCTCGATGCGGGACACAGCGTACGAACGCTCTCGGAGTGCATGACGCAGGCATCGGAAGACATCACCGTCGCGACCGCCCTTCTCGAAGCTCGCCAACTCGCTGGCCCCTCCCATCTGGCCAAGGAACTCTCCACACGCTGGGCCCAGACCATCAACCGCAAGACTTTTGCGGAGCGCAAGCTGTTGGAGATGCAGCAGCGCCACGGGCGTTTTCAAGACACTCCCTATGCCCTCGAGCCCAACGTCAAGGAGAGTCCGGGCGGGCTGCGCGATCTACAGGTCATTCTCTGGGTCTCAAAGGCATACGGTCTCGGGCAGTCATGGGCAGACCTTGCCAAGCGCAACCTCATCACCCCCGAGGAGGCCAGGCAGCTATCGCTTCAGCAAAACATGCTCCACACCATTCGCGCCCATCTGCACCTCTGCGCGGGGCGCCATGAGGACCGACTCGTGTTTGACCTTCAGGGGCAGGTGGCAAACCGACTAGGCTGCGAGGCCGCCGAAGGGCGAAGGGCCAGCGAAGTCATGATGCAGCGCTACTACCGAGCGGCCAAGATCGTTCAGCAGGTCAGCGCACTGCTTTTGGCAAACCTTGAACCGGCCCTGTGGGCTCTTGACCACGAAGGCAAGCCAGACACGCTCCCCATGGGGGCAACGCGCCCCATCGACGAGGAATTTCAAGAGACCAATGGGCTCCTCGACATTCGCGATGAGAACCTCTTTGAGCGATCTCCGCCGGCGATTTTGAGGGCGTTTCTGCAGATGGAGCGAGCCTCCACTCGGCGGGGCATGACGGCTCGAACCCTGCGGGCCCTCTGGAATTCGAGGGATCGAGTAGACCGCGCATTCCGGGAGAACGCGAAGAACAAAGCACTCTTTCTGCAAATCTTTCAGGAGCCCCGGGGGATCGTTCATGCGCTTCGCGTCATGAACAACCTTGGCATCCTCGGCCGAATGCTGCCAGTCTTTCGACGCATCGTGGGACAGATGCAGCACGACCTCTTTCACGTGTACACCGTCGATCAGCACATCCTTCAGGTGATTCGAAACCTGCGCAGGCTCACCATGGCCGAGCATGCCCACGAGTTTCCTCAACTCTCTGAACTCATGTCCGACTTTGATGCACCCTGGAAGCTCTATCTTGCTGCACTTTTTCACGACATCGCCAAGGGTCGTGGGGGCGATCACTCGGAGCTTGGGTGTGCCGAGGTTCGACGGTTTGCCAAGCAGTTCGCCCTCGATGCAAAGACGTCTGACCTGCTCGCGTTTCTGGTGGCCGAGCACCTCACGATGTCCACGGTAGCCCAGAAGCAAGATCTGGCAGACCCCGCGGTGATTGAGCGGTTTGCACAGCTCGTCAAGACCCGAGAGCGACTGACTGCTTTGTACATCCTGACAGTCGCTGACATTCGAGGCACCAGCCCAAAGGTGTGGAACAGCTGGAAGGGGCGCCTCCTTGCCAGACTCTACGGCCTCACCCTTCAGTACCTGGAGGCGGACAGCACCGCAGCGGCCCGGGAGGCCATTGGGCACAAGGCCCAGAGCGCCAAGCGGGAGGAGGCAGAGCGGCTGCTTCAGCTCGCGAGTCGGCCCCTTGAGGCGGCCCACACCTTCTGGAAAGAGCTTGACCTCGCCTACTTTCTGCACCATGAGGCCAGCGACCTTGCCTGGCATGCACGCGTCTTGGCTTACTCGGTCGAGGGGCTCACACCGAAGGAGCCTCGCGTATTCGCTCGACCCGTTCCAGACGATGAAGGCCTTGCGGTACTGGTCTACACCCCAGATATGCCCGCGCTCTTTGCGCACATCACGGACTACTTCACCCAGCGAGGTATGCCCATCCTCAACGCGAGGGTTCATACGACTCGATCTGGCTTTGCCCTCGACACCTTCTTGGTCGATCCGCGACCTATGGATGTTCCCGCTCGAGAGCTCGCCTCACTGGTCGAGGCTGAACTGGCTCGCCAACTCAAAGAGGGCCGCCCGCTCTCGGCCCCAGGACGCGGCAAGACATCTCGGCAGTCTCGAAGCTTTCCCATCCCACCAACCATCAGCCTCGCACCGGACTTTGATCACCAACACTTCACCCTCTCGGTGACCGCAGCCGACCAGCCCGGACTCCTCTACAGCATTGCCTACTCACTGGCGAGTCATCAGATAGAAGTTCAAAGCGCACGCATCACCACGCTCGGGGAGCGAGCGGAGGATGTCTTCCTCGTGAAGGCCCCTGTGCTGATGCAAGAGCGGGCACAGGTGGCGTTAGAGGCCGACCTGCTTCACGCCATTCAGCCTGCAGCCTGACCAAACTGGGTCTGAAGCCAGGCCTCAAACGCCGGGCCCTCTGCTGGGTGTCGGCGCGCAAGCGTCACGGTTGCCTGCAGGTAGCCCTGTTTAGAGCCGCAGTCATAGCGGGTTCCTTCAAAGCGGTAGGCAAGCACCGGCTCGTCCTGAAGGAGACGGGCGATCGCATCCGTAAGCTGGATCTCTCCACCGGCACCCGGCGACTGATTGGCCAAGATGTCAAAGATGTGCGGTGAGAGCAGGTAGCGCCCGACGACTGCGAGAGTCGAAGGCGCCTGATCGACCGGCGGTTTTTCAACGATCTCTTGAATGCGCTCGGTTCTCTGACCCCAGGGACTGCTGGCCACGATGCCGTACTTTGAGGTCTCGTTTCGTGGGACGTCCTGCACAGCGACGACACTCGAGAGATGACGTTCGTGCACATCCACCATCTGGGCCATCACCGACCGCCCCGAGGGCCCCGCGTCCATCAGATCGTCTGCAAGGATGACCGCAAAAGGCTCCTCACCCACAACGCGTCTGGCGCAGAGCACAGCATGTCCAAGGCCCAGCGCCTCAGGCTGCCGAATGTAGATGCAGTTCACCCCCGCGGGCGTTACGCTGCGAACCGCATCAAGGAGATCCTGCTTATTCTTGGCGGCCAACTCGGCCTCTAGCTCGTAGGCCTTGTCGAAATGATCCTCGATCGCTCGCTTCGAGCGCCCCGTGATGAAAATCATCTCGGTCATGCCTGCAGAGACGGCCTCCTCGACCGCGTACTGGATGAGGGGTTTGTCCACCACCGGCAACATCTCCTTTGGACTTGCCTTGGTGGCGGGCAAGAAACGGGTGCCCAGTCCTGCGACCGGGAAGACGGCCTTGCGGACACGGCGGTTCGATGGGGCCTGCGTCATACGATGTCCTTTTTTTGATGGGCATGCTGGGCAATGAGCTCAGCGAATGCCGCTTCTGTCATGACAGCCACGCCAAGTGCCTCGGCTTTGGCCAGCTTGCTTCCGGCCTCTGAGCCCGCAATCAGCAGGCTGGTCTTTGCAGAGACCGAGGTCGTCACCTTTCCACCTAGCATTCTCACCCATTCCGACGCCTCGTCGCGAGAGAGGCCATGGAGAGTTCCCGTCAGAACCACCGTCTTGCCGGAGAGAGGGAGTGCGGCGGCCTCACCGGGAAGGGCTTTCGTCTCAGGTGAGAAGCTCATAAAGGCCCCGAGTCTCTCCACCTCCTCTCGCTGCTCTGCATGAGAAAAAAAGCCGTGAATCGACTGGGCGACCACAGGCCCCACATCAGGCACTCGCAGCAGTGCGGACTCATCCGCGTCCATCAGGGCCTCTAGGCTGCCGAATGCGAGGGCAAGGTCTCTCGCTGTGCGTTCGCCGACGTGACGAATGCCAAGGCCAAAAAGAAAACGTGACAGGCTCGCAGTTCGAGACGCCTCGATCTGATCGATCAAATTCTTGGCAGACTTCTCCCCCTGACGCTCAAGGCCCTCTAAGTCAGTGGCCCGAAGGCGGTAAATGTCAGACAAGCGGGAGACCAGCCCCTCGCTTACGAGCTGATCGACCCGCTTCTCCCCGAGGCCCTCAATATCCATGGCTCTGCGATGCGCGAAATGAATAATCGCCTGCCGTCGCTGAGCCGAGCAGGCAAATCCCGAGACACAGCGAGTCACGGCCTCGCCCGCAACCCGCTCGGTTGCGCCCCCGCAGGCTGGGCATCTGAGCGGCATCTCAAAGTGCCGCGTTGTCTCGGGCCGGAGCGCCAGCACTGGGCCCAGCACCTCCGGAATCACATCGCCGGCGCGTCGAACCCAGACCGTGTCGCCAATTCGAATGTCCTTGCGCAAGATCTCCGTCTCGTTGTGGAGCGTCGCATTCGTGACCGTCACACCGCCCACGCGGACAGGCTCCAGACGAGCAACGGGGGTGAGTGCGCCCGTGCGACCCACCTGGACATCGATGTCGAGCAAGACCGTGCTGGCCTCCTCGGCAGGGAACTTGTACGCGAGGGCGAACCGCGGAGCGCGCGAGACAAAGCCCGCCCTCTCGGCAAGGGCCATGGACTCAAGACGAACCACGACCCCGTCTACCTCAAAATCAAGGTCGTGCCTTCGAGCCTGCGTCTGCTCCAGAAACGTCCAGACCTCTTGAAGGGAGGCGTCTGCAAGCCGTTCAGGGCAGACTCGGTGACCCCATGCGGCCAGGGCAGCAAGCATGTCCGAATGCGACTCAATGCTTGATCTTGGAGAGACTTCACCGACGCCGTAGCAGAAGAATCGAAGGGGTCGTTGCGCGGTTACCGATGGATCGAGTTGACGAAGACTCCCTGCCGCCGCATTTCTCGGGTTTGCAAACGGCTTAACGCCTCGTTCGGTCTGGGCACGGTTGAGAGCCTTAAAATCGGCCTTTCCCATGTAAACCTCTCCGCGAACCTCCAGCACATCCGGGGCGCTCGGGCCGGATAAGAGTCTGGGGATGTCAGGGATGGTAAGAATGTTTGCGGTGACGTCTTCCCCTTCCTGACCATCACCACGAGTCGCTGCCTGGATCAGACGGCCCGATTCGTAGCGCAGACTCATGGCGAGCCCGTCGAACTTGAGGTCGGCCGCAAACCGCAACTCAGCCTCTCGAGAGGCGTCGGCCCACAGCGTCTGTGCGAGCCGAGCCGAGAAGGCGTCAAGTTCCTCTCTTGAAAACCCATTGTTCAGAGAGAGCATCGGCACCCGATGCGCCACGGTCTTGAACTCGCGACGCACCGAAAATCCTACCGCCTGCGTCGGCGAATCTTTGGCCCCTTGGAGATTCAACTCCTCCTCAAGAGCCGCCAGCCGGCGCACAAGGTCATCGTATTGGGCATCAGAGATTTCTGGGTCATCCTGCTGGTGGTAGAGCGCCTGATGCCGGCGAACTTCCTCTTGGAGCCGACGAAGCAGCACCTCACGATCTGGGCGTCCGCCCGACATGGTCGTCTCTGAATCAGGCTGGCCCATGTTTGGAGCCTACTGAAATAGCCTGAGGGCGAGGTCGGAGCCGGGCTCCAGACCACGCTGATGGAAGGCCTCAATTCGCTTTAGAAGCTGAGCCGTCACCAGTTCAAGGGCAGACTCCCCGAGTGGATGGCCTCGGTCATCGACGATCTGGCCCTCGATTGCATCGACAAACCGGTTGGCGGCCTCTCGAAGCATCGCGAATGCGCGCTCAGGATTTCGCGATCTTGGCAGATCCAACATCAGGGTGAGCGCCTGACCCGCGTCTCCGCGCATCACGCTAAATTGAATACGTCCGGAGGAGTCGAGACACGAGAAACGGCCCTCGCCCCTGGGCTCCCAGGACAGCTCTCTCGCGAAGGCCGCGAGCATGGCATCAGATGGTGTCGCGCCCTGCACATGCAAGACCAGTTGGCCATCAAGCTCATCAATCACGGCGAGCGCCTGACGGCTCTGACGATAGGCGTGGGCAAAGTCCGGGAGGCGATCTTGCACGTCCTGACTGCTCAGCCCAGGTATTCGATCTGACAGCCATTGCGCAAACCCTTGGTAATCCACGAGGCTGAGGGGTCCGCCACGATTGGCAAGGAGAAGCCCGATCTGGAGCGCCTCGGGACCCGGCCGAGCCACTCGAAGCGGCTTTGAGCCAATGTGGCCTTTTCGAAGAACGTCCTGAGTCACAGACTCAAGAATCGCGGCAGGCAGTGCGGGCGCCAAGAAAACCAGCTCATAGTCTGGATTGAGGGGGTCGTGACCGAGGAGGTTCGGTTCGCTGAGTGGCTCGCCCTCACCAGGACTCGGCTCAGCGTCGACCCGCCCCCTCGTCTCTGGCGATCGATCGGGGCGCGTTTTGCCCCGAGACAGTCCATGGCGCAGCAAGAGAGCGCGCCTCTCGAGCGCGCTGCGCAGGAGAACGCCCAACACCACGAGCAGGCCAAGCAGCAGCAGCAAAAGCCACAGTCGAGGCTCCCCCGCAGGAGAGAGAAACATTAGGCGGCCTCTTGGCCGAAGGCGTGGGCAGCCTCAAGGTCGACGGCGACAAGCCGAGAGACCCCTTGCTCCTGCATGGTCACACCGACAAGGTGTTCGGCCATCTCCATGGTGATCTTGTTGTGTGTGATAAAGATGAACTGGGTCTTTGCGGACATTTCACGAATCAGTCCGCAGAGACGCTCAGTATTGGTGTCATCGAGCGGAGCATCGACCTCATCGAGCAGACAGAATGGAGCGGGATTGAGTTGGAAGAGCGCGAAAACGAGTGCCGTCGCCGTCAGCGTCTTCTCACCCCCGGACAGCAGGTGAATGCTCGTGTTGCGCTTTCCCGGAGGCTGGGCCATGACCTGCAGGCCGCTGTCTAGAATCTCCTCCCCTGTCAAAACCAACCGAGCGTCACCACCACCAAACAAGGTGGGAAAGAGGCGAGAGAGGTTGTCATTCACGCTGTCGTAGGTGGACTGCAGGAGGGCGCGACTCTCTCGGTCGATCTTTGAGATGGCATCCTCCAGCGTCTCCACAGCCAAAAAGAGATCAGCCGCTTGCGCCTTCAGAAAACCCTCTCGCTCCCGGGCCTGCTCAAGCTCGTCTAGCGCTGTCAGATTGACGGACCCAAGAGACTCGATGTCGCGGGAGAGCCGGGAGACCTCCGCGGAGAGTGCATTGGCCTTGGGAAGGTCGGGGGGCGGCAGTCCGTTTGGCCAGCCTGCGACCACCGACACAATGTCCACCTCCTGCTCCGACAACTGTTGATCAAGCTGGTCGATGGTCGCCTGAGCGCCTGCGATCGCAACATCCGACTGAGAAAGGCGCTCTCGAAGGGGCAAGGCCTCTCGCTCGATGGAGAGCCTTCTCTCATCCAGTTGGCGCACGACATCGCTGGCCGCCTCTGCAGCCTGGCGAGCCGCCAGTAGGCCTTGCTCGTGTTCGATTCGACTCGCAAGCAGCGACTGAAGTGCCGACTGAGCCAAGGCATCCAGTGCGGATTGCAGTTCAGCCTGGGCGGCGGCCTGACGCTCCTCTGACTCTTCCTGCCTGCGCGCAAGCTCGACCTTCTGAGCCTCGTATCGGCTGCACTGCTCCTGGGCCGAACGCTCGGCAAGACGAAGGTCCTGCTGCTCTCGTTCCGTATTGGAGAGAATCTCGCGAGCCGCCGACAGAGCCTGCGAGGCGAGCTCACTCTCGGATGCAGAGGCCTCAATCTGGTCTCGAAACGACTGCGCGGCCTGCGCGGATGCCCGCGCCTCGGCAGCCAATCGCTCCAGGTGTCCAAGATTCTGGGCCAACTCGGCCTGAAGACCTGACTGGGCGCGCGCGAGCTCTGCCGACTGACTCGCAAGCCGATCCGCGCGCTCCTGCAGACGAACAACGAACAACTCGGCCTCATGGGCCTGGCCGCGCAAACGTTCCTCGGACTGCTGAGCCTGTTTGAGCGATGTCCGAGCAGCAGCGAGGGCCTGCTCGGCACGAAGCAGGGCTGCGCGGGAAATCTCGGCCTCTGCCTCAGCCTCATTCACTTTTATTTGCAGCCCCCGAACAGCATCTCGCTGCGCAAGAAGTCCAGACCCGTCGTCATCAGACTCCCCGTGCAGGGTCAGCGCGTGCCGACCAATCAGATGCCCCTCACGAGTGACGAACAACTCGTCGGCCCCAAGCTCCCCACGGCGATCGATCGCCTGCGCAAGCGACTCGATCACCCGAAAGGATGCAAGCCATCTTCGCGCTGTCTCAGCCGCGACATCCGCGCCCTCGACTTTCGTTGCAAGAGAGTCCGAGGGCGCAAGAGTGTCGCCCCGAGGAGGCTCAAAAAACACCACTCTTGAGGGCGGATTGGAGGTGAACGAGAGCACCTCGGCGAGATTGGACAGTGCCACCGCAGAGAGTCGCTCGCTCAGAGCGGCTCCCACCGCGGTCTGCCAGCCATCGGCGACCGACAACTGGGTCCAGAGCCGTTGCGTGTGTGAGACGGATCGTGCCTCAAGCCACTCGGTCTGTTGACCCTTCGCCTCCATCTGATGGAGAAGCGACGCCTGTGCCTGAAGCTGGGCCCTGGCCTGACCCGCCTGATTCTGAGCATGGACATCGTTGGACTGCGCAGAGACCAGTGAAGCCTCCGCGCCGGCCAATTCAGAGGTCAGACGATCAAGCGCACTTCGAGCTTCCTGATGCTCAGTCAGCGCCCTCTCCTGCTGCGTCCGAGCATCAGAGAGCGCATCGGGACTCAGAACTTCGAGCGAGCTGATTGCGGTCTCGATCTCCTTCAGCCTTTGAGCGAGGCGTGCCTGGTTCTGCTGGGCCTCCTCCTGACGAGTCAGAAGGCTGCGCGACTCTGCCTCGGCTGCGGCCAAGGTGGCACGGAGTTCAGACAGCGACATGGCGGCACTCTGGGCCCGCTCCTCGAGGGGTGACAGTGCAGCCCGAGCGTGCTCAACGCGTTCGCCCTGCGCTGCGAGCGCCGCGGTTGCAGCGAGACCCTCCTCCTGTGCGCGAAGAAGGAGGGACTCCACCTCCTCCCGTTCTTGAGTGAGGCGCTCAAGCGTGAGAGCAAGTACACCCTGGCTCTGAAGCGCCCGATCGCGGATCTGCTGCTGGGCGCGATCCTCCGCCTCCTGGCCGGCGATCTTGGTGTTCACTTCAAAGAGAGCGGCCTGGGCGCGCTGAAGCTCTGATGCAGTGGAGTCGAGCGCCGGTCTGGCCTGTTCGGCCTCAAGCGCTGCGCCGGTTAGGCGCGCAGAAAGGCCCTCAAGCTCAGTCTGCACAGCATTGCGCTCGCCTTGGTGTCGAGAGAGCGTGGTGAGGGCCTCATGCCGGCGCAAGGCGAGCAGAAGGGCCTGCCTCTCTTTTCGCAGCAATGATTTCTCTTGAAAGGTTCGAGCCACCGCCGCCTGTTCGGTCAGCGTGCCGATGCGCTGCTCGATCTCAAGCCGAATGTCCTCGACACGCGCGAGGTTCTCGCGAGCGTCTGAGAGACGCCCCTCGGTCTCCCGACGACGCTCTCTGTACTTCGATACGCCAGCGGCCTCCTCCAGAAAGGTTCTCAACTCCTCGGGCTTTGACTCGATGACTCGAGTGATCATCCCCTGGCCGATGATGGCGTAAGCACGAGGACCAAGGCCGGTCCCGAGGAAGAGGTCGTGGACATCCTTGCGTCGCACCACCTGATTGTTAATGGAGTAGACCGATTGCCCATCCCGAGAGAGCACGCGCTTCACGGAGAGCTCAGCGTACTGGGCCCATGGACCTCCGAGCCGTCCCGCACTGTTATCAAATACGAGCTCAACGCTCGCCCGGCCGGCTGGCTTGCGCGTCCCGGATCCATTGAAAATCACGTCATGCATGTTCTCGCCGCGCAGCTCGGAGGCGCGAGACTCCCCCAGCACCCAACGCACCGCATCGATGACGTTCGACTTGCCGCACCCATTGGGGCCAACAATGCCCATGAGCTGACGGTTCAGTCCCAGGGATGTGGGATCAACGAAGGACTTAAAGCCAGAGAGGCGAAGCGAGGTCAGGCGCACGGTGGGGTCACAAGAGGGGCTGAGTTATAATAACACCGCGAACTTTTCCTGAATTTTCAGGGAATTAGGCTCTAACTTCTCTTAAATTCGTTTAAATCTTCGTTTGACGCAGCTAACTCGCCTAACCCTCGACATTATGTCTGATACCCAGAATGCCCAGTAGCCCCAGTCGCGATCTTCAGACCTTCCCCAATCCTGCTGCCGGCCGCGACTATGTCGTGCACTTTGAGGTGCCCGAATTCACCTGCCTCTGCCCGCTCACGGGCCAGCCAGATTTCGCGCATCTCACAATCGACTATATCCCCGATCAGGCCAATCTCGAACTGAAGGCGCTCAAGCTCTACATGTGGTCCTTTCGAGATGAGGGCGCCTTCCACGAAGCGGTCAGCAATCGAATTCTTGATGACCTTGCCAGTGCCTGCAGCCCCCGTTTTATGCGCCTGACAGCGCGCTGGTACGTTCGGGGCGGCATCTTCACGACCGTGGTCGTCGAGACCCGCAAGCCGGGCTGGAGCCCCGAACCGCGAGTTGAGCTCTCTGCGCTCCCCACACAGCCGTCAGTGCGCGATCCCTCACCCCCCCTTCGATAAGTCATCTCAAGGACCACTATGAGCCTCACCCATCTCGCCCAAGTCATTGACTCTGCATGGGAGTCCCGCGCAGACCTTGGTCCGCGCTGGGCCAGCGCCGAGGTCCGCGAGGCCGTTGCAGAGGTCATTTCGCAGCTCGATCAGGGATCGCTGCGCGTTGCCGAGAAAACTGGTGACGCATGGCAGGTTCACCAATGGGTCAAGAAGGCAGTGTTGCTGAGTTTTCGGCTCGAGGACAATCGTCCCGTGTCAGCCGGCGAGCTGCAGTTCTTTGACAAGGTGCCCACAAAGTTCGCAGGCATGTCAGCGGAGACACTGACTCAGAACGGAGTCCGCGTGGTGCCTCCGGCCGTGGCCCGAAGGGGCGCCTTCATCGCTCGGAATGTGGTGCTCATGCCCTCTTACGTCAACATCGGTGCGTATGTCGACGAGGGCACCATGGTGGACACGTGGGCGACTGTGGGCTCGTGTGCTCAGATTGGCAAGAATGTCCACCTCTCGGGCGGGGTTGGCATCGGCGGAGTTCTTGAGCCCCTTCAGGCCAATCCCACCATCATCGAGGACAACTGCTTCATCGGCGCTCGCTCGGAGGTCGTGGAGGGGGTCATCGTGGAGGCGCATTCGGTCCTGTCCATGGGCGTCTTTATTGGCCAATCAACCAAGATTTATGACCGAGAGAGCGGACAGATTCTCATGGGGCGCGTGCCCAGTGGCAGTGTGGTCGTTCCCGGAAGCCTGCCTTCAAGCTGTGGCCGCTACAGCCTCGCGTGCGCCGTCATCGTCAAGCGTGTCGATGCCCAGACTCGAGCAAAAACCAGCATCAACGAGCTCCTGAGAGGCGCCGACTGATGAGGCTCTACGGCATCGCCACCTGCGACCAAGTGCGTCGCGCGCGCAAGTGGCTCGAGGCCCAGGGGGTGAAGATCGACTTCATCGATCTAAAGACTCAACCCATCACGAGCGAGAAGCTTCGCGAATGGCTCAATCGAGTTCCGTACGACAGCCTTATGAATAAACGAAGCCTCGCCTGGCGAGCGCTGAGCATTGAGCAGCGTCGCTCGGTCGTTGATCAGGCCAGCGCCATCGAGCTCATGGTCAGCTCGCCCATGCTGATTAAGCGACCGGTTCTTGAAATGGAGGATCGACTCATTGTGGGCTTTTCGGAGCCCCTCTACGAGGGCTTATCTCTCGCGCTCTCACCGGTATGACCGTTCCCTGCCCCACGCTTTCCCTTGCCAAGGACCTCATCTCACGCGCCTCCGTGACGCCGAGAGATGAGGGATGCTGCGCGCTCCTTGCTGATCGGCTCAGCGCCCTTGGATTCACCTGCGAGATCATGCCCTTCGGAGAGGTCACCAACCTGTGGGCCGTTCGGGAAGGGGGCCTGCCCGGGCCCACCCTGGTCTTAGCCGGACACACCGATGTCGTGCCCGCCGGACCAGAGAGTGCTTGGTGGTCCCCGCCCTTTGAACCTACCGTTCGAGACGAAGAACTAGTGGGCCGCGGCGCAGCCGATATGAAGAGCTCCCTCGCAGCTTTCGTGACCGCTACCGAGGGCTTCATCTCGCAGCATCCTCAGTTCGCTGGGCGCCTGGCTTATCTCATCACCTCAGACGAGGAGGGCCCCGCCCTCGACGGAACCGTTCAGGTGCTGCGCACCCTCGCCCACCGGGGCGAGCAGCTGAACTACTGCATCGTCGGGGAACCGACATCGAGCGAACGGCTCGGTGACACCATCAAGAACGGGCGCCGAGGCTCCTTGTCGGGCCACCTGACCATCTTCGGTCGTCAGGGTCATGTGGCCTACCCTCATCTGGCCTTGAATCCCATTCACGCGTTTGCACCCGCCCTCTCGGAACTGGCGTCCATTGCGTGGGATGACGGGAATGCCTACTTTCCGCCCACCTCGTGGCAAGTCTCAAATATCGCCTCCGGAACGGGTGCCACGAATGTCATTCCTGGCTCTCTCACAGCGGCTTTCAACTTTCGATTCGCCAGCGTAAGCAGTCCGGAGTCCCTCCGTGAGCGGCTTGAGACGGTGCTCTCAAGGCACGGACTCCAATTTCATATCGACTGGAATCTTGGCGGAGACCCCTACCTCACGCCGCCCGGAACGCTCTGCGATGTGATGCGCGCCTCCATTAGAGAGCATGCAGGTCTTGATGCGAAGCTCTCGACCACGGGCGGAACGTCCGATGGTCGCTTCATTGCGAAGCACTGCCGAGAGGTGATTGAGTTTGGCCCGCCGAACGCAACGATTCACCAAGTGAACGAACGGATTGCCCTGTCTCACCTGCCAACCTTGAGCGCGATCTACCAGAGCGCGATCCGTCGGCTACTTGTCGATCTCCCGACCCAGAATAATGCTCACCTGGACTGAGGCCTCTCGCCAAGAAACCCTCCAGACACTCGCCTGTATTCGGGATTGGATCCGCGCCATCGCATCGGCCATGGATCACCATGATGTTGGCTTCGGTCAGGGCACAACCGAGGCCTGGGACGACGCACGCTGGCTCGTGTTGGGGGGCCTCGGACTCCCGCCAGACCTGCCCGAACCTGTCGAATCGGCCACACTGCTCACTTTTGAGCGCGCACGTCTTTTTGATTTGGCCATCCGACGAATTGCCCAGCGTGAACCCACGGCCTATGTACTCGGTCAGGCGTGGCTCATGGGCTACCGCTTCAGAAGCGACCCTCGCGCCATCATTCCGCGCTCCCACCTGGCAGAGCTCATCTTGAACCAGACAGTCCCCGGTTCAAACGAGGAGCCTCGCGCGATTCTGGATCTCTGCACGGGCTCCGGTTGCCTCGCCATCCTCGCGGCCGTCTCGTGGCCTCATGCTCGTGTGTGGGCCAGCGACATCAGCGAATTAGCCCTCGGGCTTGCCGAGGAGAACGTATCGGACTACGGACTCTCCTCTCGGATCGCCCTGCTGGAAGGAGACCTGTTTGAGGCGCTCAGCGGGCAGCTCACACCAGAAGGGGGCTTTGACCTCATCATCTGCAACCCACCCTATGTTCCGACGCAGAAGGTTCAAAATGCGCCCGCAGAATACGCCTTGGAACCAAGAATCGCGCTCGAGTCCGGCCCTGACGGGATGGACTTTATTCGTCGCCTGATGCAACAAGTGAACGCGTGGCTTGCACCCGGCGGTCGTTTAGTGGTGGAGGTGGGCCATGAGCAGGCCGCCTGCTCGGAGGCCCTCAAATCTCTGGGGATCACACCCGAGCCCATCTGGCTCGACACCGCCGGGGCATCTGGACACGTTTTCTATTGGGAGGCTCACACATGATTACGCTCTACACCTGGCCCACGCCGAACGGCAAGAAGATCTCCATCTTGCTTGAGGAACTCGGGCTTCCTTTTGCGGCCAAACCCGTCAACATCGGTGAGGGTGAGCAGTTCGAACCCGCCTTTCTCGCGATCAGCCCAAATAACAAGATCCCCGCGATCGTTGATACGGAGGGGCCTGACGGCGCCCCCATCTCGCTCTTTGAGTCTGGGGCCATCATGATTTATCTGGCAGGAAAGACGGGCCAGTTCCTGGGCGAAACCGACCGAGACCGCTATGAGGTTTTGCAGTGGGTGATGTTTCAGATGGGTGGGCTTGGGCCCATGCTGGGGCAGGCGCACCACTTCCGACTCTATGCGCCCCAGCCCATCGAGTACGCGATTGAGCGCTACACCAAGGAGGCCCACCGCCTCTATTCGGTTCTGGAAAAGCGTCTCTCGAGCCAACCCTCGGGCTTTCTGGCGGCGGACTGCTACACCATTGCCGACATGGCCTGCTGGCCCTGGACCGCATCCCATAAGAACCAGGGTGTGAACCTTGAGGACTTCCCGCACGTGCTGAAGTGGTATCGAAACATCGAACAAAGACCCGCCGTGCAGCGGGGGGTGGCGCTCTTTGCGGACCTGCGAAAGCCCCTCACAGACCCCCAGGCGCGCGCCCTGCTCTTCGGACAAAACAAACCCGCGTGAGCGCCTCGCGTCAGCCGCGAGTTGTCTCGGTGCAAGAGACGCTCGCGGATCTCTCTGCCTTCGATTCCATCATCGACGTGAGATCCCCTTCGGAGTTTGCGCTCGACCATCTCCCGGGGGCCATCAACCTGCCTGTCTTGTTCGACGATGAACGGGCTGACATCGGAACCCTTCATACGCTGGACTCTTTTCATGCCAATCGAAAAGGTGCTGCGACCATCGCACGCAACATTGCACGGCATCTCGATGGAGTCTTAGGCGAGAAACCGAAAAACTGGAAGCCCCTCATCTACTGTTGGCGCGGGGGCGGACGCAGCGGCGCGATGGGTCACATTCTGGCGCAGATTGGCTGGAAAGTTTCTCTGCTTCAGGGCGGGTACAAGGCCTATCGCCAGGCGGTGGTAGCCGGTTGGGACGACCTCTGTGGTTCGCTCACCCTTCGCATCGTCTGTGGCGTGACGGGCTCGGGCAAGACGCGTTTTCTTCATGCCCTCAAGAAAGCGGGTCGACAGGTGGTCGACCTCGAAGGCCTCGCCAGACACCGGGGCTCTCTGCTCGGCGCGGATCCATTGGAGCCGCAGCCGACCCAGAAGCAATTCGAATCAAACCTTCGTCTCGCTCTGCTGGAACTCAACCCCAAGCAGCCCGTCTTCGTGGAGTCAGAGAGCAAAAAGATCGGCAATGTTCAGGTTCCTGATGCGCTCATGGTCACCATGAGGCGCTCATCCTGTCTTGTCATCGATTTGCCCCTTGAGGCGCGTGTGCGTCTTCTCTGTGATGAGTACCAGCACTTTTTTTCTGACCCCGAGCGCTTGATGCGGCAGTTGGACAAAATGCTCGACATCGCTGGGCATGCACGAATCGGCCACTGGAAAGTCTTGGTCACGCAAAGGGACTGGCCAACCCTCGTGCGCGAGCTTCTGATTCACCACTACGACCCTAGCTATCGGCGCTCGATTGGCCGCAACTATCCGACAACGGCGTCTGCCGAGAGGGTTGAGCTGAAGAGCGAATTAATGGCGGCCTACGAAGAGGCGGCCGCAAGCTTGTCGGTATAGCGACGCACCTTCAGCCGTCTCTCCTGCTCCCGCATCCAGAGACGCATGCCCAGATCGGCATCGGACTGAGTAAGCATGTTGAACCCCCCGCCGAGCCGCTGACCCACCACCGCCGCTTCGGGCGCATCGACTCGTGTCGAAAGCAAGACCACCCCAAGACGTCCAACCTCTCCGAGGTCGATCACCTGAGCTTTCTCAAGGGGCTTTGCATCAGAGAGAATCTTCTCCAGGGCCCGTCGTCCCAGATCCCCCTGCGGCAGACGAAGCGCTGCGGCCGCGCCCTGGATATCTGCCCGAGCGACCCTTACCGTCTCGAGGCCCCTGAGCCCCTCGCCCGACTGAGCCGAGGCAAGCCATGCCTGAGAGGCCTCAAGCGCAAGGCGCGCAGCCTCCGTGCGCGTCACCTCGGCCAAGACGTTTTGCCGAACCTGATCAAAGGCGAGAGTCTGGGCAGGATGATGCTGACTGACCCGAGCGCTGACCCAGACCCCCGCTCGAACCTCGATGGCAGGCGTGTTGCGTCGGTCGGTCAGCACCTCTGCTGAAAACAGAGCCTCTCTCAATTTGGGGTTCCGCAGGATGCTGAGGGTCTCCTCGGAGGCTCCAGCGGGAGCAGTTGCTCCTCGGCCTCGCTCGACGCGGGCAAGCTTGAGAATGGGCAGCTTGAATCGAACGGCGGCCGGCTCAAGGCTGTCGCTCTGCTCGTAGGCGAGGTTCGTAAAAGTCTCAACATCAGCCGCGGAGGTCGACCGCAGGACCACAAGCTCGACGTCCACCGCCTCGGTCGACTGGAATCTCGAGGGGTTGGCCTCATAACTGGCCTTCACCTGCTCATCCGAGACCCGAACCTGAGCCTCAAAAGAGCGAGACTCAAAGCGCTTCACCGCGAAGACCCTCTGCTCTGTTTCGCTCTGAGAGATCAACCGAGCGAGACGACGCGAAGCCAGAGCCGACTCCGATACCGCACGAGGGAATAACTCAGAGGCGAGATCTTGTCGAAGCATGACCTCGAATCGTTCGGCTGTGTAGCCCGAAGACTGGAGGACCTGTTTGGCACGCTCCAGATTGAAAACGCCCTCCACCTGAAAGTCCGGAATTTGCGCGATGCGAGATCGCAACAGACTGTCCGAGGGCCTCAGTCCATAGCGATGGGCGACGTTCTTGAGAACCTCATCGGTAATCATCTGATTGAGCGTTGAGAGACGGGCCGCTGGCGTATCAAGCAGGGCAACAGGCACCTGACGACCGAACTGCGCGGACATGCGATCGATGGAGTTTTGGTGAGCACGCTCCCAAGCGGCTCGATCGATGGAGACCCCGTCAACATCAGCGAGACGGGCTGTTGCGCCCTCCCCGCGGGAGACAAGGTCCCAAGCGCCAACAGCGACGAAGGAGGGAATGATAAGAAGGAGCAGGACGACCTGAAGGAGCTTGCGGTGTTGCCGAATGAACTCGAACATGTGAACCAGCTCTCTGGAAATGGCGGAGCGGACGGGACTCGAACCCGCGACCCCCGGCGTGACAGGCCGGTATTCTAACCGACTGAACTACCGCTCCGCGAACCTGCAAACAACGGCCACACAACCCACACAAACGCCTGAAACTCTATGACTGGGACGGAACAGAGTGGTGGGTGCTGAGAGGCTCGAACTCCCGACCTACGCCTTGTAAGGGCGCCGCTCTACCAACTGAGCTAAGCACCCCTGAACCGGCCTGCAAAGCCGGCTAGTCTAAATAAAAAAGGGGCGTCAATCAAACCCGCCCCAGGGAGAGCCCGAGCGAGGGCCGGTTGGGATTAGTTAAGAGCGTCCTTCAGCGCCTTGCCAGGACGGAATTTGGGGAGCTTGGCCGCCTTGATCTTAATGGCGGCGCCCGTTCGGGGGTTGCGCCCAGTGCGAGCGGCACGCTTCGAAACGGCAAAGGTGCCAAAGCCAACCAGGGTGACCGTGCCGCCTTTTTTGAGGGTGGTTCGGACGCCAGACATCACGGCTTCGAGGGCGCGGCCTGCCGCGGCCTTCGAGATATCTGCGTGCTTGGAGATGTGCTCGATGAGATCGGTCTTGTTCAATTCGGAATCCTTGGAGTGATCAGAAGCGAGGGAGTTCAGCCGTGTGAAACAGAAGAACACGTGGGGATCATTAAACTCTTCACAAACGGCGCAGTCAAGTCGAACATTCCCTCGGAAGTCTTGTGCGGCAAGGCTTCCGAGGCAGCGCTGTCATAAAAAGTTTAACTGTCTGCGCTAGTGCTTGACGGCCTCACCGCCCGCGGGGGGCACTGGTTCTGGAGGAGCCGCGACTGGCGCGACCGCAGCAACTCCATCTGAGGCGGTCGCAGTGGGCTCGGGCAGCGCAACGGGTGCCCTCGAGAGCGCCACCTCAAGCACCTTGTCGATCCACCTCACGGGAATGATCTCCAAGGCGTTTTTCACGTTGGCTGGGATCTCAGCGAGATCGCGCACGTTTTGCTCGGGGATCAGTACGGTCTTGATTCCACCTCGGTGCGCAGCGAGCAGTTTCTCTTTGAGGCCACCAATTTGAAGCACCTCGCCACGAAGCGTGATCTCACCTGTCATCGCGACATCAGCCCGAACGGGGATGCCGGTCAAGGCCGAGACCATCGCTGTGGTCATGGCAATGCCCGCACTCGGGCCGTCCTTCGGGGTGGCACCCTCTGGCGCGTGGATGTGGAGATCCTTCTTCTCGAATACGTCATCGGTAATTCCGAGCCTCGCCGCGCGAGCGCGGACCACCGATCGAGCCGCTTCAACCGACTCTTTCATGACGTCCCCAAGAGAGCCCGTACGGGTGATCGCTCCCTTTCCGGGCATGACGGCCGCCTCGATCATGAGAAGTTCCCCTCCCACCTCCGTCCAGGCCAATCCGGTGACCTCGCCCACCTGATCCTCTTTCTCCGCCACACCAAACGTGTAGCGCTTCACGCCAAGAAAATCCTCAATATTGTCCGCGCGAACCTCGACGCGCTCGGTCGCCTTCCCCGTGAGCACAAGGCGCGTCACCTTGCGGCAGACCTTCGAGATATCGCGCTCTAAGCCTCGAACGCCGGCCTCACGGGTGTAGGAGCGAATCATTTCGCGAATAGCATCCTCCGAGACCGAGACCTCGGACTCTTTGAGGCCGGTCAGTTTGAGCTGCTTAGGCAACAGATATCGCTGGGCGATATTGACCTTCTCATCCTCGGTATAGCCGGAGAGACGAATCACCTCCATCCGATCTAGCAATGCGGGCGGAATGTTGAGAGAGTTGGCCGTGGCGACGAACATCACATCCGAGAGGTCGTACTCAACCTCGATGTAGTGGTCGATGAAGGTGTTGTTCTGCTCGGGATCGAGTACCTCTAGCAGGGCACTCGCGGGGTCACCACGAAAATCCATGCCCATCTTGTCCACTTCGTCGAGCAAAAAGAGTGGGTTTCGCACGCCCACCTTGCTGAGGCTCGTGAGAATCTTTCCGGGCATGGAGCCAATATAGGTGCGCCGGTGACCCCGAATCTCGGACTCGTCTCGAACCCCTCCGAGCGCCATGCGAACAAACTTTCGATTGGTGGCCCGAGCGATCGACTGTCCTAGCGAGGTCTTGCCTACGCCTGGGGGGCCCACCAGACACAGAATGGGCGCCTTCACCTTGTCGACGCGCTGCTGCACCGCGAGGGCTTCCAGAATCCGCTCTTTCACCTTCTCAAGCCCGTAGTGCTCCTCTTCCAGCACACGCTCTGCGTTCTCGAGGTTTGTGTTGACCTTGCTCTTTTTCTTCCAGGGCAGGCCCACAAGCGCGTCAATATAGTTGCGCACCACCGTTGCTTCGGCAGACATGGGCGACATCATGCGCAGCTTCTTGAGTTCGCTCTGAGCCTTGTCGCGGGCCTCCTTGGGCATCCGCGCCTGCTTGATCTTTTTCTCCAGTTCATCGAGCTCGTTATCTTCACCCTCACCAAGCTCCTTCTGGATGGCCTTCACCTGCTCATTGAGGTAGTACTCGCGCTGGCTCTTCTCCATCTGACGCTTCACCCGGCCGCGGATTCGTTTCTCCACCTGCAGGATGTCGAGCTCCGTCTCAATCTGCGCAAGGAGTTTTTCGAGACGGTCTACGATGGGAAGCGTCTCAAGGATGGTCTGCTTCTGCTCAAGCTTCATGGGCAGATGGGCCGCGATGGTGTCAGCGAGGCGCCCGGGCTCCTCGATGCTCATGAGGCTGTTGAGAATTTCTGCGGGGATCTTCTTGTTGAGCTTCACGAACTGATCGAATTGACCCAATAAGGTTCTTCGCAGGGCCTCAACCTCCGGTCCCTCACGCTCTTCGAGCTCAATGGGGGTGCAGTCCGCAACGAGGTGCTCCCCGTTGTCATGCATGCCCAGCATGCGGGCCCGCTGAGTGCCCTCCACCAACACCTTGACCGTGCCGTCAGGCAGCTTGAGCATCTGAAGAATGCTGGCCAGGCAGCCAATGTCGTAGATGTCCGAGAGAGCGGGATCGTCCTGCGTGGCGCTCTTTTGAGCGGTCAGAAGAACATGACTGCCCGATTCCATGGCCCGCTCCATCGCCTTGATCGACTTGGGCCGGCCAACAAAAAGCGGGATGACCATGTGCGGAAAGACAACGACGTCACGAAGCGGCAGCATAGGCAACACGGTGGGCTCGGGGGGAAGCAGATCGGGCTTAGACATGAGTACGCCTTCTAAAGGAACTTAGTCTAGAGGTGGGGGCAACGCCCAAGGACTTCAAGCAGGTTCAGTGCTTACTGCCTGCAACCTTAGGGTTTTCGCCGTAGATGAGCAGGGGCTGACCCTCCCCCGTCACCGTGTTCTCATCCACCACGACCTTGGCCACGTTCTGAAGCCCAGGCAGGTCGTACATGGTGTCCAGCAAGACCTGCTCCAAGATGGAACGCAGGCCTCGCGCGCCTGTCTTGCGTTTGATGGCCTTGAGCGAGATGGCCTTGAGAGCGGCGGGGCGCACCTCTAAGTCGACACCTTCCATCTGAAATAGCGCCTGGTACTGCTTGACCAAGGCGTTTTTCGGACCAGTGAGTATCTCGATGAGCGCTGCCTCGTCCAATTCATCGAGCGTGGCCACAACGGGAAGCCGCCCCACCAGCTCTGGAATGAGTCCGAACTTAATGAGGTCCTCGGGCTCAACCTCCTTAAAGACCTCGCTGAGTTTTCGATCGGACGCCGAGCGGACCTCGGCGCCAAATCCAATGGACGTCTTTTCGGTCCGGTCTCGAATGACCTTCTCGAGACCGTCGAAGGCACCGCCACAAATAAAGAGGATGTTAGTGGTGTCGATCTGAACGAAGTCCTGATTCGGGTGCTTTCGCCCCCCCTGAGGCGGAACGGAGGCAACGGTTCCCTCAATCAGTTTCAAGAGAGCCTGCTGAACTCCCTCACCTGACACGTCTCGGGTGATGGACGGGTTGTCAGACTTGCGAGAGATCTTGTCGATCTCGTCAATGTAGACAATCCCGTGCTGGGCACGCTCGACCTCGTAGTTACAGTTCTGCAGGAGCTTCTGGATGATGTTCTCAACATCTTCTCCAACGTACCCCGCTTCGGTTAACGTCGTTGCGTCCGCAATAACAAAGGGGACGTTCAGCAGTCGGGCGAGTGTCTGCGCGAGAAGAGTCTTGCCCGAGCCCGTGGGGCCAATCAGAAGAATGTTGCTTTTCGCAAGCTCCACCTCGCTGGGCTTGGCGTGCTGACGAAGACGCTTGTAGTGGTTGTAGACCGCCACGGCCAGGGTTCTCTTGGCCCGGTCTTGGCCCACCACATACTGGTCGAGGATGCCTGAGATCTCGGTGGGAGTTGGGAGGCCTTCCTTGGGCTGGTCTGCTGTAGCGCCCGAACCCTGCTCGTCACGAATAATGTCGTTGCAGAGGTCGATGCACTCATCGCAGATAAAAACGGAGGGGCCCGCGATGAGCTTTTTCACCTCATGCTGACTCTTCCCGCAGAACGAGCAGTAGAGCAGCTTCTCGCTAGACCCCTTCTTCTCAGCCATTCACGTCTCCGGTGAATCAGTCACGGGTGGTGAGCACACGATCGATCAGTCCATACTTTAGCGCATCCTCCGCGCCCATAAAGTTGTCTCGATCGGTGTCTCGCGCAATCGTCTCGAGCGGCTGACCCGTCCGATCTGCAAGGATCTGATTGAGCCGATCGCGCAGAGAGAGAATCTCTTTGGCATGAATCTCAATGTCAGACGCCTGCCCCTGGACGCCGCCAAGGGGCTGGTGAATCATGACCCGGCTGTTGGGCAGCGCGAAACGCTTGCCCTTCTCGCCAGCGGCGAGGAGAAAGGCGCCCATGCTGGCGGCCATTCCAATGCACAAGGTACTCACGGCGGGCTTCACAAACTGCATGGTGTCAAAGATGGCCAGGCCCGCAGACACCGAGCCCCCGGGCGAGTTGATGTAGAGGGAGATGTCTTTGTCGGGATTCTCGGACTCCAGGAACAGGAGTTGCGCAACGACCACATTGGCGGTCTGATCGTTCACGGGCCCAACGAGAAAGACGACACGCTCTTTCAGCAGGCGAGAGTAAATGTCGTAGGCGCGCTCGCCACGACCCGACTGCTCAATCACCATGGGAACAAGGCCTAGGCCGCGAATCTCATCCATTCATGCACTCCGGGGGGTTAAAGGGGGGCTACGACCTACCACTCACTCGATCATTCACGACTGGGCAGGCTCTTTCATCAGTTCATCGACAGTCAGGGTCTTGTCCTCAACACGAGCCCCCTCGAGAACCCACTGGACCACATTCTGCTCGGTGACCACGGCCTCAGCCTCTGCGCGGCGGCCCCGATCGGAGAGTGTCCAGCGAACGAACTCATCGGGTTTCTCGTAGGACTCGGAGATGCTTGCGACGAACGCACGAACCTGAGCCTCGGTCGCGGCAAGGCCCTGAGACCGAACGATTTCGCCAACCAGAAGACCAAGCCGAACCCGCTTGCCTGCCTGCTCGGCAAAGAGCGCCGCCGGGATGGGCGCGTCTTTCACATTCATACCCCGCTCGGTCATGTCTTGACGCATCTGGTCGGCCATCCGCTCGCTCTCAGACTCTACAAGGGCCTTTGGCACATCAAACTGCGCAACGCCCGAGAGCGCGTCAAGTGCGGCCTGCTTGGTTTTGCCCTTGCACCGATCCTCCACCTCGCGACGCAGGTTGCGCGCCACATCCTCGCGCAGCCGCCCAAGACCACCCTCCTCAATTCCAAACGACTTGGCGAATGCGTCATTGAGTTCGGGTAGCGCCGGCTGTTGCACCTCGTGCAGCGTCACCTTGAACTCCCCAGTTCGTCCTGCCAACTCCTTGGCTCGGTAGTCGGTCGGAAAGGTGAGTGGAAAGACCTTGGTCTCTCCGGCGCGCATGCCGACCACGGCCGCATCAAACTCTGGAAGCATCTGACCCGCCGAGACAATAAAAGAGAAGTCCTTGGCTGAGCCGCCCTCAAAGGGCACACCGTCGATGGAGCCCGCGAAGTCCACACGGGCCTGATCATCGGCCTGTGCGGGGCGATCGACCGGGCTATATTCGGTCCTCTGTTTGCGAAGGGTCTCGATCGTCTTGTCGACGTCGGACTCCTGAACCTCGCAGTTCCAACGCACCAGAGAGAGTGCAGAGCGATCGGGCACCGACACCTCGGGGTAAATCTCGATGACGGCCTCAAACTCAAGGAGTTCCACGTTTGCGTCAGCAGAGATGGTCTCCGTCTGCTTGGGGCGGATATCGGGCGAGCCCGCAGGGCGAAGACTCTGGGCGACGATCGCTTCCGAGTAGGCTCGGCTCACCACATCGCCAATCGCCTCGGAGTGCGCCTGAGCCCCGTAAGTCTGCTGAATGACCTTGAGCGGCACCTTGCCGGGTCGAAAGCCATGCATTTTCATGGTTCGCCCCATCTGCTGAAGTTTTTTCAGGGCCTGCGCCTGGACTTCCTCCTTGCGAATGGTGAGGGGAATGATGCGCTCAAGGCTTGAGCGAGCTTGCTGGATGTCACCGGTCATAGAAACAACTCAATCAAAAAAAGAATACGGAATGAGAATGGTGCGAAGGGCGGGACTCGAACCCGCACACCTTGCGGCGTCAGGACCTAAACCTGGTGCGTCTACCAATTTCGCCACCTTCGCACAAAACGGCAGAGCGATGCCGAACCAGGCTCCATTGTAACGAAACCGCCATGCGCAGCCCTACAATGAGGCATGAGCAATCGGGGCGTCAGCACGAGTATCCACGCAGGCAATCATTACGAGAATTTCCCCGTGGCCTCCTGGCTTCTGCCCGCCCGTCTTCGCAGCCCGGTCCTCTCGCTGTACCGTTTCGCGCGAGCGGCTGACGACATTGCTGACGAGGGAACGGCCAGCGCTGATGAGCGATTGTCCAAATTACATCAGCTGCGCTCGGGGCTTCTCGCCCCTGGGGATTTAAGTCCTCATCAAGTGAAGCGCGAGCCCCTGACTCAACTCGGCATCGATCTAGGACAGCAGCTCGCGGTGTGCGGACTGAGCCCAGAGCCAGCGGAGCGTCTCCTGAGCGCCTTTTCTTATGACGCGCGCTTCTCCCCCTTCGATGACGAGGGGGCGCTCTTGAGCTACTGCAGCTGTTCGGCCAACCCGGTGGGCGAGATGGTCCTTGGCTTTGCAGGAGCGGGGTGGCCCGTTCCGCCCGACCTCTTGAGCGCGTCGAATGCCATCTGCAGTGGCTTGCAGCTCGTGAACTTTGCACAAGACCTGCACGAGGACCTCGCTCGCGGCAGGCCCACGCTCCCGCGAACGGTCTGGCCAAAAGAGTGGGGCTGGTCCCACGGGGCGTTCTCCTCCGCAGGCGACATCGGCCACCCCGAAAAGATTCGTGTGAGCGTTTGGCTCGCTGAGCGCGGTCTGGAGCGCCTCAGAGAGGGTGAGCGACTCATCCCGCTTATTCGCGCCAGACTCCCTCATCACGCCTGGCGACTCGCGCTTGAAATTGCGGTGACCGTCCGCGGCGGGAGCGCCGTTGGCAGGCTCATTCAGCGCAGGCCCCTCCTACCCTGGAAACGATCTGTTCGACTGGGTCTGCTCGACTTTCTCGGCCTTATTCCCCTGGGTCTTGCCCTCCTTTTTAAGCCCATCCGATGAGCCCGCAGGAATACTGTCGAGACAAGACTGCCCAGGCCGGATCAAGCTTCACCGCGGCCTTTCGGCTCCTTCCCGCTGAACGACGAGAGTCCATGGAAGCGCTCTATGCCTTCTGCAGGGAGGTGGATGACATTGCCGACGACTGCTCAGACCCCTCGGTGGCAGCCATCAAGCTGGCCTGGTGGAGAAACGAGATCGATGTCATCGCCCGAGGCGAAAGCCAACACCCGGTAGGCCGGGCCCTGCATGCGGCGCTGATTAAGCATGACCTCCCTCAAAACGACCTCTATGCAGTCATAGATGGAGTCAGCCGAGACCTTCACATTCGCACCATGCCCTCTTGGGAGGAATTGGACGCCTACTGCGATCGGGTCGCCGGCGCGGTGGGTCGACTCTCTTCGCGCGTCTTCGGCGCATCGAGCCCGGAGGTGGACGCCTATGCCTCGGAGCTTGGGTTGGCGCTTCAGTACACGAACATTCTGCGAGATGTAGGGGGTGATGCGCGCCAGGGCCGCATCTATCTGCCCGACCCCCTCCTCATGAGCCATGGTCTCTCTCACGAGGATATCCTGCTGCGTCGGCCCAGCGGCGGCCTCACCGAGGCACT
Organism: Burkholderiales bacterium UBA2463; assembly: GCA_002342295.1. Lineage (GTDB taxonomy): Bacteria > Pseudomonadota > Gammaproteobacteria > Burkholderiales > Burkholderiaceae_A > Hahnella. Next base: position 56,100 of record DDPR01000014.1, read on the forward strand.
CTCTGAGCTCGCCAGACGAGCCCATGACCGATACGACAGAGCCCTGCTTCTGTTGCCCGCTCAAGCGCGTGCTGCACAGCGGCCGGGGCTCGTGATGGCCGCGGTCTATCGAGACCTGCTTCGAACCATCGAGCAGAGCGACTTTGACGTTCTGAATCAAAGAATCTCCCTCGGGCCTGCTCGGAAGGCATGGGTCGCAGGTCGCGCCGCCCTCGGCCTTCTGCCCCGCTAGCCAATCGCATGAGCAGGCTTGCCATCGTGGGTGGGGGCTGGTCGGGTCTAGCCTGCGCAGAAGCGCTCCTCGCACGGGGCCATCGCGTTGAGCTCTTTGAGGCAGCGCCTGCGCTTGGTGGCCGGGCTCGCGGTCTTCGAGGAGGCATCGGCTCCGATGCGCCCATCGACGTCGGCCAGCATCTCGTCATTGGCGCCTACTCCGAGACGCTGGCGCTGCTGTCTCGTTGTGGGGCTCTGGGCTGGAGGAGCGGGCGGTTACGCTGGAACCCCATCGAACAAGATGGGCGTTGCGGCCTTCAGATGGCTGACTGGATCGCGCTGCTCGCGAGCCTCCCCCCTCTCTTGCGCAAGCGTCCCACTCGGGAGGAGACTGTCAATGGGTGGCTCTCAAGGCTGGGCCTAAACACCGCGCTCAGACGTCGCCTTCTTGAGCCCCTGGCAGAGGCCGCCCTCAACACAGAGACCGACGCCGCGAGCGCCTGGGTCTTTCACCGAGTGCTCCTCGATAGCGCAAGAGGCGGCATCAAGACGCTCGCCCCATGGCACCCCGCTCGCGACCTGAGCCACGATGCAATCGATCCGATTGCCGAGCACCTCGCTCGCCAGGGTCTCGTCACACACTGCCGCGCGCGTATTTCGAAGATCGAACGCAAATCAGATGGTCTAGCGATGCGAGCGCACCCGAGCACATCCGAGCCCAGCCGCCGTGTGCTGGAGTCGGGTCGCTTCGATGCCCTGGTGCTCGCTCTTCCCGCGTGGTCGGCCCACCTGCTCTGGACTGAGAGTGAGTTGGCCCCAAGCAAGGAGTCGATGCGCTGGTCTCGTGTCTCAACCCGGGGCATCGCCACCCTCTGGGTTCACGCGAGTTCCTCCGGGCAGCGCGAACCACTCTCGCCTTGGCAGGTGAATTGCCTGGCTCGCCCCGAAGGTGGTGTCTTCATTGGAATGGCGCGGCCTGCGGGGGCATGGGGTCAGGTCTTGGCGGTTGTGAGCAGCGCCTGCGCAGACCCTGAGGAGGGCCGCGAAGCAAACATGCACAGATCAGCACTCGCATGGCTTGGCCCCGCGATCATGAACGGTGCCCACATCAAGCTGATCCGGGAGCGCAAAGCGACTTGGGCCTGCACGGCGCAGGCAGTCGCCTCTGGAGACGCCTGGGGCGACCCCCAAACCGGAGAGCAAGGAATCTGGAGATGCTCAGACGACATGGTTGAGGGGTATCCAGCCACCATCGAGTCGGCGGTGCGATCGGGCCGACGAACAGCCCACGCGCTCGCGGACTCACTCTTGCGAGAAGAGTCTGTCCAGGGCGTCGGCTAAAGACCTCACGGGCCAGATCTCCAGCCCCTCGATCGGCTTTTTGGGCGCATTGGCCTCGGGCACCAGCGCAGCATGAAAGCCCAGGCGCGAGGCCTCTCGGAGACGCTCCTGCCCCCGGGGCGACGGGCGGACCTCGCCGGCCAAACCCAACTCACCGAACACCACCAAACCCCTGGGCAGCGCTTGATTTCGGAGTGAAGAGACCACCGCGACGAGAAGCGCCAGGTCGGAGGCAGTCTCTTGTATGCGCACGCCGCCCACCACGTTGAGATAGACATCCTGATCGAAGCAGGCCACCCCGGCATGCCGATGCAAGACGGCCAACAGCATGGAGAGGCGCTGCGCATCGAGCCCCACACAGAGTCGTCTGGGATGAGAGACTTTTGCGGTATCGACAAGCGCCTGAACCTCGACCAAAAGGGGTCGGCTGCCCTCCTGCGTGACCAGCACACAGGCTCCAGGAACTAGCCTGCCTGGCTCGCCCGTTCCGCTTAAGGAGGCCTGGGACAGAAACAAGGCCGATGGATTACTGACAGGTTTCAGGCCTCGCTCGGTCATTGCGAACACACCAAGCTCATTGACCGTTCCGAAACGATTCTTCACAGCGCGAACCACCCGGTAGCTCGCCTGCGCATCCCCCTCAAAGTAAAGGACGGCGTCCACCATGTGCTCGAGCACCCTCGGTCCAGCCAAGGCACCCTCCTTAGTCACATGCCCGATGATGAACAGGCCTTGTCCAGAGTCCTTCGCCCAACGCGTGAGCTGGGCAGCGGTCTCTCTCACCTGGCTCACAGAGCCTGGGGCGGAGCCCAATTCGTCAGAAAAAAGAGTCTGAATTGAATCGATCACCACGACCCGGGGCTTGAGGGATTGAAGCGCCTCGAAGATGCGGCTCAGCTGGGTCTCTGCAAGCACATGAATTCGCTCTAAAGCCTGCTCCGATAGACCCAGACGGCGGGCCCTCAGCGCGAGCTGATCGGCCGACTCTTCGCCGCTGACATACACAAGGGCATCCTGGATCGGGCGATTCGCGAGCTCGGCCAGCGCCTGCAGCAGCAGGGTGGACTTTCCAATGCCTGGGTCTCCCCCCAGGAGCACCACGCCACCGGGCACCAGTCCGCCGCCCAAGACCCGATCGAACTCATCCATACCCATGGACCAACGAGGCAGGTCTCGAGCGCTGACCTCGGACAAGACCTGTGGGGCAGATGTGGGCGCGAGACTCGACCATCTCGTCGGAGCTGCCTCGGACGCGTGTCGAATCACGCTCGGGCCGTCCAGCGTATTCCAGGCCTGGCAGGCATCGCACTGCCCCTGCCACTTCGCATGCGCGGCGCCGCAGGCGCTACAAAGAAAGACTCGCTTGTCCTTGGCCATGGGGGGCTGTTAATGGGGAATCACGCAGCGCGCGACCCTGGGCGTAACGCCAGTGAGGAGCTCATAACCCAGGGTCTGGCAGTGCCCGGCCACTCGGTCCACGCTCAGGTTTGGACCCCAGAACTCCACCTCACTGTCCAGGCCAGCCCGCGGATGATCGGTGAGGTCGATGGTGATGAGGTCCATAGAGACGCGCCCAGCCAGAGGACAGACCCGACCATCTACCCAGGTGGGCGTTCCATCGGGCGCAAGCCTGGGATAGCCGTCTGCATAGCCAAGAGCAGCCACCCCAATTCTGCTGGGGCGATCGCAGCGAAAACGCCCGCCATAGCCCACCCGCTCGCCCGCAGCCGTGTTCTGAATGCCAATGATTCGACTCGTGAGTCGCTGGCTCGCGAGGAGTCCAAGCCGCTCAATTGTCTGACGCTGCTGCGTGAGAGCCTCCGTCCCGAGCGGACTCGACCCATATAAGGCGATGCCGGGTCGCACCCAGTCGAGGTGAGAGGGTGGCAAAAAGATCACCGCCGACGAGTTCGCACAACTCAATGGCTCCTGCGGTCGGCGCCCGAGCGCCGTGAGCCCCTCACAGAAGATCCCGAGCGCCCGCCGACTGCTCTCACCGTCCTCGGCGGCTGCAAAGTGACTCAAAAATCCAATCTGTCCAATCGGCCCCTGTCCGCGGAGCGCTTCGAGTTTCACGGCGAGCTCGCTCCATTCGGAGGGGGCAAACCCCAATCGATTCATGCCGGTGTTGAGCTTGATCCACAAGCGAGAAAGGCGCACGCGTTCGAGAGCCGACATCGCACTGACCGCCTCAAGTTGATCGGGGGTGTGGACCACCAGATCAAGGCCCAGGGCGACTGCCTCTTCGAGGTCGGCGGACTGAAAGACCCCCTCAATGAGAAGAATCGGCTTGCGCCAGCCCGCCGCCCGCGCCTGCGCGGCCTCCTCCATCTCAAGGACGGCCAGTCCGCTGGCCTCGGCAAAGCCCGCCACTGCCGAGGGAATTCCATGACCATAGGCTCTGGCTTTTGCCACGGCCCAGACCTTCGACTGCCCGCAGAGCCTTGAAACCACTCGCAGATTCGCTGACAGGGCGGCTTCGAAGACACTCAGGCGGGCGGGGCGAGACATGAAGTGATTGTAGGGCTTCGTGTTCTAATCCACCGCATGAAACGTGGCTTCTACACGATTATGGCGGCGCAGTTTTTTTCCTCGCTGGCCGACAACGCATTGCTCATCGCCGCGATTGCGCTCCTCATTGACATGGCGGCGCCCGAGTGGATGCGCCCCCTCCTGAAACTGTTCTTCACGATCTCGTATGTTGTTCTTGCGCCGTTCGTTGGCGCCTTCGCCGACTCCTTTCCAAAGGGTCGCGTCATGTTTGTAACCAACACCGTCAAGGTCTTTGGCTGTGGCCTGCTCTTTTTCCACGTGCACCCCCTGGCCGCTTACGCGGTGGTCGGTCTTGGCGCGGCGGCCTACTCCCCCGCGAAGTACGGCATCCTCACGGAGTTGTTGCCCGCCGAGAAACTGGTGGCGGCCAACGGATGGATTGAGGGCACGACCGTGGGCTCCATCGTTCTTGGGATCATGCTGGGCGGTGCACTCATCCATCCCAGCGTTTCGACAGCACTCCTTTCGCTCGATGTGCCCCAGATTGACACAGGAGTGGACACCTCAGCTGAGGCGGCGATCTGCGTGGTGGCGGGCATCTACCTCATTGCTGCCCTCTTTAACCTGCGCATTCCCGATACCGGTGCTCGTTACCCCAAGCAACACATCCATCCGATTCTCCTCATGCGAGCCTTCTGGCGATGCAATGTCGTGCTCTGGAAGGACAAGCTTGGTCAGGTCTCCTTGGCCGTGACGACTCTCTTCTGGGGCGCTGGCGCCACACTTCAGTTCATTGTGCTGAAGTGGGCCGAGGTGCAACTGGGGCTGAGCCTCGACAAGGCGGCCATTCTCCAAGGGGTCGTTGCCGTCGGCATTGCCTTAGGTGCCGTGGCGGCCGCCCGTTTTGTGAGCCTCAAGGGTTCGTGCCGCGTCCTTATTTTAGGCGTGCTCATGGGCCTCTTTGTTCCGCTCATGACACTGGTCTCCACCCTCGATCTCGCCCTGCCCCTGATGGTGGTGATCGGCGGGCTTGCAGGCTTTTTTGTCGTGCCGATGAATGCCTTGCTTCAACACCGAGGCCATGTGATGCTCACCGCCGGGCATTCGATTGCCGTCCAAAACTTCAACGAGAACCTCAACGTCCTCATCATGCTGGGGCTCTACGCGCTGCTCATCCATCTGGGTCTGAGCGTGAACACGGTCATTGTTTTGTTTGGCGGATTTGTCGCGCTCACCATGGCCGCGGTCATGGTGCTCTATCGGATCAACCGTCGAAACAACGACCTCGACGCACTCATTGCCGAAGAGAAACTAGTCGGCACTGAGCACCCCTGAGCCCTCAGTCCTCATCGCTCTCTTTAGCCGGGCAAGGGCCTCCCACGCGGTGCGCTTGCCCTCGGGCGTCACAATCGCCTCAAGCGGTGGAAGATAGGCCGTCGGAAGGTTCGGGGCCTCCAGTTCGTCGCCAAAGACCAGCACCGCCTTGTGGATGAGGACGTTCGGTACGTCTTCGCCCCCCAAGAAATCGACCCGCACGACATCTTCCCCAATGCTCTCAAGGAGTTGGCCCAAAAGCGCACGGCGGGGCCCACTGGGGTCCACCCCGAGAACGCCCATCCTGCGTGGAGCCCTCCCCTTGAGCGACCAACGAACCTCGGCGCCATAGACGGCCATCGCCAGGGCGGAGGGCGAGCGGGCGCTCATGTGCCAGCGTCCGCGAGTGTCAAAGAGAGAACGACGGCGTCTTCGCGCGTTTGGTTCACGCTCGGGTAGTAATCCTTGCGACGTCCAATCTCCGTCATGGCATTTTTCTTGTACAGCCGAATAGCCGCATGGTTCGTGGGGCGCACCTCGAGCAGAAGCCGGCGAATGCCGAGCGATTGCAGGTGCTGGCAAAGCGCATCGAACATCCACTGGCCAAGGCCACGTCGCTGTCGGGCTGGCGCAATGGTGAAGTTCAGGAGGTGGGCCTCCTCCATGACGCGCATCCAGACCAAATAGCCAACCATGGCGCCCTGGTCGACGAGCTTGTGAAGGTGATAACCCGAAGCGAAGGAGTCCTTGAAGTTTCCGGAGGACCATGGAAAGGGATAGGCCTGCTGCTCAATCACCATCACGGAGGCGAGGTCCTGAGGCTCTAGCGTGAGCAGGGAGAGCGCCTTCACGCGTCTGCGCTCCTCAATGGTCTGTGCCACCTTCTGACGAACATAGAGCGGCTGGGCAGAGAATGCGGCGCCCGCCTGAGCGTCCCCCGCGAGGACCGCAGCCAAGGACCATCCGGCCAAGGAGCAGGCCTCGGGGCAGTCGGAGCGAGGAGATCCGAAATCGGTCGGTCTGGGCTCCACCATGATTGGCAGGCCCTCTGGGTGGGTGCTGCTGGCCAAACCCACGTGGGGCGACTCGACGAGCACGGCAATCGAGTTCGGCTTCGCTCGGAGTCGACCCTCATAGACCTCGCCCAGCCGGGCATCAAAGCGAATGATGAAGTCTTCCGACGGAGGCTCTGGGTGAGCGCGACGTGAAAGGAGATGGGCATGTCCGAGCGCCTCAAATCCGGAGATGGACACAACTTTGAGGTTGAGACTGCGGGCGAGGCCCTGGGTCAGCCCCGCGGCAATTCGAAGCCCCGTGAAGGAGCCCGGCCCCTGACCAAGCACCAGACCACCGAGATCGCTCAGGCGACGACCAGCCTGCGACAAAAGATCCTCCGCCATGCGGAGCAACGAAGACGCCTGAGCAGCGCCGGCAGGAGACTGCTTTGCAAGCCACGTTCTCGCATCAAGCGCGAGCGCCACGCTGGCCACATCATGCGAGGAGTCCATCGCCAAAACAGGATAGGACCACGTCTGCTGCCCCTCAATCATTCTGGGATCGCCTCGGCGAGAGCAGTGCCAGGGCCTGAGCAGCAATGCCCTCTTTTCGGCCCGTGAAGCCCAAGTGCTCCGTGGTCGTCGCCTTCACATTGACTCGATCACACTGGGTGTCGGCGGCAAGAAAACTCACCATCTGTGGAATATGCGGCGCGAGTTTCGGTTCCTGAGCAATGACGGTGGCATCCACCTGCACCACGCGAAGGCCCGCCCCATGAACAAGGCAGACGACATGACGGAGCAGATGTCTGCTGTCGGCCCCCCGAAAGGCTGGGTCGCTGTCTGGAAAGTGGTGGCCAATGTCGCCCATGCAGGCCGCACCCAGAATGGCATCAGCCACTGCGTGAAGCAACACGTCTGCGTCAGAGTGTCCCAGAAGCCCGCGTGAGTGAGGAATATGCACCCCACCAATGATGAGAGGGCGCCCCTCCACCAAGGCATGGACATCAAACCCCTGCCCCATCCTTACCTCGGTCTCCATCATAGAGTTGCGCTCCGAAAAGTCCTGCAAGAAAGTGAGTTTGCGGTTAGCGGCCTCACCCAGCACCAAGAGGGGCCGCGCACCAGAGACCTCCATGGCGCTGGCCTCATCGGTGGCCTCTGGGTGTGCTGCGAGCGCCCTTATAAGTGCTCCGACCCGAAAGAGTTGCGGCGTCTGAGCCGCCCAGAGACCCTCCCGCGGGACGGTCTGAAGGCTGCGGCAAGGGTCTTGAGCGTCTGCGCGTTTCAGTGTGTCGGCCATGGGAAGGGCAAGAAGCGCACCGTCTTCGCTGGAGAGCCCCTCATGTAAGAGGCGCTGGAGCGCCGCATCGCTCAGGTCCGGCCGAGCCGCGTCATGCACCAGGACCCAGTCATTCTCAACATCCCTGCCAAGCGCCTCGCCCAGGAGAGAGAGCCCCTTGAGCACCGAGTCCCGTCGGCTGGCGCCACCCTCTGGAAGAGCCAGTACTGGCGCGGCTTCTCCAAGTCGCTCGCACAAGAGGCTGTCGAGCCCACGCTCGATCCACTGGCTGTCTTGTGGGGCAAGCATCACCAGCGTTCCAGCGAAATCTGGCCGACTCCTCAGCGCAGTAAGGCTCAACACGCTGTGGGCAAGCACCGGCAGCCCTCGCCAGAGTCGATACTGCTTGGGCTCGCCAGGGCCCGCGCGCGAGCCCGTCCCGGCGGCTGGAATGAGTGCCCAGAGTCTTGTCGACCCCGATGGGGTGCGTGCAGCGAAGCCCTGCAGGCGCATCGACACAGCGGGCTGGGCGGACTGAAAGAATGAGGGCGTCGACACCCCGTAAAATTAGCAGATGAATCTGGCCCCGCCGGCGTTGGCTTGTCCCGCCCCTGGACAACACCTCGCGCTGCCCCGCCCGACGGGTTCGGCCGACGCCCTATATCTGTCTGAGTGGGCGTCCCACCTTCTTGCCCAGCCCGCACTCACGCAACAGTCCCGTACCCGAGGTGCCGCAGGACTCGTGATTGGTGAGGATGCCGCAAGTGCTCAGCGTCTGGCCCAAGAGGCGCATATCTTCTCGCCCTCGCTGCGAATTCGCGTGCTTTCAGACTGGGAGACCCTGCCCTACGAGGCCTTCTCGCCCCACCAAGACCTGATCTCCGACCGGTTGCTGGCACTCTATGAAGCCCTCACAGGACAGCTGGATCTGATCGTTGTGCCCGCTCCAAGCCTGCTGGGCCGGCTTACACCTCCGGCCTTTCTTGCCGCCAACACCTTTTTCTTTCGCGTGGGGCAGAGCCTGAGTCTGGACCGCCTGCGCGATCAGCTGCGCATCGCCGGATACAGCCCGGTGACGCAAGTGATCAGTCCCGGTGAATACGCCCTCAGAGGCGGCATCCTCGACCTCTTTCCCATGGGATGCGCACTGCCCTACCGGCTGGAGCTCTTTGACGACGAGGTCTCAACCATTCGAGTGTTTGACCCGGATAGCCAACGAAGCATCCACCCCGTGCAGGAGATTCGACTTCTGCCCGGTCGCGAATACCCGAGAGGCGACGAGGCCGCCAGCCGGTTCCGCTCCCGCTGGCGTGAGGTCTTTGAGGGCGATCCCTCGCGATCGAGCCTCTACAAAGACGCTGGCAATGGCGTGTTCGGCGCCGGGATCGAGTACTACCTGCCCCTGCTTTTTGATGAGCCCCTGGCAGACATCACCGACTACCTTCACGCCGAGGCGGGCATCTTTGTGGTTGGTGCTCTGGATGCGCCACTGCAGGAGGCCTTTTCGGATATGCGCACCCGATACAGCTTCCTGCGCCATGACATTGAACGACCCGTGTTGCCGCCCGAAGCACTGATCCTCGCCCCCGACGCCATGCATAGCCGGCTCAAGCCTTTCTCTCGGTTAAGCCTCACGGGTGGGGGCGAAGGCGCTCCAACCGTGCCAGTCCCTAACATTCGAGCAGACCGTCGTGCAGAGCACGCCCTAGGGACCTTCAAGCAGGTCGTCACGCAACTACACGAACAGTCTGAGTCGCTCGTGCTGGTCGCCGAGAGCGCGGGTCGACTCGAGACCCTTCGCCAAATGATTGAGGACACGGGTCTCGCATCCGTCCAACTGCCTGACTGGTCGTCCCTGCTTGCGGCTCATGCTGAGCCCTGCCCCCCCGAGCCCAGAGCCCTGATGCTGGTGGCATCGCTCGCTCGGGGATTCCGCGCGCCGTGGCTAGGGCTCTGCATCGCCACTGAGGCCGAGCTGTTTGCAGATAGTGAGCGGCGAATTCGAGCTGGCGGCAAGGATCGTCAGACGAATGTCGATGCGCTGATTCGAGATCTCTCGGAATTAAAAACCGGCGACCCTGTTGTTCACCTTCAGCATGGCATTGGTCGCTACATGGGCCTGGTTCACATGGACCTTGGTGAGGGCGACAGCGAGTTTCTCCACCTTGTCTATGGGGGCGATGCCACGCTCTACGTGCCCGTCTCGGCCCTGCACCTTATTAGCCGATACAGTGGAGCCAATCCCGATCACGCGCCACTTCACACGCTCGGCAGTGGCCAGTGGGAAAAGGCGCGCAGCAAGGCTGCCCGCCAGGCTCGAGACACCGCGGCAGAGCTCTTAAACCTCTATGCGCGTCGAGCAACTCGATTGGGCCACCGTTTTGCCTTTCATGCCCACGACTACGAACGCTTCTCGGAAGGATTCGGCTTTGAGGAGACGCCCGATCAGCTGGCTGCAATACATGCTGTGGTTCAGGACATGATTCGAGACCAGCCCATGGATCGGCTCGTCTGCGGTGATGTTGGGTTTGGCAAGACAGAGGTCGCCCTTCGTGCTGCGTTTATTGCAGTGATGGATGGGCGGCAGGTCGCTGTTCTCTGTCCCACCACCCTGCTGGCCGAACAGCACTTCCAGACCTTTAGCGATCGCTTCTCGAGCTGGCCCGTTCGAATCGCGGAGCTCTCCCGATTTAAGACCGCCAAGGAAATCAGCGCGGCCCTTGAGGGTCTGGCCGACGGGCGGCTCGATATCGTGATCGGAACCCACAAGCTGCTCTCAGCCCAGACCAAGTTCAATCGACTCGGCCTCGTGATTATTGATGAGGAGCATCGATTTGGCGTGCGCCAGAAGGAGGCCCTCAAAAACCTTCGGGCAGAGGTTGACGTACTCACCCTCACGGCCACGCCCATCCCCCGGACGCTCGCCATGAGCATGGAGGGGCTGCGCGACTTTTCCATCATTGCGACAGCACCCCAGAGGCGGCTCGCCATCAAGACCCTCGTGCGACGCGAGACCTCAGATTCGGTTCGAGAGGCACTCCTGCGAGAACTCAAGCGCGGAGGTCAGGCCTACGTTCTGCACAACGAGGTTGAGACCATTCGCAACCGGCTAGAGGCACTCTCCTCACTGGTCCCCGAGGCGCGAATTGGGGTGGCCCATGGCCAGATGGGCGAGCGTGACCTCGAGCGGGTCATGCGCGACTTCACCCAACAACGGATCAATGTTCTGCTCTGCACCACCATCATCGAGACCGGCATCAATGTTCCGACGGCCAACACCATCGTCATTTTTCGCGCAGACAAGTTTGGACTCGCACAGCTGCATCAGCTTCGCGGGCGCGTGGGCCGCTCACACCATCAGGCCTACGCCTACCTTCTCATACCCGATGAGAACGCCATGAGCAAGGATGCTGGGAAGCGGCTGGAGGCGATCCAGGCCATGGAAGAGCTCGGGAGTGGCTTCTATCTGGCCATGCACGACCTCGAGATTCGGGGGGCCGGGGAGGTACTCGGAGACAATCAGTCCGGCAATATGACGGAGGTGGGGTTCTCCCTTTACTCAGACATGCTTCAAGAGGCAGTCGCTGCGCTAAAAGCCGGTCGTGAACCCGACATGGATGCACCCCTGCAGGCGGTGACAGAGATCAATCTTCATGTGCCCGCCCTGCTCCCTGCCGACTATTGCGCAGACATTCACGAGCGGCTCATGCTGTATAAGCGGCTTGCGAGTGCCTCAACGCAGGACGAACTCTCTGAGCTTCAAGAGGAACTCATCGACCGCTTTGGACGTCTCCCCGACCCCGCCCGCGCCCTGCTCGAGACCCACCGTCTGCGACTGCGAGCACAGGAACTTGGCATCAAGAAACTAGATGCAACCAACGACTCCATCACGCTGAACTTCACGGGTGAAGCTCCGATCGACCCCACCCGGATTGTGACCCTTATTCAGCGAGACAAACGCTTTCGTCTGGCGGGCCAAGACCGTATTCGATTTGCTGCAGAGTCCGACGATCTTGCCTCGCGCATGATGCTCATTCGGGAGGCACTCGGACACCTGTTTATGGAGAAAAACGCCGCGTGAACACAGACCTCCTGCATCGGCTCATTGCAAGCCCTGGCGTCAATTCATTCGGCGAAGTCACGAGCGCTCCGGCCTCTCATAAGGAGACGCTCGACCGAGCCGTCGCCCAGGCCATGGACTCAGGCGGGTTTAAGGCGCAACCCTCGCCCCTGAGTCATCCGCTCGTACTGTCAGAATCGATGAGCCGCCACCATGCCGGCAGCCTTGAGTGGCCGGCACTTCCGAAGGCTTTAGGGCCGCACCTGCTGAGACAGTTAGAACCCCTGGCTCACAGCCTCAGAATTGATCTCGCGTTCGTCCCCAGCGGACGACGGCTCTCGGATTTTTCCGTCCTCGCCATGGACATGGACTCCACCGTCATCACCATCGAGTGCATTGATGAGCTCGCAGCTTTCTGCGGCAAGAAAGAGGAGGTTGCCGCCATCACCGAGGCAACCATGCGGGGAGAGATCAAGGACTTTTCCGAGAGCCTTCTTCGTCGAGTGGCCATTCTGGGTGGCATCCCCGAGACAGCCATTGAGGCTGTCATTCAAAACTCTCTGCGCTTTAGTCCGGGAGCCCAAGAACTCCTCCAATCATCAAGGGCGGCTGGCCTTCAGACAGTGCTGGTCTCCGGCGGCTTCACACCGTTTGCATCCTATGTTGCGCAGCAGCTCGGGTTCGATCACTACCGAGCCAACACCTTGGGCGTGGAATCGGGGCGGCTTACAGGCACCGTGCTGGGTGAAATCGTAGACGGCCGCATCAAACAACAGACGGTCGAGGAGTCTTGCGTGTTGCTCGGGGTGAATACGGATCGAGCAATCGTGGTGGGCGACGGATCGAATGATCTGCCCATGATGTCCGTGGCCGGGCTGAGCGTTGCCTACCGAGCAAAGCCAGCCGTGCGCGCCAAAGCCCATTGCGCGATTGACTTTGGGCGACTCGATAGCATTCTGCTTGGCCTCTGCGCGCCCGACATGAGGCGCTAGGACTGTCGGCGCTCGCGCGTATCGAGGGACTCGGGCGTGTTCAGGTTCAGAAAAGCATCGGCCTCATCGAAGCAAACACGCACGGCGCCCATCTGCTCTGCCCACGCCTGTGCGCTGCGCCCCCCAGAGGCCAGATACGCATCCAGCGCATCAAACAGAGAGGCTCGTATAAGAAGAAACACGGGATGGGCCTGCTCCCCCCCGTCCTCTTGCGTGACTGGCAGGGCCAGCTGAGCGCCGGCCGCCTTCGCAGCGCGAAGCAGACGCTCCACAAGGTCGAGCGGAAAATCCGGAACATCGCACGGAACCACCTGCACCCATTGGGCGTCGCAGCGGCTTCGCGCAGCGGCCACGCCTGCGAGCGGTCCAAGAAATTCCTGGGTTAGGTCCGAAACCACAGGCACGCCAAGCTGCGCGTATTCGCTGTGGTTCCGATTGGCGCTGACCAGCACCGACTGGACCTGCGGTGCAAGGCGGCGGATAGCCCGCGCAGCCAAGGCCTCACCGCCAAGCCGAAGAAGGCCCTTGTCCTCACCGAGCATCCGGGCGCCACGCCCACCCGAGAGGACAAGTCCACACACCCCATCGGGGTGCACGCCTAGCCCTCCACGCCCTGACTGGCGAGGAACTCCTCATAGCTGCCCTGAAAGTCGAGCACGCGTCCATCGGCCTTCATTGCCCAGATACGGGTCGCTACCGCGTTCACAAACTCTCGATCGTGGGAGACCACAAAGAGCGTTCCCTGGAACTTCTCGAGCGCGAGCTGCAAGGACTCGATTGATTCCATGTCGAGATGGTTGGTTGGCTCATCCATGATGAGCACGTTGCTGCGCTGGAGCATGAGACGACCGAAGGTCATTCGATGCTTTTCTCCGCCCGAGAGCACCTTGACCGCCTTGTGAACGTCCTCGCCAGAGAAGAGGAGCCGTCCGAGAATGGACCGAAGGGCCTGATCGTCATCGCCCTCCTGTGCGTAGCGCTGAAGCCAGGCTGTTAGCGTGACGTCCTGTTCGAACTCGGGATAGACATCCTGAGCCATGTATCCAATCGCGGCGTTCTCGGCCCACTTCACCAGGCCCTCATCGGCATCGATGCCACCAAGCGCAGCACCGACCATGGTCTTCACCAGCGTGGACTTACCCGCACCGTTGGGACCCACGATTGCAATCTTCTCTCCCGCCTCCACCATCAGCGACACCTTGTCGAGCACCTTCACACCATCAAACGCTTTGGAGACGCTCTGAAGGTGAACGGCCTGACGGTAGAGGGGTTTGGCCTGCTCAAATCGGATGAAGGGGTTCTGGCGAGAAGAGGGGCGGACCTCCACAGCATCGGACTGAATCTTGTCGATGAGCTTGCGCCGAGAGGTGGCTTGCTTGGCCTTCGATTTGTTGGCTGCGAATCGACGAACAAACTCCTGCAGCTCAGCCACACGCTCCTTGCTCTTTGCGTTCGCAGCCATGAGCCGTGCACGCGACTCCGTGGCCGCAAGCATGTAGTCATCGTAGTTACCCGGGTAGATCCGAATCTCGCCGTAATCCACGTCCGCCATGTGTGTGCAGACCGAATTCAAAAAATGTCGATCGTGAGAGATGATGATCATCGTGCAATTGCGCTCGTTGAGCAGGTCTTCCAGCCAACGAATGGTGTCGATGTCCAAGTTGTTGGTAGGCTCATCCAGAAGCAGCACGTCTGGGTTTGAAAAGAGCGCCTGAGCCAGAAGCACTCGAAGTTTCCATCCCGGGGCAATCTCCCGCATCGGACCGTTGTGCTGCTCAATCGGAATGCCAGCACCAAGGAGCAATTCACCCGCACGCGCCTCTGCGGTGTAGCCATCAAACTCGGCAAAACGCGCCTCAAGGTCAGCGGCGCGCATATAGTCCTCCTCGCTCGCATCGGGGTTTGCGTAGATTGCATCGCGCTCAGTCATGGCCGCCCACATGTCCTCGTGACCCATCATCACCACATCCAGCACCCGAATGTCCTCGTAGGCAAACTGGTCCTGCCGGAGCTTTCCGAGTCTGACATTTGGCTCCTTGATCACCGTGCCACTGGTCTGCTCGAGGTCGCCCCCTAGGATCTTCATGAAGGTCGACTTCCCGCACCCATTCGCGCCAATCAGGCCATAGCGGTTGTTGTCGGTGAACTTGACCGAGACATTTTCAAACAGGGGCTTCGGCCCGAACTGCATGGTGATATTGGCTGTGGACAGCATGAGAGGCGCTCTATAAAGGAACTCTAGGAAACCCAGCGGCGGGCATTTCTGAACATCAGCATCCAGGGGGACTCGTCCCCGAGGTCGTGAAACGCTGCGGGTGCCCACGATAGCGTAATCGTTCGAAACACGCGTTCAGGATGGGGCATGAGGATGGTGACTCGGCCATCCTCGTTACAGACCCCCGTGATGCCATGCGGAGATCCATTCGGATTGGCTGGATAACGTTGAGCGGGCTTTGCAGCCGCGTCAACATAACGCATCACTACGTGGGCATCAGACATGATCTGAACTCGCGGACCCCAGTCCGCCCGGCCCTCGCCGTGAGAGACCACCACCGGAAGGCGGGCGCCGGCCATATCTCGAAAGAATAAAGAGGGCGACTCAGTGATTTCCACGCACGACAGACGCGCCTCGAACTGCTCTGAGCGGTTACGCGAAAATCGGGGCCAGGCCTGTGCACCCGGAACAAGGCGGGCGAGGCCGCTCATCATCTGGCAGCCGTTACAAACCCCGAGCGCAAATCGACCAGTATCGGCAAAGAAGCGCTCAAAGGCCTCTCGTAACGGGACATGGTGGAGGATGCCCTTGGCCCACCCCTGCCCCGCCCCAAGCACATCGCCATACGAGAAGCCCCCGCAGGCAGCAAGCCCGACAAAGTTGTCTAACCTCACACGCCCTTCGGCGAGGTCGGACATGTGCACATCCCACGCATCAAAGCCTGCTCGGTCAAAGGCCGCAGCCATCTCCACCTGTCCATTGACGCCCTGCTCACGCAGAATGGCCACACGCGGGCGTACACCTCGATTCACCATGGGTGCCTGGAGCGTTCGGAGTGCGTCAACCAGGCCCGAGGGAAGGTGTGTGGGCATGGGTGAGTCAGCCAAGAGAGAGTCCTCTGCCTCCTCGGCGACGGCCTCTGGGTTGTCACGCTGAGAGGCGATTTTCATCGAGACGGATTGCCAGAGCGCCTGGAGACTTTTTCGTGAGGCCTCCATCACACACTTGGCGTCTCGATAAATCTCAATCTGATCTCGAGGATTGGGGCTTCCAATCTCAAAGGCGTGGCGGGCCAGATCATGGCTTCGCAGCAGATCCATAAATTCAGTCCGTCGCGCGCGAGGAACCTGGACCACGGCACCGAGTTCCTCATTGAATAGGGCCGAGAGCGTGAGCTCATTTCTCTGCACGGAGACCTGTTCAGGACGGATCTTGAAGTCACCCCAGTCAGCGGCAACCGGATCGATGGTCAGGAGGTCAATATTCACGCTGATGCCGCACCGAGAGGCAAAGGCCATCTCGCAGAGGCAGGCGAGCAGGCCACCGTCCGAACGGTCGTGATACGCCAACAAGAGGCCTTCGCGCGCTCGTGCTGCGTGCAGCGCTGAGCGGAGTCGCGGCAGCATCTCGGGCTCATCCAGGTCGGGTGGGGCACCTCCGAAGACGCCAAGCGTCTGGGCCAGGATTGAGCCGCCTAGCCGCTGACGACCGCGACCGAGGTCGATCAGGATGAGTACGGTGGCCTCTCCCTCCACATGCAAGACCGGTGTGAGCACCTGACGCGCATCATCGATGGGGGTCACTGCCGTCAAGTTGAGGGAGACAGGCGAGATCACGCTGCGCTCCTCGCCGTCCTCCTGCCAGCGCGTGCGCATGCTCAGAGAGTCCTTCCCAACAGGTATGGACAGGCCAAGGCGAGGGCAGAGCTCGAGTGCAAGGGCACGGACCGCCTCGTAAAGGGCGGCATCTTGGCCGGGCTCCCCACAGGCAGCCATCCAGTTCGCACACAGCTTGACCTGCTCAAAAGAGGGGATGGGCGCGGCCATGAGATTCGTGAGGGCCTCGCCCAGCGCCATGCGAGCTGAAGCCGCAGGATGCGTGATCGCCAGCACGGGGCGCTCACCCAACGCCAGGGCCTGCCCACCCAGGCCCTCAAAATCCCAAAGTGTCACGGCGACGTCAGCCACCGGGGTCTGCCAGGGGCCGACCATCTGGTCTCGGGCCGTGAGCCCGCCCACCGTTCGATCGCCGATGGTGATGAGAAATTGTTTGCTCGCAACAGCTGGGTGCGAGAGCACTTGACTCACAAGCTCATCGAGTAAGAGATCGGAAAGATCGAGAGGCTCGCTGGTCTGGGTCTCGCTTCGCACGTCACGGTGCATCTTCGGAGGCTTGCCAAGAAGCACTGAGAGCGGCAGATCGACGGGCTGATGATCGGAAAGGGCCAGCGCATCCCGAAGCTCAAGACGGTCCTCGGCGGTGGCCTCACCAACAACAGAAAACGGGCAGCGCTCACGTGCGCAGAGAGACTTAAACAGGGGGAGGTGGGAGGGTTCGATTGCAAGGACATATCTCTCCTGCGATTCGTTGCACCAGATCTCTGCGGGGGAGAGCCCCCCCTCATCGAGCGGAACTGCCCTGAGCTCAAAGCGACCACCCCGCCCCGCCCCATGAACCAACTCCGGAAACGCGTTGGAGAGGCCGCCCGCACCCACATCATGAATCGAGAGGATGGGATTGGATTCGCCTAGGGCAACACACGCATCGATGACTTCCTGCGCTCGTCTCTGAATCTCGGGATTGCCCCGCTGAACGGAATCGAAATCGAGGGCCTCTTGATTTGCGCCGGTCTGCATGGAGGAGGCAGCGCCCCCTCCCATTCCGATGCGAAAGCCTGGGCCACCCAGCTGAATAAGCAAGGCACCCTCAGGAATGGGGCGCTTGCCCTGCTGGTCATCCCGAAGGACCCCAACGCCCCCTGCCAGCATGATGGGCTTGTGATAACCCCAGCGCCGACCTCCGTGCTCGAGATCGAGGGTTCGAAAGTAGCCCAGAAGCCCAGGGCGACCAAACTCGTTGTTGAAGGCGGCGCTGCCCAGCGGCCCCTCGGTCATGATGGAAAGGGGCGATGCAAGTCGGGAGGGTTTAAAGGCCCCACCAGAAAAATCAATGCTCGAGACCGAGAAGCCTGTCAGTCCCGCTCGCGGCTCCGCACCCCGACCTGTAGCGCCCTCATCTCGGATCTCGCCACCCGCGCCCGTCGCCGCGCCCGCAAAGGGGCTGATGGCCGTGGGATGGTTGTGGGTCTCTGCCTTCAGAACCGTGTGCAGCGGCATATCAACAGACCGATAAGGGCCCGGCTCTCCAGCCGGCGGCGTGAGCCTTCGGGCAGACGACCCCTGAAGGACAGCGGCGTTGTCTGCATAGGCCGACAATGTGTAAGCCGGCGTGACTGCGTGGGTGTGTCGAATCATGGAGAACAAGGACTCGTCCTGCCTAACGCCATCGATCGTGAAATCCGCGTTAAAAATCTTGTGCCGACAGTGCTCGGAATTGGCCTGCGCGAACATCAACAACTCGACATCGGTGGGATCCCGGCCAAGCGCTCGGTACGCTGAGGAGAGATAAGCCAACTCATCTTCCGAGAGGGCCAAGCCAAGGCGCTCGTTGGCTGCGTGAAGGTCCGCCAGCGGCACATGAACGAGCGATTTAGCCTGCGGCTGAGAGAACCAACCAAGGGGAGCCTCGCCCACACAGGCCTCTTCCACCATGCGGTCATGCAGAAGCGGGGCAAGGCATGGGACTTCTGCCGTTGAGCACCGAAGCAGGTAACGAATACCCCGCTCAAGACGAGAGACCTCAGTGAGGTTGCAGGCGTGAAGAATGTCTCGCGCCTTGGACGACCAGGGAGAGTGAGTTCCTCTGCGCGGGAACACCCAGAGCACCTGTTGGCCGCGGGCCGGCGGCTCGAAGGCATCGCCATGAAGATCGAGCAGGCTCTCGAGCGAGGGTCTTTTCTCTGGGCCGAGCGACGGGGCCTGAATCAGATACGCCCACTCTGCCTGAAGGTCAGAGATAGCTGACTGCGTCTTGAGCCTGCTCAACAACTGGGCCTTACGGAAGGCCGATAGCGCGGGGCCTCCGGGCAGGCAGGTGGACTGGGTCATCCCCTCATTTTATAAGAGCCGGCCCGCGGACAGCCGAAGCCGCTCCTGACAACGACTTGCGAGGGACTCATCATGCGTCACCACAATCACAGTGGTGCAAAGACGCTTTTGGAGATCAAACAAGATGGACATGACGCGCTCACCATTTTCTGCGTCAAGGCTGCCGGTGGGTTCATCTGCAAAAAGCAGCTCTGGCTCGCTCACGAATGCTCGAGCCAGCGCCACCCGCTGCTGTTCACCGCCCGAGAGCGTGCTTGGGAAGTGCCCTGCGCGGTCGGCGAGGCCAACCTGGACGAGAAGCTGGTGGGCCCGAGACTCCGCATCTGTCCGTCCAGACAACTCCAAAGGGAGCATCACATTCTCAAGGGCGGTGAGCGAAGGGAGCAGCTGGAAAGACTGAAAGACGAAGCCCAAATGCCCATTGCGGGCCTGCGCCCGATCCTCTTCGCTCAAGGCCGAAATGGGACGTCCCGCCCAACGCACCTCGCCCGAGGAGGGCACATCGAGCCCCGCCAAAATACCCAACAGGGTGGATTTGCCGCAGCCCGATGGCCCCAAAATGGCCAGCGAGCGACCGGGCGCCAGTTCAAATGAGACATCCCTCAGAATGTCGAGGGTGGCTTGCCCGTCCGAGACGCTCTTACTCACCCCCCTTGCCTCAATCGCCCACTCCAATGCCATCTTTCCTTCCCCAATTCTTGTTTGTCATTCTCGCTGCGGTGCTAGCGCTCTCGGGCTCGCGACCCGTCGAAGCTCAGCAGGCCGACGAGCGTGTCCTGCTCGTCTACGGAGACAGCCTATCAGCCGGCTATGGTTTGTCGACACAGGAGGCTTGGCCCGCGCTTTTGCAAGCGCGAATCATCTCTCAGGGTCTGGGCTATCGCGTCATTAACCGCAGCCTCTCCGGTGAAACCACTTTCGGCGGCCTTCAGCGCCTCGAGCGCGTTCTTAAGAAGGAGCGTCCGCGGGTGGTGATTCTCGCGCTAGGGGCCAATGATGGCCTCAGAGGCCTGTCTGTGGATGAGACGCAGGCCAACCTCAGGCGCATGATTCAGCTGTCACAACAAGCTGATGCCAAGGTGCTCCTCGTTGGAATTCGACTTCCGCCCAACTATGGCCCAGCGGCCTCCAAGACGTTTGAGGCGATGTTTGCTCGGCTGGCACAGAGTCAGCGCGTAGGCCTCGTACCCTTCATGCTTGAAGGGTTCGCAGCGGATGAGACCTACTTCCAGCCTGACAGAATTCACCCCACGGCTCGGGCCCAGCCACTCATTTTGAAAACCCTCTGGCCCTCTATCGAGCCGCTGCTCAGACCCTAGCTGGCGATGCCCGGATTGCCCTTCATGCCGATGAGCCTTGGCACGTTAGGCATGCGCGCAGAGATGCGTTTCTTGTCAATGAGCCACTTTTCCACCACGTCCCAGACCGGCTCACCGGAAGCGCCCTCCGCAACCGGGGCCCAGCCCGCAACGCGGTAGGTCTTGTGTGCCTCGATCGGCCTGCCTTTGAGTCGCATGTCCTGGATGCGCCGACCCATTCTTTCTCGGGGCGCACACATGTAGGTGAGACCACCCACTCTGACCATGTCACCGCCCTGCTGATAATAGGGATCGGGATTGAAGAGGTTGTCGCAGACATCCTCCAAGATCGTCTTGATCGTCTCACCAGTCATCTCCGTGAGCGTGGAGTGTGAGTAGGTGGTGGCCGTCTGGTCCATCACATGCTCGCGGGTAATGGTCTGACCGGAGAGCAGGCTGGTTCCCCAGCGAAATCCCGGCGAGAAGGCGATGTCCGCACCCCTCACTTCCATAAGGGCATCGCAGATCAGTTGATCAAAGGTGCCGTTGAAATTTCCCCGGCGATACAGAAGCCCATCCGTCACGGCCAGGGGTTGCGAGAGACGAGTCGCATAGGGCGCGCGAACCCGCTCAATCAGCGCTGACATATCGGCATCTGCCGGCAACACATTGGCAAAGACCGGCAGCAACCTGTAGCGGAAGTCCGCGACGCGGCCTGCCTTCACCTCCAGATCGAGCACACCCAGAAACTTTCCATTGGACCCCGCATTGGTCACTAGAGTGACGCCACCCGCGTTCTTGACTGGGACGGGACTCACCACCCCATCGTGGGTGTGACCACCCAGAATGGCATCAATGCCACGAACACGCGAAGCCATCTTCAAATCAACGTCCATGCCGTTGTGAGAGAGCACCACCACCACCTGAGCACCTTTGGACCGAACCTCATCCACCATCTTTTGCATGTTCTCTTCCTGAATACCGAAGGTCCAGTCAGGAACAAAGTAGCGAGGATTGGCAATGGGCGTGTAGGGAAAGGCCTGGCCGATCACGCCCACAGGCACACCGTTCTGCTCGCGGATGACATAGGGCTTAAAGACAGGGTCACCGAAGTCTGCAGTCTTCACGTTCTGAGCGAGGAACTCGACGCGACCTGAGAGATCATTGCGAACAATCTGCATGACCCGGTCTTGACCGTAGGTGAACTCCCAGTGCGCCGTCATCATGTCTACGCCCAACAACCGAGTGGCCTCCACCATGTCCTGCGCCTTGGTCCAGAGCGAGGTGGCCGAGCCCTGCCAGGTATCGCCGCCATCGAGGAGGAAGGCCCCAGGTCGGCTGGCGCGCATCCTTTTAATGAGGGTTGCAAGGTGTGCAAAGCCTCCCACCTTCCCGAACACGCGCGCTGCGGCCTCGAAGTCAAGTGCCGTGGTGGCGTGCGAAAGGGCAGAGCCTCTGGCGAGCTTGGCCTGCCTTGCCAGATGGGATCCCACTAGGTGAGGCATCTGGCCTTCCATAGACCCAACGCCAATGTTGACCGAGGGTTCCCGAAAGTAGATCGGAAGCAGCTGGGCGTGGCAGTCGGTGAAATGCAAAAAACTCACCTGGCCAAACCGTGGCACCGAGTAGAGGTCCTCGCCCCGGCTTGCAGCCCGAGCGGCCTGGGCCCAACCACCAAAGAGGCCACTTGCGCTGCCCGCGGCCATAACCCCAACAAATTCGCGCCGAGACAGGTGCATGGCCGAAGGCCTCTTAGTTCTTGTTCACCGGGGACTCTGGGTCGAGCAGCAGTGCCATGAGGTCCTTCATTTGGGCCTCGGTGAGCATCTTCTCGTGACCAAAGCGCGGCATGTTGGTGCAGAGGTTGAACGCCTTGGCGTTGAAAATCTTTGCCCACGTGTACTTCACCACCGCCTCGGAATCCCCTCTTAGCTTTCCGTACTGATAAAGACTTGGCCCAAGCGTTCCGTAGGAGATCTCGGCCTTCGAGATCTGGTGGCAGTTGTAGCAATTGCCTCCGTTGGGCTCTCCTGCCTTGTCGCTCCAGGTGGCGCCCCGGCCGCTCTGAGCCTCGACTTCGCCCTTGCGCCAATCCCCCAAAAACTTCCCGTCTGCTGGATAGACCACCTTGGCCAACTCAGCAGCCTCGAGCCGCCTCTGGAGGGCCGCATCGATGGGCTTGCCCGAGAGATCTGCGGCCGAGCATGCGGCATTCACCTCGTCTTGATTGATGCGATCGATGTGGGCCTGGCCACGTGTTTGAAAAGAGGCCTTCATCATGTCTTTGCCAAGGCGGTCAAAGTCAGCGGCTGTGTAGTTCATGGCGCAACCACCAATCAAAGCAAGTCCAATAAAGAGCGCCAATGCAGGAAGTTTCTTCATATCCATTCCGGTTACTCGGGAAAAAGGGTCTAGCGCTTAATGGTGGGTGCGAGTGAAGCGACACCCTTTCCGTTTACGCCCATGTAAGTCGAGAGGGCGAGGGTGACCTCCGAGCCGAACTTCGGCTCCGGAAAGCGCTGTTGTCGAAAGCAGTCATTGAGTCGCTGCTGCATTGGCCAGAGCTGAGAGTTACTCACTCGATAGGCAGGCCAAGAGGTATAGGCCTCCCCAGCGGGCTTGTTGGTGGTAAGGTTGGGCAGGGCCTGCAGTCGGATGCGGGTGTTCTCAGCGGAGTGGCAGGTCGCGCACGAAAAGTCGTAAGGGCCCGCTCGATAGAAAAAAGCCCGCTTTCCAAGCTCGTACATGCGCTTTTCTTCTGGGTGCTCTTGGGGCAGGTTCAAGGGCATGCCCTTTGATGCGGCAGCAACATAAGTGGCGAGGGCGACGATCTTTTTGTGGTCGCCCTGGTTGTAAGAGGTGACCTTTGGCTCACTGATGCCTTGAATGGTCTGCATGCAGTAGGCCAGACGCGTCTCCAGATCCATCACGCGCCCCGCATCAGAGAAGTACCTGGGGAGTGTGACGTAAGCGCCCTTCACCACCCCGGGGCCCTGGCCAAGATTGCAGGTCTCAAAGGATGCCTTGTTGGGACCGTCTTTCTTTTTCCAGAGTTCTTCGCCCTCGGCCTCCCAGAGTTCAGCAGGATTCCCGTCCGCGATCATCTCGCGGTACTTATCGATGCCTTTTTCGGTCTCCGACTTCTGCGCCCAGGCACCCGAGACTGCCGCCATCAAAACCAAAAGGGCCGACCCAACCTTCACTACTCGCATCTGCGCTCTCCTGCGTGATTAGGCGGTAACCAAGACCTCGTCCGTGCGACTGTCGCCTTTGTTGTCCTTCCAACTGAGGGCGACCTTGTCTCCGACCTTGGCACCCTTCACTTTGAACTGCAAGTAGGGATTCTTGGAGACAGCCGGACCCCACTGGGCCGTGAGCACCGTCTTGCCATTCAGCGTTGCAGTGACCTCCTGGATAAACCACGCCGGCACAATCTGGCCGTCGGCACCCTTTCGCTGACCGGTCTCCATCTCGTGCGCCATCAGCACCCGAACATCAGCAGCATCGCCCGCAAGGCGAGCACGAATTCTCATTGGGCTTCCCATCTGATTCTCCTTAAATTAGCCGCCGCAGCCGCCAAGGGTGACTTTGATCTCTTTCTTGGCCATGTAGAACTTGCCGTTGGCCTTGACCAAGGCGTAGACATCAGAGCTCTGGCCCATCTTGACGCGCATGGACACGTCGGCCTCTGCGTCCGGAGTGAGCTGAAAGACCCCCGCAAGCATGTTCGGGTTCTTCTCGACCATCACCGCCAGGAACTCGGTCTTGGCAAGCTTGCTCGCCACGCCCACCGGAACCACCGCACCATTCTCGGCAATGTCGGGAGATGTGATGACGACATCGGCGCTGACGGCGGGTGCGCCTGCACCCATCACCTTAAAGCTCTCGGCAATTGATTTGGTCTCAAACCACTCCTTTGTCCACCCCGAGGCGAAGGCGGGCGAGGAAGAAAAAAATCCCATCGCGCTGAGCGCAGCATAGAGGGCTGCCCCGCCACCTGCTTTGAGAACTTCTCGTCTGTTGCCTTGCATACCCTGCTCCTTAGTTGAACTGCTTCACAGTTTAATTTGGCTTTGCCTTTTGGGTGTTCATGCCCCTGGCTGGACCCATGCCCCGATTCTGCTCCGCGAGATTTCCGTGGCTATCGAGCGCTGAGAGCGGGAGAAAAGAACTCACCTCCACTGTCTTCGCACAGTCCTTCATACAGGCGACGTTGCGCACGTCGGGACGGCCCTTCACATCGAGCAGGCCATGATCGGTGGTCATGCCAAGGCGGTTGGGCATTCGGGCCTGAACCGAGGCGATGTTTGTATTTGAGAGGACGAAGTCTGCGGGAATGATGTCGCCCAGGTGAAGCATGTAACCCACCACGGCATAGACCTCCTCCACGCTCAGAGACTTGGGAGTGGTCCAAGGCATGGCTCGGTTTACGTAGTCCCACAAGGTGGAGACTGTTGCAACCTTCATCAGGGTGGTGCGTTGAGGAAAATCGAGTCGCCGCAGGTTTGCGACACGACCGGAGGCAATATCGGCTGCTGTTGTGCCACCCACAATCGGTGTGAAGACCTCACCGCTCTCTCCAAAAATGCCGTGGCACCCTGCGCATTTGGACTCCCAGACCTCCTGCCCCTTCGAGACCGAGCCCGAGCCCACTGGAAGACCCTTGAAGTCGGGGCGAACATCAATATCCCATGCGGCGATTTCAGCGGGGGTGGCCGCCCGACCAATGCCCTGAAAAGAGAGGGGTTGGGCGGCAGACGCAACGCCCATGAAGGCGGCCACTCCCGCAAGAATCAGGAAGCCCCTAGCGCACTTGGACATTGCTCACCTCGCCGGACTCTGCGACCCGCCAGGACTGAATCATGTTGTTGTGATAAATCGAGCGCGTGCCCCGGACGGCTCGCAGTTGTTGGATACGGGGCTGCACATAACCGGTCTCATCGATGGCGCGCGACTGCAAGATGGCCGGCGACCCGTCCCACACCCAGTCAACATTGAAGCGAGTGAGCGCCTTGGGAAGAGGGGTGCCCTCGAGGCGGGCCGTACGCCAATTCTTTCCGCCATCAACCGAGACATCCACTCGACGAATACGACCGCGGCCGGACCAGGCCAGCCCCGTGATGTTGTAGAAGCCTCTGTCGAGCAGCACCTGCCCCCCGGAGGGTGAGGTGATGACCGATTTGCATTCCTGAATGCCGCTGTATTGACGATGAAGGCCGTCTGGCATCAGGTCGATATAGTGCACGGCCTCATCTTTTGTGGCCCAGGGCTCATCGCCCACCTCAAGCCGCCTGAGCCACTTCACCCAAGAGACCCCCTGAATACCCGGCACGACAAGACGCAACGGATAGCCATTCTCCGGTCGAAGCATCTCGCCGTTCATGCCATAGGCAACGATGACATCGTCAAGGGCGCGAGACATGGGAATCGTGCGGGTCATGCCCGATCCATCTGCCCCCTCGGCCAACACATAACGCGCGGACTTTTTGTTCAGCCCACAGTGGTCCAGAAGCGTTGAGAGCAACACGCCGGTGAACTCGCAGCAAGAGATCATTCCGTGGGTGTACTGGACGGTGGGCACAGCAACATTTCCCCACTCCATGGCCGTGTTGGCTCCGCACTCAATAAAGTGGATGCGCGAGACCGAAGGCAGACGCATGATGTCGTCCATCGTATAGACGCGCGACTCTCGTACAAGGCCATGGACCATGAGTCGGTGCTTAGAGGGATCGATATCCCACCAGCCTTGGTGATGTCTTTCAAAGTGCAGCCCACTGGGCGTGATCATTCCAAAGGAGCCCTGCAGCGGCGTGAAGGCCACCGAGGCGGCTGATACGCGAGTCAGGCCCGGACTCTCGCGTCTCTGAAGCGCCTTCTCATACTGGGAGGGCTGGCCGTAACCCGATGACGCCACCCCCTGTCCCAAGAGGGTGGAATGGGGAGGCAGATTCAAAATGTTGGGATCACCTGCCGCAGACGTCGACTGCGCGACAGCGCGTGGTCCGAGCCCAAGGCCAAGCGACAGGCCTGCCGCCGAGGCCGTCAAAAACTTGCGACGCATCACCGCAGGCGAGCGTGCATCGCTCGAAGCAAGAAAATTTTCGGGCGCCTTTTGAAGGAGGCCGGGCTTTGCCGTCATGGCCTTAGAAGAACACGTGTTGCATTCGCCAACACCTAGGGCAAAGCCTGATGCAGGGCAGCGACTCGTTCCACCTCGTGGGCAGACCCCAGAATCACCGGGATGCGCTGGTGAACCTGCTCAGGCTGGACATCCAAGAGCCGAGCGTGTCCTGTGGAAGCAGCCCCGCCTGCCTGTTCGACAAGAAGAGACATGGGATTGGCCTCGTACATCAGGCGAAGACGACCCGGCTTGGCTGGGTCTTTGGTATCTTTGGGATACAGAAAGATGCCACCGCGCATGAGGATGCGATGGACATCGGCCACCATGCTTGCGATCCATCTCATGTTGAAGTCGCGCTGGCGCTCCCCTGTCTTTCCGGCCTTGCACTCTGAGATATAACGCGCGACAGGGGGCTCCCAAAATCGCTCGTTGCTCGCGTTGATGGCGAACTCACTGGTGTCTTTCGGAATCTGTAGATTCGGATGGGTCAGCAGAAACTCCTTGCTGCCCGAATCAAGCGTGAAGGCATGCGTGCCCCTCAAGACGGTGAGCACGAGCATGGTGGAGGGGCCGTAGGCGGCGTAGCCTGCTGCGATCTGCTCGCGCCCCGGCTGAAGAAAATCTCCCACTGAGAGCGAGCGGCCCGAAGGCGCTCTCAAAATAGAGAAGATGGAGCCAACCGAGACGTTGACATCGATATTGCTCGACCCATCCAGAGGATCAAACAAGACCAGAAAGTGCGCGCGGTCCTCGGCCGAGGCTTCGGGGAAGAAGATGGGTTCATCATTCTCCTCGGAGGCAACACCCGCAACGAGCCCACCCCTCTCTAGCGTGCGAAGGAAGGCGTCGTTCGCGAGAACGTCGAGCTTCTTCTGGGTCTCCCCCTGAATGTTGTGACTCGAAAGGCTGCCCAGAACACCGGCAAGAGCGCCCTGGGTCGTCATCGCTGCGACTTCTTTTATTGCCGCAGCCAGATCGAGAAGGAGTGCTCGCAGATCCGCATGGGTCGCATCGTCCCCAAGTTGTTGGGACAAGAATTCGGAGAGAGTTGGGCGCCCCGTCTGCATCGCTATCGAATCCTTTGAGTCTGAAGACAGAAGAAGTCTATCTCTTCCATTATTCTGGAAGGCCCACATCCAGCCCCTGCGAAACATGCCATTCGAACCCCGCGCGCTCACTCACGCCTTGGCCGTGAATCCCCAACTCTTTGAGGAGGACCTTGAGAAGGTCAAAGCAGCAGGCTTTGCGAGCATCATCTGCAACAGACCGGACTTCGAGGACGGACCCAGCCAGCCCACACACGAGTCCCTTGCGAAGGCTTGCGAGGCCTTGGGCCTTGCCTTTGCATATCTGCCCGTTGGGCCCGCCCATCAGACCGAGGACGAGGCCATTGAGATGGGTCACCTTCTCTCGAGCCTTCCAACACCCATCCTGGCTTACTGTCGCTCGGGCTATCGCTGCATCAGCCTCGTCTCCCTGGCCGCTCAACTCGGGCACCCCACACCGGAGTGAGGGTTCTTCGGCCAACCTAGTGCAAACCCTTAGGGGCGATCACTAGGGGGTTTTTCCTTGCCCCATCGACCTTGCGCACGTAGCATCCGAGGCTGTTGTTTAGAAGTCCAGACGTTCAAAACGAAGGCTCAATAAGGAGGCAGTGAAAATGGCTGAAGCGGCAGCGCACCGACCAATGACCGCCGAGGAGAAGAAGGTTGTCTTTGCTTCTTCGCTCGGTACTGTGTTTGAGTGGTACGACTTTTACCTCTACGGCTCACTTGCAGCCATCATCGCAAAGCAGTTCTTTAGCGGCCTCGATGCCGGCTCCGCCTTCATCTTCGCCCTCCTCGCGTTTGCGGCTGGATTCATCGTCCGTCCCTTCGGCGCCCTCATCTTTGGCCGCCTGGGTGACCTCATTGGTCGCAAGTACACCTTCTTGGTCACCATCCTCATCATGGGTGTGGCCACGTTCGTTGTGGGTCTCTTGCCCAACTACGCAACGATTGGCGTGGCCGCTCCGGTCATTCTGATTGCACTGCGTCTCCTGCAGGGCCTCGCCCTCGGTGGCGAGTATGGCGGCGCTGCAACCTATGTGGCTGAGCACGCTCCCCATGGACGTCGGGGCTTCTACACGGCGTGGATTCAGACCACTGCAACGCTCGGACTCTTCCTCTCGCTGCTCGTCATCTTGGGTGTTCGCACCTACCTTGGCGAGGAGGCTTTTGCCGATTGGGGATGGCGCGTGCCGTTCTTGGTGTCCATCGTGCTGCTCGGAATCTCGGTCTACATCCGCCTGAGCATGAATGAGTCACCGGCCTTCAAGAAGATGAAGGAGGAGGGCAAACACTCCAAGGCGCCCCTTACCGAGTCTTTCGGTCAGTGGAAGAACCTCAAGATCGTGATCTTGGCGCTGATTGGACTGGTCGCTGGACAGGCCGTGGTCTGGTACACCGGACAGTTCTATGCGCTCTTCTTCATGACCCAATCCCTGAAGGTGGATGGCCCCACGGCGAACCTCTTCATCGCAGCGTCTCTGGTCATTGGCACACCCTTCTTCATTCTCTTTGGAAGCCTCTCTGACCGCATTGGTCGCAAGCCAGTCATCATGGCTGGACTGCTGCTCGCTGCAATCACCTACTTCCCGGTCTTCGAGGCTCTCACTAAGGCCGCGAACCCCGACCTTCATGCCGCCCAGAAGGCTTCGAAGGTCACCATCACTGCAGATCCGGCGGAGTGCTCCTTCCAGTTCAACCCCACGGGCACGCTGAAGTTCACGAGCTCCTGTGACATCGCCAAGCAGGTGCTGGCCGCGAACTCTGTGAGCTACGACAACATCGTGGCACCCGCAGGAACGATCGCGACCATCAAGGTAGGCGAGACGGAGATTGTGGGCTACACCTCCAAGGGCATCGAGCCCGCAGAGGCCAAGGCCAAGGACGCGGAGTTCAAGAAGGCTGTGAGCGAGGCGTTAAAGGCTGCTGGGTATCCCGCCAAGGCTGACCCCGCCAAGGTCGACAAGGTCACGGTCATTGTGATCCTGACCTACCTCGTCATCCTGGTGACCATGGTCTATGGCCCCATCGCGGCTGCGCTGGTCGAGATGTTCCCCACCCGTATCCGCTACACCTCCATGTCCCTGCCCTATCACATTGGAAACGGCTGGTTCGGCGGACTTATGCCCACCACCGCATTCGCGATCGTGGCGCAGACCGGCAATATGTATAACGGTCTGTGGTATCCCATCATCATCGCATCGGCCACCTTCGTCATTGGGATCCTCTTTGTGAAGGAGACCAAGGATGTGGATATTTACGCGAAGGACTAATTCGAGCGCGTTTCTAGCCTAAACTTTGGGGCCCTCGCATTGAGGGCCTCTTTTTTTGGAGATTGCACAATGATCAAAATCTTTATTGCGTTCGTCGCATTTGCAGGTCTTGCCCTCTTCTTTATTTTTAAAGGTGGAGACAAGGTGGACATGAGCGGAGAAAAGCACGGTGCCGAGGCGATCCACGCTCCTGCACCGGCCGCGCCCGCATCCCCCGCGCCTGCGGCGACCCCCGCCGCCCCCGCGGCCAAGTAATCACTGGGTCTCAATGCTTCGCAATGAGGATTGCCCTGCTCTCGGATATCCACTCCAATCTGCCCGCGTTGCAGGCCTGTGCGGATCATGCGCATGAGCAGGGCGCGGATGCCTTCGCTGTTCTGGGTGATTTGGTGGGATATGGTCCCTACCCCAACGAGGTGGTGGAGTGGTGTCGGAACCAACAGCAGGCAGGTGCCATCGTCATCCGTGGCAACCACGATCGTCGCTTTCGGCTGGCCGACGCTGCAATAAGGCCCGACACAAGCCCATCTGATCAGGCCATCGCTGCGGACTGGACCACAGGGCAGCTCGATGAGGAGACATGGGCCTGGCTGGAGTCCCTCCCCCTCACCGACATTCGCGGTGGGGTCTTCCACGTTCATGGCACAGCCGAGAACCCTCAGGCATGGCACTACGCAAGTGACCCTACCCTTGCCACACTCAGCCTCGAGGCAGCCCGCAGGAACCCCGGGGTGAACTTCGTCGTCTGCGGACACGTCCATCAGCAAGCCCTGTTCTACGAGGGGAAGTCAGGTCAGTCCCTTATGCAGTTCAGTCCCACCCCGGGCATCTCCATTCCAGTGGCCAGCCACAGACATTGGCTTGCCACCGTGGGCTCCGTGGGGCAACCTCGGGATGGCGACCCTCGAGCCAGTTATGCCCTCCTTGACACCGATCGCGCCACCCTCTGCTTTCATCGTGTGGCCTACGACATAGAAGAAACCACTCAACGCATCCATTCTGCAGGATTGCCTGCTGCCCTCGCGCTCCGACTTGAACGCGGACTATGAATGAGTTGTCCGCGGGCTCAGTCTTAGACGGATTCCTTATTGGCCGGTCGCTCTACTCGGGCGCAATGGCCCGCATCTATGAAGTGAGCTACGCGGACGGGCGCCCTGCGCCCTTTCCGATGGTGATGAAGGTGCCGCGCATGACGCTCTCAGATGGGGGAGAGAACATCACCGGCTTTGAGGTGGAGCATCAGATGATGCAGATGCTCTCAGGTCCTCATGTTCCTCGCTTTGTCGCCGCGGGCGATATTCGGGAGGTGCCCTATATTGTGATGGAACACCTTGAGGGCCGCACGCTCGAGAAGTGGTCTGAGGAGAGCCTGGCCGACCTCACCATGGCCCAGCGCGTCGAGCGCATTGCGCACATTGGTGCGCAACTCGCCGATGCGATTCACAGCCTGCATCAGCAGAATGCCTGCCACCTCGATCTCAAACCGGCCAATGTCATTTTGTTGGACTCGGGCTCCATTGTGTTGCTCGACTTTGGCCTGTCCTACCACGGTGATTATCCTGACCTGCTCGCAGAGGAGTTTCGGCATGCGGTGGGGTCGCCAGCCTATATGTCGCCCGAGCAGGTGGTGGGGACGCGCGGAGACCCGCGAAGCGATCTCTTTGCCATTGGAGTCATGCTCTACGAGATGGTCTGTGGAGTGCTGCCCTTTGGCGCACCAAGCACCAAAGGCGGATTGCGCCAACGGCTTTGGATGGCCCCAACCCCGCCCCGGGCCCGAAATCACATCATCCCAGACTGGCTTCAAGAGATTATTCTCACCTGCCTAGAGCCCCAGGCCGACATGCGCTATCCATCGGCTGCGCACCTGGCCTTCGATCTCCGAAACCCCAAACAGGTCGGCATCACGGGGCGGGGACGCAGCACCGAGTCACTCAGCCCCTGGGAGCACTTTCGACGATGGATTCGCGCCATCGGCCTGCACTATGAGCCCAGCCCCCTCCCCCGCGAACGCATTCAAGAGGCGCCCCTCATTATGGTGGGGCTGCCCAGCAGAAACGCCAAGGACACAGCGCTCTGGGGGCTAAGACTCGCAGCCAATCGAGCGCTAGGAAATAGGCCAGGCGCTCGCATTGCCGTGGTGATGGTGCTTCGGCCCTCCGAGACCAGCTACACCAAACGAGACCAAAGCGAGACTGCGATGTACCGCAGCTATCTGGCTCGCATGAAGGCCTGGGCCAATGGGCTCAAGCTCGACTCTCAACAGATCACCTTTCACGTCCTCGAGTCAGACGATGTGGCTGGCGCCCTGCTGCAGTATGCGGAGCAAAACAAGGTCACACTGATTATTCTGGGTGCGGCCACACAAGGCCTTCGCGTTCAAAGATTCGTGGCAACCATACCCATTCGTGTGGCTATGTACGCCCCCTGCACCGTAACGCTTGTGCGCGAGGACATCCCCTTCCAGAAACTCGCCCAAGACAGCAGTGAGGTAAGGGCTGTGGCTGCCCGAGTTCTTCAAGAGACTCTCTGATGACTTCATCAAACCTTTCTGCCTTCCTTCTGGTTGGACTGGGGGGCGCATTCGGCTCGGTGCTTCGCTTCAGTCTGAGCACTTGGATGAATGGGCTCTCCTCGGCGGAGGGAGGCGCCGCCTCCTTTCCCACCGGGACCCTCGCCGTTAACCTGCTTGGCTGCCTGTGTATTGGGCTCATTGCAGGACTGCTGGAGCACCGA
This sequence comes from Burkholderiales bacterium UBA2463, assembly GCA_002342295.1. Taxonomy (GTDB): domain Bacteria; phylum Pseudomonadota; class Gammaproteobacteria; order Burkholderiales; family Burkholderiaceae_A; genus Hahnella. The sequence continues at coordinate 88,426 of DDPR01000014.1, forward strand.
GAATCCGCGGACCCGCTTCGCCTACTCATCATGACGGGCGTGCTCGGCGGCTTTACGACCTTCTCCGCATTTGGCCTTGAGACCTTCGGGCTGCTGCGCGCCCACGAACCCCTCATGGCGCTCTCTTATGTGGCCGCAAGCGTGATCGGGGGGCTCGCACTCGTATGGCTGGGCTGGGGGCTCACATCAGCCTGACATGGTGCCCGGGGCGGGACTTGAACCCGCACGCCTTGCGGCTCGGGATTTTAAGTCCCGTACGTCTACCGATTTCGTCACCCGGGCAGCACCTTCACGTATTTTCTCACTGATTTAGAAGGCGATTGTGGCCGAGGCTCTGAGCAGTCGAGGCGCACCCGGCGTGAGATAGGCATCGCCCAAAAACTCGGCGGCGTCTCGCCAGTAGCGGGCATCGAAGGCGTTTTCGAGGGTGAGTCGGTAACTATTCATCCCCCAGCGCGTCTTCTCCTGATACTGCAGGCCCAGATCGACCCGGTTGTATGAGGGTACATAGACCGAATTGTCTCTGGCAGCGGGGCGTCGTCCAGTAAAGATCCACCCTGCAGTGGCCTGAAACTGCTCATAGCTTGGAATGCGATAGGCCAAGAAACTTGAAGCCCTGACGCGGGGTGTGTTCAGGGCCTGCTTGCCCTCGAACAGAGAGTTTCCCGTGCCCGAGGTGTTCGAGTCCATGAAGGTGACAGAGAACTGACTCTCCGTGCGCCGAGAGAGGGGTCCGGCGGCTCCAAGCTCAAGCCCCGTTCGCGACTCGGTTCCGCGCTGAACATAGCTGCCTGCCGAGGTGCTCAAGCTGGTGTCGTTTCTGAAGTTATACGGTCGCCAGCTGTAAAAAAGTGTCGCGCTTGCCTGCAGACCAGTAGCCCCCACTCTTTTGGCGCCCCACTCCACGGACTCAAGGAGCCTGGGCGCGAGCACCGATCCATTGTTGGACGCAGACAGTGGAGCTCGGACGCCAGCCTCCAAATCCTGACGATACGAGACCCACTGAGAGAACGTCTCGGAGTTCTTGTGCTGATAACTCAGCGAAGAGAGGCTGCGATACGTCGCGCTTTTGTTCCAGGACACGCTGGTGTAGTAGGGAAACTCGGATCGAAAGCCCTCCTCGTGCCTTACCCAGCGCGTGGAGAGCTCGAGTCGGTCTTGGGCATTAAGAGCAATAGCATCTGCGGCCCGAAGGAAGAACTGGGCGACCTCTTGATCAAAAACATTGGAGTAAGACACCGTCTCCGTACCGGACCCGATGCCAGAGAAGACGTTGCCAGTCGTCCCCGCGCTCTCGTAAGAGTAACGGGGCATCTGAGTAATGCGATGAATGAGCCCTGTCCCCAACGATAGATCGTGTCGACTTCCGCCGAGGGTTGCGCTGCGCTGAAACACAGTGTCGAGAGACGATGTGCGTCTAGTTTCATTGAGACTTCGGAAGTCCCCGAGGTCGTAATTACCATTGCTACAGAAGTAGGTTCGTGCAACTCCGTCTGCGGTTGAACACCCATACGGAAAAGAACTCCGGTCATCGGTCTTCACCTGATGGAGGGACCCCGTCGTGGTAAAGCGCCAGCCACTCTCCAGTTCGCCCTTGTAACGTGCCATTGCAAAGAGAGACTCGAACACCACGGGTTTGCTCCAGCTCTGGAGGCCCAGGACCGTCTCAGGATTGATGGGCGGCAGCGCCGTTCCCCCAAGGAGCTGACTGCCCGGCTGCGTGATCTGAGATTTGCGTTGAACCTCGAAGTCAAACTCAAGGCGACCGCCCGCAGTCAGCGCCCGATCAAGCGAGAGCGAGACCATCTGCCCATCGCCATCGGCTCCCTTAGCATAGGGGCGAAAGCGATCGGCCGAGGCGTTCAGCCGCCACCCGCCAGACTCTGTCCTCACCCCCAAGTCCAGCGTGCTGCCCAGACTCGCGCGCTCCGACCAGCGCAGGCCCAACTCCTTCACGTTGTCGGGTCGCTTCGTCAGCAGATTAATGAGGCCACCGCTGGTTCCCATGGCCGCGCCTGCAGGTCCGCGAAGGATCTCAACCCCCTGCTTGTTATCAAGCGACATGGGCGACTCCCCGACCACAGGCACGCCGTTTACACGAATGCCCAGAATGGGGTCGATGGGAAAGCCGCGAATCTGAAATCCCTCGTAGTACCCAATGGGCGTGTAGTTCGAGTCGACAGAAGCATCAAAGCGCAACGCATCAACGAGCCGCGCGCTTGCCGAGCCTTTTATCTGCTCTGCGCCAATCACCGTGGCAGATACTGGCTGGTCGAGCCAGCGCCCCTCGAGATGAGAGAGTGGTCGCTGGGACAGACCAGCAGGCGCGTCCGCCTCAACGACCACAGGGGCCAGGCGGCTCTCCTGGGCATAAACCGGAACACACAGGGAGACAACCGCAAGGCAAATAACGGCAGAGGGAATCCATCGGCCAGCGTCCATCTGAAAAGCTCTCCAAAAAAACCGGAAAGCGGCGAAAGACGGTGCGTGAAGGCAAAGCGCCTCGGTCTCTCGACGCTTCCCTGCGCAAGTCTTAACTCGATCAGGTTCAAAGGGTTTGTCTCACCCGCCCACTCATGTGGGACCAAGCCAAACTCTGGCTCGGCGCTTCGGGACCCCTAGCGTGAAGCCGCTAGTCTAGGGCTAGAAGGCCCTCTCGGGCAAACCGTTCCCGATCGGCGCCCTCGCCTCTCACATGAATCATGAGCCCATCAAAGCCCCTGAGCCGATCCAGAAGCATTGCCTGGGTCTGGGCACGAACCGCTGGACCGTCTCGCTGGCCCGGATCCGCCTGCCAAGCAAGGTCATCGGCACACAGGAGGGTTGCGAAGTAAGCCGCGTGATGGGTCAGAGCCCCCTCCAAGAGGCGCTCATCCTGAAAATAGGTCAGGCTGTAGACCGCGGTCATGATGGGCGCGGAGTCACAAAAGACCCAACGCAGGCCGCGCTCCCGAGCCCGGGTCTCAGCCTCATGCTCGGCCTCTTTTTGAAGCAAAACGATCTCGCTCTGCTCTTGGGCATTTGGCGCTCGGCCGCGAGCGGATACAAACGCTCGAAGGGGCTCAACAAAAGTGGTGCCACCAAGCTCTCTTGCAAGTTCAGTGCATAGCTGCGTCTTGCCCGTGCACTCTGCGCCCACAACCGCTATGCGCCTCACAGCCGCGGAGTCGACCATGCCCTGAAACCTTGAATGGAGAGAAGGAGTTGTATGGCGTAAAGCACTGCCGTCGCCCAGAGCTGGGCGTCTAGAAAGAGCCAGACCGAGAGCGCGTTCACCACCATCCAGACCGGCCAACAGCTGCGGGCTTTCAGGCCCATCAATCGCATGGCCAGGAGGCTCATCACCGCAACAAGACTATCAAGCCAAGCCTGGCTTGAATCAACAATCGAGAGTAGTCCTCCCACGAAGAGCCAGCCCACCAATACGGCGCCCACGAGAAGGGGGACTGAGCCTTCGAGGGGCTTTTGCTCATTGACCTCTTGGGGTCGGCCCCAGTCCCGCAGGCCCCAGAGGCTCATGCTGACGAATGCAACCATGAGCAAGGCCTGCCCGTAGAGAGCCGCCTGTGTGTAGACCCAAACGTAGAGAAGACTGGATGCCATCCAGGCCCACCAGACGCCCCTGTGGCGACGTATTCCAAGAATCACACCCACAAGCCCCAACGCCGAGGCAGCGATCTCAGCGAGATTCACCGTGCGAGGTCCATGAGGGCCTCCACCATGACGCTTGGCGCCACTGCACCGTGAAGCTGACGAAAACGGTCGTCGCCTCGACGCAAACGAAAAGTCGGCACACCCGAGATGCCCTGCTCCACCCACTCGGCACAGATTCTTGAGATCCGCTTCGCCAGAATGGTATCCCCAAGCGTGGCCTGCGCTCGGGCGCGGTCAAACCCCACCGACTGGGCAAGAGCCAAGAGCGTCTCATCGTCTGCAAGGTTTTTCCCCTGAACAAAAAAAGCCTCAAAGAGTCGATCGACGAGATCGTGGACGCGATCAGCCGCCGCGGCAACGAGCAGGTGACTCTTGAGTGTGTTGGGCTGTATCTCGATGCTTCCCAGCTCAATGGGCAGGCCCGCGGCACGGGCCGCATCGGCGACTCGCCCATACGAGGCGAGTCCCGCAGCGCCAAACTTGGCCAGCAGATATTGCTGCCTCGGAAGGCCCTGAGCGGGCAGGCGCGGGTTTAACTGATACGGAGACCAGCTCACCTCCAAAAGCCCCGAGAACCCCGGTGCCCGAGACTCGAGTTGCGCCACGGCCGATCTAAAATGAGCGAGCCCAACGTAGCACCAGGGGCAGACCACATCCGAAACAATCTCGACACGAATCTTCTGCATAGCGCGTTAATGGTCTCCAAGCGATCGCTGAGATGGAAAGAAGGGCAAGACGCCTCAGGAGCGCAGATGCTACCGGAGGAGGACCTCACCTGCCCGCTCTGCGGACGCGTGCTGCTGCAGGGACCCACAGTAGACGAGCACCACCTGGTGCCGCGCTCTCAGGGAGGTCGAGAGAAGTTTCTTCTCCACAAGGTGTGTCACAACAAGATCCATCAGGTCTTCAAACCACGCGAACTGGCCAGACACTACTGCACCTGGGAGGCGCTTCGCGACCACCCCGAGGTCTCAAAGTTTGTGGACTGGGTTCAGAAGAGGCCACCCGACTTCATGGGATGATGCGCCATGGTCATCGGATGGATTCTGATCTTTGCAGTCGGCTTTTTAACTGGCTACGTGGTGGGCCGAAAGCGTCGCTGACGCGGGCCTAGTGTGCAGCCTTCACCTTGAGTCGCCAGGCATGGAGCAGCGGCTCGGTGTAGCCACTGGGCTGCTCCTTGCCCCTGAACACGAGGTCGGTGGCAGCCTTGTACGCCATGCTGGTCTCGAAGTGCCCCGCCATGGGCTTGTAGAGCGGATCAGAGGCATTCTGACCATCCACCACCGCCGCCATTCGTTCAAAAGTCTCCTTCACCTGAGACTGCGTGACAATGCCGTGCTCAAGCCAATTGGCGATGTGCTGAGATGAGATGCGCAGCGTGGCTCGGTCTTCCATGAGGCCCACATTGTGAATATCGGGAACCTTGGAGCACCCCACCCCTTGGTCAATCCAGCGCACCACATAACCCAGAATGCCTTGCGCGTTGTTGTCGATCTCCTGCTGGCGATCAGACGAAGACCATTTCGAGGGATCCTCGCAAACAGGAACGGTCAGTAGGCCCTTGAGAAGGGTCTCGCGTTCGGCCTGCGCATCCACCTTCTCAAGTTCTTCCTGAACCTTCGAGACGTCGACCTGATGATAATGAAGGGCGTGAAGCGTTGCAGCGGTGGGGCTCGGCACCCAGGCGGTGTTCGCGCCGGCTTTGGGGTGTCCCACTTTCTGGTCAAGCATTGCCGCCATGAGATCGGGCATGGCCCACATCCCCTTACCAATCTGGGCGCGACCCCTGAGACCACACGAGAGACCGACAAGCACATTGTTCCGCTCGTAGGCAGCGATCCACGCACTGCTCTTCATATCGCCTTTGCGCAGCATGGGGCCGGCGTACATCGCCGTGTGCATCTCGTCACCCGTGCGATCTAGAAACCCAGTGTTGATAAAGGCCACTCGACTCGAGGCTGCAGCAATGCAGGCCTTCAGGTTTACGCTGGTGCGACGCTCCTCATCCATGATGCCAAGCTTCACCGTGCTGTCGGGAAGGCCGAGAAGCTGCTCTACACGACCGAAGAGTTCGGCTGCAAAAGCCACCTCGGCAGGCCCATGCATCTTGGGTTTCACAATGTAGACACTGCCCGTTCGGCTGTTGCGAATGGCCTCGCCCGAGGGGAGCCTGCCCAGACCACGAAGGTCATAGAGGGCGATGGTGGTGCTAATGACTGCATCCATAATGCCCTCTGGAATCTCGTGCGTCTGGCCGTCGGCCCCGTCAAACAAGATTGCGGGGTTGGTCATGAGGTGCCCCACGTTGCGCAGGAACATGAGCGAACGGCCATGCATTTTCACCTCGCCCCCCTTGGGAGACTTGTAAACGCGATCGCCGTGAAGCCCCCGCGTGAAGGTCTTTCCCGCCTTGTTCACCTCTTCGGTGAGGCTGCCCTTCAAAATGCCCAGCCAGTTTCGATAGGCCAGCACCTTGTCCTGGGCATCGACCACAGCCACCGAGTCCTCCAAGTCGAGGATGGTCGAGAGCGCAGCCTCCATCAGGACGTCGCACACACCCGCGCTGTCTTGTCTGCCAATAGGCGTCGAGGGGTCGATACTGATCTCGAAATGAATGCCGTGATGACGCAGCAGAATGGCGCTCGGAGCACCCTCCTCACCACGAAAACCTACAAACTGCTCGGGATGCGCCAGCCCCACCTTCTGCACAGCGCCTGAGACCATGACGGACACCTCGAGTTGACCATCCACCACTGCGTAATGGCTGGCGTGACCATGAGAGCCCGCGCAGAGCGGAGCGGCAGCATCAAGAAACGACCGGGCGTAGACGATGACCTTGGCGCCGCGCTTGGCGTTGTAGCCGCCTGCACGCTCACAGCCGTCTGCCTCAGAAATGGCATCGGTCCCATAGAGTGCGTCGTAGAGACTACCCCAGCGGGCATTGGCGGCATTCAGTGCGTAACGAGCGTTGAGAATGGGTACAACGAGCTGGGGACCAGCCTGCGCCGCCAACTCGGCATCCACGTTGGCGGTGGTGGCCTTTACCGACGCAGGCTGCTCAACGAGATAGCCAATCTTTCCTAAAAATGTCCGATAGCCCGTCATATCGGCAATTGGCCCGGGGTGCGCCTTATGCCAGGCATCGAGTTCGCCCTGAAGACGATCGCGCTCTGCTAGGAGGGCGGCATTCTTGGGAGCGAGTTCCGTCACGATGCGGCTAAAGCCAGACCAGAAATCCGACGGACTCATTCCGAGGCCGGCGAGCGCCTCCTCAGTCACAAAAGCATAAAGCTCAGAAGAGACATGAAGATGCTCAATGCGGATACGATCTTGTGCCATGCGGACCTCGGATGTGATGGTTTAGGATGACTGGAATGGGTGCAATCTGATATTTTGAACGATTCACCCGAAAAATTCTGTTGGGGAAGTCACGTGGCACACATCGATCCAAACGCACCAACCCTCTTCGATAAGTATGGCGGCGTGCCTTTCGTCACAGGCATCGTCACGGAGTTCTATCGTCGAGTCCTCTTCTCCCCAGAGCTCGCCCACTACTTTACGAAGAGCAACACGGAGGCCATCGTCGCCCACCAGATTCGATTCATCTCCGTGGTCATGGGCAAGCCCTCAAGCTTCTACACAGGGCGGGATCTTGTCGTGGCGCATCGTCACCTCAACATCTCCAACCACGCCTTTGACGTCTTTGGGAACCTCATGGAGGAGACGCTCCTCAGCCAGGGCATTGAAGACGAGGACGCCAAAGCCATCATGGCAAAGGTGGAGGCACTTCGACAGGGGCTCGTGGTGTCGCGCTGATCCGAGCGAGCATCCAAATGCCCAAGATGACAGTGGCCGTGCCGACAAGTCCCAGGAGCGAGATCTCCTCGCCCAAGAACCAGTAACCAAGAAATATGGTGGAGACCGGGCCAATCGCGCCCGACTGCGCAACCAGCACAGGGCCCACTCGATGCATCGCCACCATCACCAGTGACACGGGAATCACGGTGCACAGCGTTGCATTCAAAAGGGATAGGCCATAGACACTCAGGGGCTGGGACACCAGGGCCTGCGGAGAGAGGGCCATGGCCTGGGCCAGGCAAAACCCTGCCGCAGCCGTGCTCGCATACGTGGCCAGTCGCAGACTGCCAATACGCTGGACCATTCGTCCAGCCAGAACCAGATAGACGGCGTAGCTCACCGTGCTCATGAAGGTGAGAATGGTCCCCACGGCAAGCCCATCACCCTCGAGAGAGAGGTCGTGCAAATAGACCATGACGACCCCAAGGTAGGCCAGTCCCATGGCCCCCAATTCACCTCGGCTCACGCGATGAGAAAAGAGCACCACAGAGATCACGAGCACCACCGCGGGATTGAGATACATGATGACTCGGTTCAGACCCACCGAGATGGTCTGTAGGCCCATGAAATCAAGAAAGCTCGCACCGTAATAACCCAAGAGGCCCAGCAAAAGGATCTTGAATCGATCATCTCGCGAGAGTCGCACACGCGAATGCTTGCGATCGAGCATCCAGAGTGCGAGGTAAAAAAAGGGGAGCGAAAAAATCATCCGGAGGGCCACGAGTGTGGTGGCGTCAGCCCCCTCCCGATAGGCCAGTTTCACCAGGATGGCTTTCACAGAAAAACAGATGGCGGCCGCAGTGGCCAACAAGAGGCCGCTGCGAACCAAGGACTGCGACTTAGTCACTCAATATTTTCTTGAGAAAGTCCTGAGCGCGGGGCGAGCGAGGCGCACCGAAAAACTCCTCGGTCTTGCAGTCCTCAACAATGGCGCCACGGTCCATGAAAATAACCCGCTGGGATACCTTGCGAGCAAATCCCATCTCGTGTGTGACCACGGCCATGGTCATGCCTTCCTTGGCCAGCGAGATCATCACATCCAGCACCTCGTGAACCATCTCGGGATCGAGCGCCGACGTGGGCTCATCAAACAACATCACCATCGGGTCCATTGCCAGTGCGCGCGCAATGGCCACCCGTTGCTGCTGCCCGCCCGAGAGCTCACCCGGGAACTTCTGAGCAAACTCCCTCAGTCCCACACGATCAAGCAGCGTGAGTCCCTTGGAGCGGGCCTCCTCAGGACTGCGCTTAAGAACGTGAACCTGAGCGAGCGTGAGGTTCTCGATGACGCGAAGGTGTGGAAAGAGCTCGAAGTGTTGGAAGACCATGCCAACCTGAGAGCGCAGTGCCACAAGATTGGTGCTGGGATCTCCCACTGAGACGCCATTGATCAGGATCTTTCCCTCTTGAAAGGGCTCAAGCCCATTGGCGCATTTAATAAGGGTGGACTTGCCAGAGCCCGAAGGACCGCAGATGACGAGCACCTCGCCCTCGGCCAGCTGGGTCGAACACCCGTTGAGGACCTGAGTAGACCCGTACCACTTACTCACATCGTGAAATTCGATCATGGCCATAGCGTGTCGTCTAACGAATAATCATGAGTCTCTTCTGAAGTCGTCGAACATAGACCGACGCACTGAAACAGAAGATGAAGTACACCACTGCTGCAAAGCTATACATCTCCACCAGCCGGTGATCTCGATTGGCCACCTTGTGGGCTGCCCCCAGGAAGTCGGTGCTCGAAATCACATAGACCAAAGACGTATCTTGAAAAAGGATGATGGTCTGCGTCAGGAGGACCGGCAACATGTTTCGAAAGGCCTGCGGCAGCACAACGAGCCGCATATTCTGGGAATAAGAAAGTCCCAGAGCCGATCCCGCAAAGAGCTGCCCCCTTGGAATGGATTGAATGCCTGCCCGCAAGATCTCGCAGTAAAACGCCGCCTCAAAGAGCGTGAACGTGATGAGCGCGCTGGTAAAGGCGCCCACCTTGAGGGGCTGGCCGGAGCCACTCACCCAGCCGCCAATCCATGGCACGAGGAAATAAAACCAGAAGATGACCAGCACAAGGGGCAGAGAACGCATAACGTTCACATAGGTGCTCGCGACGGCACGTAGAGGGCCCAGATGAGATAGGCGCATGAGCGCCAGCAGCGTGCCCAAAACAATTCCGCCGGCCATCGAAAGAAGGGTGAGCGTGACAGTGAAAGAGAGACCGTCTCGAAAGAGATAGACCCACGAGCGGGCAATGACATCGAAGTCGAAGTCGTAGCCCATATTAGTGACCCGCCAGCGGGAGGCCTTTTCCTTCGCCCGCCTCCACATAGCCCGGAACACGCAGGCTGCGCTCAAGGCTGCGCCCAGCCAGCGTCACGAGAAGGTTGACAACCAAGTAGATAACAGTTGCGGCCGCAAAAGCCTCAAAGACCTGAAAGGTGAACTCCTGCATCGCCCGGGCTCGGGCAGTGAGCTCCATGAGCCCAATCGTGAGCGCCAAAGAAGAGTTCTTGATGGTGTTGAGAAACTCGGAGGTGAGCGGCGGCAGAATCATGCGAAAGACATTGGGCATGAGAACCCGGCGGTAGGTCTGAGCAACACTCAAACCCAAGGCCAGGGCCGCCATTCTCTGCCCCCTCGGCAGCGCCTGAAGGCCGGAGCGCACCTGTTCGGCCACGCGCACGGACATGAAAAGACCAAGGCACAGAACGGCAGGCCAGAACGATGCCCAAGGCGGGGGCATCTGCTTCATGGCGATACCGAGTGCCTGCGGGAGCAGCTCGGGCAGCACAAAAAACCAGAGAAACATCTGAACAAGCAGCGGCACATTGCGAAAGAGTTCGGTGTAGGCAAAGCACATTCGCTCAAGACGCGCACTGCCCAGAGTGCGGCCAATGCCCACCATGGTGCCCACGACCAGGGCAATGAGCCAGGCCAAAATGGCCAGCGCCAGCGTCCAGCCAAGCCCCACGAGCAAGTAGCTCAGGTAACTGCCCGATGCCCCCGGCTCGAGCTCGAACAAAATGGACCAATTCCAGTTGTAGTTCATATGCAAAGGGGAGCCCGGTGGCTCCCCTCCCTTGCTAAAAGACCTTCCGGACTCTTACTGGTATTCCTTGGGATCGGGCGAGTCGGTCGGCTTGGCAATCACCTTCTTCAGGCTCGCGCTCATCGGAATGTTGAGGTTTGCGCCCTTGGGGGGGATGGGCTTGAGGAACCACTTGTCGTACATGGCATTGATGGCACCGCTCTTAAAGAGTGCAACAACCGCATCGTCGACCACCTTCTTAAACTTGGGGTCGTCTTTGCGAACCATGATGCCGTAGGGCTCTACGGAGAGCGCCTCAGACGAGATCTCGAACTCCGCGGGATTCTTTGAGTTTGCAGCCAGGCCCGCAAGCAGGATGTCATCCATTGCGAAGGCGGCCGCTCGGCCAGACTCCACCATGAGGAAGGCCTCCGCGTGTCCGTTGGCCGACACGATATTGATGCCGAGGTTCTTCTCTGCGTTGAGTTCAGTGACCTGCTTGAGATTGGTCGTGCCGGCCGTGGAGACAAGCGTCTTGCCCTTGAGGTCAGCAAGCTTCGAGATGCCCTGCCCCTTCTTGTAGATGATGCGGTTCGCGGTCACGAAGGTGGTGGGCGCGTACGAAATCTGCTTCTGACGGTCTGCATTGTTTGTCGTCGATCCACACTCGAGGTCGACCGTCCCGTTGGCCAGCAGGGGGATGCGGTTTGCAGAGGTGACGAGCTGATACTTCACCTCCATCTTGGGCATGCCCAGATTCTTCTGGACCGCCTCGGCGATCTTTTGGCAAATCTCCACGGAATAGCCAATCACCTGTTGCTTATCGTCATAGTAAGAAAAGGGGATGGAGGCATCACGGTGGCCAATGGTGATGGCACCGGAGGACTTTACCTTCGCAAGCGTATCGGCATGGGCGACGGCGGACAGGCCGGTCAGGGCAACCGTTAGACCAACACAAAGAAGCACTTTTTTCATGAGAACCCTCGTAGAGACTGACAAAGTATGGAAGCGAGCCTCATGTAAGCACGCAGTCAAAAGCCTGTCAATTCGGGCTAGGCCCAGCATCGAGCTGCGCTTGGAGGGTCTCCTGGGCGCCCAGAATTCGGGACGATTGAGACGTCAGGCGCACGCTGTTGATGAACTTCCAGCGGCCCTCGGGGGTGGCCACCCATCGATGGGCGGGAAAATCTGCTATCTCCCACTCCTTGGCCAGCGAGAGGCTCAAGGGAGGACCGAAGGTCTCGGAGAGGCTGGCCATGATGTCAGCCTCATTCAAGAGCACACTCGCCCAGTCGGTGTTCCATGTGAAAGGATGCCCGTTCACGCGCTCATGGTTCTCTCTGACGAGCGCAAAGTCTGAGCGAAGAATCACTGTGGAGACCCGATCAATCCACTCAGCTGAGATGTTCTGCTCCTGCATAAAGGGCATGAGCGCCTCCACTGAGAGGCTTTCAATATCGGATGTGTGGAGGTTGTTCCGGCCGGGATGTCGCATGTCATGGCCCACCGCAATCAGCAAAAGCGCAGCCTGCCAACGAGCGTCCCCCCGATGCAGACGCGCCTCGAGGGCTGTCTGCAGGGTGAGGCATGTGAGCGTGTCGGCAAAATGCAGCCGATTGTGATACCCCGGCTCGTCTCCACCGGGCGATCGCCCCTCCTCGAGTTCGATCTGCGCGGCTGCCGCATGGGCTGCGGCCTGCAGGGAACGGGTCTCACCCTCGGCCCCCTCAAGACCAAGAAAAGCTGCGCAGCGATCCAGGAGGGCGGGCAGTCCGGGCCACTCGTGGGACCAGGCATGGCGCAGGAAGCGAAGCGAGTCGTGAAGGCAGTCCGACCAGTCGCCGTTGCTAAGCCGAAGGTAGGCAGAGTCCGACATGAAAGGGGGTGTTTGGGAATCAACGCGCCCGAAGCGCGTTGTGCATGCTCTGCTGCAGAAGCAAGGCCTCGAGAATGATCACGAGCAAAGGAGAGCGACTGAGCAGGAGTTGGGAGGCCTGCTCAGACCCGATGCGTTTGCAGACAACGTCCCCTTTGGCACGAACCGATGCCGAGCGAATCCCGCCGCGAAGAATGGCCGCCTCGCCAAAGGACTGGCCCTGAGGAACCGTTCCAAACACATTGCCTTGTGCACCGAGCAACTCAACTGAGCCTGCCTCGAGAAAGTAGAGATGTTCGGCGAGATCGCCGGACTTGAAGATCATGTCTCCATCTTTAAATCGGAGAGACTCAAAGGCACTCTCAGCCATTACATCGCCAGGGTTCGTTTGATGATGGTCTGAAGCATAGCCTTCGCCTCGGTTGGGAGTGTCGCAATGGTCGCGTCAATCTTGTGAAGCGGAATGACGCGAGCCTGCACTGTCGTGGTGGTGATGACCGTCATCCTCGCGGGCTTGTTCACGACTCCCTCTGCAAGGCCCACGACGCTTCCAGGTCCGAGGCGGTAAATCGTCTCTCCATCGACACCCAGCAGGCTGCCGAGCTGAATAACGTAGGCCTCATCGACAGGCCCACCAGCCTCCAGAATGCGCTTGCGGGCATCGAAACTAATCTCCATGAGGAGTGAGCTGCTCATAAGAGAGAGGAAGAGCCGCTCGTCGCTGGTGAGCGCACCCGACCGAATAGCCTCTACCACCTGACTGGAACCGGGGTCGGTGATGCCCAGGCTGCGAAGATGATCCATGTCAAGGCCGAATGCGGCGCTCACAAAGGGAGTCAATGTCTACCTCACGAAAACTTTAATTTTTCTAGTGTGCGACTCAAAAATGTCATTCCGGTGAAGCGAATGTGAAAGCAGGGAGCCCGCCCGAACCCCTTGGGAACGCTGCACCTTGTGCGTCCGCAGTCAAGCCGAAACAATTTATTCATCAGCCTGAAAACTTCAGGGGGTTTACTGCGAGGCTCCTCGCGCATCTGTCCGACTGCCCCACGGCCCACACCTTTCGAGAGACCTCACATGACCGTGTCACAACGCCTCAACGGGACGTCCTACCTCACCTTTAGAAAAGAACTCGAAGACCGCGGAATTGTCTTCTCGTACAGCGGTTATCTCAACGAAGTGATCTTGAGTGGCATTGGGAATGCCCTGCGCACCAAGATGACCATCGATCAGACCGACGCAAAGGTCTCTCGCGCTGTCTTCTCGACCTTTGTTGAGCAGGTCCAAAACGTCATTCGCTACTCGGCCGAGACAACTCCGCCCGTGGATGAGGAGCCGCTCCACGGGGTGCTGGACGATGACGGCGAACCCACGATCCTCCCGTATGGGCTGGTCGTGATCGGTGAGTATCCGGACGGAACCCGCTTTGTGACCTGCTGCAACATGGTCCGATCCACGGATACACAGAAACTCAGAAATCAGCTCGACTCAATCAGGGGACTGGACCGCAAGGAGCTCGGTGCACTTATGCGCCAGCAGCTAAAGGATGGCCCGCCCGAAGGATCCAAAGGTGCCGGTGTTGGATTTATCTCGATGGCTCGTGAGGCCAATGGAAAGTGGGAGTACGACATCGTCGAGAGCGCCAAGGATGATTTTGACCTTTTCTGCTTTGAAGCCCACTTTTGAGAACAGCCATGGAAAATATCGATATCCCATCAACCGCTCGCACTCCACGCCTCAGCCTTGATGTTGCGTCCCGGGTCTTTCTCCTCGAGGGTGAGTCGTACCCCGAGGACACCAAGAAGTTTTACGAGGAGCCCGTCTCTCACGTCATTAACTTCCTCTCGCGGTCGCACGATGGCGAGGTCGTGGCCCGCTTCAAATTCAAGTACTTCAACAGCTCGTCGGCAAAAGTGCTCATGGACCTCTGCACCGCCCTTGAGTCCTCTGCAAAGGCCGGAAATCAGGTGCTCGTTGAGTGGCATTACGTGTCGGACGACGAGAACATGAAGGAACTGGGTGAGGAGTTTTCTGAGGAACTGAGCGCCGCCCGATTCACGCTCATCGAGTACTGATCGACCGGTCCGCACAGAGAGCAGCGCTGCCGTGTCGGATTCGGTCCTTTTACAGGAAGAGGAGACCCTCGCTCGCTTTCAGGCATTGGTGCAGGAGGGAAGCGCTGAGATTCCAAAGGCCGAGCTTGAGGTGCTGGTGGCGGCCTATGCGAAGCTCCTAAAAAACCTCTCTCGGCTCATTCGAATCAGCGACAAGAATGAGCAACGCCTTCAATCGATCTCAGATGAGCTCGAGATCGAGAAGAAGAAGATGGAGGGGATTGCCGACCAACTGTCTCGGTATCTTCCAAAACAAATCTATGAGGCCGTTTTTTCCGGAGACCGAACTCTGGAAATCAAGACGCAGCGTAAGCTCCTTACGGTCTTCTTCTCAGATATTCAAGGATTCACCCACACCTCCTCTCAGCTTCAGCCCGAGACCCTCACCCACTACATCAACAAGTACTTCTCCGAGCTCTCAGCCATTGCTGGCAAGTACGGCGCAACGATCGACAAGTTCATTGGCGACGCGATGATGGCGTTCTTTGGAGACCCACACACGCGCGGAGAGAAGGCTGATGCGCTGGCCTGCGTCCAGATGGCCTTTGAAATGCAGACCCGACTGTCCCAGCTAAACGCAGAGTGGCGGGACGAAGGGCTGCAGTACCCATTCATCACGCGAATCGGAATCAACACGGGCTGGTGCAACGTCGGCAACTTCGGGAGTGCGGACCGAATGTCCTACACCATCATCGGTGGCGAAGTGAACCTTGCTGCACGAATTGAGAGCTCATGCGAGCCCGGCGGGGTGCTGGTCTCCGCCGACACCTATGCCCTCGTTCGCGACTACTTTGAGGCGGAGGAGCGCGAACTTCTCACGCTCAAAGGGATTGCTCGACCCGTTCAGACCTATGCCATTCGTCGTCCTTACGAGGCAGGACACGCGCCTGAGCGGCCGATTGATCTGAGTATTCCCGGGCACGATGCGCTGCGCATTGACCCGCCTGCCTTGACCATGCCCCAACGCCTCACCCTCATTGAAAACCTGAAGCGCGCCGCGCGACAACTCGAAGGAAATGACCATGAACACGATTGAACAGAAAGTCAGCAGTATCTTCCGAGAGCAGTGGACCATTAACCAGAACGAGAAATGCGGCACCCTCATCGAGGCCATGCGAAAAGACGACCACACCGTTGTGGTCCCGGTTGTCGACAATCACGGCGTGCCCATTGGGCTTGTGGAGAAGCAGGCCGCCCTGCTCATCGCGTCAAACCCCCTGCACTATTGCGTTCACCAGAACAAGAGCGTCCGCGGCCTCATGGCCGACAAGTGCCCTTCCTTTGATGAGAACACCAGCATCGACGAAGTGGCCTCGACCCTGCTGAAAGAGGGGCTCTCTCTCAGTCAGGGTGGCTTTCTCATTACACGAAACGGCGAGTACATCGGCGTGGGCGCAAGCACCGATACCCTGAACTATCTGGTGGAAGCCAATAGCCGTCGGGCCATTGCTATGGCTAAGCTGAATGAGGAGGTGATGGACAGCGTGCGGTATGCAAGCCGAATTCAGATTGGTCTTCTCCCCACCAAGCATCACCTCCAAGACCGACTCCATGGCATGGACGTGATCTGGGAGCCACGGGACATCGTAGGGGGCGACGTCTACTGGCGAAGCGAAGACGTTGGCAAGAGCTTTTTTACAGTGGCGCTTATCGACTGTACGGGACATGGCGTGCCAGGAGCCCTCATGTCGATGTTGGTGCTCAGCAGCCTGCGGCAGATCTACTCGGAGAACCCCGAGATCGGGCCCGGAAAGGCGCTCGCCGAGCTTGGCAACATGGTGCGCGTAGCCCTAAATCAGAACCGTGAAGACTGCGACTCGAATGACGGCTTTGATGCCGGCGTCTGCAAGATCGATCTCGATAAACGCAAGGTGATTTTCTCGGGCGCCAGAACCAACTGCTTTGTCATTCCTCGTGACGATGAGCCCGTTCTGCGTGTGGTGAGCGACCGACAGGCACTGGGTTACCCCGGCACAGAGCCTTACACGCCCCTAGAGGAGTATGAGCTCTCCATCGACAACTACCGGATGTTTTGCATGGCCTCCGACGGTATCTTCGATCAGCCCGGAGGTCCCAACCGTATTGCGTTTGGCCCCAAGCGATTCGTTGAACTCGTCGAGCACAATCGTCAGGTGGATCCCTCCTCGCTCATGCGCACCCTGCACAAGGCCGCTGAGGAGTGGCGAGGCGACGAGGTACGTCGCGATGACTTCTCCGCCATGGCCTTCGCCGTCTAGCCGTCTTTGTCGTCCCGCGCGCTGGCCTGCTGATGAGCTCGCCAGCGCCTTGCGAGCTGAACGCCAAGGCCTCCGCCCAGACCCACCAAGGCGATGCCGACCATGCTCGAGACGCTGTAACCGGTGGCAAAGATGTCCAGCCCCAAAAGTTCAGTGACCCAATAGCCCAAGAGGGCGCCGCCGACGAACCCTAACGCTTCAGAGAGACCTTCGAGCAGGAGATGTTTGGGCATTCGAGGGGCCAGACCGTGAAGTTGGAGGCGGGACCCGGAATCGAACCGAGGTACACGGCTTTGCAGGCCGCTGCATAACCACTCTGCCATCCCGCCATGGGGTGTGATTCAAGGCGCCGTGGAGCGGGAGACGAGTCTCGAACTCGCGACCTCAACCTTGGCAAGGTTGCGCTCTACCAACTGAGCTACTCCCGCATGAACCCTCCATTCTATGGGCTTAAGCGCGGCTGCGCAACTCTGGCCATGCCTTGCTGAGGTAGTAGACCATCGACACGAAGGTAAGCAATGCAGCGAGTCGAATCAGCCAGAAGCCCCACTCCGAGGCATCAATGGCCCCTGCAAAGAGGGGGGCGTCATACAGGAGAAAGGGGATGGCCACCATCTGTGCAATGGTCTTGGCCTTGCCCAGCCAATTCACGGCCACGTGGCGATTGGCACCCACAGAGGCCATCCACTCCCGAAGGGCGGAGATGGTGATCTCACGACCAATAATGATGAGGCCCACAAGCGGCCCCACCCGATCCAGATTGATAAGCGCCACCAGTGCGGCGCAGACCATCAGCTTGTCGGCGACCGGATCAAGAAAAGCACCAAAGGCCGAGGTCTGCTCCCACTTCCTTGCAAGATAACCATCGAGCCAGTCGGTCAGCGAGGCGGCAACGAAGATGGCGGTCGCCAACACGTTACGCTCGTGCTGAGAGAGTTCAACCGGAAAATAAAGCGCAGCAACCAGAAGCGGAATGGCCAGAATACGGGCCCAAGTCAGAAGGTTCGGCAGGTGGATGGGCATAACGCATTCTAGCCGCGGAGTTGCCGAACAATCTGCTCGGCCAGCGTGGTCGATATGCCCTCGACGGTAGAGAGCTCTTCAACGGATGCGGCCTTAAGTCCGGCCAGGCCGCCAAACCGAGCCAGGAGTCGCGCCCGCCGCTTCGGACCAATTCCCTCAACCTCATCAAGGATTGAGCCGGTTCGGGCCTTGGCACGCCGAGCGCGCATGCCCGTGATGGCAAAGCGATGGGCCTCATCCCGAATCTGAGCAATCAGCAAGAGTGCGGCGTGGTCTCGTCCGAGCGCCAGCTCACGGCCATCGGGAAACACCAAACGCTCTAGCCCGACCTTGCGACCCTCACCCTTGACCACGCCGACCAACACCGCCGTGTCATGCCCCATCGCCTCGAAAGCCTCTACAGCCGAGGAGAGCTGTCCCTTGCCGCCATCGATGAGCACCACGTCGGGCAGCTCAGTGGCCTCTTGATAACGCCGAGTGAGAGCCTGTCGCATGGCCGCGTAGTCATCGCCCGGTGTGATGTCCTTGATGTTGAAGCGGCGATAGTCCGAGGACTGCATTGCGTGATGGTGGTAGACCACACAGGAGGCCTGGGTGGCCTCACCTGCGGTGTGACTGATGTCAAAGCACTCGATGCGAAAGTTCGAGAGATCGTCCAGGCCACCATTCAGACCAAGGGTGTCCACCAGAAGCTGGGTCTTCGCCTGCGCCCCACCCTGCTCCTGCGCACGACGGGCAAGCGCAAGACGGGCATTGTCCTCTGCCATTTTCAGCCAGTCCCTGCGCTTTCCCTGGGGCGCATAGACCACACGCATCTGTGGCTGGTCGGCTCGACTTGAGAGCCACTCGGTGATGGACTCCACGGACTCGGGTCGGTTTATCACCAGCGTAGAGGTGGGTGACTGATCGGCATAGTGTTGGCAGACAAAAGCGAGCAGGGCCTCGTCGAGTGCCTCGTCACTGGCCAAATCGGCAGAGACGCCCACATGAGAGAAGTACGGCCGATCTCCGAGGTGACGACCACCGCGAACCATCGCCAGATTGACGACCAGACGCGCACCATCACTCATGACAGCAAGGACATCACAATCAAGGCTGTCATCGGTCTCCATGGCATGTTGCGCCAGCACGCGAGACAGGGCTCCAATCTGGTCTCGAAAGACAGCGGCCTCCTCAAAACGGAGTTGCTCAGAGGCTCGCTCCATGTCAGCGCGAAGGTCCTCGAGCAGGCTGTCGTGTCCGCCCCGAAGAAAAGAAAGGGCCCGCTCAACATCTCGACGATAGGCGGCCTCGTCGATCTCCTGAACGCAGGGTGCGCTACATCGATGGATCTGGAACAGCAGGCAGGGTCGAGACCGATTGGAAAAGACCGAATCCGTGCACGAGCGCAGCCGAAAGACCTTTTGCAGAATCTGAATGCTCTCCTTCACCGCCCAACCATTTGGAAAGGGCCCAAAGTAATCCGCCTGGCGATCGACTCCTCCGCGGTAGAAAGAAATACGCGCAAAACGATGTCGGCTGATGCGTAGATAGGGGTAAGACTTGTCGTCACGAAAAAGGATGTTGTAGCGCGGCGACTGGGTCTTGATGAGGTTGCTCTCGAGCAGAAGTGCCTCCGTCTCGGAGCGAACCATCGTCACCTCCGCTCTTCGTATTTGGGCCACCATGCGAGCGATTCGCGGGCCATGCCCGGTCTTCTGAAAATACGATGACACCCGCTTCTTGAGATCCTTGGCCTTGCCCACATAGAGCAACTCGTCCTGCTCGCCGTAGAAGCGGTAGACGCCAGGCTGGCCGGGCAGGCTGGCCAAGAAGCCTTCCGGCGGAAACACCTCAGTCGCGTCAGCCACCGAGTTGCGCCTTCGCAAGGGCCACCGCCTCCGAGAACATGCGAGGCGTGAGTCGACCCGTGTTGACGTTGTAGCGGCTGGGATGAAAGCTGTCGACCAGGCGCATGGAGCCCACCCGATGTAAGCGGCCATGACCGAATGCAAGGGACGCAGGCTGAAGACCGTTCTCTTTGAGTAGCGTCTGGGAGAGGCTTTTCACGACAGCCGTGTGAGCCAGAGCCCCAAGGCAGAGGACCACCTTGGGACTTGTTGTGATGAGCTCCGCCTCAAGAAATGGGCGGCAGGTCTTTGCCTCCGCGGGGGTAGGCTTGTTTTGTGGTGGCAAGCACTTCACGGCGTTGGTGATCCGGCAATTCAATAAAACCAGTCCATCGTCCCGGGACACAGACCGTGGCGCGCTCGAAAAACCATGCTCAAAAAGTGTCCCGTAGAGGAGATCGCTGCAGGCATCGCCGGTGAAGGGGCGCCCGGTGGCGTTGGCACCGTGGAGTCCTGGGGCAAGACCAACGACCAAAAGCTGCGCCTGCTCATCGCCGAACGGAGGCACCGGCCTACAGAAATAACTCGGGTGCTGCTTGCTCACCTCATCCAGAAAAAGCGAGAGCCGGGGGCATCTTCGGCAACTCTCCTGGTAGACCTGAGGGCCTAGCATGGCATGAGGCGCTCCAGACCTCGGCGAGAGGCGCGGTTGAGAAAGTTGGGAAGCCGAGCGGGCAGCTCGTCAATGACGCGCGTGGCCATATCGGGGCGATTGCAGATGAGAACAGCGTCGCAGCCGGCCTCAAGGGCGGCGTTCGCACGATCCACCACATCATCGAGAACCGCGGCACCGGCCATGGAGAGGTCGTCGCTGATGATGACCCCATCGAAACCAAGCCGCTCGCGGAGAATGGTTTGAAGCCAGATGCGCGAGAACCCAGCCGGCATTTCGTCCACCTGTTTATAACGAATGTGGGCGGGCATGACGGCTGTAAGGGGGACCTCGCCCCATGGGCCACGACCCAGTCGTTCGTAGGGACGCGCATCACAGGAGAGAATCTCCTCCAGGGGGCGCTCATCAACGGGGAGGGCCTCATGCGAATCGGCCTGCGCCCAGCCGTGCCCGGGAAAGTGCTTGCCACAGTTTTGCATGCCGCCCAGATGCAGGCCCTGCATGACAGCCGCGGCCATCAGACTCACCACAGCTGGGTCGTGATGAAAGCTTCGGCCTGCCATGACTGCGCTGCGCCCGAAGTCCACATCGAGCACCGGCGTATAACTAAAGTGAACGCCGACCGCTTGCAATTCTTTAGCCACCGTGTGGCCAAGCGCCCGCGCACGTTCGCAGGCCCGATCGAGTCGCGCCAGCCGATCATCGAGATCGCTCTCCCCGCCATCGATGTCCTGCGCCAGGGTCTGAAAGGAGGGCAGAGCGGTAAAACCCTCGCGAAACCGCTGAACCCGCCCGCCCTCGTGATCGACACTCACGAGAAGTTCGGGCCGCAGTGCACGAATCTCGCGGGTAAGCGCAGCCAGCTGTTCGCGATCCTCGAAATTGCGAGTAAAGAGGATGATGCCGCCCACCCAGGGGTGAAGCAGTTGTTCGCGCTCCTCGGGGGCGAGGCGATGCCCTGCAACATCAATGATGAGTGGTCCAAGTCTCATGCTTTCTCCACGATGGCAAACGCCTGTGCATAGTCGATCTCGTCAGTGAGTGACACGTGCACGACCAGGCCCCGTTCCTCTACAACCCGAGCAAGGTCTTTTCGAGCATAGGCGCGGGGCGCCCCCAACTCGTCATTCAAGACCTCAAGGCTGTGAAGGCTCATCGGATGCGAGAGCCCGCAACCCAAGGCCTTCCCGACCGCCTCCTTCGCGGCGAATCGTTTGGCGAGGTAACTCACCGCACGCGAGACACCGGCCACCCCGCGAGAGCGCCGCTCAGCGAACACCGCGAACTCCTGGGGTCCCAGGATTCGTTGGGCGATACGCTCGCCCCATTTGTCATAGAGGGACTGCATGCGAGAGAGCATGACCACATCCGTGCCAATCCCGACAATCATCGGCTCGCCTCTCTCATGAGACGCTTCATCTCACGAACCGCCTCCCTCATGCCCACCAGAATGGCGCGCGAGACAATGGCATGGCCGATGTGTAACTCCTGCACACCAGCGAGCGCCGCCACGGGCTGCACATTGAAGTAGTTCAGTGCATGACCCGCGTTAAAACGCATACCGAGCGACTGGACCACCTGCCCGGCCTCTGCGAGCTTGATGAGCTCAGTCTGCACCGGTGCCCGTCCCGCATCTCGGCCCTGCTCATGAAAGACCTGCGCATAGGGTCCTGTGTGCAGCTCACACACCTCCACGCCAATCTCGTGTGCGGCTCGAATCTGCCGAGCGTCCGCATCGAGAAAAGCGCTCACGCAGATACCCGCACTTCGCAGCCGCTGAACCATGGGCGCAATGAGAGACTGGGAACCCAGCACGTCAAGACCGCCCTCGGTCGTAATCTCCTGGCGACCCTCGGGAACCAGCATCGCCATCTCGGGCCGAACCTCACAGGCAAAGGCGACCATCTCTTCGGTGGCCGCCATCTCAAAGTTCAGCTTTATTTGGGTGTGAGTGCGCAGACGTCGAACATCAGCATCTTGAATGTGGCGACGATCCTCTCGTAGATGAACCGTGATGCCATCGGCGCCACCGATGTGGGCCTCCACGGCGGCCCAGATGGGATCTGGGTCGTAGCCTCGACGGGCCTGCCGCAAGGTGGCTACGTGATCGATGTTGACGCCCAGTTCAATCATGTTGTCTCTCTCGGGTGAGGGTTGGCCTGGCGCATGTGGTGCAGGGTACGGGCGGCCTCTCGAGACATGAGATCGGCTCCGCCAAGATGATGCCGAATCAGGCCTCGCAAAAGCCGCTTGGCCTGGCTTGCCAACTCAGGTTCGGCAAGTCCCTGCGCAAATGCGGACAGGCCATCATCGTATCCGCTCAGCGCAAGAAGCGCCCGACCACTCGCCCAGAGGCCCTCGGCCTCGGCGGCACCAGTATCCGACCCAGCAAGTCGATGGACACCTTCATGGGGCCGAACCCCATAACGGGCCTCCGGATGGGCCTGGACAACCGATGGAGCAAACTCCGGGGCAACACCCAATTCCCTGAGCAGTCGGCACTCAAACTGTCTCAGCGTCGGCTCAATGAGCGATGACTCATGCGACAGACCCTCAGTCTGCGACAGTGCAGCCAGGGCCTGCTCGTAGGCCACAAACAAGATTGGATGGGGGTCCTGCCGAGGAACAAGACGGAGCAAGAGCTCATTCAGATAGAAGCCGGCCATCAGCGCCTCACCGCTGAGCAGAGGCAATCCCCCACGCCACTCCGCCGCCATGAGGGTTCGCAACTCTCCCTTTGAGGCGTATCGAAGTAGCAGCGGCTGGAAGGGTTGAAGCAGGCCGCGCCATGCCGAACGCGGCCGGCGCGCACCACGCGCCACAAGCCCCATGCGGCCCTCCTCCTGGGAGAAGGCCTCAACAATGAGGCTCGTCTCGCGCCACGCGAGGCTATGAAGAACGTAGCCCTCAACCATATCGATTACTCGTAGCCAAAACTGCGAACCGCAGCCTCATCGTCTGCCCAGTTGTCCTTCACCTTCACCCAGAGCGTCAGCCGCACTGGCTGCTCGAGCAGCCTCATGATGTCCTGGCGGGCCTCACTGCCGATACGCTTGATTCGCTCCCCGCCCTCCCCTATGACCATCGGCTTCTGAGACGCTCGGGCAACAACGATGGTTGCATCAATCTCGGTATGAGGCTTCTGTCCCTCGTGCTCTATGAATCGATCAATGACCACAGTGGCCTCATAAGGAAGCTCGTCACCCAGAAGACGAAAGAGCTTTTCTCGAATGATCTCGCTGGCCATAAACTTCACGCTGCGATCGGTGAGCATGTCCTCCTCGTAGGCCGCAGGTCCCTCCGGCAGGCAGGCTGCCAACTCCGAGGCCAACACGTTGACCTGAAACGACTTCTTCACCGACACGGGAACCACGGCCGCGAAATTGCGTCTTGCGCTCAATTGACGGGCCAGCTCGAACGACTGCGCCTTGTCGGCCTCATCTTTGAAAAGGTCCACCTTGTTTAATGCAAGGACCACGGGAACCTCGGCTGGCAAGCGCGCGAGTACGGCCTCATCTTCAGGCAGCAGACGAAACGCCTCGATCACCCACAGAATGGCATCGACCTCCTCAAGGGTGGAGAGCGCCGCACGATTGAGCTGGCGATTCAGCGCGGCCTGATGGCTGTGTTGAATGCCCGGCGTGTCGACAAAGAGAATCTGATCGGTCGGGGTGGTTCGAACACCCAGAATGCGATGACGTGTGGTCTGGGCTTTGCGGGAGGTGATGCTCAGCTGGGCACCCACCAGCGCGTTGAGCAGACTCGATTTCCCAACATTGGGCCGCCCGACAATGGCCACCGACCCGCAGCGGTGCACGGTCATGAAGACTCTGGCGAGAACTCGAGCTTGGCCTGAGGCGCTGGGGCAGCGCTCTTTTTCTTGCGGCCCTTCTTCGGAACGGCGGAGAGGGCCTTCTGGGCTGCGGCCAGCGCCTGGGTCGCGGCCATCTGCTCCGCTGCACGGCGGCTTGCGCCCGAACCAAATACAGAGATGGTGAGTTTGGCAATGGCGCACTCCACCTCAAACATCTGACTATGCGCAGCGCCGGTGGTGGCCACCACCTGATAGACCGGCAGCGAGAGGCCATGGCCCTGCAAGAACTCTTGAAGCAGCGTCTTCGCATCCTTGCCCAGGGTGGCCGCATCGACCGAGCGAAGAATGGGGCGGTAGATACCCTCAATCACGCGGGCAGCCGCATCAAACCCACCATCTAGAAAGATCGCCCCAAAGAGCGCCTCCAGCGAATCGGCCAGAATGGAGGGGCGACGGAGCCCCCCACTCTTGAGCTCTCCCTCTCCAAGAAAGAGATGCTGATGCAGCGAGAGGGTCTGTGCAATGTCATTGAGGGCCTGCTGACGAACCAGGTTTGAGCGCACGCGGCTGAGGTCGCCCTCATTGAATCCCTGCAGCTCTTGATAGAGCAGGTTGGCCACCGCAAGGTTGAGCACGCTGTCACCAAGAAATTCAAGGCGCTCATTGTGCGAGACGCTGAAGCTACGATGCGTGAGCGCAAGTGTGAGCAAGGCTGCGTCTTGGAAGACGTAACCAAGCTTGGTCTGGAGGACCTCGGGTGATGTCACTGGATCGAACCCAGCCGGTCAAAGCGGCCCGACAGAACCTCGGAGAGGTTGAGCCATACGACCACGGCCCGGCCCGCCAAATTGCGCTCTGGCACGAAGCCCCAGATGCGGCTGTCAGCGGAGTTGTCTCGGTTGTCGCCCATCATGAAATAGTGCCCCTCGGGAACGATACACCGCATCCCGTTGGTGAGCCGAGCACAGTTTTCCAGATGAGGAAAGACTTCAGGAAAGTAAAAGGCTGGCGCTCCATCATCGTTCAGGGTGAAGTAGGTCTTGTCGCCCAGGGTCTCTTGAAATCGGCTTGAGGGCCGCGAGCCCTCGGCCATGAATGCACCGGCGGGGCGCTTTGGGACAGGCTTTCCATTCACCGTCAACTGCTTGTTCTCGTAGACCACCGTGTCTCCGGGCAGTCCCACGACACGCTTGATGTAGTCGAGGGACTCGTCCTTGGGGTAGCGAAAGACCACCACATCGCCGCGCTGGGGCTGACCGGTTGGAACAACGAGGGTGTGGACAATGGGAAGGCGCACGCCGTAGCTGAACTTCTGCACGAGAATCATGTCGCCCACTCGAAGCGTGGGGATCATGGAGCCCGAGGGAATATTGAAGGGCTCAAACAGGAATGACCGAAACAAAAACACGGCCAAGAGCAGCGGAAAAAACCCGGCCGTGTACTCAAGAAAGAAGGGTCTCGGTGCATCGAGGCCGCGCGCCGGTGCCCAAATCTTTCGATCGAGCATCCACATGATGCCCGTGAAGATACAAAGCGCAAACAGAATTAGTGCAAAGTTCATCGACTAGTCCTCAACCTTCAGGATGGCCAGAAAGGCCTCTTGGGGAATCTCCACCGTACCCACCTGCTTCATGCGTTTCTTACCCGCCTTCTGCTTCTCGAGGAGTTTTCTTTTTCGAGAGATATCACCGCCATAGCACTTGGCCAACACGTTCTTGCGCAGGGCCTTGACGTTCTCGCGAGCCAAGATGTTCACGCCAATCGCGGCCTGGATGGCTACATCAAACATCTGCCGGGGAATGAGTTCCCGAAGCTTGGCAACCAGCTCGCGACCGCGGGACTGGGCGTTGGCTCGATGGACGATGACCGAGAGGGTGTCGACCCGATCGCCGTTAATGAGGATGTCCATCTTCACCACATCGGAGGCGCGGTACTCCTTAAACTCATAGTCCATCGAGGCATATCCTCGCGAGACCGATTTGAGCTTGTCAAAGAAATCTAGAACGATCTCGTTCATGGGAATCTCATAGGTGAGGTTCACCTGACGTCCGTGATAGGTCATGTTGGTCTGGTTGCCGCGTTTTGAGGTGGCCAGTGTCATGACCACACCCACATAGTCCTGAGGCATGAAGAGCGTGACCGTGACAATGGGCTCGCGAATCTCTTCAATCTTGGTGGGCTCAGGCATCTTGGATGGGTTATCCACATCGATCACTGTCCCATCCTTCAGAAGCACCTGATAAACGACGGTCGGCGCCGTGGTGATGAGATCGATGTTGTACTCGCGCTCGAGCCGCTCCTGAACGATGTCCATGTGGAGCAGGCCGAGAAAGCCACACCGGAATCCAAAGCCGAGGGCCTGAGAAACCTCTGGCTCAAACTGCAAAGCCGCATCGTTGAGTTGCAGCTTCTCAAGCGCATCGCGCATGATGTCGTACTCACTCGATTCGACCGGGTAGAGGCCGGCAAAGACTTGGGGCTTCACCTCCTTAAAGCCCGGGAGCGGCGACGCTGCGGGACGCGCGGCAAGCGTCACCGTGTCTCCCACCTTGGCCGCCTTCAGCTCTTTAAGACCGGTGATGATAAAGCCCACCTCACCGGCCGAGAGCGACTCGCGCGTCACAGATTTGGGTGTGAACACGCCCAACTGATCCACGGGATGCGTACTGCCATTGGCCATCAAAAGAATCTTGTCTCGCGGGCGCAGGGTTCCATTGACCAGTCGCACCAGCATGACCACACCGACATAGTTGTCGAACCATGAGTCAATAATGAGCGCCTGGAGGGGGGCATTGGGATCACCCTTGGGTGCCGGAATTCGAGCGACGATCATCTCCAGGATGTCTCGCACGCCCTCCCCTGTTTTGGCGCTTGCGCGAATCGCATCAGAGGCCTCAATGCCAATTACGTCCTCGATTTCCTGGATGGCCTGCTCCGGGTTTGCCGCGGGCAGGTCGATCTTGTTGAGGACCGGACAGACCTCAACGCCCAGGTCAAGCGCGGTGTAGCAGTTGGCCACGGTCTGCGCTTCGACGCCCTGAGAGGCATCCACCACCAGGAGGGCACCCTCACAGGCCGAAAGCGAGCGACTCACCTCGTAGGAGAAGTCGACGTGACCCGGTGTATCGATGAGGTTAAAGAGATACTTCTGCCCATCAAGCGCGACGTACTGCAGTGCCGCCGTCTGGGCCTTGATGGTGATGCCCCGCTCTCGCTCGAGGTCCATGGAGTCGAGCACCTGGGCCTCCATCTCGCGATCGGAGAGGCCACCACACATCTGGATGATGCGATCAGCCAGGGTGCTCTTTCCATGATCGATGTGGGCGATGATGGAGAAATTACGAATCTGCTGCATCAGGTGCGCATGCGTCCATCCATCAGGGCTTGATGGGTAAGAAGATC
Organism: Burkholderiales bacterium UBA2463; assembly: GCA_002342295.1. Taxonomy (GTDB): domain Bacteria; phylum Pseudomonadota; class Gammaproteobacteria; order Burkholderiales; family Burkholderiaceae_A; genus Hahnella. Next base: position 115,934 of record DDPR01000014.1, read on the forward strand.
ACCCCGTCACCCCGACGAACGAGCACCACCACAGCGCGCTTGCGATCGAGCCCCTCAATCTGCGAGGAGAACTGCGAGAGCGAACTCACCTGGTTGTTGTTCACCGAGAGAATCACGTCGCCCACGCGAAGGCCGGCACGCTCAGCGGCACCAGATACCGCCGTCACGGCAACGCCGCCCGTAATGCGAAGGCTCTCCTTGCGAGCGGCATCCAACTCACCCGCCGAGATGCCCAGCCAGTTGGCAGCGGCCTTCTCTGGCACGTTCTTGCCTTTCGCAAGAGGACGCGGCTTGGCATCGGGCTCCAGTTCAGCTACACGCACGGTCAGCGTCTTGGTCTCACCACGCCGCCAGACCTCCAGCTTCGCATCCTGACCGGGCTTGAAGTTCCCCACCAGCCGCGGCAAGTCAGAGACCTTCTCCACGCGCCGACCATTGAAGCTCAGGACGATATCGCCGGGCTCAACGCCCGCCTTTTGGGCAGGGCCGCCAACCTCCACACTGCGAACCAGTGCACCGCTGGCGCTCTTGAGTCCGAGCGCCTCAGCCACCTCTTGCGTGACCTCATCAATGGCTACACCCACCCGGCCTCGAATGACACGTCCGACCGTTCTGAGTTGCTCCACCACGCGCTGGGCCTCGTCGATGGGAATGGCAAACGAGATACCCATGAAGCCGCCGGTGCGGCTGTAGATCTGGGAATTAATGCCCACCACCTCACCATTCATGTTGATGAGCGGACCTCCAGAGTTTCCGGGGTTCACGGCCACATCGGTCTGGATGAAGGGAAGGTAGTCACCGGTGTCGCGGCCTTTGGCGCTCACAATGCCGGCCGTGACCGTATTCTCAAGACCAAAGGGAGAGCCAATTGCCAATACCCACTCCCCAACCTTGAGCTTGTCGATGCTGCCGAACTTGAGGGTGGGCAGATTGTTGGCCTCAATCTTGAGCAGGGCGACATCCGATCGCTGATCCGAGCCCACAAGCTTCGCCTTGAACTCACGTTTATCCGTGAGGGTTACGCGAATCTCGGCCGCACCGTCCACCACGTGATGGTTCGAGAGAATGTAGCCATCGGAGGAGGTGATGAACCCGCTGCCCACGCCACGAGAACGCGGGGCCGGCTCCTCCCCCTCGGGCCGTCCACCACCACCTCCAGGGTATCCCGGGGGCATGAAGCGCCGAAAGAACTCAAAGAAGGGGTCGTTCTCATCAAGCTGAGGTCCCTGTGGCCGACTGCCCTTGGGCTGGGCCTTCTCGATGGTGCGAATGTTCACCACAGCCGGACCAGCCTTCTCCACGAGCTCCGTAAAGTCAGGCAGGGTGCGAGCAGGCGCCTGAGCGGACGCCGTGGCAAAAAGCCCTGCAGGGCCTGAGCCGAGAATAGAAGCAGAGAGCACGGCACTGAGGGCCAGGGCTTTGAATTTCGTCATATGAAACCTCGTGAGGGGGAGCGGGGCGCAGTGGGCTCAGAGGCCCAAGCCTCGTCTCGAATGGGTCTCAGGCTAACACGCGGGGGTGAAAACGGGGCCAAAACCCGGGCTGAGAGCCCAGGCTACACGCGGGTAAGAACCAGACTGCCGTTGGTGCCTCCAAATCCGAAATTATTCTTCACAGCCACCTGCGCCTTGATGTCTCGAGCAGTATTGGGGCAGTAGTCCAAGTCGCACTCGGGGTCGGGCTTATCTAAGTTAATGGTGGGTGGGCTGATCTGGTGGTGAAGCGCCAAGATGGTGAACACCGTCTCAAGGCCGCCCGCACCGCCCAGAAGGTGGCCAGTCATGGACTTTGTCGAGCTGATCACGACCTTGCGGGCGTGTTCGCCAAGCGCCGCCTTGATGGCCTCCGTCTCGTTCTTGTCGCCAAGCGGCGTTGAGGTGCCGTGAGCATTGATATAGCCCACCGACTCGGGGGGAAGCCCAGCGTCCCTGAGCGCGGCCACCATGCATCGTCTTGGCCCGTCCATATTGGGTGCCGTCATATGAAAGGCATCCCCCGTAAAGCCAACGCCTGCGAGCTCTGCGTAAATGCGAGCCCCTCTGGCCTTGGCATGCTCATACTCCTCGAGCACCACAACCCCCGCGCCCTCCCCCAACACGAACCCATCGCGATCGAGATCCCAGGGTCGAGAGGCCGCAGCGGGATCGTCATTTCTGGTCGAAAGCGCGCGGGCAGCGGCAAAGCCGCCGATGCCAAGGGGAGAGATGGTCGACTCTGCGCCCCCAGCCACCATCACCTCGGCGTCTCCATACTGAATGAGTCGCGCAGCAAGGCCAATGCTGTGAAGGCCGGTCGTACAAGCGGTCACTGCCGCCACATTCGGGCCCTTGAGATTGCGCAGAATACTGAGGTGCCCCGAGATCATGTTGATGATCGATCCGGGAACAAAGAATGGGGAGATGCGCCGAGCACCCCTCGCGGTGTACTCGGAGTGCGTATCCTCAATCATGGGAAGGCCGCCAATGCCCGACCCCACCATCACACCCACCCGCTCAGCGTTGGCATCCGAGATCTCGAGCCCCGAATCATCGAGGGCCTGCAGACTCGCTGCAATGCCGTAGTGGATGAACGTGTCCATGTGCCTCGCCTCTTTTGCAGAGACGTACGCATCTACGGAGAAACCCTTAACCTCGCCCGCAAAGTGGACGGGCATGCCCTCGTGATTGAATCGAGTGATGGTGGCAATGCCGGAATGGCCGGCCACAAGGGCGCTCCATGCCTCGGACGGGGTGTTCCCGACAGGGGACACACAGCCCAGCCCAGTGATAACAACTCGGCGCCGCCCCGCGACGCCCGACGGGCGGACGTCGCTCATCGGTGCTCCAGAGAAATAATTCGGGCTTACTTCTTCAGGTGATGATTGATGAAGTCGATCGCCTGCTGAACCGTGGTGATCTTTTCTGCCTCTTCATCGGGAATCTCACACTCGAACGCGTCCTCAAGGGCCATCACGAGCTCTACGGTGTCGAGGGAGTCTGCGCCGAGGTCGTCCACAAACTTCGACTCGGTCTTGATGTCCTCCAACTTGACGCCAAGCTGCTCGGAGACGATAGCTTTAACGCGTTTCTCGATGTCTTCCATATCTTCCTTCCTGTTGTTGACCAAACATTCTTGGACGGCGCGATTGTATCAGGACATCACCATGCCGCCGTTCACGCTAAGCTCCGCGCCGGTGATGTAGCCAGCGCCCTCAGAGGCGAGAAAAACAACGGGTGCCGCAACGTCCGCGACGGTTCCCAGGCGTTGTGCTGGGATCTGTGCCGTTAACGCTGAAATCTGCTCGGGACTGAGCGCGCCGGTCATGTCCGTCTCGATGAAACCAGGCGCAACACAGTTGACCGTGATGCCGCGGCTGCCCACCTCTCGCGCCAGCGCGCGGGTGAGGCCCGCCACCCCAGCCTTGGAGGCCGCGTAATTCGCCTGTCCGGGATTCCCGCTCTCTCCAACCACGGACGTGATGTTCACGATACGCCCCCACCGCGCCTTCATCATGGGCCGCAGCACGGCACGGCACAGCACGAAGACACTGCTCAGATTGGTCTGAATAACCTCGTCCCACTCCTCATCCTTCATGCGCATGGCGAGGTTGTCTCGCGTAATGCCCGCGTTGTTGACGAGCACATCGATGCGACCATAGGTCTTCACCAGATCATCGACAAGGGCTTGCGCAGCACCGGACTCGCTCAGTTGCAAGCGACGTCCCAAGCCGCAGGCCCCCTCTGAATGAAAAAGATCGGAGATCTTGTGGGCGCCCTCCTCTGTGGTTGCGGTGCCCACGACAAAGTGGCCTGCCCGGGCAAGCGCCAAGGCAATGCCCTGTCCGATGCCACGGCTGGCACCCGTCACCAAGGCGAGACGCTGATGATCTAAAGGGGTGGCCGATGCGCTCATTGCAAAGCCTCCAAGGTCGCGAGAAGGGAGTCTTGGTCGTGGATACCGAGAACCGTAAGCGTCGGAACAACGCGGCGGGCCAGCCCCGCAAGGACCTTACCTGGGCCGCACTCCACGAGCGTGGTCACTCCTCGCTGCTCAAGCGACTGCAGGGTCTCGACCCACCGCACGGGGCTCATGGCCTGGAGGGCGAGGGCCTCTCGAATCTGGGCCACGGATGCATGCGAGCACACATCGACGTTGTGCACGACGGTGCAAGACGGCGGCTGCATGGTCAGGCCTGCCAGGTAGTCTCTGAGCGCGTGGGCCGCCGGCGACAAAAGCGTGGAGTGAAAGGGTGCGGACACCGGCAACATCAGCGCACGCTTTGCGCCCTGTTCCTTTAAGGCAGCGCAGGCGGCCTCAACGGCACCAAGGTGTCCGGCGATGACCGTCTGGTCGGGCGCATTGAAGTTCACCGCCTCAACCACCGCATCGGCCTTGCTGCGTTGCTTGCATGTCTCGACAACGACTTGTGCCTCAAGGCCTATGATGGCCGCCATTCCCGCAGTGCCTGCCGGAACGGCGGCCTGCATCTGCTCGGCACGAAAGCGCACCGCTCGCACGGCATCGTCCGGGGCAAACACACCAGCCGCAGCAAGCGCCGTGTATTCACCAAGGCTATGGCCCACCATGAATGCGGGCCGCGGGCCACCCGACTCCTCATAAGCCCGATAGAAGGCCAGGCCGCAGGCGAGCATGACAGGCTGGGTGTTGACGGTGAGGCTGAGCGCCTCGGCCGGCCCCTCTGCGATGAGGGCAGCAAGGTCTTGCCCCAGGGCCGCAGAGGCCGCCACGAGCGTGCGATCAACCACTGGATTGCCTGCGAAGCCCGCGAGCATGCCCACCGATTGAGATCCCTGGCCGGGAAACATGAATGCAAGGGTCTGATTCATGCGTGTTAAGTCCTCTTTCCTATGAGACGAGCGAGTACGGCGCCCCAGGTAAATCCTCCCCCAACGCCTTGCATGAGAACCGTCTGACCATCCTTTAGTCGACCGTCGCGTCGGGCCAAGTCAAAGGCCAGGGGCACGGAGGCCGCGGAGGTGTTTCCGTGCCGATCAACCGTGGCAACGAGCTTTTCCACGGGAAGGCCCAGCCGCTTGGCCGTGTAGTGAAGGATGCGAATGTTGGCCTGATGCGGAATAAGCCAATCAATATCGCTCGCCTCGAGAGAGGCATCTGCGAGCACCTCACGCGCCGACGATTCGAGCACTTCGACCGCCAGTTTAAAAACGGCCTGACCATCCATGGTCAAAAAGGGGTGGCCCTGAGTGACACCATGAGAGATGGATCCAGGCGTGCGAAGGAGGTTCTCGTACTCTCCCCGTGCATGGAGCCGATGGGCGAGGATGCCCGGCTCCTCGGATCGTCCGAGCACCATCGCCCCGGCGCCATCTCCAAAAAGAACACAGGTTCCTCGGTCGGTCCAGTCTAGGATGCGCGAGAAGATCTCTGCGCCAATGACGAGCGCGTTCTTGGCCTTGCCCATCCGAATAAAGAGATCGGCTGTGGCCAGCGCATACACAAACCCGCTGCAGACTGCCTGCAGATCGAAGGCCGCACCCTGATGCACGCCCAACTTCTTCTGAACGAAGCAGGCAGTGGATGGAAAGACCATGTCTGGCGTGCTGGTGGCGACCAGGACGAGGTCGACATCGCCAGGATGGAGGCCTGCGTCATGCAGAGCCATTCGGCCGGCCTCGCTGGCCAGATCGCTTGTGGTGACACTCTCGGGGGCAATGTGGCGCTGACAGATGCCCGTGCGTTCACGGATCCAGGCGTCAGACGTCTCGATCCCTTGGGCAGCAAGCCGATCAACCAGGGCCTGATTGGAGACGGGAGCACCCGGCAGTGCGTGGCCTGAGCCCAGAATGGCGGAGTACGGAAGGTTAACGAGCATGAGGGGCGTGACCTAGCCGGCCACCAGCGCGCGAGCGATTCGATCGTTCAGGCCATGGGCTGCTGCGTCGGCCGCCCGAGAGAGCGCATATCGAAAGGCATAGACATCGGCCGACCCATGGCTCTTAAAGACGATGCCCCTAAGGCCCAGAAGGGCAGCACCGTTGTAGCGTCGGTGATCGACTCGGCGAGCGAAGCGACGAAGCACCGGGCGTGCAAGAAAGGCTGCCACTCGCGTGAGAGGAGTTCGGGTGAACTCCTCCCGAAGGAAGCCGCCCATCATCTGGGCAAGACCCTCTGAAGTCTTCAGGGCCACGTTGCCCACAAACCCATCACAGACGATGACATCGGTGGTCCCCTTAAAGATGTCGTTGCCCTCGACATTTCCGTAAAACTTCAAAGAGGATGCCCGAAGCATCTCCCCGGCTTGTTTAACCACCTCGTTGCCTTTGATGACCTCCTCACCCACGTTAAGCAGGCCAACGGTCGGCTCGGAGGGGCCCTCAAGGGCCGAGACCAGCGCGGAGCCCATCATGGCGAACTGCACAAGATGTTCGGCAGTGCAGTCGACGTTGGCACCCAGATCGAGCATGAGGGTTGAACCCCCCGAGCGGTTTGGCAGCGCCGTCGCGATGGCCGGCCGATCGATCCCATCGAGGGTCTTGAGCACGTAGCGAGAGATGGCCATGAGGGCACCGGTGTTACCGGCGCTCACGGCCACCTGGGCTCGACCGTCTGACACCGCCTCAATTGCAAGTCGCATCGATGAGTTGCGCTTGTTCTTAAGCGCCACCGCGGGAGGATCGTCCATGGAGACCACTTCGGCCGCATGCAAAAAAGAGATGCGACTGTGGTCGGAGTAAATCTTTTTGTTTTTTTTGGATTGCAGCGATCGCTTGAGCGTCGGCTCATCCCCTACGAGCAAAACACGATGCTCGGCGTTGCGCGCAAGGAACTCCAGCGCAGCCGGGATCGTGACCTTGGGGCCGCGGTCACCGCCCATGCAGTCAACCGCAACACACACTCCCACGCCGGAAGGGCCTTAATCGAGGCGCGAATGGGCGGGTTACGCCTCGACGGGGTTGGTCTTCACCACCCGCTTGCCGCGGTAGTAGCCAGACGGGCTGATGTGATGACGACGGTGCACCTCGCCCGTGGTTGGCTCCACGGCAGTTGGGGGGTTGCTCAGAAAATCGTGTGAGCGATGCATGCCGCGCTTTGACGGCGACTTCTTATTCTGTTGAACGGCCATGAAGACCTCCTTCACCCATCGGTAAAACCCAAAAGTATAGCCTAATCCTTGGGTTGCGACAGCATTCTTGCAAGCCCCTCGAAGGGCCGCTGGCGCTCGTCCGAGGGCCTCTTCGCCGCCGTCTGCGCATCGATAAGAGCGGGGTGCGGACTGCAGGTTTCGTGACCCTTAAAGTCCGCATGGCCCAAGAGCAGTTCATCCTCGATGAGTGAGGCCACGCTGGCCCCGTCCTCGGTGGCCAGAGACTCCAACTCCTCGCTCTCCAGGTCGATTCGAGCGTCGGCCTCGGCTGCTGACTCGCAGAGCTCGAAGATTCGCGTGAATGAGAAGGGGCTCAACACCGGGCCCAGACACCGACGGCAGGCCCGACTCATCTCGCCCCGACCCGAGACAGAGAGCCTCTCGCCGCTGAGCGTGGCTGACCATTCCAGCCCCTTGGGCAGCTCAATGCCGTCACTCGCAAGCCGAGGCAGGTCGTGGGGCCCGAGATGACCACTGGCTGACGTTCCCCCCGGGAAGCGCTGGTGCAGATCGTGAACCGAGAGAACCTCGGTGGGTGTGAGCTCAGAAGATCCCGTCATGAACGAATGATACGGCTGGGCTTCAGGCAGGCGGCCTCGGAGCACGGGAGCCTCAGACTGAGGGCACAATTTGGGTCATGGAACGCAGGCCCAAAGTCCCCACTCTCATCCTCGCCTCATCAAGTTCGTACCGGCGCATGCTCCTAGAGAGACTCGCAGTGCCCTTTGCCTGCATATCGCCCCACATTGACGAGTCACCCCTGACGGGAGAGTCAGCCCCGCAGACCGCGTTGCGCCTTGCCCGGCAGAAGGCCGAGGCGATCGCAAAGACGCGGCCTGAGGCCTTTGTCATTGGCTCCGATCAGGTGGCGACGTGCCGAGGCCATCGGCTCGGCAAGCCTGAAAGCAAGGAGCAGGCGCTCGTTCAGCTTCAGCTTCAGAGGGGTGGCGAGACTGAATTCTTCACGGCTGTCTGCTTCATTGCGCCCGGACAACCGCCTCAGTCTGAGATCGTCAGCACCCGCGTGATCTGGCGACCCGAGGATGAGTTATCTGACGCGCTTCTTGAGCGCTACATAGAGCTGGAGCGCCCCCTCGACTGCGCAGGCGCGGCGAAATCGGAGGGCCTGGGCATCGCACTCATCTCTCGCATCGAGGGCCCCGACCCGACCGCCCTCATCGGACTGCCCCTCATTGTCTGTTCGCGAGTGCTTAACGCGTGGGGGCTAAGCCCACTGCGCTCGTCTTGAGTATGTGGGTGACGGACTCGCCCATGCCCGCTCCGAGCTGTCGGGCGAGCCGCTCTGCAACAGATGGTTCCGCGGTGTAGTCGACAAGGTCTTCGGCCTTAAAGACATCTCTGGCCACACTCGCCACGGAGCCCAGTCCGTCCGCGAGGCCCATCTTGATGGCAGTGGCACCGGTGTAGACCATGCCACTGAACACCTCGGGATTCTCCGAGAGCCTCTTGCCGCGACCCGCTTTGACGGCCTCAATGAACTGTTCATGAACCTCAGCCAACATCCGCTGTGTGGCCTTCTTGTGACGCGGATCCTCCGGCAGGAAGGGGTCCAGCATGGCCTTATTCTCGCCAGCCGTGAGGAGTCGACGCTCCACACCAATTTTCTTCATGGCTTCGGTGAAGCCAAACCCATCCATCCGCACGCCGATGGAGCCCACCAGGCTCGATTGATTTACAACAATGGAGTCGGCTGCAGAAGCAACAAAGTAGCCACCTGATGCACAGACATCTTCCACCACGGCAATGACCTGCTTTTTGGGATAGAGCGCGCGCAATCTGCGGACCTCGTCATAGATAAGGGCTGACTGAACAGGGCTGCCTCCTGGCGAGTTCATCCGAAGAACCACTCCCGCAGAGCCATGCGCCTCGAAAGCGGCTCGCAGAGCATCCATGATGGCCATCGCGTCCACCTCGCCCTTGGCCTCAATGACGCCCGAGAGGTTCACCACCGCGGTGTGCGGTGTGGTTGTGTCCACAGGCGAGTGCCAGCTGTGTGTGGAAGAAAAACCAAGGTAGGCCACCCAGGCAATGACCATGAGGGTGAGGCCTCGCCGCGCCATATTCCAGCGACGCGCTCGTTTTTGTTCCTCAGCCTGAGCAAGCAGCAGGCGCTCGAGCAGGCCACGCTCCCAGTGAGGCGCAGTGCTGGAGGTTGAGGATGCTGACGCCGACGAGTCTGAGGCAGATGGGATGGTGTTCATGTCTTCATGTTCTCACGAGATGAGGGCACGCAAGGGGCTGGCTGAGCAGTCAGGCCAAGGCGTCGCAGCTGTCGGGCAAATTCCTCACTGGGCTCAGCGCACAGTGCGATGCGCTCTGCTCCCGCAATCGGAGAGAGTTCAAGACGCCAGGCATGAAGGAACATCCGTCGAAGCCCCGCACGGGCCAACACCGGCAGACTTGCCGAATCGCCGTATTTGGGGTCGCCCAGGATGGGAAACCCCTTTGACTGCAGGTGTACGCGAATCTGGTGCGTCCTGCCCGTGAGGGGCTCACACTGCAGCAGGCTGACATCACCCAGCCCCTCGAGCTGCCCGCGAGCCAAGAGCCGAACCCGCGTGAGCGACGGCTGACCGCGAGCATCGACCCTCACCCACCGCTCGCCATTGGGCGCCAGCGTCTTTAGCAGGGGCGCCTTGATCAGCGTCTGAGGTCCGCCAGCCGGGGGGCTCGGCCAAAAGCCCTGAACAACCGCGAGATAGCGCTTTCTCATCAGACCCTCGCGAAGCTGTTGATGCAGCCACAACAGGGCCGGGCGGCTGCTGGCCAGCAGAAGAAGGCCTGAGGTGTCTCGATCAAGCCGATGCGCGAGCTCAAGGAACGAGCCCGCTGGACGTCTCTTGCGAAGGGCTTCCACCACACCGAGGTCGATGCCGCTGCCGCCGTGAACCGCAAGTCCTGCTGGCTTGTCGACCGCCAAAATCTCGTGACCCTCATAGACCACTCGAAGGGCCTCGACCATATCCTCAGCCCGCTGCTCCAGCGCTCGCTGAGCGCCCTCTTCAAGTTCAAGCCGCGAAGGCAGACGAATGGGAGGAACCCGAAGGACCCCCCCCGCATGCAGACGACTCTCAGCCTTCACGCGGGCGCCATCGAGTCGAACCTCGCCAGAGCGAACCATCCGGTAGATACGGGCTTTTGGAACGCCCTTGAGGTGCTTGAGAAGGAAATTATCGACCCGTTGGCCCTCGGCGTGCTCATCAATGGTGAGGTGCTGCACCTGAAACACATCGTGCGGCATAGGGTGGAATCCTTCTAAAGGCGGCAGACTGGAGTAATATGACAGGGTTGCAATGAACCCAGCCGCAGGACTTCCGGCAGTGACGCACCTTTAAGCGCCGCCCGATGTGTCCCGGGGCTGAATTGTAAGTGACCATGGAGCGCCCTCTGGGTGTGGCCTGGCCAGAGTGAGAACACCGCAGAATCTATGAATCGCGTGGATTGCCCCGTGACGAATCACCCCAGCGAGCTGCACCTCAGCCGCTGCGTCGACCCGTTCGCCTTCCCCTCCTTCATGTTGACCCGCGCCGCTTGTCGGTCGGTCCCTGCTCGCTCAGCGCCACCCCACCCTCAGACGCTCCCCAGCCGCGCATAAGCGGTAACCGGCTCGCGCGCTCCCCGTTCGCGCGCGACCACCTAGGAGAAGTCTGATGAAACGCATGCTGTTTAACGCAACCCACGCAGAAGAGCTGCGCGTTGCAATCGTCGATGGACAACGTCTTGTCGACCTCGACATCGAAGTGGCTGGGCGCGAGCAGCGCAAGAGCAATATCTACAAAGGGGTCGTCACTCGGGTAGAGCCCAGCCTGGAGGCCTGCTTTGTGAACTACGGCGAGGAGCGACACGGCTTCTTGCCCTTCAAGGAGATTGGCCGTGAGTATTTCCGACCCGGGGTTGACGCCTCTCGCGCTCAGATCAAGGAGGCCATCGCTGAGGGCACTGAGCTTCTGGTTCAGATTGAAAAGGAAGAGCGCGGCAACAAGGGGGCGGCCCTCACCACCTACATCTCGCTTGCTGGCCGCTACCTCGTGCTCATGCCCAACAACCCCAGGGGCGGGGGCGTGTCGCGCCGAATTGAGGGCGAGGATCGCCAGGAACTCAAAGAGGTTATGGACCAGCTGGAGCTGCCCTCCGGCATGAGCATGATTGCCCGTACGGCGGGCATTGGTCGCTCGGTCGGCGAACTGCAGTGGGACCTGAACTATCTGCTTCAGCTCTGGAAGGCAGTGGACGACGCCCGCAACCTTCAGGCCGGTGCCTACCTGATCTACCAAGAATCGAGCCTCGTCATCCGAGCCATTCGTGACTACTTCCATCCAGATATTGGCGAGGTACTCATCGACACCGATGACATCTACGAGCAGGCCAGGCAGTTCATGCTGCATGTCATGCCGGACATGGCAGAGCGCGTTAAGCGCTACCGAGACGATGTCCCCCTCTTCTCTCGATTCCAGATCGAGCACCAGATCGAGACGGCATACTCTCGGACCGTTCAGCTGCCCTCGGGTGGCGCGCTTGTCATCGACCATACCGAGGCCCTGGTGGCCGTGGACGTAAACTCCGCACGGGCCACGCGAGGATCCGACATCGAGGAGACCGCGCTGCGCACCAACCTTGAAGCGGCAGAAGAGGTAGGCCGTCAACTGCGGCTGCGCGACTTGGGCGGCCTGATCGTGATCGACTTCATTGATATGGAGTCGGCCAAGGCCCAGCGAGATGTCGAACAAAAACTGCGTGACGCGCTTCACCACGATCGTGCCCGCGTTCAGATGGGCAAGATCTCGCGCTTTGGCCTCATGGAACTCTCACGCCAACGTCTGCGCCCTGCCCTCAACGAGGGATCGCACATCACCTGCCCACGATGCAATGGCACGGGCGGCATTCGTGACATCGACTCAAGCGGCCTGCACATTTTGCGCATCCTTCAAGAAGAGGCGATGAAAGAAAACACAGCAGCCGTGCATGTCCAGGTGCCTGTGGAGGTTGCGAGCTTCCTTCTCAATGAAAAGCGCACCGACATCGCCAAACTCGAAGCGCGTCTCAAGGTCAGCATCGTTCTCATTCCCAACAAACACATCGATACGCCCAACTACAAGATTGAGCGTCTTCGCCACGACGACCCGCGCCTCGAAGAGGTCAAGGCGAGCTACGCAATGGCCGATGAGGCCGTCACCGACTCGCCTTACCTCAAGACCAAGGAAGAGGCTGCAGCGGCCAAGCCCCGTCAAGAGGCCGTGGTCAAAGGAATCACGCCGAGCTCGCCCGCGCCCATCTCCGCGCCGCGGCCAAGCCGCCGAAGTGACGCTCGCGCGGCTGAGAAGCCGGGTCTCTTTGCGCGCTTTCTCTCTGCATTGGGCTTTCAGTCGGCCCAGCCCGAGCCCGTGGCAGCCCCACCCGCCAAGCGTCGGTCGGCGGCACAGGGTCGGGGTCAGTCCCAGGATCGCACGGGCGGGCGAGGCGGCGATGACCGTCGTCCCAAAGAGGGTCGCGATAGCAAAGAGCCTCGCAAACCTCGAGGAGAGGGTGGTCGCGAGGGCCGAGGTGAGGGCCGAGGTGAGGGTCGTGGTGAGGGCCGAGGTGAGGGGCGCGATCAGTCCGCTCGCCCACCACGCGAACAGCAAGCACGTGAACAGCAGCCTCGAAAGGCCCAGGCACCCGCTGCTGCCGAGGGATCAGAGCCATCCAGCGCAGGCGAAAACGGCGAAGGCAAGCGCAAGCGCCGACGCCGGGGAGGCCGCAGAGGAGAGGGCGATTCCAACGCGAGCGAGGCGCCGCAGCACGTCGCTGTTCCCGCGAGCGAGGCAACTCCAATGGCCGCCAGCCCAGCCGCTGCCGTGCCCGCCGTGACCCCGGCCCCTGTCTTTGCTCCAGCACCCGTCGCCGCCCCCGTGCCCGCTCCCGAGCCCGCTCCAATGGCCGCAGCAGTTCCGACCCCATCCACTCCTGTCGTGGCCGCATCTCCACCGCCGAGTCCCGAGGTCCTTAAACAAGAGCTCGAGCAAAAAGGCCTCCAGTGGGTTCAGACCGATCCATCCAAGGCTGCTCATATCGAGGCCCCCCCAGAGCCGCCACCCGCGCTCGGTCGCGCACCCCGTCGCCAGCAGGTCTCCACAGAGGCTGAGCCTCTGGTCATGGTCGAGACGCGCGCAGGCGACAAACCAGCGTCGTAAGACCCCACTGTCATGACGGAGCGTCAGCGGATCATCACCATTCGGCCAGGGGCAGCGAGCCCGCTCCGGCCGGTGGCCACCGATGCTCACCTGACCGCTCCCCAGGGTCGCGCCATAGACGCCCGCGGCCGGGCGCTTCGTGACCTTCGGATCTCCGTCATCGACCAGTGCAATTTGCGCTGTGGCTACTGCATGCCCAGAGAAGTCTTTGGGCCCGACTACGTCTTCCTCTCGCGCCAGGAGCTTCTCAGCTTTGAGGAAATCGAGCGTCTTGCTCGTGTCTTCGCTCGCCTCGGGGTGGAGAAGATCCGCATCACCGGCGGTGAGCCACTCTTGCGCAAGGGCCTTGAGACGCTTGTCGCATCCCTTTCAAAAATAACCACCCTCGAGGGTCGCCCAATGGAGCTCGCCCTCACCACGAACGGCCTGCTGCTCGGAAGCAAGGCGTCCGCACTTGCGGCCGCTGGCCTGCATCGCGTCACCGTCAGCCTCGATGCCCTCGACCCTGAGCGCTTTGCCAAAATCTCTGGCAACGACTCAGCACGCGTTGAAGATGTCCTCTCGGGCATCTCCGCGGCCCAGCGGGTCGGACTCCGAGTCAAGGCAAACATGGTCGTTCAACGAGGGGCGAACGAGGATCAGATCGTGCCCATGGCGCGCACCTTTCGGGAACTCGGTGCCACCCTTCGCTTCATTGAATTCATGGATGTCGGTAACTCAAACCAGTGGTCCGCCTCGGAGGTGGTTCCATCGGCCGAGATCGTCGCGCGCATTCAAGAGATCTTCCCGCTAGAGTGGGTCGGTCGCGGAACGCCCAGCGAGGTCTCAGAGCGTTGGCGCTATGCCGATGGGTGCGGCGAGATCGGCTTCATCTCCTCCGTGAGCAAACCCTTTTGCTCGGATTGTTCGCGGGCGCGCATCTCTGCGGAGGGAGGGCTCTACACCTGTCTGTTTGCGCAAGAGGGACGGGATCTTCGTGCGCTCGTTCGCAGTGAGCCCAGCGATGACATGCTCGTTCAAGCCATTGGCCGGCTCTGGTCGGCCCGGGAGGACCGATACTCCGAACTGCGTGAGGAACTCAAAAAAAAGGGGCCTCTCGGCCCCAAGATAGAAATGAGCTATATCGGCGGCTAGCGCTTGACGGCAAGAGGCCCGCTCAGAGACGCATAGTAGGCCGCAAGATTCTCGATATCGTCCTTCGAAAGGCCCGAGGCAATGCCGCCCATGATGGCGTTCTTTCTCGCACCCCGCTTGTAATCTGAGAGGGCGCGGACCAGATAGTCCTCGTACTGCCCAGCCAGACGCGGAAAGTTGGGGGCGGTCGTCTGAACACCATCAGCACCGTGACAGCTCGCGCAGGCAAGCTGTTCGGACTTGGTTTTTCCCAGCGCAACATTGCCGGCCCATGCGGGCGCCGCTGCAGTGAGGGCAAGGGTCAGGAGAAGGGCCTTGGTTTTCATGGGAGATCCTTACTGAGCGGCGCGCGAATAGTAAGCGGCCAGATCGGCCATGTCCTGTTCCGTCAGGCTCGCGGCGATGGCTTTCATCGTGGGGTGGTAGCGCTCGCCGGACTTATAGGCAGCCAGTGCAGATGCGAGGTAAGCCTCGTTCTGTCCTGCAATTTTTGGCACTCGGTAGACGAGCGGGAAGGAGGCCTTGTACTCCGGGATGCCATGACAGCCGATGCAGTTGGTGTTCTTTCGAGCACCGTCCTCAGGCTTGCCCACAACGGCCGCCGACTGTGCGCTGGCCGCACCTGAGGCGAGGAGTCCCAACACCGCTGCAGTGGCCATCCCGACCCTGACTGACATCCGCTTTTCCCGACCAAATGGCATATCTACTCCACTCGAATATTGCACTGCGGGGGAGTTTATCACCGCTGACATGACAGCCCGTCTAGCGTCCCAGACCCTTGAGAAGAAAGCCGTTGAGTCGCTTGACGAAACTGGCCGGATCGTCGGGCTGACCCCCTTCAGCAAGCAGTGCCTGATCGTGCAAGAGCCAGACGAGGTCAGAGAGAGTCTGGGAGATGCCATCGCTCACCTGCTGACCATCCGCTCCCACGATCTGTCCGCCCGCCGCATCTGATTCGGCAATGAGGGCCTGAACCAGGGGGTGGTCGGGGTTGAGCTCCAGTATGGGCTTGCGGTCGGGGGCCTTCTGCCCAGCAGCCTTCAAGATGCGCTCGAGATGGCCGCTCACGTCCTGCTCATCAGAGACCAGACAGCAAGCCGAGTCGGTCAGGCGCTGCGTGAGTCGGACCTCCTTCACCTTGTCGCCGAGAATCTTCTGGGCCTTCTCGATGGCTGGCTTGGCTTTCTTCTCGGTCTCTTTGGGCGCCTTGTCCTCTTTGTCCGCCAGCTTGCCCAGGTCGAGCGAACCCTTGGCCACAGACTGGAGAGTCTTGCCATCGAACTCGGTCAAGAAACTCAACATCCACTCATCAATACGGTCGGTCAGGAGCAGGACCTCGATGCCCTTCTTTCGGAAGACCTCAAGGTGCGGACTGCTGCGGGCAGCCGCAAGGGAGTCAGCCGTGATGACATAAATCTTCTCCTGGCCATCCTTCATGCGCCCCACATAGTCCTTCAGAGATGTTGTGGGCTCATCCCCCTCGCTGGAGGTGCTCACAAAGCGGGCCAAGGCCGCAAGACGGTCCTTGTTTGAAAAGTCCTCTCCAAAGCCCTCCTTCAGACACTGACCAAACTCTCTCCAGAAGGTCTTGTAGTCGTCGGGTCGGTTCTCTGCGACATCTTCGAGCAGGCCCAGAACGCGCTTGGTGCAACCCTCGCGAATGGCCTTCACGTCACGACTCTCCTGCAAAATCTCGCGGGACACGTTCAGCGGCAGATCCGCCGAATCCACCACCCCCCGGACAAAACGCAGGTAGTTGGGAAGGAGCTGCTCTGCGTCTTCCATGATGAAGACGCGTTTGATGTAGAGCTTCAGTCCGTGGCGCTGATTACGATCGTAGAGATCAAAGGGTGCTTTACCCGGTATGAAAAGCAGTTGCGTGTACTCGGTTCGACCCTCGACGCGATTGTGGGTGTAGGCAAGGGGCTCATCCATGCCATGCGCCAGGCCTTTATAGAACTCTTTGTACTGCTCGTCTGAGATGTCACCCTTGGATCGTGTCCAGAGGGCCGAGGCCTGATTCACAGTCTCCCACTCGTCCGCCTCCACGTACTCGGACTTCTTCTCGTCCCACTCTCGCTTTTTCATCTGGATGGGAATGCCGATGTGGTCGGAGTAGCGCTTTAAGATCTCTTTGAGCTTCCAGTGCGAGAGCAGATCGTCGTGGCTTTTCTGGTCATCAGCCTCGCCCTCGGGTTTGCGAAGCCGCAGAATGATGTCGGTGCCGCGCTCCACGCGCTCGACACCCTCGATGCTGAAGTCGCCCGTTCCTTCGGACTCCCACCGCACGGCGTCGCTCGCGGGAAGGCCTGCCCGGCGGCTAATGACGGTGACGTGCTCGGCCACGATGAAGGCCGAATAAAAGCCCACACCGAACTGACCAATGAGCGCGTTGTCCTTTGCGCTGTCGCCAGAGAGGCGGTTGAAAAACTCCTTGGTGCCCGAGCGGGCAATGGTGCCCAAGTTTGCAATGATCTCCTCACGGCTCATGCCGACACCATTGTCAGAGATGGTGATGGTGCGCTCCTTCGCATCAAAGCCCACGCGAATGCGCAGGTCGGGCTGACCCTCAAACAAGGCGTCGTTCGAGAGCGCCTCGACCCGCAACTTGTCGCAGGCGTCTGAGGCATTGGAGATGAGCTCACGCAGAAAAATATCGCGGTTGCTATAGAGCGAGTGAATCATGAGGTGAAGCAGCTGCTTGACCTCAGTCTGAAAAGAGAGGGTTTCCTTCGTCATTCGTTGGACTCCGAGTGAAATAGAGAACTCCCGCAAAAGGTGGGGAGGTCCTCCGAGAATTTCAAGGGGGGCTAGCCGAGGCGTCGGGGCTTTATCTTGTGCTCGAGGGCCCTGCCCTTGCGGGCGCGCTTGCTCACATAGACCAGAAGGTCGTTGCGAGACATCGACAGCTCTTGGGGTTTACCGGCTCGGCCTTCTCCCAGAACTCGAAGGCCCTCATCTCCAACTAGCGCGGCATCTAAGAGTGAATCGCTCGGCCCCTCTAATTCAATGAGGCTAACCCCCCGACCGCCCGAGGCAAGTGTCTTTACTTCATCGAGACCGAAGACGAGCAGTCGGCCTTTGGCGCTGAGGACCGCAAGCGCACCCGCCTCAGCAGGCAGGGGTTTGAGAAGCACGGGGTGATCGCCCTCATCGAGCGTCATGAATTGCTTTCCACTGCGATTTCGGCCGACAAGTCCCTCGAGCCGAGTCACAAACCCTTGACCCTTTTCGGTCGCCACCAGCAAGGGGGTCTGCGCAGACGCCGCAACGAAATGCACCAGCTGCCCGCCCGCCTCCATGTCGAGCATGGTCGTCATGGGCGCGCCGTCGCCTCTTGCGCCCGGCAGGCTGGACACAGGCACGCTAAAGCTTCGGCCACTATTGGAGAGTGCAACCAGCGAGTCTGTAGTGCGGCACTCAAATGTTCCATACAGGCCGTCACCTGTCTTGAATGAGAAGCCCAACGGATCGTGGCCATGGCCCTGACGGGCCCTCACCCATCCATTGGTCGAGACCACCACCGTCACCGGCTCATCCAACACGGGAATCTCAAGCGTGGTGCGCGACTCTGCCTTGATGAGGGTACGACGATCGTCACCATAGGTCTTCGCGTCCTCGGCAATCTCCTTGCCAACGGCTTTGCGCAGAGCCTTCTCGTTTTCAAGGAGATGGCGCAGCTTGTCGGCCTTCTCACGCAGTTCAGCGAGCTCCCGCTCGATCTTGAGCGCCTCCAGACGAGCGAGCTGTCGCAGCCGAATTTCCAAGATGTCCTCGGCCTGAATCTCTGAGAGCGCGAATCGCTCGATGAGCGCAGGCTTGGGCTCATCGCTTTCACGAATGACTGCGATCACCGCATCAATGTGCAGCAGGGCAATGGAGCGGCCCTCAAGAATGTGGATGCGTCGACTGGCCTGATCCAGCCGGTGCTGGCTGCGCCTGCGAACGGTCTGAATTCGAAAGTCCACCCACTGGCTCAACATCTCGAGCAGGGACAGCGATCGCGGCCGACCCATGGCATCAACGGCCACGAGATTGACGGACACCGAGGCCTCGAGCGAGGTGTGCGCGAGAAGCATGCGCGAGAACTCCTGCCGATCAATGCGCGAGCTTCGGGGCTCAAAGACCAATCGAACCTCGGCGTCTTTTCCAGACTCATCTCTGACGGACTCGAGAAGTCCGAGTACAAGCTGCTTGGTCTGCTGCTGCTCGGGGGTGAGCGACTTCTTGCCGGCCTTGACTTTCGGATTGGTGAGTTCTTCGATTTCCTCAAGCACCCGCTGGGCAGAGACGCCATGGGCGAGCTGTGTCACCACCAGCTGCCACTGACCGCGAGCAAGGTCCTCGAAGACCCAGCGCGCGCGAACCTTCAGCGACCCTCGGCTGGAGCTGTAGGCCGCAGCAATCTCTTCTGGGGAGGAGATGATCTGACCGCCCCCCGGGAAGTCTGGGCCAGGCAGAAGCTGCATGAGCGCATCGGCAGTCAGCGTGGGCTGCTCAAGCACCGCAATTGCGGCAGCCGCAACTTCGCGCAGGTTATGCGGCGGGATCTCTGTGGCCATGCCCACGGCAATGCCAGATGCACCATTGAGCAGACAGACCGGCAGACGAGCCGGCAGGCGCAGAGGCTCCTCGAAGGAGCCGTCATAGTTGGGGCCAAAGTCAACCGTGCCCTCATCAATCTCAGACAGCAGAAGGTCGGCAAACCGAGTCAGGCGAGCCTCGGTATAGCGCATGGCCGCCGCACCATCCCCGTCTCGAGAGCCGAAATTACCCTGCCCATCGATGAGGGGGTAGCGAACCGTGAAGCCCTGCGCAAGCCGCACCAACGCGTCATACGCCGACTGGTCACCATGGGGATGAAACTTACCCAGAACATCGCCCACCACTCGAGCGGACTTCACGGGCTTTGCCGACCCCGCCAGACCCATCCTATCCATGGCATAGAGAATGCGGCGCTGAACAGGCTTCATGCCATCGCACAGATCGGGCAGGGCCCGTCCTTTCACCACAGAGACGGCGTAATCCAGGTAGGCCCGCTCTGCAAAATCTGCAAGCGATGGCCCCTCGTCAGGAGCCTGCGAAGCAAAAAGATCGGGCGTGTCGTTCTTGCTCATCACACATCCACCTCCGCCTCATGACCCTTTTCCTCGAGCCAGGCCCTGCGAGAGGAGGCCTCTCCACGCCCCATGAGAAGGTTAAATCGCTCCGTGGTGGCCACCGCGTCGAAGGCACCAAGGGTCACGGGCATGAGCCTGCGGGTATCTGGGTTGAGGGTGGTCTCCCAGAGCTGCTCGGCACTCATCTCCCCAAGCCCCTTAAAGCGCGAGATGCTCCAGCCGCCCTCCTTCAAGCCCTCCTGACGAAGCTTATCGAGCACATGAACGAGTTCTCCCTCATCGAGGGCGTAGATTTTCCGCGCCGGCTTCTTGGCGCGAGCCTCCACATCGATTCGGTAGAGCGGTGGGCGGGCCACATACACATGCCCCGCGGCAATGAGTTGTGGGAAGTGCTTAAAAAAGAGTGTGAGCAAAAGAACCTGGATGTGCGAGCCATCGACGTCGGCGTCCGACAGGATGCAGACCTTGCCATAGCGCAGGCCTGAGAGGTCGGGCGCATCGAGAGCACCATGCGGATCGATGCCCAGGGCAACCGAAATGTCGTGCACCTCGGCATTGGCAAAAAGCCGGTCGCGTTCGGCCTCCCAGGTGTTGAGCACCTTGCCTCGCAGGGGCAGGATGGCCTGGAACTCTTTGTCTCGGCCCATTTTGGCCGAGCCGCCCGCGGAGTCGCCCTCCACAAGAAAGAGTTCGTTTCGCTGCAGATCTGTGGACTCGCAGTCGGTCAGTTTTCCGGGCAGCACAGCCACGCCCGACCCCTTCTTCTTCTCGACCTTCTGGGCTGAGCGCTGCCGAGATTGCGCAGCCTTGATGGCAAGGTCTGCAATCTTCTTTCCGGCATCCACATCGCGGTGCAGCCAGAGCTCAAGTGGGCCCTTCACGGCCGAGGCAATCAGGCGCAGGGCATCTCGGCTGGTGAGCTTCTCCTTGGTCTGCCCCTGAAACTGGGGATCAAGCACCTTGGCCGAGAGCACAAAACTCGCGCGAGAGAAGACATCTTCGGGCAAGAGCTTCACACCCTTGGGCAGCAGGCTGTGCTGATCCACAAAGCCCTTAACGGCCTGAAAGAGACCCTCGCGCAATCCAGCCTCATGGGTCCCGCCCGCCGTGGTGGGAATGAGATTCACGAAGGATTCGCGCGCCGGAGCGCCCTCAAGTGTGAAGGCCACCACCCACTGGCCGCCCTCGCCCTCGGCGAAGGTGTCGTCGCCGGGGCCCACAGCGCCCTCATGGGCCCACATCGGCACCACCAGCTCTGACTCGGCAAGCAGCTCTCTCAAATAGGCCTCAAGGCCGCCGTCGTAACGCCATGAAACAGTCTGTTCGGTTTTTTCGTGCAAGAGGGAGGTGGTGACGCCAGGCAGGAGCACCGCGCGAGCCTTCAGGCTCCTTGCCAGCTCAGCCTGAGGAATTGACTTGTCATCGAAGTATTTGGCATTGGGCCAGACCTGAACGCGCGTGCCGGTGCGACCCTTTGCAGGACCCTTCTTGGCCAGGGGCGCAATCACCTCCCCTTCTGCAAAGACAATCTGCCACTCCGCCTCATCCCGCCAGACCGTCACCTCCAGTCGGAGAGAGAGCGCATTGGTGACTGACACACCAACCCCGTGCAGGCCCCCCGAGAAGGCATAAGCACCCCCCTTGCCTTTGTCGAACTTTCCGCCCGCATGCAGCCGGGTGTAGACGATCTCCACAACTGGAACCCGCTCCTCGGGATGCGGGCCCACGGGTATTCCCCGACCATCATCGGTGACGCTGACGCTGCCGTCAGCATGAGCGACCACCGCGATATGTTTCGCAAACCCCGCCAAGGCCTCATCTGCAGCGTTGTCGATGACCTCTTGCACGATGTGAAGGGGGTTCTCAGTCCGGGTGTACATGCCAGGGCGCTGCTTGACTGGCTCGAGCCCCTTGAGCACACGGATAGAGGCTTCGTCGTAGCGGTTCTTACTCACTGAACAAGACTCTTAAAAAAAGTTATCCCCAAGGGGTGTGGAAAAGAGGGGGTCAATAGAGAAAATGGGTTGATTTGATCGGCTTTGGACTAGGGTGATCAGGTTTTGACCACCCCCCTCTACTCAACTTGACAGCCCTCTAAAGCCGACTCTCGGACACCAAAATTCCATCGGCATCGGCCACACAAAACTCCCCAGGTCGCACCGTGACCCCAGCCATATCGATGACGACATCCCTCTGCCCATGGCCTAGACGCTGGCTTCTGCGGGGATGGGTTGAAATGGCCCAGACGCCGACCTGAGCGTCTATGAGCTCGGACACATCGCGCACACAGCCGTACACCACGACACCCGCCCATCCATTTTTCTCAGCAAGCGCGGCCAGGTTGCCGCCCACCAGAGCGCAGCGGTCACTCCCGCCGCCATCGACCATCAGCACCCGCCCCTCACCCGGTGTCTCCAGAGTGGCGCGAATCATCACGTTGTCCTCGAAACACTTGAGCGTCGTGATTGGGCCTGAGATTGACTCCGCACCCCCGTAGTTCTGAAAGACCGGAGGCAGCACCCGAAGACGACCCGAGAGAAGGTCGTCCTCGTGCGCATCGCAGAGGTCTGTGCTGGTCTTATGGGGGGATTTGGCGGATGGTCGTGGGCTGGATTTCATGCACGGGAGTATGCACGAGCCGGGTGTCGCGCTAGATGGAGAGCGTTTTTCGCATTGCGAAAGCAAGCTGGTCTAGGGTTACGGGCTTGCGAAGCACCTCGCGCACAGACAGGCGCTCGTAGGCCCTCATCTCGGCGGCCTCCACGCGGGAGGAGCAGACGATGATGTCAGTGGCGGCCGGCACGCGGCCCCCCAAGTAGGCAAGCATGGAGAGCCCGGTGACCCCGTTGAGCTCGTGATCGAGCACGACAAGATCGAAGGTTCGGCTGCGCATGAGGGTGATGGCCTCGTTCACCGAAGGCGTGGCCACATAGTTCACACCGAGCATCTTGCAGGCCGACACCATGAACTCTCGGGCGATTCGATCATCGTCCACCAAGAGACAGGTGCACTCACCGGCCTGCCTCAAGGCTGCACCCGCGTCTGCAGTGAGATCTCGATCGCCGCCAGAGCCCGCACAAGCGCACTCACAAGGTTTTGACGCTCCTCTGGTGCGAGGCCTGCTCGAAGCGACTCCTCTTGGGCCTTGCACCAGTTCGAGAAGGCGAGGTAGCCCAGCAGGCCCAGCC
Source organism: Burkholderiales bacterium UBA2463 (assembly GCA_002342295.1). Classification (GTDB taxonomy): domain Bacteria; phylum Pseudomonadota; class Gammaproteobacteria; order Burkholderiales; family Burkholderiaceae_A; genus Hahnella. The sequence goes on from DDPR01000014.1 coordinate 138,672, forward strand.
CTCCTCCGACTCGGTGCACCATCTCCAGCAGCAGAGGGCAGGCCCCAGGGGCCCTGAGTGCGCGAAGGTCCTCACGAACGCCCTCGAGTGCGGCATCCAAAACGGCCGGGGCGGAGTCGAGCTGGGCAAAATTCTCTTGCCAATAGGTCTCATCAAGCGCCGACAGGTCTGGCGCCTGCGTGTTGGCGCTGGGAAAGAGTCTTGCAAAGAGCTCCTCGACCTGGGCACGTCGGAAGGGCTTGGCCAGATAGTCACTCATACCGGCGGCAAGAAAGGTCTCGCGGTCTCCGGGCATGGCATTGGCTGTGAGCGCGACAATCGGGACGTGCTCGCCCCACGAGCTGCGTTGCCGAATGAGTCTGGTGGCCTGAATGCCAGACAGCTCTGGCATTTGAATGTCCATGATGATGAGGTCAAAGCCCTCCTCGGAGGCGAGATCCACTGCACTCTGCCCATTGCTGGCGTGAACGACCTCGTGTCCCATCTGCTCGAGCAAAGCGCGGGCAACCACCGCATTGGTGGGGTGATCCTCGGCCAGAAGAATTCTTAGACGGACCGGTGCACCCTGGCGGCAAGCGGCTAAGGCCGGCTCGGGCTCATCTATCGGGGCGCCCTGTGGGGCAAAGCGTGCGGGCAGGTAGACCACAAAACAGCTCCCCACATTCGGCTCGCTTGAGACCGAGAGCCCGCCGCCCATGGCCTGGATGAGCCGGTGGCTGATGCTCAGGCCAAGCCCTGTGCCGCCAAATCGACGAGTAATGGAGTCATCAGCCTGCGCGTATGCGTCACTGAGCCTCTCGAGCTCTCGGGCAGACATGCCAATTCCCGAATCGCAGACTCGAATTTTGAGAAATTGGTGACCCTCATGCTCTGCGGGCATGCTCAGCGTTCGATGCCCCTGATAGGGTCGACAACCCAGGATGGGTCGCTCAGCCTCTGCCAGACACCCTGGGTGCGAGACGAGCGAGACACTCACGCGTACCTCACCCTGCCGCGTGAACTTCACCGCATTGCCAATCAGGTTGTGCAGCACCTGGCGAATGCGTGTGGGATCTCCCAGAACGGGCTGTTGCAAGAGGCTCACCTGCTGAGCAATCCGCACATTCTTGTGGTCACAACGAATCACGTGAAGGCCGCAGACCTCGTCGACGATGGCCTCCATGTCCAAGGGACACTCCTCGAGGGCCATCTTCCCCGCCTCTAGTTTGGAGAAGTCCAAAACGTCATTGAGCACACCCAGCAGTCCCTCGGTCGAGGCCAAGATGGTCCTCACCATGTCTCTTTGTTGATCTGCGAGGGGTGTAGCCAACAAGAGTTCAGCCATGCCAATCACACCGTTCATGGGGGTGCGGATCTCGTGGCTCATATTGGCGAGGAAGTGACCCTTCGCGGCAGCAAGTCGCTCGGTCTCGGTGGCCAGCTGAAGGGCCCGGTCCTTCTCTGCCCTGAGCGCCTCTTGGAGGAGTTCCTTGTTGCGACTCTCCTGCTCGAGCCTTTGCAGAGTCTTGCGAAGCATGAACTCATCAATCACGAGCTGGGCGATGTCCTGGAGCATACGAAGCTCCTGCGCGCTTAGGCTTCGCGGACGAGAATCTAGGGCGCAGAGAGCGCCAAGGCTCAGGCCGTCCTCCGCAATGAGAGGAGCACCCGCGTAAAAGCGCACACCGCCCGAGGGCTTGACCGACGGGTTGTCCCAGAACCTCGGGTCGCGCATGGCGTCCTCCACCACAAAGACCTCGTCGCAGCAGATGGCGTGCGAGCAGAAGGCGTGGTCACGAGGCGCCTCCTCAATATCGATGCCCGAGGTGGCCAAAAACCACTGCCGCTCATGCGAGATGAGGGTAATGGCCGCCATGGGAACCCCCAGCAGTCTCGCGGTGAGATCGGCCAGCCGGGCATAGGTCTGGGAGCGCGGCATGTCAACAATGCCAAAGGAATCGAGCATGGCCTGTCGCTCGGACTCACGCGCAGGGCGTGGCGACAATGACGAGGTGGGAAACGGCTGAGGTGCGCGCATCGACGAACTCCACGAACAGAGATAGCGTGAAGACTCGCAATCAAATGCTTCGCTGAGAAGTCGAGATTTTTTACACCCAGAGAATTTCGGACAAGAGTCGTCTTAGACGAATCCGAACAACCTCGGGCGCCAAGCGCCTCTATTCCACCCGAAGTGCCTCCACAGGTCGAAGTCCCGCGGCCTTCTTCGCTGGATACCAGCCGAAAAACACGCCAATCGCAGCCGAGAAACCAAAGGCCAAAAGCGCAGAGGAGACAGAGAGCTCCACCAGCAGGCCTGTGGTGGCAGAAATGAGCCACGCACCGAACACGCCAAGAGCCAGTCCCACCGCGCCACCCAACAGGCAGATGACCAAGGCCTCAATCAGGAACTGCCGAAGAATGTCTGCGGACCGCGCTCCGATGGCCATCCGAATGCCAATCTCTCGGGTGCGCTCGGTCACGCTCACCAGCATGATGTTCATGATGCCAATGCCCCCAACCACCAGAGAGACGGCCGCAATGGCCCCCAGCAGAATCGACATCGCTCGTGCGGCAAGCGCTGCGGTCTGGGCAAGCGCAGTGAGATTGCGAATAGAAAAATCATTCTCTTGGCCCGCGCCCAGACGATGCCGGGCCCTGAGCACAGAGGTGATATCGGCCTCTGCCTCACTCATGGCCGCAGCCGAAGCGGCCTGTACCAGGGCCATCGAGACGCTGTCAGGAAAGCTTGATCGAATGAGCTGCTGACGGGCAGTCGAGAGGGGAATGAAGACCGCGTCATCCTGGTCGCGGCCATCGAGGCTCTGGCCTTTGGGCGTTAACACCCCCATCACCGTGAAGGGGAGGTTTCGAATACGCATGGTCTTCCCAATCGGGCTTTCATCAGGAAAGAGCTGCTTTGCAACGGTCTCGCCAATCAGGGCCACTCGGGCGTTGGAGCGCAGATCCGCAGCGGTGATGGGTTCACCCTCGCTCAGATCCCAGGCGCGAATCAGGAAGTAGTCGGGCGTGACGCCTGTGACGGTGGCCGCCCAGTTGGCGTTGCCATAGGCAAGCTGAAAGCTTCGAAAAACAATGGGTGCGGTCCTGCGAACACTTGGCAGAGACTCGAGCGCCGTGGCATCCGCGGCCGTCAGAGTCTGTGCGCCACCCGCCCCGAGCCGGACCCCACTGGAAGTCTGGGCACCGGGAAAAATCACCAGAAGATTGCTGCCCATCGAGCTGATGCTCTGATTGACCTGGGCCTGCGTGCCTCGACCCACCGCCAACATGACCACCACGGCACAGACGCCAATGACAACGCCCAACATCGTGAGGGCTGTGCGCAACCGGTTTACAGAGAGCGACCGCAAGGCCTCCTGCAGGACCAGGACAGTCTTCATGCCAGCCCCTCCAGCACCGAACCATCGAAGACGATGCGGCCGTCTTTGAGCCGAACGAGTCTCTTTCCGTATCGGGCAATGTCGGGCTCGTGGGTCACCAGAATAATCGTGATGCCCCGCTCTCGATTGAGCTTTTGAATGAGTGCCATTACATCGGCAGAGGTGGCGGTATCGAGGTTTCCGGTGGGCTCATCGGCCAGCAGAACTGCGGGGTTCATCACCAATGCGCGGGCAATCGCCACGCGCTGCTGCTGCCCCCCGGAGAGTTGGTTGGGAAGCCTCTGCTCAAGGCCATCGAGTGCGACCCCTGCAAGCCGCTGATGCGCCTCAGCCAGTGCCGCCTGACGGGGCAGACCCGAATAAAGAAGCGGGAGCGCAACGTTATCAATCACGCGCATGCGCTTAAGAAGATTAAAGCCCTGAAACACAAATCCCAGTCGGCGATTACGGATGCTGGAGAGCGCATCGGAAGACAGTGTCGACACGTCCTGCCCCTCGAGGGCGTAGCGGCCTGATGAGGGGATATCCAGGCAGCCCAGAATATTCATGAGCGTGGTCTTTCCCGAGCCCGACTGGCCCATGAGACAGACAAACTCGCCTCGCTCGATGCGCAGGCCAATGCCATGAAGAACCTGAACAGGGGGTGCGCCGGGCGTCTCGTACTGCTTCGTTACACCATTGAGTTCGATCAACGGTGGCAGAGCCATGGCCTAGAAGAGCCTCATGCGAAAGCCGCTGTTAGCCGCGGGAGCGGTCGCAGGAGGCGCGCGAACAATTACCTCGTCCCCCACGGCAAGCCCCTCGAGGACCTCGGTAAACCGCCCATCACTAATGCCCACCTTAATCTCACGAGCCACGGGCTCTTGCTGCTTGCCCACTAAATAGACGCGGGTTGGCGCATTCGCGCCTCGGCCCCTGCCTCGGGCGCCGTCCTGGGCGCCTGCGGGAGCGGCCGGTGCGGGCTCGCTTCGCTCCGATTCGGGCGGCTTAAACCGCAGCGCAGCCGAGGGAACTCGAACCACGCCGTCCTTCTGATTGGTCACGATAGACACCTGCGCGGTCATGCCGGGCAGAAGCGTATTGTCCTCGTTGTCGACGTCAATGACCACGTTATAGGTGACCACGTTTTGCTGATTGAGCGGGTTGAGTCGGGTCATGCGCACCTTGCCCACGAAATCACGCTCACGGAAGGCATCGACCCGAAACTTAACCTCCTGCCCCGGCCGAATAGAGCCCACGTCGGCCTCCGAGACCGAGGTGTCGATCTGCATATTGCGTAAATCGCGCGCAATCTGAAAAAGGGTTGGGGTCTGAAAACTCGCAGCGACGGTCTGCCCCACATCAACGCCCCGCATGATGACGATGCCATCGATCGGTGAGCGAATCTTGCTGTACCCCAGATTGGTCTTGTCTCGCGCAAGCTGCGCCTCGACCTGCGCCACCTGGGCTCGAGCCGTCTCAAGGTCTCGACGCAGTCCATCGAGCGCGCCGTCCGAGACGAAGCCTCTTGCCCGAAGATTCTCGTTTCGCTTAAGTGCCAACTGCGCGTTCTCGAGCGTTGCCCGCGCCGAACTCAGATTGGCCTCGCTCTGACGAATCTGAGACTCAAGAAGCGATGGGTCTAACTCTGCCAAGAGCTGCCCAGCCTTCACGCGTTGACTAAAGTCCGTGTGAAGGCGAATGACCGTCCCCGAGATCTGGGTGCCAACATTCACCAGAATGACCGGATTGAGCGTGCCGTTGGCTGACACCCGCTGAACGATGGAGCCTTGATCAACTTTTGCCGTCACCCACTGGGTCTCGTCTGCTGAGCGAAGCCCAAAGACAGCCAGAGCAAGTGCCACGGCCAGGGCGGCCGCAAGAAGCCAGAGGCGTCGATGCTGAATGCGCCCAAGCCAAGCGCGAGCAGATTGAAGCGCGGGCACGTCAGAGGGCCTGGGCGGCCCGCAGAACTTCGTGTGCGTGGCCGGGGACCTTCACGCCCCTCCAGACTTTTTGGAGCATGCCCTTGGCATCGAAGAGGAAGGTGCTGCGCTCAATACCCTGGACCATCTTGCCGTACATGTTTTTGGCCTTGATCACAGCGAATGCTTGGCAGAGGGCCTCTTCAACATCGGCCACGAGCGTCAGGGAGAGGTGGTGCTTGGCCACAAAACGAGCGTGCGACGAGAGCGAGTCACGCGACACGCCAATCACCTGGCATCCGGCGGCGAGAAACTCGCCATGAAGCTGTGTGAAGTCGATGCCCTCCACAGTGCACCCTGGCGTGTCGTCTTTCGGGTAGAAATACACCACGAGGGCATGGCCTCGATATTCGGAGAGCGAGATCTCACCGAGGGTTGTCTGAACCCGCAGGTCCGGAAGGGCTTCGCCAATGTTCATGCCTTCAAGTTTAATATGGGAATGCGATGAACCGACTGGCTCTCTTACTCTGTCTAGGCCTTCTGATCCCTGGGGTGGCCCTTGCCGAGCGCTACTCCACAGAGGAGATGCGTCGGCCTCAGGAGCGCGTCACCCCCCAAGAGGCGTCCTCTCGCTGCTACGGACTCGAGACCGAGCTCGCTGTGGCTCTCCGAGCCCGCGACTTCCAGTCGCATCGGCGCATCGCACTCTGGGGTATCGCCTACTGCCAGCCACTGGTTCCCCGGGATTCCTATCTCGATTTTTACGGTGCGGCAGCCTCATCCTCTAACAGCCTAGGAAACCCCCAAGAGGCCCTGCGACTCAGCGAGCAATGCATTGCTCGCGCCTACAACTCACCTGACTGCCATGTCGAGCGCGCACTCGCCCTGAGGGCCCTGCGGCGAACGGCAGAATCTGAGAACGCTCGTCGTATCGCACTGGGGATGCTCAATGACGCCATCGCAGGAACGAGCCGACCACAAGAGCCCCAAGGCCTCGATGCCGCGCGTCAAAGAGAGCGACTCGAACGTTACCGTCAACAGCAAGAGCGCCTTGGCGGTTACTAGCAGCTCGATCATGAAGATCGGACGCCCCTCGCTCCTTCTACGACTTCTTTTTGCTCTCTTGCTTCCGACCTGCGCGGCAGCCTCAGACCTCACAGTGGCTGTGGCAGCCAACTTCGCAGCGCCTATGAAAGTCATTGCCCAGGACTTCGAGCGCGAGACGGGCCACAAAGTATCTCTGTCGTTTGGCGCAACCGGTCAGTTCTATGCGCAAATTAAGAACGGTGCGCCCTTTGCCGCGTTTCTCGCCGCAGATGACGAGACGCCCCTTAAGCTCGAAAAAGAGGGCTTCGGCGTCGCTGGGTCACGGTTCACTTATGCCACGGGCCGTCTCGTGCTTTGGAGCAAGGCGCCGCAGCTCGTCGATGCGAAGGCAGACGTTCTAAGGTCAGGGTCGTTCGACAGGCTGGCCATCGCCAACCCCAAAATCGCGCCCTACGGAGCGGCGGCCATGCAAGCCCTGGAGAGGATGGGGCTGGCCCAGGCCCTGGGGCCAAAGCTTGTTCAGGGCGAGAACATTGCTCAGGCCTATCAGTTTGTCGCCTCCGGCAATGCAACGCTTGGGTTTGTCGCCCTCTCTCAGGTCTCTCTCGATGGAAAGATTCGGGAGGGGTCAGCCTGGATCGTGCCCGCATCCCTGCACGACCCGATCCGACAAGATGCCATCCTGCTTCAAGCGGGACGAGACCTCGCCAGCGCGCAGAGTCTGCTTCGCTATCTTCAGTCGGACAAGGCCAGAGCGGTCATTCGCGCCTTCGGTTACGAGCGCTGATTCAACCGTGTCGGGGCCCATCGATCAAGGCGCATGGCAGGCCATTGGACTCACGCTGCAGCTTGCAGCCCTCACCACCATCATCCTGCTTCTTCTTGCAACGCCAGTTGCCTGGTGGCTCTCCCAGACTCACTCAAGATGGCGGGGGGTCGTCTCGGCATTGGTGGCCATGCCCCTGGTGCTTCCACCCACCGTGCTGGGCTTTTACCTCCTTGTGCTGCTGGGTCCCCAAGGCTGGGTGGGGCAGCTCACGCAGGCCTTAGGCCTTGGAGTGCTCTCTTTCTCTTTTAGCGGCCTGGTGTTTGGGTCGGTGGTCTTCTCCCTGCCCTTTGCGGTTCAGCCCATTCAGTACGCATTTGAGGCTATCGGAAGAAGGCCGATGGAGGTCGCTGCCACGCTGCGCGCACGGCCCATCGATGCCTTCTTCTCGGTGGCGCTGCCTCTTGCGAAGCCCGGGCTTCTCACGGCCACCGTCCTCACCTTCTCGCACACCGTCGGCGAATTTGGCGTGGCCCTCATGGTCGGCGGAAACATCCCAGGACAGACACGCGTGGTGTCGACCCAAATTTATGGTCATGTAGAGGCCATGGAATACACACAGGCCCACTGGCTCGCTGCCGGGATGGTCATGTTTTCATTTTTGGTTCTGCTCTCACTCACCCGGCTCAAGACGCGAGTGGACCGAGTCATGCCATGACGCACGGCCAGACTTTGAGCGTCACGCTCTCACTTGCGCGCCCCGACTTTTCACTGGAGGTCGAACTCGAGTTGCCCGCACGGGGTATTACGGTGTTGTTTGGCCCATCGGGTGCTGGCAAGACCACCATTCTTCGTTGCATCGCAGGGCTTGAGCGCGCACGAGGTCATGTTGTGATTGGCGATCGCTGTTGGCAAGACAGCGCAAAGGGCATCTTCGTCCCTACATGGAGGCGAGCATTGGGCTATGTCTTTCAAGAGGCAAGCCTCTTTGACCATATGAGCGTGGCCGCGAACTTGAGCTACGGCGTTGAGCGCGTCTGCGTGCCCCAGGCGCAGGATGCCCTCTCTCAGGCCGTGAGCCTGTTGGGCATCTCACACCTTCAGGGTCGATCGACAGCAAGCCTCTCCGGCGGGGAGCGCCAGCGGGTCGCCATTGCTCGCGCGCTGGCAACACAGCCAGAGATACTGCTGCTGGATGAGCCCCTGGCCTCTCTGGATTACGCGCGAAAACAAGAGGTGCTGCCCTGGCTTGAGCGCATGCACCAGGAGCTCTCCACGCCCATTGTGTATGTCACGCATTCCGTCGAGGAGGCAAAAGGCCTTGCAGATCTGGTGGTCGTACTCGAGAACGGGCGGGTAACATCTCGAGGGGGCCTAGAGGTCCTGCCCAACGCCGGGTAGCCTCGGCGAGCCTGAATCAGCCCCCAAGGAGTGCCGATGGATCAAACCCTGTTCCCATGGATTGCCATGGCCCTTTTTGGGCTCGCGGTCTTGCACACCTTTAGCACGAAGTTTTTTGAGCACCTTGCCCACACGCACCCACGCCACGCAGGGTTCTGGCATCTGCTTGGCGAAGTTGAAGTGGTGTTCGGATTTTGGGCCATTGTGCTGGCCGCAACCATGTTCTTCATGCTGGGCAAGACCGCGATGCTGCAGTACCTGGAGTCTCGCGATTTCACCGAGCCGCTCTTTGTCTTTGCCATCATGGTGGTGGCGGGCACTCGCCCCATTTTGCAGGCCGTTGGCCTTGTGGTCCAGAGACTCTCACACTGGATCCCGACGCCCGCAGCAGGCGTACAGTACTTTTTGCTTCTTACCGTGGTGCCGCTTTCTGGCTCGCTCATCACCGAGCCAGCCGCCATGACTCTGGCTGCAATCATGCTGCGCGACTCATTGTTTTCCGCTGCCGTGAGCGAGCGACTCAAGTACGCAACGCTTGGCACGCTCTTTGTCAACATATCGATCGGGGGAACGCTCACCCCATTTGCTGCCCCCCCGGTGCTCATGGTGGCCGCCACATGGCAGTGGGACCTTGCCTACATGCTCAACACCTTCGGCTGGAGGGCGGCGCTCGCAGTCTTCGTGAATGCCGCGGCCATCACCTTTCTCATGCGCAGAGAGCTCATGAGCCTGCCCAAACCCAAGACGGCTCGCCTGTCAGTCCCTCCCGTCATCGTTCTCGTGCATTTCGTTTTCCTGGTGGCCGTCATTCTCTTCTCACATCACCCCGTTGTGTTCATGGGTCTCTTTCTCATGTTTCTTGGCGTCACGAGCGCCTATGAGCGCTTCCAAGACCGTCTCATCCTCAGAGAGGCCCTGCTCGTAGCCTTCTTCCTGGCGGGCCTTGTCGTGCTGGGCGGGCAACAGCGCTGGTGGCTTCAACCGACCCTTATGTCAATGAGCAGCGATGAAATCTTTTTCGGTGTCACTCTGCTCTCGGCCGTCACCGACAATGCCGCCCTCACCTACCTAGCGTCCCTCGTGGAGGGTCTCACCGATGAGTTTAAGTTTGCGCTGGTCGCTGGGGCTGTCACGGGCGGCGGGCTCACCATCATTGCCAACGCACCAAACCCCGCAGGAATCGCCATCCTTCGGGGCACGTTTAAAGAGGGGGCCGTGCACCCCCTCGGACTCCTGCTCGGCGCACTGCCACCCACCCTTGTTGCTGCAATCGCCTTTCGGTTTTTATA
>DDPR01000001.1 GCA_002342295.1 Burkholderiales bacterium UBA2463
AGATTGCCAGGGCAGTGCTCCTCGAGCGCAGCCGGTATGGTGTTGACGTAGGCCGTCGCGGCTGAGAAAGGCAGATTGCCTCCCGAGCGACGCGTCTTATCGATGAGGGCTTCGACCAGAAACTGGGCGCGCTCCGGGCCCTCTGCAGCAATCACTGCCTCTAGCGCAGCGAGCCACTCGCTCGTCTCCTGAGGATCGGAGTCGGCAGCGGTGTTCATGAGCTGGCTGACATGTGCGGGTAGCGTCGACATGTTGTTGTCCTTGGTTGTTTGTTAGGGCCATTCTCGGGGCTAGACCGTGCCGAAAGCAATGGTTTTACCGCAATGCGACACAACATTCCATATAGCGGTAAAAACAAGGGGGCACCGCATGAAAGCTACACTTCAGCGCGTGAACCTTAAGTTTCCGCGCCTTGTGCTCCACGGCCGTCAGACCACTACCGAGGAGGAGCTCTCGCGAGAGGTGGCCTTTCGACGCGCTATGGAGCAGTCCATGCCCATTGGGCTGCGCGTGGTGGACCTCGAGGGGCGCATTAGCTATGTCAACCCCGCCTTCTGTCGGCTGGTGGGGCTCAATGAGCAAGATCTCATAGGCCAGCTGCCGCCCTACTCCTACTGGCCGCCCGAGGAAAACGAACAACACCGACTCAACATCAAGCGGCTCCTCAATGGGGAGGTCAAGCACCTCAACACCAAGATCTCAATGATGCATAAGAACGGTCAGCGACTGACCTGCCGAATGCTCACCTCCCCCCTCGAAGATGCGAGCGGCAAACAGGTGGGCTGGATGACCTCGGTGACCGACATCACCGAACCCACCCGCATCCGACAGGAACTTGCTCAGGCCCAAGAGCGTTTCATCACCGTGCTTCAGTCGCTTGATGCATCGGTCTCGGTGGCTCCCCAGGCGCCTAGCGATGAGCTTCTTTTTGCCAATGAGGCCTACCGAAAATGGTTCGGTGGGTCGCTGGATCTTGGTCATCGCGCCCTCGTTCGGGACAACCCCTCGGCCTGGTCAGAGAGTCGAGATGTTTTTAACGAGGCCGCGCAGCGATGGTTTGATGTGCGCGTGCGAAGCATTCAGTGGGTGGACGGGCGCGTGGTTCAGCTGGCTGTGGCCAATGACATCACCCAAAAGCGTCTCTCCGAGGAGGCCCAGCGGCTGCAGTATGAGCGCATCGAGCAGACCTCCCGTCTGATCAATATGGGTGAAATGGCCTCCTCCCTCGCCCACGAGCTCAATCAGCCTCTGACGGCCATTGCCAACTACACCATGGGTGCCACCGCGCGCATTCGAGCGGCCGCAGAGGCCGGCACACACGTGCCCCCAGATGACCTTGTGGAGATGCTCACCAAGACTGCACGCCAGGCCGAGCGGGCGGGAACCGTCATTAAACGGATTCGCGCATTCGTCAAACGCAGTGACCCCGTGCGCAAGTTTGTGGAGCCCGAACAAATTGTTGCCGAGGCTGTGGGACTGGTCGAGGTGGATGCCCGGGCCATTGGTGTGCAGATTCGCTGCGACCTCGATCCCAACCTGCCCGCGCTTCACGTCGACCCTGTGCTCATCGAGCAGGTGCTTCTCAACCTCGTAAAGAACGGGGTTGAGGCCATGCGTGATGGGCCCCACCGACTCCTTCAGGTGCGCGTTCTAATGTCGGAATCCGACATGCTTTTCTCGGTCATCGACCGCGGCACCGGCGTGGCGCCCGAGATTCGTGACCGCCTCTTTGACTCCTTTTACACAACCAAGCCCGACGGCATGGGAATGGGGCTCAACATCTGTCGATCTATTATTGAGGCCCATCAGGGTCAGCTCTGGTTTGAGGACAACCCCGAGGGGGGAAGCAGCTTTCAGTTTCTGCTGCCCATCGAGCCTGCAGTCCAGGATGAGCAACACACCGAGGAGAAGACGAATGCATGAGATGGTCTATGTGGTCGATGACGATGAGGCCGTGCGCGATTCGCTGCGCTGGCTGCTAGAGGGTCACGGCTTTCGGGTGATGGCATTTGAGACCCCGGGTCGCTTTCTCTCCCACATGCTCTCGACGCACTCGGGCTCCGCCTGCGCCATCCTCGATGTGCGCATGCCCGGCATGTCCGGCATTGAGCTTCACGAGGAGCTGGGTCGCCACAACATCAACCTGCCCATCATCTTCATCACCGGACATGGAACAGTCCCCATGGCGGTGGACAGCATGAAGCGTGGCGCCATCGATTTTCTGGAAAAGCCATTTAACGATGAGCAGCTCTGCTCGCTTGTGGCCGCCGCCCTCACCAAGGTGCGCAGTGAGCAAGACCGAATCATCTCGTCCCGAACGGCCAAGGAGATGATCAGCCGCCTCACGCCGCGTGAGTCGCAGGTCCTTGAGCGAATTGTTGCTGGTCGTCTCAACAAGCAGATCGCAGACGATCTGAGCATCAGCATCAAGACGGTGGAGGCCCACCGAGCCAACATCATGGACAAGATTGAGGCCCGAACCATGGCCGATCTGATGAAGACTGCACTGGCCGCAGGGCCCATGCCTGGAGCCCTCACGCCTAGTCAGCGCTAGATGCGCGTGGTATTCTCTCGCTCTTTGTTTTAAGGGCGCCCGTAGCTCAGTTGGATAGAGTACCTGGCTACGAACCAGGGGGTCGTGGGTTCGAATCCTGCCGGGCGCGCCAAGTCATGCCTTCTCTTACCATCGCAGGTGCAGGCATTGCAGGGCTCTCCTGCGCCATCACGCTTGCTCAGCACGGCCTTCAGTGCCCCATCCTCGAATCAAGAGTCGAGCCGCCCCGTGAAGGCGCGGGCATTCAGCTTGGCCCCAACGCAGTCTTCACGCTCAGGGCCCTGGGCATTGATTCAGAGTTCTTCCATCGCTGCGCGCAGCCGCAGGCCATCTCGGTGTTTCGCCTGGAGTCCGGAAAGAAGCTCTGTTCCCTCTCGCTGAAAGACTTCGTTCAGCGCTATCACTCTCCCTACCTCACCTGTCATCGAGCAGACCTCTACAAGGCCCTGCTCGCACGCGCAAAATCACTGGGCCTAGAGCCCCTGTGGGGGCACCCATATGTCGCGCCAGAATCGAGCGAGGCCTGGATCATTCGCGCAGACGGCGTGGGCAGCCAGGGGCAGGCCCCACACAAACACGCTGCAGTTGCCATTCGAGGACTCATCTCCTCAGCGGCTGGACTCGCCTTTGACTGGCCCTTTGAGGTACAGCTCTGGGTCGCAGAGGGTCGGCACCTGGTGGTGTATCCCACGGCTCGCACGGGAGAACTCAGTGCCGTGCTCTGCGTGAGCCGAGCCGACCTTGCTGAGCAGCCATCGGGCTCTCATGTTGATGCAGAGCTTTTCTCAGAATCCCTCGGGCCTCATGCCCAGGCCCTTGAGCCTTTGATCGCTGCGATGGACTCTTGGTCGAGCTGGCCTCTTTTGTCATCCGATCCTCTGCGAGGACCCCAGACGCTCTTTGGTGAACGCTGTGTTCGCATTGGTGATGCCGCGCACCCGCTCAAGCCCCACATGGCCCAGGGTGCTGCCCTGGCCCTAGAGGATGGGCTCGTTCTGGGCCGGCTCATCGGTGAGGGCCCCCGAAACGAGGAGGGCCTTGGCCGCGCAGCGGCTCGATACGCACAGGCTCGATGGCAGCGAGTGGCTCGAATTCAGCGAAAGGCCGAGCGGCTTGGTGAGGTCTTTCAGCAAGGTGGCGTGGTGGGTGCGGCCCGAGATGCGGCCCTTCGACTTGCTGGGCCGGCTTTTATCAACGACGCCGCGCTCTTTGGGTGGACGGGCTAGGGCGGACGGGCCAGACCCCTCGCCTATCGTTACTGCTTGGGAGCGTCGGGCGTCTTCATGCTGTCGGCCAGCGCAGTCTTGATGGCTTTGGTGGCCCCGAAGTTATCGGTCAGTGCGCTCACCAAGGAAAAGATGGATCGCTGCGAGATAGCAAAGAGGGTAGAGACGACCTTGGGCGCCTCATCCAGCGTGGAAGAAAATCCGTGGGCCGCCAGGGCCTGCTCGTTGGTCTGACCAGTGAAGTAGGGCGATACATCTTCGCCACCTCGCCCCTCGGCAACGGCCTTGCGAATGTCGTCATAGGTGATGGGTGAACCATCGGGAAGTCGATGGTGGACATTCTTGTCTGGCCCCACACCCGTGCTTGCGATGTAGCGGCCCGAGGGCGCTGTCGAGGGCGCCGTCGAGAGCACCTCAGGCTCGATGGCTTGCACCTGCTTTTCCAGCACCTCTTTGAAGACACCCCCCGGCATGGTCTGGCCAAAAGGGGGCTCTGGGCGTCCGAGGGGGTCGGTGCTCAATGCGATCTGCTGCGATTCAATCTTCATGGTCTTCTCTCTGGGCGGACCCCACCTGTCGAACGGGTGACAGTTCGATGCTTAACCGAGTTAAAGCAAGAAGAGGACCACCACAAAGACCTCTTTAGCTGGGTGCCCCACGACGAGCAAAGACCCGCTGAATCGACGGACGAACCCGCAAGAAGACAAGATAAGAGAGTTCGAGGAGGGTCGGCACCCCGGGAACGTAACGAAGGCGCGAGAGCCAGCGCCAGCCTGGAATGTGCCGCCAGAGCTCCAGAAAGGCCCGGGCCCCAGAGAGCGGCTCGCCCCCACTAATAGGCTGCACATGAAAGCGCGCCATCAGGACCTCGCGAGGCAGGGGCAGGACCGCGGCTTGGGCGGGCTCAGAGACATCGCACCAGTCCACTTTCTGCCTGGTATCGAGCCTTCTGTAGAGCGCAATCTCTTTGGTGCAGAGGGGGCAGGATCCGTCAAAGAACACGCGCACGGCAGGCCTCTCTGCCTCTTCTGAATCTCTCTTCATCACGCCCACCGTCCTCTCCAAATCCCCTGTGCACCAAACCTTCACCTATTTACCTTAGCATCGGGGAGTCTTGAGCTCCCCAAAAGAAAACTCCATGATGCGCCTCGCCCTCCTAACCGCCCTTCTTTCAGTAAGCGTCTCGGCGTTTGCGGCGCGCCCCTTCATGACTGACGATGCCCGACTCACAACATCGGGCAGCTGTCAGCTAGAGAGTTGGACACGTATTTACAAAGACAGCACACAAAAATGGGCGCTTCCTGCCTGTAACCCAACGGGCAACTTTGAGGTGACGCTCGGCGGTGGGCACACCAAAGACAAGGGCGAGGTCTCCACCAACGACTATGTGCTGCAGGGCAAGTCCCTCTTTCGCGAACTCAACACCAACGACTACGGCTGGGGCCTTGCCGTAGGCACCGTCAATCACCCGAGCAAGGTGCAGGGGCCCAATGCATTGGGCAACACCTACGCCTACGTGCCACTCTCCATCTCTACGCTCGACGACAAGGTGATTTATCACACCAACCTGGGCTGGCTAAGAGACAAAGAGACCCGCGAGAATCAGATGACCTTTGGGTTTGGCGCAGAGATCCAGGCTCGGGATCGCGTTCTGGCCATTGCCGAAGTCTTTGGAAACAACAAGGAGAGGCCGTATTGGCAGACTGGGGCGCGCTATTCCGTCATTCCCAATCTGTTGCAAGTCGATATGACCGTCGGCGAGAAATTCAATGGGCTCTCGAGCACGCGTTGGATTTCATTTGGTCTGCGCTACATCCCAGACTCTATTTTCTAGCCGGCCTAAAAGCGTTCGCAGCCGATCGGTAGGGCGAATGGAAGCGCCAGGCTACTTCCTCGCGCCCCCCCTACCCCCTAGTCCACGCTGATCTTGCCGCTCTTGACGAGCTTGGCCCACTCGGCCATCTGCGCTCGGATGAACTTGTCTGCCGCATCGGCTCCGCCTTGAAACGGCTCACCGCTTAGGCCCAAGACCTTCTCTCTTACCTCGCCAGACTGCATCACCTTTGAAATAGCATCCGAGAGCTTGCTCGTCACGCCGCTCGGCGTGGCCGCGGGGGCAAAGATTCCGTTCCATTCGTAGACCTCATAGCCCGGCACACCTGCCTCGGACATGATGGGCGTATTGGGCAGAGACGCTGCTCGGTTGCGTCCTGTCACCGCAAGCGCAATTAACTTGCCGGACTCCACATGGGGCTTGGTCGAGGCCACGCTGCCAAAGAACACGGGCACCTGCCCGCCAAGAACGTCATTAAGTGCGGGGCCGCCACCCTTATAGGGGATGTGCTGCATGTCCACATTCGCCCTTACTTCAAACAACACGCCGGCTAGGTGCTGGGCCGAGCCATTACCCGAAGACGCATAGGCAATCGTGTTTGGCTTGGCCTTTGCCATCGCAATGAGATCCTTCACAGACTTGGCCGGAAAGCTCGGGTGCACCAGCAAGACGTTGGGATACTGCGCGAGGACGGCGAGTGTCTTGAAATCCTTCAGTGGGTCATAGGGAAGCTTCGGGAACAAGGAGGGGTTCACCGAAAACGAAGACGCATCGAGCAGCAATGTATAGCCGTCTGCCGGCGCCTTGGCCACGTACCCTGCAGCGATCTGTCCGCTCGCACCCGGCTTGTTCTCAACGACCACAGAGGTTCCAAGAATCTTGCCCAAGGGCACCGACACCGTTCGGGCCATGAGGTCTGCCGTGCCGCCAGGTGGGTAGCTCACGATGAGGCGAATGGGGCGACTGGGCCACTCTTCAGCATGAATAAAGCCGCCGCTCACTGTTAGAACAATTGCAGCACACAAAAGCCTGAAGAATGCGCTCATTCACTTCCCCTTGGTTGGTGCGACACAAAAGCCGCTTGCGGTCCATGATAGCGTGGACCCATGCTCATCGACTCGCACTTTCACGTCTTTAAAGCCGCAGAGATTGACCAGGCTCTCTCGCGGTACACGGTCAACTACGACGCCCCTCTCGAGACCTGGCGCTCTCTTGCCGTGCAGCACGGTCTGTCCGCTGGCGTCATCGTTCAGCCAAGCTTTCTGGGCCTCAATAATGACCACATGCTGCAGGTCATTGCGAGCGCACCTGAAAATCTAAGAGGGATTGCAGTGGTTGCGCCCTCTGCCTCTCTTGAAGCACTAGAGGCACTTCAGGCGCGCGGCGTTGAGGGTATTCGGCTGAATCTTTCTGGTGAGGCCAGTCCCTCAGAGACTCTCCGAAACCACCTCGCTCTGACTGAATACCTCGCAGCCCTTGGCATGCATCTTCAGATTCACCATGACGAGGGGTACCTCAATGAACTGCTGCTCGCCATTCCTGCGGGGGTTGGCGTGGTCATCGATCACTTTGGTCGACCAGAGAGCCTTGGCGAACTGCGCTCTTGTGAGCGCGCAATTCACAGCCACCAGGGCAATCTCTGGGTCAAGCTGAGCGCGCCCTATAGGAGTGCGAAGCTGAATCATCGAGACGTATTCCGCTTCTGGCTCGAAGCAATTGGTGAAACGCGCCTGCTCTGGGGGAGTGACTGGCCGCACACGCGTTTTGAGACAGCGACGTCTTACGCTGAGCAGGTGCAGGCCCTCTACGACCTCACGTCAGACACACAACTCATCGAGCAGATCCTCTCAAACAATCCGAAGACTCTTTATTGGCGGGGTTAACGGCTCAATGGTTCGACCTGCCTCGAGCCACAGGGCTCGTACGCGAGACCCGCTTCCTGATTGAGATATTCTCAATCATTAAGTAAAAAACGTCGATTGACTGCCGTTCTCTCCCTATGAATACTTGAAATACGTGAAGTTTAGTCAACCGAAAGAAAAAGGATTCGACGTTGAACGACAAAACCAGAGTGTTGACCAGTCAGTACCTCAATGTCTCCGTTCCCAACGTTTCAGACGCCCTCGATCGATTGGGCCTCGTTGGCTCTACAGAGAACATCTTGCCGATCTACCCTTGCGCCAAAATCGCAGGCCCCGCGGCCACCCTTAAGTACGTTCCGTTTGGTGCCGCTGAGGAATCAACGGTGCTTGGCACGCTCAAGGCTATCGTGCACGGCGGCCCCGGATCTGTTCTTGTGGTCGACGCATCCGACAATCCCCATGTGAACTCTCTGGGCGGCGTTGCGGGTGCCACAGCAAAGCATAACGGCCTTATGGGCTGCGTCACCGATGGTGTTGTTCGAGACGTAGACGAATACAAGGTATACGGCTTGCCGGTCTATGCACGCGGCATTTCACAACAATCGGTGCGAGGGCGGTCATCGTGTGCTGGCTATGGAATACCCGTGAAATTGAGTGGCATCACGGTTCGGCCAGGAGATTTCATTCTGGCCGATGAGAATGGGACCATCGTCATTCCACATGAGCACGCTCAAGAGGTACTTGAGTTCGCGCAGAAGGTGAAGGCGACCGAGGAGAAGGTTATTGCCCAAATCAGGGCCGGTGCCGACCCGGTCGAAGCGCACGTCCAAGTCAACTACGACAATATGCTCAAAAAGAATCAGGCCGAATGAGCAACCTGAGTGCCCGTAACTGTCGGGCCTCCCTGTTTTGGGGCGCCTTGCGGCTTTCGGATTTTCAGTCTCTCGGGCACACGGATGCCGATATTTTTTGCATCGATCTAGAGGATGCGGTCCCGCCATCAGAGAAGGATAAAGGCAGAGCTGCTCTCAAGACGTTTCTTCAGTCTCATACCCCGTCGCCCAATACTCGATACATTGTTCGCGTCAATGAATGCCAGACACGAGATGGCGACCTCGACCTGGAACTCTTGATTGGGGAGTCCGGCTTTGTCTCCCACCTCCTCATTCCGAAGCTCGAATCGGTCTCCGCCCTCGAAAAGGTGAGCGAGCTGCTCGATCGGAAGGGCTCCGATCTGGGCCTGCTTGGAATCATTGAGACCCCCCTGGGTCTGGAGATTGCCAGCGCTCTGGCGGCGAGTCGTTCACGTCTGAAGGGCTTTTACTTTGGCGGGTTTGATTTATCCAACTCTCTGGGCTGCGAGATGGACTGGAATGCACTGTCTTACGCTCGATCGCGAGTGGTTCATGCCGCAGCCCTTGGTGAACTCCTGGTGATCGATTCGCCTCCACCGTTTGTGGACGAAACCCCTGAGAAAGTGGACCTCATCAAATACTGCCGCACCTCAAAAAGTTTCGGGATGATGGGCATGGTGACCAAGCATGTCAGCCAGATATCAAGCATTCAGTCGGTTTTCTCGCCCAGTGAGAAAGAGATTGAGAGGGCGAGAAAAATTCTCGATATGTATTTATCAGATCCCAGTCAGCCCATTGTGTTTGAAGGAAAACTGATTGAGCGTCCAACCATCAAGAAGTTGCAGAGGCTCATCTAAACATGGCCACCATCAACTATCTCACGCGCATTGAGTTCGATTTCGGGTCGAGCCAGATGCTCCCGCAGTTAACCAGGGAACTCGGCATTCAAAGACCTCTCGTAGTCACAGATGCGTTCTTGTGGCAATCGGACATGATGAAAGGCCTCATCTCGCTCATCGCGAATCTCAGGCCCATCGTGTTCTTCGAGACTCCAGAGAACCCCACTGAGGCCGCACTCGAGCAGGCGGTCAAGGCCTATGAAGAGAATGGCTGCGATGGAGTTATCGCTGTGGGGGGTGGCTCCCCAATCGATCTGGCAAAGGGCGTTGCCCTCTTGGCCACCCACGAGGGCCCCCTCTCACAGTACGCATTAATCCTTGGAGGGCTCAATCGAATCACCGCAAAAGTCGCACCCCTCATTGCGATTCCGACAACTGCTGGTACCGGCAGTGAGGTGGGCAGAGGTGCCCTGATCACGCTTCACGATGGACGAAAACTGGGTTTTATCAGCCCCCACTTAATCCCCCGGGTGGCCGTATGTGACCCCCTGCTTACCCTCACCCTGCCCCCGAGGCTCACAGCCGCAACGGGCATGGATGCACTGACTCACTGCATCGAGACCTTCTTGTCACCACGCGTAAATCCACCAGCCGATGCCATCGCGCTTGATGGGGCTAAGCGCGCCACGAAGTGGCTCGAGTGCGCCTTCCAAGAGGGTGGCCATCGTGAGGCTCGATGGAACATGATGATGGCCTCCTTACAAGGCGGGCTGACTTTCCAAAAAGGCCTGGGCGCAGTGCATTCCATGTCCCACCCACTCGGCGGGTTACGGGGCGTCACGCTTCATCACGGAACACTCAATGCCTTGATTCTGCCTGCTGTACTCCAATTTAATCGGCCGGCTTGCAAGGACAAACTCGAGGTTATCGAGCAGGCCATTGGCCTAAAACAGGGGGAAGCGCTCGAGGATTTTATTACTGACTTGAATCAACGCCTGGGCCTTCCCAAGACCTTAAGTTCAATCGGGGTTGGCAGAGATGTGCTTGCTCAATTGGTCGAGGGCGCCATGAATGACCACTCAACCGCCACCAATCCTCGTCCCTTAGAAAGAGGAGATTTCATTCATTTGTTCGAACAAGTCTTTTAACCAACAGAGGGTGTGAACATGAAAAAATCATTTTTCTTTCTTCTGGCAATTTCTTTGTTTGCCGGCCCGCAAGCACAGAGTGCCGCCTACCCAGATCGTCAGATCAAGATCGTTTCGCCATTTGCCACAGGGGGCATTGCTGACACCTTCTCCAGAGTCATCGCACAAGGTCTGAGTGAGTCCTGGGGCCAGACAGTCATCGTTGAGAACAAGACCGGTGGTGGTGGCAACATCGGATCCGACTTCGTGGCCAAAGCGCCCGCCGATGGTTACACGCTCGTAATGGGAAACATCGGTAGCCACGCAGTCAATCCCTCGCTCATGAAAAACATGCCCTACGATCCCCTGAAGGATTTTCAGCCCGTAGCGTTCGTGCTGGATGCTGAAGGCCTGTTGGTGGTCAATCCCGGGGTGACAAGCAAAACGGTCCCCGAATTCATCAGCTTCATTCGGGCAAACCCCGGAAAAATATCTTATGGCTCAGGCGGGGTCGGCACCACGAGCCACCTTGCAGGCGAGTTATTCAACTTTCTCGCGAAATCTGACATGACTCATATTCCCTACAAGGGGAATGCTCCCGCAATCACTGACCTCATTGGCGGGCAAACACAGGTGATGTTCGCGACCATGCCCACCGTTTTGCCCTACGTGAAAACCGGCAAGCTCAAAGCGCTGGCAGTCATTGGAAACTCTCGAACATCTGCGTTACCAGAGCTTCCGACCGTGGCACAAACCCTCCCTGGGTTTGAGGTTAGTAATTGGATCGGCATATTCGCGCCCGCAGGAACGCCCCCCGCGGTGGTTGCCAAACTCAATGTTGAGATCAATCGCATCATGCAGTCGCCCAATGTTATGAAGCGTCTCGAGACTGAGGGCGCCAAATTCAAGCCGATGTCTCCTGAGGCCTTTGGCGCGTTTCAGAGGAGCGAGGCTCAGAAATGGGCCAAAACAATCAAAGACGCCGGAATTAAGCCAGAGTAAAAGGCCGGCTCAGAGACATGAACGAATTGCCCCCCCTGAACGCTCTAAAGGCATTCCGTTCGGTCGGCCAGCATGGAAGTATCTCGCGAGCGGCGCTTGAGCTCTGTGTCACCCCGGGGGCTATCTCCAAACAGATCCAACAGCTCGAGAGCTTCCTGGACGTTTCCCTTTTCGTTAGACGCCATCGTGAACTCGCTCTGACTGAAAAGGGAGAGCGCTACTTAGCAGCCATCTCGCAGGCGTTCTCTGAAATTAAGTTTGCAACGGAAAGAGTGAGGGGATCGCCCAAAAGCAACCTACTAAGAATTCGTTCTTACACCACCTTTTCAATCCGGTGGCTCATCCCTCACTCCACGCAATTTCTGTCTGCGAATCCGGAAATCTCGCTAGACCTCACCACCTCGCAAGACCCGGTGGACTTCAGTCGAGACAACATCGATTGCGCGATTCGCCTCGGACGGGGTGACTGGCCAGGTGTGAGCGCAACCAGGCTCATCGATAACATCATTCTGCCGGTGTGCAGCCCAGCATATCTAATAAATAAAGGGATCAAAACACCGAAGGATTTGCTGTCTTGCTCTCTATTGCACATTAAGAGGCGCCCCGAGGATTGGGGACTCTGGTTTGCCTCTTGTGGATTTCCTGACCAACCAATCCCCCGGGGGATGGTGTGCGAGAACTCCGAGATCGCCTATTCCGCAGCGAAGGAGGGGCTCGGGATCGCAATTGCCCAATACTTCTTGGTCAGAGACGACATTGAGTCAGGAAGGCTGGTTCGGCCCCTCATGCACACCTATGACTGCGGGGAGTACACCTACTACCTTATTACGCCCTCTGGCGCCCAACAGCGCGCCCACTCTCAAAAGTTTAAAGAGTGGATTCTCGAGCACATCAAGGGCTCCAAAGACAGGCCCTAACCTGCCGCCAAAAAAATGACACCCCAAGGACACATGATCATCGGGCAGAGCTTTATTCATGGCTCGAGAGAAGCGATTCACGCCGTAAATCCTGTAACAGGCGAGCGCCTCGGGCCAGCCTATCCCGGCGCCGGCCCTCAAGAAGTTGATCGAGCCTGCGCCCTTGCCGAACAAGCATTCGATGCATACCGAGAGACCACGCAGGAGGCGCGCGCCGAGTTTCTAGAGCAAGTATCAGAAAACCTCGCGGATACTCGACTTGAAATCGTAGAGAGAGCGAACTTAGAAACGGGCCTACCAAACCCCCGTCTTGAGGGTGAACTCACCCGCACCATCAACCAGCTCAGACTCTTTGCGCGCGAGACGAGGTCGGGTCGCTGCATCGGTGCCACGGTCGAGACCGCATTGCCCGATCGGGCTCCCCTGCCACGACCTGATATTCGTTTGCGATATGTCCCGTTAGGGCCTGCGCTCATCTTCGGGGCCAGTAATTTTCCACTGGCGTTCTCGGTGGCTGGTGGCGATACCGCCTCTGCCCTCGCAGCGGGCTGCCCAGTGGTGGTGAAGGGCCACTCGGCTCACCCTGGCACCTCTGAGTTGGTCGGCCTCTGCATTGCAAAAGCGATAAAAACAACTGGCATGCCAGAGGGAACATTCTCTTTGTTGTTTGGCTCAGGTAATGAAATTGGCGCTTCGCTGGCGGCCGACCCTCGCATCAAGGCAATTGGATTCACGGGCTCGCGCTCCGGAGGACTCGCGCTCATGAACATTGCGGCCGCGCGAGCCGAGCCCATTCCGGTTTACGCAGAAATGAGTAGCGTCAACCCCGTCTATCTTCTTCCAGAGGCACTGAAGGGCCGGGCTGACTCCATTGCAGCGGGTCTCTCAAACTCCATGCTGATGGGATCTGGGCAGTTTTGCACCAACCCGGGGCTTCTCATCGCTCGGGCGGATGCAAACCTCGCCTCTTTTTCGACGACGTTGGCCGACCTCGTCGCGGCTGCGCAGCCCTCCACGATGTTGACATCAGACATCTATCAGGCGTTTGAATCTGGGGTCGCCAGGCTCTTGAAGAATCCGCACGTAGAGCTATTGGCAAAGGCGGGGGACAAGAGCGGCCCAAACCAATGTCGCGCCCATTTGTTCGCAACCACTGCGCAGTCGTTCTTAGCAGACCCCTCTCTGCATGATGAGATCTTCGGCTCTTGCTCCTTGATCATTCGTTGCAAAACCAACGAAGAAATGCTCGAACTCACCGCTGCGCTTGATGGCCAGCTCACGGCCACCGTCATGATGGATCAAGACGACGACTCTTCATTCGTGAGGAGACTTCTCAAAGTCCTTGAGCGCAAGGTCGGCCGGATCCTCTTTAATGGATACCCAACGGGGGTAGAGGTTGGTCATGCCATGGTCCACGGCGGACCCTTTCCCGCGACCTCGAACAGCAGGACCACTTCGGTTGGCACTGAAGCACTCTGGCGCTTTCTTCGGCCTGTCTGCTATCAGAACTTTCCGCACGACTTGCTACCCGAGTCGCTCAAGGACGGGAGTTCGACGCCACAGCGCGTTACTTTTTAGATTCCTCACGACAGGTGGCCGTCTTGAGAAAACCAGATCACCCCGCCCTCGCCCATCATGACGCTCGACCCGCTTGGTAAGTACATTGTTCTTCCGGGTCTGCAAGCCGACCCCGTCGGCTCGAAATCCCCCAACAACCTCTCGTTCACAGATTAATCCTATTTATGCTGATTACTCATATGCTGCACATCTCGGGGGCCAGACGACCGCCCGCCAAAAGGTCCTCTTAAGATGGGGCTGCGACTGGCCCGGCGCTGAGTGGGGTGCAGTGAGGCGGGGCATGCATAGACCGAGCACCTTGCCGCGAGGTGTCGAGATCCGCCGCAGACCCTCCCGTTGAATAAAGTATCGTGGGGGTAAGCCAACCCTGCGATGCCTCCAGACGCTGCCGATACAAAAAAATGGACCCTGCCACTATCGCTTTTTACTCGAACAACGCGAAAGTCGTTGCTCGACGCTATGAATCCGTTCGGAGCCCACTGTCGCGTCAATTTGGAAAGGTGTTTTCGCCGGGGGGACGGATTCTAGATATCGGATGTGGCTCTGGGCGCGACATGGCCGAACTGTCTCGGCAAGGCTATGCAGCCTATGGTGTTGACGCCTCCGAGGAGCTCGTTCAATTGGCTCAAGAGATTCATCCGGAACTCAGCGGGCGAGTTATACAAGCGACGCTCCCAGATTTTGATCCACCTTTTGAGGGTGGCTTTGACGGAGTTCTTTGTAGCGCCGTGCTCATGCACATTGCAACGAAGTCGTTACTCAATTCAACCCTAACGATGAAGCGATGTCTTAACGCTAACGGATGCCTACTAATCTCGGTACCAAAACTTCGGCCAGATATCTCGGAAGGTAATCGAGACGCGAACGGCCGACTCTTTAGCAACCACCCCCAAAAGTGCTTGACGCTGATACTCAGCGACCTAGGCTTTGACCTTACTGCGAGATGGGAAAACTCAGACTCGATGGAACGAAGCGGAGTGGAGTGGCTGACGTTGGCGTTCCAATTGAACTCAGCTTCGCTTTCGACGGGAATTCATGGCTCAAACTCATTACAAGTCTGATATACAAAATTTTTTACTAACCCCAACGGAATCAATTGTGGGGGCGCTGACGATGTGCTCTACATTTGCAGTGGAGGAGGCTCAACTTTATGCTTGGAAAGTGGAGATTGAGAGTCTCCGCAGCGCGCTCTCCGAATTTGAGGCGGATGGATCGATTTACCTGGAGTTCACGATACCTCGACTAGGTAGTCGAGCCGACGTAATTCTTATCGTGAGGCACGTGATTTTCGTGCTCGAATACAAGGTCGGTGAACGCACCGCGCACTCGCGATTTTTAGATCAGGTAACTGATTACGCCCTCGACCTAAGAAACTTCCACGAATCTAGCCATGAAAAAGTTATAGCCCCGGTTCTGGTGCTATCGCAATCAACGGTGCCTCAACAAGAGAAGGCGCCAGAATATTCCAGCAATGTTCTTCAAACCCTAGTCACAGATCAGGCTAATCTCTCGAGAACACTTCAAGAAGTTTTAGAAGGAACTTCTGGCGCACCAATTTCAATTCCTGAGTGGGAATCCGGTCGGTATCATCCGTCCCCCTCGATCGTCGACGCGGCCAAGGCACTCTACGCCGGCCACTCCGTAGCTGACATCACCAGAAGCGACTCTGGTGCCCAGAACCTCTCGCTAACCGCAAATTTTGTGGCTAGCCTGGTCGAGTCGGCAAGACAGAATAGGAAGAAAGTGATTTGCTTTGTGAGCGGAGTCCCGGGGGCAGGGAAAACGCTTGTTGGACTTGACGTAGCAAATAGACATACAGACCGGTCAGACGATCTCTATTCAGTCTATCTATCCGGCAACGGCCCCTTAGTCGCAATTCTGCAGGAGGCACTTGCGAGAGATAAGGTGGATCGTGAGACACGAAAGGGCAATCGACTAAAAAAGAGCGAGGCAAGGAGAGGGGCAAAACAATTCATCCAAAACGTGCATCACTTCCGAGACGCATGCCTCCTTGAGGGTGGTGCTCCACCCATTGAACACGTGGTGATTTTTGATGAAGCCCAGCGAGCGTGGAACAGGGAACAAACGTCTCGTTTTATGCAGCGAAAACGAGGCATTACGGGCTTTGACTCCTCGGAGCCAGAGTTTCTCATCTCCTGTATGGACAGGCACCTCGATTGGACCGTTATCGTCTGCCTTGTTGGTGGGGGCCAGGAGATTAATACGGGAGAGGCCGGAATGGGGGAGTGGATTATCGCTCTGGCTGAAAAATTTAACCATTGGGAGGTGCACCTTTCCCCCAACCTAAATGACCACGAATACAAACAACCCGAGTGGAGCGAGAAACTCAAGGGTGTTCCGAGAGTCGAATTTAATGAAGCGCTTCACCTCAAGGTCTCCATGCGCTCTTTTAGGGCGGAGTCTCTCTCAAAGTTTGTTAGGGCGGCCCTGAACCTCGAAATCCAGGAAGCAAAGGAGCTATTCGGTCAGATTTGTGATCGCTACCCAATTCGCGTGACTAGGAGCTTGGACCGCGCAAAAAGATGGCTTCGCGAGCGAGCGCGAGGGTCGGAGAGATACGGCCTAGTCGTATCATCGCAGGCGATAAGGCTAAAACCGCATGCGATTGATGTTAGATGTCCGCTCGACCCAATCCACTGGTTTTTAGACGACAAAGAGGATGTTAGGTCGTCGTACTACCTTGAGGACGCGGCGACGGAGTTTCACATTCAAGGGCTAGAGCTTGATTGGGTCGGTGTCGTCTGGGATGGTGACCTAAGGCACACCCCTACGGGGTGGACAAAACACTCATTCATTGGAAGTCGCTGGAATCGCATCAATAGTTCAGAGCGTCAAACTTATCTCATCAACGCATACCGAGTACTTCTCACTAGGGCTCGACAGGGGATGATCATCGTTGTCCCTAACGGAGACCCCTTAGACCCAACGAGAGATCCGAGCTTTTACGACAGCACATTTAACTACTTACTCGGTCTGGGCATCCCGCATGAAGCCTAGTCTCGCTATCGCGAGCCGCGAGGGAAAGATAGTTCCCAGTTCGGACTTCCAGTTAAGCTTTCTCTCAAAAATCCAGCGCATCTTCAATGAGGGTGAGTTCGCAGCCACCTATAAGTTCGCATTGATTTTGGGTATCGCGGACCTCTGCATTGACAAAACTGCTGATTGCAATGAGTCGGTGTTCATCAGCTTTCAGGAACTGGGTGGCAAGTTCATCGCTTACTACTGGCAACAATCTCAGCCCTTTGCGAGGACAGGCGGCGAGGAACAAGTTTTACTCCAAAACCATGGCAGACAGGCTGCCATAGTTAGCTCAATTCGCGTGTTTCGAGAGAAGTACCCAAGGGAAACCATAAATACTGCTCAGCACAACCGTGCGTTCTCGGGATTGCTGGCCTCTGTAATAAGAACAATCAAAGAACAGCCTGTTAAATACATCCAAAACCTCGCCGGAGGCAGGGATCCTTTTATCTTTGAGGAGCACAAAGATGGGCTACTTCTCAGAGACGGTGTGGCTTTTTGCCTCCGACGCTTTCACCCTCTTGTTACCCAGATGGCCAGAGCCCAATGGGTCAACCATATAAGAGGAATCGCACTAAACACAAGAATTCTCGGTCCGTCTGACGACCTAGAGAGCTTCTTATTTTCCGCGTCACGTCAGGCGTTGGGGCTGCTTAGGGAGGGACTGATGGATTTGCGCAGCAAATGCTTTTACTGCGACGGGAGTCTTGTCAGAGGCGGAGACGTCGATCACTTTATCCCATTCTCCCTCTACCCGAGGGATATGGTCCCCAACTTTGTCCTTGCCCATGCCAGCTGCAATAGGTCCAAATCCAACAAACTCGCATCTGGGGAACATCTGGAGCGCTGGCTGGACTTCTCAGAGCAGCACAGGGTTGACCTGGCACAAATTTCTCAAATTGCGGGAATTCGTTTTGAGGAGAGGGGAAGTCTCTCTGTAGCTTTATGGGCTCATCAAAATGCCTCCTCAGCTGGAGATGTGGCTTGGCAAGAAAAACAAAATTTCGTTCAAGTGTTGGAACGCGATATAAATTTGATTCAAGGCCGAATCTCCTCGCTCAGCAAGGCCTCCTATCCGTGATTCCGCAGCCCACACGCGCCACCCGTCTTAACCAACATGCCGCGCCCTCTGCGCTAAATGCCCCTCTATTTCATGCGATCCTTCCTCACCCTCCTGCTATGCCTATTTCTTGCGCCCTCCACTGCCATGGCCATTGAAGAGCCGGCCTATACCGTTTTGCAGAGTGAGGCGCCCTTTGAGCTGCGCCGCTACAGCGGCTTTGTGGTGGCCGAAACCTTCGTAGCAGGAGACTTTGATGCGGCCAG
>DDPR01000015.1:0-13690 GCA_002342295.1 Burkholderiales bacterium UBA2463
GCTGCGGGAGCGCGCTTTAACGCCTATCTCGTCTCGCTGCTGAGCGACTTTCGTCGCATTGCCCTCTAAGGACTGAGCACATGCCCACCCAAGAACTCAGAGTCCCCGACATTGGGGACTTCAAAGATGTGGAGGTGATTGAGGTCCTGGTCAAGATCGGAGACACCGTCTCTCTTGAACAAAGCCTCATCACCGTGGAGTCTGACAAGGCCTCGATGGAGATTCCTGCAACCCTTGCCGGAAAGCTCACCAGCCTTTCAGTCAAGGTGGGAGACAAGGTGAGTGAGGGCTCGGTGCTGGGCACCGTGGAGCCAAGCGCCTCGGCCACGGCACCTGCAGCTGGGGTTGCGCAGGCGGGCCCCCCCTCTTCTGCGGCAGCCGACTTGCAGACTCAAATGCTGGTTTTGGGTGCCGGCCCCGGTGGCTATTCGGCCGCTTTTCGTGCTGCAGATCTTGGCCTCTCGACTGTTCTTGTGGAGCGCTTTAGCACCCTGGGCGGTGTCTGCCTCAATGTCGGCTGCATTCCCTCAAAGGCGCTGCTGCATGTGGCAGCCGTCATGGACGAGGCCAAGTCTTTCGAAGCGCACGGGGTGAGTTTTGGTGAGCCGAAGGTGGATCTCGACAAGCTGCGAGGCTGGAAAGAGAAAGTGGTCTCCAAGCTAACCGGTGGACTCGCCGGCATGGCCAAGGCTCGTAAGGTGACGGTCATCCAGGGGACGGGCGAGTTTCTCGATGCGCATCATCTGCAGGTCACGGCAGCAGATGGAAGCCATAGGGTCATCAAGTTTGCCCAGGCGATTATTGCGGCGGGCTCCGAGGCGGTGAAACTGCCTTTCCTGCCCAGTGATCCGCGCGTTGTCACCTCCACGGGCGCCCTGGAGTTGCGCCAGCGTCCCAAGCGCATGCTCGTCATTGGTGGCGGCATCATCGGCATGGAGATGGCCACGGTCTACTCAACACTGGGCGCTCGGGTGGACGTGGTGGAGATGATGGACGGACTCATGATGGGGGCCGACCGCGATCTGGTGAAGGTCTGGCAGAAATTCAATGCCCACCGCTTTGACCACGTCTGGCTCAAGACCAAGACCGTCGCCGCAGAGGCGCGGCCAGACGGTATTCATGTGAAGTTCGAGGGGGAGGGTGCGCCTGCCGACATGCAGGTCTACGACCTGGTGCTCCAGGCTGTTGGGCGCCGCCCCAACGGCAAGTCGGTGGCTGCGGACAAGGCTGGCGTCGCCGTGGATGACCGCGGCTTCATCAAGGTGGATGGCCAGATGCGCACCAACCAGCCGCACATCTTTGCAATTGGAGACCTCGTGGGGCAGCCCATGCTGGCCCACAAAGCCGTGCATGAGGGTCACGTGGCCGCAGAGGCCGCCGCTGGTCTGAAGAGTTTCTTTGATGCTCGCGTCATTCCATCGGTGGCCTATACGGATCCCGAGGTGGCCTGGGTGGGTCTTACGGAGGACGAGGCCAAGACCAAAGGCATCAAGGTGGAGAAGGCCGTTTTCCCGTGGGCTGCCTCAGGGCGCGCCATTGCCAATGGGCGTGACGAGGGCTTTACCAAGATGCTTGTGGATCCAGAGACGCACCGCGTTGTTGGCGGCGGCATGGTCGGGACCCACGCAGGTGACATGATTGGCGAGTTCGCCCTTGCCGTTGAGATGGGCTGCGATCCGACAGACCTCGCAAAGACGATTCACCCTCATCCCACGCTTGGAGAGTCCATCGGGATGGTCGCCGAGGTCTACGAAGGCAGTTGCACCGACCTGCCCCCCACGAAGAAGGCCTAAGAAGACTGACTAGCCCAATCGGGCTCGCGCGGCCCTTGCGGCTTCTAGCACGCGCGCAGGGGCTGTGCCGCCCACATGACTGCGAGCGTGGAGGGACCCCTCGAGGGTGAGCACCGAGAAGACATCCTCATCGATGAGTGGGCTAAAGGCTTTGAGCTCTGTGAGCGAGAGGGCTTCAAGACTGCAACCCTTCTCAACTGCTGTTCTCACCGCATGCGCGACGGCCTCATGCGCGTCCCGAAAGGGAAGGCCCTTCTTCACAAGGTAATCAGCCAGGTCCGTGGCGGTCGCGTAGCCCTCTAGTGCAGCCCTGCGCATATTGGCGGCATGGGGCTTCATGCCCTCAATCATCTCGGCAAAGGCGCGCAGGGTGTCGAGCACCGTATCAACCGTATCAAAGAGAGGCTCTTTGTCTTCCTGGTTGTCTTTGTTGTAGGCCAGAGGCTGGCCCTTCATGAGGGTGAGAAGCGCCACCAGATGGCCATTGACGCGACCGGTCTTGCCCCGTGCAAGCTCAGGCACATCGGGGTTCTTCTTCTGCGGCATGATGGAGGAGCCCGTGCAGAAGCGGTCAGGCAGCGACACAAATCCGAATCGGCTCGTCATCCAAAGGATGAGCTCCTCAGAGAGGCGCGAGACGTGTGTCATCACCAAGGCACATGCGGCGGTGAATTCAATGGCGAAGTCGCGGTCGCTCACTGCATCGAGCGAGTTTTCACAGAGACCCTCAAAGCCAAGGTGTTGGGCAACCTGTGCCCGATCAATGGCAAATGAGGTTCCCGCGAGGGCGGCAGCACCCAGTGGCAGGCGATTGACGCGTCTGCGCGCATCGGCCAGTCGCTCGTCGTCGCGAGCAAACATGGCCTCATAGGCCAACATGTGATGGCCAAAGCTAATGGGCTGAGCCACCTGAAGGTGCGTGAAGCCAGGCATCACGGTATGGGCATGCTGCTCGGCCTGCGTGATGAGGGCAGCCCGCAGGGCGGTGAGGGCCACTCGAATCTCATCAATCTGCCCTCGCAGCCACAGCCGGATATCGGTGGCCACCTGGTCGTTGCGAGAGCGCGCCGTATGCAGGCGCTTTCCGGCATCGCCAACCAACTCGGTGAGTCTGCGCTCAATGTTGAGATGAACATCCTCAAGCGCAAGAGACCATTCAAATCGGCCCGAGCGGATCTCTTCACGAATCTGAGCCATGCCGGCTTGAATCTGGGAGAGGTCTTGGGCCGAGAGAATGCCAACCGAGCAGAGCATCTGGGCATGGGCCAGTGAGGCCTCGATATCGACCTGCGCCAGACGTGCATCAAAACCCACGGATGCGGTGTAGCGCTGCACGAGCTCGGAGACGGGCTCGCTGAATCGACCCGACCACGCGTGATGTTTGTTGGCAAGCGAATCTGTCATGTGGGTCTGGCCGTCCATTACACTGGGAACTTATGTGGATTATCGCATCGCGAGAGAGCCGTCTGGCCATGTGGCAGGCCGAGCACGTAAGAGACCTGCTTCAGGAACACTCGGGTGAGTCCGTCAGCATCCTTGGCATGACAACGCGAGGCGACCAGATTCTCGATCGCACGCTCTCGAAGGTGGGCGGCAAGGGCCTCTTTGTGAAGGAGCTGGAGGCGGCCCTTGAAGAGGGCCGGGCTCATCTGGCCGTGCACTCCCTTAAAGATGTTCCCATGCAGCTGCCCGAGGGCTTTGCGCTCTCAGCCGTGATGCAGCGAGAAGACCCTCGAGATGCGTTTGTCTCAAATGAGTTCGGTGGACTGGCCGACCTGCCCGCTGGAGCCCTGGTGGGCACCTCGTCTCTGCGTCGCGAGGCTCAGATTCGGGCCTCCTATCCTCACCTAAGGGTGGTGGCACTTCGCGGGAACCTCGATACGCGACTCTCTAAGCTCGACCGCGGTGAGATGCAGGCCATCATTCTGGCCGCCGCAGGCCTCAAGCGCCTGGGGCTTGCCCAGCGGATTCGGCAGATCATGGCCCCGGAGGAGATGCTGCCCGCTGCGGGGCAGGGTGCCTTGGGCATCGAGACTCGCGCAGGCGATACGGCCACGCATGTACTCGTCTCCGTGCTGGCGCACGAGCAGACATTCAGGGAAGTCTCTGCCGAGCGCGCTGTGTCTCGAGTGCTTGGCGGCAGCTGCCAGATGCCCCTTGCCGCCTACTGCGTGAGTGAGCCTCACGGAACAGAGAGCGTCTTGCGTCTGCGCGCACGTCTGGCCATGCCCGATGGCAGCAGTCTCTGCTCAGCCGACTTAACGGGCCAGGACCCCGAGCAGCTGGGGCTCCGGGTGGCGCAGGCGCTGCGCGACCAAGGCGCTGACGATCTCATCGCTCGGCTGGCATCCCACTAAATCGCTCGGCTGGCGTGCGCATCGTGAACACGCGGCTTCTCATCACCCGGCCAACTTGGCAGGGTCTTCCCGACCGATGGTTTCGTGCCTGCGAGCAGGGGGCTCGCGCGCTTGACGTGCATTGCCTCTTTGCCCCATTTGCCCGGCTCGATCCGATTGATGAGGCCCGTGAGCAGAGTCTTGCTGCGGCGCTGACTGCCTTGGGTCCGAGGCCCCTCTGGCTGGTTGCTACGAGCCCTGCAAGCGCCGAGGCCCTTGGCCTGTGTCCCCGCCTCCTAAGACTTCTCACTGAGCGCCAGAATGCGCCCCGCCTGGCCGCAACGGGTGCATCTAGCGCTCAGGCCCTTCGCGGCGTGCTGGGGCGCACAGAGAGTGAGGTGCTCTTGCCCGCTCAGGTGGGGGATGCGGCCTCTCTGGCTGAGCTTCTTCGCGGCCGGGCTCGCGAGGAGGAGGCGGTTGTCCTTCTGGAGGGTCTTGATAATCGACCTGACTTGGCCGAAGCACTTGGAGCCGATGGCCTTCTTTGTCTGCCTCTGGCGCTCTACACACGCACCCCGATCACGCTTGCACCCCTGCCTCCAGAGCCCTCGAACTGGTGGGCGCTTCTCTCCTCCTCGGCCGCTGTCGCGCCGGTGTTAGCAGGCCTCTCTGCCCAAGGCATTGATGCAGGGCGGGTCCACTTTATGGGGCATCACCCCGCAATCTTTGAGGCACTGAGGCTGGCGCAGCCCACAGCACGCTACGAGGCGCTGCCCTCATTGGCCCTTGATGAGGTGTTGTCGCGCATTACACTCATGACATGAGCAATGCCGCGAGACCCCCGCAGGGCGCTCAGCCCTCTGTTGTGACCGCTCGTCCCTCAGCCATGGTGACTCGGGTCAGCATGCGCCGCTGGGGCGTAATGATGTTGGTGCTCGGCCTCACGCTGGGTGTCTTGGTGGGTCGCTGGACAGTGGGAGGCTTCTCCTCACTCATGTTTGATTCCAGCGTGACCGCGCCGGGCGAATACGAGGGGGCATCGGGTGAGACCTATGGCACGGGCCTGCCTGCGCCGGGTCAGTCCGGCCTTGGCGGCACGCTCTCGCCCGAGGCCTCTCGCATTGTGTCTCGGCTCATCGATCTGGGAGACCAGGTGGAGAGTCTTCCTACCCTCGCGGCCATGCCTGCTGTTGGGGCACCCAAGAAAGCGGATGCCTCAGGCCTCTTGAGCGGGTCTTTCTGGCAGAGCCTGACTGAGCTCTTCCAGGTTCGCCGGGTGGACGACGGCGCCGAGTCCTTAAAAAGCGTTGCATTTTTTGAGCTGGGCCGTGACCAGCTTCGCTTCCGACTCCTTGCGGCCCGACTCTCGATTCAACTCGGACAGAATGCGGCCGCGCAGGGCGATCTGTTGGCTGCTCAGGCGCTTCTGGCGAGGCTTTTTGATCAGACGGCAGAGCCCGTGAGACGCGCCTCAGGCGAGCTCAATGGCATCTACGAGGCCATCTCCAAACTGCCATGACTCGGCTGCTTTCTGCGGTGATGGGGCTGGCCATTTTGCTGGCCGTTCTGCTCGGTCTGCAGTCTCAGGGTGCGGCCGTGTCGATCTGGGTTGGGGGCTGGCGCCTAGACATGGCCCTCTCCACGGCCATTGTCTCGCTCATTGTCATTGTTGGCCTGCTCCTGGGCGCCTTGCGTCTGCTGCGCTTTGTGGGCGATCTGCCCGGATTCTTTCGTCGTCAGCGGGCTCATCACAAGGAAGTGCGCAGACTCAAGGCGCTCGCTGAGCTGGTGCTCGATTTCAGTGAGGGTCGATATGCGCGTGTCACGAAGGAGGCTGAGGATTACGACCACGACTTTGGCCTCATGACGGATGTGCGCCTGCCCGTCTCTCGTCTTGTGGCCTCTTTGGCGGCCCGCGCTGCGCATACGCTGGGGGACTTTCGGCTCCGAGAACAGTGGCTCTCCCGGCTACAGGGTGTCGAGGTGGGCCGAGACCATCATCCCCAACTCAAGTCTCTGCTCATTGCGGAATTCGCCCTCGATCAGCGCAACGGTCAGACGGCGCTTCATGCTCTTGAGCCCATCCTGAAGGGTGACCGCAAGCATGTGTATGCCATGCGCCTGAGTCTGAAGGCCCATCAGCTTGCAGGCGAGTGGGCCGAGGTCTTGCGCATCCTGAGGCTCCTTGAGAATCGCAAGGCCATTGCACCCCTTTTGGCATCGAAGTCCCGTGAGAGGGCCGTGGAGGCGCTCATTCAGGAGGCCTCTGGCCACATCGATCGGGTGCGAGACACCATCGGCCTTCTGAAGGGCGATGAGCTGCACGAGACTGGCGTGGCCAAACTCATTGCCCATGCGCTTTTGGCCTGTGGCCAGCAGCGAGAAGCACGTCGGATTGTGGAGGCCTCTCTCAAAATGACATGGGACGACAGCCTGCTCGTGGCGTATGCGGACTGCGAGGACGATCCGCGTGAACAAGAGGGCAAGCTTGAGGAGTGGGGCCGCACGCGGGTGATGACCTACGAGATGGCCTGGGCACGGGGTCGAATGAGCCTGGTGCAGGGTCGCACCGAGCAGGCCGAATCTTTCTTTGAACGCGCCCGATCCCTCAGGCCCACTGTTCGCGTGTGCCTGGCCTTGGCGGACCTCGCTGAGCGCAGGGGTGATGCCGAGCGCGCACGGGCGCTCTGGCATCAGGCTGCGGCACTCGCCTAAGGTTTCGACTTACTTCGGAACGATGGGCAGGATGGGCACGATGAGCAGTGCCACGATGTTAATGATCTTGATGAGAGGGTTCACGGCGGGACCCGCGGTGTCTTTGTAGGGATCACCCACGGTATCGCCGGTCACAGCCGCCTTGTGGGCGTCTGAGCCTTTGCCCCCATGGTGACCGTCTTCGATGTATTTCTTGGCGTTGTCCCATGCGCCGCCCCCTGTACACATCGAGATGGCCACAAAAAGCCCGGTGACGATGGTGCCCATGAGCATGCCGCCCAGCGCCTTCGGACCAAGGATGAGGCCAACGGCCACAGGAACAATCACCGGCAGCAAAGAGGGAATGAGCATCTCTTTAATGGCAGCCTTGGTAAGCATGTCAACGGCCACGCCATACTCGGGCTTGCCTGTCCCTTCCATGATGCCTTTGATCTCGCGGAACTGACGGCGCACCTCTGTGACGACCGCCCCCGCGCATCGACCAACGGCCTCCATGGCCATGGCACCAAAGAGGTAGGGAATCATGCCGCCAATGAAAAGGCCAATGATGACTTCATGGTCTGAGAGGTCGAAGGTGATGGCCTGGCCCATGCCCTCAAGCGCGTGCGTGTAGTCGGCAAAGAGCACCAGTGCGGCAAGGCCCGCTGAGCCAATGGCATAGCCCTTGGTAACCGCCTTGGTGGTGTTGCCCACCGCATCGAGCGGGTCGGTGACGTTTCGAACCTCTTTGGGAAGTTCTGCCATTTCTGCAATGCCGCCGGCGTTGTCGGTGATGGGGCCATAGGCATCGAGGGCCACGATGATGCCGGCCATGGAGAGCATGCTGGTGGCCGCCACGGCAATGCCGTAGAGACCTGCAAGGGCGTAGGCGACGAAGATGGCCACGCAGACCGAGAGAACGGGCAGGGCGGTTGAGCGCATCGAGACTGCAATGCCCGCGATGATGTTGGTGGCATGGCCGGTCTCAGATGCCGCCGCAACATGTCGCACAGGCGCGTACTCCGTGGCGGTGTAGTACTCGGTAATGACCACCATGGCTGCGGTGAGCGCAATACCCACCACCGCAGAGAGCCAGAGGTGCATGGTCGTAAGTCCGGGCATGGCGCTTGTGGCCTGTCCCATGACCCAGTCCGTCACGTAGTAGAAGGCGACGATGGAGAGCACTGCGGCAACGATGAGCCCCTTATAGAGGGCGTTCATGATCTTTCCCGTTCCTGAGTAGCGAACGAAGAAGCATCCAATGATGGAGGCGATGACGGAGACGCCGCCCAGTGCAAGCGGGTAGATGGCGGCCTCTGCGGCCATGCCCTTCATGAGCAGAGACCCAAGCAGCATGGTGGCAATGACCGTGACTGCGTAGGTCTCGAAGAGGTCGGCAGCCATGCCTGCGCAGTCGCCGACGTTGTCGCCAACGTTGTCGGCAATGACGGCCGGATTGCGGGGGTCGTCCTCAGGGATGCCGGCTTCCACCTTGCCCACGAGGTCTGCACCCACGTCTGCACCCTTGGTGAAGATGCCGCCACCCAGTCGCGCGAAGATGGAGATGAGCGACGAGCCAAAGGCCAGACCCACCAGCGGGCGAAGCGCCTTCTCCACGTCGCCCCCGTTTTGGTTGAGCTCGTAGGCATAGAAGCCAGTCACGCCGATGAGGCCCAGGCCAATGACAAACATGCCGGTGATGGCGCCGCCCTGGAATGCGATGGCCAGTGCCGGATTGATGCCATTGCGAGCGGCCTCTGCTGTGCGCACATTGGCGCGCACATTGATGTTCATTCCAATGAAGCCAGCTGCGCCCGAGAGCACGGCGCCAATGGCAAAACCAATGGCCGTGTTGAGTCCAAGTCCGGGGATGATGGCAATGAGAATAAAGATGGCCACGCCAACGAGAGCGATGGTCTGGTACTGACGAGCAAGATAGGCAGAGGCACCGTCCTGAATGGCTGCCGCGATCTCTTGCATGCGGGCATTGCCGGGTGACTTTGAAAGAATCCATCGGCTTGAGACGATGCCGTAGATGATGGCCAGCAGGCCACAGATGAGGGCCAGATTAAGTCCGACTGCCATTGACGTCCCCTTTGAGAGTGAATGATGCTCATGGTCGATCCCTTAGAATGGTCGGACCGAGCAACAAAATCTTACACACTTAAGAGACTCAAAATGGCCCTTCAGAACGTCACTGCGGGTAAGCGCCTACCCGAAGAATTCAACGTCATCATCGAGATTCCCGCCATGTCGGACCCCATCAAGTACGAGGTCGATAAGGAGTCTGGTGCTCTTTTCGTTGATCGATTCATGATGACGGCCATGCACTACCCTTGTAATTACGGATATGTCCCGCAGACCATCTCGGATGACGGGGACCCGGTTGATGTGCTCGTCATCACCCCGTATCCCGTGGCCATGGGTGCAGTGGTTCCTTGCCGGCCCCTGGGCGTGCTCATGATGGACGATGAGGCCGGCGGAGACGCCAAGCTCCTCGCGGTTCCTACGGACAAGATTCTGCCGATCTACAGGCACTGGAAGAAAGTTGAAGACATCAACCCCGATCGTCTGGCCTCCATCCAGCACTTTTTCGAGCATTACAAAGACCTCGAGAAGGGCAAGTGGGTAAAGGTGAAGGGCTGGGAGGGCCCAGAGGCGGCCGCTCGCGAGCTTCTCAGTGGCCGAGAGCGTTACGAGGCAAGCCTTACCTAGCCGCGTCTTTCTGAGTCTCCTGCGCCCGAAAGGGCGTGCGGTCATCGAGTTCTGAGAGATAGCCGCTCATGCCCTGTCCCTCACGTTCTAAAAAGTTCGCAACGGCCTCTCGAAACTGAGGCTGCTCAATCCAGTGCATGGAGGCCGTCTCAATCGGCTCGAACCCCCGCGCCATTTTGTGCTCGCCTTGGGCGCCCCCCTCGAATCGTTGAATGCCTCTTGAGATGGCCCATTCGATGGGGCCGTAGTAGGCAAGTTCAAAGTGCAGACAAGGCACTCGAGCAATGCTTCCCCAGTAGCGCCCGTAGAGCACTTCATGCTTTGCGTCGATGAGCAGCAGCGCACAGGCGATGAGTGCATCCGTGTCATCGCGCGCAAGGGTCATGACAAACGACTGCGGCATGGTCTGACGCACCTCGTCAAAAAAGGCCTCGCTCAGATAGGGTGGGTTGCCATGCTCAAGATAGGTCTGGCAATAACAGCGATAGAAGAATGCCCAGTGCGCCGGCGTGATGTCGGATCCCCATCGCACCTCGCAACGCACGCCTGCCTCCTGAACCTTGCGGCGCTCAGCGCGAATCTTTTTTCGTTTGGGCTGGGCCAGTGCATTGAGAAAGTCCTCGAAGGAGTCGTATCCCTTATTCATCCAGTGAAACTGAACGCCCGTTCGTCGCAGCCATCCGAGTGCCTCAAGGGCGTCATGATCTTCATGGGTTCCAAAGAGCAGATGCATGGATGAGAGACCGCTGCTTTGGACAAAGTCTGTGAGCGCATGAGCCGCTGCTGAGCGCGCCTGAGGGTCGCGGCCGAGGAGTCGGCTACCCGGTACGGGGCTAAAGGGGCTTGCGACCAGCCCCTTGGGGTAATAGCGAAGCCCCGCCTGCTCAAAGGCGCGTGCCCATGCCCAGTCAAAGACATACTCCCCGTAGCTATGCGACTTGGCGTAGAGCGGAACCGCGGCCACCGCGGCACCTGATTCATCGTGCACCAAGAGGGGTAGGGGAGCCCAGCCGCTCTCAGCGCAGGCCGACTCGGAGCGCTCCATCGCGCTGAGGAACTCGATCTGCGTAAAGGGCGTGGGCTGCGGGGAGGCGGCCCAGAGTGAGCGCCACCGCTCAGCATCCATGCGCGTGAATCCATCAAAAACCTGCGTGCGATAATTCATGCATGACCCTGAAGATTCTGGTTGCCCAGCTTAACGCGACGGTTGGCGACCTCGTCGGAAACGCTGAGCGTATTCGCCAGTCGGCTCACAGGGCCTATGCCCAGGGCGCCCAGGTGGTTCTCACCCCCGAATTATCTCTTGTGGGCTACCCCCCAGAGGACCTCCTGCTGCGGCCTCTTTTTCTCAAGCGCGCCGCGCAGGTTCTCGATGAGCTGGTGGTGCAGACCAGCCAATGGCCTGGTCTGGCGGTGGTCGTGGGCCATCCCAGACTTCTCGAGGGACGGCTGGTGAACTCCGCCACCGTGGCGCGCGACGGCGCCGTGCTTGCCTGCTACGGCAAGCTTGAGCTGCCCAATTACGCGGTCTTTGATGAGCAGCGCTATTTCGTTGCCGATGGCGCACCAGTAGTGTTTGAGAGCGCTGGCAAGCGCCTCGGTATTGCCATCTGTGAAGACGTCTGGTTCGGCCGCGCTGCAGCCATGTCCAAGGCCGAGGGCGCAGAGGCGCTGCTTGTCCTCAATGCCTCGCCCTTTCATCTGAATAAGCAAGAAGAGCGACTGGCCGTTGCGCGCAAGCATGTGAGTCGTCACCGAATCCCCACGCTTTTTTGTAATCTGGTCGGGGGGCAAGACGAACTGGTCTTCGATGGCGATAGCTTTGTTTTGGATGCGGCCGGTGAGGTCTGTGCACGCGCGCGGCGCTTCGTTGAGGACGACATCACAGTGAACTTCAGTGCCTCTGGTGCCCTCGTGCCGGGTGCGGTGGCCGAGGAACTCTCGGCCGATGCGCAGGCCTACGAGGCACTCGTTCTTGGCACGCGAGACTATGTTCTAAAGAACGGGTTCAAGGGCGGCATCGTGGGCCTCTCGGGGGGTATCGATTCAGCGTTGACGCTGGCCATCGCCGCGGATGCGCTTGGCGCAGATCAGGTTACGGCAGTGATGATGCCCTCACCCTTCACCGCAGAGATCAGTCTGGAAGATGCCAAGGCCTGTGCGCAGGCGCTCGGGGTCAAGCTCTCTACTGTGGCCATTGAGCCCATGATGCAGGCCTTCACCAAGAGCCTTGAGCCGACTTTTGGCGGCCCGGGGCAGGGGCTTACACAAGAGAATCTTCAGTCGCGCATTCGGGGGGTACTGCTGATGGCGCTCTCGAATGAGACGGGCCGACTCGTGCTCACCACGGGCAACAAGTCCGAGATGGCCATGGGCTACTGCACCCTCTATGGCGACATGGTCGGGGGCTATGCCGTCATCAAAGATCTTTTGAAGGGAGGGGTCTATCGACTTGCGCGGCTTTGCAATGAGCGGGCTCAGGCGGCGGGAAGGCCTCAGCCCATCCCCGAGCGGACCATTTCGCGGGCGCCAAGTGCGGAGCTGCGCCCAGATCAGACCGACCAAGACAGTCTTCCACCCTACGATGAGCTCGACGATATTCTGGCGCGCTTTGTAGAGCGGGGGGAGTCCATTGACGATGTGTTGGCTGCTGGCCATGACCGAGCCACGGTGGCCAAGGTGTTGCGCCTCTTGCGTCTGAGCGAGTACAAGCGTCGTCAGGCTGCGCCTGGGGCGCGAATTTCGCCTCGCGCATTCGGTCGCGATTGGCGTTTTCCCATCACCAATCGCTTCGAGACAGAAAAAGAGATGCCCCAGGCGTCTTAGCTTGAGGCCCTGAGCAGGACCACCACTGCGCCCGATCCCCCTTCGTGCGCAGAGGCCTGGCAAAAGGCGAGTACCTCGTCTTTTTGCATGAGCCAAGCCTTTACTTTGTTCTTGAGAACGGGCTCGCCGCCCACGGAGCCCAGGCCCTTGCCGTGAATCACACGCACACAGCGGCGGTCTCTTTTTTGACAGTCACGGATGAAGGCGGCAAAGACCTCTCGGGCCTCATCGGTGCGCAGGCCATGCAGATCGAGTTCAGCCTGGATGGTCCAATGACCGCGCCGAAGACGTCGAAGGGTGTCGGAAGAGACGCCATTGCGCGTAAATGAGAGTGCCTCATCGGTGTCAAGCAGGGTGTCCGAGGTGAAGTCGGAGAGCCTGCTCTCTTGGAGGGCCTCATACTCGTCGCGGTTTCGTTGCCGCGGAATGGGAAGCGGCTTGGGCTTTGCAAGCACTGACGGATGCTTGTCCGTATTCACCGGTGTTGCCCCGGCCGCAGCCTTGCGAAAAAGACTGCGGTCATCCTCGCTGAGCGGGATGGTGGGGTTGCTTCGAAACGGTCTACGCCTGGAGGGCTTCAAGGTAGCGCTGCGCATCGAGTGCGGCCATGCAGCCGGTGCCCGCGCTGGTGATGGCCTGTCGGTAGATATGGTCTTGCACATCTCCTGCTGCGAATACGCCGGCAATATTCGTTGCGGTGGCATTTCCCTGGAGGCCGCTGTGGGTCTTGATGTAACCATTCTCCATGTTGAGTTGGCCCTCGAAGATCTCGGTGTTGGGTCGATGGCCAATGGCCACAAAAACGCCGTGAACAGCAAGCTCATGCTTGGAGCCATCGGCACGGGCCAGTCGCACGCCCGTCACGCCCGAGTCGTCTCCGAGAACCTCATCGAGGGTGCTGTTGAGTTCGAGTCTGACATGGCCCTCTTTCACCTTGGCCATAAGTCGATCCACCAGAATGGGCTCAGCCTTGAAGCGATCACGGCGATGAACGACGCTCACGGACTTGGCGATGTTGCTGAGGTAGAGGGCCTCTTCGACTGCTGTGTTGCCCCCTCCAATCACACAGACGTCCTGACCCTTATAGAAGAACCCATCGCATGTTGCGCAGGCCGAGACGCCGCGCCCCATGAAGGCCTCCTCGGAGGGCAGGCCCAGGTACTGGGCCGAGGCGCCCGTCGAAATGATGAGGGCATCACAGGTGTACTCGCCTGCATCGCCAACCAGTCGGATGGGCTTCTCAGTGAGCGCTGCAGTGTGGATGTGATCGAAGACGATCTGGGTATTGAAGCGCTCGGCGTGAGCCAGAAAACGCTGCATGAGGTC
>DDPR01000015.1:13718-20886 GCA_002342295.1 Burkholderiales bacterium UBA2463
TGAGCCAGGCCAGTGATAAGCACGGGATTGAGGTTGGCGCGTGCCGCATAGACGGCCGCCGTATAGCCTGCAGGGCCTGATCCAAGAATAAGAAGGCGATGATGCTGGGTCATGTTGGAGACTTTCGAGTTGCAAGCACAACGTGAAGACGACATTTCTAAGACAATTATAAAAACCCTTAATGACAAACCCGCCTGATGGCCCTCTTTTCCGATTCCTCCACTAAGCGACGCCGAGCGGCCACTCGTCGAAAGCCCTCTGCTGCAACCTCGCAGGTATCGCCTGTGACTGAAGCGCTGCTGGCCGACCTGTCCTGGATTGGCCTTCTCTCTTTTGGCGTGTTCTTGGCGCTCTCCCTGGTGAGCTTTTCTTCGCAGGACTCAGCCTGGTTTCAGTACTCATCCTCTGCACAGGTTCACAACTGGCTGGGTCGCGCCGGTGCCCTCTTGGCGGACGTGTTTCTCTTTTTCTTCGGCGCGTCTTCCTGCTGGTGGGTGCTTCTCTGCCTGGTTCTTGCAAGAAGTCTGTATCTGCGGGCCGTTCAGATTCGTCAGCGCCAGAAGCTTTCGCGTCCCGATGAGGACCTGGAGGGCCCCTGGAATCTGGGCGTGATCACGAGTCAGTTTTTCGGCTTTCTTCTCTTTCTGAGTTTTAGCTGCGCTCTTGAGGCGCAGCGATTGCGGCTTGATGGTCTCTTTGTCGATACGTTTGCTGGGGGCGCACTGGGCAGCTTCGTGGGGGGCGCATTGGAGTGGGCCTTGGGAGCCACTGGCCTCACCCTCGTTGCAACGCTTGGCTTGTTTATGTCCCTGTCGGTCTTTCTGCGGTTTTCATGGCTTGGCCTTTTCGAGGCCACCGGCCAAGGAGCCGAGGGGCTCTTGGCCTTTGTTCAGGCGAGGGCTCAGGCTTGGCAGGACCGAAAGCTTGGGGAGTCCACTGCGGAGGAGCGCGCTGAGCGCGTCATGGTGAAAAAGCGTCTTCGGCCCGAACCCACCCTTGAGGTGCGGCCGGTGGCGAGTGTGGCGGAGTCTGCCTCGCTCTCCAAGCGCCCCCAGGTTGAGCAGCAGGCGCTCTTTGCAGAGCTTCGCAGGCCAGAGGCAGGCCTGCCTCCCCTGTCTTTGCTTGAGCCCGTCGGCGCTCTGGCTGAACCCGTCGCAGCCGAGACGCTCACCTATACCTCCCGACTCATCGAGACGCGTCTTGCGGACTTTGGCGTACAGGTGCGGGTGGTGTCCGCACAGCCAGGCCCCGTGGTCACCCGCTACGAGATTGAGCCGGCTTTGGGCGTGAAGGGCTCGCAGGTTGTGAACCTTTCTCGAGACCTCGCCAGAGCGCTGTCTCTGAGCTCGGTTCGCGTGGTGGAGACCATTCCGGGCAAGAGCCTCATGGGCCTTGAATTGCCCAATGCTCGCAGGCAGACCGTTCGCCTGTCTGAGATTCTGGGCTCGCAGGCCTTTCAAGACAGCGGAGCAACATTGCCCATGGCCCTGGGTAAAGACATCTCCGGCGCACCCTTTGTGGTGGACCTGGCCAAGATGCCGCATCTGTTGGTGGCCGGAACCACAGGCTCAGGCAAGTCGGTCGGCGTGAATGCCATGTTGCTCTCGCTGCTCTACCACGCGCCGGCTGAGCATGTGAGGCTGATTCTCATCGACCCCAAGATGCTCGAGTTCTCCGTTTATGAGGGCATCCCGCACCTGCTCACGCCCGTCGTGACCGATATGAAGCTTGCCGCACAGGCCCTTCACTGGTGCGTAGGAGAGATGGAGCGTCGCTACCGGCTGATGAGCCAGCTCAACACACGAAACCTGGCGGGTTTTAATCACAAGGTGGAAGAGGCGCTTCGCAAGGGGCAGCCGATTGCGAATCCCCTTGTGCCCCCCGAGATGGTGACTGTCGGACAGGCCGAGATGCTTGAGCCCCTGCCGCAGATTGTGGTGGTCATTGATGAGTTGGCCGACCTCATGATGGTGGTGGGCAAAAAGGTGGAGGAGCTCATTGCAAGGCTTGCTCAGAAGGCCCGTGCAGCTGGCATCCACCTCATTCTGGCCACTCAGCGCCCCTCGGTGGATGTGATTACCGGGCTTATTAAAGCGAATATTCCAGCAAGAATTTCCTTCCAGGTCTCAAGCAAGATC
Organism: Burkholderiales bacterium UBA2463; assembly: GCA_002342295.1. Taxonomy (GTDB): domain Bacteria; phylum Pseudomonadota; class Gammaproteobacteria; order Burkholderiales; family Burkholderiaceae_A; genus Hahnella. Next base: position 15,857 of record DDPR01000015.1, read on the forward strand.
GACTCCCGAACGGTCTTGGATCAGATGGGAGCGGAGGCCCTCCTAGGAATGGGTGACATGCTCTTTTTATCTGCGGGATCGGGCGTTCCCATCCGCGTGCATGGTGCCTTCGTGGCCGACGAAGAGGTGGTGCGGCTCGCAAATTGGCTCCGAGAGCAGAGCGGCGGCCCGCAGTACGACGAGCGCATTCTGGAGGGTGCAGACCCCCAGACCAGCGGCACTTTCACGGCAGGCCTTGAGGGCGTGGTTGCATCAAGCGGCGAGGGTGAGGGGGACGCCCTCTATGACGAGGCGGTGGCCGTGGTGCTCAAACACCGGCGCGCCTCGATCTCTTTGGTTCAGCGTCATCTGCGCATCGGCTACAACCGGGCAGCAAGGCTGCTGGAGGCCATGGAGCAGGCAGGCGTTGTTTCTGCCATGCAGTCCAATGGCAACCGAGACATTCTCGTGCCGGCAGGTCGAGAGTGAGACGATTCGCGCGTGCCGCTCTTTTGGCGCTGGCCTGCGCAGCGTCGACCACCTCTTTCTCGGCGAGCCCAGAGGTGGTCCCTGTGGTGGTTGGAGCCGATGCGCAACTCATCGCATTTCTAACCTCCACCCAGTCTCTGCGAGCGCAGTTTGAGCACCAGCAGATGAATCCGTCTGGTCGCGTCATGCGATTCTTTGGCGTGGTGTCGGCCAAGCGTCCTGGCCTATTCCGGTGGGAGGTGCGCAAGCCCTATGCGCAGCTGCAGCTCATCCGCGATGGCGAGCTTCTGCTTTACGACCCCGACCTCGCTCAGCTTTCTATTCGCAGACTCGATGCATCGGTGATGGGCACCCCCGCAGGACTCTTTTTATTGAGTGGTGCCGATGCGGCCCAGGCGCTGGAGACGCAATTCGTTGTTCAGAACTTAGAGCCCAGAGAGGGGCTGACCTGGGTGTCTCTTCGTCCTCGGCTGCCCGATTCTGCAACCCAGCTCATTGAGGTGGGGCTCGATGCGCAGGGTCGGCTCAGCCGCCTGGAGGTCACCGATGCTCTGGGGCGAAAAAGCGTGGTGCGTCTCTCTCAGATCGAGGTCAACCCTGTGCTGCCCGCAGCCCTTTTTTCGTTTAAACCCCCGGCAGGCACCGAAGTGCTGCGCCCCTCACAGCCCTGAGGACTCATGATCGATATCCAAACGCTTCGCAAAGACATCCACACTGTGGCGAGTCGACTCGCCTCTCGGGGCTACACCCTCGATGTGCAGACCTTTATGGACCTCGAGGCGCAGCGAAAGTCCGTGCAGGTGCGCACGGAGACGCTGCAGGCCAGCCGAAATACGCTCTCCAAGCAGATCGGTCAGGCCAAGGCCAAGGGTGAGGATGCAGCCGCCCTCATGGCCCAGGTGGCCGAGCTCCCGGCGCAGCTCGAGGCTGCGGAGTCCGAGCTCGCCATGATTCAGGCGCAGCTCGATGCCTGGCTGTCTTCGATTCCGAACCTGCCCCATGAATCGGTTCCGGTGGGCGCTTCCAGCGACAACAACGTGGAAGTTCGTCGATGGGGCAAGCAGCCAGAGTTCAGCTTTAGCCCACAGGACCATGTGGATCTCGGCGCGCGCCTTGGCCTTGATTTTGAGTCGGCCGTGAAGCTCACGGGCTCTCGATTTGCGGTGATGCGCGGCCCTATTGCCCAGCTGCACCGAGCCCTTGCTCAGTACATGCTTGATCTGCAAACCGGCCCCAATGGCTACACCGAGTGCTACACACCCTACATCGTGAATGCCGCCTCTTTGTATGGAACGGGGCAGTTGCCTAAGTTTGAGGAAGACCTCTTTGCTGCAAAAAAAGGCGGCCAGGGCGGAGAGGGAGAGTCGCTTTATCTCATCCCGACCTCAGAGGTCTCGCTCACCAACCTTGTTCGGGATGAGATTCTGGAGGAGCGAGACCTGCCGCTGTGCCTCACCGCCCACACCCCCTGTTTTCGTTCCGAGGCTGGCGCTTATGGTCGCGATACCCGTGGAATGATTCGCCAGCACCAGTTCGACAAGGTTGAGATGGTGCAGGTGGTTCACCCAGATGAGTCGTATGACGCGCTCGAGCAGATGGTTAGCCATGCCGAGTCGGTGCTGCAGGGCCTGGGGCTCTCCTACCGCGTCATGCTTTTGTGCTCCGGTGACATGGGCTTTGGTGCGGCTAAGACGTATGACCTCGAGGTGTGGCTGCCGGCGCAGCACGCCTATCGAGAGATCTCGAGTGTGAGTAACTGCGAGGCCTTTCAGGCGCGCCGCATGCAGGCACGGTTTAAGCGTGTCGTGGAGGGCGGCAAGACGCGCAATGAGTATGTTCACACGCTCAATGGATCGGGCCTCGCCGTGGGTCGCGCCCTTGTGGCCGTATTGGAAAACTATCAACTGCCCGATGGCACGATCCGGGTGCCGGAGGCATTGGTGCCCTACATGCGCGGGCAGGAGAGCCTTTAGCGTCTGCTGCAGACGAGGCTATACTCCTCGGCTCGCGGAGAGGTGGCAGAGTGGTCGAATGTACCTGACTCGAAATCAGGCGTGCGGGTAACCGTACCGTGGGTTCGAATCCCACCCTCTCCGCCAAAATTACTAGTATGAACTTGCTCATGGCCGCATGAGCATGCTCTGCTCAAAACCTGTTGACCTGAACAAGGCTAGGAACGCCTCTCGAAAATGGCGGGGTTGCACTTCGCCTCCCCGTATCTGCAATGTAGACACATTTTGAGGAGATTTGCCATGGAATCCGTCATTCGAAAATGGGGTAACAGCCCCGCTCTACGCCTGTCGGCCGCCGTTCTAAAAGAAGCAGGGTATCAACTCGAGCAGAGAGTTGAACTGATCGTTTCACGTGGGCGAATCGTCATCCAGCCGTCTGAAAAAGTGGAATATGACCTTGATGCCCCGATCGGCGGTATCAATGCCGACAATATTTATGAAGAGGCTGGCTTTGGCTCTCCAGTCGGTCATGAGGCGCTCTGATGCCGCGTGGCTATGTCCCGGATACAGGTGAGGTGGTTTGGCTGGAATTTGACCCCCAGGCTGGGCACGAGCGGGCGGGGCATCGACCCGTGCTGGTCATCAGTCCAGCGGGTTACTAGCGCCGATGTCCTCTTGCATGTTCGGGCCAAGATGAAGGCCTTGTTGCAAATTTCGTGACTGGGTTGCACCCGTTTTTAGAGGATGTCAGGATGGAGAAGAGCAGTCACCGCTTGGAAGACACCCTTATGAATCTCCTTCTAGCAGCACTCCTACTTTTTCCGCTTGCCCTGCATGCGCAAGAGCGCACCGACCGCTTCGAGCTCGAGGCGGGTGTTGTGTCGACCCGAAACATGGAAATTCGCGGGTACAACCAGAGCAACGCAACAGACGGTTGGTCAAAGTCCTCTCCCACGGCCCGCTTTGAATACTGGCGGGTGAAGGACAACTCGTGGAATTACGGCCTCGTGTTCCAGCCCCTCTCCCAGCGCTATCAGGACACCCTGAAAAGCAACCTATCGGCCAAGGGAAAGACCTTTACCGCAGGTTCCTCGGCCACCCTCGATTACCAGTTCCCCACCATTCGATTCAGCGCAAACACCCCGATATCCCAGGGAGACGATGGCGGGTATGTGAGAGCGGGGGGATCTCTGGTGGTGAGGTATGCCAAGGTCGGGTTGAGTACTGCGAGTCAATCTTTTAACGACACGAATTGGATTGCAGTTCCCCTCGTTAACATTGAAGCCAATCGTCCTCTGGGCGGCGCCTACAGCCTGTTTACGCGGGCTGATTTTTTGCCCGGATTTGATGGCAACGTATTTCTGGATGGTCTCTACGATGTCTTCTTCGGTGTTCGACGAAAAGTGGATTCGACAAGCAATTTAGATGTAGGCATTCGCCTGTTTTTTGGCGGGTACGACCCTAAGAAAGCGGATGACTACGCAAACCGAATCTTCTTTAACTCACTGGTGGTTCGTTACACATTTTGACTCGGCAGTCTGCGTCTGACCAAAACGGTAGGCGTTTTCCGACATCCTCTCAAATCGCTTGCGCATACTGTGTTCGATGAAATGCCGCATCACCACGTTGGGGATGAGCGTGTCGGGCTCAATAAGGCTCTGGTACCGAAAGTGAACCACCAGCCCATCATCGATCAGGCGCCAAGACCCGACATAGCGCTTGAGGTTGCCACTGATCTGATGGAAGTCGAGGCCGTGGTTGGGAAACTCTGAGTATTCAACGACGGAGTGAATCTTGAGTGGGAAAAAAAGAATCCTCTCCTCCACGAGTCTCCTGACTTGAACCTTGTTTCCCTCGCGCGACAGGACTCTCGATTCGAGCACGCCTGGCATGTCCGTCGCGCCCTCGTAGTGCGTGAGAAAGGCGAAGGCCTTGCACAGAGAGATAGGGACCTGATAGGCAACGTTCACCTCCAGGCCGCTTTCTAGCCGATGCACCGAGATGTCTTCAATGAGCAGCGTGTGGGACTGCTCTGCTGCGTGAGTCGCGCTTGCCATCAGGCAGGCTGCGAGAGCGAGTGCGGCAAAACGGGGGAGGTTCAAAGACATTCACAGAGTCCTTCAGGATCGTCCCTCTAGTAGACTAAACCGAGCCCTTCAATTAAAGGAAGCGATCATGAAAGTCTGGAGCAAATTTTTCTTTGCATCAATTGTGACCACCCTCTCTCTTTTGGCCTTTGGGGTCGCTGTGCAGGCCGCCGATCCTGACAAGGTGGTCTACCACATCGACAATGCCGCCACTCAGGCAACGAAGGGCCTCAGAAACATTCGGAATCAACTCGATACGGCACCAAACACCAAGGTGGTGGTGGTCACGCATTCGGAAGGTGTGGATTTCTTGTTTGAGGGGGCGAAAGACCCAAAGAATCCGAGCGTGGATTACGGCGCCTTGGTCTCTGCCTTAAAGGCGCGAGGCGTGAAGTTTGAGGTCTGCGAGATTACGCTGAAGAATCGCAACCTGAAACGCGAGCAGTTCAGCCTTGATGCGGAATTCACGCCGTCGGGCGTAGTGAGGGTGACCCAACTGCAAGGCCGCGAGGGGTACGCCTAC
>DDPR01000018.1:0-10193 GCA_002342295.1 Burkholderiales bacterium UBA2463
ATGTCGACGGGCACGATTCGATCACAGCCTCGAACGACGGAATAGGAGTAGTGGTAGTAGCCACCGCCATTCGCGCAAGACCCCATCGAAATGACCCAGCGAGGCTCGGGCATCTGGTCATAGACCTTGCGCAGAGCCGGTGCCATCTTGTTGCAGAGGGTTCCCGCGACAATCATAAGATCGGACTGACGAGGACTCGGGCGAAAGACCACCCCGAATCGATCGAGGTCGTATCGAGCCGCACCGGCGTGCATCATCTCTACAGCGCAGCATGCGAGACCAAAGGTCATTGGCCACAGAGAACCCGTGCGCGTCCAGTTGATGACCTGATCGGCGGTCGTCGTGATAAATCCCTGTTTGAATACGCCGTCAATTGCCATGAATCATTCCCAGTCAAGGGCCCCCTTCATCCACTCATAGGCAAAGCCGAGCACAAGAATGGCCAGAAACACCATCATGGAGAGAAAGCCAAAGAGTCCAATCTGCTTGAGGCTCACAGCCCAAGGAAAAAGAAAGGCAATCTCGAGGTCGAACAGAATGAAAAGGATCGCCACGAGGTAGTAACGCACGTCAAACTGCATGCGTGCGTCCTCGAAAGCTTCAAAGCCACACTCATAGGGCGAGAGTTTCGCATCGTCGGGGCGATTGGGGCCAATAACCTTGCCCAACAGCATAGGACCCACGCCGACCGCCAGACCCACGGCGATAAAGAGCAGAACCGGCAGATAGGGCTCTAAGGGCATTCGACTCCTCTCGGAATTGGACGGATGAGTTCCACACGACTGGTGCCGACGGCGAGACTCGAACTCGCACAGCTTTCGCCACTACCCCCTCAAGATAGCGTGTCTACCAATTTCACCACGTCGGCACTGCATTTCTGCTACAACAAAGTTACGGCTTCGAGGGAATCTGGTTCACGGGAGAGGAGCCCGCCTCGCCAGCCGGCTGAGCCGGCGCAGGGGGCGAGGCCCCCGGAATCGCCCCCGGAATTGTTTCCATGATACCGCCAGAGCCCCCAGATGTGCGAGCAGACGGGGTCGCCAGAAGGTTCAGACCGAGGGTGCTTGAGAAGAAGATTGCCGCCATCACTGCGGTGGATCGGGAGAGAAAGTTGGCGGACCCGGAGGCGCCAAAGACCGTTCCGGAACTGCCGGACCCGAAGGCCGCGCCCATATCTGCGCCTTTTCCCTGTTGGAGGAGCACCAGCACGATGATGCCCAGGGCCGAGAGCACCTGAACAACGATAAGGAGGTTCTGAATCCAAGCCATACAAGAGCCTTTCTAGTGAACGCGAGCGACGGCCGCCTGCAAAATACCCGAGAATTCGACTGCATCAAGAGAGGCGCCACCGACCAGCACCCCGTCAATATCGGGCTGAGCGAGAAGCACGGCCGCGTCAGCCGCTCGAACACTTCCGCCATAAAGAATTCGAAGGCGGTCTGAGGGAAGGCCTGCGGCCCGAAGGGCCTCCCGAATGGACAGATGCATCGCCTGCGCATCCTCTGGGCGAGCAGCCAGACCTGACCCTATGGCCCAGATAGGCTCATAGGCGATCGCAACGTCCACGACCTTCTCGGCATCAAGTCCGACCAGCGCAGCACGGACCTGCGCACAGACAGCGTCAGTCGCCCGGCCCGACTGACGCTGCTCCAGGGACTCGCCCACGCAGACCACGGGCATCAGTCCTTTTGCTTGAAGGGCCTTCGTCTTTCTGTTGACTGAGTCATCGGACTCGGCCTGTCTCGCCCGTCGCTCTGAGTGACCCACGAGAGAAAAGGTGCACTCGAAGTCCTGCAGCATGTGCACGCTGATCTCGCCCGTGAACGCGCCTGAGGGCTGGTCTGACACATCCTGGGCACCCCAATGCACCCCCCGGCCGCGCAGACGAATTGCAACCTGAAAAAGATAGGGCGACGGGACAGCAAGGCCCACATCAACCCGAGCCCGCTCAAGGAGAGGCTCGCTGAGATCGAGCAACCCACCCAGAAGCTGCTCATTGGAGACCATGTCTCCATTCATCTTCCAGTTTCCAAGTACCAAAGGGCGTCGCACCAGCGAGCGTCCTGTTGCGTCAGTGCGAGGCGGAGGACTCACCCGCCGCGTGCGATGGCGCGTCGGCAGAGGGTGAAGCCTCCTCGAGCAGTGCTTTCATCGACAGACGCAGACGACCCTTCTCATCCGCTTCGATCACCTTCACGCGAACGGCCTGACCCTCTTTGAGGTAATCCGAGACCTGGTTTACGCGTTCATTTGCGATTTGGGAAATGTGAAGCAGCCCGTCCTTGCCCGGGAGCACGGACACGATGGCGCCGAACTCGAGAAGACGAAGAACCGTGCCCTCGTAGACGCGACCTACTTCCACCTCCGCGGTCAACTCCTCAATTCGGCGAATAGCGTCACGCGCAGCCTCGGCGGTCGTCGCTGCAATGGTGATCGATCCATCCTCCTGGATGTCAATGGTGGTGCCCGTCTCCTCGGTGATGGCTCGGATGGTGGCCCCTCCTTTGCCAATCACATCGCGGATGCGCTCCGGATTGATCTTCATGCTATAGAGACGGGGTGCAAACTCGGAGAGTTCTGTGCGGGCTGCGCCCATGGCCTCTTTCATCTTCGCCAGGATGTGGACTCGAGCTTCATGAGCCTGCGCAAGTGCGACCTGCATGATCTCTTTCGTAATGCCTTGAATCTTGATGTCCATCTGAAGTGCGGTGACGCCGTTCTCCGTGCCCGCCACCTTGAAGTCCATATCACCCAGGTGATCTTCATCACCCAAGATGTCTGTCAGGACCGCAAAGCGACCGCCCTCTTTGATGAGGCCCATGGCAATACCCGCAACATGGGCCTTCAGGGGAACGCCTGCATCCATAAGCGAGAGGCAGCCGCCGCACACGGAAGCCATGGATGAGGAGCCATTCGACTCGGTGATCTCACTCACCACGCGCATGGAGTATGGGAATTCCTCCGCGGTGGGGAGTACCGCAACCAAGGCTCGCTTCGCAAGGCGTCCGTGACCAATCTCTCGACGCTTGGGGGACCCAACCCGCCCCGTTTCACCCGTTGCGAACGGGGGCATATTGTAGTGAAGCATGAAGCGGTCGCGGTACTCACCCCCGAGCGCGTCAATCACCTGCTCATCGCGATTGGTACCAAGGGTTGCGACCACCAGCGCCTGCGTCTCTCCGCGGGTAAAGAGCGCGGAACCGTGGGTCCTCGGCAGAATCCCGGTGCGAATTGCGATGGGTCGCACCGTCCGCGTGTCACGCCCGTCGATACGGGGCTCCCCATTCAAAATCTGACCTCTGACCACAGCAGACTCCAGACCAAAGAGCGTGTCTTGAACAAGGTTTCCGCTTGGCAGTGGACGCCCAGAGGAGCTTGCCTCAGCCTCAAGGGTCGCTTCGACGTGGGCGTAGATATCTTTCAGCTTCTGGGATCGCTCCTGTTTGTTTCTGAGGCCATACGCGCCCTTCAAGGGTGTCTCAGCAAGCTCCTTCACTCTTGAGACAAGCGCCTCGTCCTTCTCGGGTGCCTGCCAGCTCCACTCGGGCTTACCCGCCTTCTCAACAAGCCGATGAATCGCATCAATGGCCACGCGCATCTGCTCGTGCCCAAGGACCACCGCGCCCAGCATGATCTCCTCAGACAGCTGTTGTGCCTCTGACTCCACCATGAGCACAGCCGCCTCGGTTCCTGCGACCACAAGGTCGAGGGCGGAAGACTTGAGTTGGCTCACCGTGGGATTCAGCACATAGGAGCCGTTGACATAGCCGACACGAGCCGCGCCCACCGGCCCATGGAAGGGGACACCAGAAATCGAGAGCGCCGCCGAGGCCCCAATGAGCGCAGGAATATCCGGATCGATCTCCGGGTTGAGCGACATCACATGGACGACCACTTGAACTTCGTTGTAAAAGCCCTCTGGGAATAGGGGACGAATGGGGCGGTCGATGAGGCGAGATGTGAGCGTCTCTCTCTCACTTGGGCGACCCTCTCGCTTAAAAAAGCCACCCGGAATTTTCCCGGCCGCATAAGTCTTCTCGAGATAATCGACCGTGAGGGGGAAAAAATCTTGACCCGCTTTGGCCGACTTCGCTGCGACGACAGTGGCCAACACCACCGTGTCATCCATGGAGACCAGAACGGCCCCGGTTGCCTGGCGAGCAATCTCGCCGGTTTCAATCTTTACGTTGTGCTGCCCAAACTGGAAGGTCTCTTGCGCGATCGTGAACAATTTTCATCCTTTAGAAAAAACAAAGCCCGGCAGAGACCGGGCCCGGTACCACTCTACTTACGCAGACCCAGACGCTCGATGAGAGAGCGGTAGGCCTGAAGATTGGTTCGCTTCAGGTAGTCGAGAAGTTTTCGCCGGCGACTCACCATTTTGAGCAGTCCACGGCGAGAGTGATGGTCTTTTTGGTGCTCTTTGAAGTGGTCGGTGAGCTCGTTGATTCGGGTCGTAAGGAGCGCAACTTGCACCTCAGGTGACCCGGTGTCTCCGGGCGCGCGCTGAAACTGCGTAACGACCTCAGATTTCTGAAGATGGGCGGTGGTCATGGCATGGGTTCCTAAAAAAGGTGGACTTGCGGTCTCGACTGCCGATCGAGCCGTGCTCAAAACCCGCGAGTTTAGCCCTTTCTCCAGCGTTTTACAACGCTGGGGACCCATCTGCCTTAAGAACCCTAAGGCTGCTGAGGGTTGACGCGGGGTTGGGAGGCGAGCCGGTTGAGCGCATTCAGGTAAGCCTTGGCGCTCGCCACGACGATATCGGGGTCTGACGCCATGCCATTAACGACCCGACCCTCTCGGGACAGCCGCATGGTGACCTCCCCCTGAGACTCCGTGCCGGTGGTGATGGCATTCACAGAGAACAACAAGAGCTCTGCACCGCTGTGCACCTCGCGCTCAATTGCTCGCACGGTGGCATCCACCGGACCGTTGCCCTCGGACTCACTGGAGACCTCTCTCCCGTCCATGGAAAATGTGACGCGCGCAAGGGGGCGCTCTCCCATCTCGGAGCGCTGTGACAAGGAGAGGAGTCGATACCGATCGTCCTTGGTCTCCACATCGCCCATGACCAGCGCTTGAAGATCTTCATCAAAGATCTCGCTCTTTCGATCCGCAAGTTCCTTAAAGCGCGCAAAGGCATCGTTGAGGGCCTGTTCGCTTTCAAGCTCGATTCCGATTGCGCTCAGGCGCTGCCGAAACGCGTTCCGGCCCGAGAGCTTTCCGAGAACAATTCGATTGGCCGTCCAGCCCACATCTTCTGCGCGCATGATCTCGTAGGTCTCTCGATGCTTCAGAACTCCGTCTTGGTGGATACCGGACTCGTGGGCGAACGCATTGGCGCCGACGATCGCTTTATTGGGCTGCACCGGGTAGCCTGTAATCTGGGATACCAGCCGAGAGGCAGGAACAATTTGACTGATGTCGACCCCAGAGTCGCAACCAAAGACATCGCGTCGCGTCTTCACCGCCATCACAATCTCTTCGAGACTCGCGTTTCCCGCCCGCTCTCCCAAACCGTTGATGGTGCATTCAACCTGACGTGCGCCCCCAAGGACCGCAGACAAAGAGTTTGCGACGGCCATCCCCAAATCGTTATGGCAATGGGTCGACCAGATGACCTTGTCCGCACCCGGAGTGCGCTCAATGAGCGCCTTCATACGATCTCCCCATTGCCCGGGCACGCTGTACCCCACGGTGTCGGGAACATTAATTGTCTTGGCTCCGGCACGAATCACCTCGCCGAAGATGCGCACCAAAAAGTCGAGGTCTGAACGAACCGCGTCCTCGCCAGAGAACTCCACATCATCCGTGTACTGGAGTGCCAGTTTGACCGCCGCGACGCCGGCCTCCACCACCTGGTCTGGGCTCATACGAAGCTTCTTCTCCATATGGATCGGGCTGGTGGCAATAAAGGTATGGATACGGCGGCGCTTGGCCGGCGCGATGGCCTCGCCTGCAGCGCGGATGTCTTTCTCGGTTGCTCGAGCCAGAGAACAGACGGTGCTCTCGGTGATCGCCTCTGCGACAGCGCGAACCGCGTCAAAGTCCCCGGGACTCGCCGCAGCAAACCCAGCCTCAATCACGTCAACCCGCAGGCGCTCTAACTGCCTCGCGATGCGCACCTTCTCATCGCGAGTCATGGATGCGCCGGGGCTCTGTTCCCCATCGCGCAAGGTGGTGTCAAAAATAATCAATTGGTCCGACATGGTTCGTCCTTTTCCAGATTCGCTGTCCGCGCGACATGCGTGCAGATGAGCGACGCCTTTTGGGCATTGTGATGAAAAGATTGTGTGTCCGCAGAAGGCTTGGGCTGGCGCGGACTGCCAGCGGTGGGATCGTTATGAGCGCGCGCGGCGCAGTCGACCCCGAAGAGCGGCTAGGGCTAGCGGGCTCCGAAGAAACGGTGCTGAGGGGGCAGACAAAGAAACATCCATGAGAAGACTATAAGTCTTTCTTTTCGGCCTCGGCAAACAAAACCACCTTTGCACCGTGGGATTTTTGCCACAGGTAGACAGCATAGCCCGACACACCATAGGCCGAGACCAGCAGAAACAGCATGGTCGGCGGATCTTGCGAGATGAGCACCAGTAGCAACGCGCCTATTGCAATGAAAATAAATGGAACACTGCGGCGCAGGTTGATGTCCTTGAAGCTGTAGAAAGGCACGCTACTCACCATGGTGACCCCAGCGTAGACCGTCAGACCCCAGACCAACCAACGCAGGTCGGCCACTGCTTGCGTCATAAATCGAGTCTCTCGAAGGTCGGTCACCAGCCAGACCAGTCCTGCAACCAGCGCGGCGGCAGCCGGACTTGGCAGACCCTGAAAAAACCGTTTGTCGATCACCGATGCATTGGTGTTGAAGCGAGCCAATCGAAGCGCCGCGCCAGCCACATAGATAAAGGCTGCCAGCCAACCAAGTTTGCCCATCCCCTGGAGAGCCCATTCGTAGACAATCAGAGCAGGCGCCACCCCAAAGGAGACCATGTCCGCAAGGCTGTCATAGTTCGCGCCAAAATCGGATGTGGTGTTCGTCAGGCGGGCTACTCGGCCATCGAGACTGTCCAGAACCATCGCAACGAAGATCGCCACAGCAGCCTGAGTGAACTGGCTGTTCATCGCCATCACGATGGCGTAGAAGCCACTGAAAAGGCAGGCCGTCGTGAAGAGATTGGGCAGCAGATAAATACTCTGCCGTCGCCGAGCCTTAGGGGGTTGCATGGACTCCATCTTGGGCTGACGGCGGCCAGTGCGCAAGAGCCGTTGCGTGGGCGAGGACCACCTCACCGACGGCCACGAGCGGCTGGCTGCCTCTGGGTAGATAGACATCCACCCTCGACCCAAAACGGATAAATCCATAGCGCGAGCCGCGAAGAAGCTGATCGCCCTCCCGCACGTAGCAGAGGATGCGACGGGCCACCAGGCCAGCAATCTGAACGCAACTGAGTTGACGCCCCTTGTCATCCTCCAAGAGCAGCGCATTGCGCTCATTCTCGATCGAGGCCTTGTCAAAGGATGCGTTCACGAACCGACCCGGGGTATAGAGCACCCGACGCACCGTGGCCGCAACTGGGGATCGGTTGGAGTGGACGTTAAACACGTTCATGAAGACGCTGATTTTTACCGTCTCGAGGCCCGAGAAGGGGTCTCGGGCGGGGCCGACGTAGACGATGCGTCCGTCCGCGGGGCTGGCGATCGCCTCCTCATCGGCACACGGCACCCGAGCAGGATCTCGAAAGAACTGCACAACAAAGAGGGCCACCAGCCAGAGCAGGGCCCCCACGTAACCCCATTCGAGAAACGAGCCGACCGCCGCAGTTCCCACGGTGAGCGCCACGAACGGCCATCCCTCTCGGGCGATGAGGGGATGGGGATAGCGAGGAACGTCAACGCGGCTGATGTTGATACCCTTAGTTCCGCGACTGATCGACGAGTTTATTGGCCTTGATCCAAGGCATCATCGCCCGGAGGCGCTCGCCCACCTGCTCAATCTGGTGCTCAGCCGTGAGGCGGCGACGCGACTGGAGCACGGGCGCGCCGGCACGGTTCTCAAGAATGAACTCCTTCGCGTACTCGCCGGTTTGTATGCGGTGAAGACACTCACGCATGGCCTCCTTGGCCTGCGGGCCGACAACGCGAGGTCCCGTCACATACTCGCCGAACTCCGCATTGTTCGAGATCGAGTAGTTCATGTTGGCAATGCCGCCCTCGTAGATAAGGTCAACAATGAGCTTGAGTTCGTGTAAGCACTCAAAGTAGGCCATCTCAGGTGCGTAGCCGGCCTCCACGAGGGTCTCAAATCCGGCCTTGATGAGCTCCACGGTTCCACCGCAGAGCACCGCCTGCTCACCGAAGAGGTCAGTCTCCGTCTCCTCACGAAAATTCGTCTGGATGATGCCGGCCTTCCCGCCCCCAATAGCGCATGCATAGGCCAAGGCCATATCACGAGCGCGTCCGCTGTTATCGTGGTGGACCGCGATAAGACAGGGCACGCCTCCCCCGAGGGTGTAGGTGTGGCGCACGGTGTGGCCCGGAGCCTTGGGCGCAATCATGATGACGTCTAGATCGGCGCGGGGAACCACTTGGCCGTAGTGCACATTGAAGCCGTGGGCAAAGGCGAGCGCAGCGCCATTCTTGATATGAGGAGCGACATCGCCGCTGTAAACCGCTGCGATGTTCTCATCCGGCATCAGCATCATGACCAGGTCTGCGCCATGAACCGCGTCACGGACCTCTGCCACCTTGATCCCCGCCTTCTCAACCTTGGGCCAGGACGGGCCACCCTTGCGAACACCCACTACCACATCAACACCACTGTCATGGAGATTCTGGGCATGTGCATGGCCCTGCGAGCCGTAGCCCAGGATGGCGACCTTTTTTCCTTTGAGCAGGGAGAGATCACAGTCCTTATCGTAGAAGACATTCATGGCGTGAGTCCTTTCAAAAAATAGTTAAGCCCGCAGGACGCGCTCTCCGCGCGAGATGCCGGAACTTCCAGTGCGGACGGTTTCGAGGATTGCGGTCTGATCGAGTGCTGCGATGAATGCATCAAGCTTGCTGCTATCTCCCGTCAGCTCAATGGTGTAGCTGGCATCGGTTACATCGATGATTCGACCTCGGAAAATATCCGCCATCCGCTTCATCTCCTCTCGATCTTTGCCCGCAGCCCGAACCTTAATGAGCATGAGCTCACGCTCGATGTGGGGATGATCGGAAAGGTCGATCACCTTCACCACCTCGATGAGACGGTTTAGATGCTTGGTGATCTGCTCAATCACATCGTCGGACCCCCGCGTCACGATGGTCATCCGAGAGAGCGAGGCGTCCTCGGTGGGTGCAACCGTCAGGCTCTCAATGTTGTACCCGCGCGCAGAGAAGAGGCCCACCACACGGGAGAGCGCGCCAGGTTCGTTTTCCAGCAAGAGGGAAATCACGTGTCTCATCAGCCCCCTCCTACAGATCTTCTGAGCCAAGCAGCATGTCGGTAAGGCCCTTGCCCGCCTGGACCATTGGCCACACGTTTTCGGTCTGGTCCGTAATGAAATCCATGAAGACCAGTCGATCCCTCATGGCAAACGCCTCCTTGAGAACGGGCTCGACATCGGCGGGTTTGTCGATGCGGAACCCCACATGACCGTATGACTCAGCCAGCTTCACGAAGTCGGGGAGCGAGTCCATATAGGACTCAGAGTAGCGACTGCCGTACTCGATCTCTTGCCACTGCCGCACCATGCCGAGGTAGCGATTGTTGAGGTTGACCACTTTTACGGGGAGCCGATACTGCTGACAGGTAGACAACTCCTGAATATTCATCTGGATCGAGGCTTCGCCCGTGATGCACACCACCTCAGAATCGGGGTTGGCAAACTTCACACCCATGGCGTAGGGCAGACCCACCCCCATGGTTCCGAGACCGCCCGAGTTGATCCACCGTCGGGGCTTATCGAAGTGGTAGTACTGCGCGGCCCACATCTGGTGCTGGCCCACATCCGAGGTGACAAAGGCATCCCCGTGGGTGAGACGCCACACGGCCTCAACAACGGCCTGAGGCTTAATCACGTCTGTACTTGTCTTGTAGGCGAGGCAATTGAGGCCCCGCCACTCTTCGATCTGCTTCCACCACGCCTCGAGTGACTTGGCCTGAGGCTTGTGGCCAGAGGACATGAGCTCGGTGAGCTGGGTGAGCA
>DDPR01000018.1:10215-22722 GCA_002342295.1 Burkholderiales bacterium UBA2463
TCGGATTACCGATCACTCGATCGTCAAAGCGCACTCCGATTGCTATGAGCACATCACAGTGCTGCATGGCCATGTTGCACTCATAGGTTCCGTGCATACCCGGCATGCCCAAGAACTTAGAGTCAGAGGCTCGGTAGGCGCCCAGACCCATGAGGGTATTGGTGCAGGGATAACCCAGCATATCGACCAGCTGGTTGAGCTCCTCAGAGGCATTCGCGAGGATGACGCCTCCACCCGTGTAAATCATCGGACGCTCTGCCCCAAGAATCATCTGAGCAGCCTTCTTGATCTGCCCCGAATGGCCCTTGACGGTGGGGTTGTAGGAGCGCATCCGAACCTCGGATGGATAGTGGAACTTGCATCGATCACGCGTGATGTCCTTGGGGACATCGATGAGCACAGGGCCGGGCCGGCCCGTTCGAGCAATAAAGAAAGCCTTTTTGACAGTCTCCGCGAGGTCTTTCACATCCTTCACGAGAAAGTTGTGCTTCACACAGGGCCGGGTAATGCCAACGGTGTCGCACTCCTGGAAGGCATCCAAGCCAATCGCGTGGGTGGGAACCTGTCCCGAGATGATGACCATCGGGATGGAGTCCATGTAAGCGGTTGCAATGCCCGTGACGGCATTGGTCAGTCCGGGCCCGCTGGTGACGATGGCCACGCCCGTCTTCTGGCTTGATCGCGAATACGCATCGGCCGCGTGAATGGCCGCCTGCTCATGCCGAACAAGGATGTGCTTGACCTTGTCCTGCTTGAAAATCTCATCGTAAATATAGAGAACGGCTCCGCCGGGGTAGCCAAAGAGGTGCTCCACCTTCTCTTCTTGAAGGCAGCGCACAAGAATTTCTGCGCCAGTGCATTCCATTACGTTTCGCGTCCTTAACAGTTCCAGTGATCCCCGCCCGTCGGCACCACCCGCGCTATGAGTTGCAAGCGCCGGCGATACAGACCTTGGTGCAGGGCCTTTGAGCTGATGGATCGGCAGCTCGCACGCCTTTTGGGCGCTTGGGCTGTCGGGTCAATCGGCAAGCCGCGTAGACTAAACGATGGAAAGTCTATGGTCAACCCAATTGTTCCCGCCTCTGTTTGGCGACGCTTTGTCTGCATGGGCTACGAGGCCTTTTTGCTCGTGGGGCCCATTCTGGTGATCTCGTTCCTCTATGCGTGGATCATCGGCCAAGATGACCGACACCCCGGCCTTGAGGACGCCAAACGTCTGGGTCTGCAGATGACGATTTTCATCGCGGGCCTGGCCTACTTTCGCTGGGGGTGGAGCGAAGGCCGCGTCACCCTCCCCATGCAGACCCTCGCCTTGGTGATTGAGGACGCATCAACTGGCGAGCCGATCAGCCGAGGACGCGCCTTGGCCCGAGCTGCCCTGGGCAGTCTCTTTGTGTTCACAGGGCTCTGGCTCGCAGCCCTTTTCCGACGTGATCGACAGACACCTTACGACCTCATTCTCGGTACGCGTCTGCGCCATGCGCCGCGTCCTCGAACACCACACTAGTGAACCACGCGCTCGAAGGACAACTCCCCTCCCTTGAGGTCAACCGGCACGATCGAGCCGGGCGGAAACCGACCCTCCAGAATGAGTCGGGCCACCGGGTTCTCGATCTGTGACTGAATGGCGCGCTTGAGCGGCCGAGCCCCGTAGAGCGGATCAAAACCCACCTTGGCGATCTCATCAAGAGCGCCCTCAGAGACCTCAAGCCGCAGGTCGCGTTCGGCCAGTCGCGCGGACAATCGCTGCAGCTGAATGCTCGCAATACTGCGCACGTGGTCTGCCCCCAGAGCGTGAAAGACCACCACCTCGTCGATGCGATTGATGAACTCGGGTCGGAAATGGTCCTTGACCTCCTGCATCACCGCGGTCTTGATGATGTCGCTCGAACTTCCGGAAAGCCGCTGAATCTCCTGCGAGCCCAGGTTAGAGGTCATGACCACCACCGTGTTTCGAAAGTCGACCGTCCGCCCCTGCCCGTCCGTGAGCCGACCGTCGTCGAGCACCTGCAGGAGCACATTGAAGACGTCGGGATGGGCCTTCTCGACCTCGTCGAGCAGGATGACGCTATAGGGCTTCCTTCGCACGGCCTCGGTGAGCGTTCCACCCTCCTCGTATCCGATGTAGCCCGGCGGCGCGCCGATGAGTCGGGAGACGGAATGCTTCTCCATGAACTCGCTCATATCGATGCGCACAAGATGCTCCTCGGAGTCAAAGAGGAACTGGGCCAGTGCCTTGCAGAGCTCGGTCTTTCCCACGCCTGTGGGGCCCAGGAACAAGAAGGAGCCGTAGGGTCTATTGGGGTCTGAGAGTCCAGCGCGAGACCGTCGAATAGCATCGGAGACCAGGCCAACAGCCTCGTCTTGCCCCACCACGCGCTGGTGCAAGAAGTCCTCCATCTGCAGGAGTTTTTCGCGCTCACCTTGCATCATCTTGCTCACCGGAATTCCTGTCGAGCGCGAGACGACCTCAGCAATCTCCTCGGCCCCCACCTGGGTGCGAAGAAGTTTTGGTCGGGCTGCGCCTTCGAGGTGAGAGCCTGCATCGGCGACCTTGAGCTTGGCCTCGAGTTCGGGCAGACGTCCGTACTGGAGCTCGGACACCTTCTGCCAGTCCCCCTTTCGCGTGTGTTTCTCGATATCAAGCCTCAGGCGCTCAATCTCTTCCTTGATACTCTGCGACCCCTGCACCGCTGCCTTCTCCGACTTCCAGACTTCCTCTAGATCGGCCACCTCTCGCTCGAGCTTGCTGATTTCCTGCTCGATGAGTTCAAAGCGCTTTCGAGAAGCGTCGTCCTTCTCCTTACGAACCGCCTCGCGCTCAATCTTGAGTTGGATCAGCCGCCGATCGAGTCGATCCATCACCTCGGGCTTTGAGTCGATCTCCATCTTGATTCGACTGGCCGCCTCATCGATCAGGTCGATCGCCTTGTCGGGAAGAAAACGGTCGGTGATGTAGCGATGAGATAGCTCGGCCGCCGCGACGATGGCAGGGTCGGTGATGTCGACGCCATGGTGGAGTTCATAGCGCTCCTGGAGCCCTCGCAAGATGGCAATGGTGGCCTCAACGCTGGGTTCACCCACAAGCACCTTCTGGAAGCGGCGCTCGAGAGCAGCGTCTTTTTCAATGTACTTGCGGTACTCATCGAGCGTCGTTGCACCGATGCAATGCAGCTCCCCGCGAGAGAGAGCTGGCTTGAGCATGTTTCCAGCGTCCATTGCGCCCTCGGCCTTGCCAGCCCCAACCATGGTGTGAATTTCGTCAATAAAAACAATGGGGTGACCAGAGCCGCTCTCGCTCATGGCAGCGATGTCCTTGAGCACCGCCTTGAGCCGCTCCTCGAACTCACCTCGAAACTTAGCCCCAGCCAACAAGGCCGCCATATCCAGTGTGAGCACGCGTTTTCCCTTGAGACCCTCCGGAACCTCCCCGTTGACGATGCGCTGGGCCAGGCCCTCAACAATCGCGGTTTTACCCACGCCCGGCTCCCCGATGAGAACGGGATTGTTCTTGGTTCGTCGCTGCAGGATCTGAATACACCTGCGGATCTCATCGTCGCGCCCGATGACTGGGTCGAGCTTGCCCTTGCTGGCGCGCTCAGTCAGATCGACCGTGTACTTTTTGAGGGACTCTCGCTGACTCTCGGCCTCTTGAGAGTCGACACCAGCCCCTCCCCGCACGGTCTGTATGGCCAACTCAAGATTCTTCCGACTGCCCCCGCTTTCTCTCAGAATGCGACCCGCCTCACACTTGTCGTCACTCAGGACCAGCAGAAATAGTTCGCTCGCAATGAATTGGTCCCCCCGCTTCTGGGCCTCCCGATCAGAGAGGTTGAGCAGACGAATGGCGTCTGACCCCATCGAGATCTGTCCGGTAACCTCCGAGACCTTTGGGAGGCGCTCGAAACTCTGACGCGCCTCTTGGGTGAGCTTCTGGACGTTCACGCCGGCCCTCGACAGCAGAGAACGTGTCGGTGCGTCCGGCTGCTCGAGCATTGCCACCAGCAGATGGGCTGGCTCTACGGCAGGGTTGTCATGGCCCAGCGCCAGACTCTGCGCATCTGCAAGAGCCTGTTGAAAGGCAGTCGTGAGTCGATCCATTCGCATCTGATGGGTTCCTTCCGGAGTCTGTGGCGTCCCTCTAGTGGACGTTGGTTACCTCGGTAGATGACGATGAGTCATCAAAATTTCAATAGCTGTTCGGCCCACGTGACCCACGAGCGCCCCGCCCACCCCCCGGCTTTGGCAGAATGGGACCACATGAAAACGCTTGAGGAAGCCCTCTCTCACCTTTTGGGACGGGTGAACCACATGCCCACCACCGAGAGGATTGGGCTTTCTGAGGCTCACCAACGAGTTCTCGCCAGCGCGATCCAGTCTCCAATAGATGTGCCGGGCTTCGATAACAGCGCCATGGACGGATACGCCTGCCGCCTCGACGCAGAGGGCATTCCGCTCCCCGTGAGCCAGCGCATTGCCGCGGGCGACGCCCCATCGCCCCTCGCTCCCGACAGCGTTGCCCGAATCTTTACGGGCGCACCCCTGCCCGAGGGCGCGCAGGCGGTGGTCATGCAGGAGAGGACGACCATTCAGGACGACGGTCGTGTTGTTTTATCGGGACCGATTGAGCTGGGTCAGTTCATTCGACGCACTGCGGGCGACCTCTCCCGAGGACAGGCCCTCTTCCCAGTCGGCCACCTTCTGCAATCTGCAGATGTTGCATTGCTGGCCTCGGTGGGTCTGAGCGTGCTAGAGGTCTTTCGACCACTGCGTGTCGGGGTCTTTTCGAGCGGAGATGAACTGCGTCAGCCGGGGTCGGCGCTTGCTCCCGGTCAGATTTATGACAGCAACCGCCCAATGATCATGAGCCTGGTTCGCGCGCTGGGCGCTCAGGCATCCGATCTGGGCTGCCTGCCTGACGCCTTGGAGACTACGCGGGCTGCCCTCAGAGAGGCTGGCCAGGCGCATGACGTACTCATCACCTGCGGCGGCGTCTCGGTCGGTGAGGAGGACCATATGAAAGCGGCTGTGAGCGCCGAGGGCGCTCTCGACCTCTGGAAGATCATGCTCCGCCCAGGCAGGCCCTTTGCTTTTGGGCGGGTGAGAGACGCCACCTTCATAGGCCTCCCCGGGAATCCTGTGTCCGCCTGGGTCACCTTCGCCCTCCTCGTGAGACCTTACCTCCTTCGCGCCTCGGGTCAGCAGAGAGTCGAGCCAGAGTCGCTCTTGCTCGAATCGGGCTTTGACTGGCCCCACCCAGACGCTCGGAGGGAGTTCCTTCGTGGGTGGATCGATGCATCGGGCCGCCTCGCGCATCATCCTCGTCAAGACTCCCAGGTTCTCTCGAGCATCTGCGAGTCTCGCGGACTCATTGAAATACCCCCGGGCCAGCCCGTTTGTCGCGGAGACCGTCTGCGCTACATTCCCTTCACCGCCCTCCTCTCGCGCGGCTAAGGACAGTTCATGCACCAAATCACACTCAAACTCTTTGCCTCGCTGCGGGAACAAACCGGCTTTGAGGGGGGTTCTATCCACGTCAAGGCCTCCTCCATCGCCGAGCTTCGAGAGGAACTCGCTCAGCGAGGTGAGGCCTGGCAGGCGATCTTGCAAGCCGGCCATGTGCGTGCAGCCCTGAATCATCGAGTCACGGAGGACTCAGCAAGCATCCGCGACGGCGATGAGGTCGCCTTCTTTCCCCCGGTCACAGGGGGCTAAGTGGATCCAGTCATTCGCATTCAGTTTGACGACTTTGATGTCGGGGAGGAACTCCTGCGCCTCAGGAGGCAGCCAGACGGGCAGCCAGACACTCGGGTGGGCGCAGTGGCAAGTTTCGTGGGCACGGTCCGCGACCGCAATGAGGGTGTGGGGGTATCCACCCTCACGCTCGAGCACTACCCCAGCATGACTGAGCAGAGCATCTCGGACATTGTCGAAACGGCCCGGGTTCGCTGGCCGCTCCTCGCTGTCAGCGTCATACATCGCATCGGTCGACTGGAGCCCTCGGACCAGATCGTCTTCGTCGGCGTCACCAGCGCCCACAGAGAGGCTGCCCTGGAGGCCTGTCACTTCATCATGGACTTTCTGAAAACGCAGGCGCCCTTCTGGAAAAAAGAGGCCACGCCCTCCGGAGAGCGCTGGGTCGAGGCGCGCGCGTCCGATGACAAGGCGCTGGACCGCTGGTCCGCGCGCTAGAGTCCGCGCTCAGAGATAAAGGTTTTGAGTGCCTGCAGGTCTGCGGGCATCCGCGTTACGCGCTGGGGAAGCGACTCCAATCCCTCTAGGCCTGAGGGTCGAGGGGCAGGATGGCCGAGCGCCTCCTCGATCGTCTCGCTGAACTTCGCAGGCAGAGCGGTCTCTAGGCAGACCATCGGGACATCTCTCTCGAGAAGGCCGCGGGCGACCACCAGTCCATCGGCCGTATGTGGGTCGATGACTCGGTTGTAGCGCACGGCCACATCTCGAATAGCGAGCAGCCTCTGAGCGTGGTTGCTCGCACCGGACTGCACACGAGACTGCTCTACCCTTGACCAGTGGGGGGCTGATGTCTTTAGCTCAAAGGAGCCTTGCTTCGCGAGCGTCTGCCAGAGCGCATCGAGCGCGACGGAGTCTTCACCGACAACATCGAAGACATAACGCTCAAAGTTGGAGGCCTTAGAGATGTCCATGGACGGACTCGAGGTGAGGTGGGTCTCGTCCGCGGAACGGGGCCGGTAACACCCCGTTTTAAAGAACTCATCGAGAACTCTGTTCTCGTTGGTGGCCACCACAAGGTGAGCGACGGGAAGGCCCATGCGTTGGGCCATGTAGCCGGACAGGACATTTCCAAAGTTACCCGATGGAACGCTGAATGAGACCGCATCCCCGAGCCTCAGGTTGAACGCAGAAACCGCTTGAAAGTACCCCGCAAAGTAGTAGACCACCTGAGCCGTGATGCGCGCCCAGTTGATGGAGTTCACCGTTCCAATGCGCCACTGGGCCTTGAAGGCCAGATCGGCCGACACGGCCTTCACAAGGTCCTGGCAGACATCGAAGCTCCCCGGCACGGTTAAATTGTGGATTCGGGGTTCTTGGAGGGAGTACATCTGTGCGCGCTGAAAGGCACTCATCCGCCCCTCTGGAGACAACATAAACACCGAGACAGACGGTTTGTCTCGCATCGCATACTCGGCCGCCCCGCCCGTGTCTCCTGAGGTCGCGCCCAGGATGTTGAGCGTCCTGCCCTGAGCAGAAAGGACATACTCAAACAACTCGCCCAGCATCTGCATGGCCAGGTCTTTAAAGGCGAGCGTGGGGCCGTTCGACAACGAGAGAAGACCCAGGGGCGCGCCGCCCTCCACCCCCAAAACGTGAAGGGGGGTGATGCGGTGATCGCCAAACTTTTCGCTGGAATAGGCGCGCGCCGCGAGGGGCCTCAGCACGGAGACGCCCAGGTCATCGGCATAGAGCGCCATCACCTGCGCAGCGAGCTCGGGGTAAGGAAGCTGGGCCCACTCCTGAAGCTGCCCGGGCTTTAGCTGAGGAAGGTGCTCTGGAACGGCGAGACCCCCGTCGGGCGAGAGTCCCTCGAGCAGAATGTCGGTGAAAGATCCGAGCCGCGCCTCACTGCGCGTTGACCGATACGCGAGCGTCATTGAAAAGACTCGACTCGAAGTACCGTGCAGTCCGACACCACGCTCGGAAGCGCAGACAGCTGGGCCACGGCCAGTCGAATCTGACGCTCAATGCATGGGTGAGTAATGAGGATGACTTCCGTCTGCCCCTCGCCCCCTCCACCGGGGTGTTGAATGAATGCATCAATCGAGATGCCACTGTCAGCAACGCGCCGGGTAATGTCGGCAAGTACGCCTGGCTCATCCTTCACACCAAGTCGCAGGTAGAAGCCCGACTCGATCTCCGCAATGGGCAGCACGGGGAGGTCTTGCTTGGCGGAGGCCGCAACGCCGAGGTAGGGCACTCGAGCCTCAGGTGCCGCCTCGAGCAACCGGGCCAGGTCGATGAGATCTGCCACCACCGCGCTGGCTGTCGGCATTGCGCCGGCACCCTTCCCGTAGTAGAGCGTGTGTCCCACTGCGTCCCCAAGAACATGGACCGCATTCATGGCCCCCTCGACGCTAGCCATGAGGACATCCTCTGGAACAAGGGTTGGATGAACACGAAGTTCAATGCCGCCAGGCTTTCGCTTGGTGATGCCGAGTAGCTTGATTCGATAGCCCATCTGCTCTGCGTACGAAATATCTCGGGACGACAGCTTTGTGATGCCCTCAATGTGAGCCTGATCGAAATGCACTGCCGTGCCGAAGGCGATGGCCGAGAGCAGGGAGATCTTGTGCGCAGCATCCACCCCCTCCACGTCAAAGGTAGGATCGGCCTCGGCATAGCCGAGTCGTTGTGCCTCCGCAAGCACCTCAGAAAAGGCCAGTCCCTTCTCCCGCATCTCGGTGAGAATGAAATTGGTCGTGCCATTGATGATTCCAGTCACCGACTGAATGCGATTTGCGGCAAGGCCCTCCCGAAGGGCTTTAATAATCGGAATGCCACCGGCAACCGCTGCCTCAAATCCGATAAATGTGCCGCGCGAGTGGGCGTGCCCAAAAATTTCGTTCGCATGCTTGGCAAGCAAGGCCTTGTTGGCCGTCACAATATGACGGCCCGCATCAATGGCCGCGAGCATGAGTGTTTTGGCAAAGCCGTCGCCACCGATGAGTTCTACGACCACATCAATGTCATTGCGCGTTGCCAGAGCCATGGCATCGGGCTCCACAGGAGTCAGCCCCTTGGTGAGCTCCGCCACCCGTCCCAGATCCTTATCCGAGACGGCCACCACCTCGATGGGACGAGAGGCCCTGCGGGCGATCTCGTTGCGATTACGAAGAAGAAGTTCGTAAGTTCCCGCGCCGACGGTGCCAAGCCCGGCCAGCCCCACTCGAAGGGGTCGTTGAGTGGAAGCCTCACTCATGCGGCATGGTCGCCTTCGCTGTCAAGGGGTACGCGAATGAGACCGTCTCTGCGAAACATTTCCTTGATGCCGCGGACCGCCTGACGAATACGCTGTTCGTTCTCGATGAGAGCGAATCGGACGTGACCATCCCCGTAGTCACCAAAGCCGATGCCCGGGGAGACCGCCACTTTGGCCTCAAGAAGAAGTTTCTTCGCGAACTCAAGAGAGCCCTGTGCGCGATAGGGCTCCGGGATCTTGGCCCAGATATACATCGATGCTTTTGGGATATCGACAGGCCAGCCAGCCTCGATGAGACCCCGCGCGAGCACATCCCGACGACTCTGGTAATGGCGCCGGACCTCCTCAACGCAATCTTGTGGACCCTCTAGGGCAATGACCGATGCCACCTGAATGGGCGTGAAGGTTCCGTAGTCGTGATAGCTCTTGATGCGAGCGAGGGCATTGACCAGCTCGGCATTGCCCACCATGAAGCCCACCCGCCAGCCCGCCATGTTGTAACTCTTTGAGAGGGTAAAAAACTCCACGGCCACATCTCGGGCGCCAGCCACCTCCATGATGCTGGGCGCACGATAGCCATCGAACGTGATGTCAGCGTAGGCCAGATCGTGAACAACAAGGATGTCGTGCTCGCGAGCCAGCGCAACGACGCGCTCAAAAAACCCAGGGTCTACACATCGGGCTGTCGGGTTGCTCGGAAACCCCAGGATCATCATCTTTGGCTTGGGGATGGACTCTCGTATGGCCCTCTGGAGCTCCTCGAAGAAATCTACGTCATCGGTCATGCGCACCGAGCGGATGTCCGCGCCGGCGATGATGGCGCCGTAGATGTGGATCGGATAGGAGGGATTTGGCACCAGGACCGTGTCACCCTTGTCGAGGGTGGCGAGCATCAGGTGCGCAAGCCCCTCTTTCGAGCCGATGGTGACAATGGCCTCCGTATCGGGGTTCAGATCGATGCCGTAACGAGTGCGGTACCAAGTGGCGATCGCCTTTCGAAGACGGGGGATGCCTTTGGAGACTGAGTATCCGTGGGTGTGCTCTTTCTGGGCGACTTCCACGAGTTTCTCGACAATGTGGGGGGGCGTGGGGCCGTCCGGGTTGCCCATGCTCATGTCGATGATGTCTTCACCCCGACGCCGCGCGGCCATTTTCAGCTCTGTCGTGATGTTGAACACGTACGGCGGGAGGCGCTGAATTCGGGGAAAAGGCTTCATGGAGGGGGTGTAAGGCGTGGAGAAAACCTCTAGTTTAGCCTCGGCTGAGCGCGGCGAAAAAGTCATCAAAACCTGCTAGCCTCCGACGTCAATGGCATCACTTCTCCAGCCTGACCTCGTCGCAAGCCACGCCAGCATCACCGCCTACGAGCCGGGTCGCATTGACATCTCCGGCACCCCGTTCCTCTCCTCGGTCATCGTCAGCCCAGGCGCGGGTGCTGAGGCTTGGCATGTCCAGACCTTCGAGGACCTCAGGGCCGAGGACCTCAGCGCCTTGCGCCGATTCCGACCCGAACTCGTTCTGCTCGGAACGGGTCGCCGGCACCACATGCTTTCTGCGCGTCTGGCTGCCGGACTCTGCAGTCTTGGGCCCCAAGCAGAGCCCCCGGTTGGCGTGGAGTCCATGGATACCGCCGCCGCCTGCAGAACCTTCAACCTTCTCGCATCAGAGGGTCGCCGAGTGGTTGCGGCTCTCATTGTGCAGCCCCCCACCTCTTCCCCAAAGCCCTAACAGGACCCTTCACATG
This sequence comes from Burkholderiales bacterium UBA2463, assembly GCA_002342295.1. Taxonomy (GTDB): domain Bacteria; phylum Pseudomonadota; class Gammaproteobacteria; order Burkholderiales; family Burkholderiaceae_A; genus Hahnella. The sequence goes on from DDPR01000018.1 coordinate 20,916, forward strand.
CCGCTTCCCAAGGCCCCCACGAAGCCCGCTGCCATGCTCAACCTAGAGGATGCCGTCATCGCTAAGACGACTCAGAGAAAGAGCAAGAAGCCCAGTCTCGAGGTCGTGCCCTCGAAGTCGGAGCAGGCCCGTCCTCGGCCTCCCTCTGGACCGCTCGGGCGAACCCCTCCTGCCGTTCCATCCCGTCACCCCACAAAGGCGCCCGATCTGACTGCCGGACGCGTTCGAGCCCTCCCTGAGAACAAGCAACGCAAGCGCGACAAGCCCAACGGGCTCACCAAGCTCTTTGTGCTGGACACGAATGTCTTGATGCACGATCCCACCAGCCTGTTCCGCTTTGAGGAACATGACGTCTATCTGCCCATGACGACCCTCGAAGAGCTGGATGGGCACAAGAAGGGCACGTCAGAGGTGGCCCGGAATGTTCGGCAAGTGTCTCGCGGCCTCGATTCCCTCATCGAAGCCATGTCTCCCGAGCATCGAAGCCGCCTCAGCGAGGGTGTCCCTCTCGATGCACTCGGTCACTCCGACGCGTCAGGCCGCCTCTTTTTTCAGACCGATCTGCTGGCGTTGGAGCCCCTGCCCGGCCTCACGCCGGGTAAGCCTGACAATCTCATCCTCGGGGTCGTCCGCGCCCTCAAGGCCCGCGAGCCCGAGCGTGAGGTCGTACTCGTCTCAAAAGACATCAATATCCGCATCAAGGCCCACGCGCTTGGCCTGCCTGCCGAGGACTACTTTAATGATCAGGTCATCGATGACGCAGACCTGCTCTACACGGGAAGCTTGTGCCTCCCGGAAGACTTCTGGGACACCCACGGAAAAAACATGGAGTCGTGGCAACAGGGCGGCACCACCTTTTATCGCGTCACGGGCCCAATGTGCCCCGCCTTTCATCTGAATCAATTCGTCTACGACGAGGGCATCAAACCGCTCTCAGCCGTGATTCAGGACATCACCGGCAACACCGCGGTCATGAGGGTTCTGCGTGACTTCACCCACATGAAAAACGCGGTCTGGGGCATCACGGCTCGTAATCGAGAGCAAAACTTCGCTCTCAATCTTCTGATGAACCCAGAGGTGGACTTCGTCACCCTGCTCGGCCAGGCTGGTACGGGCAAGACCCTGCTGGCACTCGCGGCTGCATTGGCTCAGACCCTTGAGAGCAAGATCTACAGCGAAATTATCGTCACACGAGCAACCGTCCCCATCGGGGATGAAATTGGATTCCTGCCGGGAACGGAGGAGGAAAAAATGCAGCCGTGGATGGGTGCTTTGGAAGACAACATGGAAGTCCTCAACCGCGGCATGGAGTCGGGTGGAGACTGGGGCCGAAGCGCTGCGGCCGACCTTATTCGCAGCCGTATCAAGGTGAAGTCGATGAGCTTTATGCGAGGCCGAACCTTCATTAACAAATTCCTCATCATTGATGAGGCCCAGAACCTCACGCCCAAACAGATGAAGGCTCTCATCACTCGCGCGGGTCCGGGAACGAAGGTGGTCTGCATGGGCAACATTGCGCAGATCGATTCACCCTACCTCACCGAGGGCTCCTCAGGCCTGACCTACACCGTCGACCGATTCAAGGGTTGGGCTCACGGTGGCCATGTCACGCTTCAGCGCGGCGAGCGCTCGAGGCTTGCAGACTTCGCCAGTGACAGCCTGTAACGCACCCTAACGAGTCTTCAGAGGAAAGGATTCGGCCTTCTCACACTAACGCCTCGTTCCGATAGCGACTGGCTGGCGTCCCCTAGGGGATTCGAACCCCTGTACTCACCGTGAAAGGGTGATGTCCTAGGCCTCTAGACGA
>DDPR01000019.1 GCA_002342295.1 Burkholderiales bacterium UBA2463
CCCTCTGCCGCTTTCTGCAGCACCTGACCGACCCGCTCAAGGCTGAGCCCTGCCTGGGTGAGCGCCTTGACCTGAACAAGCTGCTGCAGGTGCTCGCTGGTGTAGTAGGCCGATCGGGTCTCTCCCTCGGGGTGGTCAACGAGCCCAAGCTGAATGTAGTAGCGAACGGTTCGCTTGGAGAGATCGACCAGGGCACAGAGCTCATCGAGGCTGAAGATTTTTTCGGCTGAGTAGTCCATGTGCCAATTATAACACCAAAACTGTTAAAAAAAACTGTCATTAAGTACGAGGCCTACCAGTCCCCCTTTTTCTCCATGGGAAGCATGTCTTTGGGGCAGATGGGTGGGCCTACTTCTAGGTACTTCTTGAGCATGGACACACGAAACCCGCACACCGGGCAGGCTGCACGGGGTGCAGGTTTGGAAGCGGCATAAAGAGCACTGGGTACGCGCATGGGCGCATGGGGGTAAGGCCCCCACTGGGCGGTGAGCTCGGCAGCAATGCTCGCTAGGCGTGCCTTGAGCACTGGCCCTGCGGAGGCGGAAATCATCTTGCCCTCCAGGCCCACAGCCATAGCAATCTTTTTGAATTCCTTGCCGTGACGATTCTTGCAGTTGTCTACTGCGTGAACGAGTTCATGGGTAAGGGTGTCGAGCACGTCCAGCGGATCGGCATGTACCGGACTTACAAATATCTCGTTAACGCCGTCTCCAGAATGCCCCGAGGCCCAGCATTGCCCCACGGCGCTTCCGCGGCGTGAGGTACTGGGAATGGCGCACGAGACGCGCACCCTCGGAACGCTGTACCCCTTCTCCTGAAAGATGGGCGCAAGCGCGTGAACCGCAAACAAAAGCCAGGCTTCTCGGGTGAGGGGTATCTGCATGCGCGCAGACCCTAAACGCTGACAGGCTCATAGGGCAGTCCCTCCGCAAGACGCTGCTCATCGTCTTGCGAGTTGTCAGTAAAGCTGCTTACAAGGGGCTTGAGAAACGCATCGGGAATAGGCCCCTCCCATGTAAATAAACGCTCGCCATTCTTACGCTCATAGATCATGGCTCGGTCTCTGCTGGCCAACTCCACTGACCAGACAAAAACGGGCTCATCGAACCCAATCCACGCCTCAAGCCCCTGCCCCTGGACCACGCGGACTACGGTGCCCACGTTCTCAGGCAGTGCGGCCTTCACCACGATTGCGAGATCGCCCGCTTTGCAATTTAGTTGCATCCCCCTTACCTCCCTCACGTTGTTTTTTTCCTTTGTATCGGGTCTCAGGCTCAACTAATGAGCCTAGCTCACCGCAGACTCACCGCATGAGCCTGCACCCCTACCCTCGCCCATGAAATACCCACTCATTGCACTCTTGGGCCTCTTTGCCATCCTCATGCTGGTCTCTTTTGCGCACGAGAAGCCAAGACAATTTCGCGTCGCAAAAAACCCTGAGTCGCAAATCAATGGACAGGAGATGGCTTCCACCCCAGTCACTCCCAACAGCGAGGCATCTGGGCCAAGCCCCGCCCCCGGCGAGGCAGCTCGCGCTCCAGCGCCATCAGGTGGCTCGCAGGCCAGCGCAAAGCCTGCCCCAGTGCGGCCCCAGTCCATCGTGGTGGCTTACAGCAAAAATGAGGTGGGTGGAAAAATCGTTCTCACAGGTGAGGGCTGCGAGAAGCGCGCTGGTCACTCGGCCTACACCACCCATCCGGACGGCAATATCGACTTTGGCTGCTGGACGTTCGATGAGCTCTACATCCTCATTCACTGGGACAAGGCCGGCCTCATTCACTACGGCTACGACAAATTCGTACACATGCAGTCAGGCGAGCGCCTCTTGGCGGCTCAGCTTTTTGAAGCCACCCGAGATGCAGCACGTGCGGGGCGGCCCTTAACTCCTCCTTCAAAGAAATAGGCTCGCCCATGGAACTCAATAACCAACGCGCCTTTCAAAAGATCATCAACCCCGATGAGCTTGAATTCATGCGCCATGTGCGCACGGGAGAGGTCGATGGCGGCAAGGACTACCCGGCTGCTGGCGACTCTTCCGTAGGCGATCATGAAAAGCAGATTGCCTACGAGGCCAAGAGCGAGTGGCTGCGACACCTCTCGGGCATTGAGCAGCGCAAGCTCACGCTGCGCAACACGATTGGGCAGTTGCGCGCCCACCTCAACAGCGAGGGCGAATCTCATGTCGACAACCTCTCTGAGGCCCAGGCCCATGAGCTCGAGCTGCTTGACCAACAGCATGGTCACCTCTCGGCCGAATATCGTCACCTTGAGGAAGAGTTCGAGGCGGCCAAGGACGAGAAACAGAAACTCGAGCATCTGCTTGGTCGCCCGCTCGATGTGGAGCATGCCGACTATTACATCCCCATCCTGGTGGGCCTTGCCATTGCTGAGGTGCCAGTCAATCGGCTGGCCTTTGAACTCTTCTTCGAATCCATGCCGCTGGTCTCACTACTTCTGTCTGCGGCCATCGGAGGCATCTTCATCTTCTTTGCGCACACCATCGGGGCCCTGCTCAAGCGTCTTCAGTGCAAAGAGATTGCACTTAACCGAGACAGTATCTATCTCTCCATCACGCTCATGGCCATTCTGGCCCTCATCCTCATGTATTTTCTGGGGCTCATGCGCGAGCAGTGGGTCGATGTCAGTGAGGCCAGTCAGGTGGATTTTGCAGCCCTCTTAACCAGCGCGGAGCGGCAACACAAGAGCGTGGTCGAACAGTTTCTCATTGGCTCCAAGGGCTTCACGCTGCTGCTTCTAAACCTTGCCATTTTTGCCATGGGACTGATCACCTCCGTCAAGCGTCACGACCCTCACCCGGGCTATGAGCGGGCCATCGACCAGGTTAAAAAGCTGGAGGCAAAGTTTCTTGCGGCCAAAAAGCGGCATGAGGCCAAGCGCAACGAAATCATCAAGGCCTTTAGCCTGCGCATGGCCGACCAAGGCCGACTGCGCAAGCAGTGGGAGGCAGACCTTAAGGTGGCTGCGCAAGAGCTCGATTCGCTGGAGCAAAAAATCGATGCCGACCGCAAGAGCCTCGTGCTTGCCACCGCGCGTCGCTTCATGGCGTATCAAAACGCCAACCGCAAGGCGCGCAAATCAGATCCGCCTGCCTATTTCCTCCAAGACCAGACCCAGATTGCCGAGACCCTCCTATGAATCTGCGCCGCCGCACCGCCCTTGCCTCCCTCACCGCGAGCCTTCTTTTTGGCGCGCCAGCCTGGGCCTCAGGCGATAAATACTGTCGTGCCGAGGCACCGGGCTACGACGTTCACATTTTTGGCTACACCTTTAAAGGCGAAAACGCCAAGAGGCAGATGGGCCAGGGCCTCAATGAGCTCTATAAAAAGTTCGAGCCTGGCGCTCGCATTAAGGTCTATGCCCACAATGCCACGGGCCACTACCTCGCGCTCAATCAGTGCGTGCCGGGCTGCCCACAGCAGGGCTTTTTGGGCCAGCTCTTTGACTCCTCCTGTAGCGCTGAGGTCGCCAAGCGCGACCGTCTTGCCTTCAATAAGCGCTTTGCCGAGGCCACCCTCGCCGGCGTGAATTCGGGTGGCGACAAGTACGACATCTTTCTTGCCATCCAGAACCTCTCAGACGCCTACAAAGGCCAGCGACATTCGGGCACGGTGGTGGCCGCTATCTCTATGCTGCCCGATGGAGTGAACCCCGCCGATCCAGCGAGCTTCGATGCCTTCTATGTGCAGCAGGTGCCTAAATTAAAAATCGCGCTCGACTTCCCACCGGTCTACACCATTGGTGCCTCCCCGAGCGGGGAGGTGATGAAGTTCTGGAAAGAGGTGTTTGCGATGAAGAAGGTGGACTTTCAGATGAAGCCCCTTAACTAGCAACTCACTGGACGGGCTCGCCTGCAAGCTTGCGCCGATAAAATAGGAGCGAGTCTTTCTCTTGCTGCTTAATGAGGCGTCCTCGGTCGGCAACGATGGCATCAATGGCAAGGGCCACTCGCCGCTTGAGCTCAGGCGAAATTTCATTGCTCTCTGCAAAATCCGTCCAGAGGGTGATGTCTTGCAGGTCCATGTCCGCGTGGTGCTTGGCTAAAAACTCTGCCTCGTAGTCAAAGCGTGCAAGCGCGAGTTTGGCGTGGGGTGACTTGCGCTTGACCTCTTTTTGAATGAGCGCAAAGTGCTCAAAGACCCGCGCGCGCATGCGAAGCTGATCGAGCAGCATGGGAAAGGCTGCAGAAGCCACTGCAGGGTCCGGTGAGTTGGCTGCAATCTGAATGAACTCCGCTGCAAGGGCCGCATCAGGCTCGAAGTAGTCGCGGCCCGTGAGATAGGCCTCACCCACATAGAGGGCCGCATCGCCATCGCCACTGCGCGCAGCCATGCGGCAGATGGCAGGTCGCTGCTTCATGGTCTCGCGACGCAGACGATCAGTTTTTCTACAACCATCAAAGGTTATCTCGTTGCGGGCAAAGCTCTGCACCACGGCCTTATCGGTATAGGTAAGGCCCGCCTTGGTCAGGTTGTCCTCCACCCAGAGCGGGTCCCAGCCTGGGGAGCCCTTTTTTAGGGTGAACTCGAGCACCTTGAGGAAGGCCTCTTGGTTGGTGGAGGCATCTGCGCGCAGTTGGGTGAGCGCCTCGGCCTGGCTCATGCGGCCAGAAAACCCATTGAGTGCGCAATTGGCAATCTCATGGCGCAGCAGGTCTGCACGCAGACCGCTCTCGACGATGGCATCTACTCGCTTACACGATGAGGCCGTGGCCTCTTTTGAGACGCTGCGCTTCACAATGGCAGGCATCTTATTTTCGCAGTAGGCATCGCCCTGTTTTTTAAGCTTTAGGCACATATCGAGGGCCTGGCTCTCCACGCGATCGGCAATAAAGCGCATGGCAGGCTTATAGGAGGCTGCGGCAGCCTTGCTGATGTAGTCCATGCCCTTGGCCGCATCGGCCCCCGCGGAGCTTGTGCCCTCAAGGTAAATCTTGCCCACCACGAACATGGCCTCTGCGTTTCCGGCCTCGGCCTTCGGGAAGTTCGCCCGAAAGCGCGCGTCCTCGTTTGCAAAAGCAGTGGGTGCGAGTGACATGAGCGCAGCAACTGCAAGGGCTAGGGCAATGGGGCCCATCTGGGCGCGAAGGCGCCGAAAGAGCGGGTATGAGGTGAAAACCATGGGTGGACTCCTTGTCTGGGCAGAGGGCAACTGACTGCCCCCCATTCTTATGAGCCACAGGCTCATCCCGTGAGCCATCCCCCTCCTAGACTCCCCTTATCACCTTTTGGGAGAGCCTCTATGTCTCGCACCACTTCCGTGCCCCGCACCGTCCTCTTGGCCTTGGGAGCATTTCTGGTTGTTGCTGCCGGATGCTCATCTGCGCCGTCTCTTCAGAGCATGGTTCAGCGTGCAGGCAATACGCAGTCTGTAAGCATTGAAGAGATGCGCAGCGTGGTACGCAACGGCCTTCTCACGGCCCAGGTCACCATTCGCAAAGACGATGAATCTCAGCGCGTGGCCTATCGCTATCGGTGGCTCTCGCCCTCGGGTGTGAGCGTCTGGGACGAAGAGGCCTGGAAGCCCATCACGCTTGGGGCCGGCCAGACAGCGGCGCTGGTGGGCATTGCGCCCAGCCCCGATGCGGTGGACTTTCGCTTCGAACTCACCCAATACAAGTAGGAGCACGCCATGACCCGCCCCGCTAGACCAGACCCCTTCCTGGCCCACCCTCTGGCCCTCTTGCTCGCTGCTAGTCTTCTGAGCGCCTGCAGTTCCACCCCAAGGCCCGCGCCACCTGCCCCTGCGCCGCAGGTTCGCTATGGCGATGCAAAGGCCATTGAGACAGTGACGGTGGACTTTGGCTCTACAGACCTGCAGATGATGGCCGAGACCATGACTCGCTCACTCTTACAGCACAAGGTCATCTCAGCCGCACGGGAGGCGCCCACCGTCACCCTGGCTGAGGTGCGCAATAAGACGGGCGAGGCCATCGATACCCGTGTCATCACCGAGAAGGTGAGAACCGCCCTCACCAAGAGCGGGCAGGTTCGCTTTGCAGTCTCTGCAAACGAGATGCAGCCTCAGGTGAGTGAACTCAAGCGTCAGAACCAGTCGGGCATGTACCGCAACGACACCGCGGCCCGCATGGGCAATATGGTGGCGGCGCGCTTTCGTATTGAGGGGTCGATCTCTACCATCGTGAAGCAGACGGCCGATGTGCGAGACGTGTTCTACATCTTTACGCTAAATCTTGTGAACAACGAATCGGGTCTCATTGAGTGGGCCGAGGAGAAAGAGATTCGCAAGATTGCTAGCCGCTAAAACCCCTGAGGAGCCCACCATGCCATACGCCCACATTTTTCCTCGCCTTCTTGGCCTGAGTCTTTTTGCTGCCACCCTCGCGGGATGCGCCTCATCGTTTGCTCCCCCAAGCCTGGGGTCAGTCTTTTATGAGCAGAAAAAAGACCCCGTTGTGCTCACCGGGTCGGCTCCCTCTTATGTGCAAGAGATTGTGGTGCCGGGTAATGGCAAGTCCATTGCCGTGACAGAACTCGGCTTTAAATCCGATGACCTCAACCACAAAGACTTCTATGGGCTAGCAGCTGAAGTGCGGGCGGGTCTCATTCGCAGTGGCTATCGCGTGGTGCAGACACGGTTTGTTACGCCGACCACCGTATCGCAGGACCACTTTCTGGATGCACTAGGCCGCATAGAGTCGGGTGAATTCGCAGGAGCAGATTATGTGCTGCATGGGGTGGTGACGGGCAATACCTTCGATGACACCACCACCCCCATCGACGGAACACGCAGCCAGATGCGTGTAGTCACACTTAGTTTGGTCGCGTCCTTCGGACTTATCGATGTCCAAAATCGCCAGGTGCTGGCCTCCTTCGTGGCCACAGGCAGCGTCAAAGAGCAGGCCATTGATGCGACAGACCCCCTTTGGCGTCCCAAGGTGGTGCCTATGATGCAGGCCCTCGGGCAGTCCTTATCCGCCGATGTTGCCAAGCGTCTCAATAGCCAGAATGTAGTGATGGGTGCCTTGAACACAGCGGGTTCGGCTGCCGACTCTCAGCCCGTGCTCGACAAGCGCCGACTGAGTGAGGAAGGGGCGACGCTCAAGGTCTATCGCTAGCTTCAAAATCGTCAAAAAGTTCTTGACGATCCTCGCAGTGCGAACTAACATTCGGATGACATATTGAGTTTGGGCTGACGCCCTCGCCAACCTGCCCTCCCGGGCAAGGTGGTTTGCCTTGTAAGGCTATGTGACCGAGTCACTCGGTAACCAAGCGGGAATGCGTCAGCCCTCTCATCCGTAGAGGGCTTTTTCATTTCTAGCCCCCTGCGTTCGCTCTTTTACAACCAAGGGGAAATCTATGGCGAGAGTCATTGAAGGTGGACAGGTCATGTCCATCGTGGTTGAACACGTCAGTCAGCAGTTTCAGATCTGGCGCATCAACCGAGGCTCAAGAGTCTTTGAAGTGACGTGTCACCAAAGAGGAGGTCTGGCAATCACCTTCTCTGCAGAGGACGCCAACGAGCTTGAATCTGACCTGAACGCCCTACGAACCCGTGCGGTAAGCCTTGAGCAATTCGAGGGGCAGCTCGCACACAAGATTGATGGGTTCTTAGCAGGTATTGAGCAGTAAGAAGTATCCCCGGGGGCCCTAAACACCCTCGGGGCGCAGGAGCGGGGGATTTAGATCCAACTTGCCAGCCCGTGCATGGTGCAGAACTGGCTAAAAAGGAGAATGAAATGAAGTTACTGAACTGTCGAGTGGGTGACCTTGCGGTCACTGTAAAAGCTGAGCTTCCCGAGAACATTGGCAACGTCGTTCGAATTATTGGAAGCGAGGGCGAGCGCTCTTGGTATGGCTTTGATAAACCCACCCATGTCTGGGAGGTGGTCATCGTAGAAGGCGGTCGACTCGTCTACGAGTCGGGCAACGGCGAGAAAAGTTACACCCATCGAGGTTGCGTGCCTGATGTGTTCTTAAGGCGCATTGCGCGACCCAGACCGGAGACGATTGAAGAGCTAGAGGAGGACTGCTGTGTACTCTAGACCCGGACCACAATGGTTTTATGAGAAAGGGCTCAAGGACTACAAGAAGTTCTTTGGGAAGGAGTTTCCTGAGTGGGCAAGGACGCTAGACAACGAGAGCATTCGGAGGCTTTTTGGTGTCTGCAAGCGTCTTAAGTGGCCCCTTCCACGGGCGCTTCTCGTTGGGGGAGAGACCCGATTTGGCGAAGAGAGCCTGTGGTCGGAGAGAAGAAATCGGCTCGACTTCCTCATCGAGTGTGAATGCCAAAAGAAGAGCCCGCCTCGAGACCTTCAGAACCTTCCCTTTGACCCTGCAAAGGCCGCTGGGGAGGCATCCTTAAAGAGAGAGAAAAAATCGGCTCAGCCGAGGGAGAGCGGACGTGGCTAGCATCAACCTAGAACTTTTTGGCAAAAAATATCGTGTCACGGTGGAGGTGAGTTCGAGAGATGAGGTCAAGCCATCAACCCCAGCACCAAGGCAGTGGCGGGGCATCACCCTTGCGGACATCGACAAGCAGTGGCGCAAGTCGAAGGACGTGCACCCCTCCTTTGGTCAGCAGTTGGGTCACTTTGCCGCGGGAATCGATCGAACACTGAAGGAGCACAACTTCAATGCGAGCACAACAAAATGAAGACTCTCTTCCTTGACTTCGACGGCGTGCTTCACACCCAGAGCGACTCGAGCGTGAAGCCATTTGGCCGCTTACCCCTGCTCGAGGCGGAACTCTCTGGACATCATCTCCACATCGTCATCTCCTCCTCTTGGCGATTTCACTTTGAGTGGAGCGAGATCAAGAACAGGCTCGGGCAGTTATCACCCCTGGTGGTTGGGTGCACGGGCGAGGCTTTGATGTCGAGGCACGCGCGGTTTGAGGAGATCCTTCAGTACGCATCAGACCACCAAATCACAGACTGGCGGGCCTTAGATGATGCGTGGATGGAGTTTCCGGAGGGCGAGCCCCGGCTCATAAGATGTGACCCCAGATTGGGGTTACACACTCAGCAGCTTGAGGAGCTGAGGAGATGGCTTGCATGAGGATCACCTCCTGATCCCGCGCGAGATCAAACTTAAAACATGGCCAAGTCCCCAAAAAACCTCATTCCCTTCCCCCGGCAGGCCATCCAGGCTCGCATTCCAAAGGAAACCAACATGACCAGAGAGATCGACAAGGAAGCAGTCAGTGTTGAGCTCATTGCTGATCGACTCACTGAGGCGGGTTATGAAGTCGAAACCGATCCGGATGAGAACATCATCATCGTGCATCGGACGTGGGTCAACCTTCGGCTGCAGCTCTACTCGGACCTCAAAAGCATTCGCTTTCGCTCGTATGTATGGCTCAATCGCCACCTCACTGAGGAAGACCTTCTGAAGCTCCTTCGCGAACTCAATGACGATGTCTATCTACCCAAGTTCACGTCCTATCGATGGGACGATGGGGACCTGGCCCTCTTTGCGAGCTACTCGGTGTTCTACACCTTTGGCCTTAACATGCCCAACCTCATCTTCTCAATGCGACGTTTTATTGAGACCAAGCAAGGGGTCTACCAGGACTACATCAAAGGAACTGCGTACGACTATGTGAAGGAGAAGCCACCGGAGGCCGTTGAGGAAACTGGGGATTCGATAACCTCTTAGGGGTAGGAGTGGGAGAGCCACAAAATTAGATGTCCTTCCCCCACTCCAACCACGCCCAGGCGGTGGCCCAGCGCTACGAAGATGTTCCAAGCACCCTGGCCAGTCGCCTTGCCACCACGTTCTCGCCGGGCGGAAGAATCTCAGACATTGGCTGTTGCTCTGGCCGAAACATAGCCAAAGTAGCGAGTCAACAATGCATTCGACCGATCTAGAAATTGAAGAGCCAGCCTATACCGTTTTGCAGAGTGAGGCGCCCTTTGAGCTGCGCCGCTACAGCGACTTTGTGGTGGCCGAAACTTTCGTGGCAGGAGACTTTGATGCGGCCAG
>DDPR01000013.1:0-62034 GCA_002342295.1 Burkholderiales bacterium UBA2463
GGCTTCTTTGCGGCCGCCTTCTTGGCTGCGGGCTTCTTAGCAGCTTTCTTAGCAGCAGGCTTCTTAGCAGCGACCTTCTTGGCTGCGGGCTTCTTAGCTGCCACCTTCTTTACAGCAGGCTTCTTAGCCGCGGTTTTTTTCACTGCGGGTTTTGCTGCGGCTTTCGCCTTTTTTGCTTTCTTCTTCGTTGCCATGGTTTTCTCCTCTAGGCCAACTCAGTTGGCACATTGCGGGGGAGATTCGAGCCGAATGGCTCGAACCATTCATTTGCGCTAGAAGAAGATGGACGGGCCATCAGACCACCAACGCCAATGAATAGGGTTGAGATGGCCCCAGAGGATGTCGGCAATCGTGCCGAATCATTCCCAACTGAGAGCACCTCCCGTCTGATACTCAATCACACGGGTCTCGAAGAAGTTGCGTTCTTTCTTAAGATCGACCATTTCGGCCATCCAAGGAAACGGGTTCTCCTCATGGCCAAAGACCGGATCGAGTCCAATCTGCTGGCAACGACGGTTCGCGATGTAGCGAAGATAAGTTTTGAACATGGGGGCGTTAAGGCCAAGCACCCCCCGAGGCATGGTGTCTTCGGCGTAGCGGTACTCGAGATCAACGGCCTTGAGAAAAAGTTCCCTTAGGTCGGCTCGAAACTCTGCCGTCCAGAGATGGGGGTTTTCCATCTTGATGGTGTTCACCAAGTCGATTCCAAAGTTACAGTGCATCGACTCGTCGCGAAGAATGTACTGATACTGCTCGGCAGCCCCGGTCATCTTGTTCTGGCGGCCAAGCGCAAGAATCTGCACAAATCCGACATAGAAAAACAGGCCTTCCATGATGCAGCTAAACACGATGAGGGAGCGAAGAAGCTGCTGATCAGCCTCGGGCGTACCGGTCTTGAAGTGAGGATTGGTGAGGGTGTCGATGAAGGGAATGAGGAACTCGTCTTTGTCACGAATGGAGGCGACCTCGTGATAAGCATTAAAAACTTCACCTTCATCGAGGCCCAAAGACTCGACGATGTACTGGTAGGCGTGGGTGTGAATCGCCTCCTCGAACGCCTGACGCAGGAGAAACTGGCGACACTCCGGAGCGGTGATGTGGCGATAGGTGCCAAGCACGATGTTGTTGGCGGCAAGGCTATCGGCGGTCACAAAAAAACCGAGGTTGCGTTTAATCAGTCGCCGCTCATCGTCGGTGAGGCCGTTTGGATCCTTCCAGAGGGCAATGTCGCGAGACATATTGATCTCTTGGGGCATCCAGTGATTTGCACAGCCAGCGAGGTACTTTTCCCAGGCCCACTTGTATTTAAAGGGGACGAGCTGATTTACGTCGGTGGCAGCATTGATGACGCGCTTGTCTTCAACACGCACCCGACGGCCGCTCTCTGCGGCAGGGGATTCAGAAACGGTGGGGGGAGCAGATCTCTCTGGCACGCGGGAGCCAGTGATGGGGGGAGAAACAGTGTTTGAGGAGTCGTCCCAGTTCAACATAACAATCTCACCTTTAAAAGAAGCGATGTGAGATTCGGTTTTTTCATATAGACCGAATCATGATGGATGAAAGTGATGCACGCAATTCTTTTTCGCACTTTTGTGCGATTTTTTTTGTGTCTGGTGTTGCAAAGACACCTCTCTACTGACAGGCCTCGCAATCAGGATTGTCGATGGAGCAGAACTTCATGTCTGACGCTGCATCTGTTGCAGCAGCAACGATGGGGTCTGGGGTAGCCACCATGTCTGCCGCAGACTGCGCAGCAGCAGCCTTCGTCGAGGACGCCGACGCCGCGCTCTCTCCAACAGCAACCGCATTGAGAGAGCCTCTCGCGACCGTGCTCTTCTCGGCGTGGGTCGCGCCCATGGTTCTGAGGTAGTACGTAGTCTTGAGGCCTCGCAGCCAGGCGAGCTTATAGGTCTCGTCGAGTCGCTTGCCCGAGGCGCCAGCCATGTAGATGTTGAGAGACTGGGCCTGGTCGATCCACTTCTGACGGCGCGCTGCGCACTCCACCATCCAGGAGGTATCGACTTCAAAAGCGGTTGCGTAGAGTTCGCGCAGATGAGCAGGCACACGATCGATCCTCGCCAGGCTTCCGTCGAAGTATTTCAGGTCCGCAACCATCACCTCATCCCAGAGTCCCGCCTCTTTTAGATCCCGGACCATCATCTCGTTCACCACGGTGAACTCGCCCGACAGGTTCGATTTCACATAGAGATTCTGGTACGTGGGCTCAATGGAGGCCGAGATGCCTACGATATTGGAGATGGTGGCCGTCGGCGCGATAGCCACGCAGTTGGAGTTGCGCATGCCCACAGACTTGATTCGCGAACGCAAGGCATTCCAGTCTAGGCGAGCGCTTCGATCGATCTCGACATACCCCCCTCGCTGCTCCTCGAGCAGGCCGAGCGTATCAAGGGGCAGGATTCCGCGATCCCAGAGCGAACCCCGAAAGCTTGTGTAGGGACCTCGCTCCTCAGCGAGCTCAGTCGACGCCCAGTAGGCCTCGTAGCAGACCATCTCCATGGACGTGTCCGCAAACTCAATGGCCGCCTGCGACGCGTAAGGCGTGCGCATCGCGTGCAGTGCCTCCTGAAAGCCCATGATGCCCAGGCCCACCGGCCGGTGGCGCACATTCGATGTGCGAGCCTTGGCCACGGCGTAGTAGTTGATGTCGATGACGTTGTCGAGCATTCGCATCGCAGTCTTCACGGTACGGCGGATCTTGTCGTGATCGAGCTCGAGTCCGCCCTTGACCGAGGGCCGAAGATGTTGAACCAGATTGACCGACCCCAGGTTGCAGACGGCGATCTCGGACTCGTTGGTGTTGAGCGTGATTTCTGTGCAGAGGTTGGAGCTATGCACCACGCCCACGTGCTGCTGGGGGCTCCGGATGTTGCAAGGATCTTTGAAGGTGATCCAGGGGTGCCCAGTCTCAAAGAGCATCGTGAGCATCTTGCGCCAAAGGCTGGTCGCCTGAATCGTCTTGAACAGCCGAAGTTCGCCTCGAGCCGCCTTCTGCTCATAGGCGACATAGGCCTCCTCGAAGGCCTTGCCCACGAGATCGTGCAGGTCCGGCACATCCGAGGGCGAGAAAAGGGTCCACTCCTTGTTTTCCATGACCCGCTTCATGAAGAGGTCTGGTATCCAGTTGGCCGTGTTCATGTCGTGCGTTCGGCGACGGTCATCCCCCGTGTTCTTGCGCAGTTCAAGGAACTCCTCGATGTCGAGGTGCCAAGATTCAAGATAGGTACAGACGGCCCCTTTTCGCTTGCCGCCCTGATTCACGGCGACGGCCGTGTCATTGACGACCTTCAGAAAGGGAACGACCCCTTGGCTCTTGCCATTTGTGCCCTTGATATGACTGCCCAGGGCGCGAACGGGAGTCCAGTCATTTCCGAGCCCTCCCGCGTACTTGGCCAAGAGCGCATTCTCCTTGATGGCCTCGTAGATGCCATCCAGATCATCCGCCACGGTCGTGAGATAGCAGGATGACAGCTGGGAGTGCGTGGTTCCACTATTAAAGAGGGTGGGTGTCGAGCTCATAAAGTCAAAGCTCGAGAGCAGGTTATAAAACTCAATCGCTCGGGCCTCTCGATCGAGTTCATTCAGTGCCAGGCCCATAGCAACGCGCATGAAAAACGCCTGTGGCAGCTCAATCCGACGGCCCTCCCCGCTGAAGAGATCGTTTCGATCGATGAGGAAGTACCGGTCGTAGAGGGTCTGAATACCCAGATAATCAAACTGCATGTCCCGCTCGGGATGCAGGGCCTGGGCCATTCGCTGAAGATTGAATCGGCCCAGTTCCTCGTTCAGAAGGCCAATCTCGATGCCCTTCTTGATGAATCGTGGGAAATATTCACGATAGCGCGCATCCATTTCGGTCGGCGCGACCTCGGCTTGGAGAATCTCCTTGCGAATGGTGTGCAGAAGCAAGCGGGCACTGACTTTTGCATAAGCGGGGTCCTTTTCTATAAGGGCACGGGCTGCGAGGATGGCGGACTTCTCTACTTCTTCAACGGGCACACCGTCGTAGAGGTTCTTCACGGTGTCACCCAACACTTCTTCAACACTTGCGAATGCCTCGAGACCCTCGCAGGCCGTGGCAATAATTCCCCGCAGCCAGCCCTCGTCGAGGGCCACCGCCTTGCCGTCCACCAGCATGGTGAGACGGTGCTCGTGGATCTGCGCCTGAGTCTGGACAGAGCGCTCCTGGGCTCGGCGCTCGCGATACAAGACGTACGCCCGCGCGACCTCGTGCTCGCCAGACCGCATGAGGGCAAGCTCAACCTGATCTTGAATATCTTCAATATGGACATGGCCACCCGCGGGCAACCGACGAAACAGGGCAGAGACCACCTGCTGCGTGAGGGCCTCGGTGAGATCACGAATGCGTGCACTAGCTGCGCCTTGGTGACCCTCGACGGCAAGAAAAGCCTTGGTGAGGGCCACGGTGATCTTCGGGGCCTCGAAGGGGACCACCGCACCCTGGCGACGAATGACCTTGATGTCTGACAGGCTGGATTGCACGGCCAAGCCTCCACCCAAGGGAGACGCGTGGGTCTCTGCGGGCATGCGCTCGGCGGTGGAGGGTTGATGTTGTGATTGTTGGCTCGTCCACTGCATGCTGCGCTCCGACTATTTTTTTAGTTAAACACTACCGGTAGTAATTCTTACCCCTAATGGCTACTAATTCTAGTAGCAGGAATGAAATAAACCAACCGTGCAGAAAACCCTTAGAGCGGCAGCAAAAAGTCTCTCGTGGGCCGCGGAAACGCTCGCTCAAGCGTCATGGCAGCTTGAAACACAAGCCTTCGCGCCCAATCCTTTTAGCCAGTTCTCCCCAGTCGAAGGCGGGCCCCGGGTCCGACTTCCTGCCAGGCGAAATGTCACTGTGACCAGCGAGATCCGTCAGCGTCGGGAGGTGTTGTCTGAGGGTTCCTAACAATGCGGCGAGGCTCTCGTACTGAGCCGGCTCGTAGGGAACCTCATCGGCCCCCTCCAGCTCGATGCCGATGGAGAAATCGTTGCAATTCTCCCGGCCCCGAAACGCAGACAATCCGGCGTGCCAGGCGCGATCGTTGATCGATACAAACTGCTCGACCAACCCCCTTCGATCAATCACAAAATGCGCTGACACCTCAAGGCCAGCCAGATCCTCAAGTCCGGGCTCCTCGGTGTTCAGACGCCCGAGAAAGAGGTCTCGAATGTGGGGCGAGCCAAACTGACCTTTTGGCAGGCTGATTCCGTGTATGACCACGAGGTCCACCAGCGTGTTCGGCGGGCGCAAGTTGAAGAAGGGAGAGGGGCTGTGGCTGAGCCCCTCTAGCCAGCCGATCGAAGGCTGGCTAGAGGGGGGCCGGCTAGACGTCACGATCGGCATGGGCCCCTGAGCAGTAAGACTTTCCAGCCCGCATCACCGCCTCGGTCTGCGCGATCATCGCTCCGCAGACATGACAAGCCAGTAGGGGCGTGGCCGCGGCGCGCGTTGATCGGGATCGAGGTGATTCGGGGGGCTTGCTCTTTCCAAGCGCCAATCGGAGGGCGACCAAGGCCACACCGATCGCCGCCATCACCAGAAGGATCTTCAGCAGCATCGACTGGGGCGAGGGGACTCGCTATCTTCCAAGGATGACCTCAATCACAAACCGACTCCCGACGTAGGCCAACAGCAGAAAGACAAACCCTGTGAGGGTGAAGCGAGCCGCCATCCGTCCTCGCCATCCCCAACGCCCCCTTCCAAACAAAAAAGCGGCGGTCATGAGCCAGGTGGCAAGGGTGAAGACCGTTTTGTGATCAGGTCTCAGGAGGGCTCCAGTCGCCTGCTGGGTCACCCAGACGCCCGAGACCAGTGTGAGCGTGAGAAATGCGAAGCTCACGATCACTGCGTGGGCGAGCATTCGATCCATGGTGAGGAGCGGGGGCATCTCGCTCCAGACTGACCGAACGGCAGAGGCCTGATGGAGTGCCCGCTCGTGAGAGAGCACGAGAAGCGCCTGCGTCGCAGCGATGAAAAAAGCGCTGTAGGCCAGCATGGCCAGAAGGATGTGAGCCCGAAAGAGGGGGGGCGGGTCAATCAACAGTGCAGAGCCCGGAAACCAGATGGGCAGGACCACGGCCAGGGCCGCAATGGGATAGACCAGAGCAGACAGGGGTGGGAGACGCTCAAACCAGGCCTCAACCCAGAGAAGCAGCATGGCAAGCCACAACATCCAGGACAGAGAGATCGCAAACCCAAAATGCAGCGAATGGGCCTCAAACCATTCGGGCAAAAGTGTGAGGCCTTGCGCCACAACGGCTAGCAGACCGAGAGCGCGCGCAAGCCTCGTTCGACGCAGCCCAAAGCAAAGCGCCAGATAACTCGCGCAGGCGAGCCAGGGGGCCGCACCGTACAATAAAGAGGCCATGCAAGGAGTGTAGCGCAGCCCCCCTCCCACTTATGCTCCAGACCCTCACCGAGCGCTTCGATCGCGCGCTAAAAACAATCCGAGGTGAGGCACGCCTCACCGAATCGAATACCCAGGAGATGTTGCGCGAGATTCGTCTCGCGCTGCTGGATGCTGACGTGGCGTTGCCGGTCGTGAAGTCCTTCATTCACCAGGTTCGCGAGAGGGCGCTGGGACAGGATGTGCAGGCAAGCCTGACGCCAGGACAGGCGCTGGTTGGCGTCGTGCATCGTGAGCTGGTCGCCCTCATGGCAGGTGCCTCACCTGCCGAGGCCGGTCTTCAACTGGCTACGACTCCGCCAGCCATCGTGCTCATGGCGGGCCTGCAGGGCGCTGGAAAAACAACCACCGTCGGGAAGCTCGCCAAATGGCTCACCGAACGCAAGAAAAAAGTACTGACCGTCTCTTGTGATGTGTACCGCCCAGCGGCCATCGAGCAGCTGCGAATCATCACTGGTCAGGCCGGCGCGGATTTCTTCCCAAGCAGCGAGCAAGACAAACCCGTCGATATTGCAAGGGCGGCCATTGACTGGGCCAAGCGCCACTTTCATGACGTTCTCATCATCGACACTGCCGGTCGCTTGGCCATTGATGAGGCCATGATGGACGAAATTGCCGAACTCCATCGAGCCGTCAGGCCCATCGAGACGCTCTTTACGGTCGATGCCATGCAGGGCCAAGATGCGGTGCGAACGGCTGAGGCCTTCAGGCAGACCATCCCCCTCACGGGGGTCATGCTGACCAAGGTAGATGGCGATGCTCGGGGCGGTGCCGTGCTCACGGTGCGATCGGTCACCGGCTGTCCCATCAAGTTCGTGGGCACCTCCGAAAAAATAGACGGTCTTGAGGCCTTCGACCCTGAGCGCTTTGCCCAGCGAATCTTGGGCATGGGCGACGTGTTGGCCTTGGTTGAACAGGCGCAAAAGTCAATCGACGTCAAGGCAGCCGAGAGGGTAGCGGCCAAGCTCAAGTCGGGTGCAAAGTTCGACCTTGAGGACTTCAAGCTGCAGATCGGTCAGATGCGATCGATGGGGGGACTCGCGAGCATGCTCGACAAGCTCCCTGCCCAGATGCAGGCGGCCACCAAGGGCAAGGACCTCTCCATGGCCGATCGGTCGGTCCGAAGGATGGAAGGCATTATCAACGCCATGACCCCAGGCGAACGACGCAACCCGCTTCTCATCAAGGCGAGCCGCAAGCGGCGCATTGCCGCCGGCGCTGGAGTCCAAGTGCAAGAGGTCAATCGACTCCTCTCGCAGTTCGAGCAGATGCAAGACATGATGAAAAAGATGCAAAAGGGTGGCCTCGGGAAAATGATGAAGGCCCTGGGGGGCATGAGAGGGATGCCCCCGGGGTTTGGCGGACGATGACGTTGCGCTGGGCAGCCTGTGCGCTACATCAGCGCGCGCGTTGCGGCCAGCACATGTGCCCGTGCGCACTCAGAGGCCACCATTCCCCGACGTCTGAGGAGCTCGAGCCGGCCCTCCTTTAGCGACCGCTCACCCACGGTGATGCGCACGGGAACGCCGATGAGCTCCCAGTCGGCAAACATAGCGCCGGGCCGCTCATCACGGTCGTCCAGCATCACATCCAGGCCCGCCGCACTCAACTCGGCATAAATGGCTTCGCTCTCGACTCTGACGAGTTCGGACTTTGCCGCGCCCACCGGACAGACCACAACCTGAAAAGGTGCCAACGCTGACGGCCAGATGATGCCTCGCTCATCGTGATTCTGCTCAATAGCGGCTCCGACAATGCGCGTCACGCCAATGCCGTAACAACCCATCTCCATAAGCCGAGGCTTGCCGGTCTCATCAAGCGTCGAGGCCTTCATGGCCTCTGAATACTTGGTGCCCAAATAAAAGACATGGCCCACCTCAATGCCGCGCTCGATCGCAATCTGACCCCTGCCGTCTGGAGACGGGTCACCGGCCACCACCTGCCGAATATCCGCAACCCTAGACGGTTCAGGAAGATCACGCCCCCAATTGACACCGACAAGATGGGCGTCCTCTCGGTTGGCGCCAACCACAAAATCACTCATGGCAAGAACGGCGTGATCGGCAATGATGTGGACGCTGACTGGGGCACCCACGGGTCCGAGAGAACCGGGGGCACAACCAAACCCCGCCTCAATCTCCGCGGGGGTGGCAAATCGCCAACCGCCAAGGCCGGGGAGCTTTCCCACCTTCACTTCGTTTAGCTCGTGATCGCCCCGAACGAGCAAAAGCCAGAGTTGCGCAGCCTTGGATGGGTCAGGCTGGGTCGCAAGCACCATCGACTTCACCATCTGAGACACGGGGATTGCGAGATGCTGGGCGACGTCCGCACAGGCAGACAACTCGGGTGTGGCCACCTCCTGCATGAGTCGGCTAGCCGCGCCACGCGCCTGCTTCGGGGGCAGGGCCTCAGCGAGTTCAACATTGGCGGCGTAATTCGAGGTCGGGCAGTAGGCAATGGCATCCTCCCCTGTCTCGGCAATCACCTGAAACTCATGCGAGCGGGAGCCTCCGATTGCTCCGGTGTCTGCTGACACGGCGCGAAAGGCCAGACCAAGCCGCTCAAAGATTCGGGTGTAGCAGGCAAACATTCGGTCATAGGTCGCCTGAGCGCCTGCCTCGTCTTTGTCGAAGGAGTAGGCATCCTTCATGACGAACTCTCGTCCCCGCATCACGCCAAAGCGTGGTCGGCGCTCATCACGAAACTTCGTCTGTATCTGATAAAAGTTTTTGGGCAGCTGCCTCCAGCTCTTGAGCTCTTGTCGAGCAAGGTCGGTAATCACCTCCTCCGACGTTGGCTGAATCGCGAAATCACGGCCATGGCGATCCTTGACTCTCAGAAGTTCGGGCCCCATCTGATCCCATCGCCCCGTCTCCTGCCAGAGCTCAGCCGGTTGAACGAGCGGCATCACGAGCTCAATGCCTCCTGCGGCATTCATCTCCTCACGAATCACGGCCTCGACCCGACGGATCACACGCAGGCCCAGCGGCATGTAGGTATAGATGCCCGCCCCGAGCCGACGAATCATCCCGGCTCGAAGCATGAGGCGATGGCTTGCCACTTCGGCATCGGAGGGGTCTTCTTTGAGAGTCTGGAAGTGAAACTGGGAGGCGCGCATAAAGGAGTGAGAGGCTTCGCTTCGTATAATGACCAAATTATGCTGGACGAATTCGGCTACCGACCCAATGTCGGCATCATCTTGGTGAACCAGCGCAACCAGGTCTTCTGGGGAAAGCGTATTCGAGAGAACGCCTGGCAGTTCCCTCAGGGAGGGATTCAGGAGGGAGAAGACCCTGAGGCGGCCATGTATCGCGAATTGCTCGAGGAGACTGGTCTTCGCCGCGAACACGTGCACATCATTGGACGCACCCAAGATTGGCTTCGCTACGATGTGCCCCTTCAGTGGGTGAGGCGCGAATGGCGAGGCCAGTACAAGGGGCAGAAGCAGATCTGGTTCTTACTTCGCATGATTGGACGAGACAGCGACATCAGTCTCACCTCGAGCGCCGAAAAACCCGAGTTTGATGACTGGTGCTGGCACGACTTCTGGATTCCCATCCAGTCGGTCATTGAGTTCAAGCGAGAGGTTTACTCGCTCGCGCTCACCGAACTGGCTGGGCTGCTGTTCTCGGCTGAGGAAGTGAGCACGAGGTTGTCTCTGTGGATGAACTCGGGCTCCTCCACGAAACCCAAGACCGCCTCAATCTGACTCGAGGGCTGGCCCATGATTCGTCGAATCTCTTTCGACGAATAGTTCGCGAGCCCCCTTGCCACCTCATTCCCGCTCGACGCAAGACAGGCAACCACATCTCCGCGTTCAAACTCTCCGCCGACGTCGATCACCCCGATGGGAAGCAAAGACTTTCCCCCAGACTGAAGAACCTTCACGGCCCCTTCATCAATACTCACATGACCTCGCAGGGTCAGGTGATCGGCCAGCCACTGCTGTCGGGCGGTCCACACGGGTAAGTCTGCGGTGAGGAGGCTGCCCACAGACTCCCCGGACACAAGGCGCAGCAGAACCTTCGGCTCGAGTCCGCTTGCAATGAGGGTGTGGGCGCCACTGGCTGCAGCACGCCGAGCAGCCCTCACCTTGGTAGCCATCCCGCCGGTTCCAATCATCGATCCAGCGCCACCCGCCATCTGGACAAGCGACGCATGAGATGCGCTCGCTCGCTCAATGAGCTTTGCTGAGGGATCCTTGCGCGGATCGGAGGAGAAGAGCCCCGCCTGGTCGGTGAGAATCACCAGGACATCCGCCTCCAGCAGGTTGGTGACCAGGGCCGCGAGCGTATCGTTGTCTCCGAGCTTAATCTCATCAGTCACCACGGTGTCGTTTTCGTTCACGATGGGAACGACACCCAGGTCGAGCAAGGTCCTCAGCGTCGATCGAGCATTCAAGTAGCGGCGTCGATCTGCGATGTCCTCATGGGTGAGCAGGATCTGCGCGGTCTGCAGGGCAAATCGCGAGAAGCCGGCATCGTATGCCTGGGCCAGCCCCATCTGACCGACGGCCGCCGCCGCCTGTAAGTCGTGAATCTCGTGGGGGCGCCTGCCCCAGCCGAGTCGTTTCATTCCCTCTGCGATGGCACCGCTTGAGACCATCACGACCTGATGGCCCTGTGCGCGAAGGTCTGCCACCTGCGAGGCAAATGCGGTCACGGCCTCTAGGTCGACCCCGCGGCCCTGATTGGTCACCAGGCTGGATCCGAGCTTCACCACCCAACGGCGAGCAGCCTGAATCTCAGGGCGACTGGTCTGCATGATGGGCAAAGCGTACATCGGGTTGGGCATCCTCAATCTGACCCTCTTGTTGAGCATCAAGCCAGGTCTGAATGTCGTGCATCAACTCGGAGAGTCCTTGTTGGGTGAGGCCTGAGATCGGTCGTACCTCGCCCTTCCAGCGCAGAGACTTATTCACGGCCTTCCAGCGCGTCGTCCACTGGGAATCAGGCAACAGGTCGACCTTGTTCAGAATCAGCCAGCGCGGTTTCTTGAGAAGTTCGGGGTCAAAGCGGACGAGCTCTTCGGAAATGGTGCGAACGTCCCTCACGAGCTTGCTCACAATGGTCGTCTCGTCGGAGTCTCCGTCCATCGGGGCAAAGTCAAGCAGGTGCAGGAGTAGCCGTGTGCGCTGAATGTGCCGAAGGAACTGGTGGCCCAGTCCTGCCCCTTCGGCCGCTCCCTCAATGAGTCCAGGGATATCCGCGATAACGAAGCTCTTGGCAGGTCCGGTTCGCACCACACCCAGCTGGGGGTTTAACGTGGTGAACGGGTAGTCCGCAACCTTGGGTCGTGCATTCGAGCACGATGCCACGAGGGTAGACTTGCCCGCATTGGGCATTCCGAGAAGACCCACGTCGGCAAGAACCTTCAGTTCGAATCGAAGACGACGCGACTCGCCCGGCTCTCCCGGCGTGCACTGCCTCGGGGCCCGATTAATACTCGACTTGAAGTGAAGGTTCCCAAGGCCTCCCTGCCCACCCTTGGCCAGAAGAACTCGCTCCCCATGCCTGTCGAGGTCGAAGAGTTGTTCGCCGGTGTCTGCATCAAAAACGATGGTGCCAACGGGGAGGCGAAGCGTGATGTCCTCCGCCCCAGCGCCATAACGATCGGAGCCTTGGCCCTGCTCCCCGCCGCGCGCTCGATGAACCCGTGCATAGCGATAGTCAATAAGGGTATTGATGTTGCGATCAGCGACCGCGAAGATCGAGCCCCCCCGACCCCCGTCACCACCGCTGGGACCACCCTTGGGGATGAACTTCTCGCGACGAAACGCCGCCACGCCATTGCCACCCTTTCCGGCATGGACCTCAATGATGGCTTCGTCGATGAACTTCATGAAAAACCCTCGGTGGTGGAGCGGCCCGCCCCGGAGGGTTGAACTCGGCCCGATGTGGGCCGAGGTGGGCTTACTCGACTGCTTCTGAAACGATACTCACTGTGGATCGCTTCAGAGGTCCCTGAACGGAAAACTGCACCTTGCCATCCACCAGTGCATAGAGCGTGTGGTCCTTGCCCATGCCGACATTCGGCCCTGCGTGAAAGGTGGTGCCCCGCTGACGCACGATGATGCTCCCGGCCGAGATGGACTCTCCGCCAAAGCGCTTCACGCCGAGTCTTTTTGACTCGGAATCTCGACCATTTCGCGTTGAGCCGCCGCCTTTTTTCTGTGCCATTGAAGTCTGCTCCCTCTAACCCTTCTAAATGCCTCTTGCCACGCTCTGAGCGATTCAGGACGCGTGGACCTCGGTGCCGTCGGGCCTCACCAAGGACCGAATCTCAATCTCGGTGAAGTTTTGGCGATGGCCTTGGGTCTTCGCATAATGCTTACGACGACGGTGCTTGAAAATACGAACTTTCTCTCCGCGGCCATGCTGCGTCACGAGGGCCTTCACGCTGGCGCCCGAGAGCATGGGGCTCCCCATCTGCAGGGACTCGCCCTCGCCCATGGCGAGCACGTCTGACAACACCACCTCTTGACCGGGCTCAGCCACGAGCGTCTCCACGCGAAGCCGCTCTCCCGGCGCCACCCGATATTGTTTGCCGCCTGTTCGAATCACTGCATACATCGTGAAATCCCCGTCGTTATTCCGCAGAAAAGTCGTGTAGTTTAAGAAAGAAGTCTCAAAAAATCAAGCGCTTCTGCGGACCCGCAGGTCTCGCTGGGCCGTCCTTGCTAGAGTGGGGGAGATGATCCACTCCTACCCCTCGATCATGGCCCCTGTCGCTGATGCGATGGTCGCCCTGGACGACGTCATCCACGAGAGGCTCCAGACCAGCGTGCCTCTGGTCGAACAGGTGTCCCAATACATCATTCAAGGCGGCGGAAAACGGATTCGGCCCGTTCTCGTCCTGCTGGCTGCAGGTGCCACACACGACATTGCCGCATCCCTGAAGCACACTCCCCCCCTGCTGCCCGCGAGCCCAGCCACTCTCGAGCTCGCCGCCATCGTGGAGTTTATTCACACGGCGACCCTGCTCCATGACGATGTGGTGGACGAATCGAGTCTGCGTCGAAATCGGGCAACCGCCAATGCCGTGTTTGGAAATGCGGCCAGCGTCCTCGTTGGCGACTTCCTCTACTCAAGGGCCTTCCAGATGATGGTGGGCCTCGACTCTCTCCCCGTGATGGGCGTGTTGGCCGAGGCCACCAACGTCATCGCGGAGGGCGAGGTACTTCAGCTGATGAACTGCCAAGACCCGGATGTTGACGAGGCGCGATACCTCCAAGTCATTCGCTTTAAGACCGCCAAGCTCTTTGAGGCCTCTGCCCGCCTGCCTGCCGTGTACCGAGGCCTCCACCCCGAGATCATCGCAGGCCTGGGCTGCTACGGTCGCCACCTCGGCACCGCGTTTCAGTTGGTCGACGATATTTTGGATTTCGCGGGGAGTGAGGGTGAAATGGGCAAACAGCTCGGGGACGATCTCCGAGAGGGCAAGCCCACGCTGCCGATCATCACCCTGCTCTCACGCGGAACGCCACCGACGCGCGAGCGGGTTGCCAAGGCCATCGTACAACCCGACCAGGCAGACATTGAGGCCATTCTCTCGGAGGTACGGAGTTCCGGGGTCCTCGACTACGCCACAGAGGTGGCTCGGGCAGAGGTGGACTTGGCCGTCTCAGGCCTCGACGCCCTTCCCTCATCCCCCTTCAAAACATCCCTGCTAGACTTGGCCTCCTTCGTCCTGGAGCGCCACAGTTAGGCCTTCGGAGCGAGCGTCGGGGTGTAGCTCAGCCTGGTANNCGAATCCTCTCACCCCGACCATCAACATCGCGAAGAGGGCTCCCCTAAATCGCCTACACTAGGGCGTCTGAAACCACCGGCGCTCTTATGCTCTTCGCCCTTCACGCTTGAGCGACATCTCCCCCTGGGCCCTTCTCTTGGCCCTCGTCACCCTCGTGCTGATCTCCGCGCTGTTCTCGATGTCCGAGACCAGCCTCATGTCGGTCAACAGATACCGAATGAAACATCTCGCGTCAAAGGGCCGGCGCGGTGCAAAACAAGTTCTCGCGCTGCTCGCCAAGACGGACCGACTGCTCGCAACCGTCCTACTCGGGAACAACCTGGTGAATGCCGCGCTCTCGACAGTCATTACGGCTTTTGCCATCTACTCATTCGGAAACAACGACGAGGTGCTCGCTCTGGCAACGGCCGTCTCGGCCACGCTCCTCATCATCTTTGGAGAAATCATTCCGAAGGTCATTGGTGCAAATCGCCCTGAGGCCGTCGCCATGGGGTCGAGCTTCTGGCTCACGCCCCTGGTCACCCTGCTCAGTCCGCTGGTCTGGGCAATCAACCTGCTGGTCTCTGGCCTCTTGGGCCTTTTTCGGCTCACATCCAAGCAGGGCAGTCAGGCCGGTCTGACAACCGAAGATCTTCGAGCTGCAGTCCTTGAGTCAACGGCCTTCATCCCCAGCCAGCACCGCAGCATTCTTCTGAACCTCATTGACCTCGCGGACCTCACCGTCGACGACGTCATGATTCCCCGGGGACGAATCGAGGCTCTTAACCTAGAGGATTCAGACGCCGCCATTCTGGAGCAGATGTCCACCTCCTTTCACAACAAGCTGCCCGTCTTTCGGGGCGACCCGAGCCAGATCGAGGGCGTTCTCTATGTTCGAAAGGCCATTGGCATGCTGGCCCACGACGGCTTTCGGAAAGAGGCGCTCATAGAGTCTCTGCAGCCTCCCTACTACATCCCCTCGGGGACGAGCCTCTTCACCCAGATGACCTTCTTTCAGCAGAATCCCAGCCGGCTCGCGATGGTGGTTGACGAATACGGCGAGGTGCTCGGGCTCGTCACCCTCCAAGACATCGTGGAGGAGATGATGGGGGAGCTCTCCACAGAGGGGCCAAGCCCTCACGGTAAAAGACTCGAATGGGATGAGGACCGGACTGTCACGGTCGACGGGGTGAGTCTCGTTCGAGACCTCAACCGCCGGCTCGGACTCAGCCTGCCCATCGATGGGCCTCGAACCATCAATGGGCTGATCCTCGAGGCCCTGCAAGACATCCCTGAATCAAACCTCAGCCTAAAAATCAATGGCGTGGCCCTTGAGATTCTTCAGGTTCAGGGTCGCGTGATTCGACGGGTGCTTATTCACCGACCCGCCTCGCTTCATGACGACAACAGTGAACTCGTCGGCTGAGCCCCTTCTCATCGTCATCCTGGGCGTTGGGTTGGTAGCGCCCGTCCAACTCATCGCAAGCCGACTCGCTCGAACAGAATGCGAGCGCTGGCTCGGGCCCGACCCAAGGCTCTCACGCTCTCGAGCGCTCCTCTGGTCGGCCCTGAGTGTCGTGCTTGCTGCGGCCATGACAAGCCAGATCGCAACGGTGCCTCCCTTGTGGGCCGTCACCCAACAGGACTCCCTTGCGCTCGGCCTTCTCAGCGCCATCTGGGTGGGCTCGCTGGTCTGTGCGGCTCGCATCGACCTATTGGTTCGGCTTGTGCCAGACCGAATCACCCTCAGCCTCGGAGTCATCGGCTTGTTCGCCTCGCTACTGGGCTTTTCCGTCCCAGTCTTTGAGGCGATCGGGGGAGGCCTCTTGGGCTTCGGCCTACCCTGGGCCATCGACCGACTCCTCTCGATGCGCCGACCAAGTCCCTCGCCGACGATCGGTCGCGGAGACCTCTGGCTTCTTGCAGCCATGGGCGTCTGGCTTGGTGTGGAGGGGTTGCCCTGGGTGCTCGCCCTGGCAGGCCTTCTCATGGTCCCCGTCGTCCTCTGGGGCGCTCTCGCCAGGGACTGGTCACGTCAGACTCGTCTGCCGTTTGCCCCTGCTTTGGCGATGGCGGGCCTACTGGTCTGGCCCTTGGTTCTCTCTGGCGCGCCATGACAGCCCCACCCGTCCTCGTTCTCACCGGCGGCATGGGCGCCGGGAAGTCCAGCGCTTGCAACGCGTTCAGGTCGCTTGGCATCGCAATTGTCGATGCGGACGAGATCGCGCATCGGGTGACGGCTTCGGGAGGACGAGCCATACCGGGCATCCTGAGTATCTTTGGTTCGCAGCTGCTTCAAGAGGACGGCGCCCTCAATCGGGATGCCATGCGCTCCCTGGCTTTTAAAGACCCGGAAGCACTCAGGCAGCTTGAGGGCATCGTTCACCCACTGGTCCGCGATGAGGCTCGCCTTGAGCTCGCCCGCGCCCAAGGGCCCTACGTCGTCTATGCGGTTCCGCTCTGGGTCGAGACCCAGGGGTCCCAAAGGCCCGACTGGGTCTGGCGCGTCGTGGTCATCGATCTTCCCGAGGACCTTCAGAGGGCTCGTGTCCTTGCTCGTCAGCCGATTGCCCAAGACACTCTTGATGGCATGCTCGCCCGACAGGCTACTCGCGCTCAGCGCCTGGCGGCAGCCGACATCGTGCTCTCCAACAACGGCACGCCCGATGACCTGCGGGCGGCCGTTCGCGAGCTCCATCGGTCTCTGTTGGCCTGCCTTGACCAGAGATCACCCCCGCAGGCCGCTTCGGAGCCGGGCATTCGGCCATAATCGGGCGATGATGCGCACCGCCAACCGCCCACTCTCCTCCAGCACGCGGCTGTTTGAATTGCCATGCAGTGAGCGAGTGAGGACCATGATGCGGTTTGAATGCCTCGCTCATCGTCTTGAGGCGCTCATGGAAGAGACGTCAGAGCACGCCCACCTAGAGTGGCTCCGCGTTCAGTTCGAGCTCTACGACCTTCTCTCGACTCGAAGCGATATCAAGCACGAACTTCTCCAGGAACTCGAGCGTCAGCGGCAGCAGCTCGCCCGCTTTCAGGGCGAGCCCGGCGTCGCGCTTGAGAAGCTCGAGGAGGTGCTCTCTCAGGTCAACCACCTGCATGAGCGCCTGGCTGACGCCCCCACTCGAATGGGTCCCCACCTCGCCGAAATCGACTTTCTCACGGCGCTCAAGGGACGAAGCAGCATTCCGGCCGGTGCGTGTCCTTTCGATATGCCTGTTCTCTATGCCTGGCTTCTGCGCGCGCCGGAGCAGCGTCAGGCAAACATGCACGAATGGCTCGATCACCTCCGCCCCATCTTGTCCGCTGCTCGCCTGAGCCTTAGGCTGATTCGCGAGGTGGCAGACCCAACGAGCCAGATCGCCGAAGAGGGCCGCTTCGAGATGAACCCCAACGGCCGGCAAGCCCGACTGATTCGGGTCTGGGTCGAGCGCGACCGA
The DNA here is from genome assembly GCA_002342295.1 of Burkholderiales bacterium UBA2463. GTDB lineage: Bacteria > Pseudomonadota > Gammaproteobacteria > Burkholderiales > Burkholderiaceae_A > Hahnella. The sequence goes on from DDPR01000013.1 coordinate 17,609, forward strand.
GAGCTAATCTGCGATATGAGTGCTAACAAATTCACTGTTGCCGTGCGGTTCCGAACCATCAATCAACTGCTTCAGCCCGAAACCCTCTCGGAGCCCGTTCCTTTCCAAATCGCCCTATGCGAGTTCTAAGCCGCCCCGCATCAACGGTCTAATTCGTTCAAGCACCGGCCTGCTTGCTGGTAAGACAGGGGTCGGGGCTGACTCGTTGTGCGCAACCCAGACCCACTGTTGCCCCTCGCGGGCATGCACCCTCTGAATCGTCTCAACCCCAGCCAAGCGAATTTCACAGAAACTCAGGGACACGAGCGCGTGGCTGTAGTCGAAGTCGTCGGTCCAGAGCGCTCTCACCATCTCACGGGCGGTGAGCTCAAGGCCGAGCTCCTCGTAAAGCTCTCGGGCAAGGGCCTCGCTGGCTGACTCCCCGGCTTCGAGTTTTCCGCCCGGAAACTCCCACCATCCCGAATACACCTTTCCCGAAGGCCGACTCGTCATGAGCACTCGACCGTCTGGGGAGAAAACCAACCCCACCGCCACCAAAACGCGATCAGGCACCGAGACCAGCGCGCCCCGCCCAGTCTTTTGCGAAAGCCAACGCAATCCGGCCAGACCGAGCTCCCCGCTCGCTCGCCCACTGCAGCGCTTCTCGCTGCGCCTGCTCGTTCACCTCGCACCCGAACTGCACGAGCCAGTGCGCCACGATGTCGAGGTAATCCGTCTGCGTAAATGCATGAAAGGAAACCCAGAGTCCGAAGCGGTCCGACAAGGACACCTTTTCCTCAATGCTCTCTCCGGGGTGGATCTCGCCAAGCGAATCGGTTCGAACGGAGAGGTTATCCGACATGAGCTGCGGCAGGAGGTGTCGACGGTTGGACGTCGCGTAGACGAGCAGGTTGGAGCCCTGTGCAGAGAGCCCCCCATCGAGCACGGCTTTGAGAGACTTGTAGCCGGCGTCCTCTGACTCAAAGGAGAGGTCGTCGCAGAACACAATGAAGCGCTCTGGGCGGTTAGACACCATCTCGGTCATAAGAGGCAGATCCGCGAGGTCGGTCTTATCGACCTCAATAAGCCGGAGGCCCTGTCCGCCGAACTCGCTCAGACAGGCTCGGACCAAGGACGACTTTCCAGTGCCCCGCGCACCGGTGAGCAGAACATTGTTCGCTGGGAGGCCCCGAACGAACTGCTGCGTGTTGCGCAACACGCGCTCAGCCTGATGCTCAATGTGCCGCAAGTCAGCGAGTCGCATGTGTGCCACCTGAGGGAGAGGCTTCGCATAAGAGGTGGTTCCAAAGGCGGATCCTCGACGCGTCCACCGAAAGGCGTCGTGGGCGCGGAAGTCTGGTGGTTCTGGGGTTGGCAAAAGCTGATCAATCCGAGCAAGCAGAGCCTCGATCGAGGTGGAGAGTCTGTCCGAGTCAGGACCGGTAGTCGGCATTGATACTCACGTAGTCGTGCGAAAGGTCGCAGGTAAACACACAGGCGGAGGCTGTGCCTCGTCCAAGGTGGATTCGAACAAGAATCTCTTGCTTCTGCATGACGGCTTGCCCGGCCGACTCGGTGTAGCTCGTTGCCCTTCCGCCCCCCTCTGCCACGAGAACATCGTCGAGGTGAACCGTCACGAGGTTGACATCAAGAGCGGGAACTCCGCTGTATCCAATGGCGGCGAGGATTCGGCCAAGATTTGGGTCGCTCGCAAAGAAGGCCGTCTTCACCAAGGGAGAGTGGCCCACGGCATACGCGACCTGTCGAGCCTCTGCGCGGGACATTGCGCCGTCCACGCGAATGGAGATGAACTTCGTCGCACCCTCACCATCACGAACGATGGCCTGGGCCAATTCGACACAGAGACTCACAAAAGCCTCTCGAAAGGCGGCCCACTCAGCGCTTCCGATGTCTTGATGGCCCAGCGAGACCCCCGATGCGCCGGTCGCAGCGGTTACAAAAGAGTCGTTTGTCGACGTATCACCATCGATGGTGATGGCATTGAAGGACTCATCCGCCGCCTCTCGAGTGAGGGCAGCCAGCAAGGCCTGCGGGATCGCAAGGTCGCAGGCGACGAAGCTCAGCATGGTGGCCATGTCGGGTCGGATCATTCCGGCCCCTTTCGATACTCCGGTGATGGTGATGGTCTCGCCGCGAATCTGAAGGCGCCGGCTCGCGGCCTTGGGCTGGGTGTCGGTGGTCATGATGGCCTGAGCGGCATCAAGCCAGTTCGCCTGTCCGAGGTTTGCGCAGGCGTCGCGCAAGCCCTGAGCGAGTCGGTCCATGGGAAGGTGCTCAAGGATGACGCCCGTCGAAAATGGGAGGACGGCCTCAGGCGACACCTGCAGCTGCTCAGCCAAAAGAGAACAACTCTGTCGGGCGTCACTCAGCCCCTGAGCGCCCGTCCCCGCATTGGCGCATCCCGTATTGACCAGCCACGCACGGTGGCCCTGACCTCGGGCCAGGTGCTGACGGCAGATCTGAACAGGGGCAGCACAGAATGCGTTCTGGGTGAACACCCCCGCGACCGTGGCCCCCTCATCCAGTGCGACCACAAGCACGTCGTGCCGGGCCTTTTTCCGGATGCCCGCAGAAGCCACGCCCAGACGAACCCCTCGGACGGGAAAAAGCGCATCGGCCTGGGGCAGTGGAAGGCGAACCGGCATGCGAAATCGAGGCCCGACGAACTACCCGAGCCGCCCGTGGCAGCCCTTGAATTTTTGACCGCTCCCGCAAGGACATGGGTCGTTTCGGCCCACCTTAGGGCCCTCCCGTCGAACGGGGCCACTGGGGCCCGTCTCTGACGTGGCGCCCCCCACCCCCACATCCTGCGCGGCCAGGGCGAGCGCCTCTGGATTCTCTGAGGAGAAGGGCGCCTGGGGATCAAGGCTGGGGTGATTAAAGCTCAGGGACGCTGGCGCCTGATCCGCCTTATGTGCTCGCTCAAGCGCGGCATTGATCTCCTCCTCGCTGGCAATTTCAACCGACATCAGGACCTGAGTCACCTGGTCACGAACGCGCTCAAGCAACTGTTCAAACAAAGCAAACGACTCTCGCTTGTACTCCTGCTTGGGGTCCTTCTGAGCATAGCCCCGAAGATGAATGCCTTGACGCAGATGGTCCAGCGCCGCGAGGTGCTCTCGCCAGGCGGAGTCAAGGTGCTGAAGCAGCACGGAGCGCTCAAACTCTGCGAAGGCCTGAGGCTCCACGCGAGCCACCTTGGAACGGTAGGCCTGGTGGGCGGCCTCAACCACGCTCGAGGCGATGTCCTCATCGAGAAGTTCGTTGTCTTGCTCGGCCAGGCGGGTGAGAGTGATGGTCAGCCGGAAACTCTCCAAGAGTTGCCGCTCCAGTCCTGCCAAGTCCCACTGCTCCTCAATGCTCTCCGACGGCACGTAGGTGCGAACCACCGACTCAATCGCACCCTCGCGCAGTTGAGCCACGAGGTCGGTGAGTTGCTCGGCCTCGAGAATCTCATTGCGCTGCGCATAAATGATCTTGCGCTGCTCGTTGGCCACATTGTCGTACTCGAGCAACTGCTTGCGGATATCGAAATTTCGGTTCTCAACCTTGCGCTGAGCGCCCTCGATCGATCGTGAAACCATGCCCGCCTCAATCGGCTCACCCCTGGGGACCCCGAGTCGATCCATGATGGCTTTCATGCGCTCGCCCGCAAAGATGCGAAGGAGTGGGTCATCCATCGACAGGTAGAAGCGTGAAGAACCTGGGTCCCCCTGGCGTCCCGAGCGACCCCTGAGTTGGTTGTCGATTCGACGGGATTCGTGCCGTTCGGTGCCCACAATATGAAGCCCGCCCGCCGCAACGACTGCATCGTGGCGCTCCTGCCATTCAGAACGAAGGGCTGCCTCCTGCTGAGCCCGCTCGGACTCTGGCAGCCCCTTGTGGTTGAGGGCCTCTACGGTCTTCTCGATGCTTCCGCCCAGCACAATGTCAGTGCCCCGCCCAGCCATATTGGTGGCAATGGTAATGACGCCTGGGCGCCCAGCCTGCGCAACGATCTCTGCCTCGCGCTCATGCTGCTTGGCGTTCAGCACCTGATGCTCAAGGCCCGCCTTCTTCAAGAGGCCGGAGAGCAGCTCAGAGCTCTCGATTGAGGTCGTTCCGACCAGAACCGGCTGCCCTCGGGCGTGCCGCTCTCGGATGTCGGCAATGATGGCCTCCACCTTCTCCTCTTGCGTTCGAAAGATCTGATCCTGCAGATCCTTGCGAACCATGGGCCGATGGGTTGGAACAATCACGGTCTCAAGGCCGTATATCTGCTGAAACTCGAAGGCCTCGGTGTCGGCTGTTCCGGTCATGCCAGCCAGCTTCTCGTACATCCGGAAATAGTTTTGAAAGGTGATGGACGCGAGCGTCTGGTTTTCTGGCTCGATGCTCACCCGCTCCTTGGCCTCGACTGCCTGATGAAGGCCGTCGGACCATCGCCGACCGGACATCAGCCGCCCCGTGAACTCATCGACGATGACGACCTGGCCCTTCTGGACCACATAGTGCTGATCCTTGAAGTACAGAGTATGGGCTCGCAGAGCGCCCATGAGGTGATGAAGGAGGGTAATGTGGGCCGCGTCGTAGAGACTGGCGCCTGCGGGCAGAAGCCCGAGCTCTTCAAGAATCTGCTCAGCCCTCTCGAAGCCGGATTCGGAGAGGTGGACCTGACGGCCCTTTTCGTCGAGGAAGTAGTCGCCCGGACCATCCTCCTTCTCCTGACGCGTAAGACGAGATGGGATCTGGTCCACGGACTGATAGAGATGGGTGGTGTCTTCGGCCTGCCCGGAGATGATGAGCGGGGTCCTTGCCTCATCGATCAGGATAGAGTCGACCTCGTCGACGATTGCGTAGACCAGGCCACGCTGCGCCCTGCGAGAGCGCTCGGTGACCATGTTGTCGCGAAGGTAGTCAAAACCGAACTCGTTATTGGTCCCGTAGGTGATGTCGGCTGAGTAAGCCTGTCGCTTCTCGTCGGAATCGAGACTTGCGAGGTTCACGCCGGTGGTCAGGCCTAGGAAGCCATAGAGGCGGCCCATCCACTCGGCATCGCGCTGAGCGAGGTACTCGTTCACCGTAACCACGTGCACTCCACGGGCCGGCAGAGCATTCAAGTAGGCCGGGAGGGTGGCCATCAGCGTCTTGCCTTCCCCGGTTCGCATCTCCGCGATCTTGCCGTCGTGCAGAACCATGCCGCCAATCAGTTGGACGTCAAAGTGGCGCATTCCCAGCACTCGACGACTGGCCTCTCGGCAGACTGCAAAAGCCTCGGGCAGAAGAGAGGAGAGGGTCTCGCCATTCGAGAGGCGCGCGCGAAAATCAGCTGTGCAGGCCTGCAACTGGACGTCGGACATGGCCTGATAACGGGACTCAAGCCGCGCGATGGCGTCAACACGGGCCTGATAAGTCTGGATGAGTCGCTGATTGCGGCTGCCAAAAACCGCGGCAAGAAGACTGCTGATCATAGGGAGGCTAGGGTAGCATGGCCACTATGAAGACTTCCTTTCGTGGCCTCGGCGAGGCGCTTCATGGCGCCCTTCGGAATGACCGCATGGAGGAGGGCGCAGCCCTCGTTCGAGTGTTGAGTGAGGCGCTCTGTGAGGTGGGTCTCAAGGGTCTTCTGCCGACGCTCGTCTCTGCCCACAGAGCAGATCCCGCTAAGGGGCTCCGTGGCAGCGAATTGGTGCTCGTGGTCTCAAGCCACTCTGCCGCGGCGCGCGTTCGTCTTGCGGGGCCGAATCTGCTCGCCGAGGCAAAAACAAGGGGGCTTGGCTTTCAGACAATTAGAGTGCGAGCCGTGAAGGCCGTGGCTAATCGGCCCCCTCCGTCCGCACCGGACCGACCCGCCATCCCGGGCGAAGCACGAGCACGACTTCTTGCGCTCATTCAGGCCCAAGACCACTGACGCGACCAGGCAAGGGGGGCGACACTCAGGTCGTCGAAAGAGCGCTCCACCCATGCCCCAGGGTCGCTTAGAAGAGTTCTCAGTAGCTGGTTATTGAGGGCGTGCCCGGCCTTGAAGGCTCGATACGATGCGAGAAGGGGCCGACCCAGAAGATACAAATCTCCGATCGCATCGAGCGCCTTGTGCATGGCGAATTCGTCTGGTCGTCGAAGTCCCTCCGGATTCAAGATGCGATGCTCATCAAGCACGATCGCGTTATCGAGTCCGCCCCCCAGGGCGAGGCCCTTGGCCCTGAGCGCATCAACATCTCGCATGAAGCCAAAGGTTCGGGCTCGGGCGATCTCGTCGACAAAGGAGGTGCTCTCAAAATCGACCTGAACGTCCTGGCCGGTGGCATCGATGGCCGGGTGAGAAAAGTCAATCGTGAAAGAGAGTCGAAAGCCGAAATAGGGCTCCAGGCGCGCCCACTTGTCCCCCTCTCGAACCTCCACGGGCCTGAGTACCTCCAGAAACCTCTTGGGCTGGTCCTGCTCGACAATGCCGGCAGATCGAATCAGGTGCACAAAACTTGCGGCACTCCCGTCCATGATGGGCACCTCTTCTGCGTCGACCTCGACCACGACGTTGTCCACTCCCAGGCCCGAGAGCGCCGACATCAGATGCTCCACCGTCGCAACTCTCACATCGCCACTCGAAACAGTGGAGGCCAGTCGGGTGTCGCCCACGGCCGCCGCCCCGGAGACGATCTCGTTTGGCGCCGGCAGATCGCCTCGGCGAAACACCACACCGTGATCGGCGGCCGCGGGAATCAGGTCGAGGCGGACCCGCCGACCACTGTGTAGGCCAAGCCCTTCTGCGAAGACGGGTGATCTGAGGGTGCGTTGACGCAGCACGCGAAGTGCTTACCCGAGACGGCTGAGCACCGCCTCAGCGCTGCTCACGGCAAATTGACCGGGCTCTTCCACCTGAACCCACTGAACGATGCCGTTATCCACGAACATGGCGTAGCGATTCGAACGAAGTCCAAGGCCTCGGCCCGTCAGGTCCAGGGTGAGTCCGACGGCCTTCGAAAACTCAGCGCTGCCATCTCCAAAAAGACGCACCGTGCCATTGACGCCCATCTCCCGACGCCAGGCATCCATCACAAAGGCGTCGTTGACGGAGACACACCAAATTTCATCAACCCCCTTGGCCGTGAACTCGTCGTGATGAGACACAAACCCGGGAACGTGCTTGGCCGAGCAGGTGGGCGTGAAGGCGCCTGGCAGGCCGAAAATAACGATTTTCTTGCCTCGCACGAGGTCAGAGACTTGAAAGGCATTGGGACCGATGGCGCAGCCCGCGCTCTCCTCGTGGACGTACTCGTAAAGGGTGGCGTTGGGCAGGGCCTGGCCGGATTGAATGGTCATGAATGCTCCTCGAGAGAAGGTGGATGAACAGCCGGACGAGGCAGGCAGGCCTCGTCCGGGAATCTTCTCAGTGTGCCAGCAGTCGGAGGAAGGCTGCCGGCACGGAGCGAAGGGCTTCTTGCTAGTCGGCTTGCTTGCGCAAAAACGCGGGGATATCGAGTCGGTCCATACCCCCCTCTTCAAGAGCAATCACTCGCGCAGCGGCCTCACTCTTCGCGCCAGCACGCCAGATGGCAGGCTGATCGAGAGGCGTGTAGTTGCGTGGTCCGGTGACAGGCTCGGTGGAGGACGGTGACATCGCATCTGGGAGATCGCCCACTGCATCGTGCGTGCCGGTGGCCTTGAGCGTGATGGGATTTGACACGACGGGCGTCACGAGCGTGGGCCGCCGACGGGTCTGGCCCAGGCCCGTGGCCACCACCGTCACGCGCATCTCGTCACCCATCGACTCATCGTAGACGGTTCCAAAGATGATGGTCGCGTCGTCTGCGGCAAAGCTTCGAATGGCCTCCATCGCGACCTTTGTCTCTTTGAGCTTGAGTGCCTGGCTCGCACTGATGTTCACCAAGATTCCGCGAGCGCCCGAGAGATCCACACCCTCGAGGAGGGGGCTTCGAACGGCCTGCTCGGCCGCCAGTCGAGCCCGGTTTTCGCCGCTGGCTGCACCCGTTCCCATCATGGCCTTGCCCTGCTCGCTCATGACTGTCTTCACGTCCTGGAAGTCCACGTTGATGCTGCCCTTCACATTGATGATTTCTGCAATTCCAGCAACCGCCTTGTTGAGCACGTCATCCGCGGCAGAGAACGCATCAACCTGACTGATGTCATCGCCCAACACCTCTTCAAGCTTCTCATTGAGGATGACAATGAGGGAGTCCACCTTGTCCTCGAGCTCCGCCAGGCCTGCCTCCGCAGAGCGCAGGCGGCGATCACCTTCGAAAGAAAAAGGCTTGGTCACCACGGCCACGGTGAGCGCACCGAGCTCCTTGGCCACCTCCGCCACCACCGGTGCGGCTCCGGTGCCGGTGCCCCCTCCCATTCCAGCGGTGATAAACACCATATGGGCACCTCGCAGCGCCTCCACAATGCGCGCCCGGTCGGATTCGGCCGCGGCCCTTCCCGCCTCTGGTTTTGCGCCAGCACCGAGCCCAGACTCGCCGAGCTGAATGACTCGGTGAGCCTCAGACCTCTCGAGCGCCTGCGCGTCCGTGTTGGCGACGATGAACTCGACGCCCTGAACTTTTCGGTTAATCATGTGCTGTACAGCATTGCCGCCAGCGCCTCCCACCCCGACCACCTTGATGATGGTGCCGATGGGCTCTACTTCGAGCATTTCAAAACTCATCACGTCCTCCTCCGATCGAATCGATCAAAAATTGCCCATAAACCAAGACTTCATGCGTGAGACGGTGTCCCGGAGTGACCCGGTCTGCCTGTCCACCTGATCCACGCGCACCTGCCCCCTTGCCTCATCCAGAAGCCCCATGGCGGTGGCATACCGTGGGGTTCCAACCACGTCCGCGAGGTTTCCCCGATAGCCGGGGCGCGCCACACGAACCTGTTTCAGAAAAACGTCTTCGCCGAGCTCGACCATTCCGGGAAGCTGGGCGCTTCCACCAGTGAGCACGATTCCGCTTGAGAGCAGCTCCTCAAACCCGCTTTCACGAATCACCTGAGCAACGAGCGAGAACAGTTCCTCGACGCGCGGCTCAATCACCGCGGAGAGAGACTGGTGGGAGAGCATCCGTGGCCCTCGGTCCCCGAGTCCGGGAACCTCAAAGCTGGCGTGTGCATCCGCGAGCGTTTGCTTGGCCACGCCATAGCGGCGCTTGATATCTTCCGCATCCTTGGTCGGCGTGCGGAGCGCCATGGCGATGTCATTGGTGATTTGATCGCCTGCAATCGGGATGACCGCCGTGTGGCGGATCGCGCCGCCAGAGAAAATTGCAATATCGGTTGTGCCGCCGCCGATATCGACGAGGGCTACACCGAGTTCGCGCTCATCCTCGGTGAGCACAGCATGCGCAGATGCAAGTGGCTGAAGAATGAGTTGCTCGACCTCGAGGCCGCAGCGACGGATGCATTTCACAATGTTTTGTGCAGCACTCACAGCGCCGGTGACGATGTGCACTCGAACCTCGAGGCGGACACCACTCATCCCAAGGGGCTGGCGAACACCCTCTTGGCCATCAATGATGAATTCTTGGGCAAGCACATGCAGGACCTGCTGGTCAGCTGGAATGCTCACCGCGGTCGCCGTCTCCAAGACCCGATCGATATCGGCCTGAGAGACCTCCTTCTCCTTGATCGCCACCATGCCGGAAGAGTTAAAACTTCGAATGTGGCTGCCTGCGATGCCGGTCCAGACCGAGGAGATCTTGCAGTCGGCCATCAACTCCGCCTCCTCGAGGGCCTTCTGGATAGACGCCACCGTGGTGTCAATGTTCACCACCACACCCTTCTTGAGACCATCGCTCTCAGACTGGCCCAGGCCAATCACCTCGAGCCGACCATCTGCCTGAACCTCCGCCACGATGGCGACAATTTTTGAGGTTCCAATATCAAGTCCAACCAGAAGGCTTTTGTCTTCACGCGGCATGGGCAGTTCCTTGTCGGTAATGGTGCAAACAGCTCGGTGTTGAGGCCGCCCGCTCCCGAACCGGCTGGCGGCGCGAATGGGACGGCTGCGTCGAGAAGGCAAATCCGTTTGCGTATCGCAGGTCGATGCGAGCAACCTGGGCAGACGGCTGATTCGTGGCGACCCACTTTTCGACACGAGCCAGTGTCTGGGCGGCAAGGGTGGCTCGGCTTCGCCAGTCGGTCGGCAGGTCCTCTCGGCCAAGGGAGAAGTCCGGCCCCCCCTCAAGGGCAAGACTCCAGGAGGCCTGCGCTGAGAGCGTCAGGGAGTCAAGCGAAAGCGAGTAGGCGCTGAGCACTGCATCCACATCTACGGCTCGCTCAAGCACTCGCAGGTGACTGCCCACCGGGCCGGAAAGGTCGATGAGTCGGCACTGATAAATCTCTTCGGCATCTTCGCTTGCAGCGGTGCGCTCGCCTACGAAGAGCTCTCCATAGCGATTCAGGAGTCGACCGTCACTCCATGACGCGATCGGCTGATGCTCCTCGATGCGCACAACGAGACGGTTTGGCCAGACCCGTCGCATGGCCACCTGACGAACCCATGGGTGAGTCATCAGAACCGACTGACTGGGCTCCAACGGTGAGCGAAGGGCATGCTCAAAGCCTCCGGCACCAAGTGCCTGCCGAAGGTCGGATTCCTGAACGTGGCGAAGGACACTGTCAGGAGTCTTGTCCGTCCCCATCGTCTCCACCTGGACGACGCGCAGCGCAAACACCGGTTGGCTTGAAACCCAGTAGGCAAGGATCCAGAGGAGGGCCAGCGTGGCGATCACGATGAGGGCCCGCGTGAGGCCATTGAGGAGGCTCGGGGAGTGCCAGAGGCTTCGCAGCAGGTTCATGTCGTTGTCTCCCGCTTCAGCTTCAATCGAGCGCCAGAGAGAATTCGGAGCACCAACTTGTCATAGCTGAATCCGGCCGCCTTGGCCGCCATGGGGACCAGCGAATGATCTGTGAGCCCCGGACATGTGTTGATCTCAAGCAGCATGGGCTCAGCAACGCCGTCCCAGAGGATGTCCACGCGTGCCCAGCCCTCGCATTCCAGGGCGTGGAAGGCCCGTAGGGAAAGGGACTGCATCTGCTGAGCGATCTCAACGGGAACGGGGGCGGGACAGATGTAACGCGTCGCCTCACCGAAGTATTTGTTCTGATAGTCGTAATTGCCCTGAGGGGCCACGATCTCAATCACGGGAAGGGCTTGGACCTCTCCGCTCTCATCGCCGAGCAGGGCGACCGTGAACTCGCGACCTCCGACAAATGCCTCTGCGAGGACACCATCGTCGTAACGCCGGGCGAGGTCCACCGCCCGGTCAAAATCTTCAACCCGCTCGAGCTTCGTGAAACCGAGTGAAGACCCCTCGCGTGCGGGTTTAATCGCCAAGGGCAACCCGAGTTCTGCAATGACCCCTTCCGACCGCTCGCGACCCGTCAGGCGAAGGAACTTGGGAGTCGGTATGCCCTCCGCTCGCCAGATGCGTTTGGTCATGGGCTTGTCCATCGCGATGGCTGAGGCCATCACGCCCGAACCCGTGTAGGGAAGACCCAACCACTCCAATGCTCCCTGAACGGTTCCATCCTCTCCGAATCTCCCATGTAAGGCGAGAAAGGCGGCAGACACATCAAGGCCCTTGAGCTCTGAGAGCGGCATTTCGCGAGGGTCAAACGAAACGGCTGGAATACCCAATCGTCCCAGTGCTTGCATGACTCCCGTGCCGGACATGAGGGAGACCTCACGTTCGGCGGACTCACCGCCCATGAGGACGGCCACGCGATTCGGCGATCGCCTCACGCGCGGCCCCTCCCAGCGAGAAGCCCGGGAAGCCCGCCGATGGAACCCGCCCCCATCGTCATCACGACATCACCGGGCTGAACCAAAGCGTCCAGAGCGTCCGCCACCTCATCGATGGACTCGACGAATATCGGCTCCACCTTGCCGCGCTGACGAACAGCCCGCGCCAGCGTTCGGCCATCAGCAGCCGGAAGTGGCTGCTCACCGGCGGCGTAGACCTCTGTGAGGATGAGCGCATCAACAGCGCCCAGCACTCGAACGAAGTCCTCAAAGAGGTCCCTGGTTCGACTGAAGCGATGAGGCTGAAAGACCAGCACAAGACGGCGATTGGGAAATGCGCCTCGAACGGCAGCGACCGTCGCCTTGATCTCCGCCGGATGGTGGCCATAGTCATCGATCAATTCGACTGAGCCCGAAGGAAAGGTCACCTCACCCCAACTCTGAAGACGTCTTCCAACGCCCTTAAATTCGCTCAGGGCCCGGGCAATTGACTCGTCCCTCACACCGAGTTCCAAGGCGACACAGACGGCGGCCAGACTGTTGAGCACGTTGTGCTCACCGGGTAGGTTGATCCGCAACGGCATGGGTGAGCGGCCCTCCCTCACCAAGGAAAAGGTCATCGCGAGCCCATCGGCCTGGAGCGACTCCGCGCGCACGTCCGCCTCGGGGTGGAGTCCGTAGGTGATCACGGGCCTGGAGATGAACGGCAAAATCTCGCGCACACCCAAGTCATCAAGACAGACGATGGCTGTTCCGTAGAAAGGCAGCCTCTGGGTGAAGGCGATGAAGGCCTGTTTCAGCTTGGCAAGGTCGTGGTCGTAGGTCTCCATGTGGTCTGCGTCGATGTTGGTGATGACCGCCAACATGGGCATGAGATTGAGAAACGAGCCATCCGATTCATCGGCCTCAGCCACAAAGGCCTCTCCTAACCCCAGGCGGGCATTCGCCCCGACACTTGTGAGCCGACCCCCAATCACGAAGGTTGGGTCTTGCCCCCCCTCTGCAAGAATGCTGGCGACCAGACTCGTTGTCGTTGTCTTCCCATGCGTGCCGGCGATCGCGATGCCCTGTTTCATGCGCATGAGCTCACTGAGCATCAGCGCTCGAGGGACCACTGGAATCTTTGCGGCACGCGCAGCGCGCAGCTCGGGGTTGTCTGGCTTGACCGCACTGGAGATCACTACGGCATCAGCCCCCTCAATATGCTCAGTCGCATGCCCGACAAACACGCGAGCCCCAAGAGATGAGAGTCGCTCCGTGACTGCACTGCCTTGGAGGTCAGAGCCTTGGACGCAAAAACCCTGATTCATGAGGACTTCCGCAATGCCGGACATTCCCGAGCCGCCGATCCCAATGAAGTGAAGGGTCTGAATCTTGTGCTTCATGTCATCGCGTCCTTCACAAGCTCTACGAGACGCTCACAGGCATGGACATCTCGTTGACGCTCTGCGAGCCGAGCCAAATCCAGCAGGGTTGCTCGATCGAGGGCCATGAGTTCTCGGGCGAGATCCCCTGCGAGGTGCTCTGACTGCGGGACCATTCGGGCACCACCTGACGTGGTCATGGCACGAGCATTGGCTGTCTGATGATCGTCAATCGCATGCGGAAGAGGCACAAAGAGAGCGGGCTGCCCCAGGGCCATGAGCTCTGTCACGGTAGACGCGCCCGCTCGGCAGACCACGAGATCCGCCCACAGATAGGCCTCTGACATGTCCTCTATAAATGCATCGACGCGGGCCGTCAGGTGATGGTCGGCATATCGCTGGGCCGTGACCCCCTGCTCGGCAGGTCCGGTCTGATGCCAGATCTCCCAGCGGACTCCGGAGGCCAGAGCGCTATGCAACGCCTGCGGCATCGCCTCGTTCAGAGGTCTCGCCCCGAGACTGCCGCCAATCACCAGAACGCGGGGCACGCCCGTCCTTGCCTGAATTCTCTCGGAGGCAGGAGCAAGTGAGGTGAGAGATGCGCGAACAGGATTTCCGGTGACGCCCGACTCGGCGGGAGCAAAGCGTGTCTGCGGAAAGCTCACGGCAACACGGTTCGCAATTTTGGCAAGCCAGCGATTGGCCGAACCCATGACCGCATTTTGTTCATGGATGACCAATGGATGCCCCAGCAGTCGGGCCGCCAATCCCACTGGAAAACTGACATAGCCGCCAAAGGTCACCACCACCTGAGGTCGCTCCGCTCGCAGGATGGAGAGTGCCTGCCAAAGCGCATGCAAAAGCCTGAGAGGCAGCATGACCCACGCTCTCAAGCCACGGCCGCGAACACCCTCAAATGCCAAGGCATGGAACGGGATGCCGGCCGCACGGGTCACTCGCAGCTCAAGACCACGGTTGGTTCCAAGCCAGACCGGATGGGCCGACTCGCTGCGAAGACGCTCGGCAAACGCGAGGGCCGGAAAGATATGGCCTCCCGTGCCGCCGGACGCAATGCAAAGACGCTCAAGGGCTGGGATACTCATGCGAGCTCTCGCCTGGCCCAGCCCCGGGGCCGAAGACCCACTGCCGGCTCGGGCAGGGACTTTGTATTGAGATCCTGTGTGACCCCTCGCGCCTCGGAGCGGTTCTCTCGATCAATTCGCATCAAGATACCCATGGCCATACAGACAACCAGCATGGAGCTCCCTCCATGGCTGATGAAGGGCAGGGTCAGTCCCTTCGTTGGTAACAGCCCCGTATTGACACCGGCATGAATAAAAGTCTGGAGGCCGATCCACACGCCAATGCCCTGAGCGACCAGGCCTGCAAAGAGTCGATCCTGAGACATGGCTTGACGTCCGATCTGAATCGCCCGTCGAATCAAAAATCCGAATGTGATGAGCAGGCCTGCGACACCGACAAACCCGAGTTCCTCACCAATCACTGCGAAGATGAAGTCAGTGTGGGGAAGGGGAAGGTGACCCATCTTGGCAATCCCGGTGCCCAGTCCAGAGCCAAACAGACCGCCATGCCCAAAGGCAATGAGCGCTCCACAGAGCTGGTAACCCGTGTTGGCCACATGGGTGGGGTCACAGGGCGACAGATAAGAGACGAGCCGTCCAAGTCGCCAGGGGGTGAGCCACACCATGAGACCGAAGACCGTTGCCATGAGCACCACCAACAACAGAATGACGCGCAGATTCATGCCACCGAGAAATAGAACTGCCGCAACCGTTGTGGTGATCACGATGGTCGAACCAAGGTCGGGCTGGTAAAGCAAAAGTCCAATGACCACCACCATCAGCGAGCCGATTGGGGCGAGTCCCTTCACGAGCTCCTGAATGCGGTCCTGACGACGCGTGGCATACGCAGCGGCAAACAAGAGTGCAAAGACCTTCATGAGTTCAGAGGGCTGGAGGGTGAGCGGCCCAAGGGGTATGGCCCGGACCGCGCCATCCTTCAGAAGGGCCGAGCCCCAGACCAGCTTCAGCACGGCGACCACAAGAAGCAATGAGATACCCACGCCAAACAGCACCCCCGACAGGCGCTGCAGGGTTTTAACAGGGACTCTGAGCATGACTGCAAAGACGCACAGACCAATGGCCACGTGAAGCGGGTGGCCCCGCATCTGCTTCCAGAAGACCTCGCTCGCATTGGCACTCGGGAGCGGAAGGTTGGCCGAGTAGACCATGACCATCCCGAGCATCAGAAGGAATACAAACACCCCAAAGAGCGTTCGGTCCATGCCACCGGCCGAGGGTCCCGTCGTTGGGCGTTTGGCGATCATGCCTGCACCCCCTCTCGCTCAAGGAGTTCCGAGACCGCTTGGGCAAAAACCGCTGCGCGATGAGCGTAGTTTTGAAACATGTCCAGACTCGCACACGCGGGCGACAGCAGAAGCTGACCCCGCCCTTCTCCCACCCGAGCGCGAAGCGCAGCGAATCCGATGGACACCGCGCCCGCCATGTCCTCGGCCATCTCAGCGTGGAGGCCCCGCTGACGCGCGCCCTCCACAATGAGGGGACCGTCCCTGCCAATGCCCACCACGATGGCGTTGCGCCTCTGGAGGGCCTCAAAGAGCGGTGCAAAAGACTGGCCCTTACCGTCCCCCCCAACAATGATGGCGACAGGGGCCGCGTCGCCCTCGAGGGCAGCGACCGTGGCACCCACATTGGTTCCCTTACTGTCATCTACGAACTCGATCCCATCTGCAGCGGCAATGGACTGCAAGCGATGCGGCTCTCCGAGATAGGTTCTAAGCCCATGGAGCATGCCGGCCAAATCGTCCGTCACGGCCTGGGCGAGGCCCAGCGCAGCCATCGCATTGAGCAGGTTATGGCGACCCTGAAGTCGCATCGCGGCCGAGGGCATGAGTCGCGTCAGCCTCGATTGTTGGGCGGAAGGGTCGGCGTCGCCTGTGGGCATCTGGCGCACCATCCATTCGAGCCCATCAGCGTAGAGCCCAAACCCGAGTTCACTCTCTCTGCACGGAGAGAGGCCAAAACTGATCGTCTCGACAGGCCTCTGCGAGTGGCGGGCGAGATGCGCTCTCACCGCCGCCTCGAGCTGAGCGTCGTCCCGACAGACAAGAGCCAGCCCGACCGGCAGGGGCAACCCATAGACCCGCAGTTTCGACGCTCGATAGTCTTCCATTGATCGATGCCAATCGAGATGGTCCTCAGTCAGATTCAGGATGACGCTAGCCGTTGGCGTGAACCGCAGTGCGCTTGCAAGTTGAAAGCTCGAGAGCTCAAGGACCCAGACCTGGGGGAGGCGCCGAGCATCTAGCCGATCCATGAGTGCCCGAAGCATCGAGGGGCTCACGTTTCCAGCGATCTGCACATCAAGACCCACACTCCCCAGAAGATGGGCCGTAAGCTTGACGGTGGTGGTCTTGCCATTGGTCCCCGTGACTGCGAGCACCGCAGGGCGAGCGAGGGCCAGTTCTGGCTCATCCGACTCCCTCGTGGGTGACCCATAAGCACCGGAGCCGAGGCTCTGAAGCGCCTCCTCAAAAAGATCCAGCTCTCCCAGGATGGGGATGTCGCGAGCGTGGGCCACCTCAACAAGGTGGGATACCGAGTGAACGCGATCTGGATGAGGACTGAGGCCCGGAGAGAGAACCAAGACATCGCAGGCGGAGAGCAGCCGCTCAGGCATGGGATGGCCGAGGCCAAACTCCGCATCCACCCCAGGGGGAGGCGATACCCCCGCGAGAGGTCGGCTGTCAGCCAGCCTGACTTTTGCGCCCAGGCGCGCCAGCCACTCGGCGCAGGCGAGCCCCGACTCGCCGGCACCGAGCACCAGCGCGGATCGTTGAGCCCAGACGGTGTCGGTCGGCTCGCCCATGGGCTATCGAATCTTCAGGGTGGCAAGCCCTGCCAAAACCAGCATCATGGTGACAATCCAAAATCTCACCACCACCTGCGTCTCCTTCCAGCCCGACTCCTCAAAGTGATGATGAAGGGGTGCCATGCGAAGAATGCGACGCCCCTCTCCAAACCGCCTCTTCGTGTACTTGAAGTAGGCGACCTGCGCGATTACGGAGAGCGTCTCGGCGACGAAAACGCCTCCCATCACAAAGAGCACAATCTCCTGCCGAACCACAATCGCCACCACACCAAGCGCGCCGCCCAGCGCCAATGCGCCGACATCTCCCATAAAGACGGTCGCTGGATAGGCGTTAAACCAAAGAAAGGCGAGGCCCGCGCCAACCAATGCAGCACAAAACACGGTGAGCTCTCCCGCACCTGCAATGTAGGGAAGCAAGAGGTACTTCGAAAAGACCGCGTTACCGGCCACGTAGGCAAAAACCCCCAGCGCCCCGGCGACAAGGACGGTCGGCATGATGGCGAGTCCGTCGAGTCCATCAGTGAGGTTGACGGCGTTACTGCTTCCGACGATGACGAAATAGGAAAGCACCACGAAGCCCCAGACCCCCAAGGGGTAGGCCACACTCTTAAAAAAGGGAACAATGAGATTGGCCTGCGATGGAAGGTCCATTGGGGTGCCGCTGCCCACCCAGGCCAAAAAGATCTGAAAGGCGCCTGCATTGTTCGGCGCGGAGACGCTGAACGCCAAGGCAAAAGCGGCCACGATGCCGATGAGGGATTGCCAGAAATACTTCCACCGGGCTGGGAGGCCGGTTGGGTCTCGGTGAACAACCTTGCGGTAGTCGTCTACCCAACCCACAGCACCGAGGCCAAGCGTGACGAGCAGCACAATCCAGATGAAACGATTCGAGAGGTCCGCCCACAGCAGCGTCGTCACCCCAATGGCGAGCAAGATCAGTGCGCCACCCATGGTGGGCGTTCCGGCCTTCACGAGGTGAGTCTGGGGTCCGTCTGAACGAACGGTCTGACCTATCTTGAGTTGGGTAAGCCGACGAATCACCCAGGGGCCCAAGACAAGCCCGAGAAAGAGTGCCGTCAGGGTCGCCATCACTGCACGTAGCGTGATGTAACCAAAGACACTCAGGGCCTTGATGTAGCTATCTAGATAATCAAATAGAAAGAGCAGCATGGTCTTTTGAGTGTCCGTTGAGTAAGGGGGAAAGCAGTCGTTCGAGTCGCATGAACCGGGAGCCTTTGACCCAGAGGGTGGGGGTCTCACCCCGATGGGCACACTCGCCCAGCCATGTCTGTATCTGATGAGCCGCATCGGAGACGTCGTCAAGGGCGTCACCGACGGCAACTCGGGCGGAGGCCTCTCGCATCGCAGACCCAAGCAGCCAGATCTGTTCAATGCCTTGCTGATGAGCCCAGAGAAGAACCTCGTCATGAAAGCGCGGACCCTCCTCGCCCACCTCACCCATATCCCCCAGAAGCATTGCTCGCGGACCGGGCTGAAGCGCGAGCGCATCGATCGCAGCCCTCACCGAGTCCGGGTTGGCGTTGTAGCTATCGTCAACCAGAAGGCCGCCCATCGGCAGCGCATGCAGTCGTCCCCGTCCGGCAATCGGCTGAAAGCCTGAGAGGCCATCTCGAATAGCCTTGGAATTGAGCCCGAGGCAGAGACCGACGGCGGCTGCGCAGACCGCATTACGAACGACGTGGGCACCCAGCCCCGCCAGTGGAATGGGCGCCTGTCCAAGGGGCCAGCGATCGACATGCACGAGGTCTTCGAGCTGAAAAACCGCGCGGCCCTGCTGGTCTCGGCTCGGGTGGGCTACAAGATCTCGGCATAGCCCCAAGTCATGGCGCGACTCGGTGGCATCGAAGGCCAGCCCGAAGCGGACCCGGACAAGGTGGGACGCCTTTTGCGTCCATATCGCCTCATGCGCCCGATCCCTCGGGAATATGGCAAAGCCTCCTGCCTCAACGGCCGTAAGCAGGTCCCCATTTTCTTGGGCGCAGGCCTCCACACTCTGCATAAACTCTTGGTGCTCTCTCTGCGCATTGGTGATGACGCCGCCCTGAGGTGCAGACCACTGAGCGAGTTGAAGAATCTCGCCTGGGTGATTCATGCCCACTTCGATCACTGCGAGGTGATGACGAGGTCTCAGACCAAGCAGCGTCTGGGGCACACCAATCTGATTGTTGTGATTCCCGGGGGTCGCCCAGGTTCGACGCTCGCCAACAGCCTCGGCAAACACCCGTCGCACCATCTCCTTGGTCGTGGTCTTTCCGTTAGAACCTGCTACACCGACGAGACTGCCGGACCAGTTTTCTCGCCAGGCCTGAGCCAGCCGGGCCAGCGCCGATGAAGTGTCGGTGACCCGATAGAGCGGTAGACAGTCACCCAGCCCCTCTGGGACAGCACCGCAGACAATTGCGGCGGCCGCGCCGCGCCGGTGTGCCTCCTTCAGAAAATCGTGTCCATCGAATCGATCCCCTCGGAGTGCAATAAAGACGGCTCCCGCGCGAATCGATCGGCTGTCCGTAGAGATGGACTCCACGAAAACGTGGCGCGCGCCTTCCCAGGCCTGTCCGAGAGGACCCTCGCCTTGGAGTCCAAACAGATCCTCAAGATCGAGGAGCTTCATCAGTGGTCGCCAGTCGAGCAGCGCTTCAGTGGCGCATTCAACATCATCAAACGGCAGACTCTCGCCACCTATCACCTGAGTCTTCTCGTGGCCCTTGCCAGCAAGAACCACCACGTCTTGTGGAGCGGACTGCTCGATGATCAGGTCAATGGCCGCGCGTCGATCGGGCTGAACCTGAACTCGGTGGGCGCGCTCGGGCGGAATGCCAGAAGAAATCTCATCGAGAATGTCTGTTGGCCGTTCGCTGCGCGGATTATCGGAGGTCAGCACCACCCGATCCGACAACTCCGCCGCCCGCGCGCCCATGAGAGGTCTCTTTGCACGGTCGCGATCGCCCCCACATCCGAAGAGCACGCGCAAGAGTCCGCCCCGGGAATTCGCAAGCGGACGCAGCGCTTTGAGCACATGAACGAGTCCATCCGGCGTGTGAGCGTAATCAACCAAAACCAGTGGACCATTCCGATCGCAGGCCACTCGTTGCAGGCGCCCGGCAGGGGGCGCATAGGCCGCCAATGACGCAGCCACACGCTCAAGAGAATGCCCCTGGAGAAAGAGAAGTCCCGAAATGACGGCGACATTCTGAAGGTTGTGTGCTCCCCAGGTCGACATCATCAGCGAGACCCGCTCATCACCGAGACTAAGAGAGACCTGTGTGCCGTGCTCATCCATCCTCAACAGGTGAACACGCAGGTCGGCCTCGCCCAAGGGGGCTGTGCCTTGTGTCTCCGACTCGACCTGAGCGATGACCGAGAATCTTCGAACCCCTCGAGAGACCTCGGCCGTGCGAGCCGTGGACTCAATCACTGCCAGATAGTCCATCTGATCCTGCCCAGAGGAGGCTTCATTGAGTAACGGAGCGCTCAGAACCATCTGCTCAAGATCGGGCGCTTCAAACAGCAATGCCTTGGCCTGCGCGTAGGCCTGCATGGTGGGATGGACATCCAGGTGATCCACACTCAGGTTCGTGAAAGCCGCGGCCCGAATGCGGCAACCAGCAAAGCGCCCCTGAATCAGCCCGATCGAACTGGCCTCCAACACCACTTCTCTCACGCCTCGATCTCGCAGCTGCGCGAGTAAGAACTGGAGTGACACAGAATCCGGAGAGGTCAATGCGCTCGTCATCTCAAGGTCAAGGGACTGGGCCGAGCTCTCCCCACGAAAGACGAAGGTGCCCAGCGTTCCTATGGTCGCGGCGAGGCCCGCCAGGCGTGCGATCGCCTTGGCCAAGCCGTGGGCCACACTTGACTTGCCATTTGTTCCGGTGACCGCAGTGACCCGAACGACATCGCTGGGCTCGCCGTAAAAGGCAGACGCTGCAACTCCCTGCGCCACCGAGAGATTCGGCAGGCGGTAGATGACTGGCGATGTCGGGGCATCGGATGCCTGCAACAGATGCTGCGTCTCGGTGAACAAGGCCTCGTCCACAATCACAGCCGAGGCCGAGACTGCACGCGCGCGGTGAAGGAGCGTCTCAAGGCCAAACTGCTGCCCCGGCCGAATCACGAGAATGTCTCCCGCCCGGGCCATTCGAGAATCGCTCAAGAGCCTTGCGTCGGGATACGACGCTCGCAGCGCGAGCCCCAGACAATGGGCTGGCTCAAACTCGGTGGTCATGGGATGCAGGCTCATGCGACTGCTCATCACGTCCCCTCACCCAGCGCGAGTGCGCTGGGCAAGACCCTGACCGAAGGGTTTGGGGACATCTGCAGGCGACGAAGACTCTCAGAGGCAATCTGGGCAAACACGGGCGCTGCTACGTCACCACCATAGTGTTGCCCGGCAGAGGGCTCATCGATCATGACCGCGATGACCAATCGGGGCTGATCAGCGGGAACGAATCCGACGAAAGAAGCAATGAAGCGAGTCTTTGAGTAGCCGCCCCGCTCCGGCTTATGTGCAGTGCCCGTTTTGCCCGCGACCCGAAATCCCTGGATCTGCGCCTTGGGCGCTGTTCCCCCGGGACCTGTAGCGAGTTCAAGCATCTCCCGAACAGCCGCGGCTGTTCTCGCTGAGAACACAGGACTGCCCACGACGGGCGTCGAAACGGGATGCAGGCTTACAGGAACGATGTCCCCCTCGCGCGCAAAGACACTGTAGGAGCGCGCAAGCTGCACGAGCGAGACCGCAATGCCGTGACCGTAGGAGATGGTGGCCTGATCAATAGCAACCCAGGACTGCCATGGACGGAGCCGACCAGCGACTGCGCCCGGCAGCGAGAGCGGTGGGCCCAGGCCAAAGCCTGCAGCCCGGTAATGCTCGTGCAGCGTCTGGGCAGGAATCCGCAACGCGATTTGCGCAGTCCCGATATTGCTGGACTTCTGCAAAATCTCAGAGACCGTGAGAAGGCCGTGCGCGTGCGAGTCTCGAATCACACGCCCACTGATGCTCATCTGGCCGGGTGCAGTCTGAAAGGTCGTGTTCGGCCTTACAAGTCCTGCATCCATTGCGGTCGCAATTGCAAAAGGTTTCAGCGTCGACCCGGGCTCGAAGCTATCCGCGACTGCCCGGTTTCGCACGCGGTTCGGATCGAGTCTCTGGCGCTGATTCGGGTCAAAGCTCGGCGCATTTGCGAGTGCGAGTACCTCACCCGATCGGGGATCGAGCACGACGGCTGCGGCCCCCTTCGCCTTGTGAGACACCATGGCCGCCTTGGCGGCCTGATAGGCCACGGACTGCAGACCCGCATCAATTGAGAGTTGCACGTCTTCGCCTGGCTTGGCGGGATCATTCTGTCGAGCACCGAAGACCTGATTTCGACGATCAACCAGCACTCGCTCCGCCCCCGCTGTTCCGCGAAGCTGGCGGTCCATGGCACGCTCGAGGCCCTCCTGCCCCAGATCAGAGAGATCCGTAAAGCCGATCACGTTCGAGAGGGCCTCACCGAAGGGGTAGTGCCGGCGGAACTCTTGATCGAACTCGAGTCCCGGGAGCCCCAGTGCCTTAAGCCGATCGGCACGGTCGATGTCGAGACCAGAGGCTAGATAGAAAAAGTGTTTGGCCGAACGAATTCGACTGCGAAGCTCCGCGACGGGCTGGCCGAGTATGTCGGCGGCCTGCTTCAGCTTCGGGTGGTCAGCAGAGAGAAGCTTGGGGGAGACGCCGACCCGCATCTCTGGGATGCTCACGGCCAAGACAGTTCCGTTTCGATCTAAGAGTCGACCGCGGGACGCGGGCAGATCACGTTGCCTCTCGTAGCGCACCTCGGCTCTTTTTTGCCACTGCTCTACATGAACGTGTTGAAGCAGAAAGGCCTTCACCATCACGGCGGTAAGACCCCCCCAGAGAAACATCAGCACCATTCGGGAGCGCCACGCCGTTGCGCGCCATGTCAGGATGGACGAGGCGGCTAGGGTGCGAGTGCTCACGGCCTCTCCTCAAGTCGAAAGGACAGTGTCTCGGCCGGGCGAATAGGCACCATGCCAATCTGCTCCTTGGCCACCCGGTCCAGTCGAGTCGGCGCCCGAAGTTCGGTCAGTAAAACTCGCAGAGTCTGAATATCGGAAGACAATTTCAGAGAGGCGCGCTCAAGCTGCTGCTGCTGCGCAAAGAGTCGTCGCTCGTGATAACGCGCATTCACCAAAGCCAGCGAGGAGGCGAGCACGGCGAGGGCGAGAAACCAGGTTCGGCTCATGCTCTTCGCTCCGCGACTCTCATCACAGCGCTACGGGCGCGAGGGTTCAGTGCAATGTCATCTCGACTAGGTCGAATGCGGGCCACCACGTTCAGAAGCGCCGAGGGCTTCTGGGTCTCGAGCTGCGTGAGAAGCCCAAACTGCTGACGGCCCATCCCCGCTGGTCTCGGGAGAGAGGCACGGCCCGAGGCCTCGCGAAATGCCTGCTTTACGCGACGATCCTCCAGAGAGTGAAAGCTGATCACTGCCATGCGTCCGCCCGGTCTCAGGCGCCGAGGCACCTCGCGTAAAAGGGTGTCAAGCTCCTCAAGCTCTTGATTGAGATAAATCCGTAGAGCCTGAAAGGTGCGCGTCGCCGGATGCTGACCCGGCTCGCGCGACGCGCGACTCCTACGCAGGGTCTGCTCAACAAGGCTGGCGAGTTCGCTGGTCCTCTCAAGCGGCTTCTCCTCCCCTCTTGTCGCAGCTTCGCGGCGCGCAACAATCGCACCTGCAATCGCCCGAGCATGCCGTTCTTCCCCGTATTCACGCAGCACCTCCTCTAGGTCATTCGCTTCCACATGAGCAAGCCATTGCGCGGCGCTGAGTCCACGCGTCGGGTCCATTCGCATATCGAGCGGGCCATCGTTTCGAAAGCTAAAACCCCTCTGCGCCTCGTCAAGCTGCGGCGAGGAGACGCCAAGATCCGCAATGAGCCCATCAATGTCTGAGATACCCATTTCTGCCAGCAGCTCAGGCAGCTGGGAGAAGGGACGGTGAGAGAAGGTGAGCCGGGCATCGCCCAGCGCCTCCGCGGCCTGGGCTGCACTGGGGTCACGATCAAGCGCGATCACACGCGCCCGTGGGCCCAGCCGAGAGAGAAGTTCGCGGCTGTGCCCACCGCGGCCGAAGGTCGCATCAACATAGACCCCATCCGGCCGGAGACAGATCGCATCGACGGCCTCCTTCAGAAGAACGCTGACATGCGCAGTGCCGACCAATCACGTGGACCCCTTGAATTTGCGAGCTCGCACAGACTCCTTATGAGCAGCCAGTCGGGCGGCATCCCAGATCTCAAAGTGAGGCCCCACGCCGAGCAACATCACCTCACGGCTAATGCCCGCGCCCTCTCGGAGAACCGGATCGAGTAATACGCGACCAGCTGAATCAATCTCTGGTGTGTCGCTCAGGCCCAACCAAAATCGGCGACGCTCTTCGTCGTCATCCTCTTCGGAGAGGCGCCCCACGCGTTCCAACCAACGCGCTTGAGTCATCAGCAAGAGGCAACCGTTGTCACTCTCAATCAGCGCGAGCGTCGCTCCGTCTGCCTGCATGAGCTGCGCGCGATACCGAGTCGGGACCGTCATGCGACCCTTGGCATCGAGGCTGAGTGCTGAAATTCCCGTGAACATGGCGCGTTGGACCCGGACCCCGTGACAAAACAAAAAAGCTGGCAGGGGCTGTTATCCCCACTTTTTTCCACTTTTTTGCACTTATTCCCACTTTATGGGAAAGGGCGAGTTGGGTCAAGGCACAGCACCGGTTTTTTCTTTTTCAAACAAAGACTTAGCCCGAAACTCTCGATTAAGAAAGCGAAAAATTACATTTTTAATCAAAGGGATAAGGAAGTGAACCTAAAGCCATTTGTGAACTCATGGCGCGAGGTCGTTCAGAAAATGGAAGTGGGTCTGTAGGCCGGATTCTGTTACGGGGGCAGAGCCCCTATGACGACCATCCCTCTAGGCCTCGCATTGCTGCGAGGCTCAAGCCACCGACCCGCGCGCATCGGGCGGGACACCCTTGCTGAACTCTCAGAGTTCATCGCGCGCCTACTTGGTGTTGCTCCGGGTGGAGGTTGCCGCGTTTCACATCCGCGCAGTCGCCCGCGCTTACTCGTCTCTGTGGCCCTATTCCTCGCCTTGGGTGGTTGCCCACTTGCTGCGTACGGCCGTTAGCCGTCACCCTTCCCTGTGGAGTCCGGACCTTCCTCTCCTGCTCTCGCAGCAGCGATCGCCCAACCCACTTCCACGCCCACTATATCGAGCCCCCGGCTCAGACGCCAGCACCTTCAAAGCACCATTCGAGCGACTCTCCAGCCATCAGAGGAACGATTCGTGAAGGTCCAAGGGGCAGTGACTCAGGGATGACCTGTCGATGTCTTCTCAAGCGCACCCGCGTGGTCGAACGAGGCTCCCCATAAAAATCCGCTCCATGAAAACTCGCGAAGGCCTCGAGCCGATCGAGGGCTCCTACCGAGTCAAAGAGACTCGCATAGAGTTCGAGCGCCACGGGCGCGCTGAAACAGCCCGCACAACCACAGGAAGTCTCCTTGGTCTGCTGCGCATGCGGCGCCGAATCCGTGCCCAAGAAGTAGCGAGGACTGGATGAGGTAGCCGCTTGGACCAAGGCCTGACGATGGACCTCGCGCTTGAGCACGGGGAGGCAATAGTCGTGCGGTCGAATGCCCCCCTGAAAGAGTCGGTTGCGATTAAACAGCAGGTGCTGAGGCGTGATGGTGGCAGCAATCGGTCCCTGCGCGTCGCGAACATAGTGCACTGCCTCCTGCGTGGTGATGTGCTCAAACACCACCTTCAGTGAGGGATAGCGCGCTCTCAGGGGGATGAGCACATCCTCGATGAACCGCGCCTCGCGATCAAACACATCCACCTCAGGCCGCGTGACCTCGCCATGCACACAGAGGACCACCCCCAGCCGCTGCATAGCCTCAAACACGTGATCGCAAAGGGTCCAATCGGTGACGCCCTGGTCCGAGTGGGTCGTTGCCCCTGCTGGGTAGAGTTTGAAGGCCTTCAGCCAAGGGGTCTCTGCTGCGCGCTCGACCTCACTCGGGGGTGTGAGGTCGGTCAGGTAGAGCGTCATCATCGGCTCGAAGGCCTCAAGGTCAGCGGCGCTTGGCGAGAGGGCTGCAAGAATTCGGTCGCGATAAGCCGCTGCCTGAGCCACCTGGGTCACAGGGGGCTTCAGGTTCGGCATGACCAGGGCGCGGCGAAACTGCCGAGCGGTTGCTCCGACCACTGAGGCCATTTCGTCACCATCACGAAGGTGAAGGTGCCAGTCGTCGGGCCGAATGAGGTCGAGGTGCTCTGAGGAGATGCTCATAGGATGAGAATAGCTCGGTAGTCGTTGACGTTTGTTCGCGTTGGACCGGTGGTCAGCACCTGCTCGAGCGGCTCAAAAACAGCAAGCGAGTTATTGAGATCGAGACAGTGGCGCGGATCGAGGCCGAGACGTCTTGCCGAGTCCAACGTGTCAGGTAAGAGCCAGGCGCCTGCATGCTCGCTCATCCCATCGATTCCGTCAGTGTCAGCAGCCACCGCGCAGACCTGCTGAGACACTCCGAGGGACTCCACCATGAGGGCGAGGGCAAGCAGGAACTCCGTACACCGGCCCCCTCGGCCGCCCTCGCGAACGGTCACCGTACACTCCCCGCCAGAAATCAGCGCTGCCGGCCGACGCACGAGCCCCCCGCGATCTTGCGCAATTTCGCGGACCCACGACGCCATCGCCTGAGCAACGTCACGCGCCTCGCCGGTGACTGAGTCTCCCAAAAGAATAGGTTGGATCCCCTGTGCGGCAAAACACGCGGCGGCGGCACTCAGGCTCTGCCGGGCCGTGGCAATCAGCTCGGTTCGGACGTGTGAGAGTCGCTCATCACCTGGCTTGGGCGTCTCATCCACCCGCCCCTCTCGACCCGCCTCGAGATGTCGACGAATGCTTTCGGGCGGATCGACTCGCCAGCGCGACAGAATGGATATCGCGTCAGAGAAGGTGGAGGGGTCGGGAGAGCAGGGGCCCGATGCAATCGCAGAGGGATCGTCACCCACTACATCAGAAATCACCAGGGCAAGAACAGGGGCGCGCGAGGCCAGGGCGAGCCGCCCCCCCTGAATGCGAGATAGGTGCTTGCGAACAGCGTTCATATCGGTGATTGGAGCGCCACTGCGCAGCAGGGCTTGCGTCAATGTCTTGAGGTCTGCCATGGATACGCCATTCATAGGTAGCGACAGGAGACTCGACCCACCTCCCGAGATGAGCGCAATGAGCAGGTCGTCTGGGGTGAGTCGCGCCACCTGCTCAAGGATCTCAGCGGCGGCTCCTTCCCCTGCCGCATCTGGCACAGGATGGCCAGCCTCCACGCATCGAACCCGACGAAGCGGCAGGCCGTGGGCGTAGCGAGTAATGACCAATCCCTCAAGCGGGGATGAATCTGGCCACTGGGTCTCCACCGCGAGTGCCATGCTCGCAGCCGCCTTTCCAGCGCCGACCAGCAACGTTCGGCCGCGCGGAGGTGCGGGCAGATACCTCCCGACAATGTTGAGTGGATCGGCTGCACTCACCGCAGCAGAAAAACTGCGCGAGAGCAGGTCCGCAATGGCCCGACCGTCTCTCATGCGGCCTTTGCCACCTCTTCGGCAATGGCTCTGCCCACCTCGACGGTGCTGGCAGATCCGCCGAGATCACGGGTTTTTGGCCCCCCCCGCAGTACCTGCTCAATCGCATGCAGAATCGCGTCATGGGCTCTGGGGTAGCCCAAAAAGTCGAGCATCATCGCGCCCGACCAGATCTGCCCAATTGGATTGGCGATTCCCTTGCCCGCGATATCGGGTGCTGATCCGTGTACGGGCTCAAATAAAGAGGGAAAGGTGCGCTCCGGGTTGAGATTTCCGGAGGGCGCAATGCCGATCGTTCCCGTGCAGGCCGGACCGAGATCCGAGAGGATGTCGCCAAAGAGGTTGCTCGCGACGACCACATCGAACCAATCAGGATGCTGCACAAAATGGGCGGTCAGAATATCAATGTGGTACTTGTCCCAGCGAACATCGGGAAATGCTCTGGCCATGTCCTCCACTCGCGCGTCCCACCAAGGCATGGTGATGGCGATGCCGTTTGATTTCGTCGCTGAGGTGAGGTGCTTCTTTGGACGTTTCTGAGCCAGCTCAAAAGCAAATCGAAGGACGCGGTCGGTGCCGTGCCGCGTCATCACGGTCTCCTGCATCACCACCTCTCGCTCAGTGCCCGCAAACATCACGCCTCCGACGGAGGAGTACTCCCCCTCGGTGTTCTCCCGAACAACGTAAAAATCAATGTCTCCAGGCTGACGATTTGCGAGAGGCGATTGCACCCCCGGCATGAGCCGGACAGGGCGCAGATTGATGTACTGGTCGAACTCCCGACGAAACTTTAGGAGCGAACCCCAGAGTGAGACGTGATCGGGCACCGTATCGGGCCAGCCCACGGCACCGTAGAAGATTGCATCATGGCCGCCAATCTGAGTCTTCCAGTCGGGTGGCAGCATATCGCCATGCTGGAGGTAGTAATCACAGCTCGCGAAATCAAAGTGGTCCACCTCAAGGCGTATATGAAACCGCCGGGCAGCAGCCTCGAGCACCCGAAGTCCCTCAGGGAGTACCTCTTTCCCAATTCCGTCGCCCGGTATGGCCGCGATTCTATGAGTCTTCACCTCTCACTCCCCTCTTCTAGCCCTTCTTGCCGTGACTGCCGATCCTGGAGGGCCCACAGCTCAGCGTATCTCCCCCCTCGATTGACCAGCTCCTGATGGCGACCGCGCTCAACGACCTCGCCCCCCTCCATCACCACAATCTGGTCGGCCTCGACAATCGTGGAGAGGCGATGGGCGATCACGAGGGTCGTGCGTCCGCGTGAGACCTCTCGAATCTCGCTCTGAATCGCCCTCTCTGATTCTGAGTCAAGTGAGGAGGTTGCCTCATCAAACACCATGATTGCTGGGCGCTTGAGCAACGCTCGAGCGATCGCAACCCGCTGTTTTTCGCCTCCCGAGAGCTTCAGACCCCGCTCACCGACCACCGTCTTGAGCCCCTCCGGGAGCTTCTCGAGCAGGCTGCCGAGATGAGCCGCCTCAGCTGCAGACATTACTTCGGCATCCGTGGCATCGGGCCGGCCGTAACGGATGTTGTACTCCAACGTGTCATTAAAGAGCACGGTGTCTTGGGGCACGATGCCAATGGCGCGTCGAACAGACTCCTGCGTCACCGATCGAACATCCTGACCATCAATCAGAATCTGGCCGGACTGGGGGTCGAAAAACCTATAGAGAAGTCGCGAGAGCGTGGACTTTCCAGCACCCGAGGAGCCGACCACGGCCGTGGTCTGGCCGGCCGGCATCTCAAGGCTTAAGTCTTTCAGGATAGATCTGCGCCCATCGTAAGAAAAGCAGAGCGCACGAAACTCGACCTTCGCTGGACCAACAACCAGGGGCCTCGCGCCAATCGGATCTGCAACCTCGCGATTCTCTGAAAGCAAAGAGAAGAGTCGTTCCATATCAATGAGGCTCTGCTTCACCTCTCGATAGAGTACGCCCAGGAAGTTCAGGGGAATGTAGAGCTGGATCATGAAAGCGTTCACCAGCACCAGATCGCCAAGTGTCATCTCACCTCGAACCACACCCTCTGTGGCCTGCCAGATCATCAGGCTCACCGCAATCGCAATGATCAGCGACTGTCCCACGTTCAGAATGGAGAGGGAGGTCTGGCTCTTGATGGCGGCGTCCTGCCAGCTCGCCAGGCTGCGGTCGTAGCGCGAGGCCTCGAACGCCTCATTATTGAAGTACTTGACGGTCTCGTAATTCAGCAGCGAGTCGATAGCCCGAGCATTCGCCCGCGTATCGAGTTCATTCATCCGACGGCGAAAGTGCGTTCGCCATTCAGTGATTAGGATCGTGAAAAGCGCGTAGGTGACAAGCGCCAAGAGCGCGATAAGAGCAAAGACAGGTGGATAGTTCCAGGCCAGCCACGCGGTCACCAGAAGCACCTCAATCGCCGTGGGCACAATGCTGTAGAGCGTAAAGTTCACCAGGGTACCGACACCTCGCGCGCCTCGCTCCATGTCTCGCGTGAGACCACCTGTCTGACGGTCAAGGTGAAACCGAAGCGACAGGCTGTGCAGGTGCTCAAAGACCCTCAGCGAGATGTCACGAACAGCCCCCTGCGTCACGCGCGCAAAAACAATTTCGCGCAGCTCTGTGAGCACCGAAGTGCTCAGCCGCAGAAGACCATAGCCAAGCACCAGACTCAAGGGAACTGCGAGTGCGGCCTGCGAGGGACTCAAAGCATCCACGATCTCCTTGAGAAGAACGGGTACCCCCACGTTTGCCACCTTCGCACCCACCAATGCCAAGAGAGCCAGAGCGATGCGACCCTTATAACGAAGCAGATACGGAAGGAGCGCCCGCACCACATGCCAACCGCCCTGAGAGAATGTTGTTGCGGCGGGGCCAGAGGGCACCGAGGAGTGAGAGGACGAGGAGTGAAAGTGACGCATAGATGAGTGGGCAGGAGTCCCGATGCTATTCCACTTCAGTGTCTGGGTGCGGCACGGTGCTGATCCAGCCCTCCAGCGGGTCCACCGCTGGGCTCAGGCCCCAGCCGGGACACAGGCTTGCGTGCGCCGCCTGAAGGCCGCAGATCACAGCATCGAGAAGATCTGCAGAGCCCTCGGCCTCCAGGGCATCACGCCACTCTCCCGAGAGCTCGAGTTGCACGGCCAGGCCCGCCACCCCCCGCTCAAGGGCCCGAACAATCTGCCTGCGCGCCGCGAAACGCTCTGGGGTGTGCTTAGAGGGATCATCACTCTTATAGGACGATCGAATCACTTGCCGCGCTGTGAACGCGGGGTAGGCCTCCAGGGCAATTCGCGCCTGACCACCGACATTCGCGGTGAGTCGGCCTGCGTCGTCAAATGCCCAGCTCGGAGACCGGTGGGCCGGAAAAAGCAGGTCCGCGTCCCTCATGCGCCGAACCCCCGCCTGCATCATCCAAGCCACAGGCGGGTTGGTCCAACGCATCGCGGGACTCGAGCCTGCAGGCCGATCGGCGGCTCGCCACGCAAATTTGTCTCCGACCGGCCGAGCATCGCACCAAGCCTTGAAAGCTGAGCGGAGCTGCTCGCGTGGAGCGTCAGAGAAAAAATCGACAAAGGTCGACCAGTCGGTGGGCCATCTGTAGTGCTCGATCAGCGCTCTCGGCTGGCCAAAAGGCAGATCGAAGCCCCCGACCCAGGGTCCCTGCGTGCTTAAGAAGATCTGAAAGACATCCCAGTTCGGCACCAAATAAACCGCATCGAGCGCATAAACGGCTCGTGAACCTGACCTCCTGAGGAGTCGACCGTCTGCAACGGTGATGGGCTTTCTCGTTGAGGGCGCAGAGCTGAAATCCACACCAAAGACTCGGGCATCACTCATAACTGCGCGCCCCGGACTGGCTGAAGGCTAGGAAGAGTCGGATGGCGAGAGACGCCACAGCGATCCCGAGGCGTCGGAGCCCGCGCCGGGGCCATGCGAGCGGCCCTGACGGAACCATGAGACGGGCCGTCACCCTGCGCGCCTGAGGTGTGGACATGGCCCACTCAATGCGGCTGCGTAAGCGCTCTGCAAACCGGTGATCTTGGACTGCCACATTGGCCTCAAGCGACAGCAACATAGAGAAGGGATCCATATTCGAGGAGCCCACCGTCGTCCAATCATCCGCAATCACAACCTTCGCATGCAAAAAGCTGTGAGTGAACTCATAGACCTCCACGCCGGCAGCTATGAGTTCCTCGGCCAAGGCCCGCTCTGCCCAGGTGGACCACCAGTACTCCACGCGACCCTGAAGCAAGATGCGCACGCGGACGCCTCGTGCTGCGGCCTCAATCAGCAGGCGTCGCATACGCGCTGAAGGGATGAAGTAGGCCATTGCGATGAGTACCTCATGACGGGACTGTGAGATCGCTGCTCGAATCGCTCGCTCGATGACGCGGCGGTGTCGAATGTTGTCTCGCAGAAGGAGTCGGACTCGCAAGGAGCCGCTGCGAATAGTCGGACGCAGGGAGCCCCTGAGCGTCTTGCGCAGCCCCCGCCAAGCCTCTCGCAGATCCGCCCGAGATAACCGACGCTGATTCAAGAGCCCATGCCAACTCACCCGCCACCAGAGACGCTGCATTGCCCGACGCATTGCCCGCGTCACCCCGAGGTCCTCGATGCGCACAGCGAAGTCAAAGCGTGGCGCCTCGAGTGCGCCGTGGTGAGGATCGTGCCAATCACCAAGAAGATTGATGCCCCCAACGTATCCAACGCGCTCATCGATGAGCACCATCTTTCGATGCAATCGACGCCAAGTTCTTGGGGAGAAAAGGGTCACCCCCGGACGAAACAGGCGCACAGAGATGCCTCCTGCGGCCAGCACCTGGCCCAGGGCTCGGAGCCCAAACTGACCCCCGAAACCATCGAGAAGGAGTTGCACCTCCACGCCACGCCTGACTGCACGCTCCAGAGATGCAATGAGAATGCGAGTCTCCGGATCATCGTTGAGAATGTAGCTCTCGATGCGAATGAGTCGTTGAGCAGCATCGACATCTCGCACAAGGGCCGGGAACATCTCGACCGCCCCCTGTAGGAGCGCCAACTGTCCGGGCACGGCTAAGCCCTCGAATCTCGCACGAGGCGGGCAACCACAGGGAGATGGTCTGAGAGCCTCGACCAGCGGGGACCTCTGGGTGCGCGATGACAGGCGTCGACACGGAACCCTCGCTGGAAGATTCGATCAAGACGCAGTACGGGGAAGAAGCTTGGAAAGGTTCGGCCAGCCCGAGCAGAGTGTTCGGGGAGAGCCTCGAGAAGGGCCAACTCCCTTCGCAGAACCTCTGCCATTCGAGATCGGCCCTCATTAAAGTCACCCGCCACGAGCAGGGGTGAGTTCCGATCCACGCTCGCCTTAATCCAACAAATCAGCTGGTCAAGCTGGCGCATTCGACCTCCAGGCAGCAGGCCGAAATGAACGACAAAGACATGGAGGCTCTCGCGGCCCCAGGCGACCACAGCATGCAGCACAGCCCGCTTCTCCAGTGCGTGATCAGAAAAATCTCGCGTCTCGTGCAAGACGATCGGGAAACGTGAGAGCAGTGCGTTGCCATGGTGACCATGAAGATAGTGGGCCGCCGGACTGTAAGCGGCTTCGTATTCACCCGAGCCCAAAACCTCATGCTGAGGCTGAGATGGCCAGTCACGGTGTCGGATGGCCTGCCGCTCACTCCGACCCTGCACCTCCTGCAGACTGACAAGGTCGGCATCAAGTGAGGCCACCGCCTGCGTGAGCTCTCGGATGACAAGCCGCGAACGCAGGCCAAGTGGGGAGCGCATACACCCCTTACGAATGTTGTAGCTCGCCACCACCAGCGCCTCGGGCGAGACGGCGCGAACAAAGCCTCGGCGAGCGGCGAGCTGTCGAATGGCCAGCACGTTCGTCCAAGAAAAGCATCGCTCCGATGCATCCGACCAATCGAGCCAGATCGACTGAATATGCTCACGCGGATGAAGGGTCACCGGCCGGTCTGATTCAACGCAGACGGAGAAGACGTGCTCCGTGTTGTGAGTCACGCCTGGCGCGTATCGATGTCGCCAATGAGGAAAAATCTCGTAGCGCTGCGTGCGTCCCCATTCATCCCAGGCACTCGCATCTGCCCACAGCCCGGTCTCCTCCTTAAGTTCCCGCTGGGCGGCCTGCATGGGCGTCTCGTGCTCAGAGTCGAGGCTCCCCGTGACGGACTGCCAAAACCCCGGGTGATCGGCTCGTTCCAGAAGCAACACACGACCCTTGGTGTCGTGAATCACGACCAGCACCGAGACCGGAATCTTATAAGCCGACATCACGGCGGGCCGATGCGACCTCGAAGGCCCAAAAGAGCCGTGGCCACGAGACCCATGCAGAGAATCCAGACGAAAATAAAGATCGACGCCGAGAGCAGTCGGAGACTGGTGGGCTCTAGCCCCTCCTCACTCATCAATCTGCGTGCGTGCCAGGCTGGGACCGATGCAAGGGAGGCCCACACGCAAGCAACAGGCAGTGTTCCAAACAAGGCCGCCACCGGCAGAACCATGCTCCCCAGGTACATAAATAGGGAGGCTTGCGCAGGGGCCTGAGCCCGCTCGGGCTGGGCTGAGAGCCAGTAGGCCATGAGTGCTAAGGCAGTGACGAGTCCAGCCATCGCAGACATGATGGTCGGGTGACCGAGGAGTGCCGTTGCCACGCCAAGAACGCAGACAAAACCCAGAACGGCTACGCCGCCCACCTGAATACCGAGGGACCAACTGCTAATCGAGGCCATCGTCGAGCTGCCGAAGCGACGAAGTGCGAGGTGCAGACAGGTGACGAGAGCGGCGAAGCCCAGGGCTAGGGCAATCGGCAGAACCTCAAGACCCGGTCGATCAATCAGTGCGCATGAGAGGCCCATCAGTGCCGCCAGCGGCGTATAGGCAAGCGCTCTGCGCTGACCTATAGCGGCGACCGCAGTCATGACAGAACTTTTGGTGCCTCTCGCAGTCGAATGTGCAGCTCGCGCAGCTGCCGATCATCGGCTGGGGAGGGGGCCTGAGTGAGCAGGCACTGCGCCCTCTGAGTTTTTGGGAAGGCAATCACATCTCGGATGGATTCCGCGCCTGTCATAAGCGTGACCAATCGATCGAGCCCAAAGGCCAATCCACCATGGGGCGGGGCGCCGTACCTCAGCGCATCGAGCAAGAAGCCAAACTTGGCGGCGGCCTCTTCTGGCCCAATTGAGAGCGCCCGAAAGACCTTGGACTGAACCTCCTCCCGATGAATTCGCACGGACCCACCGCCCAACTCCCAACCATTGAGCACCATGTCGTAGGCCTTGGCAAGGCAGTCGCCAGGATTCGTCTGCAGGAGGTCTTCATGCCCATCTTTCGGCGCAGTGAAGGGGTGGTGAACGGCATTCCAACGCCCCGCCTCGTCGTCGAATTCAAACATTGGAAAGTCCACAACCCAGAGGGGCTGCCAGCCCAGCGCAATCAACCCCTTTGCATGACCGAACTCGGAATGCCCAACCTTAAGCCGCAGCGCGCCCATGGCATCGAAGACCACCTTGGCCTTGTCGGCGCCAAAAAACAGCAGGTCCCCATCCTGAGCCGCAGTGCGGTCCAAGAGCGCGTGAAGGGCCTCATCGTGAAGGTTCTTCACAATTGGGGACTGAAGGCCCTCGCGGCCTTTGGTTCGCTCGTTGATCTTGATCCAGGCGAGACCCTTCGCCCCGTAAACCTTCACGAGCTCGGTGTAGCCATCGATGTCTCCTCGGCTCAACTCCGCGCCGCCTGGAACTCGAAGGGCCATGACAAGGCCCTTGGGAGTATTGGCAGGCTCGGAGAAGACCTTGAAGTCCACGTTCTTCATGATGTCTGTGACATCTGTCAGGGTCAGTTTCACCCGAAGGTCGGGCTTGTCCGACCCATAGAGGCGCATAGCATCGGCATAGCTCATGACCGGAAACGGCCGACCCAGCTCCACCCCGATCGCCCCTCGAAAGGTCTCGCGAATCATGTCCTCAAACAGATCACGTATTTCTTGCTCGCCCATGAAGGAGGTCTCGCAATCGATCTGCGTGAACTCGGGCTGGCGATCTGCCCGCAGATCCTCATCACGAAAACATTTGGTGATCTGGTAGTAGCGGTCGAAGCCTGACACCATAAGGAGTTGCTTGAAAAGTTGGGGCGACTGCGGGAGTGCAAAGAACTCCCCTGGGTGAACACGCGAGGGAACGAGGTAATCGCGCGCACCCTCGGGAGTTGACTTGGTGAGCATCGGGGTCTCAATGTCAACAAAATTGTGAGCATCGAGAAAACGCCGAACGGACATCGCCACTCGGTAGCGCAACAAAAGGTTTCTCTGCATGGCGGGCCGCCGAAGATCCATCACTCGATGGGTCAATCGAGTGGTCTCGGAGAGGTGCTCCTCGTCCAGCTGAAAAGGGGGCGTGACCGACGCGCTGAGAACCTCGACTGATTCGCACAGAACCTCGACCTCTCCACTGGCCAGCGCCGGGTTCACAGTTCCTTCCGGCCGACGACGCACCCGTCCAGTCAGACGCACGCAGAACTCGTTGCGAAGCGACTCTGCCGTATGGAAGACCTCGTTGCGGTCTGGATCACAGACCACCTGGGCAATGCCCTCACGATCGCGAAGGTCGATAAAGATCACGCCTCCATGATCGCGACGTCTGTGCACCCAGCCACACAATGAGACGACCGAATCGAGATTCGCGGTCGATAGCTGACCGCAGTAGTGAGATCGCATACCGCAGGCGCCTCTATTAGAAGTTGGATCGACTGACTTGACTGCTCGGCGGGACCGTTCCCATCGAGACCACGTACTTCAGGGCCGCGTCTACACCGATGGAGAGCGGGATGACGTCTGTTTTGGGTACGATCAAAAAAAAGCCAGAGGTCGGGTTGGGCGTCGTGGGCACATAAAGGCTCACCGACTCCTCGGACAACAAGGAGGCCACCTCAGCACTGGGGCTGCCAGTCACGAAAGCGATGGTGTAAGAGCCCTGTCGGGGGTACTGAACGAGAACGGCCTGTCTGAACGCCTGCCCGTTAGGCGCCAGGATCGTGTCACTGACCTGCTTGACCGATGAATAGATTGAGCGCACCAGCGGGATGCGCGTGAGGATGCCCTCCCAGGCGCGCACGAGGTTTCGGCCCAAGAGATTGGCGGCAAGAAGCCCGGTGAGGAAGACCAGCAAAACCACCGCAAGGACGCCGAACCCAGGAATATCGAGCCCAAACAGGGCCCGCGGGCTCAAGCCCTCCGGTAACACGCTGTCGAGCGTCTTAAAGACCGTGCTGATCACCCAGACGGTGATGCCGATGGGCATCCAGAAGAGAAGACCCGCGATGAAATAACGCTTAAGCACGAAAACCCCCAAGGAAAGCGACACGCGCCGCAAGAGCGGCGCGTCTGGTCGCGCCTCCGATTCTACTGAGTTTCGCAGGCGGGTCGGGAGGAACGGGGACGGCTAGAAGGGAATGTCGTCGTCCAGGTCTTCAATGCCGGGCTTACCAGAAGCTTTCGAGCCAGAGGATGTCGGACCGGCGGCAAACTCTTCGCCCGAGGGGCCGGAGCCACCTGAGGAGGCGCCATCGCGTCCGCCGAGCAACTGCATCTGATCGGCTACAACCTCCGTGGTGTATCTCTCCTGGCCGGTCTGGTCCTGCCACTTTCGTGTTCGAAGACGGCCCTCAACATAGACCGGCCGACCCTTTTTCAAGTACTCCCCAGCAATCTCTGCGAGGCGACCAAAAAACACCACCCGGTGCCACTCAGTGTCCTCTTTCATGTCGCCACTCGCCTTGTCTTTGTAACGGGACGTGGTGGCCACCGAGACATTCGCAATCGCGCCCCCGTCGGGCGAGTAACGGACCTCGGGATCGCGGCCTAGATTGCCCAGAATGATGACTTTGTTAACTGATGCCATGCGTTTTCCTTTAACGACGAATCAATGGGGTGCCTACCGTAGGTCCACGAGGCAAACCTCACCAGCGACCGCACGGCCTAGGCCGCCTGAGCCTCATGCCGCGTGCTGACCTCCTTGAGTCTCGCAGATGCTAATGCCCACAGGAGAATGACTATGGCACACGCCAGGAAGATTGCCTCGGATCCGAAATTCTTCGCCACCAGGCCCCCCGCCAGGCCGCCGGCAAAAAGGCCCAGAGACTGGCTGGTGTTGTAGATGCCAAGGGCCTGTCCTCGTTGGGCGGGCGGCGCCACCCGAGACACCCAAGAGGGCAGCAAGGCCTCGAGTAGATTGAATCCAAGCATAAAAACCCAGAGCGCAGACAGCCACGACCAGAGATGGTCTTCGGCAGCCGGAATGAACCAGAACATCAGCATGGAGCCAAAGAGAACAGCGATCGAGGCCATGAAGAGCGGTTTGTTTCTCCCGGCCCGCTCAGCCCACAAAATAAAGGGTGCCATGGCCACAAAGGCGAGGAGCAGCAGGGGGAGATAGACCTTCCAGTGCTCCGACAAGCCCATGCCGAGATGATCCAGCCCAATGGGAATGGCAACAAACATGGCGGTCTGGATGGACATCATCACAAAGACCCCCAGATTGAGGCTCTGGAGCTGGCTGTCTCTGAGGAGCGACATCCAGCTGCGCTGCTCGCCAAGCAGGGCCTCCCTGGTGATCGCGGGATTGGGCATGCGCCAGACCGTCCACGTTGCAGCCAGCGCGAGCGCGGCCGTCAGAAGAAAGAGGCCGGAGAGCCCAACAACTCCATAAAGCGGTGGAGCCAAAACCAGCGACAGGGCAAAGGAGAGGCCAATCGACGCACCCACGATCGCCATTGCGCGGGTGCGCACCTCGTCACGAGTCAGGTCTGCAAGGTAGGCACTCACGGCGGCAGAGACGGCCCCTCCCCCCTGGAGCGCCCGTCCCAGCACAAGCAGCTCCACCGAGGGCGCCAAGGCGCAGAGCAGACTCCCGCCCGCGAAGAGGAGTAGACCGAACATGATGATGGGTCGTCGGCCCCATCGATCAGAGGCCAGCCCATAGGGGATCTGGAGCATGGCCTGCGTGAGTCCGTACATGCCCAGTGCAAGACCAGCCATGCCGGCGTCCTCGCCACCGGGCAGGTCCCGAATACCCAAGGCCAAGACCGGGAGCATGAGAAAAAGGCCCAGCATTCGCAGGCCATAGACCCCCGCCAAAGCGAGACTCGCTCGAAGCTCCAGCGGGGTAAAGGAGACCAGGGCAGGGGCTTTGGAGGACATCGTTCGTTATAGTAGTCGATTGACTTTTCTGGTCCTCAATGACTGAACCCGCCCTCATTCGGGTGCGTGGCGCGCGCACGCACAACCTGAAGAACATCAGCCTTGATATCCCCCGAAATCAGCTCGTGGTGATCACTGGGCTGTCGGGATCGGGAAAGTCATCTCTGGCCTTTGACACCCTTTATGCTGAGGGACAGCGTCGGTATGTGGAATCACTCTCGGCTTACGCTCGGCAGTTCCTCCAACTCATGGAGCGACCCGATGTCGACCTGATTGAGGGGCTGTCGCCCGCCATCTCAATTGAGCAGAAGACTGGCAACCACAATCCGCGCTCGACGGTCGGAACGGTCACGGAGATTCTCGACTACCTCAGGCTCCTCTTCGCACGGGTCGGTGTCGCCCACTGCCCCTCACACCCTCAGAATCGACTGGAATCGCAGAGCATCTCTCAGATTGTCGATGGCCTCTTGGCCCTGCCGGCCCAGACCAAGCTCACGCTCACGGCCCCCGTTTTACATCATCAGAAAGGGGAGCATCGGGAACTCCTTGATGGGCTTCGGGCGCAGGGCTATGTGCGCGTTCGCGTGCGCAGCGGTCAGGGCGAATGGCAAGAGCATGAGCTTGATGCTTTAGGTCCCTTAACGAAACATCAGCATCACAGCGTCGAAGTGGTGGTCGACCGCATCAAGCTCAAACCCGATGTCCAGCAACGTCTCTCGGAGTCCCTCGAGACCGCCATCCGGCTGGGGTCAGGGCAGGCTCTCGCACATCTCGAGAATCCAGACGCGACGCGCCTGTGTCGTACCCTCTCGACCCGATTCTCATGTCCCGACTGTGGCTACTCACTGGGAGCCCTCGAGCCGAGCCTCTTTTCCTTCAACTCACCTGCTGGCGCCTGTCCCAGCTGCGATGGGCTCGGAGAGGAATCTGTCTTCGACCCCTCTCTGGTCATCCAGTTCCCGCACTTATCTCTCGCCTCGGGCGCGATCGCTGGCTGGGACCGCCGAAACCCCTTTTCCTGGGCCGTCCTCAGCAGCCTCTCAGATCACTTTGGCTTTTCTCTTGAAGAACCTTTTGAGTCTCTTGCGCCCGAGACACAGAACCTGCTTCTTTATGGGTCGGGCTCCGAACCCCTGCCCCTGCGCTTTCCTTCCGAGAGAGGCAAAGACGTCATTCGAGAGCAGCCTTTCGAGGGCGTCATCCCCAACCTCAGCCGACGCTGGTCAGAGACCGACTCCAGCGCGGTTCGCGAGGAGCTCGGACGATTTCGAAGACTGCGAGCGTGCGCGGCTTGTTCCGGCTCCCGGCTGAGGACAGAGGCTCGCTTCGTCCGAGTGGGTCACGGCGCTTCGAGCGTGTCTCTGCCTGAGTTGGTTGAGCTGCCTCTGGCAGAGGCGCTGGATCGCTTAGAGCACCTCGAGCTCAAGGGTCTGCGTGAGGCCGTCGGCGATCGACTTCTCGCTGAAGTTCGCTCACGTATTCAGTTCCTCATGAATGTCGGCCTGTCTTATCTGAGTCTCGGTCGTACTGCATCAAGCCTTTCTGGTGGTGAGGCCCAACGCATCCGGCTGGCCAGTCAGATTGGTGCGGGACTCACCGGGGTGATGTACGTGCTTGACGAGCCATCCATTGGACTTCACCAAAGAGACAACCACCGTCTGCTTCTGACGCTCGAGCGACTGAGAGATCTCGGCAACTCGGTCATCGTGGTCGAACATGATGAAGACGCCATTCGTGCCGCAGATATGGTGATCGACATGGGCCCTGGCGCCGGACACCGCGGCGGGGAGGTCATCGCCCAGGGAACCCCCGAACAGATTCAGACGCAAGATGCCTCACTCACCGGCGCGTATCTCTCTGGCCGGCGGTCTATCGCGCTGCCCGAGAAGCGAAAAGCGCCCTCGGGGCGATTCATCCGAGTTCGCGGCGCACGCGGCAATAATCTGCGGTCCATCGACGTCGATATTCCCGTGGGCCTGTTGGTCTGCGTCACCGGCGTCTCGGGCAGCGGCAAATCCACGCTCATTAACGAAACCCTGGTGGCCGAGGCGTCCCGCGTGCTGAACGGCAGCCACTCGGTCGCAGCAGAGCATGACGTCATCGAGGGCCTTGAAGCCTTTGATCGCGTGATCAACGTCGATCAGAGTCCGATTGGCCGCACTCCCCGCAGTAACCCAGCCACCTACACAGGTCTGTTTACGACCATCCGCGAACTCTTTGCCGAATCGAACATGGCGCGGGAGCGTGGTTACGATTCAGGACGCTTCTCCTTCAATGTCAAGGGTGGGCGCTGCGAGGCCTGCCAGGGTGACGGACTGGTCCGGGTGGAGATGCATTTCTTGCCGGATGTCTATGTTCCCTGTGATCTCTGTAAGGGGCTTCGATACAACCGCGAGACGCTCGACGTGCGTTATCGCGGACGAACGATTGCGGAGGTGCTCGACCTCTCAGTCCACGAGGCAACGGCATTCTTCGATGCCATCCCATCGGTCGCCAGGCGACTGGCCATGCTGAACGAGGTGGGCCTGGGCTATCTGAAGCTTGGTCAGAGCGCGACCACCCTCTCCGGCGGGGAGGCCCAGCGCGTCAAACTCGCCTGCGAGTTGGCCAAGCGGGAGACTGGCCGAACCCTTTATGTGCTGGATGAACCCACAACGGGACTTCACTTCCACGACACCGCGGTCCTTCTTCAGGTGCTGACCCGACTGCGAGACACCGGCAACACCATTGTGGTCATCGAGCACAGCCTCGATGTCATCAAGACAGCGGACTGGGTTATCGATCTGGGCCCCGAGGGGGGCCAAGGCGGCGGACTGCTGGTCGCAGCCGGGACCCCTGAGGACATCGCTCAAACACCCCAGA
Source organism: Burkholderiales bacterium UBA2463 (assembly GCA_002342295.1). Classification (GTDB taxonomy): domain Bacteria; phylum Pseudomonadota; class Gammaproteobacteria; order Burkholderiales; family Burkholderiaceae_A; genus Hahnella. The sequence continues at coordinate 59,316 of DDPR01000013.1, forward strand.
GTCATACGGGACGCTATCTGGGCAAGCTACTCGATCCCATCAGGAACTCGTCCACCGCGCGCGCTGCCTGACGACCCTCTCGGATCGCCCAGACCACCAGCGACTGTCCGCGACGCATGTCGCCCGCCACGAACACCTTGTTTCGATTGGTGCTGTAGGCGCGCTCACCCTCCGTCGAGGCCTTGGCATTTCCGCGCGAGTCCTTCTCAAGCCCAAATGCATCAAGCACTGACGCAATCGGAGACACGAAGCCCATCGCGAGAAGGACCAGATCGGCTGGGTACATCTGCTCGGTGCCGGGCACTTCTTTCAGCTGGCCATCCTTCATCGAAACATGCACCGTCTTCACCGCTGTCACGCGGCCCTTCTCGCCCACAAATTCCTTGGTTGCGATGGCGAACTCACGGTCACACCCCTCCTCGTGACTGCTCGACGTGCGCAGCTTTTGGGGCCAGTAGGGCCATACGAGGGGCTTGTTTTCGTGCTCTGGGGGCATCGGCATGAGCTCAAACTGGGTGACACTCTTCGCACCGTGGCGATTACTGGTACCCACGCAGTCAGACCCCGTGTCGCCGCCCCCAATCACCACCACATTGAGACCCTCTGCACGAATCTGTTGAGAAAGTGGGTCTCCCGCATTCACCTTGTTTTGCTGGGGTAAGAATTCCATTGCGAAGTGAATACCGACCAGTGAACGCCCCGGCACCGGGAGATCTCGAGGCTGCTCTGCGCCGCCCGTCAGAATCACCGCATCAAACTCTTCCTGCAGAGTCTGGGGACTGATCGTTTCCCGGGACCAATTTGCAACGGGGCTACCGGCAGGTAGTTCGCCCACCAACACCCCAAGCCGGAACGTCACGCCCTCGGCCTCCATCTGGGCCACCCGACGATCGATGTGCGACTTCTCCATCTTGAAATCAGGAATACCGTACCGAAGGAGTCCGCCCACCCGATCGTTTTTCTCAAAGACCGTGACCTCATGACCGACTCGAGCGAGTTGTTGAGCAGCAGCAAGGCCTGCCGGACCTGACCCCACGACTGCAACGCGCCTGCCCGACTTCTGAAGTGCGGGCTCTGGCCTGACCCAGCCCTCCTGCCAGCCCCGATCAATGATGGCGTGCTCGATGGATTTGATGCCCACTGCGTCATCGTTGAAATTCAGAGTGCAGGCCGCCTCGCAGGGTGCGGGGCAGATGCGGCCCGTGAACTCGGGAAAGTTATTCGTAGAGTGAAGCGTCTCCAGCGCCTGTTTCCATTGGTGACGGAACACAAGGTCATTGAAGTCGGGAATGATGTTGTTCACGGGGCACCCGTTGTTGCAAAACGGAATGCCGCAATCCATACATCGAGCGGCCTGCTGGGATGCGTCAAACTCGCTCAGGGTGAGCACGAACTCTTTGTAGTGCTTTACCCGCTGCTGAGGAGGCTCATAAGCCTCGTCAACTCGCTTGAGCTCCATAAATCCGGTGATTTTTCCCATGGGTATGTCCTTGATCTGAAGGGGTTAGGCTCAGGCAGCCATCGAACGCTCTTTTGCGGATGAGAGACGCTTTTGAGCCATCTCTGCGAGCGCCCGCTTGTACTCGTTGGGAAAGACCTTCACAAAGCGGGTACGGGCCTGCGGCCATGCGTCGAGAATCTCTCGGGCACGCGCGCTGCCAGTCCACCGATGATGATCTTCGATGAGACGACGCAGCTGATGTTCGTCGCTGGTCTGACGATGCCAGCTCTCTTGTCCGCCTAATTGCTGTTGGTCCGAATCGGAGAGCACAACCTCCAAGGAGACCATTGCGGTATTGCATCGACGAGCAAATGAGCCGTCTTCGTCGTAGACATACGCCACGCCTCCCGACATCCCGGCTGCGAAATTGCGTCCGGTGCGGCCCAGAACAACCACCGTTCCGCCTGTCATGTACTCGCACCCGTGGTCGCCTGTTCCCTCGACCACCGCGGAGGCACCAGAGAGTCGAACCGCAAACCGCTCGCCCGCCACACCACAGAAAAACGCCTCACCCGAGGTGGCCCCGTAGAGGACGGTGTTGCCAACAATGATGTTCTCGTGAGACACCCCGCGAAACTCAATGGACGGTCTCACCACCACACGGCCACCCGACAAGCCCTTGCCCGTGTAGTCGTTCGCATCACCCTGCAACGAGAGCGTGATTCCTCGGGCTAGAAACGCACCAAAGGACTGACCTCCAGTACCCTCGAACTGAATTCGAATGGTGTCGTCCGCCAGACCATCTGGGCGTTGACGGATGAGGGCGCCAGAGAGCATCGCACCGACGGACCGATTGACGTTCCTCGCCTCCTCCATGAACCGAACTTGCTCTGCCTTTTCGAAGGCGGCCGCGCACCGACCAATCAGACGAACATCAAGCGCCTGTCCCAGGCCGTGATCTTGTTGGGCCGAGTGCCGACGGAGAGACTCGTCCTGCAGCATCGGCACAGCAAAGAGTCGGGAGAAATCGAGTCCACGCGCCTTCCAGTGGACGATGCCGGGCCGGGTGTCGAGAAGGTCGGCACGGCCCACCAACTCTTCGAACCGCCGAATGCCCAGCTGGGCCATGATGGCCCGAGCCTCCTCTGCAACGAAGAAGAAGAAATTCACGACGTGTTCGGGCTTGCCCTGAAACTTCTTGCGAAGAACGGGGTCTTGGGTCGCCACGCCAACCGGGCAGGTGTTGAGGTGACATTTGCGCATCATGATGCAGCCTTC
>DDPR01000013.1:62069-95778 GCA_002342295.1 Burkholderiales bacterium UBA2463
GCGATGACAACGTCACGACCTGTCTTCATCTGCCCATCGGCCTGCACACGGACACGAGCCCGAAGGCCGTTGATCACGAGAGTCTGTTGGGTCTCCGCCAATCCGATTTCCCACGGCGACCCCGCATGCTTGATCGATGACAGGGGGGACGCGCCCGTTCCGCCGTCGTGACCCGCAATCACGATGTGATCAGCCTTGGCTTTGCTCACACCGGCAGCGACGGTGCCCACCCCCACCTCGGACACGAGCTTGACCGAGACATCAGCATGCGGCGCAACGTTTTTCAGGTCGTGAATGAGCTGAGCAAGGTCCTCGATGGAGTAGATATCGTGGTGCGGCGGCGGGGAGATGAGTCCCACGCCAGGCACCGAGTGACGCAGTCGTCCGATGTAGTCCGAGACCTTGCCTCCGGGCAGCTGACCACCCTCCCCGGGCTTTGCGCCCTGAGCCATTTTGATCTGAACCTGATCGGCCGAGACGAGGTACTCCGTTGTCACTCCGAAACGACCGGAGGCCACCTGCTTGATTCGTGAACGGAGACTGTCACCCTCCTGGAGGTCGAGGTCTGACTCGACCTGTTCAGGACCGATGACGTCCGAAAGTCTCATTCCCTGCGTGATGCTCTCACCGCGCAATTCCGCCCGATAGCGCTCTCGGTCCTCTCCGCCTTCGCCGGTGTTGGATTTTCCGCCGATGCGATTCATCGCAACCGCCAGCGTGGTGTGCGCCTCGGTCGAGATGGAGCCTAAGGACATCGCCCCAGTCGCGAATCTTTTCACGATTTCGCTTGCGGGCTCCACCTCGTCAATCGGAATTGCCTTTGATGGGTCGACTTTGAACTCGAAGAGCCCCCTGAGTGTCATGTGTCGACGACTCTGATCATTGATGAGTTGCGCATACTCCTTATAGGTGCCGTAGCTATTGGACCTGGCGGCATGTTGGAGCTTGGCGATCGAATCGGGTGACCACATGTGTGCCTCGCCCCTTACCCTCCACGCATATTCGCCACCGGCGTCAAGGGCATGGGCAAGCACCTGGTCTGAACCAAAGGCAGCCTGGTGCAGGCGAATGGCCTCCTCCGCGAGCTCGAACACACCGATCCCCTCGATGCTGCTTGGGGTGTTCGTGAAGTACTGCTGAATGGTGTCTCTATTGATGCCGATGGCCTCAAAAATTTGGGCGCCACAGTAGGACATATAGGTCGAAATGCCCATCTTGGACATGATCTTGGAGAGCCCCTTCCCAATGGCCTTCACATAGTTCGCCACAGCCTTCTCTGCACTGAGGTCTCCGCTGAGTTCCGCGTGCATCGAGACGATGGTCTCCATCGCGAGATAGGGGTGAATGGCTTCCGCGCCATAGCCCGCAAGCACGGCAAAATGGTGGACCTCCCGGGCAGAGCCGGTCTCGACCACCAGCCCGGCCAGGGTTCTCAGCCCAGAGCGCACGAGGTGCTGGTGGACCGCCGAAAGCGCAAGGAGAGCGGGAATGGCAACCCGCGAGGCGGAGATGCCGCGATCGCTAATCACCAGAATGTTGGCGCCAGACCGAATGGCATCGGCGGCCTCTGCGCAGAGCGTGGCCAAGCGCGCTTCAACACCCTCATGACCCCACTCAATCGGGTAGGTGATGTCGATAACCTGACTGCGAAACTTTCCGCGCGTGTGGCGCTCAATGTCAACGAGCCGCCGCATATCCGAGAAATCGAGAATGGGCTGCTTCACCTCTAGGCGCAACGAGGGGTTGACCTGGTTGATGTCCAGCAGATTTGGTTTCGGACCAATAAAGGAGTTCAGCGACATGACGATCGCTTCACGAATCGGATCGATCGGCGGGTTTGTGACCTGCGCAAAGAGCTGTTTGAAGTAGCTGTAGAGCGACTTGTTCTTGTCCGAGAGGACGGCCAGCGGAGAGTCGTTACCCATGGAGCCCACGGCCTCTTCTCCCGACTGAGCCATGGGGGCCATCAGAAACTTGAGATCTTCCTGGCTGTAGCCGAATGCCTGCTGACGATCAAGAAGTGCAATACCGCACGATTGAGGCTCTGTCGGCGCCTGAGGGTCGAGGCTATTGAGGTCCACTCGGACGTTCTCAATCCACTGCTTGTAGGGCCTGGCCTTTGAGAGGGCGCCCTTGAGATCCTCGTCGTGAATCATCCGACCCTGCTCGAGGTCGATCAAGAACATCTTCCCCGGCTGAAGCCGCCACTTCTGGACGATCTTGCTCTCGGGTATGGGCAGCACGCCGGCCTCCGACCCCATCACCACCAGGTCGTCGTCGGTGATGCAGTAGCGCGCCGGTCGCAACCCATTTCGATCGAGGGTGGCACCGATCTGCCGGCCGTCAGTAAACACGATTGAAGCGGGGCCGTCCCAGGGCTCCATCATCGCTGCGTGATATTCATAGAACGCGCGACGCTCTTCATCCATGGAGGTGTGCTGCTCCCACGGCTCGGGAATCATCATCATGACGGCGTGCGAGAGGGGGTAGCCAGCAGCCACGAGCAGCTCCAGACAGTTGTCAAACGTGGCCGTATCAGACTGGTCTGCAAAACTGATCGGGTACAGCTTCTGGAGGTCTGCGCCGAGCACCGGTGAGGACATCACGCCCTCTCGGGCCCGCATCCAGTTGTAATTGCCCTTGACGGTATTGATCTCGCCGTTGTGCGCCACCATTCGGTAGGGATGCGCAAGAGGCCACTCCGGGAAGGTGTTGGTCGAGAAGCGCTGATGCACCAAGGCCAGCGCGGACACGCAGCGAGGATCGGAGAGGTCCTTGTAGTACACACCAACCTGGTCGGCCAGGAGCAGGCCTTTGTAGACGATGGTCCGGCTGGACATCGAGGGAACGTAATACTCTTTGCCGTGCTTGAGTCGAAGGTTTTGGATGGCGCTTGATGCCGTCTTTCGAATGACATAGAGCTTGCGCTCAAGGGCGTCCTGCACGATCACGTCCGACCCCCGACCGATGAAGATCTGACGCATGACCGGCTCTTTCGCGCGAACCGTTGGCGACATGGGCATGGTCGCGTCAGTGGGCACGTCTCGCCAGCCGAGAACCATCTGACCCTCGGCCTGCACCGCACGTTCCAAGGCTCTCTCGCAGGCCAGACGGGATGCATGCTCCTTCGGCAGAAACACCATGCCGACCCCGTACTCCCCTTCAGGCGGGAGGTGAACGCCCTGCTTGGCCAACTCCTCGCGAAATAGAGCGTCTGGAATCTGCATCAACAGTCCCGCTCCATCGCCCATCAGGGGGTCTGCACCCACAGCGCCACGATGGTCAAGGTTCTTCAGGATGAGCAGTCCCTGCTGAACGATCTCGTGTGATTTCCTGCCCCGTATGTGCGCCACAAAGCCAACGCCGCAGGAATCGTGTTCGTAAGAGGGGTCGTACAGCAGGGGCGATGAGGGCTGCATGGGGCAGGCTCCGAGCAGAAATCAGGGACCCGTAGTATGCCCGTAATGATCCAACTGAGGGTCTCTGATCGCCTCAAAAAAGGCTATGAGACTGGTTTTTAAATAGGGTCAGAGTAAATTATTCGAGAAGCTTAAAAACGAGACTTTAAAAATGGGGACAGATTAAGGCTTGCACGTAGGGAACCGCCTAGATCTTCCGTTGAGCATCCAGTCTTTGACTGAGCGACTCCACCGCCTTGGCCAGGGCGAACAGCTCCTTCTCTTTCATCATGTCGATCTTTTCGTGTAGCAGTTCAATCTCGAGCTCCGCCTTGATGTTGACCTCATAGTCGTTGTTCGCCTGCTGTCTATCGATTTCGGACAGTCGGTTCTGGCTCATCATGATGACGGGGGCCGTGTAGGCCGCCTGGAATGACAGCATCAGATTAAGAAGAATAAAGGGGTAGGGGTCCCAGGCGCTGCCACTGGTTGTCGTGTTGTAAGCAATCCAGCCCGTGATGCAAACGCTCTGGAAGATGATGAACTTCCACGACCCCACGGTCTTGGCCACGGCATCGGATATCTTTTGACCGACTGTGAGCACCCCCTCGGGCTGCTCGACATGCTGAGTGATTCGCGTGGGCAGCCCCTCACGGTGGGCGCGCCGATGAGCGCGAAGAGCCTCTAGCGCCTCAAGCTCTCGATGGCTTGGTCTATGCAAATTCACGATTGCTCCCTTCTCACGTTCAAAAACACATCTGAAATTTGTAGAGGAATTTATGCCTGACTTGACCGCCTCGGCCGGCCCCTCGGGCGCGTTTCCCAAAAGGCCTTTTCATCATCACCCAGGCCGAGCCAATCGGCGGGTGTGAGGATCGGACTGCCACGAGAAAGCGCTGACGCCACCATCGCGGAGTCCTCCTGTCGAACACCCTCGCACAACAATCCTCGATAGGCGGCCTCACGCTCAAAAGGCGTGTTGCCGCATGACCAGTAAGCCGGCAAGGGCTGGAAAGGCCAGGTCGCTGGAGCCTGACCTGCTCCAGCCAAGATGCAGGCCGAGCCCCAACGCCAGTCGGATGGATCGGCCGCGAGGCCCATGGCACAGATCTGATGGTCCATCCAGACGCTCACGACGAGGCCCAGGGTCTCTGCATTGACCCAACAACTCCGATAGCGGCCGTCCCAGGGGCTGCCTCGGCGCCCCCATCGGCTGTTGAAGTGCCGAGCATATCGACGACCCAGCTGTTGCATGACTGCTGAAAGAGAACTCGCGCGCTGGGGAGTAACCAAGAGATAGGCCACGCGATCCAACACCGCCCAGGCATGCACCCAGAGCCCCTGACCCAGCGCCGCTGCCATGACACTGGCCAAATAGTCATCTCGATCTTCGGAATCAAGACAGAAGGGTTGATCATGATGGCCCCTCTGCATTACCAGATAACACCGCCCCGCAGACACCGCCCTCGCTCGACGCGCCATCCGCTTAGAACGCCGCCGCGCTCGGCCAGTAGACTTTCCCCGGGAAGAGTCTGTGATGCATCTGGGCGGCCTGGCGGTCTGTCATGCCCGCCAATTCGTCTGCAACATGCCCCAATGCCTCCTCCTCGGAGGCACCATGCGCTCTGGAGAGGTGCCAATCAAAAAGATCTTTCAGAACCGTCTCTGCAATGTCGGTGACCGCAGTCACTCGAGGGTGTCGATAGAGCCGGCCAAATAAGAAGCGTTTCACCTCAGAAATCTCTGCGGCCAGTTCAGGCGAGAAGCCCACAAGGGTGGGGCTTTGGCGCACCTCGTCCGGGTGTGTGACATGGTGCCAGGCCATTCGCGCCTGCGTGGCTTCGACAAGATCATCAATCTGCTCGTTGATCATGGCTCGGATCATTTCGGGGACGATGCGATCGTGAGGAATGTCTGGATATCGCCTCAATACGGAATCGTGGTGCCTGGCAAAAAGGGGCACCGTCAACGCATCCTCCAAAGCAATGAGTCCCGATCGAAGGCCATCATCGAAGTCATGATGGTTGTAGGCGACCTCATCTGCGATGTTGGCGAGCTGCGCCTCAAGCGAGGGCGAGCCACCCGTCACAAAACGCTGAGCCACCGGCCCCAAAGCAGCGGCGGCCCTCGCCGAGCAGTGCTTCAGAATCCCCTCCCGAGTCTCAAAACAGAGGTTCAGCCCGTCAAACTGGGCATAGCGACGCTCAAGCACATCAACCACACGCAGACTCTGAAGATTGTGCTCAAAGCCGGGGCCGTCTGGGCGCACGCGACGCAAGCAGGCGTTCAATGCGTGCTGCCCCGCGTGGCCAAAAGGGGTGTGCCCGAGGTCGTGAGCCAGGCAGATGGCCTCGGTGAGTTCCTCATCAAGGCCAAGTCTGCGAGCAGCCGATCGGGCGATCTGGGCGACCTCCAGACTATGCGTGAGCCGCGTCCGAAAGAGATCGCCCTCGTGGTTAACAAAGACCTGCGTTTTATAGAGCAGCTTTCGAAAGGCTGTCGAGTGAACAATCCGGTCACGATCACGCTGGAATTCTGAACGACCCAAAAGCGCGGGCTCGGCAAACTGTCGGCCGCGAGAAAGCGCAGAGCGTGAGGCCGCCGCCGCCCGAAAGGGGCCACCCTGAGCCGAGGGCTGGGTCAATCAAACCCCTTAAGGGACATGGCCAAGGCGTGGCGAACCACCGCGTCATCGACCCCTCGCTGCTCCGCCTGCCCCAGACCACGAAGAACGATGTAGCGAATCTGCCCTGAATCAGCCTTCTTGTCATGGGCCATCCAACCCAGGTAGGTCTGAGCATCCCAGTCCGGTCCTCTGACGGGCAGGCCGGCTTGCTTGACAAGTTGCTCGATTCGTCGGACGTCATCCAGGGAGAGTTGGCCCAACTCATGTGAAAGGCAGGCCGCCATGACCATGCCACATCCGACAGCCTCGCCGTGAAGCCAGGTCCCAAAGCCTAGACCCGCCTCAATCGCATGTCCAAATGTGTGGCCAAAATTAAGAAGCGCCCGAAGTCCGCTGGACTCACGTTCATCTCTCGCAACGATGCGAGCTTTCAGCACGCAGGAGTGCTCGATGGCGTGGGCCAGTGCATCCGGCTCTCGACGGAGCAGTCTGGGCATCGACGCCTCCAGCCACGCGAAAAACGTTGCATCGAGGATGCATCCGTACTTGATTACTTCGGCAAGGCCGGCAGACAGCTCGCGATTAGGCAGTGTTCCCAGGACCCCCATGTCAATGACCACTGCCTTGGGCTGGTGAAACGCACCAATCATGTTTTTTCCCAAGGGATGATTGACGGCAGTCTTGCCACCCACCGAGGAGTCCACCTGCGAGAGCAGAGTCGTCGGAACCTGAATCAATGCGACACCCCTTTGGTAGCACGCCGCCGCAAATCCAGCCACATCGCCCACCACGCCTCCGCCAAGCGCAACAACGATTGCACTGCGCTCGAGATGGGACTCCAACATGGCATCGAAAATCTTCATGAGACTCGCCTGGTCCTTGTAGGCCTCGCCATCCGGGAGTTCCACCATGAGCACCTCACGTGCAGATCGGCGAAGCGCTGCCTCGACCTGAGGGCCGTAAAGGGGTCCCACCCGATCATTGGTCACAACAATGACCTGACGGTTACGAACCACCTCGTCCCAGATTGTTGGCTCGGTGAGGAGTCCCTCGCCGATGTGAATGGGATAGCTTCGAGAGCCCAGTTCAACATTAAGCGTCTTCAACGATGCCCTCCTGAACGAGCCGCCCCTCAATCTCTTGCACGACCTGCGTGAGTGACCCTCGGGCCGATGCCACGATAGCCTGCGCCATCGCTCGATAAATGGGATCTCGCACGCGATACAGCTCCTCAATGGTTGCTCGCATATCAGTGGACCGCGCCAAAATCGGTCGACTCTGATCGTTTCGAAGGCGCTGCCAGAGCTGAGCGGGCTCGGCATAAAGGTAAATGACAAAGCCCTTGGAGAGCGCATCACGATTCGAGTTCAATAAGGGTGCTCCCCCTCCCGTGGTCACCACCTGGTGCCCTCGGGACATGACCTCCTCGATGACCCGAGCCTCCCGCCTGCGAAAGCCATCCTCGCCCTCCATATCGAAGATCGTCGAGACATCGGCACCACATCGAGCAACGATCTCTTGGTCGGTATCCACCAGCGGCCACCCAATCCGCTGCGCGAGTTTTCGGCCCACCGTGCTCTTCCCAGCACCCATGAGCCCGATCAGGACGATGTTTTGCGTGTCCAGGCCTCTCATCCGAGTCAGTCTAGCAGGCGATACACTGCGCAGATGCGCCTTCTGGTGAAGCTCCTCGTCCTCAGCTGCCTGGCCCTCTTCGGCCTGGCCGGGCTCACGCTTTTGGTGGTGTCTCTCGCCCGCCCAAAGCTCCCCCAGATCACCACGCTGTCAGACTACAAGCCCAAAATTCCCCTTCGAATCATGACGGCCGATGGCGTGCTCATCGGAGAATTCGGCGAGGAGAGGCGCAGTGTGGTCCGACTCAACCAGATGCCCAAGGCGCTGGTCGACGCGATTCTGGCGGCCGAGGACGATCGTTTTTACGAGCACCCAGGAATTGATCTGGCGGGCATTGCCCGGTCGGTTGCCACCAATCTTGTTGCGGCCCGAAAGGCCCAAGGCGCAAGCACCATCACGATGCAGGTCGCAAGAAACTTCTACCTCTCTCCGGAGAAGACTTTTACGAGAAAGATCTATGAGGTGCTGTTGGCCCTCGAGATGGAAAAACAACTCACGAAGGATCAAATCCTCGAGCTCTACGTGAATCAGATCTACCTTGGCCGACGCGCTTACGGCTTCGCAAGCGCCTCGCAAATCTATTTTGGTAAGCCCCTCTCGAAGCTCACCATTGCGGAAGCAGCGATGCTTGCTGGACTGCCCAAGGCGCCCTCGAGCTTTAATCCTGTCGCCAACCCGCGCAGGGCCAAGACCCGCCAGGAATACATCCTTGGGCGGATGAGAAAGCTCGAGATGATTTCGAACAACCAGTTCATCGCGGCCATGCGCGAGCAGATCAAGGTGGTGGGTCGAAGCAGCGACTTCAGTGTGGATGCACAGTACCTTGCGGAGATGGTTCGTCAGCAGGTCTACAGCCAATTTCAAGAGGAGGCCTACAGCAGAGGCCTCACGGTCTACGCGACCATTCGTGCGGATGAGCAGCGAGCCGCCTATCGGGCGATGCGCGCCGGCCTGATTGCCTACGATCGCAAACAGGGCTGGCGGGGGCCCGAGGCCTTCATCAGCCTACCTTCGCGGGCAGACGAGCTTGAAGACGTCGTAGCAGACGCCCTCAATGAGCATCCCGACAGCGACGACCTATTTACCGCAGTCGTCACCGAAGTCAAGCCCGAGTCCGTCACAGTGATGCGCAACCAAGGCAAGACCCTCACCATCGAGGGTCACGGGCTGGAGTTCGCAAAAAAAGGGCTCTCTGCTATGGCGCCCTCCAGCCTCAAGATTCGAAGGGGCTCGGTGGTCCGCGTGAGTCCCATGCCAGACGGTCAGCTTGAGCTGACCCAGATGCCTGAGGTTCAGGGCGCACTGGTGGCGATGCAGTCCGATACAGGAGCGATCCGCGCCCTGGTCGGGGGATTCGACTACACGCAAAAGAAGTTCAATCACGTGACGCAGGCCTACCGACAGCCTGGCTCCACGATCAAACCCTTTGTGTATGCGGCCGCACTGGAGAGGGGCTACTCGGCCTCGACCATCATCAACGATGCGCCAGTGAGTTTCGATGCCGCCCAGACCGGCAGCACGCGGTGGGACCCCAAAAACTACGACGGCAAGTATGAAGGGCCCATGACGCTGAGGACTGCACTCTCAAAGTCCAAAAACATGGTGTCCATTCGACTCCTCAATGCAATTGGGCCGAAGTATGCACAGAGCTATCTGACTCGATTTGGCTTTGAGGCCGCGCGCAATCCCGCCTACCTCACGCTGGCGCTCGGTGCAGGTGGCGTCACCCCTATCCAGATGGCGACGGGCTACGCGGTCTTTGCCAATGGCGGGTATCGCGTCACGCCTTACTTCATTGACCGTATCGTCGATGAGAGCGGAAAGGTCATTAGCCGCACAGAACCGGCTCGCGCAAAGGGGGATGCACCCCGCGTCATGGATGCTCGCTACGCCTATCTCATGCACAGCCTGCTACAGTCAGTCGTCCAGAGCGGCACCGCGAGCAAGGCCAAGAGCCTTGGACGCAACGACCTCGCGGGGAAAACAGGGACCACCAACGATGCGCAAGATGCGTGGTTTGCAGGCTATCACCCTGACCTGGTCGCGCTGACGTGGGTGGGGTTTGATCAGCCGCGATCGCTGGGCGAGAGAGAGACAGGAGGAGGTCTTGCACTTCCCATCTGGATGTCATTCATGTCGGAGGCGCTTAAGAAACTGCCCCAGGCGGGTGTGGCTGCGCCAGCGGGTCTCATTCGGGTTCAGGATGAGCTCTACACCCCGGAGAATGCGCCAGATGTTGGGGTCAGGAGCCTCGATGTCGGCCCCAACCAGGGCCCCAGCTTTCAGCCTACAAACTAGGCCGAGGGCGACTGACCCAGGATGTGCTGGGCATGGGCAAGAAAAATGTCTTCAAAGCGGCCCTGCCCACGGGTGTCAAGCCAGACCGATCGCCCCTCTTGGTTCTCCAAGACAAAGTGATGGGCCCCTGAGATGGATGCCAGCCAGAGCTGCTGGGTGGGGGCCTGCGCATTGGTGATGATCTTTTGGCCATCCTCAAACTCAGTCTCGAGCACCGAACCCTGACGATGGCACTCCAAGACCCAGTCATGGGTCTCGTTCCAAGATTCGACCAGATCCTCGACCCAGGAAAACGCTTCTTCGATTTTTTGGAGGTAGTCGGTTTCAGTCATACTCACACCATGAAAGCACGGCTTCTATTGTGCGCCCTCGGCGGCGTCTTTTTCCTGGGGCTCACAGGCTGCGGACAGAAAGGGGGGCTCTATATGCCCGTTCCTCAGTTTCCCGCCCCGCCAGCCCAGGGGACGCCCGCTGACCCGCCTCCCAAATGACCCCATCAGAGGGCATTCTCCCCTCGTCCTATAGCTGGAAGCAGGGCGAGCTCTCTTGTGAGGGCGTCTCACTCACGGCCCTGGCCAGCAGCTACGGCACACCCCTTTATGTCTACTCTGAGAGAGCCATCCGAGAGTCCTTTCAGGCCTTCGCGCACGCTGCTGTCGGCGAGGCCGTGCAGATCTGCTTCGCGGTCAAGGCCAATCCAAACCTCGCCATTCTCCAGCGTCTGGCCCAGCTCGGCGCGGGCTTTGACATCGTCTCCGGGGGTGAGCTTGAGCGCGTTCTGAGGGCTGGGGCAGACCCCAAACAGATTGTGTTCTCCGGCGTTGGAAAAACCAGGGAGGAGCTGAGCAGGGCGATGCGGACAGGTGTGGGCTGCATCAATGTCGAGAGTGTCTCGGAGTTGCGCCGCCTTTCCTCCCTCGCTGTTGAACAAGGGTGTCGACAACGAATCTCTCTGCGTGTGAATCCCGACATCAACCCTCAGACACATCCCTACATCTCGACAGGCCTAAAGGAGAACAAGTTCGGTCTTGATATCTCTCAGGCTCGCGAGTTCTATCGACTCGCAGCGTCTCTAGGCGCTCTCGATATCCACGGAGTAGATTGCCATATTGGCTCGCAGATCACGACGCTCGAGCCCTTTGAGGAGGCGCTCGAGCGGCTGCTTGTTTTGGTGGATCAGCTCGAAGCCGACGGCCATTCCATTCACCACCTCGATCTCGGCGGTGGTCTTGGAATCTGTTATCACGACGAACGCCCCCCCTCTCCGCAGATGCTGCTTCGATCCCTCATCTCTCGGGTCAGGGCATGGGCCCTTGCCCAGGGGCGTCCTATGCCTTCTCTCACCTTTGAGTTTGGTCGAGCCATCGTCGGCTCCGCAGGCGTTCTCCTTAGCCGAGTGGAGACACTCAAACCCGGTGTCGATGGAAGCAAAGGGTTTGCGGTGGTCGACGCGGCCATGAATGACCTGATGCGACCCGCTCTCTACGAGGCCTGGCACGAGGTATTACCCGTTCGACCGCGCACCAACATCTCCCCAGAGATGTGGGACATCGTGGGCCCTGTATGCGAGAGCGGTGACTGGCTCGCACGCGGCCGATCTCTTGCGCTCTGCGAGGACGATCTCCTGGTGCTGGCCTCTGCAGGGGCGTACGGCTCTTCCATGGCCTCTCAATACAACTCCCGCCCCAGACTCGCAGAGGTCATGGTTCGGGAGGATGGGCGCGTTGCCCTCATTCGGTCGCGAGAGCAGTTTGAAGACCTTATCCGGTGCGAGCGCCTGCTCGATTCGGACGAGTAAGCACGACCACCAAGAGTACAGCTGCGGCCAGCAGAGGGCCATCGAAATCGTTTTTGCCCGATTTGTGCAGAGCGTAGTGCAGGATGCCGAAGCCCAGGGCTGGCCAGATCAGCCGGTGCAGAAGCTTCCAGCGCGGTCCGAGTCTGCGCATGCTGAATCGATTGGAGGTGAGGGCCAGCGGCGCGAGAAGTGCGAGAGACCCGAGCCCCACGGCCACGAAAGGTCGTGTGAGAGCGTCATGCAAGAGGTCACTCAGCACGAGTCCATGCTCGAAGACCCAGAACGCGAGGAGATGAATGCTCGCGTAAAAAAATGCAAAGAGGCCCACCATTCGGCGAAAAACCAGAATGGAAGGCACGAGCCATCGCGCTAAAAACGGCATGGCCACCACCAACAGCAAGAGCACGAGGGTCTGCTGACCGAGCCCCCTGAGCAGAGCTTCCTGCGGGTTTGGGCCGAGTTGTTGAAAGAGGGCTCTCACACCCAGCTCAAAAAATGGCCCCGCAAGCCAGATCCACAGCACCGGCTTGAAGGTGACCTGCATGGCCTAGAAGGAGGTCTTGAGGTCCATGCCTCGGTAAAGGCTTGCGACCTCCTCCGCGTAACCATTGAAGGGGAGAGTCGGTCGACGGGGGCTAAAGAGTCCATCCTCGCCAATCCGACGCTCGGTCGCCTGAGACCATCGACGATGGGGGACAGCCGGATTGACGTTTGAGAAGAAGCCATACTCCTGTGGCGCCGCAAGATTCCAACTCGTGGCGGGCTGCCGATCCACAAAGCGGATGCGAACAAGCGACTTCGCACTTTTGAACCCGTACTTCCAGGGCACCACGAGACGCACAGGTGCGCCATTCTGAGCCGTGAGCGTCTTTCCATAGAGGCCCAGCGACAACAGGGTCAAGGGATGTGCCGCTTCGTCCATTCGTAGGCCCTCTCGATAGGGCCACTCAAGAACGCGGGAGCTGAGGCCCGGCATCATGGAAGCATCAGCAAGCGACGTGAACTCCACAAACTTTGCCGATCCCAGTGGGTCCACTCGCCTCATGAGCGCAGTGAGGGGGTATCCCACCCAGGGGATAACCATCGACCATCCCTCGACACATCTCATCCGATAGACGCGCTCCTCAAGCGGTGCGAGCCCCCGAAGATCGTCGAGGTCCAGCGTCAGGGGCTTGGCGACAAGACCGTCCACACGAAGCGTCCATGGAGACACCCGCAGCCGAGACGGAGCCACTCGCTGTGGGTCGGCCTTGTCGGTTCCGAACTCATAGAAATTGTTATAACCCGTGACGTCTTCCCATGCCGTGGGCTTATCAACAAGCGGCGGGCCGCCCGGCCTAGCAGACAAAGGCTGAGGATCTGCAAGGCCTCGCGACTTTTGATTGGCTTGGGCCCGGTCCGGCGAGGCGAAGAGCGCTGTGGAGGCCGAGGCGATCGCGACGGAGGAGCCGCGCGCCAACAGTGAGCGACGCTGAAGGAAGACCCTCTCGGGGGTGATCTCAGAGCTGACCATAGGAGTGAAGGCCCGATAGAAACATGTTCACACCCAAGAAAGCAAAGCCCGTGATCAGCAGCCCCACCAGTGCCCAGTACGCTGCGAACTGCCCTCGCAGCCCCTTCATCAGGCGAAGGTGCAGCCAGGCCGCATAGTTAAGCCAGACGATGAGAGCCCAAGTCTCTTTGGGGTCCCACTGCCAATAAGTTCCCCAGGCCTCAGCAGCCCAGAGCGCACCCAGAATGGTCGCCACGGTGAAAAAAGCAAAGCCCACCGCAATCGCGCGGTACATCACATCATCGAGCACCTCCAGCGAGGGCAACGCTGCGGCGATTCGCGATCGCACGGCAAGAATGCCGCCCACCAAGACGACGGAGCAGCCGAAATAAATTGCCCAGTAGCTGGGTAGACCTGAGCGGCGAAAGACAAGCGGCTCTGCGCAGAGCAGCACGCCCAGCACAAAAAGTGGGACGAGGGAGCGCCATGAACGGCTCTGCGCAGACGTCTTCACGAGATAGGCGAAGGCCACCATGGCGGCGATGGAGAAGGTTCCGTAGCCCACAAAATTGGCTGGCACATGAATCTTCATCCACCAAGACTGCAAAGCCGGCACCAGAGGGGCGATCTCGTGCGCCGATCGGGCACCCGAGTACCAGACCAAAAATCCAACGGCTGCAACGATCACCAAGAGCACGAAACCCCCGAGCGCCCTCGTCCCGTAACGTCGCTCATAGAACAAATAGAAAAGGGCAGTGATCAAGCAAAAGAGGACGAAGACCTCGTATAGATTGCTCACGGGAATATGGCCCACATCGGGGGAGATGAGGAAAGACTCATGCCAACGCACGAGAAGTCCGACGAACCCCATCACGCATGCAGACCAGGTCAGCACGCTCCCCATCCAGAGGGCGGTCGGCCCGCTCGCGAGAAGACCGACCCAGTAACTGATGCATGCAAACGCAAAAAGTGCGCTCATCCAGAGAATGGCGGATTGCGAAGCGAGAAGGTAGCGAAGCCAAAAACTAGCCTCACCCTGAGCAATCTGCCCGCCATAAAGGCCGATGGCTGAGGCGGCAAGCAAGGCGCACCCGAGGGTAAACAAACGAAGTGCCGGCCAGAGGCGACCGAGATAGACGAGCGCTGGGACGCAAAGGAAAAAGATCGCAAGGCCGTAAACATCCATGAGGCTGCCGAACCGCGCCGTGATTCCAACAGCGGCCGCGAGGAGCACCGCTGCGAAACCAAGGTCCCGCAGACTCCACGGCTCACGATGGTCAAGTGTCGCAAGGGATCCGAGCTGAACGGGCTGCCCCCCTGATGAAATTGAACTCATGCCAAACCCTTCTGCTGCGACTGCAGCACCCCACTCAACTCCGAAAACTCACGATCAAAATCCATCGACTCACGCGGGCTCGAGGCAGCCAAAAGAAGTGAAACCCCCTGTTGTGTTGGCCTCGTCCAAATCCAGACGCGACTCTCCCTTATGTAAAGCATGGCAAAAATGCCTACAACCAAAAGCAGACATCCAAGGTAAACGATGGGCTGGCCGGGCGAGCGAGTAACCTGAAAAACAGAGGCTTTTACCTCGTCGTAGTCGGTCAGTGTCACGATAAATGGGGCGCTGAACAAACGTGAGTCGCTGAACGCATTGAGCGCACGCTGAGCAAACTCCTGATTTGCGGGGACATCTGCCACTCGAGGCAGCCCGTCTCGCTGTCTGGCGAGTTGCCATGCCTCCCAGAAACTAGCAGTCAGCATTCGAACCACCACGTCCGCTGCCCGCTCACGCTGGTCCTCGGGGACCGTGCGCTCAAGCACGCCAGCCAGCGCGGTCAACCCCCCTTCTGAAAGAGCCTCCAGCGCGCGCTGAGCACTCGCGCTCAAGGCCGGCTGCAGACTCTGGGGGGCAGACTTTTGAGCAAAGATTAAGGCGGCTCGACGACGCATCTCGGGGTCGTCGATAGCCGAGCGAATGCGCAAGAACTCCTGCATCGACCCATGCTCATCCGCTGGAATGCGAAGGTACTGAAAGGACTCGTCGGGGGAGTTGCGAACACCTATGAGAAAAACGCTAGCCTCTTCAACCTTCACGGGCTGCATGTAGCTGTGAAATTCCTTAGCCTGGCCCGCTGAGTCCCTCAGTTTGTAGTGAATCGCGGGGCCGACATTACTGAGCGTCTTGGTCTTATCGTTGTTCACTGCGGGTGAAAAGACACTCGCTACATGGGCCTGGAAGCCAGCCTGAACATCTCGGCCAGGACCCATGTTTTCGACGTTTATCGGCTTGAACTGTGTGAGTTCGAGCGTGAGAGTCTGACTCGCGTTCTTGAGGGGCAGAGATGATCCCACCGTCATCTCTAGGGGCAGGGCTCGACCGACTCCTCCCCGAAGGGGCTGGACCAGCAATTTCAGTCGCGATCCCCCGTCATCGAAACTCGACTGGTAGATGGCGATCCCTCGGTGAATAAGGGGCTTATTGACCTCAATGGTCGCCTCCTTCACCTGCCCTGTCTGCTTGTCGGTTAACCGAACATCGCTCGCAAAGAGCTTGGGCATGCCCGTGGCGTAGTACTCGACACGGAAAGTCTTTAGCTCTAAATCAAAGGGGAGGTCGAGCAAAAGCGCGCCCTTGGGCTGACTGACCACCGCGAGATCAGAGCGCTGTCCCTCCGGAAGCAGCAGGTTGGCTCGATACGTCGGGGTGGTCTCAGGGAGCCTTGCCCGCGACGGAATCGCGGACCCATCCACCGACTCCAACGCGATGGGGGCCTTGTCCCACCACCACATTGCAAGACGCGTCGGCAGTTCACTGTCGAGGAGTCCTCCTACCGAGATGACCACAATGGCCAGGTGGGCAGCGATGTAACCGAGACGATTACTCGACCCCTTCTTCGCCACCAATACGGGCCGCGCGTCTGAGGACTCAAAGCGGCGAAGGCGATAACCCCTCGAGGACATCCAGTCGGCAGCTGCATCGATCCGCTCCTGTACCTCCTTCGGAGATTGAACCTCGGACTGCGATCGGTGTCTGAAAGCAGGAAAGGCCGAATCTCGCACATGCTCCCTCCAGGCACGCGCCTCCTTGACCATTCGAGGCGCATTCCGAAGGAGGCAGAGGCTCGTGGACGTGAGCATCAACATCATCACCAAGAGGAACCATGGTGCGTTGTAGACCCGGAAAAGGTCGAACAGGGTGAACACCTCGGACCAGAAAGCCCCGAATTGATTCACATAGTTAATCGGGGGCGCATTCTGCTGAACAATGGTGCCGATGGCGCTGGCCACACAGACAACCGCAAGCGCGGAGATTGCAAAACGCATGGAGCTGAGCAGCTCCACGAGTTCGGTGAGGGCACGCGGGCCCGATTGAAGCTCAAGCCCCCGGATGGATGGGCCAAGGGCTTGGGGCCCCGGCGAGCTGGCGGACTTAGCGGAGTCCTGCGATGTACTCTGCAAGCGCCTCGATCTCCGAGTCCTTCAGCTGGGCAGAGATCTTCATCATCTGAGCACTATTGGCCCGCTGCCCTGAGCGGAAGTTCGTGAGCTGGGTCTTGGTGTACTCCGAATGCTGGCCCGAGAGGCGTGGGTACTGAGCAGGGATGCCCGCACCCGATGGGGAGTGACAACCAACGCAGGCCGGTACGCCTCGGCTGGGAATGCCAGCCTTATAAATGGACTGTCCAACCAAGGCCAATTCCTTGTTCTGCGCGTAAGACCCTTTGGGCGACTGCGTGGAATAGAAGGCTGCCAAGTTACGAATATCGTCTTCCGAGAGCGCGCCGGCAAAACCAGCCATGATGGCGTTTTCCCGTTCGGCCTTGGCCCCCGGCTTCACCTTGAAGTTGTGCAGCTGCTTAGAGATATAGGCCGCATGCTGACCGGCGAGGATTGGATTGGCGGGAATGGCACTGTTGCCGTCGGCCGCATGACAAGCCGCGCAGACCTGACCAGCAACGGCTGCTCCTTTGGTGGGGTCTGCCTTGGGAGCCGATGAAGAGGGGGTGGCGGCCGCCGAGGCAAGCGCCGTCGAGGACGATGCGAGGAGCATCACAGCGAACAAGCAAGAGATGCGTTGGCGCGAATTCATGTCAGACTTCATCCGGGGGTCTCCGTGGCTGGGCAGAAGGTCATCTAAGGCGACTTCGCTAGTTTAGTTCATCCTTACTCCATATCCCTGACCCACTCCCATGGCTTCTTCAGAGCCGCCCTCCAGCGCCTCCCCCCCTCCAGCCCAGCCACCCGATCTTGATCGCTGGATTGCGCAGGTTGAGTTCTTGCAGAGCGGCGCGAAGCTCTCTGATCTGCCCCCGCCCACCGTGCCGGAAATCGCAATTGCCGGGCGCTCCAACGCGGGGAAATCCACCGCCCTCAATGTGCTCTGCAACCGACGCAGACTAGCTTTTGCCAGCAAGACACCCGGACGAACACGCCTCATTAACCTCTTCAGCCTGATCTGGCGTGAGCAAGAGGTGGGGCGCCTCGTAGACCTCCCGGGCTATGGGTACGCGCAGGTCGATCTGGCCACGCGCCGACAATGGGGCGAGCAGTTGAGCCGGTACCTCTCGAAACGCTCAAGTCTGGTGGGCCTCATTTTGGTGACCGACATCCGCCACGCCCTCGGCGAGCTCGATCAACAGATGCTTGAATGGTTCGGCCTCCGGGAGCGCCCTGTTCACATTCTCCTCACGAAATCCGACAAGCTCGCGCGTCAGGAGCAAACCAAGGCGGTCCAGAAGGCCCATGCCCAAGTCCTGGCCGCTGGGCGCGAATGGGGGCCCGCGGTCAGCCTCTCCCTGTTCTCCGGTCTCAAGAAAACGGGCCGCGAGCCCGTGCTCGAGCGAATCTCCGACTGGCTCGACCTTCCCGGACCAGGCGAAGCGGGGGATACTCTCGACGGAACAACGCCCCTCCTAGCGAAGGAAAAGTGATGACGCCTCTCTCAGCCTTCCCCTGGTCACGGATGCGACGCAACCGTGCCGACGCCTGGTCGAGAAGACTTGTTTGTGAACACACACTCTCTGTAAATGACCTCATCTATCCTGTATTCGTAACCGAGGGCTCCGGCGTTCGGCAACCCGTGTCATCGATGCCCGGAGTCTTTCGGCTCAGCCTCGATGGCCTCTTGCCGCTCGCGCGAGAGGCCCTGGGTCTGGGCGTGCCCGTGCTCGCCCTCTTCCCCGTCATTGACCCGGCAAAAAAGACACTGGATGGGGCTGAGTCCTTTAACCCGGATGGGCTTATACCGACGGTCGTCCGCGCCCTCAAGGCCGAATGTCCGGGCCTTGGGATCATGACGGATGTCGCCCTCGATCCATACACGAGCCACGGTCAAGACGGCCTACTTGACCGCGAAGGACGCATCGTAAACGACGCCACGACTGCCGTGTTGGTGCGTCAGGCCCTCATGCAGGCCGAGGCCGGGGTGGACATTGTGGCCCCCTCAGACATGATGGATGGACGAATCGGAAGCATCCGAGAGGCGCTTGAGGAGGCCAGTCTCAGCGGTACCCGCATCATGGCCTACGCGGCGAAGTATGCCTCTTGTTTTTATGGTCCCTTCAGGGATGCGGTGGGCTCGGCAGCCAACCTCGGGAGAGCCGACAAGAAGACGTATCAGATGGACCCCGCCAATTCGAACGAGGCCCTCAGAGAAGTCGCGCTCGATATTGAGGAGGGTGCAGATATGGTTATGGTGAAGCCCGGACTCCCCTACCTCGACGTCGTCTGGCGGGTTAAAGAGGCGTTTGGGATGCCCACCTTCGCCTACCAGGTGAGCGGTGAGTACGCGATGGTCAAGGCCGCCGCATCAAATGGTTGGTTGGATGAGGAGGCGGCCGTCCTTGAGAGCTTGATGTGCTTTAAGCGAGCCGGCGCAGACGGCATCCTCACGTATTCGGCCCTTGACGTGGCAAAGTGGCTTGCGCAGGATCGATCGGCGGCCTAAGCTCGTGGCGTCTGTGATGCGGGGGTTTGTTTTCCGACCAATGTCTTAGACGCGGGCTTGGAAATTGCGGGGTGGGCGCGATCGTCCCTCGTTGGATGAACCCGAAACTCCGCTGACCTCGCCCACCTGAACCGACGGTTCGGGGAGGCACCCCCGTATCATGGGCACCCGGCCTCTTTTTTTAAGCCTCTGCCTCCACCACGTCCGTGGTCTCAGGCCGATCCACCAATTCCATCAAGGCCATCGGAGCGTTGTCTCCCTGACGGAACCCCCACTTCAAGATTCTGCAGTAGCCACCCGGGCGGGCCGCATATCGCGGACCGATCTCGTCAAAAAGTTTCACCACCATCTCACGGTCACGCAGGCGATTGAAGGCGAGTCGACGGTTGGCGAGGCTGGGTGACTTGCTGATCGTAATAAGGGGCTCGACCACCTTGCGCAGCTCCTTGGCCTTGGGCAGGGTCGTGCGAATCGCCTCGTGCCTGAGCAACGCATTGGCGAGGTTGCGGAACATCGCTGTACGGTGGCTGGAGGTGCGATTAAGTTTTCTGAGGCCATGGCGGTGTCGCATGACAGATCTCCTTATGAGGGCTTATCGGTCCATGCCTGCGGGGGGCCAGCTCTCGAGCTTCATGCCCAAGGTGAGGCCTCTTGCAGCCAGGACTTCTTTGATTTCGTTGAGTGACTTGCGACCCAGATTGGGTGTCTTGAGGAGCTCATTCTCGGTGCGCTGAATGAGGTCGCCAATGTAGTAGATGCTCTCGGCCTTCAGGCAGTTCGCAGACCGCACGGTGAGCTCAAGGTCATCGACCGGACGCATCAACATGGGGTCCACCTGAACCGCGCGGCCCAGGTCGGTTGCAGTCTCTCCGCCCTCGAGCGCTGCAAAGACCGAGAGCTGCTCCACCAGGATTCGGGCAGCCTGCCGAACCGCGTCCTCGGGCTCAATCACCCCGGAGGTCTCCACCTCAAGAACGAGTCGATCAAGGTCGGTTCGCTGCTCTACACGTGCGCTCTCCACAGAGTAGCTAACACGGCGAACAGGCGAGAAGGATGCATCCAAAACGATGCGACCAATTGAGCGGCCGGTCTCTTCCCCGAAATGACGCAGGGTGCCCGGCACGTAGCCACGGCCCTTTTCAACGCGAGCCTGGAGCTCCAAACGCACCTCATCTGACAGCGTGGCAATGACATGGTCGGGGTTGAGGATGGTGACATCGTGCGGGAGGTCGAAGTCGGCTGCCGTCACAAGGCCCGGGCCCTGCTTGCGCAAAGAGAGGAGCACGTCTGCGCGGCCCTCAAGGCGAAAGATCACGCCCTTGAGGTTGAGCAGCACATCAACGACATCTTCCTGCACGCCTTCAATCGTGGAGTACTCGTGCACCACGCCAGCAATCTGCACTTCAGTGGGGGCGTAGCCCTCCATCGAGGAGAGCAGAACACGGCGCAGCGCGTTACCAAGGGTATGACCAAACCCGCGCTCAAAGGGCTCCATCATGACGCGAGCGGTGTTCTCGCTGACGGACTCGACTTCGACAATGCGGGGCTTCAGAAATGCATTCAGCATAAAAATCCTTACAGATCGGGCAGGGGGGCGGTTAGCGTGAATAGAGCTCGACGATGAGGCTCTCGTTGATGTCCGAGGAGAGGTCTGATCGATCGGGGGTCTGCTTAAACACACCTTCCATTTTCTTGGGGTCCACCGACACCCAGGCAGGCAGTCCATTCTGCTCTGCGAGCTCGAGCGAGGCGATGATGCGCGCCTGGCTGCGAGCCTTCTCGGCAATGGTGATCACATCGTTCGGGCGAACCTGGGCCGAGGGCACATTGCAGACGCGGCCATTCACCAAGACCGACTTGTGACTGACAAGCTGCCGAGCCTCTGAGCGGGTCGAACCGAATCCCATGCGATAGACAACGTTGTCGAGACGAGACTCGAGAAGAGAAAGCAGGCTCTCACCGGTGTTGCCCTTTCGACGTGAGGCCTGGGCAAAGTAGCGGCGGAACTGGCGCTCAAGCATGCCGTAAATACGCTTGACCTTCTGCTTCTCGCGCAGCTGCTTGCCATAGTCCGAGGTGCGCGCACCCGATGTACGGCCGTGCTGACCGGGCTTGCTGTCTTGTTTGCACTTGGAGTCCAGAGAGCGGCGAGCGCTCTTGAGTCCGAGGTCTGTGCCCTCGCGTCGCGAGAGCTTACAACGGGGTCCGACATACCTTGCCACGATGTCTTCCTTTCCTTAAATACGGCGACGCTTGGGTGGCCGGCACCCGTTATGGGGCACTGGCGTCACGTCCGAGATCTGGGTGACACGCATTCCGAGTGCGTTCAGAGCACGCACAGTCGACTCGCGACCAGGGCCAGGGCCCTTGATGCGCACCTCAACATTCTTCACGCCGCACTCGAGCGCAACGCGACCCGCCGCCTCGGCGGCAACCTGCGCCGCAAATGGCGTGCTCTTTCGGCTGCCCTTGAAGCCAGCGCCTCCGGAGGTCGCCCAAGAGAGCGTGTTACCGGCTCGGTCGGTGATGGTGATGATGGTGTTGTTAAAGGAGGCATGAATGTGTGCGACTGCGTCGGTCACATTCTTGCGAACCTTTTTTCGAGTGCGTTGAGCGGTCTGTCCGGCCTTGGCCATGGTGGTGTCCTCTGGTGCTTATTTCTTGAGGGTGATGCTGCCTTTGCGAGGGCCCTTGCGGGTACGCGCATTGGTACGGGTTCTCTGGCCGCGCACGGGCAGGCCTTTGCGATGACGCATGCCGCGGTAGCAGCCCAGGTCCATGAGGCGCTTGATCGACATAGACACTTCGCGCCGCAGGTCGCCCTCCGTGGTGAACTTGCCCACCTCCGTCCGAAGACGGTCGAGCTCGTCATCGGTTAGGTCCTTAACCTTCTTGGTTGCAGGCACGCCCGCCGCTTCGCAAATCTTGCGCGCGCGCGGACGTCCAACACCAAAGATGGCGGTGAGGCCAATCTCGGTGTGCTGGTGGCTGGGAATGTTGATTCCGGCGATACGGGCCATACCAATGCTCCTTCGTTAACCTTGACGCTGCTTGTGACGTGGGTCGGTGCAGATCACGCGCACCACGCGATGGCGCTTGATGATCTTGCAGTTACGGCAGATACGACGGACGGATGCAAGCACTTTCATATTCGATTCCTCTGGTTCTTCTTCTACTTCGCTCTAAAAACAATTCGGGCTCTAGACAGGTCGTAGGGCGTGAGCTCTACGGTGACCTTGTCTCCCGGAAGAATCCGGATGTAGTGCATCCGCATCTTTCCCGAGATATGTCCAAGAACCACATGACCGTTTTCCAACTTCACTCGGAAGGTGGCGTTGGGAAGGTTCTCCACAATCTCACCCTGCATTTGAATGGCATCGTCTTTCGCCATTAACGCCCAAACCCTCCCTTAAAGCTTGTCTTCTTGAGGAGGCTCTCGTACTGCTGAGACATCACATACGACTGCACCTGGGCCATGAAATCCATCGTCACCACGACGATGATGAGCAAGGACGTGCCACCAAAGTAAAAGGGGACGCTGTACTTGAGAACGAGAAACTCGGGGAGCAGACAAACCAGCGTGATGTAGAGGGCCCCCACCAGGGTGAGACGCATAAGAATCTTGTCAATAAAGCGGGCCGTCTGATCACCGGGGCGGATGCCCGGAACGAGGGCGCCACTCTTTTTGAGGTTGTCAGCCGTCTCCTTACTATTGAAGACCAGGGCGGTGTAGAAGAAACAGAAGAAAATAATGGCGGAGGCATAGAGGCCGATGTAGAGCGGCTGGCCCGGGGAGAGCGAGGCCGCGAGGTCGGAGAGCCAGCGCGTGCCGCCCTCAGGATTCGACCCAAACCAAGAGCTCAGCGTGGCCGGAAAGAGGATGATGCTCGACGCGAAAATGGGTGGAATGACACCGGCCATGTTGATTTTGAGGGGCAGGTGGGAAGACTGGCCCTGAAAAATCTTGTTGCCCACCTGACGCTTAGCGTAGTTCACAAGAATTCTGCGCTGACCGCGCTCGACAAAGCAGACAAAGGCGGTCACTAGCACGACCAGACTCACAATAAAGAGCAGGGCAATGGCGCTCATCGACCCGGTCCGAACCAGTTCAAAAAGGCTGCCCAGGGAGTTCGGAAGGCCCGCCACAATGCCCGCAAAAATAATGATGGAGATACCGTTGCCCAGACCACGCTCCGTGATCTGCTCCCCCAGCCACATGAGAAACATGGTTCCGGTGACCAGCGACACCACGGTCGTGAAACGAAAGAGAAGTCCGGGATCCACCACGAGGCCGGGCTGAGCCTCGAGGGCAACCGAGATACCAATCGCCTGGAAGATGGCGAGCACCACCGTGCCGTAGCGGGTGTACTGAGTGATCTTGTGGCGCCCCGCCTCCCCTTCTTTTTTGAGGGCTTCGAGCGTGGGCGAGATAATCGTGGCCAGCTGCATGATGATGGAGGCCGAGATGTAAGGCATGATGCCCAAAGCGAAAACGGTGAAGCGCGAGAGCGCCCCGCCAGAGAACATATTGAAGAGTCCGAGGATGCCGCCTGACTGGGTATCGAAGAGCTTGGCGAGCTGAAGCGGATCGATGCCGGGCACAGGAATGTGAGCGCCCAGTCGATAGACGACCAGCGCCAGCACCAGAAAAATAAGGCGCTTTCGAAGGTCGGCGAATTTATCGGTCTTGGGCAGCATCGCAGGGGAGACTTAGGCGGCTTTCACGTTACGGGCCTTCGGGGGAAGCTTGCGAACCTTTTCGACGGGCTCAGCCAGAATGACTTGTCCGCCCGCAGCCTCAATCGCCGCCTTGGCGCCCGCAGTCACACCGAGTCCTCGAACCGTGACCTTCCGGCTGAGCGTGCCCGACAGAATGACCTTGGCCTGGCGGGCCAGATCGGTCACCACGCCGGCCTGTTTGAGCGCGAGAATGTCGATCTCGTCGATGGGCAGGCGTTGCAGATCGGAGAGGCGAACCTCCTCGGTGTATTTCCCGAAAGGGGCCGTGAAGCCCCGCTTGGGCAGGCGACGATGCATCGGCATCTGGCCGCCCTCGAACCCCACTTTGTGGAATCCGCCTGAGCGAGATTTTTGGCCTTTATGACCACGGCCTGCAGTTTTTCCGAGACCCGAGCCAATGCCACGGCCCACGCGCTTCTTGGCGTGTTTGGCACCCTCTGCGGGAGCCAGCGTATTCAAACGCATGGATTCAGTTTCGTCGTTCATTGCGAGCCTTTGGGAGATGTTTTAAACAATCTGCACGAGGTACTGCACCTTGGTGATCATTCCCCGAACGGCGGGCGTGTCTTCAAGGGTGCGGGTCTGGTGGATCTTTTTGAGGCCGAGTCCGAGGACGGTTGCACGGTGGTCACTCCGTGTTCCGATGGGGCTGCGGACAAGCTTCACTGTGATGGTTTTCTTTTCCATAAACGGGGCCTCAGTTCAGGATCTGTTCGATCGAGAGGCCGCGCTTGTTGGCCACCTCAGAGGGGGTCTGCATCAGCTTGAGGCCATTGATGGTCGCGCGAACCATGTTGTAGGGATTGGTCGAGCCAATGCTCTTGGCAACCACATCGGTCACACCCATCACCTCAAAGATGGCGCGCATCGGGCCGCCGGCGATGATGCCCGTTCCCTTCTGGGCGGGCGAAATGAGCACGGTGGACGCACCGTGCTTACCGGTAACGGTGTGATGGAAGGTGCCACCCTTCAGGGGCACCCGAACCATCTTGCGACGAGCCTCATCCATGGCCTTCTGGACCGCGACCGGAACCTCGCGCGACTTGCCCTTACCAATGCCAATGCTGCCATCGCCGTCTCCCACCACGGTGAGCGCCGCAAAGCCAAGAATGCGTCCGCCCTTGACGGTTTTGCTCACGCGATTAACAGCAATCATCTTCTCGCGCAGACCGTCATCGCGGTCTTCGGTATTCACTCGTGCTTGCATTTTTGCCATGGTGATTCCTCTTATCTTTTAGAACTGCAGGCCGCCTTCACGGGCGGCATCAGCCAGGGCCTTCACCCGGCCGTGGTAACGAAATCCAGACCGGTCGAAGGCCACCGAGGTAATTCCAGCCGCCTTTGCCTTTTCCGCCACCCGTTTGCCAACGAGTGCGGCTGCGGCGATGTTTCCGCCCTTGCCAGTCTGGCCCGCGAGTGCAGCGCGCACCTCTGCCTCAACCGTGGACGCACAGACCAACACACGATCCCCCTGACTATCGGAGATCGTTGCGTAGATGTGCAGATTGGTTCGATGAACCGAAAGGCGATGCACGCGCAGTTCGCGAATCTTGGAGCGAGTCTGAGCGGCTCTGCGGAGTCTGGATTGGGTCTTGTCCATGCTGATTCTTGTCCTCGGGTCGTGTCAGTAAGCGGGCGGGCTTTGTCTTTACTTTTTCTTGGTCTCTTTGATGATGACCACTTCATCGACATATCGAACACCCTTGCCCTTGTAGGGCTCTGGAGGACGAAAGGCCCGGACCTCCGCAGCCACCTGTCCCACACGCTGGCGGTCGATTCCCTTGATGACAATCTCGGTGGGTGACGGCGTCTCCGCCTTGATGCCCTCGGGCAGCGCATAGTCGACTGGATGCGAAAAGCCCAAGGAGAGGTTCAGCACCTTGCCCTGGGCAGCTGCCTTGTAGCCCACACCAACCAGGCTGAGTTTCTTCTCAAAGCCCTTCGAGACGCCATGGACCATGTTCGCAACAAGCGCTCTAAGGGTTCCGCTCATGGCCTTTGCCTCGCGGGACTCATTGGCCACGGCGAAGTGAAGGGCGCCGTCGGCAAGATCAACTTTTACATGGCCATCAAGGGACTGCGAGAGAGTGCCCAGAGGGCCCTTCACGGTGATGGCGTGGGCGGCCAGAGTGGCCTCAACACCACTGGGTAGCTTGACGGGATATTTAGCAATACGAGACATGAGGCAACTCCTTACGCAACGATGCCAATGACTTCGCCCCCGATGCCCGAGGCTCGCGCTTTGCGATCGGTCATCAGGCCACGCGAAGTGGACACGATGGCGACGCCGAGCCCGTTCATGACCGAGGGCAATCCGTCGCGATTTCTGTAGACCCGAAGCCCTGGTGTCGACACGCGCTCAATGCGCTCGATGACGGGTCGTCCCGAGTGGTATTTGAGGCTGATTTCGAGGTCGGCCTTTGGGCCCTCCTGCTTGACCTGAAAGCTATCGATATAGCCCTCATCCTTGAGGAGGTTGGCAATGGCCACCTTCATCTTGGAAGACGGCATCTGCACCGACCGCTTCTCGACCCGCTGCGCGTTGCGGATGCGGGTGAACATGTCGGAGATGGGATCATTCATGCTCATAACTGAGGCCCTTTAATTAATTCTTTTACCAGGAGGCTTTGGTGAGACCAGGGATCTCGCCGCGAAACGCCGCCTCACGGATCTTGGATCGAGCCAGACCAAACATGCGGTAGGTTCCTCGCGGCCGGCCCGTGATCTGGCAACGGTTGCGAAGGCGCACGGGACTGGAGTTCCGAGGAAGTTTCTGAAGGGCAAGTCGAGCCTCATAACGTTCTTCTTCCGAGCGGGCCTGGTCATCAATGACGGCCTGGAGCGCAGCGCGTTTTGCCGCGTACTTCTTCACGAGCATCTCGCGCTTCTTCTCGCGATTGATAAGAGAGAGTTTTGCCATGGTGTGTCCTTGGGCCGGTCAGGTCTTGAAAGGGAATTTGAAGCCTGCGAGCAAGGCCTTTGCCTCCTCGTCGCTCTTCGCGGACGTGGTCACGCTGATGTTCAAGCCGCGAACAGCGTCCACTTTGTCGTACTCAATCTCGGGGAAGATGATCTGCTCTTTGATGCCGATGTTGTAGTTGCCGCGGCCATCAAATGACTTGCCAGAGATTCCACGGAAGTCCCGAACGCGCGGCAGCGCAATGGTGACAAACCGGTCGAGGAATTCATACATGCGAGCGCCACGCAGGGTGACCATGCAACCGATGGGATAGCCCTCACGGATCTTGAACCCAGCAATGGCCTTTCTAGCCTTCGTGACGACCGGCTTCTGGCCGGCGATTTTGGTGAGGTCAGCCACAGCGGCCTCAATGACTTTTTTGTCGGCGACGGCCTCGCCGATACCCATGTTGAGGGTGATCTTCGTGAGGCGTGGGACCTCCATCTTGGTCTTGTAGCCAAACTTGGCCATCAGCTCTGGAGAGACCTTCTCACGGTAAATTTTTTGCATGCGTGACATGGTTCGGCTTCCTTAGGCGACTGTCGACGGGACGGGTGCTTTGGACGACTTAAACACCCGAATCTTTTTTCCGTCTTCCTGAATCTGAATGGCCACACGATCGGCCTTCTGGGTGGCGGGGTTGTAGAGCGCTACATTGGACTGGTCGATGGGCATCGCCTTGTCGACGATCCCGCCCTGCTCACCCTTCATGGGGTTGGGCTTCTGATGTTTCTTGACCAGATTGATGCCCTCTACCAGCAGATGCTGCTCGTCCACCCGAGCGAGCACCACCCCACGCTTGCCCTTGTCGCGGCCTGTAATCACGACGACTTCATCGCCTTTTCGAATTTTGTTCATCTCTCGTCGGGCCTTCTCAAATAACCTCGGGAGCCAAGGACACGATCTTCATAAACTTCTCACTGCGAAGCTCACGCGTCACGGGTCCGAAGATGCGCGTGCCAATCGGCTCAAGCTTGGCGTTGAGCAACACCGCTGCATTGCCATCGAACTTGATCAGTGAGCCATCGGGGCGCCGAACGCCTTTGGCCGTTCGCACCACAACTGCGTTGTAGACCTCGCCCTTCTTGACGCGCCCTCGCGGTGCCGCATCCTTGATGGACACCTTGATGATGTCTCCAATGCCGGCATAGCGCCGCTTGGAGCCGCCGAGGACCTTAATACACATCACTGAACGCGCGCCGGTGTTGTCGGCCACGTCCAGACGCGATTGCATCTGAATCATGTTCCTGATTCCTCAAAACAAAACGTCACAGTGGAGACCTGCTCCCCAACTTGCCAACCCTTCTTACGCCTTCGGACTTCGGGCGGGCAGTATTGGGTCCCGTAAAGGGAAAACGACTGCTCGAAAAAATTCCTGACCAACTACAAAGAGCCCAAGAGTTTCGGGCCTAAAGCATCTCGTGTCAAGCCTTTCAGTGGGCGCTCAGACCAAAATCGCCTTTTGGACCAGCTTGGTGACCTTCCAGGATTTCGTCTTGGAGATGGGTCGGGTTTCTGCAATTTCTACCGTGTCTCCCAGCCCGATGTCCTCCTGCTCAACGTGGGCGTGGTACTTCTTGGACTTCGCGATCTGCTTTCCGTAGACGGGGTGCTGGATGCGTCGCTCGACAAGCACTGTCACCGTCTTTTGCATCTTGTCGCTCACCACACGCCCAACAAGGGTACGGGTTAGGGAGGCCGTCTGACTCATGCGGATTTCCTTTCGCGAATGAGAGTCTTCACCCGCGCGATGTCGCGCTTCACATGGCCCAGCTGGGACGTGTTGGTGAGTTGCTGCGTGCCATGTTGCATGCGCAGGTTGAAGTGAGCGCGAAGCAACGACTCGAGCTCGGTCTTAAGCTCATCATCAGTCTTGGTGCGGAGTTCGGTGGTTTTCATGGTCTGGCGTCCAGGTTCAACGGCCCACTTGGCGAATGACAAAGGTGGTTGCGAGCGGCAGCTTCGCTGCTGCGAGGCGGAAGGCCTCTCGAGCCAAGGTCTCATCCACGCCGTCCATCTCATACAGCACCTTACCGGGCTGGATTTCCGCAACGTAGTACTCAGGATTGCCTTTTCCATTGCCCATGCGAACCTCAGCGGGCTTCTGCGAGATGGGCTTGTCAGGAAAGATTCGAATCCAGATGCGGCCGCCTCGCTTGATGTGACGGGTCATGGCGCGACGTGCCGCCTCAATCTGGCGAGATGTAAGACGACCTCGCGTGGTGGCCTTCAGGCCAAACTCGCCGAAGGAGACGTTGGCGCCACGGGTGGCAAGGCCGACATTTCGACCCTTCTGTTCTTTTCTGTACTTGCGACGGGCGGGTTGAAGCATGGGAGGTCCCCTCTTTAGGAAGCGGGCTTGTCGCTGGCTGCCGCAGCTGCGGTGACCTTGCGAACGCGTTTAACTACGGGCTTGGCCTCAGAGGGCTCAGCCGCGGCGGGCGCAGGCGCCTCTCCATCGGCCTTGGCCTTCTTGGCGGGGGCGCGGCGCGGCTTCTTCTCCTCGCGGGGCTCGACGGCAGGTGCTGGCTCGGCAGCGATGGGCGCATCCCCACGGCCGAGCGTGTCGCCCTTGTAGACCCATACTTTCACGCCGATGATTCCGTAGGTGGTGCTGGCTTCAGCAAAGCCGTAATCAATATCGGCCCGCAGAGTGTGGAGGGGCACGCGGCCCTCGCGGTACCACTCGGTCCGCGCAATCTCGGCGCCATTCAATCGGCCCGAGCTCATGATCTTGACGCCCTGAGCACCGAGTCGCATGGCGTTTTGCATCGCGCGCTTCATAGCACGGCGGAACATGATTCGCTTTTCAAGCTGCTGGGTGATGCTCTCTGCGATGAGCTGGGCATCGACCTCGGGCTTGCGAATCTCTTCGATATTCACGTGGACAGGCACGCCCATCATGGAGGAGAGTTGCGTCTTCAGGGCCTCAATGTCCTCGCCCTTCTTCCCAATCACAACACCGGGGCGGGCGCTGAAAATAGTGATCTTGGCGTTCTTGGCGGGACGCTCGATGAGCACGCGGCCAACTGCGGCA
Source organism: Burkholderiales bacterium UBA2463 (assembly GCA_002342295.1). Classification (GTDB taxonomy): domain Bacteria; phylum Pseudomonadota; class Gammaproteobacteria; order Burkholderiales; family Burkholderiaceae_A; genus Hahnella. Next base: position 92,000 of record DDPR01000013.1, read on the forward strand.
TTCTTGAGCTTGCGCTTGAGGAAGTCGCGAACCTGCATGTCCTCGTTGAGCATCTTGCCGAAGTCGCGAGGGTTTGCGAACCAGCGAGATGCCCAGTTTCTGGAGACCGCGAGGCGAAAGCCGGTGGGATGAATTTTCTGGCCCATGAGTGTCGTCCTTAGTTTCCGACGGTGATGCTGATATGGCAGGTGGGCTTCTCAATGCGCACGCCACGACCCTTGGCGCGAGCCGAGAAACGACGAAGCTTGGTCCCGCGCTCGACAGTAATCGTCTTCACTTTCAGTTCGTCGATGTCGGCGCCGTCGTTGTGTTCTGCGTTGGCAATGGCCGACTCGAGAACCTTCTTCACAATGACCGCGGCCTTTTTGGGCGTAAACGTCAATGTGTTGAGCGCCTGCTCCACGGGCTTGCCCCGGATCAGGTCGGCCACCAGCCGCCCCTTTTGAGCAGAGAGTCGAACCCCCCGAAGCTTTGCTGAAGTTTCCATGTGTGCGTCCTGTCTTGGCGTGATTACTTCTTGGCCTTTTTATCGGCCGCATGCCCCTTGAAGGTTCGGGTCAGGGCAAACTCCCCGAGCTTGTGACCGACCATGTTGTCGGTGACGAACACCGGCACATGCTGACGGCCGTTATGAACCGCAATTGTCAGCCCCACAAATTCAGGGAGGATGGTCGAGCGGCGCGACCACGTCTTAATGGGGCGCTTGTCTTTCGTCTCTGAGGCAACTTCCACCTTCTTAATGAGGTGGTCGTCGACAAAGGGGCCTTTTTTTGCTGAACGTGCCATGTGATGAGGTTCCTCTCGCCCTTACTTGCGCTTGTGACGGCTGGTGACGATCATGGAGTTAGTGCGCTTATTCCGACGCGTCTTGTAGCCCTTGGTGGGAGTTCCCCATGGGCTCACAGGCTCGCGAGCCTCGCCAGTCTTGCCCTCACCACCACCATGTGGGTGGTCGATGGGGTTCATGGCGACACCGCGCACCGTTGGGCGTACACCGCGCCAGCGAACGGCACCAGCCTTACCAAACTGGCGCAGGTTGTGCTCACCATTACTCACCTCTCCGAGGGTTGCGCGGCATTCAATATGAACGCGGCGAATTTCTCCGGAGCGAAGACGAATCTGGGCGTACGTCCCCTCGCGGGCAAGCAGCTGGGCGCTGGTTCCAGCCGATCGCGCAAGCTGCGCGCCCTTGCCGGGGATCATCTCGATACAGTGAATGGTTGAACCCACCGGAATGTTTCGAATGGGCAGCGTGTTGCCCGAGCGGATGGGGGCCTCTGCGCCGCTCATGAGTTCGGCGCCCACCTCCACACCCTTGGGCGCAACGATGTAGCGACGCTCGCCATCTGCGTAACAGAGCAGCGCAATGTGGGCGCTACGATTCGGGTCGTATTCGATACGCTCGACCTTCGCAGGAATGCCATCTTTGAGGCGACGAAAGTCGATGATTCGGTAGTGCTGCTTGTGACCGCCCCCCCGATGACGGGTGGTAATTCGCCCCAGGTTGTTACGCCCGGCAGTCTTCGACTGGGACTCAGTCAGGGCCTCAACTGGACGCCCCTTGTAGAGGTGCGGATGAACGACCTTGACAACAGCCCGTTGACCGGCTGAGGTGGGTTTCAGTTTAACGATCGGCATTTTTAGACGGCCTCCCCACCAAAGCTGATCTCTTGACCCTCTGCCAGACAGACATAGGCCTTGCGCACATCGCGACGGCGGCCAGACGTGCGGCCGTATCGCTTTGCCTTGCCCTTCGCGTTGAGCACCTGGACATCGTTGACACGCACTTTGAACAACAGCTCAACAGCCGCCTTGATCTCGGGCTTGGTTGCGTCGGGAGCCACTCGGAAGGCCACCTGGTTGTTCTGCTCCCCCACCTGCGTGCTCTTCTCAGACACGATCGGCGAGAGCAATACCTTCAAGAGACGCTCTTGATTCATGAGAGCATCTCCTCAAATCGGGCGAGTGCTGCACGCGTCATGAGCACCTTGTCAAAATAAACCAAAGAGACGGGGTCGGCTGCCTCGGGCTCGAGGACCGCAATGCTCTGCAGATTGCGGGAGGCCAAGTAAAGAGACTCATCAAGGTTGTCAGTGATAAGCAAGACAGACTCCATTCCCATCTGACGGAGCTTGTCTGCAACCAGTTTGGTCTTCGGGGCCTCGATCTCGAATTTCTCGACGATGGCCAGGCGACCCTCCCGCGCGAGTTGCGACAGAATGGATCGCACACCAGCGCGGTACATCTTCTTGTTGAGCTTGTGGCTAAAGTTCTCGTCGGGAGAATTCGGGAACACCTTTCCGCCTCCACGCCACAGGGGACTCGATGCGCGTCCCGCACGGGCTCGTCCCGTGCCCTTTTGTCTCCAGGGCTTGCGAGTGGACTTGTTGACTTCGCTACGATCTTTTTGGGCCCGAGAGCCAATGCGAGCGTTGGCCTGATAGGCCACCACCACCTGATGGATAAGGGGTTCGTTGTAATCGCGATTGAAGACGACATCGGTGGCCTGCACCTTGCCAGCAGCCTGACCTGCGTCGTTGAGGAGCGTCAGTTCCATGGTCTCCCCCTGTTAGGACTTCGCGCCGGGCTTCTCTGAAGCGCGGACGGCGGGACGAATAATGAGGTGGCCGCCCTTGGATCCGGGCACAGCACCCTTTACCAAGACCAGCTGACGCGCAACATCGACGCGGGCAACCTCAAGGTTTTGAACGGTGCGCTTGGCATCACCATCGTGACCGGGCATGCGCTTTCCAGGGAAGACGCGACCGGGGTCCTGGGCCATACCAATGGAGCCAGGCACGTTGTGCGAGCGAGAGTTACCGTGGGAGGCTCGCTGGGAGCCGAAGTTGTGTCGTTTGATGGTTCCGGTGAAGCCCTTGCCCTGGGTGGTCCCGGTCACATCCACCTTTTGGCCCGCAGAGAAGAGTTCGACAGACAGAACCTGACCGGCTGAGAGGCCTGAGAGCTGATCGGCTGAGACCGGAAATTCGCGCAGGAGTTCTCCCCCCTCGACACCCGCCTTGGCGTAGTGGCCCGAGATGGGCTTGGGCAGCCGACTGGGACGCTTGGTCCCAAAGGCCACCTGGACCGCGGTGTACCCGTCGGTCTCATGAGACTTCAGTTGCGTCACGCGGTTGTTCGACACGTCAATCACGGTCACGGGAACGGTGTCGCCCTCGTCCGTAAAAATACGGGTCATCCCAACCTTGCGACCGAGTAGTCCAAGGCTCATTTTTCTCTCCGATCCCAGCTGCGATTGGCCAGGGCTGTCATGGTCATTCCCACCGAAGCGGGAAAGCCCAAAAGTATATCCGACCTAAGGTCGAATGTGCAAGTCTCGAACTGAGTGCTACTGAAGCTTGATCTCGACGTCCACACCGGCGGGCAGGTCGAGTTTCATGAGGGCATCAACCGTCTTGTCGGTTGGGTCTACGATGTCCATCAATCGCTGGTGAGTCCGGAGCTCAAACTGGTCGCGTGAGGTCTTGTTCACGTGAGGGCTGCGAAGGATGTCAAAACGACGAAAACGAGTGGGAAGGGGGACTGGTCCCCGAACGACCGCGCCGGTGCGCTTTGCGGTCTCAACAATCTCCATCGCGGACTGATCGATGAGCTTGTAGTCAAAGGCCTTTAAACGAATACGAATCTTTTGCTGCATGTCCAGACTCCCTCAAAGAACGGTTAAAGAACGGGCCCCGAGACTGACCCGCAGGACAAAGCGGGGCGGCTGGGCTCGGGGCGGCCCAGCCCAGAAAACCTCAATCCAAAATCTTCGCAAC
>DDPR01000007.1:0-628 GCA_002342295.1 Burkholderiales bacterium UBA2463
AGATGCGCTTTGTTATTGAAGAGTTGCTTGCCTACAAAAAGCTCTGCTCACTTCCCGGATGCGAGGACTTCTCCTCTGACCTTGTGGGCGCCATCTTAGAAGAGGCGGGGAAGTTCGCAGGCGGTGTTGTCTCCCCCCTGAACTGGCCGGCCGATCGCGAGGGCGCCCGCCTTGAGGGCGATGGAGTGAAGACTCCCAAAGGATTTAAAGAGGCGTATGCCCAGTTTGTGGAGTCGGGCTGGAATGGGCTCTCTGGCAACACCGACTTTGGCGGCCAGGGCCTGCCCGAGGTTCTGGCCACTGCCGTGAACGAGATGTGGCATGCGGCCAGCATGAGTTTTGCGCTCTGCCCCATGCTTACCGCGGGAGCCATTCATGCCATTGAGCACCATGGGTCTGAGGACCAAAAACGTCTTTATTTGAGCAAGCTCGTCTCAGGCGAGTGGACGGGCACGATGAACCTCACGGAGCCTCAGGCGGGGTCAGACCTTGCGGCGGTGGCCACCAAGGCCTGGCCCATGCCCTCTGGAGGGGCCACTCAGAGTTACTGTGTGCATGGCACCAAGATCTACATCACCTATGGTGAGCACGATATGGCCGAGAACATCGTCCACCTCGTGCTGGCCCG
>DDPR01000007.1:653-16669 GCA_002342295.1 Burkholderiales bacterium UBA2463
AAGTTTTTGGTGAATGCAGATGGGTCTTTGGGTGCTCGCAATGATGTGCGCTGTGTATCGATTGAGCACAAGCTGGGCATTCACGGCAGCCCCACGGCTGTGATGAGTTTTGGTGAGGAGTCGGGTGCCCTGGGCGAGTTGGTGGGCGAACCCAACCGAGGTCTCGAATACATGTTCACCATGATGAATCATGCGCGGCTTCAGGTGGGCCTCCAAGGCGTGGCTATTTCTGAGCGGGCGGCGCAGCTTGCGCAGGCCTATGCAAACGATCGAATTCAGGGTCGCGTGATGGGGCGCGCAGACGAGAAGCTGCCCATCGCGTTTCATCCAGACGTGCGCCGTATGCTGGGGTTGATGCAGGCGCGAACCCAGGCCATGCGGGCCTTGGCCTATGAGGCTGCAGCCTTTATGGACATTGCGGCAAGGAGTTTGGATGTCGAAGAGGCCTCACGAGCGCAGGCGAGGGTGGACCTCCTCATTCCGGTGGTGAAGGCCTGGTGCACCGAGCAGAGCATTGACATCACCTCAATGGGCGTGCAGGTGCATGGCGGCATGGGCTACGTGGAAGAGACCGGCGCCGCCCAACATCTTCGGGATGCGCGCATCACCACCATCTATGAGGGCACCACCGGCATTCAGGCCAATGACTTCTTGGGCCGCAAGATTATTCGTGATCGAGGCGCTGCAGCCGTATTGCTTCTTGAGGAGGTGCGACACACGGCTCAGCTGCTACATGCTGCAGACCATGCGGGCTGCCGATTGCTGGCTGAGCAGGTCTTGAAGGGGGCCTCAACCCTGGCTGAGGCGATTGAGTTGGTGCTCTCCGAGCACGGTGAATCGCCCGCGGGGGCGAGCTTTGGGTCGGTTCCTCTGGTGCAGCTTGCGGGCTTTGTTCTTGGGGGGTGGATGATGGCTCGCGCTGCACTCGCGGCTCTGCCCCAAGCGGGCGAGGACCCCTTCTATACCCAGAAGTTAGCGAGTGCCACCTTCTACGGGAGCGCGGTTCTCGTGCCTAATCTGGGGCTTCTTGAGGCCGTGAAGGCGGGCTCGCAGGCGCTTGCTGATGCCCAGTGCTTTACGGCATGAGCGCTGTGGATATTAAGTCCCCGCTCTCTGGCAAAACCATCCTGGTCACCGGCGCATCAAGCGGCCTTGGTGCACACTTCTGCGCCTTCTTGAAGTCGGAAGGCGCCCGAGTCATCGGGCTCGCAAGGCGAGACCTCTCCTTGAGCCCCGATGTTGACCTTGCCGTTGCGGCGGACGTGGCCGATGCGAGTTCGGTTGCCCATGCCATTGAGCGCGTCCTTGGAGCGCCCGGATCGCGCGAGCAGATCTATGGCCTAGTAAACAACGCCGGCATTGCCGTAACAGCAGCCCTGCATGAGACGAGCCCTGAGGATGAGGCCCGCGTTCTTGCGACCAATATTGGTGGTGTCACCAACATGACTCGCGCGCTCCTTCCCCATCTGCGGGCCGCTCGAGAGACTCATGGGTCTGCGGTGGTCGTCAATATCGCCTCAGTGCTTGGCCTGCGCCCCTTAAAGCAGGTGGCCACCTACTCTGCAAGCAAGGCAGCGGTCATTCAGATGACGCGCTCTCTCGCTCTTGAGCTCGCCCGCGATGGCATACGCGTGAATGCGCTTGCCCCGGGATATGTGAAGACGGACATCAATGCCGATGTACTCAGCAGTCCTGCGGGAGATGTGCTTGCGAAGAAAACGGCTCTGCGACGCTTTGCCGAATTGAATGAACTTGATGCGCCGCTTCGGCTTTTGCTCGACCCCTCGAACAGCTACATGACAGGCTCTGTGATCGTCGTCGATGGCGGCATGAGCGCGGGACTCTAAAGCCATGGACTTTCACATTTCCACCGAGCACCAGCGCCTCATGGGGCTGGTCGATGAGTTTGTCTCGAGCAGACTCCTTCCTCTGGAGCAAGACCCTAAGAGTTTCGATGCCCACGAGAACATTCGTGAAGACCTGCTCGAGGAGTTGCGCTCAGAGGTGAAGGCCCTTGGCCTCTTTTCTCCTCAGATGCCAAAAGACCGGGGGGGTCTTGGCCTCACGCCTGTGGGGCAGGCGCTGCTCTATGAGCGAATGAACCGCTCGATCTTTGGCCCCGTCTGTTTTAACTGTGCCGCGCCCGATGACGGCAACATGACCGTACTCTCCAAGGTTGCCACCGAGGCCCAGAAGAAGCGCTGGCTCGACCCGATTGTGCGCGGCGAGGTGAGGTCGGCCTTTGCAATGACTGAGCCTCACCCCGGCGGGGGCTCCGACCCCGGCATGATTCGCACCCGCGCAGAGAAGAGGGGCGACCGCTGGTTGGTCAATGGCCACAAGTGGTACATCACCGGAGCGGGGGCGGCCAGCCACTTCATTCTGATTGCAAAGACGGGAGAGGGCCTAAGAGACGGCCTGACGGCTTTTGCTTTCCATAAGGATGACCCGGGCTGGCAGATCGAACGACGCATTCCCATCATGGGGCCAGAGGAGCACGGGGGGCATTGTGAGTTGCGCTTTGAGGGTCTGGAGATTCCTGATGAGAACCGGCTCATGGAGGTCGGGCAGGGCCTCAAACTCACGCAGATTCGTCTGGGCCTTGCGCGTCTGACGCACTGTATGCGCTGGCTGGGCCTTGCGCAGAGGTGCATGGAGATTGCCTCGGCCTACGTGGCCGAGCGCGAGGGCTTTGGAGTCAAGCTTGCTGATCGTGAGAGTGTGCAGATGCAGCTCGGTCGGGTGGCCATGGCCATTGAGTCGGGTCGGCTCCTCACCATGCGAGCGGCCTGGCGCCTGGAGCAGGGTGGCAAGGCAAGGCCAGACATTTCGATGGCCAAGATTCAGGTGGCTGACACGCTTCACCTTGCAGCCGACACCGCCATCCAACTCTGTGGTGCACGCGGCTACAGCAAAGACACGCCGTTGGAGTGGATCTACCGCTATGCGCGGCAGGCTCGACTGGTGGACGGTGCCAGCGAAGTTCATCAGATGGTGATCAGCCGCGCCTATCAGAGTCAGGGGAGAAGCTTTTTCGCCTGGGGCCCCGGAGAGGACTAGGGCCTTGGTCGACTCGGGTAGCGGTCTTCTAGAGGAGCTTGCCCCCATCGTGGAGCGAGCCTGCGCTGTAGCGGGCCTTCCTGCGCATCGCCTGATTCATGCTCGCCGCCTGAGCGGCGGGGCGATTAACCAGAATTTTCTACTCGAGGTTGAGGGCGAGGGTGAGGGGCCAACTCGCTGGGTCATGCGCCGAGGCCTGAGCCAGCCCATTCCAGGAACGCACGGCCGGGCCGCAGAGTTTGCACTCTTTGAGTGGGCTCAGAGGCAGGGCCTGACAGTGCCAAGAGCGATCGCTCTCATCGACTCCCCGGAGCCCACTGGTGCGAGTACGAGTGTCTTCGAGTGGCGATCAGGCGAGGCTGATGGTCGCGCGCTCATGGCAGCGCTGAGGGACTCTTCCCATCGAGCCCAACTCACCCGTGCCCTGGGCCGAGAGCTGGGACGTATGCACAGTGAAGAAGCTGCGGTGGCGGCCTCGCAAAGCCTTTTGACGCACATTGGTGAGCGCCCAATCGATGGACTTGCCGCAAGCATGCAGAGTCTTCGCGAGAGTTTTGCTCTTGTTCGCGGGCCCGCCGCTTACCTTCGCTTTGCGCTTGATGGTGTTTTAGAGGAGGCACAGACAATCGGGTCGCCAGGCGGCGCGGCCACGCTCTGTCATAACGATTTTCGACTGGGCAATCTGATGATGGACGCATCCGCAGGCGAGCTCACGGCCGTGCTTGACTGGGAGTTTGCAGCCTGGGGAGATGTGATGGCCGACATTGGTTGGCTCACTGCGCCCTGCTGGCGCTTTGGGGGCACAAGCCCCGTGGCTGGTTTTGGCGAACTTGAAGATCTTGTGGCCGGCCTGGAAGAAACCTTGGGCGAGCGCCGCGTGAACGCCCTTCGAGCGCGACTGCAGCGAGAACTGCCTTTTTGGCAGCGCCTCGCGCATCTTCGTTGGGCGATCATTGCGGCCCAGCAGGGTGAGCGAGTGGTTTCAAAAGAGCCCGAGGCCCTTGAGCTCATGATTACGGGCGCTATGGCTGCGAGCATTGTGCAGCCGGTGGTCGAGCACTACCTGGGCGGTCCAGCCAAGGAGTTCGCATCGGGCGAAGTCTTGCAGCAAGAGTGTCCCGAAGATTGGACATCGTTGGATGTCTGGCTGTCTGAATCGGCTGCCCACCTCAAGATGCATCTCGCCTCGTCCTTGCAGGGTTCTGCGAAGTACAGCGCCCTGATGGCTGCCAATGCCATTCGAATGGCCCGGGCTCAGTTAAGGCTCGCCCTCCGTACCCCCGAGCGAATTGATTCCTCTGGGCGAGCGCAGGTTGCGGAGGCCTTGCTGAGAGACCTTGCTGTGTGGACCTTCCGGGGCGACTGATCAGGGCTTTCCCTAGCCGTGCGAGATCAAATTTTCATTCTCTGCAAGGTATAAAAGCAGGCTATGCCTCACGCCTCCCCCATCGTTATTGAGACGCGCGCGCTGACCAAGGAGTTCCTGGGTTTCGTGGCCGTGAACAATGTGAACCTGAAGGTTGCGCGCCACACCATTCACGCCATCATCGGACCCAATGGGGCGGGGAAGAGCACCTGCTTTAACCTCATTACAAAGTTTCATGCCCCAACCTCGGGCCAGATTTTTTTCAATGGCAACGACATCACCGGCCACAGTCCCTCCATGATTGCGCGCGAGGGCGTGGTGCGTTCGTTTCAGATCTCCGCAGTCTTTCCGCACATGACGGTCTTGGAGAATGTGCGAATTGGTCTTCAAAGGGGCCTGGGTACCTCGTTTCACTTTTGGAAGAGCGACAAGTCCTTGAGCATTCTGAACGACCGATGCATGGATGCGCTCGAGCGAGTGGGTCTCGATTCCTTCGCGGACGAGCTCGCCGTGAATCTGCCCTATGGCCGCAAGCGTGCACTCGAAATCGCCACCACCGTGGCGATGGACCCCGAAGTGATGCTGCTTGATGAGCCCACCCAAGGAATGGGCCACGAAGACGTGGACCGCGTGACTGACCTGATTCGTCGGGTGTCAGAGGGCCGAACGGTCATTATGGTGGAGCACAACATGAAGGTGGTGGCTAAGATTGCAAACACCATCTCGGTCCTTCAGCGCGGAGAGATCATTGCCGAGGGCAGCTACGACGTGGTCTCCCGTAACCCGCAGGTGATGGAGGCCTATATGGGCGCCTCCCAGACTGAGCTGGCAGGCCACTGACATGAAACACTCGGTCCTTGAGATTCATGACCTGCACGCCTGGTATGGCGAGTCGCATGTGCTGCACGGCATCAACCTCTCGGTGGCCAAGGGCGAGGTGGTCTGTCTTCTGGGTCGAAACGGTGCGGGTCGAACGTCAACCCTGCGGGCGATTTTGGGCCTCACGGGCAATCGGACGGGCTCCATCCGTGTGGATGGCCAAGAGGTCATCGGTCTACCCACCCACAAGGTGGCGCAGCTCGGTATTGGTTATTGCCCAGAAGAGCGCGGCATTTTTGCAAGCCTGTCTTGCGAGCAGAACCTGCTGCTCCCTCCGGTGGTCGGGGAGGGCATGGCGATGTCTGTGGATGAGATTTACGAGATGTTTCCGAACCTCTGGGAGCGGCGAAATAGCCCCGGGGGACGCCTCTCCGGTGGGGAGCAGCAGATGCTCGCGATTGCGCGCATTCTGCGCACGGGCGCCCACCTTCTCCTGCTTGATGAGATCACCGAGGGCCTTGCCCCAGTGATTGTTCAAAAGCTCGGTGAGGTGGTGCACACCCTTCGTGAGCGCGGATTCACTATCGTGTTGGTTGAACAGAATTTCCGATTTGCCTCTCGGCTCGCTGATCGTAATTACGTGATCGAGCATGGGCAGGTCGTGAAGACCGTCTCGAGAGAGTCTCTCGAGGCCAATCAAGAAGAGCTCAAGATGCTGTTGGGCGTGTAATTAACCACTAGGAGACCCTCCCATGAAGAAGTCCTTAATTGCTCAGCTGGTTGCGGCCAGTCTGGTGGCTGCAAGCGCCTTCACTGGCGTGGCACAAGCCCAAGCCATTTCCGATAACGAAGTTCGTATTGGCGTACTCACCGACCTCTCTGGCATTTACTCCGGCATCGAAGGCCCCGGCGCCGTCCTCGCAGCCCAGATGGCTGTGAAAGATTTTGGCGGCAAGGTGTTGGGCAAGAACATCGTCATCACCTCCGCAGACACCCAGTCCAAGGCGGACCTGTCTGCATCCAAGGCCCGTGAGATGTTCGAAAAAGACAAGGTCGACATGATTGTGGGCAACGTCTCGAGCGCCTCCGCCTTGGCTGCTCTCGAAGTGTCAGAGCAGTTCAAGAAGCCCGCGATCGTGACGGGTGCGGCATCGGTCACCATCACCAACGAGAAGTGCACCCCCTACAGCGTGCATTACGTATACGACACCTACGCACTGGCTCGCGGAACCGGTCAGGCCGTGATCGACATGGGTAAGAAGAACTGGTTCTTCCTGACCGCTGACTACGCCTTTGGTCACACCCTCGAGCGTGACACCACGGCGGTCATCAACGGCGGAGGCGGCAAGGTCGTTGGAGGTGTGAAGCACCCCATCAACACCAACGATTTCTCCTCCTTCCTGGCTCAGGCCCAGGCGTCTAAATCAGATGTCATCGCCTTGGCTAATGCGGGCGGCGACACGATTGCTTCCGTTAAGCAGGCTGCCGAACTTGGCTTGATTGGTGGCAAGCAGATGGTCGTACCCCTTCTGATCTTCACCTCTGACATTCAGGCACTCGGTCTGAAGACCGCCCAGGGCATGCTGTTTACCGACGGCTGGTACTGGGATTACAACGACGCGAACCGCAAGTTCGCTCAGCGCTTTATGAAGGAGTTCAAAGGCGTGGCGCCCACCTCAGTTCAGGCAGGTGTTTACTCTGCAACGATGCAGTACCTGAAGGCCGTGGAGAGCGCCAAGTCTGATGACGGCGATGCCGTGATGAAGCGTCTGAAGTCGGTCGAGATTAACGACGGCCTCTTCAAGGGCAAGATCCGCGCGGACGGCAAGTTTGAGCACGATATGTATGTGCTGCAGGTGAAGACGCCGACCGAATCCAAGGACAAGAACGACCTCGCCAAGGTTGTGAAGGTCTTCGCAGCCAAGGATGCAACGGTCCCCCTGAAGGACTCCAAGTGCAAACTGGTTGCTGGTAAGTAAGGCTCTCTAGGCGCACGGATCATGTTTGAGCTGCTCGGCATCACACCCCAGGCCCTCACCTCTCAGGTCTTGATTGGGCTCATCAATGGGTCTTTCTATGCCCTTTTGAGTCTGGGGCTGGCCGTGATTTTCGGGCTGCTCAATGTGATCAACTTCACCCATGGCGCTCAGTACATGCTGGGCGCCATGTTCACCTGGATCGGGCTCACCCAGCTGGGTGGTTGGCTGGACATGCCCGAGTTCCAGCTGAATTATTTTGTGGCGCTTCTTGTTGCGCCACTCTTGGTAGGGCTTCTGAGCATCGTCTTGGAAAAGACCATGCTCAAGCGCCTCTACCATCTGGACCATCTCTATGGGCTGCTACTCACCTTTGGTCTTGCCCTTATTCTGGAGGGTCTCTTTCGGCATTGGTTTGGCGTTCTGGGAAATAGCTATCCCGTGCCAGAGGTTCTGGAGGGCGGCCTGCGCGTCTCGGGCCTCTTTCTTCCCTACTATCGACTCTGGGTGGTGGCGCTTGCTCTGATCGTGTGTTTTGCCACCTGGTACTTCATTGAGCGCACGAAGCTTGGAAGTCTCTTGCGCGCCGGAACTGAGAATCCACGGCTCTTGCAGGCGCTGGGCGTGAATGTGCCGCTCATCATCACACTTACCTACGGTGCGGGCTGCGCGCTCGCAGCCTTCGCGGGTGTGATGGCTGCACCGGTGTATCAGGTCACGGCTGTGATGGGATCAAACCTCATCATCGTGGTCTTTGCCGTGGTGGTGATTGGGGGCATGGGCTCTATTGCCGGCGCCATCGTGACTGGGCTGGGTCTTGGCGTTGTTGAGGGACTTACGAAGGTCTTCTACCCCCAGGCCTCGTCGGTCTCTATTTTTGTGATCATGATTCTCGTGTTGCTCGTGAAGCCGGCCGGTCTTTTTGGCCGCACGCGATAGGGGCGCGGATATGAAACTGAGCCGACTGAATCAGATTTCACTGGCCGTGCTGCTGCTCCTGGCCCTCGTGCCCATGCAGAGTTTTGTCTACGACCTCTTCATGATGAAGGTCTTCTGCTTTGCAATCTTTGCAGCCTCTCTGAACCTGCTTCTCGGTTTTACCGGCCTTCTCTCCTTTGGTCATGCAGCCTTCTTTGGAACGGGCGCCTATGTGTGTGCGCACGCGATGAAGGAGTGGGGTGTGACGCCAGAGATCGGTGTGCTGTTGGGATTTTTTGCGTCCATCGCGCTGGGTTATGTGTTTGGGGCGCTGGCCATTCGCAGGCAGGGCATCTACTTCGCCATGATCACGCTCGCACTCGCGCAGGTGGTTTACTTTATTGCCACACAGGTGCCGTTTACTAAAGGGGAGGATGGCATTCAGGGGGTTCCTCGAGGCGTGTTCCTCGGGATCTTTGACTTAAGCCCCTCCTCGTCGATGTACTACTTTGCACTTGCTGTATTTGCGCTCGCCTTCTTTTTTATTCAGCGCATCGTGCACTCGCCGTTTGGGCAGGTTCTGAAGTCGATTCGCGAGAATGAGCCGCGTGCGATTTCGCTCGGCTACAACGTGGATCGCTACAAACTCATTGCCTTCACGCTGTCTGCGGGCCTTGCGGGTCTTGGCGGTGCGCTCAAGAGCCTGGTGTTGCAGCTTGCCTCGCTGGGCGATGTGTTCTGGCACACCTCGGGTGAGGCTGTTCTGATGACCATATTGGGCGGCATTGGCACTTTCTGGGGACCCATTGCCGGTGCCGCAGTGATCGTGAATCTTCAGAACTATCTGGCCAATCTGGGTGGCTGGAGCACCATTGCAACGGGATTTATTTTTGTGGTGTGCGTGCTGGCCTTTCGGCGCGGCATCGTGGGTGAGATTGCCCACCGGTTTAAGGTGACCCTCTAGCCCCCGAGCTCGGCCGGAGGCTCGCCCAAGGCCCCGCCAATCGGCGGGGTTTTGTTTTTATGGCGACTGAGGTAGAGTGGATATCCTTTGATAGATATCTTTTTTGATCATGACCACAGTCACGATTACGAAATGGGGGAATTCATTGGGGGTTCGAATTCCCGCCGAGATCGTTCAGCGCGCAGAACTTTATGCGGGCGGTCAGCTAGAAGTGTCGACGGATCGAGATGGTCGAATCGTATTGGCGCCTCTGCGCGTGGACCGAAAGGCCTTCTTTGCAGAGTTGCGCGCCTTTGTTCGGTCGTGCCCTCAATCTTCGGAGGTGGTTCAGGCTATGCGTGATGAGGCGCGTTTCTAGTGGTGTATCTCGATACGAGTGTTTTGGTCGCTGCCTTCACCAACGAAGAAAAGACGGATAGTGCGCTGGCCTACCTCGAGCAAGAGTCCGAGGCGATGACCTCCGAATGGGCGCTCACGGAAGTTGCGAGCGCACTCATGATCAAGGTTCGTCGAAAAGAGCTCTCAAGGGCAGATGAGACTCAGGCCTGGAAACAGTTTCTGGCTTGGGCCGCATTCAGCGGAGCCATTCGAGCGATTCCGGCGGGTTGCTTTGAGAAGGCTGCGACACTTTTACGAGGTTCGAGTGGTCTGCGAGCCGGCGACTCCCTTCATTTGTCCGCCGCACTGTCTCTGGGGGCGACTCGGCTGGCCAGTTTTGACCTGACCCTCACGAAGTCCGCGCGAGCTCTCGGGCTGGGCACAGCAAAGATCTAAGTCCTCGGCGGTGACCCTCTAGCCCCCGAGCTCGGCCGGAGGCTCGCCCAGATTGCGGCGCAGATGATCATCGCGCCCCCCACCCATTCGCTGGCGGTCATCTGCTTGCCCACAATGATCCATGCCGAGACCGCCGCGAACACAATCTCAGAGAGCATGATGAGGCTCGTGGTCTGGGCAGGCAGGCGAGAGCCTCCAAACTGAAGGCTGTAGTTCGCGCATGCAAGGCCCAGGGCCAGAAGGGGGAGCACCCAGAGTGCCTCAAAGGCCGCCTGAAGAGGATTTCCGGCTGCGTACAGCCCCGCAGCCGAAGCTGCCAGCATCATCAAAAATGGCACCGACCCCGAGCCAATAAACATGGCGAGCGTTCGCTCGGCGGAATTCGAGCCTTGCTGACTTCGAAGAAGCACATTGGCAAGACCAAAAAAGAGCCCGCCAGCAACCGAGAGGGTGTCTGCAAAGAACGAGGAGGACCATAGGGCTGATGCGCTGGTCTCAGATGCCGCTCCCAACACCACCACCGCACCGGCCAGCGCCAATCCAATGCGCGCCCAGCCTTCGACAGTGAGTCTTTCCGCCAGAAGAAGCCGAGCGAAGAGGGCGGACCAGAGTGGCATGAGGTAGAAGAGAAGAACTACGCGCACCACATCGCCAAGCGTGAGGGCCCAGTTAAAGCAGGTGTTGGTGAGACCATAAAATAGGCCCATGATCCAAAGCGATTTGTGCGCGATGAGCGCGCTCAGGGCCTGAGGGCGGGAGAGGCTCAGGGCAATACTCGCTGCGACATAACAAATGGCTGTGGCCCACAGAATGGAGAGCCCCTGGGCCTCTAGCCACTTGTAGGGCACCCAGGACACGCCCCAGATGAAGGCATTGAACAACAAGGCAAGGTGAGGAAGGCCAACACTCATGATTGAAAGACGCGCATCTCAAGACAGGGGCTATGCCGATCACGGCTGGTTGAAGTCATTTCACAGCTTTTCATTTGCCAACTACTTCGATCCTGCCCATGTTCAGTTTGGCAACCTTCGGGTCATTAACGAGGACTGGGTGGCCCCAGGCATGGGCTTTGGAACGCATCCTCATCGGGACATGGAGATTGTCACCTATGTCCTGGAGGGCGCCCTTGCTCATAAAGATTCCCTCGGAAATGGAGCCGCCATTCTCCCGGGTGAGGTCCAGCGCATGAGCGCGGGAACGGGGATTACGCACAGTGAGTTCAATCACAGTGCCAGCGAGACAGTCCATCTTCTGCAGATCTGGATCCAGCCCTCAGAGAGGGGCATTTCCCCGGGCTATGAACAGAAAACATTTTCGGCGCAGGAAAAGCGCGGCCACCTTCGATTGGTTGCATCGCCCGATGGCGCAGAGGGGTCCGTTCGATTTACTGCGGATGCTCGGCTCTATGCGGGCTTGTTTGACGCGGGTGAGTCGGCGCAGCTGCCCATCAAGCCAGGACGACTTGCCTATGTGCACGTGGCTCGCGGCGAACTTGCTGTGAACGGTGAGCATCTGAAGGCAGGGGACGCCCTCAAGCTGGTCGATGAGTCAGCGGTCGTGATCAGCGAAGGCAAGGCGGCCGAGGTGCTAGTCTTTGACTTGCATCCCTAGGCAAAAGGACTGCGCATGAACAAATCGGAATCGCTTGGCCTCTCACGAGCCCTCTGGATCTTGGTGGTCTGTGGCTGTCTCATCGGCTTTCTGGCCTTTGGCATCCGCTCGAGTTTTGGCCTCTTTGTCGATCCCGTCTCGGGTAACGGAGCCGACGCCTTTGGTTTTGGTCGAGAGGCCTTTGCTTTTGCTCTGGCGATTCAGAATCTCGCCTGGGGCGTAGGCCAGCCGCTCGCTGGTGCGATCGCCGATCGATATGGTCCATGGCGCGTCATCGCGGGCGGCGGTGTGCTCTTCTCTTTGGGTCTTCTGACGATGACGATGGCCTCCGACCCAACGAGCTTTACGCTCACAGCCGGAATTCTGGTTGGGCTGGGCATGAGTGGCGCGGGCCACAATACCGTGCTCGCGGCATTTGGTCAGTTGTTGCCCCCTGAGCGTCGCGCCTGGGCTCTGGGTTTGGGCACGGCCACAGCGAGCCTTGGACAGTTCTTGGTGGTTCCTCTTGGCCAGGCCTTCATTGAAGGCTATGGCTGGGCGGGTGCTGCCGTGATCATGGCCATTGCAGTGGCCTCGACGCCCCTTCTTGCACTCGCGCTGCGCCCACGCTCGCTCAAGGCGGGGGAGACTCCAAAAGCAGTCACCCCAACCACAAGCACCGCCTCGACGCTCAATGTCGCGCTCGGCCAGGCTTTTGGCTACAACAGCTATTGGCTCTTGCTCTCTGGATTCTTTGTCTGCGGGTTTCAGCTCGCCTTCATCACTGTTCACCTTCCCCCGTATTTGAATGACCAGGGTATTTCGGCCTCCACGGCCAGCTGGGCTATTGCGCTCATTGGCCTTTTTAATGTGGTCGGTGGCTACGCCAGTGGCATGCTAAGTAGCCGCATGCCAAGGCGCATGCTCCTCGTTTACATTTATCTGGCAAGAGCAATTGTGACCACCGCCTTTTTGGTCCTACCGCTCACGAACGCAAGCACACTGGTCTTTGGCGCATTCATGGGCCTACTCTGGCTCTCAACTGTGCCGCCCACCGTTCAGCTTGTGGGTGTGATGTTCGGCAACCGCTTCTTGTCTACTCTCTTCGGATTTGTTTTTCTCTCGCATCAGGTGGGCGCCTTCGTCGGTGTGTGGGCGGGTGGCCTGTTGTTTGCAAGACTCGGAAGCTATGACCTCGTCTGGTGGGGGAGCGTGGGTCTTTCCATCTTTGCGGCCCTGGTTCATTTACCCATTCGTGAAAAGCTCTATCCACGTGCTGCCCCGACGCCTACACCTTCTGTCGCTTAGCCTCATTTTGTTTTTGACAGCCGCTGCAGTGGCGGCTTGGATCGCGCTTGCATCGCTGCGCGATGATCCTTTACCCAGTCTAGTCTGGGCGCCTGATATGCCCGATGAGGCTCTGCTCGCATTGGGCCCGCCCGTGCTCAATCGTCTCTCTGGGAGCTGGTGGTGGATCGAGACGACACCGCTTGAGCGTGACAAGCTTCGGGCCCTCGGAGCAAGAATGGCCGTGGCAATGCCGCAGCCTATTGCACGCATGGCGGGCTGTAGCGGCGAACTCCCCGTTGATCCTGACTCACTGCGGCGCCCGCGCTAGCTGCCTTAAAAAGAGGCGCACCTTCTCTACGTCGATGCGCTATGCGAGCGCACCCTGAAGGGTCTGGAAGACTCGCTGCTCACCTAGCTGACTGATGAGGCCCCAGCGCTGCATGCTCGAAAGAACATTGGGATGCGCATCGCAGATGCGTAGCTCGCAACCCCGACTCGCGAGACTTTCATCGAGGGTCTTGAGCGCATCAATACCCGTGCTGTCGATGGCCAAGAGGGAGCCAAGCTCCAAGACCAAGATCTGAGGCACGTCACGTCTGGGATTCAGCAGGGGCTCGATGCGACTGACCGCGCCAAAAAAAAGCACGCCGCGCAGTCGAAGCACTTCCGTCCGATCGGGTCGCAGGCCAAGCGTTGAGAGCTCATCCGCGGTGATGGGCTCGAGCTGGGTGAGAGCGGCCATTCGAATCATGAAACCCACACCAGCGAGCAGGAGCCCCACCTCTACAGCCACCGTGATGTCGACGAGCACAGTGAGTGCGAAGGTTGAAAAAAGCGTGATGCGATACGAGAGGGTCATGTTGCGCATCTGGGTGAACACACTGCGATCGAACATGTTGTAAGCCACGACCAGCGCAGTGGAGGCAAGCGCCACTAGGGGAATCTCCTCGGCCAGGGGAGCGAGTCCGGCCACCACCAGAAGCAAGGCCAGCGCATGCACCATGCCCGCGACGGGTGTCCTAGCCCCAGCGCGGATATTGGTCACGGTTCGAGCCACGGCCCCAGTGGCGCAAAAGCCCCCGAAAATTGGGCTCACCACATTGGCCATGCCCTGGGCGACTAGCTCTTGATTGGGATCGTGACGCTCTTTGGTGAGGCCATCGGATACGCGGGCGCAGAGCAGAGACTCAATGGACCCGAGAAGTGCGATGGTGATGATGGGCGCCAATAAAAACTGCACGGTCGCCCAGTTAAAGTCGGGCAGTTCTGGGCTGGGCAGTGCGGTGGGAATGCTGCCGAAGCGATCTCCAATGGTCTCGGGCGAGAGGTCGAGCAAGGAGCAGACAAGGGTGCTTGCGACCAGGGCCACGAGACTGCCGGGAAGGCGAGAGATCACGCGACCGAGCGGATGGTTTTGCGGCTTGTCACTTCGGGGCCAGAGCAGAATGATGGCGAGACAACACACTCCCACTGCAACGGTGGGTAGATCGATATTGGGAAGTGCTCGCCAGAGGGCACCCAGCTTGGCAAAGATCTCTGCGGGCAGATTGGGCCCGCGAAGGCCCAGAAATTCTTTGATTTGGGTGAGGGCGATTAAGACAGCGATTCCATTGGTAAAGCCTGTGACGATCGAAATGGGAATGAGGCGAATGAGGCCACCCAGTCGGAAAAAGCCCAGGGCCATCATGAGTAGACCCGCAAGGCTCGTTGAGATGAGTAAGTTGGCCACGCCGTAGCGCTCCACAATGGCATAGACGACCACGATGAAAGCTCCCGCAGGTCCACCAATTTGTACGGAGGATCCGCCCAGGGCGGAGACCAGAAAGCCGGCGACGATGGCGGTGATGAGACCCGTCTGGGGAGGCAGCCCTGAGGCAATGGCAAAACTCATCGCAAGGGGCAGGGCAATGGCTCCCACTGTGAGGCCCGCCAGAAGATCGGCCAGAAAAGTCTGGCGCGAATAGCCACTCAGGTGGTCGAGAAGGCGCGGACGAAAAGACAGGGGGGTCAAGACTTTGTGCCAATATCGCTCGGTGAATCCAGCTCAGAGCATACTCGCGGCACACGTCTTTTCCATGCTGGGGTTTTCCAGTTATGCGGTAAACCTCGTGATGCTCAAGTCGCTCTGGTCTCTCTCGAATACGGAATCGGGCCTCATTGCGAGCGGATTCTTCTTGGGCTACATGGCCTGCGTGTCGATGTGGTCGGCCATGACGGATCGCCGTGACGCCCGAGGCATTTATGGCTTGGGCTGCTCACTCTCAACCCTTGCCAGCGCGAGCTTTGCTCTGCTCGCAGACGACTTCTTCTCTGCCTTTGTCTGCCAGATCGCTCTTGGTGTGGGGGTGTCGGCCACCTATATGCCCGGGCTTCGTCTGCTCTCAGAAATGAAGGCTGGCGCGTCTCAGAGTCGGTATGTGTCTTTCTACACGGCCTTCTTTGGACTCGGTGTGGCGCTTTCGCTCTTACTCAGTGGGTGGGCGAGCGAGACATTTGGGTGGCGCTGGTCTTTTGCGATGAGTGCCTCTGGCCCGCTCCTTGCCTGGGTCTTGGTGTGGACGGCGACAAGGCCAAAAGCAGCGCCGCAGACGCAGTCACGCCCCCTCGGTGCGCAGACTTTTTTTGAGGTGGTCTTTCCCGTGAGGGCGTGGAGCCTCGCGCTCCATACAAAACCCGTTCGGGGTTACATGCTGGGCTATGGCGTGCACTGTCTCGAGCTTTTTGCTGCTCGCTCCTGGACAGTCGCCTTTCTAACCTTCTCGATTGGACTTCAGAGCGAGGCCGTTCCTCTATCGGCTGCAGCGCTGGCCGCCCTCATCAACCTTGTCTCCATTCCGAGTTCTATTTTGGGAAATGAATTGGCCATGCGCGTGGGCCGGCGCTTTTGGATTGTTCTGGTGATGTGCTCGGGCAGTGTGGTGGGCGTACTCATGGGTTTGTTGAGTGGAGCGCCCTGGTGGTTTGTGGTGCTCCTGGTCGGCCTGCATTCCATGTTGATCATGGCTGACTCAGCAACCCTCACGGCAGGGCTGGTGGCAAGCGCGCCGGCTGAGGTGAAGGGTGCGGCCATGGGGCTTTACTCTCTGTTGGGGTTTGGGGCTGGTGCAGTGGGCCCCGCGCTGTTTGGTGCTGCGCTGGACGCCAGCGGGGGCTCCGCCCAGCCTGTTGCCTGGGCTCTGGCCTTTTTATGTATTGGGGTTGGGTGTCTGGCCTACCCGTTCATGGACCGGCTAATCTTTGGTCGCTTTGCCCGGCCGGG
>DDPR01000011.1 GCA_002342295.1 Burkholderiales bacterium UBA2463
CCATTAAAAAGGGGAGGATTACCGTCGGTACAAGAAGTCGTTCGTGAGTTTGAGAGAGTGTGTGGTCGACGCATCCCGATAAGGGTCGGGCCTCGGCGGGCTGGAGATGTTGCTCAGTACTGGGCCGATCCTTCCCTCGCCCAGAACCTTTTGGGTTGGCAGGCGAAGGCGGGGTTGCAGGAGATTTGCCGAGACGCCTGGACGTGGCAGTGCGCAAGGACTATGGGTTTGGATGGATGAGCAGGGACTGAAGGCTTCTGCCGGACGCTAAGGCGCTTACCAGCCACTTGGGCTGCTTGCCCCTCCCCGTCCAGGTGTTCCCATGCTCGTCTCGGTACTTTGGCGCTACCTTCGATCCAGCGGATGCGTTTCTCCTCGCTGCTGTTTGCGAGGACTTTTTTAATCGAGAGGGGTGGCTTTTCGCTCTTGAGGCACCCTTTCCTAACGCCGTCCGCCCAGACTTTTTTCCTGGGGCCGCATTCGAGGACAGTCCCAACTCTGCCGCTGTGAATCCATAATCTGCGATCTGCTTTTTGATTGTCTTCAAAACAGAGTTATATTCCTCTTTCTTCTGCTTCTCGGCTTGCTTCTGCAATTCTTCAATCTTTGCAAGCATCTCGGCGTAGGTAGACATGTCGAACAAACTCCCCTGGAATGTAAGTAGTTCGAATTATATAGAAAATTAAAGATCTATCAAAATATGAATATCTCTATCGTTGGAGCTGGTTATGTAGGTCTCGTCACCGGAGCGTGCCTCGCGGACGCCGGAAATACCGTCCTATGCTTAGATTTGGATGAAACCAAGATAAAAATTCTCCGAGAGGGCGGCATCCCAATCCACGAGCCTGGCCTTCTGGAAATGGTCCGCAAGAATGTCTCCGCAGGAAGACTGCAGTTCACAACGAATCCCGAGGAGTCAGTCGCTTTTGGTCTAGTGCAATTTATAGCCGTGGGAACGCCCCCAGATGAGGATGGTTCTGCAGACCTGAAATATGTGCTTGCTGCTGCCCGAAATATTGGCCGCCACATGACCTCCGAAAAGGTCGTGGTTGATAAATCAACCGTTCCGGTGGGCACGGCCGATAAGGTGCGAGCAGCCATTGCGCAAGAGCTATCCGCGCGCGAAGTGCAGACGCCCTTTCATGTGGTGTCGAATCCAGAGTTTTTAAAAGAAGGTGCTGCGGTGGAGGACTTCCAGCGTCCAGACCGAATCGTCGTGGGGGCCGATCATCCCCGTGCCGTGGAGGTTATGCGCCAGATCTACGCCCCATTCCAGCGAAATCACGAGAAGCTTATGGTGATGGATGTTCGATCGGCAGAACTCACCAAATACGCCGCAAACGCAATGCTTGCCACCCGAATTTCATTTATGAATGAACTTGCCAACCTTGCTGAGACCCTCGGCGCTGACATTGAGCAGGTACGGATGGGAATCGGGTCCGATAACCGGATTGGTTATGGCTTCTTGTATGCGGGCTGCGGCTACGGTGGGTCCTGTTTCCCCAAAGATGTAAAAGCGCTTATTAAAACGGCCGGGGAGCACGGACACACACTTCAAGTTCTATCCGCGGTTGAAGAGGCCAACGAGGCTCAGAAGTCGGTTCTGGTCAATAAAATCACTCAAGCGTTTGAAGATAGTCTCGAGGGCAAAAGATTTGCGCTCTGGGGCCTCGCATTTAAACCCAACACTGACGACATGCGCGAGGCGCCAAGTCGGGTGATCATTGAAGCACTCCTAAAGCGAGGCGCCACCATCTGTGCCTATGACCCAGTGGCAAGTGAGGAGGCCAAGCGCATCTTGGGTGATTCAATTCACTATGCTCCTCGGGCCGTGGATGCCCTTGAGGGTGCTGATGCCCTCATTATCGTGACCGAGTGGAAGGAGTTTCGAAGCCCGAGCTTTGAGGCCATGGCCCAAAAGCTCAAATCAAAGCGCATATTTGATGGCAGAAACCTCTACGACCCGTCCGTACCGGGTCAATACGGCCTTATCTATGAGGCTGTCGGACGCAAAGTCCCAGTCACTCCCTAATCCCGCCAATCCGCCACAGACCCAATCCATCCGCCCACCAAGATGGCCGTCGACATTCCTGCCCTTCGCTCTTTTTTTGTGGGCCTGCAAGAGCGCATAACCGCGCAGGTGGCCCAAGAGGACGGGAGCGCCTTTGCTTCAGATGTCTGGCACAAGTCCGAGGACTCAAAGCTACGAGGCGATGGGGTCACTTGCATCCTTGAGGGTGGGGCCCTCATGGAGCGGGCGGGCGTTGGGTTCTCGCATGTGCGGGGTGATGGGCTTCCGCCCTCGGCAACCGCCGCGCGACCTGAACTGGCTGGTCGGGGCTTTGAGGCTATTGGCGTCTCGCTCGTATTTCACCCGAAGAACCCCTACGTCCCCACCGTGCACGCCAACGTGCGGGTGCTCGTGGCCAAGGCGCCTAAAGAGGGTTTGGAGGACATCTGGTGGTTCGGTGGCGGCATGGATCTCACGCCTTATTACCCATTTGAGGACGATGCGGTCCACTTTCATCGCACCTGCGAGGCGGCTCTGAGGCCCTTCGGAGAGCAGTATTACCCGCGATTTAAAAAGTGGTGCGACGAATACTTCTATATAAAGCATCGAGGCGAGGCCAGAGGTATCGGTGGCATTTTCTTTGATGACTTTTCGGAGCTCGGCTTTGACCAGAGCTTTGCGCTCACGCAGGCGGTGGGCAATGCCGTCACGATGGCGTACTTGCCCATCGTGCAGCGTAGGCGCCACATGACCTTTGGAGATCGGGAGCGAGATTTCCAGCTCTACCGACGTGGGCGCTATGTTGAGTTCAACCTGGTCTACGACCGCGGCACGCACTTTGGGCTTCAGAGCGGGGGGCGCTCGGAGAGCATCCTCATGAGCATGCCGCCCATGGCGAGTTGGCGCTACGACTGGTCGCCTGAGCCGGGAAGTCCGGAGTCTCGACTCTACGAGATGATTCAGCCGCGCGACTGGCTCGCAGCGCCATGAACACAATTCTCATCACCGGGGTGGCGGGTTTTATTGGCAACTTCGTGGCCGAGCGTCTGTTGGCACGGGGTGATGCCGTGGTGGGGATTGATAACCTCAATGCCTATTACGACCCCTCTTTAAAAGAAGCCCGCATTCAGAGGCTCCTCACTTGTGAGGGCGCGGAGAACTTTCAGCTTGCCCGAATCTCGCTAGAGGATCGGTCGGCCATGCAGGCTCTTTTCTCGCAGACGCGTTTTGACGGGGCGGTTCACTTGGCCGCCCAGGCGGGGGTGCGGTATTCACTCACCAACCCGCACGCTTACATCGATAGCAATATCCTCGGCACGCTCAATGTTCTTGAGGGTCTGCGCTGCCAGCGAGAACATGCGGGCTCGGGAGGCGAGGCGCCCTCTCACGCAGAGGGCCCGCACCTGGTCTATGCCAGCTCCTCCAGCGTCTATGGCGGCAACACCTCACTTCCCTTCTCGGAGGATCAGAGCGTGGACCGACCAGTCTCCCTCTACGCTGCGACAAAGAGGGCCAACGAGCTCATGGCCCACACCTATAGCCACCTCTATGGCATTCCCGCCACGGGCCTGCGTTTCTTTACCGTGTATGGCCCATGGGGAAGGCCCGACATGGCAGCCTTTCGGTTTGTGCGAGCCATTCTGGCTGGGGAGGAGATTGAGGTCTACAACCACGGTGACATGCAGCGAGACTTCACCTACATCGATGACATCGTGGAGGGCGCGATTCGGGCGCTCGACAACCCCCCCACGAGAGAGACGGCAGGGGAGGACTTTGCCTTTGAATTCTCGGCGCCCCACCGAGTGCTCAACATCGGAAACCACCACCCCGAGCCGCTCACAGAATTCATCTGCGCCATTGAAGACGCCCTGGGCGCCAAGGCAAAAAAGAAGCTCATGCCCATGCAGCCTGGCGATGTTCCGGCCACGTACGCGGATACATCAGCGCTTAAGAAGCTGACAGGCTTTGCGCCCTACACTCCCCTTCGAGAGGGCATCAAGAAGTTTGTGGACTGGTATAGGGCCTATTACAAAGTCTAGGCGGAGACCTTCTTTTTGACGGCTGGTTTCTTTGCAGCAGCCTTTTTCGCAGCTGGCTTCTTTGCCGCAACCTTCTTTCTGAAAGGCCCTGTCACATCCTCCAAGGGAATTGGAGCCTCCCCCCAGATATCCTCAAGCCGGTAGTACTCCCGAATGGTCGGCTGCTGGATATGCACGACCACGTCGCCACAGTCCACGAGCACCCATTCGCCGGTGTCTTCACCCTCCATTCCAAATACGAAGCCGCCATGCTCCTTGACCTTGTCGTGAATATTCTTGGCAAGCGCCCTTGTCTGCCTATTGGAGGTGCCCGAGACAATCACCACGCGATCGAAGAGGGCTGTGATGGGGGTGGTGTCAAAGACGGCGATGTCTTGGCCCTTCACATCTTCCAGGGCATCGACGATGATGTACTGCAGCTCGGCAAGGTCCAGGGCAATTCCTTTCTAGGACGAATAGAGGTGGTGCTGGGAAATATAGTGTGCAACTCGGCTTGGCAGAAGCCCAGAGGGAAGGACCCCCTCGTGCAAGGCCTCACGGATCTGCGTAGAGGAGACCTCATCGGGCGGCATGCGAACAGGAAGAAGGGTTGCGCCCTGCTCGCGAAGGAGGGCCTGGTCCGAACACTCTGGCGCTCCCGGACGGGCGAATACGGCAAGTGCCATGTTGTGAATCAGCCAATCCCAGTGCTGCCAAAGCGTAAAGTGCGCAAACTGGTCCTGCCCCAAGAGCCAGATGAGGGGCCGGCCGGGAAAGTCGTGCTGAATCGACTGGATGGTGATGTAGGTCGCGTTCGATTCGCCAAGCTCAGCGGCCAGCACCTCTCGGTCATCGAGCTGCATGCGAGGGTCTGAGAGTTCCTCGAGTGCGAGGGCCGTCATCTTGAGTCGATGGCGTGCTGCGGCCTGAGCGGGCTTGTGCACTGGCGCCCCGGTGACGAGCCAGCGAATCTGAAGCAACCCCAGCTGATCGGCCGCAGCCTGCGCCATGTGAAGATGGGCGCGATGAACTGGGTCAAAGCGGCCCCCAAAGAGCCCAATGGAGTCTTCGGGTACCTGTCGGGTGGCCTCGCTCAAGGCAGCCCCAGAGCGCTTGCTAAAAGGCCCATGGCCACACAGGCTAAAAGGGTGCGAACCATGCCCATCTTGAACTGCAGCATGAGAAGAATCGCCAGAATAGAGATAAGGGCTGCCACCACATCAAGACTTCTCCACGAGGCCTCGGCCGTGTGGGTGGGCCAGAGGATGTGGCGCGCGAAGGTGAATCCCAAGTCGATGATGACGGCTACCACGGCTGAGCTAATGGCTGTGAGAGGTGCCATAAGTGCTGGGATGCGGCGGCTCGCCTCTACCCAGGGTGCCCCGGCCAGAATGAACACGAATGAGGGCAGGAAGGTAAAGACCGTTGCCACAAGCGCCCCCATGGCCCCCGCCACAGGAATGGCGACAAAGTTGAGGTCGGGGTGTTGGGCGGCGGCCAAGAACCCAATAAATGCGTTCACCATCACCAGCGGTCCGGGCGTGGTCTCTCCAAGGGCAAGACCATCCATCATCTGGGCAGTCGTGACCCAGCCTTTCTGTTCCACTGCCACATCGAACACATAGGGCAAGACGGCGTAGGCGCCACCAAAGGTGACAAGCGCCGCCTTGGTAAAAAAGCCAGCCATGTCAGCCAAGATGCCCCCGAAATAGCTCGCGAGTCCGCCATAGAGCAGCGCCCAGATGGCAAGACCCACGCCCAAGGCCGCGGCCAAATAGCGCGGGTCTGCAAGGGCGCGCTCCGGCGGGGGGGTGTGATCGTCAATAAGAAAGCCCGGCGCCTCAGGCTGCGAGAAGTCAACGCTTCTGGGCTGAAGAGCGCCAGGCAGCGGCCCCCGGGAGAAGAGGTAGGCTGCCCAGCCGGTCAGGCCCGCCAGCAGAATGACGACGACAAATGGAGTCTTAAAAAGCAGGAGCACCAGCGAGGCGCCGCAGATGACCCACCAGAGGGCACCGTTAAGCACGCGCTGCCCCAGCCGAACCGAGGCCGCAAGCACAATGGCAAGCACCGCAGGCTTTAGACCATAGAGCAGGGCCTGAACCTCTGGCAGCTCTCCAAAGCTCACGTAAAGGGTGCCAAAGACCATCATGATGAGCAGCGAGGGCAGCACGAAGAGCGCACCCGAAGCAATCCCGCCCCAGGGCCCATGCAGGAGCCAGCCCATATAGGTTGCAAGCTGCTGGGCCTCTGGCCCAGGCAGCACCATGCAGTAGTTCAGGGCATGCAAAAAGCGGTGAGGTGAAATCCAGCGCCGCTTTTCTACGAGCTCGGCCTGCAGCATGGCAATCTGAGCAGCGGGGCCCCCAAAAGACGTCCAGCCCAGAGTCGCCCAGAGTCGAAGGGCGGCCCAGAGGCTATAGGGCGCGTGGCCAGGGGCCTGCTCGTCCTCAAATGCTGCCGCGAGGCTCGCCTCGCTCACTTGAGCAGCACCCGAACGTCGGACTCGAGCTTCTCGATGGCAAGGTCCTGCGGGGCCACGAGCCGCAAGCGTCCCTGGGGGTCATAGAGGTAAGTGAAGGTGGTGTGATCAATCGAGGAGGGCCCATTTTTCTTAAAGAAAACCCGAAAGTCTTTGGCGGTGGCCGCGACCTGATCCGGGGTGCCACGAAGGCCTACAAAGCTTGGGTCAAAGGAGCTTAGGAAGGCTGCAAGCTCCTCCGGCTGGTCGCTCTCCGGGTCCACGGTGATGAAGACGACCTGGAGGCGGTCCGCATCCTTGCCCAGCCGTTTTTTGAGCTCCACCATCTTGGTGAGGTGCGTGGGGCAGGCATCGGGGCAATAGAGAAAGCCAAAAAAGACTGCCGTCACCTTGCCCGGAAAGCTCCTCTCGGAGACCGGCTGCCCCTGCAGATTGGGCAGCTCATAGTGTTGGGCCCAGGTCGCACCCGTCACATCCATGCTATTGAAGATGGCAGGCTTATCGCCGCAGGACGTCAACACCAAGGCGGCAGCCAAGAGCAGGGTGCGAAGAGTCAAAGGAGGCCTTCTCTTAAAGTGGGGGGCATGACGCACGATCAGGAACCCGTGGAGGAAGCCTTATTCTGCCGCATTGCTGTGGTGGGATTGGGCCTGGCGGGCGCCTGCGTGGTTCGCGCGCTGGCTCTTGCCGAGCAGCACTTTGAGCGGCCGCTCAAAGTGGCTGCCTTTGAGAAGGCTTCCGAGCCAGCAATGGGCGCATCGGGCAACCCTCTGGCCATCTGTCACCCGCTACATTCCGCGGATAACAATCTTGCAAGCCAGCTTGTTGATTCTGGGCTTCAAACCACCACTGACTGGCTTGCTCAGCTAGACGCCAAGGCTCAGGGCTGGGCGGACCTCTGTGGGGTGATTGAGCGAGACCGCGACGATGCACTCTCTTTGGGGGGCTGGGTGAAACCCGCACACTTCGTGATGGCCTGTCTTGCGAGCGCCCACTCCATCCTTCAGGAGCGCCTAATACTTCACTACAACGCCCCTCATCACAGCATTACCGAGCTGAAACGAGGCTTTGATGCCGTCATCGTCTGCACCGCAGACGACGCACTGCTTGCCGATGCTGGCCTGGCGCTTCGGGCAATTGCCGGCCAGGTGTCGTGGGTTGAGGCTGAGCCTCGCGAGGGTCCCGATCGAGTGCTGTGTGCCTCTGGCTATGTGGCGCCCGTCGTGGAAGGCAAGCTTCTGGTGGGCGCGAGCTTTAACCGAGAGGAGTTGGCGCCCCAGGTCACTGAGCAGGGCCACGAAGAGAATTTTGAGCGCTTAAGGGAGCTGAGCCCTGATCTTGCAGAGGCGATGCGAGCTCGATGGCCCTTGGCTGGTGGTCGCGCCAGCGTGCGCTTTGCCACGCCCGATCGTCTGCCGCATGTGGGATCCATTACCTCTCTGGGATCCTTGAGGAGCCACCCCCACCCGCAGAGGATTTCGCAGCTTGATCACCTACCGAGGGTAGGGGGGGTGTATGTGCTTTTGGGTCTGGGTTCGCGTGGCCTGTCTTTTGCGCCATTGGGCGCAGAGCTCATAGCCCAGATGATTTTGGGCGCCCCACCCAGCCTTCCCGAACGGCTCATCCAGGCCATCGACCCCGCTCGATTCGTGCTGAGGGCCCATCGAAGGGCAGCGTATTCCTTTGGGCGACATACGGCACACTAACCACATGAACATTCAGCAGCTTCGCATCCTGCGCGAATCGGCCCGCCACAACTTCAATCTGACCGAAGTGGCGATGGCGCTATTTACCTCACAGTCTGGGGTGAGCAAGGCCATTAAGGAACTCGAAGATGAGCTTGGTGTGCAGATTTTTCTTCGAAAGGGCAAGCGCCTTTTGGGATTCACCGAGCCCGGTGAGGCCATGCTTGCCCACGCAGAGCGAGCACTTCAGGAAGTTGAGAACCTGCGCTCGGTCAGCCAGTCCTTCTCGGAGAGGGACGAGGGACGGCTTGTGCTTGCCACCACCCACACGCAGGCGCGCTACTCGCTCCCCGAGATTGTCAGAGCTTTTCGGGAGCACTTTCCGAAGGTGCAGCTGGTGTTGCGCCAGGCGAGTCCGCCAGAAATTGTTGACCTCTTGGAGTCTGGGGAGGCTGACATTGGAATTGCCACCGAGTCGCTGAGCGCCAACCCACGCTTTGTGACCTTTCCTTTTTTTAAGTGGTTTCATGGCGTGGTGGTGCCCAGGGGCCACCCTCTGGCCCTCGCCTCTCATGGCGCAGAGCCCCTCACTCTCTTAGCGCTCGCAGAGTTCCCCATCATCACCTATCACGAGGGCTTCACTGGCCGGGGCATGATCGATGCCACCTTTGCCAAGGCCGGTCTCGCGCCCCGTGTGGTGCTTGAGGCGCTAGACGCTGATGTGATTAAGGCCTATGTCAGCCTGGGAATGGGTGTTGGTATCGTGGCCTCGATTGCCTACGATGAGACGGCTGACGCATCCCTCGAGCTTCTCGATGCCAGCGAGTTGTTTGAAGAAAACACAACCGTTCTTGCCCTTCGGAGGGGCCGTCTTTTGAGCGGCTTTGCAGCGCATTTTGTGGGACTCTGTGTGCGTGGCCTCTCTTTAGATGCTCTGAGGCTTGCCGTGATGGAGGAGAAAGAATGAGCGTTCACAGCACGAGTAGCGAAGGCGTCTCCGGTCGTAAGCCGGTGACGGTGCCTGGCCTTGCAGCCATGAGGGCGCGAGGCGAGAGAATTGCCATGCTCACCTGCTACGACGCAGCCTTTGCCGGCGTGCTTGATGCAGCAGGCGTTGACGTTCTTCTAATCGGCGATTCTTTGGGCATGGTGCTTCAGGGCCATTCGTCAACGCTTCCGGTTACCCTGCAGGACGTGGCCTATCACACGGCTTGTGTGTCGCGAGCAAAGCCCAAGGCCCTCGTCATGGCCGACATGCCCTGGGCGAGTTATCAGGCCTCCTGCGAGCAGGCCTATGGGAATGCTGCAGCCCTCATGGCTGCCGGGGCTCAGATGGTGAAGCTTGAGGGCGGCGCCTGGCTCGTGCCCACGGTTGAATTTATGGTTTCGCGAGGCATTCCGGTCTGTGCTCATCTGGGCCTCACCCCTCAAAGCTTGAATGTGCTGGGTGGCTATAAGGTGCAGGGCCGAGGAGAGGCGGGTGAGCAACTGCTTGCGGATGCGAGGGCCATGCAAGAGGCCGGTGCTGGTCTCGTCTTGGTCGAACTCATTCCCGCGATGCTTGGCAAGGCCCTGACCGAGGCCCTCTCAGTTCCAACGATTGGGATTGGTGCCGGCCCCCACACCAGTGGCCAAGTGCTCGTCCTACACGACATCCTAGATGTAACGCCAGGCAAGAAGGCTCGCTTCGTCAAGAACTATTTGGCTGGCTCGGGGAGCATTCAGGAGGCGGTTGCTAATTTCGTGAGGGAGGTGAAGAGTGGCGCCTACCCACAGGCAGAGCACGGCTTCTTGGACTAGACGCTAAACTGTGGGGCTATTAAACCCCTACCTCTTCCCATGAAAATTGCCCAAGAACTCCGCGTCGGTAACGTCTTCATGCTCGATGGTCAGCCCCAGGTGGTGCTGAAGGCCGAGTACAACAAATCTGGCCGCAATGCCGCCGTGGTGAAGATGAAGTACAAGAGTCTTCTCTCGGGATCAGGCTCCGAGCAGGTCTTTAAAGCAGACGAAAAGTTTGAAGACCTGGTGCTCGACCGAAAGGAAGTCACCTACTCCTACTTCGCAGACCCCATGTATGTGTTTATGGATGCTGACTTCAATCAATATGAGGTGGAGGGCGAGAGCATGGGCGATGCCCTGAACTACCTAGAGGACGGCATGGCCTGCGAGGTCGTTTTCTACGACGGCCGAGCCATTTCAGTGGAGATGCCCACGAGCGTGGTGAGGGAGGTGGCCTACACAGAGCCTGCCGTGAAGGGCGACACCTCAGGCAAGGTGATGAAGCCCGCGCGCATTGCCCCCACCGACTTTGAGATTTCGGTGCCTGCCTTTGTCGAGATTGGCGACAAGATCGAGATCGACACCCGCACGGCGGAGTATCGAAACCGCGTCAAATAGGCGCTCGGGGTTCGGGTTTCTCGGGGTTTGAGTATTTACGGCTGGGCTGCCCGAAGTAGCTGCGCCGTCTCGAATAGAGGGAGCCCCATGATGCCGCTTGGGCTGCCCTTTACCCATTCAATCACCGCTCCCGCATGACCTTGAATGGCATAGGCACCCGCCTTGTCCATGGGCTCGCCGGTAGCCACCACCCAGTCAATCCAGTCGCCGCTGAGCTCACAAAATTTCACCTCCGATTCGCTGAGCACCTGCGTCAGCTGGTCACCCCTTGGCTGGTCACCCCTTATGAGGGCTACCGCAGTCAACACAGTGTGAACTCGGCCCGAGAGCCGCCACAGCATGGCCTTTGCCTCTTCGCGCGAGAGAGGCTTGCCCAGAATCTCGTTGTCGATGGCCACCGTCGTGTCGCTGGCAAGCACAGGCATTGTCGGCAGCCCACGAGAAAGAAGCCGCCTCCAGCCGGCCTCGGCCTTGAGTGCCGTAACCCGCTGCACATACTGCGTGGGCAGCTCTTGGGGCAGCACTGCCTCGAGCAACTCAGCATCTTCCTCGGGACCGGGCGGCAGCAAGACCACTTCGAAGCCCATCTGGTCTGCCAGCTGCTCAAGAAGTTGGCGTCTGCGGGGCGACTGGGAGGCTAGGGCAATTCTCATTGCCCAAGTGTAGGGCCGAAAATGCGACCATTGAGGGCATGACTGCACCCCGGCCTACGCCTGCCTTGCGCCCCCACGAGCATGAGATTCACTATGCGGATCTGACCATCCCGGCGCCAGGCGAGCTCACGGAGCTTCAGGCGGGCAGCCACTCTCGGGGTGGAGTCTGGTGGCTTCGCATGCCCCTGCCATTTGCGCTTGATCACATCAACCTCTGGCTTGTTGAGGATGAGGTGGAGGGCAGGAGGGGCTTTACGGCCATTGATACGGGTGTGAGCACGCCCGAGACCATGGCCCACTGGCAGACGATTCGCGGCTCGTATTTCAAGGGCCTGCCCATCCTTCGGGTGATCTGCACCCACATGCACCCAGACCATATGGGCCTGGCCTACTGGCTCTGCGGTGATGAATGCGAGGCGCCGCTCTGGATGACGCTTGGCGAATACACGACCGGGCGCATGTTTGCCTCGCGGTGCCTTGCCGACGAGGATTTGGCCCAGCCTGATGGTCCGGCCGCAACCATGGCCGAGCACTTTAGGCGCCATGGCATGCACTCGCCAGATGATTATCAGAAGGTGCTCAATCGCAAGGGGCACTTCTCGAGCCTCGTTCCTCGAGTACCAATGCGTTACCGGCGCCTCATGCCTGAGGAGGCATTTGAGATGGGCGGCGAGACCTGGAGGGTCATTCCGGGCTATGGACACTCGCCTGAACATGCCTCGCTCTATTGCCAGGCCAGCAACCTACTCATCTCTGGCGACATGCTGCTGCCCAGAATCTCAACCAATATGTCGGTCTGGGCGCATGAGCCCGATGCCGACCCCCTGGGGCAATACCTCGCTTCGATTGAGCGCTTTTCTCCCCTGCCGGAGAACACCCTGGTGCTCCCCTCGCACGGCCGGCCTTTTGGGGGCCCTGAAATGACTGGCGCCAAGGGCGGCATCCACACTCGGCTGCGCCAGCTCAGAGCCCATCACGAGGAGCGTCTAGCCGAGGCCCTTGAGGCCTGCAAAGCGCCCAAGACCTGTGCGCAGGTGCTGCCAGTTCTTTTTCCCCGAGAGTTGGACTTTCATCAATTCACCTTCGCCATGGGCGAGACCATCGCGCACATGAATCGGCTCTGGCATGCCGGACGGGTCTCTCGGGTGCAGCACGAGGGGGCATATCGCTTCGAGGCGGTGTAAAGTTTTAAAAAGAAGAACACAGGAGAAACACACGATGTCCGCCGCCAAGACCCATGGCAGCCTTCCCTCGGATCACATGTATGTGCGGGGCTTGGATGCCAACCACGCCAACCATGTCGCCATCTCTCCCATCTCGTTTATTCAGCGCGCAGCGGAGGTCCACCCCGATGCGCTCGCCGTGGTTCACGGCCGCCTGCGTCAGACCTGGAGCCAGACCCTTCGACGCACGCGACGACTCGCCTCGGCCATCCATCGTCTGGGCATTGGGCTAGGCGATACGGTGGCCGTGATGCTGCCCAATACCCCGCCCATGGTGGAGGCCCACTTTGGGGTGCCCATGAGCGGTGCCGTGTTGAATAGCCTCAATACGCGCCTAGATGCAAAAGCCATTGCCTTCATGCTCAACCATGGTGAGGCCAAGCTTGTCATCACCGACCTTGAGTTCTCACCCACCATGAAGGAGGCTCTTGCCATCTTGAAGGCTGAGCACGGACGCACGCCCATGGTTATCGATGCGGTGGATGCCGAATTCAACCCACCTGGAGAGCGCCTGGGCTCGCAGACCTACGAGGAGCTGGTGGCCTTTGGTGATGAGCACTTCATGGTTCGGCTGCCGGACGATGAGTGGCAGAGCATCTGCCTGAACTACACGTCCGGAACGACGGGCGACCCCAAGGGTGTTGTCTACAGCCACCGGGGTGCGGCCATGGCTGCCATCTCGAACATTCTGGAGTGGGACATGCCGAAGAAGGCGGTCTACCTCTGGACGCTTCCCTTATTTCATTGCAACGGCTGGTGCTTTCCGTGGGTGGTGGCCCTGCGCGCCGGTGTGAATGTCTGCCTGCGCAGGGTCGAGGCCAAGATGGTCTTTGATCTTATTCGCGAGCATGGCGTCACCCACTACTGCGCAGCGCCCATCGTGCACAACATGCTTGTGAACGCGCCGGCAGATCTCAAGTCAGGTCTGCATCAGGTGAAGGCGATGGTGGCAGGAGCAGCACCGCCTGCGGCCATGATTGAGGGCATGGAAGAGATGGGCTTTGAAATTACCCATGTGTATGGCCTTACCGAGACCTATGGCCCAGCGGCCGCCTGCGAGAAGCACGAGGCCTGGACGAGTCTGGATATTACTGAGCGTGCTCGGCTCAATGCGCGGCAGGGTGTGCGATATCACCTTCAGGAGGGCTGCACCGTGCTCGACCCCGAGACCATGCAGCCCGTTCCCCATGATGGCGAGACGATGGGTGAGATTATGTTTCGCGGCAACATCGCCATGAAGGGCTACCTCAAAAATGAGAAGGCCACGCGCGCGGCCTTTGAGGGGGGCTGGTTTCACACAGGCGACCTTGCCGTGGCCTACCCCGATGGCTATGTGAAGGTGAAGGACCGAAGCAAGGACATCATCATCTCGGGCGGCGAAAACATCTCTTCCATTGAGGTGGAAGACGTGCTCTACCGGCATCCTGCGGTCATGGCCGTCGCGGTTGTGGCCAAGCCCGACGAGAAGTGGGGCGAGACGCCCTGCGCCTTTATTGAGCTCAAACCAGGAAGCGCGCCCTCAGCCGAAGACATCGTCACCTTCTGCAAGCAACATATGGCGGCCTTCAAGGTGCCTCGCTCGGTGGTCTTTGGCGAGCTGCCCAAGACCTCCACCGGAAAGATCCAGAAGTTCGAGCTGCGCAAGCGCGCGGGCTCCGCCAAGGCCATTGATGTCTAGTATGAAAGTTCTCGTCACAGTTAAGCGTGTGGTGGACTACAACGTGAAGGTGCGCGTGAAGTCCGATGGCTCGGATGTGGACATTGCCAATGTGAAGATGAGCATGAACCCCTTCGATGAGATTGCGGTGGAGGAGGCGGTTCGCTTGAAGGAGTCGGGCAAGGCGAGCGAGGTGGTGGTCGTGACCTGCGGCACCACGGCCAGCCAGGATGTGCTGAGAACGGCCTTTGCCATGGGGGCCGATCGCGGCATTCTGGTGGAGTCGTCCCTTGCACTGGAGCCCCTGGCGGTGGCCAAGGCCCTGAACGCCATTGTGAAGAAGGAGTCTCCGAACCTCATCATCATGGGCAAGCAAGCAATTGATGATGACTGCAACCAGACCGGGCAGATGCTCGCAGCGCTCGCTGACCTTCCCCAGGCAACCTTTGCATCCAAGATTGAAATCCAAGGTGAAGAGGCGCATGTGACGCGCGAGGTGGACGGTGGCCTTGAGACGCTTGCGGTGAAGCTGCCCGCGGTCGTCACAACCGACCTGCGGCTCAATGAGCCCCGCTACGTCACGCTTCCCAACATCATGAAGGCGAAGAAAAAAGAGATTGAGACCGTGCCCCTGGAGAGCCTCGGTGTGGATGGTGCGGCAAGACTCAAAACCCTGAAGGTGAGTGATCCACCCGGTCGTGCGGCGGGGATTCGGGTGGAGTCGGTTGATGCCCTCATCGACAAACTGAAGCACGATGCGAAGGTGATTGACGCATGACCACACTTGTTGTTGCTGAGCATGACAACCACGCCCTGAACGGCGCCACTCGGGGTGCTGTGACCGCAGCGCTCGCGCTGGGTTCCGAGGTGCACCTGCTAGTGGCGGGCAAGGGCAGCGAGACTGTGGCCAGTGCCTGCTCCCATCTGGCTGGCGTTGCAAAGGTCCTGCATGCGCAGGGGGATGCGCACGAGCATCTGCTTGCGGAGAGCCTTGCCGAGCAGATCTTGGGGCTCGCTAAGGGCGGCAGTTACTCGGCCATCGTTCTGCCATCGACCACCACCGGGAAGAACGTCGCACCTCGAGTGGCTGCAAAACTAGATGTTTCGGCCATCTCGGATGTGATTCGAGTTGTTTCACCAGACACATTCGAGCGGCCAATCTACGCAGGCAACGTCATTGCCACCGTTCAATCCTCGGATGCGTTGAAGGTGATGACGGTTCGCGCAACATCCTTTGCGACCTGTGCTGACGGCGGATCGGCCACCATCGAGTCTGTGCCTTGCGTGGCCGCTTCTTTGACCTCTCGGTTTGTTCGCGCGGAGATGTCTAAGAGCGATCGACCCGAGCTCGCCTCTGCAAAAGTGGTTGTCTCTGGCGGAAGAGGCCTGGGCTCTGCTGAAAACTATTCCAATCTGCTCTTGCCGCTGGCAGACAAGCTGGGCGCAGCTCTTGGTGCGTCTCGCGCTGCAGTTGATGCGGGATACGCCCCCAATGACTACCAGGTGGGCCAGACAGGCAAGGTGGTCGCACCCTCGCTCTACATTGCCGTGGGCATGAGTGGGGCCATTCAGCATCTCGCCGGCATGAAGGACTCGAAGGTGATCGTGGCGATTAACAAAGATCCCGACGCGCCGATTTTCTCGGTGGCCGACTACGGGCTGGTCGCTGACCTGTTTGAAGCCGTTCCAGAGCTGACCTCCAAGCTCTGAGGCCCAGGAAGCACGCATGCCTCTTGATTACGTCGCCCCGACACGGGAGATGCGCTTTGTTATTGAAGAG
>DDPR01000005.1 GCA_002342295.1 Burkholderiales bacterium UBA2463
CGGGGGGCGGGAGACACCTGATGACTATAGAGGAAGGTTTCGAATTAGACTCCGTGGGAAAACCTGCCCTCGCTCACTGCGCCCCTATGCTCACACTCGATCACCACCCCTCCGGCCGCCACTTTCTGCATATTCCTGGCCCAAGCCCCGTGCCAGCTCGCGTCCTTCGGGCTATCAGTTTTCAGACCATCGATCATCGGGGCCCTGAATTCGGGCAACTCGGACTCTCGCTGCTGAGCTCCATTCAGAAGATCTTCAAAACGAAACACCCCGTCATCATCTATCCCAGCTCGGGTACGGGCGCATGGGAGGCGGCCCTCGTCAACACCCTTTCGCCCGGTGATCACGTTCTCATGTACGAGACTGGGCAGTTTGCAACCCTCTGGAAAAAACTTGCTGAGAGGCTGAACCTCAGCGCGGAATTTCTCGGACTGCCGGGTAGCGAAGGATGGCGTCTGGGCGTCGATGCCGGAAAGATCGGGGAGCGGCTGAGAGCAGATACCAGCCACTCCATCAAAGCGGTCTGCGTGGTTCACAACGAAACGTCTACGGGTGTGACGTCGAATATTGCTGCTGTTCGTCAGGCGATGGATGGGGCCAAGCACCCCGCCCTTCTCATGGTCGACACCATCTCGGGGCTGGCCTCTGCAGACTTCCGTCACGACGAGTGGGGTGTTGATGTGACAGTCAGCGGATCGCAAAAGGGTCTCATGCTCCCCCCGGGACTAGGCTTTAACGCACTGTCTCCCAGAGCCATCGAGGCAAGTAAGACCGCCGCACTGCCCAAGGCCTTCTGGGCCTGGGACGAAATCCTCGAGTCCAATACATTGGGTTTCTGGCCGTCCACACCAGCCACGAATCTGCTTTATGGCCTGCACGAGTCGATGGACATGATTCTCTCGGAGGGGCTCGATCAGGTCTTCGCCAGACACCAACGCTTAGCGGCAGCCTGCCGAGCCGCGGTGAGCGCCTGGGGGCTCGAGATCCAGTGCAAAGACCCGTCGGTCTACTCCCCTGTGCTCACTGGTGTCGTCACGCCCGAAGGGGTGGATGCCGATCAGCTTCGCAAGCTCATTCTTGACCGTTACAACCTGTCGCTAGGCACAGGACTCGGAAAGGTCAAGGGCCGAATGTTCCGAATCGGGCACCTTGGCGACTGCAACGAACTCTCCTTACTCGCGGCACTGAGTGGCTGCGAGATGGGCATGAGAGCCTTCGGGATAAAACTCAAGGGAAGTGGCGTGCTCGCAGCACAGGAGGCGCTTCAGTAGATCCCCTGAAGGCCCCCAAATAGCCCCTTGGGTGATACCATTGGGGCTAGACGCATGACACGAATCGCTGGGCTTTCGGGCCGCCTCTTCAGCCGAGCCACACCGTTCGCCATTCTGGTGGGGCTCCTTGTCCCCCTCAGTTTTCCCGCCCAAGCCCTCGTTGCAAACCCAGCCGCCACGAATAAAGCTCAGTTACTGGAGCTCATCGAAAATGGCCGAGCCGACGCGGCGCGTCAGCAGCTGGAGGCTGCACTGGCCGCTGACCCCGGCAATCTTGGTATTGCCAACAGCCTCGCTGCCCTGCTCACGGGCCTTGGCAAATCCGAGGATGGACGCAGGGTTCTTGAGAATGCGCTTCTGGCCAACCCAGAGTCGGCCGCTGCTTTCAAAAACCTCCGAGAGTTAGCGGCTCAGCAATTCGCAGAGTCTTACGCCAAAGCCCTCGGTCAAAAAGCGCAGAGCAAACAGCCCGTGATTGAGGCCAGCCCCATCAGCATCGATGAGGTGAAGAAGGCCCAATCTATCGCCATCGCTCGGGCAGAGGCCAAAGCCAAGGCCGAAGCGCAGGCCAAAGCCAAGGCAGAGGCCCTGGCTCGGGCAGAGGCCCGCAGCAAGCCGGACGCATCGAAGTCGAAGGCGACCGAGGCCGAACCAGCAGTGGCCGCAAAGCCCGACACCATCCCCACCTCTCTTCAGGCCTGGGCCCAGAGTTGGGCGGAGCAGGACTTCGAGCGCTACGCAAGTTTTTATGCCGAGAGCTTTAGCTCCGAGGGGTACAGCTCTCGCGAAGCCTGGCTTGCCTTTAGAAAGCCCCGCATCTTAAATAAGGGCAAGATCGTGATCCGTATCTCCGGTGTTGCGGTTCGCGCCATCGAGGGTGGTCGGCAGGAGGTGAAGTTTAGCCAGCGGTATGAATCGGGCTCCCTGAAGGTGAACTCTCGGAAGACGCAGATCTGGGTTTTAGAAAACAAGTCATGGCGAATCCAAAGCGAGAAGAACTAAACAGCCGCACTTCGCGCCCAGCTACCCTGCTGTGTGTGGCAGCCCTTCTTGCCTCTTCCTCAGCCCTTTCGCAGAGTGCCTCAAAGCCCCCGCCCGATCCGCTCATTCGCTCGGCCGTTGAGCACAGCCTTGGGGGTGCTCCCGGACAGGCCGCGAGCGCTGCGGCGCAGGCCAGCCAGATTGAGCCAAGCTCGCGGCTGGCTCATTTCTTAAAAGCGCAGTCTGTGCTGGCGCTCGCAGGCGCGAGCCCTAAGTTTCGAAGTGCGGATGAGGACCTTCTGGCCGAGGCCAGTGTTCGTCTCTTTACGCCCCCAGCAGGCTCGCTGCCCCGCAATCTCATTCGGCTCAATGATGGCCCCGAACTGGGTCCCTACACCCTGCTTGCGGATCTCTCCGTGTCGCGAATTTATGTCTTCCGATCAGAGAGGGGCCGTCCCATTCTCGTAGACGAGTTCTACACAACGCTCGGACTCTCCGGTGCGCCGAAGGTGAAGGAGGGTGACCGCAAGACCCCCATCGGTGCATACCGGCTGGTCAAGGAAATTCATAACCCCCGAAGAGACGGTTTTCTCGGGCGTCTGGCCATCACCCTGGACTACCCCAATGGCGAAGATCGAAGGGCCCACAGAACAGGCAGTGGCATCTGGATTCATGGTGTGCCTGAGGACGTCCACGTTCGTCCGCCCAAGGCCTCCGACGGCTGCCTGGCCATCGCAAACAAGGACATGGATCGCATCAAACGTTATGTGGCCTTCGGCCGCACGCAGATCATCATCGCGCCCACGGTGCAGTGGATGACGCCGAGCGACTGGGAGCTTCACTCCAGCGCCCTCATCTCCAAGCTCAAGGCCCAAGATCGTGCCTCCGCAGCCGGGGCCATCTTCGAGGTCTCCTCCGACCGCCCCGTGGTGTCTGTTCGAGCCTCAAGCCAAGGTCTTCAACGAATTTTCTGGGCGCAGCAACCGAAGGGGCTGCGTCCGCTTCTCACCGAGGAACTCTAAGTGACAAGCGACTCCGAACTGCGACCCGACGGCCAGGAGCTGCCCGATGTCAGGCGCCGTGCGGGATGGT
This sequence comes from Burkholderiales bacterium UBA2463, assembly GCA_002342295.1. Taxonomy (GTDB): domain Bacteria; phylum Pseudomonadota; class Gammaproteobacteria; order Burkholderiales; family Burkholderiaceae_A; genus Hahnella. Next base: position 3,345 of record DDPR01000005.1, read on the forward strand.
TCATTCTTGCGGCCTCTCTTGTGGGAATCGGTCTTGTGCTGTGGCAGATGAGTCGCCAAGAGCCCGCCTCGAGCAAGGTGACCACGACACCCAGCATCGAGGCCGCACCCCCGCTCTGGACACCTCGAGTTGCCGATCAACGAGAGGGTCCTCCGGCGACCACCCCATCGACTCCGGCTGTGGCCACTCCGTCTACCCCTGCTGTGGCCAGCCTGTCTGCCCAGCAAGTTCAGGCTGCCATCGATGAATGGTCGGTGGCCTGGTCCTCGCGAAACGCCGACACCTATCTCGCTTTCTATGCCCCAGAGTTTGCAAACCGAGAGGGATTCGCTCGGCAGAAACGTTCTGTGATGGGCCGAGCAAAATCAATTGAAGTCACCGTGAGCGAACTCTCGCTTTCAACCCTCTCGGATGGTCGGGTATCTGCTGAATTCACCCAACGCTACCAGTCCGACACCTTTCATAGCACGGATAAAAAACGTCAGGTTTGGGCGCTCGTAAAAGGGCGTCCACAGATCGTCTCCGAAGCCACTCGCGACTAGGGGAATCCCTCTGAAAGGCGCGCAGAGCTTAAGAATTATGCGATCCTGCGCCCTGCTTCAACTATTCGGAGACCCATCATGAAACGTCGTTTTTCTCTGGCCGCATTGTTAGCGCTGGCCTGCCTTGCCCCTCTCGCTGTCCAAGCCGCCTACCCCGAGCGCTCCATCACGATGCTCGTGCCGTTTGCCCCAGGACCCACCGACACCGTTGGCCGCGCCATCGCAGCAGCCATGGAGAAGACCCTTGGTCAACCTATCGTGGTCGAAAATAAACCCAGCGCCGGAGGCATCCTCGCTCCCTCCGAAGTTGCACGTGCAACACCCGATGGCTACAAAATTCTCATCCATCACATCGGCATGGCCACAACCCCGGCTCTCTACCGAAAGCTGGCCTTCAACCCGCTTAATGACTTCGAGTACATCGGGCTCATTAACTCCGTGCCCATGACCATCATTGCGCGGCCGAACTTTCCCGCGAAGAACCTCTCCGAGATGGTCAACTACGTGAAGGCCAACTCCCAAAAGATCAACCTCGCCCACGCGGGTCTCGGTGCAGCATCTCACCTTTGTGGCCTCATGTTTCAGGCCGCAATCAACACGCCGCTCACCACCGTGCCTTACAAGGGAACGGGTCCCGCCCTCACCGACCTCATGGGTGGACAGACAGACATCATGTGCGACCAGACCACCAACACCATTCCGCAGATCATCGGTGGGAAGGTAAAGGCCTACGCAACCACCACTGAGCAGCGTCTGCCTCAAATCAAGGACGTGCCCACCGCCAACGAGGCGGGCCTCAAGGGATTCGAGCTGGGCATCTGGCATGGCCTTTACGCTCCCAAAGGAACGCCGCCCGAGATCGTTGCTAAGCTTAATGCAGCGCTGAAAGCCGGACTCAAGGACGAGGGCTTTCGCAAGCGGATGGCCGATCTGGGCTCAACTGTCTATCCCGAGGCGATGCAATCGCCTGCTGCGCACAAGAAGCTCGTAGAGGCCGAGACGGAGAAGTGGGGCAAGCTCATCCGCGCAAAGGGTGAGTTCGCGGACTAAAGCTCTAAGGGGACGAACGCTCTGAGCTTTCGTCCCCACCGAGGCGCGCAAGTCGCGCCCCGTCAGCCCTGTTTCGCCAAGAGCCATCCCTGCACAAGCCCGAGAACTCGACCACTCTGCCCGGGCGGAACGCTCCGCAAGAGCGCCTGCAGCACTGGAAGCGCCATCACCGCATCCTGAGAATCGCCAAGCGTTTTTTGAGCGCGCGCAGCCTTTCTTTGTTGACGCCGAGCCTCGCTTCCCATGCCCAGACCCTCCAGCCAAGAGGATGCGTACCGGAGCGCTTTATAGGCAAGACGTAATTCATGGCGATACTCAGGGGACTGATCGGCGAGGAGTTTTCTCTGGCGAACGCGCCTGACCAAGCGCTTGAGCTGCATCTGTGCAAACGAGCGAGCGTCTGCCTCTTCGAGCGCCGGCAAAGATGCGCAGGCCTGCAGCCCGAGACGCGCCAAGAACGCTTGAGCACGCACACTTTTGAGTTGAGCGCGCAGATCCACTCTGCACCGGTCTCGCTCATCAGCGAGGAGGGCAAGTGCCATGGCCAGATCTTGATCACTGGGTAGTTTCACCATGAGGGGCTCAAGAGTATCCAGAGCCACAACATCACGATCGCGAAGCGGGCCTGCAACTCCCGCAATCCACTTGGCATCCAAAGCCAGCTGCTGCCAGTCACTGGAGCTCAGGCTGGGGAGCACCATCTTCAGCACGCTTCGAAGCCTGCGCGCCGCCACTCGAAGCTGGTGAGGACCTTCCGCATCCTCGCTCTCAAGAACCATCCAGATGCTTCGAGAGAGGTCGCTCGAAGCTTGGGACAGGGCCAGCCGCAGCGCGGCGGCAAGGCTCTCCGAGTCCTTCATATTGGACGATTGAGGCGGAACGACGCTGGGGTCTTGTGCCCAAACGAGTCCGTAGCCCCGCTCAGCCTTTGATCTGGGCTCCAGCAGAGGCCCCTCTCCCATCCAAGAGAGCAGATCGAGCGCAAATTGCCAAAGTGCCGCCGGCTGCCCCTCCTTCAGTTCCAATTCACACTCTGAAACGTCTCGAGAACGACCATCCGAGAGGCAGACCTCACCGAGGTCAAGCGAGACCTCCACCACGCTTCCCTGGTGACTCACAAGCCAGGACCGACGACGCACACGCGTCTCAAAAACGGGCGCCAAGCTCGGAAAGAGTGTGGTGAGTGCAAGCTTTGCGCGACCCCCGCGTGGATCGAGGATGTACGCCCCGGCGAGACCCGCCTCGGAGAGCATGGGAACGGCGCTTGCCGAACGCGAGGCGAGGGTCTGATTGAGCTCCGATCGATCCGTCGTGCTCAGTGCAAGCTTGAGCGTCTGCACCCAAGCACCAGATTCGCGTCGCACCCGCAGGCCCGCGCCGGCCCGGCAGAGGTGGCCCTGCGGGGTGTCGAAGTAGATTGCCCGAAGCTGCTGTCGACGACTGGGGTGCCCATTCAGGAGCGGCCAGGCGGACAGCCTTGCCGCACATGCGTCGGGGAGATGAAGACAGATCTCTGTCTCAACGGTCATGCCTTATGACCCTCCAAAAGAAAAAACCCAGGGCACAGGACCCTGGGTTTTGTGTCAAGCCGCGGGAGGCTTACTTCTTCTTGTTGACCGCGTCCTTGAACGCCTTACCAGCCGTGAATTTCACGGTCTTGGAGGCGGCAATCTTGATGGCCTCACCGGTACGGGGGTTCCGACCGGTGCGCGCGGCGCGCTTGCCAGATCCGAAGGTGCCAAAGCCAACGAGCTGGACGGAGTCGCCCTTCGCAACAGCTTTAACAATGGTGTGGATGATGGTGCCAATGACTTCGTCCGTCTTGGACTTGGAAAGATCGGTGGCGGCCGCTACGGCTTCGACGAGTTCTGCTTTGTTCATGGTCCCTCTTGTTATGGGAGTGGTGATGGAACCGAGAGTGTATCAATGCTTTGGTGTCACCGTGCAAGTGCGTGTTGTCCCTAATGCGTCTCTGGCAAGATCCTCGCATGACTGATGCACCTCTCAAGTCGGATCAGGGTCCGCGTGGCACGCATATTCGCAGTTTTGTTCGGCGCCAAGGAAAGATCACGCAGGGCCAGCGGCGCGCGCTCGAGAGGCTCTCTGGGCCTTGGGTTGCACCCTTCTGGGGCGAGCCGATCTCGCTGTCTGACCTATTCAAGAACGACCGAGCCGTGGTCCTGGAGATTGGGTTTGGCATGGGTGAGACCACAGCCACCATCGCGCAGCGTAACCCGCAACTCAACTTCTTAGGGCTTGAGGTCTATCCCGCTGGTGTGGGGGCGCTGCTGCAGAGAATTGAGGCAGAGCACATTTCAAACATAAAAATCATCCAGCACGATGCGGTAGACGTGGTTCGAAAAGGCCTGCCGCTTGAGTCCCTTCAGGGGATTCATCTCTTTTTCCCAGACCCCTGGCCGAAGAAGAAGCACCATAAGAGGCGACTCATCCAGCCGGGCTTTGCTCACGACCTCGCTCAGCGCATTGTGAAGGGGGGCTATCTCCATTGCGCAACCGACTGGCCAGACTATGCGCAACAGATGCTCGATGTGCTCTCGGCAGAACCCCTACTCGAAAACCGCGCCCAAGCGGGTGGATTCTGTGAGCGGCCCCCGTGGCGGCCCCAGACTAAGTTTGAGGCGCGAGGTCTGCGACTCGGAAACCCAGTTGCAGACTTGGTCTTCGTTCGCAAAACCGAGGCTTAAGGGGTCCAATCGAGCCAGCCCGCCTGCCAGGTGAGCAACACGACCAAGCCGAACACGATGCGGTAGTAGGCAAAGCCCACAAAACTGTGCGAGCTCACAAATCGCAAAAACCAGCGCACCACCACCATCGCACTCACGAAGGCGGTGGCCAGTCCGATGAGAAACATTCCCAGGTCCTCAGCCTGTAGCAGGTGCCATTGCTTGAAAAGACTATAGGCGCCGGCAGCAAGCAGGGTAGGCACAGCCAAGAAAAAAGAGAACTCGGTGGCAGTCTGCCGAGACAGGCCAAAGAGCATGCCGCCGATGATGGTGGCACCCGAGCGGCTCGTGCCTGGAATCAGGGCCACCGCCTGCGCGAGCCCAACCTTGAGAGCATCCCTCCAGGTCATCGCATCAACGTGATTAACACGGAATGTCTGGGCGGGTCTTCTCTCCACCCAGATCATCACAAGCCCACCAACGATGAAGGCTAAGGCCACCGGCACGGGAGAAAAAAGATAGGCCTTGATCTGTTTGGAGAACAGAAGGCCCAGAAGGGCTGCAGGCACAAATGCAACGCACAGGTTAAGCAGCAGAGCACGAGAGGCGGCATCGCCCTTCGTGATGCCAACTGCCTGAAAAAAACGAACACGGTAAATCCAGACGATGGCCAGCATGGCACCAGTCTGAATGGCAATGTCAAAGACCTTAGCGCGCTCGTCGTCAAACCCAAGCGCCCACCCCGCCAAAATGAGATGCCCAGTAGATGAAACAGGAAGGAATTCGGTCACCCCTTCGACCAGGCCCATCAGGAGCGCCTTCACCTCAATGGGCAGGCTGGCCAGCCCCAGTAGAATGTCCGTCATAGGTGTGAATCATACGGGCTGCATCATCGGCTCTTTGCACCGATCCGGAGAACGCTCATGTCCCTTGACTCAACGATCTTCTCAAGCGCACACCTCGATCAGGCGCGTGCGAACGCTATCGCCCAACAGATTCGTCCCTGGGATGTGCTCGATCCTAGGGTGCTTGATGTACTCACCCAGGTTCGCCGCGAGATCTTTGTCCCCGAGGCCCACCGGGCACTCACCTTTGTCGATATGGAGATTCCCCTCCCCGAGGGGCAGTGCATGCTTTCACCCAAGGTCGAGGCGCGACTGCTCCAAGAGGCCGACCTCAAGCCGAGCGATGAGGTGCTAGAGATTGGCGCGGGATCGGGCCATATGGCCGCCCTGCTCTCTCACCTGAGTCAGTCCGTCATCACCGTTGAAAAGTATCCCAGCCTCGTTCAGTTCGCGCTCTCCAACCTCTCAAAGGCAGGCATTGGCAACGTCACAGTCATCGAAGGCAATGGCCTCTCTCTCGATGCCTCTGCCGCCCCTCGGCTCTTTGACGTCATCGTGGTCTCAGGTGGCCTTGCCCGCGCGCCCGAGGGCCTTCTAAATCAGCTCAAGCCCGGCGGCCGGCTGCTTGCAATTGTTGGTTCAGCCCCAGTCATGCAGGCACTCCTTCTCGAGAAGAGGGGTTCGAGCGTGCTCAAACGCGGGCTTTTTGAGACCATGGTGCCCATGCTCGAGGATGCGCCCGTGGTGTCCACTTTTCAGTTCTAACAGCCGAAGGTCTTCATGCCCCCTCTTAGCCGTCTCTCCGTCCTTCTCACCCTCGCCTGGGCCGCCTCACCTGCCCTCTCCCAGACCCTCACCCTAGAAGACGCGCTAAACAAAGCGCTCAGGGGAGACCCCACCTACCTCGCATCCGAGAAAACGCTGGAGGCGGGCAGAGAAGCAAGGCCCCAGGGCGTGGCAGGCATCCTGCCCACCATCTCAGGCTCGGCCACCCGATATCAGCGGGACTACACGGGCGGCACCTACGCGGGAACCACCCTCACCCCCAAGACCTTTGCCGTATCGCTTAGCCAACCCATCTTCAACCTGTCGCTTTTGCGCAAGGCCCAGCAGGGGACCCAGAAGGTGGCCTCTGCAGAAGCCACCTTCACCAAGGCTCGGCAAGACACCTTTATTCGGGTGGCCGCAGCGTACTTCGATGTGCTCTCAGCCCAGGACGACCTGAGCAGCGCGCAGGCGGAGAAAAAGGCCATTGCCGAGCAGCTCGAGCAGGCCAAGCGCAGCTTTGAGGTTGGAACCGCCACGATTACCGATCAGCAAGAGGCCCAGGCGCGCTTTGACCTCATCCTCGCCAACGAAATCAAAGCCCAGAACACGCTCGACGTGAATCGACACGCCCTCTCCCTCATTGTTCGGGAGACGGTCTCCGGTCCGCTCAAGAGTATTCAAAAGAGCATCCCCATTCCTCGCCCCGAGCCCCTCGATCCCTTGGCCTGGGTCGATCAGGCCCGCAGCAGCAACCCGTCTGTGCGCAAGGCGGAGGCCGATCTTGAGACTGCTCGCCTTCAAGTGGGTGCGCAGTTCGCCGGCCACCTCCCCAGCCTCAATCTTGTCGCGAACAGAACCGTTGCTCGTGACGCCAGCACCACCGCCGCCGCTGCTGACTACGAGTACAACTACGTGGGCGTGGAACTCTCCATCCCAATCTTTGCAGGGGGTCTCGTCACCTCTCAGGTTCGGGAGGCGGCCGCCCTGCGGTCAAAGGCCGAACTCGACCTCGAGGCCGCGCGGCTGAGCGCAGAGCAAGAGGCTCGTAGTGCCTACCTCAACGTGCTGGCTGGACTTGCGCAGGTGAGCGCCTACGAGGCAGCCGAGAAGTCGAGCCAGCTCGCGCTCGATTCCAATAAGCTCGGCTACGAGGTGGGTGTGCGAATCAATATCGACATCCTCAACTCTCAGCAGCAGCTCTTCACGGCCAAGAGAAATCTCTCAAAGGCTCGCTATGACGTGCTTCTCGCGAGCCTCAAGTTGAAAGCCGCAGTAGGAGCGCTCAGTCTTGCTGACGTTCAGGCCGTAAGCCAGCTTATGGCCAAGGCCTCCGACTAGCCTGCCCCGACCGAGAGAAGCCGATCGAGTGCGCGTAGCGTGCGGGCACTCGCCCCTTGGTGGGTCACCGCAAAGTCCTTTGCTGCCGAGCACGCGCGCTCGTAGGCCTTCGCATCTTCCATAAGAAGCTGCGCTGAGCCATAAAACTCGGCCACCGAACCCACCTCAAAGCCAGCGCCACAGTCTCGGAGTTCACGGGCGATGGCCTGAAAGTTAAACATCGCGGGCCCAAAAAAGACAGGGCGACCCTGGGCGCAAGCTTCAATTGGGTTCTGCCCCCCAAGCGGCAAGAGACTCCCCCCGATCAGCGCCAGGTCACTTGCAGCCACGTAAGCAGACATCTCGCCCAGAGAGTCCCCAATGAGGCACTCCACCTCCGCATTCAGCACCAGATCTTGCGATCTCTGCGCGGTCTTTAGTCCGGCCGTCCTCGCCAGATCTGCAACGCGCTCAAACCGCTGAGGGTGACGGGGCACCACCAAGAGCAGGGCCCCGCGCGGACGCACGAGCTGCCAGGAGCGAAAGAGCTCAATCTCCTCATCGTCTCGGCTGCTGATGACCAGCCAGACCCACCGATGAGGCCAGGCAGCTCGCCACTCTCGGCCGAGGTCTGCCAGGGCAACCGAAGTCTCCACGTCAAACTTGAGGCTTCCAGTCAGTTCAAGCGCACCCGCGTAGCCATTGGCCATGAATCGCTGCGCATCCGCATGGGTCTGGGCCAAGACCAGTGACAGAGCGCCCAAGGCCGGCCGTGCAAGGCTCGAGAAGCGTCGCAGTGAGCGGGCAGATCGATGAGAGAGCCTGGCATTGATAAGGGCCATGGGAATGCCACGCGAGCGAGCCTGAGCGAGCAGGTTGGGCCAGAGCTCAGTCTCCATGAGCAGGCCAAGCGAGGGCCTTGCCCATCGCAGAAAACGCGCATTGGCCCAGGGCAAGTCGTAGGGGAGGTAGGCCTGCACAAACACCTCGGGCGACTCATCACCAAAGAGGGCCACACCGGTCTGGCGACCCGTGGGGGTGGTGTGTGTGAGCAGCACGCGAACCTTTCCACTGGCCAGCCAGGCCTTAATTAGAGGCTGGGCCGCGTGGGTCTCTCCCACCGAGACAGCATGAAGCCAGATGACGGGCCGGTCGAGCTGAGAAAACGCATAGGGCCCCGCATGCCTCGGGACGCCTAGAAAGCGCTCCCCCCAGTGCTGCCAGTAGGCAGGCTGTCGGCGCGCGCGCCAGGCGAGATAAGTCGCCAGCAGGGGCAGCAGCAGGGTTCCGAGGACCGTGTAGGCAGCCCGCAGAAGCCCACTTAAAAAAGAGTGTCTCTCTGCTGCTGCGCTTATCCGCGCTCGAGTCATCAGAGAAGTCCCCAGCGACGGGCCTGCGCAAGGACGCGATCGGCAAAGATCTCATCGCCTTCGATGGTGTGAGACTTCACGGCCCAGTCCAGGCCATATCGGCCAGAGGGTGTTCCCGTGAGAACACCAATCGTCGGGCGCCCAAGGGCGGCTGCCCAGTGCGTGAGCCCCGTATCAAGGCCTACGACCAACTGCGCATGCTGGATGATGGCGGCCATCTCCGTCAGCGAGCAGGCCGGAAGGGCAACGCCTCCCGTGGTCTCTGCCAGCGCCCGCGCACGAACGCGCTCCATCTCATTGCCCGCCGGAAAGAGCGGCACCCAGCCGAGCTCGGCCATGGTCTTGCCCAGCGCCTGCCAATGCACCTCGGGCCAGAGCTTCTCTGGCCGACTCGTGTTGTGCACCAGGAGAACCCAGCGCGAGGCCGACTCTGGGTCCTGGCCCATGCGCGAGCAGAGCGCCTTGAAGGACGTTCCCAGCATGGCCGCAGCCAGGTGGTGGCCGGTCACGGGTCGATGCCGAAGTTCATAGCCCAGGGCAGTCGAGAAAAGCGTTCGAAGCCGCTCAACCGCGTGTACCTCGGGCGGGCTGTGAACCGTCTGTCCGGCCGCAAGACTCGCCAGAGGCTCTCGGGCGCTCGACCAGTTAAAACACCAGCGCCGTCGGCGAGCAACGCCAGAGCGAAGGGAGAGGACCGCGCTTTTGATGAGGCCCTGCGCATCAATGACGAGGTCGTAGGGCTCCTCCACATGCCGAAAGCGATGGATGGCCGCCGATAACTCCTCCCGAACCGCGGGATCGCGATAGCGACCCTTCCATCTGCGAAAGGCAACCGGAAAGACGCGATCCACGCCCGGATAGAGCTCGGGAATCTCGACAAAAGTCTCCTCGGCCACCCAGTCCACAGAAAGATTCGGCACCGCGTGCTTGGCCTCAGCGACTGCCGATAAGCAGTGCACCAGATCCCCCATCGAGCTGGTCTTGATAACGAGCAGTCGGGGCATAGGCCCCCTCAGAAGGGGAGAGTCGCCTGAGGCATGACGGCCAGAAGGCCCGCTCGAAACTCGCCCTGAATCCGGCTCAGTGCCTCAGGGGTGTCCGCCTCAAAGCGCAGAACGACCACAGGAGTCGTGTTCGAGGCACGAGCCAGACCAAAGCCATCGTCATACTCCACGCGAATCCCGTCGATGGTGATGCGAGAGCGGGCCGTGGGAAAAAGCGCCTTGGCGGCAAGCCGAGCCACCATGGCGTGGTTCTCGCCCTCTGAGGTCTTAACCTGTAACTCAGGCGTGCTGGCAGAGTCCGGAAGCGCCTCCAGGACGGCCGACGGGTTCTCGCTTCGCGCAAGAATTTCAAGCAGGCGCGCAGCGGTGTAGAGCCCGTCATCAAAGCCATACCAACGATCATTGAAAAAAATGTGGCCGCTCATCTCCCCGGCCAAAGGTGCCTGCGTCTCCTTGAGCTTGGCCTTGATGAGCGAGTGCCCCGTTCGCCACATCAGTGGCTCTCCGCCGTGGGCCTCAATGTGGCGGGCAAGCAGGCGGCTGCACTTCACATCAAAAATAATCTGCGCACCTGGGCGCACCGAGAGCACGTCCTGGGCGTAGAGCATAAGCTGCCGATCGGGCCAGATGATGCGCCCATTTCGAGTCACCACGCCAAGCCGATCGCCATCTCCGTCAAAGGCCAGGCCCAGGTCGAGGTCCTTCTCGCTCACCACCCGAATGAGGTCCTCCAGGTTGTGAGGATCCGCGGGGTCGGGATGGTGATGAGGAAATGTTCCGTCGATCTCGCAATAGAGGGGAGTGACCTCACAGCCCAGCTGCGCAAGCACCTCTGGACCCAGCTCGCCTGCAACGCCACTTCCTGCGTCAACCGCGACACGAAGTGGCCGGGCAAGGTGTACATCACTGGTAATTCGTCCCACATACTCCGCGCGCACATCGCGCACCGAGGCGCTGCCCCTTCTCACCCCCAGCTCCAGGTGCGCCTGCACGCGGCCGTCCTCAAGGCCAGCCCGCAGACGCTGAATCTGCTCACCCGAGAGGGTGGCTCCCGCGACCATCATCTTGAGGCCGTTGTACTGGGGTGGATTGTGGCTTCCAGTGATGGCAACACCCGTTCCCGTACCCAGCAAATGCGTGGCGAAATAGACGACCGGCGTGGGCACCCGACCAATATCAATCACGTCAACCCCCGCCTCCATGAGGCCTTCGGAGAGACAGGCCTGCAGTCTCGGACCGGACAGGCGGCCATCGCGGCCCACCACACAACGGGCCTGACCCTGCTCACTCATCATCCACCCCAGCGCCTGGCCGATCAGGCGCACGCCCTCCTCGGTGAGCGTCTCATCAACGACACCGCGGATGTCATAGGCCTTGAAGATCGATGCCGGAGGGGGTCTGAGGGACGAGAAAGTCATGGGCTGCCCAATATCTTACGATGCGCGGTATGGCGACCTATGTCATTGGTGACGTGCAGGGCTGTGCAGACAGCCTGGAGGCCCTCGTCTCCCAACTTCCCCTTCGGCTAGACCGAGACGAGCTCTGGTTCGTGGGCGATCTCGTCAATCGAGGCCCCAAGTCGCTCAAGGTGCTCAAAATGATTCAGGCCGCCGGCGAGCGGGCCACCTGCGTGCTGGGCAATCATGACCTGCACCTTCTGGCACTGGCCTGTGGCGCGCGCGCAGCCGGTCCCGGAGATACGCTGCTGCAAGTCATCAAAGCACCCGATGCCAAACGCCACATCAACTGGCTCAGAAACAGGCCGCTGGCCCATGCTCGCGGAAACACGCTCATGGTTCACGCAGGCGTCTTGCCGGGCTGGAGTCTGCGAAAAACCGTGTCGCTCGCTCGCGAGGTGGAGGCGCGCCTTCAGAGCAATCACTGGCAGGACTTCATGCACGAGATGTACGGCAACGCCCCCCTGCACTGGCGAGACAACCTCGAGGGCCACGCACGTCTTCGCACCATCGTGAATGTGCTCACCCGAGTGCGCTATCTCACGCCCGAGGGCCATCTCGAGCTCAAGTGCAAGGCGCCTCCGGCGCAGGCTCCTGCTCGCCTCACACCATGGTTTGACCATGCGGAGCGCGCCACATCCCATCAACGGGTCATCGTGGGCCACTGGTCGACTCTGGGGCTTCGCATCTCACCCCAGTTCATTGCTCTCGATTCAGGCTGCGTCTGGCGTGGCTACCTCAGTGCGGTTCGGCTAGAGGACCTCGCCGTGTTCCAACAGATTGCAATCGACTAAGCGCGCTGCCCGATCGAGAGGCCGGCCAAGATTCGGGCATAGGCCTCATCCGAGAGCGTGCGTCGGTTAGGCTGGGCGAGCTCACCAAAGTGAATGGGGGAGTGAAAAATCGGCGAGACCGATAGCCCAGGGGTGCGCATGATGCGCAACATGGAGCCCACAAGCGTCATCTCCCCCACATAGGCCGTCACGCTCGATGCGAGGCCCTGCTGCCAATACCGAATACTGATGGGCTGCACGAGAAGGTCTGGCCGTCGCTCAACGAGACTGAAGAGGTTGGAGTGAAACTTCAGCAGCCCATGACCTTCGGAGGTGGTTCCCTCGGGGAAAAAACAGATGCGCTCGCCCAGGTCGCAGCGGCGCTGAGCCTGGTGCAGAACATCGTGAACCGCATGTCGACGACCGCGCTCAATGTAGAGGGTGCCTGCTGCAGTCACCAGCCAGCCGATGACGGGCCAGCTCCGAATCTGCGACTTGGCAATGAAGGTCATGGGCTCCAGCGCATGAAGCACGTAGATGTCCAGCCAGGACACGTGGTTTGACACGACCAGGCAGGGGCTTGGCAGCTCGCCCGCCTGCTGACGATCAAAGCGCACACCACAGAGAAAAAGAACGCCTCGGGCGAATACGCGCACGCTCACGCGGCGTCCCGAGCGGCCAAGGATGCGCATCATCACAGCCGCCCAGAAGCAGCCTCCGGCCACCCACATCAAGAGGGCGGGAACCCGCCACAGCAACCGCAGCACAGCCCTATCCCTGAGTGGGCGCGCGATAGACGCAGTGGCCATCCACCAGCGTGGCCTGGACACGACCCAGAAGCTCGTGGCCAAGGTAAGGCGTATTGCGCCCTTGCGTGGTGAGACTGTCGTTGGTTACAAGCCAGGGCTCACTTGCGAGAAAGATGCAGAGGTCGGCCTGCGCACCGACATGAAGGCTGCCCGCATCACGCTGAAGAATTCGGGCGGGGCCCGATGTCAGAAGGGTCAGTGCGCGCTCCAGACTCAGCTTGTCTTCACTTGCCCACTTGAGGGTAAGCGGCAAGAGGAGCTCTAGGCCAATAACTCCGGGCTCAGCCTCCCCGAATGGAAGCTGCTTGGCATCGTCATCCACGGGGGCGTGGTCTGAGCAGATGGCATCGAGGGTGCCATCGAGCAGACCCGCGCGAATGGCTGCCCGGTCTCTCTGGCTTCGGAAGGGGGGGTCGACACGCAGATTGCTGTCGTAGTCACCAATATCGACGTCCGTGAGGTGAAGGTGATGCACGGCCACGTCTGCGGAAACGGGAAGGCCCTCCGCCTTCGCGCGACGCACGAGCTCAACACCTGCCGCCGATGAGAGGCGACAGACATGCAGTCGCACCCCCGTCTGACGCACCAGCTCAAAAAGCGTGTAGAGCCGAAGCGTCTCATTGGCCACGGGCACACCCGGCAGGCCCAGACGGCTGGCCATCGCGCCGCTGTGCGCAACCCCCGATGCGCCTAGCCAGGGGTCTCGTGCATAGGCCCATACCGTGTAGCCGAAGGTCTTGGCGTATTGCATGGCCCGAAAGAGCACCTGAGTGTCTTTCACAGGGTGCGTGGACTGGGAGAACCCCACGCAGCCAGCCTCTGTGAGTTCTGCCATCTCGGTCAAGCCCTCACCGCGAAGCCCAACAGTAAGGGCGCCCAGCGGATGAACGTGGGCCTGCCCAAGACCTCGGGCCCGATGCTTCAACATCTCCACCAGGCCCGGTTCGTCAAGCGGTGGATCGGTGTCTGGGGGGCAGACGAGTCGCGTCACACCCCCTGCAACAGCGGCGCGCATCTCGGTCTCGAGCGTGGCCTTGTACTCAAAACCTGGCTCGCGAAGTCGCGCTGCAAGGTCAATAAGCCCGGGGGCCACCATGGCCCCCTTGGCCTGGAGCGTGAGGTCCGCCTGAAAGCCCGCAAGGGCCAGGCCCGCGGGCTGGATGGCTTGAATGCTGCCATTGGCAATGTAGAGGTCGCTCGATGAGGAGTGCTGACCGGCCGAGTCGATGACCTGCCCACCCAGAATGGCAATGCGCGGTGAGGGCGCTGATGAGAAGGGGTTCACCGAGCGGTTCATGGCCGGACCTCCGAGAGCAGGTGCATCACTGCCATGCGCACCGCGATTCCAAAAGTGACCTGCGTGAGAATGACCGACTGCGCACCGTCGGCCACCACCGAGTCAATCTCCACCCCACGGTTCATGGGCCCCGGATGCATCACGATGGCATCGGGCTTTGCGCGCCTGAGGCGCTGCTCAGTCAATCCATAGTGTTTGAAATACTCCTGAGGACTCGGCAGCATGGCACCCCGCATCCGCTCGTTCTGCAGGCGCAGGGCAATCACCACATCCACACCTTCGAGGCCCTCATCAAGGTTCGTGAAGGGCTTCACTCCCATCTCCGAGAGCCCCGAGGGCATGAGAGTGAGCGGTGCGACCACTCGAATATCGGGCACGCCGAGCGTGGAGAGTGCATGGATGTCTGAGCGCGCCACGCGCGAGTGCAAGACATCGCCCACCAGCGCCACACGCAGCTGATGAAAGTCGCCCTTGAAGTGGCGAATGGTGAACATATCGAGAAGAGCCTGCGTGGGGTGCGCGTGACGACCGTCTCCCGCATTCAGAATATGGATGTGGGGCGCAACCTGATTGATGTGGCGGGCGATGAGATAGGGCGCGCCTGCCTGGTTGTGACGAACCACAAACATGTCGGCCTTCATCGCCGCCAGGTTGTCGATGGTGTCTAGAAGCGACTCGCCCTTCGCGGTGCTCGACGCACTCACATTCAGATTCACCACGTCTGCAGAGAGTTTGCGCGCCGCAATCTCAAAGGTCGTCCGCGTGCGGGTGGAGTTTTCAAAGAAGAGGTTGAAGATGCTCTGGCCGGCGAGGAAGTCGGCGTTCTTCACTTCCATTCGATCGATGTCGAGAAAGTCGCTCGCGTGATCGAGGATCTTTTGGAGAATGGCGCGCGGCAACTCCTCGGTGGAGAGCAGGTGGGTGAGTTCACCCCGGCCGTTAAGCTGAATGGACCTTGGCATTCAACAATCCTTGCAGAAGTATGGCGGCGGCCTGCGCATCAAGGTTCTCTGATTCCGGGGCCAGCGCCGAAGTGTAGCGCTCATCCTCAAGCACAACCGGCAGGCCCGTTCGACCGGCAAGCTGCTGTGCAAACCGCTGGCAGCGAGCGGCAAAGGGATGCGCTGCTCCATCGGGGTAAACAGGAAGGCCAACCACAAGCCCAGCGGGCTGCCACTCGGCAATCAGCTCGGCAATGCGAGCAAAGCGCTGATCTTTTGGATTTGTGGGGATGACCACGAGGGGCCGAGCGCCTCCGGTGAGGCTATTGCCAATGGCCACTCCGATCCGCACTTCGCCGAAATCGAAGGCCAGCAAGACGCCGGCCGGAGCCTCAGGCGTGGCCAACGGCTCCAGACAGATTCAAGGGGTCAAACCCCAGCATCTGAAAAGCGGCCCCCATCCGATCCTCGGCGGGCAGATCAAACAAGAGCGAGAAGTCTTCGTCGTGCAAAGGGACGGTGAGCCAGGCATTGGCGGCGAGCTCCGCATCGAGCTGGCCGGGCGCCCAGCCCGAGTAGCCCAGACTCACGAGCATGCGTGAGGGGCCGCGATTGTTTGCAACGGCCTCAAGGACATCGCGAGAGGACGTAAGCCCCACGCTGCCCACCACAGCGAGCGTTGAACTCCATGACCCCAGGGGCTCATGAAGCACAAAGCCGCGGTCAGTCTGGACGGGGCCACCGACCATGACGGGGTAGTCCTCGAGGGGGTGACCATCGAGGCTGAGGTCTAGCCGGGAGAAAAGAGTGCCAAGCGTCATGTCGGAGGGGCGGTTGATCACCAGACCCATGGCCCCACGAGGCGTGTGCTCTGCGACGAAGACCACGGTGCCGCCAAACTGCGGGTCGAGCAGGGAGGGCATGGCCACCAAAAGCTGACCGGCTACGCTCGGAAAGTCAGGATCATCTTGCGACATGTCGCCGTCCTCCTGCGCCTCTCGAAGGGCAGAATCGAATTCGTCGGTCCAGAGCTGGCCCATGCCCTTATTCTACCCTCGGTTCATCAAATAAAGGAATGTTTTGTCCACTCCCATCACCCTGGTTTGGCTGCGTCGAGACCTTCGACTCCACGACCACGCAGCTCTGGCCCATGCGCTTACCCTTCCGGGGTCCATTCAGCCGGTCTTTGTCTTCGATGAGGCCATCCTCGCACCCCTGCGCTCAGGCACGCCAGAATCTGCGCTCACGGCCGATCGGCGAGTGAGCTTTATTCACCAGAGCCTCGAGTCCCTCGGTGAGGAGCTTGCCGAATTCAAGGGCAGCATCATCGCGGTACATGGCCTTGCAACCCAAGAAATTCCGAGGCTCGCACGGGAACTCAAGGCCTCGCACGTGGTCTACGCTGGCGATGACGAGCCCGACGCCCTTCTGCGAGACGCGACCATCGAGTCCTCCCTCGCCACCCTGGGCATCAAGATGGTGCGCGTGAAAGACCAGTGCATTTTTGAGCGAGACGAGGTGCTCACGGGCGCAGGAGGCGCCTTCTCTGTCTTCACCCCGTATAAAAACGCCTGGCTCAAACGTCTAGAGGCAGACCCCGGTGCAATCGGCGCTCGAGACTGCTCAGGACTTGCTGGTCGCCTGGCCAGGCATCCGAGTGCATTGCCGAGCCTTGCCTCAATGAGCTTTGACCAGGCCGCGCAGACGGGACTCAAGGCGGGATCTAAAGGTGCGCAGGCTCTACTTCAAGACTTTCTGGGTCGTATGGGTCGCTATAGACAGGCCCGAGACTTTCCGAGCGTGCGCGGCCCCTCCTACCTCTCTGTCCATCTTCGGTTTGGAACCATCAGTGTGCGCGAACTCGTGCGTCATGCACGAACCTTCATCCAATCACACCCAGCAGAGGCCGAGGGCGCGCAGACTTGGCTCTCTGAGCTCATCTGGCGAGACTTCTACATGCAGATCCTCTGGCACCATCCCCATGTCGTCGGGGCCAGCTTCCGCCCAGAATACGACAGGGTCTGCTGGCTGGAGGAGAACGAGGAGTTTGCCCGCCTCTTCTCATCGTGGTGCGAGGGGAAAACGGGCTATCCCATTGTCGATGCCGGCATGCGGCAGCTCAACGAGAGTGGCTATATGCACAATCGGCTGCGCATGGTGGTGGCGAGTTTTCTCACCAAAGATCTTGGCATTCACTGGAAGTACGGGGAGCGCTATTTCGCGCGCCACCTCAATGATTTCGACCTCTCGGCAAACAATGGGGGCTGGCAGTGGGCAGCATCCACAGGCTGTGACGCCCAGCCCTACTTTCGAATCTTCAACCCGGTCAGCCAGAGCGAGCGCTTTGATCCCAAGGGCGCATTTATTCGGCGCTACGTGCCCGAGATTGCAAGCCTAGATGACAAGCACATTCACGCGCCATGGCTTGCGCCCGCACTCGTCTTACAGGCCAGCGGTGTGGAACTGGGGCGGACCTACCCCAATCCCATCGTCGATCATGCGCAAGCGCGAGAAGCCACGCTCGCGCGCTTTGCCGTGGTGAAAAAAAAGGCCTAGATCTGCACCATCTCGAAGTCGGACTTCTGTGCCCCGCACTCTGGGCATGTCCAGGTGATGGGCACATCCTCCCACTTGGTTCCCGGAGCAATGCCCTCATCGGGCAGGCCTGCAGCCTCGTCATAAATCCAGCCGCAGATCAGGCACATGTAGCAATTCATTGCATTCACCATCCCGAAGATGAAGTTCTAGAATGGCCCCATTCTAGCCACCTCCCCCTGCAGACCCCCGAGCCCTCATGACCCAGCCCAACATCAATAAGAGCGAAGCCCTCTTTGCTCAGGCCCAACACACCATACCCGGCGGCGTGAACTCGCCGGTCCGAGCCTTTCGATCGGTCGGCGGCACACCTCGCTTCTTTGCTCGCGCTCAGGGGCCTTACGTCTGGGATGCAGATGGCAACCGATATGTCGACACCATCTGCTCCTGGGGGCCTGCCATTGTTGGACATGCCCACCCGGAGGTCATCTCTGCGGTTCAGAAGGCCGCCGAGGGCGGACTCTCTTTTGGCGCGCCCACGGAGGGAGAGGTGACACTTGCCGAGTGGGTCCGCGAGCACCTGCCTTCGATGGAGATGATGCGGCTCACCTCAAGCGGCACTGAGGCCACCATGTCGGCCATTCGCGTCGCGCGGGGCTACACCGGACGCAGCAAGATCGTGAAGTTCGAGGGCTGCTATCACGGCCATGTCGATAGCCTCTTGGTCAAGGCGGGCTCAGGCCTGCTCACCTTCGGCAATCCCGACTCTGCGGGCATTCCGCCGAGCTTTGCGGCCGAGACCATCGTGCTGGACTACAACGACATCGAGGGTGTGAAGGCCTGTTTCGCCGCGCATGGCAGCGATATCGCAGCGGTCATCGTCGAGCCCATCGCAGGCAATATGAACCTTGTGCGGCCCGTGGCTGGCTTTCTAGAGACACTGCGCGAGCAGTGCTCTGCTGCGGGAAGCGTGCTCATCTTCGACGAGGTGATGACCGGCTTTCGGGTGGGACCCCAAGGCGTTCAGGGCCTCACGGGGATTCGGCCCGACCTCACGACCCTTGGCAAGGTGATAGGCGGGGGCATGCCCATGGGCGCCTTCGGCGGCCGAAAAGACATCATGCAGGTGGTGGCCCCCATCGGGCCCGTCTACCAGGCCGGCACGCTCTCGGGCAACCCCGTTGCCGTTGCCGCAGGACTCGCCACCCTTCGCATCGTCTCGCAGCCTCACTTCTTTACGCGACTCACAGCGCTCACAGCGGAGCTCATGTCCGGCCTTGAACACGCAGCGCGAAACGCAGGCCTGACGGCATTTCGAGCCGACAGCGTGGGGGGCATGTTTGGCCTCTACTTCAGCGAGGCCCTCCCAAAATCGCTTTCAGACGTCTCAGCAAGCAACCGTGAACGGTTTAACCGGTTCTTCCACGCCATGCTGGCCCGCGGTGTCTACCTCGCCCCCTCGGCGTATGAGGCTGGATTTCTCTCCATCCAGCATGAGGGTGAGCCCGCGCAAGAAATTCTTCGGGCTGCTCAAGCGTCCTTTGCCGAGCTTGCAGGCACGCATTAGCAAAGCGTTTTCCAGACGGGCAGAACCCGCTCGACCCAGGCCCTGGGCATGTGCTGCTCAAGGTGAGTCCAAGCGCGCGTCAGTTGGCCGTGAACCGCCTGACCCGAGCCCAGTGCGGGGGCCTGGGTCTGCTTCGAGAGTTTCTCCCCCCGAGCATTGACCACCAGTGGCACGTGTAAGACCTCGGTCTTTGGTAGGCCGAGGGCCTCTTGCAGCCAACGATGTCGCGGCAGCATCTGCTCGAGGTCGGCACCCCGAACCACCCGCGTGACGCCCTGGTAGGCATCATCAACCACCACTGCAAGGTGGTAGGCCCAGAGCCCGTCTGCTCGCCTCACGACAAAGTCGTTCTCACCCTGTGGACTGCAAAACCGCCAGCTGCGAGCGGCGGTCTGCGCCTGCGCTGGCGCATGGCGGCAGGTTCCCGGGTAGCGCACCTCACCTTCTGGAAGGCGCGTGGTCTCTCCCCTTCGCACGGCCTCCTCAAGCTGGCTTCGCGTGCACGAGCAAGCAAAGACGAATTGGGGCTGAAGCGCCTGCAAGGCAGTCTCGTAGGCCGCATGTCGCGCGCTTTGAAAAAGAACACCCCGGGGCGCATCGGGCCAGTCATCCCATGTGAGGCCGTGGTCTCGAAGCTGCTGAAGAATTTGTGCGGCCGCCCCAGCCTGCTCGCGGGGAGGGTCGAGGTCCTCCAAGCGCACCCACCATTTCAGACCGTGGGCCCGAGCATCCAGAAAACTTGCAAGCGCGGCCACCAGAGAGCCCTCGTGTAGAGGGCCGGTGGGCGAGGGCGCAAAACGGCCTGCCCCGCTCACGCTTCTTTGGGCTTGCCCCCCAGCAAAACGGGAACGGGCTCAGGCTTGCGCATCACCCCCGTAAGCACGGTGCGAACCGGGCTTCTTGGGGGAGGAGGAGGCGCGGCGCCAGGGGTCGCAGGCTTTTCCACATAGGGCTGATAGAAGAGCGGATCCACCGCCATGCCGGAGGCCTTGGAGGACGCTGAAGTCTGAACGGATGAGGGCCGACGGGAGGGTGGGCTCATGCGGGGCAGCTTGCGACCAATCAGACCCTCGATGTCAGACACCGATCGCTCATCCAAAGCGGTCATGATCGAGATGGCCTGGCCGGAGGCGCCCGCCCGACCGGTTCGCCCAATGCGATGAACATAGTCCTCGGCGGCATACGGGATGTCAAAGTTAATGACGGCTGGCAACTCAGCAATATCGAGGCCTCGCGCTGCTACATCGGTGGCCACCAGCACCAGCACCTCGCCCTTCTTAAAGCGCTCGAGGGTTGCGAGCCGCTCGGACTGACTCTTGTCTCCATGAATCGCATCGGCCGAGATGCCCTCCTTTGAGAGCTCCCGCGCCAGGCGACTCGCCCCAATCTTGGTGTTGGTGAACACAATGACCTGAGAGAGTCCGAGTTGCTTCACAAGCCCCACCACACACGCGCGTTTTTCCTCTGCCCGCTCAACCGTGTAGACCACCTGCGTCACGTTCTCCGCCGTGGCATTGCGTCGGGCCACCTCCACCGTGATGGGGTTGTCTTTCAAAAAAGTCTTGGCCAGCTTGCGAATCTCTGGAGAGAAGGTGGCCGAAAAGAGCAGGCTCTGACGGCTGGGCGGCAAGAGATTCACAATGCGTTGCAGGTCCGGCAAGAAGCCCATATCGAGCATGCGATCGGCCTCATCCAGCACGAGCATGCTCACGGTCGAGAGGTTGACCGTCTTTTGCTGAACGTGATCGAGCAGGCGACCGGGCGTGGCAATGAGCACCTCCACGCCGGCCCTCAGCAGGGTCGTCTGCGCAGACATATCGACGCCCCCAAACACCACAGCACTTCGAAGTGGCGTGTGCTGCGCGTACTGGATGACGTTCTGATAAATCTGATCGGCGAGTTCTCGGGTGGGAGCAAGCATGAGCGCGCGAACCGGGTGCCTGGCAGGTGACACACTCGCACTGGCATACGGCATGAGTCGATGCAGGATGGGCAGGGTGAAGGCCGCGGTCTTTCCGGTTCCCGTCTGGGCGGCGCCCATGACGTCCTGACCCTGCATCACATGGGGTATGGCCTGCGCTTGAATGGGGGTGGGGGTCTCGTAGCCTGCGTCCTGCACGGCCTTGAGGATGTCTGGGTGAAGACCCAGTTCGGTAAATTGCATCTCCGCATTATCCATTAGTCTTGGCGCTGTGACGCCCTTTTTGCGCTCCTGCTTCCCACTCCTCTTTGTCCTCATCTGGAGCACCGGCTTCATCGTGGCCCGCTACGGCATGCCCCATGCCGAGCCCATGACCTTCTTGCTGATGCGTTTTGTTGGTGTGCTCATCGTGCTCGTGCCCGTCTCTCTGTGGTTTCACGCCCCCTGGCCAGACCGAGCCCTGGCATGGCGTATCGCGCTTGCGGGCCTCTTGCTTCAGGCGGGCTACCTCGGGGGCGTCTGGGCGGCTGTGCGCGAGGGCATGACGGCTGGCCTCATCGCGCTCATCGTGGGTCTTCAGCCCATCATCACGGCCTGCCTATCAACCCTCGTTCAAGAGCGCGTTCGACCCCTTCAGTGGGTGGGCCTTCTGCTGGGGCTGGCCGGAGTAGCCCTCGTTGTCTCAACCAAGATCAGTCTTCTGGGACTGTCCTGGCAGAGTCTTGCCCTTGCAGGACTCGCGCTGGCGAGCATCACCGCGGGCACGCTTTATCAAAAGGCTCGCTGCCCCCACTTTGACCTGCGAACGGGCGGTGTCATCCAGTTCGGTGCCTCAGCACTCATCTGTCTGCCCTTTGTTCTGTTTCTCGAGACCAGGGAGGTCGACTGGCACCCAGAGATGATTGGCGCTCTTATCTGGTCGGTCTTTGCTCTGTCCATTGGCGCTATTTCGCTGCTCTTTGTGATGATTCGCGAGGGTGCGGCCACGAAGGTCACGAGCCTGCTCTACCTCACGCCACCCACAACGGCTGTCATGGCCCACATCCTCTTTGACGAACCCATCACGGCCCTGACCGCAGCGGGCATCGCGCTCACGATGCTCGGGGTCTGGCTTGCCTCACACGCCGTCACGCAAGCGCGCTATGCTTCCCCTTGAAATTGCTCCACTCACCTTGAAGGGGTTTGAAATGAAAAAATCAATTCGTCTTGCGCTGGCCATGGCTGCTCTTGTCGCTATTGCCGCAGATGCGCTCGCTGTGAACTTTGCCAAGCCTGCAGATGCCATCAAGTACCGTCAGAGCGCCTTCAGCCTCATGGGCTCACACTTCAGTGACATCAACGCAATGCTCAAGGGCGACATTCCCTTTGATGCCAAGCGAGCCGCCCTCGATGCAGACATCGTTGCAACCCTCGCCTCCATGCCCTGGAAGGCCTTTGGCCCAGGAACGGAGGGAGGCAAATCCAAGCCCGAGATCTGGAAAGAGATGGACAAGGTCAAGGCGGGCGCACAGGAACTCGAGAAGGCCTCTGCCGAGCTCAAGAAAGTTGCCGCAACGGGCGATGTGGAGAATCTCAAGAAAGCGTTCGCCAACACGGCCAAAACCTGCAAGGCCTGTCACGACAGTTATCGCGACAAGTAAGTCAGCGCAGTCAGGATGAGGCTCAGGGCCGCAAGCCATGTGGCAAGCGCGCCCAGCCTCAGCCAAACATCATCTCGGGAAGGAGCCTCGCCGTCTTCGAGCGGTCGCTCCATCATGGCATCCCCGCTAATCATGGGGCCTACGAGATTCCTCTTTTTCTTCACGAAGTAGAAAGCAATCGCCGCCAGATGCAGTCCGATCATGGCGTAGAGCACGCCCTGCAGGTTGGAGTGAATGCTTGAAGCCACAGACACCCACCCTTCAGAGAGGTGGGCCACCAGCGGACCACGAAAGCTGATGTTGTCATCGGTTGCAAGGCCGGTGAGCGCCTGCACGAGAACCAAAACGAGAAGGGCAACCACCGAGTAGCCCCCCAGGGGGTTATGTCCCAGACGCTGCGACTGCGTGCCTTTGACGTAGGCAAGGACTGCGCGTGGCGCGCGAAGAAACGAAGAGAAGCGGGCGTAGCGGCCACCCCAGAGACCCCAGCCCAAACGAAACAGGATGAGCGAGAGGGCAAAGTAGCCAAAGCGTGCATGCCACTCCATCTCACCCCACTCCGAAGACAGATAGGAGCCCAACACACTGGTCGCAAGGGTCCAATGAAACACTCTTGTCGGCAGATCCCACACGCGCACGTGTGAGGCACCTGAAGGGACCGCGTTCTGAGCCTCTCTCATTGGTTGGGGATCATACAATTCGACCATGACAAACGTGCACTGGCCTTTGGACAGCGGGCGAGCCGCCTTTCTCAAAGGCTGCAAGGACGCTCTGGGCGTTCCCGCCGCGGTGCTCTTTGCCGGCATGATGGGCTTTGGCGCCCTTTGCCATAGCGTGGGCCTCTCGGCCTGGGCTGCGGCTGGCACCACCATCTTCATGTTCGCCTTGCCCGGACAGGTTGTCTTTGCAGAGATGGTCGCCACAGGCGCGAGCGGCTTGGTCATTGGTGTGGCAGCCATGCTCACCGCCACGCGGTTTATGCCGATGACCCTGGCCCTTCTTCCTCAGATTCCCCTCAATCGTCGAGGCCGGTGGCTTTATGGGGCGGTTCACTTCCTGTCGATGACGAGTTGGGCCATCGCCATGCGCGACTTCCCGAAGCTTGACCCCGTCCATCGAGGCCCCTACTTTGCCGGCCTCGGCCTGGTCTGCTGGCTCTGCTCCATTCCGGGGACTGTTCTGGGCTATCTCCTCGCCGGCGAGGTGCCCCTGGCCATCACACTGGCACTCGTCTTTCTCAATCCGCTTTTTTTTCTTCTGTCGTTCACAGAGGTCAGGCCCCGGGCTAACCGACTGGCCATAGGCCTGGGTGCGGCGATTGGTCCTCTTACCTATCTTGCCGCCCCCAACGCCAGTCTCTTTAGTGCGGGCCTGATTGGCGGCTCACTCGCCTACCTTCTGAATCGACTGATGCGCTCATGACCGAACTCGTCGCACTCGTCGTGGCAGCGCTGGGCACCTATCTCTGGAGGTGTCTCGGTGTGGCCTTCTCGGGCCGGGTCAATATCGAATCCGAGTTCTTTCGATGGATTGCCTGCGTCTCCTACGCCATGGTTGCAGGCCTCGTTGTTCGTATCATCGTGCTGCCCGTTGGGCTTCTGGCGCAGGTGCCAACACCCCTGAGGCTCCTTGCCTGCGGCGTGGCCCTTGCACTCATGGTCTGGCCCCACCCGCGCTGGGGAGGTCTGGTGCCAGGACTGCTCGCAGGAAGCCTGGTCATCGCTCTCGCAAGCCTCGCCCTCTAGAAATTCGCGCGTACCATCCCCTCATGCCCCTTCGCGCGCTTGAATCCAGGCTGCCTCCCGGTGCCGTGCTCACCGATGCGAGTCGCTTTGAGCCCTACGCCGTGGACTGGCGACGTAAGTTCTTTGGCAGACCCCTCGCGGTCGTCTTCGCAAGCTCGGTGTCTGAGGTTCAGGAGATCGTGCGCTGGGCCCAGACACATCGTGTGGGGCTCGTTCCTCAAGGCGGCAATACGGGGCTCTCGGGTGGCGCAACTCCCTCTACGGCAGGGGACCAGGTTGTACTCAGCCTCTCTCGGATGACGCGCATTCGCGAAAGAGACGCGCACAACAAGACGATCACGGTCGATGCGGGCGTCACGATGCAGACCGTTCAAGACGAAGCCGAGCGCCTGGGTCTACTCTTTCCTCTGGACCTCACCGCGCGAGGCTCGGCCACCATTGGAGGAAATCTCTCAACAAATGCGGGCGGCACTGCCGTGCTGCGCTATGGAAATGCAAGAGCCCTCTGTCTGGGCCTTGAGGTGGTTACTGCACAGGGCGAGGTCTGGGATGGCCTGCGGGGTCTGCGCAAAGACAACACCGGCTACGACTTGCGAGATCTCTTCATTGGGTCTGAAGGCACGCTAGGCATCATCACCGGCGCGGTGTTGGCGCTGCACCCTCGCCCAGCAGGTGTCATGACTGCACTTGCGAGCGTGGCTGATGCGAGGGCCGCCGTCTTGCTGTTGGAGCGCGCCCAAGGCATTGCCGGCGCAAACCTCACAGGCTTTGAATTCATGACCCCACTGGCAACCGATCCAGTGGCGGTTTACTTCCCCCAGTTTGCAAAGCCCAGCTTGGGTGAACCCTCTGAGGCCTGTGTGCTGCTCGAGGTGTCCCACCCGGAGTCTGCGCAAGAGGCCACCCGTCAGCTCGAATCTGTGCTGCAAGGAGCGCTGGAGGAAGGGCTTGCCACCGACGCTCTGGTGGCCCAAAACATGACTCAGGCAAAGGCCTTTTGGAATCTGCGAGAGCACGTGACCTTTGCCTCCGCAGAGGACGGCCCCCAGGTGAAGTTCGACATTGCCCTGCCCATCTCGAGCCTGGCTGAGTTCTGCGAGGCGACCACCGCGCTTCTGGCGCAGCACTTTCCCGGTGCTCGGGCTGCAAACTTCGGCCACCTCGGAGACGGGAACCTGCACTTCAATGTGGCCGCCCCCGAGGCCATGGGAGCCGGGCTGAGCCGAGAGGCTCGTCATGAGGCCTTTGGGGCTTACGTCAAACAAAATGAGGACGGCATTCGCCGAGTGGTCCACGATCAGGTGGTCAAGATGAATGGGTCCATTAGCGCAGAGCACGGCCTGGGCCAGCTGCGTCGAGATGAGGCAGCCCGCTACAAGTCACCGATTGAAATGGATCTTATGCAGCGACTCAAAAACGCCTTGGACCCCCTCGGAATTCTCAATCCGAACAAGGTGCTTCGGTTACCATCGGAGCGTGCCTAAAGACGCCTCATCCAACGCCGATCCCGCCGAACTCGAGAAGTTCAGCGCCCTTGCAAGCCGCTGGTGGGATCCGACCAGCGAATTCAAACCCCTTCATCAGATCAACCCGCTTCGTCTGGGATGGATCGATGGCCTCCATCCGCTCTCGGGCCAGGACGTGCTCGATGTGGGCTGCGGTGGCGGCATCCTCTCTGAGGCCATGGCCCGCAAGGGCGCGCGGGTCAAAGGTATCGATCTCGCCGAGAAAAGTATTCGGGTTGCGCAGCTTCACAGCCTTGATTCGGGTGTGGCGGTGGAGTACGACATCGTGAGCACCGAAGACCTCGCAAGTCGCGAACCAGGCCACTACGACATCGTGACCTGCATGGAAATGCTCGAGCACGTGCCGGACCCATCAGCCGTGGTCCGAGCCTGCGCGGCCCTCACCAAGCCCGGTGGCACGGTCGTCTTCTCCACCATCAACCGCAACCCCAAGAGTTTCTTGTTTGCCATTGTCGGTGCGGAGTATGTGCTGCGACTGCTGCCCAAAGGAACCCACGAATACGCCAAATTTACTAAACCCTCTGAGCTTGGTCGTTTTGCGCGCGAGGCGGGTCTTGAACTTGTGCGGCTCGTGGGCATGACCTACAACCCTCTTCTTAAGCTCTACTCGCTCTCCAAAGACACCGATGTGAACTACATCATGGCTTTTGCCAAGCCGCGATGAGCTCACCCAACCTTCGCATCAACCCCGACCTGCAGGTCTCGGAGTGGCCTGCCCCCACCCCCCGGGAGGACTGGCGCAAACGCTGGCTTGCCCACCCCCGACGGGCGGTTCTCTTTGACCTGGATGGCACCCTGCTCGATACCGCCGCGGATCTGGGCGGAGTCGCCAATGCCCTGCGCGAGAAGGCAGGCCTTACCCCCATGGACATCTCTGAACTCCGGCCCTATGCCTCCAAGGGTGCGCGCGGACTGATTCAAAAGGCCCTTGGCGTGGAGTGGGACGATCCTCGCTTTGAATCGCTTCGAGATGACTTTCTCTCTCTCTATGAGAAGGACATCAGCCGACACACCCAGTTCATGCCCGGCCTCACCGAGGTTGTGGCGGCCCTCGAATCGGCCCAGATGCCCTGGGGCATCGTCACCAACAAATACGAGCGCTTTACCTGGCCCCTGGTGGAAGCACTCGGCCTGCGCTCGCGGCTCGCTGTCTGTGTGGGGGGCGATACAACCCCTCATGCCAAGCCCCACCCCGCGCCGCTGCGCCATGCCATTGCCCAGCTCGGCCTTCCCGCAGAGGCAGTGGTCTATGTGGGCGATGACTATCGAGATATCGTCAGTGGCTTTCACGCGGGCTGCTTCACGGTGGCAGCAGCCTTTGGGTTCTGCTCAAGCGAGCGGCCGGTGTCTGACTGGGGCGCTGATGCTACGGCGCAGGAGGGCATCGACCTTCTGCCACTCCTCTCCGGTCCGCACTAGCCCATGACAGCCAAGCCCCTTCCTCTGGTCATTATTGGCTCTGGCCTCGCGGGACTCACCGTCGCACTGGAGGTGGCCGACCATCTGCCCGTCATCGTTTTGGCCAAGCGCAGCCTCTCGGAGTCCGCAACCGCCTGGGCGCAAGGGGGGATCGTTGGCGTCATCGATGAGGACGACGACATCGAAGCCCATGTGGCCGACACCCTCGATGCCGGGGCAGGCCTTGTGGTTGAGCCCGTGGCGCGACACATCGCCGAGCACAGTGCGCAGGCGATTCATTGGCTGATTGAGCAGGGCGTGTCTTTCACCCCCGACCCAACAGGGCCAGAGGGCCTGCACCTTGTGAAAGAGGGGGGCCACAGCCATCGACGTATTGCCCACGCAGCAGATGCGACCGGGAAGGCGATCCACGATGTCTTGCTTGAAAAGGCACGAGCCCACCCCAACATCGAGCTGCGAGAGAGGTGGATGGCTGTTGACCTCATCACTCGTCGGCATCTGGCCGCGCAACGAGAGGCTGGCCAGCCCAAACCCGCTCAGGCCTGCTATGGCGTCTATGCCATCAACCTCGACACCCGCTCGGTCGAGGCCATTCCCGCCTCTTCGGTGGTCCTTGCCACCGGAGGCGCGGGCAAGGTCTATCGCTACACGAGCAACCCAGAGACGGCCACCGGAGACGGCATTGCCATGGCCTGGCGAGCAGGCTGTCGTGTGGCAAACATGGAGTTCATTCAGTTTCACCCCACCTGCCTCTACCACCCGCAGGACCGCAGCTTCCTCATCACCGAGGCGCTTCGAGGAGAGGGAGCCACGCTCGAGCTGCCCGACGGAACACGCTTTATGCCTTTGCACGATCCCCGCGCCGAGCTCGCCCCGCGCGATATCGTGGCGCGCGCCATTGACTTTGAGATGAAGCGTCACGGCCTAGACTACGTTCACCTTAATGCCACACGCCTTGGTGAGGCCTTCCTCAAAGAGCACTTTCCCACCATCTATGCGCGCTGCCTATCGCTGGGAATCAACATTGCCGAGCAGCCCATCCCCGTGGTGCCCGCGGCACACTACACCTGCGGTGGGGTGGTCACCGATCTCCAAGGGCACACCGACCTCAATGGCCTCTACGCAGTCGGAGAGACTGGCTACACCGGACTCCACGGCGCCAATCGTCTTGCCAGCAACTCCCTGCTCGAGTGCGTGGTGATTGGGCGAAACGCAGCCAAGGCCATCTCCCAGTCTGCACGGCTTCAGTGCCCTGCGCTGCGCGCCTGGGACGAGAGTCTGGTGGACGATCCCGATGAGGCCGTGGTCATTTCTCACAACTGGGACGAGCTGCGCCTTCTCATGTGGAACTACGTTGGCATCGTGCGCACGAACCGAAGACTCGAGCGCGCACTGCATCGCATCGAACTTCTCAAGGACGAGGTGCAGGACTACTACGCAAACTTCCGCATCAGTCGAGATCTTCTCGAGCTACGCAACCTTCTGGCGTGCGCCGAACTCATCGTGCGCTCCGCACTCATGCGCAAAGAGAGTCGGGGTCTGCACTACAGCGCAGACTATCCCGAGAGCTGGGCCGTCTCCTACCCCACCATCCTCACGCCCATCAAGACACGCGCAGGGAATAGTCAACCGCTTTAAGGTCTTTGGTGAGCGCGCCAATCGAGATCCGGTCTACGCCCGTGCGCGCCACCTGAGCCACGGTCTGAAGCGTGACATTTCCAGAGGCCTCTAGACAGGCTGGCACCCCCTTGTGCTGCGCGGCGAAGCCCGCCGCAAAGCGCACGGCCTGCTCGAGTTGTGAGAGCGAGAAGTTATCGAGCAACACATTGGTGGCCCCGCAGGAAAGCGCCTGCGAGAGCTCCTCCAGACTCTCCACTTCAATCTGAATCGGCAGATTGGGGTGAAGCTCTCGCGCAGCTTGCAGGGCCTGGGCAATGCCGCCAGCTGCGGCGATGTGATTCTCTTTAATGAGCACACCATCCCAGAGCGCCATGCGCTGGTTCTGGCCTCCGCCCACCCGAACGGCATATTTCTGAGCCTGACGAAGGCCGGGAAGGGTCTTTCGAGTATCGAGAACCGCGCACCCCCGGGGGTTGGGGCTTGCTCCTGCAATGGCCTGCGCATATTCATGCGTAAGGCTTGCCGTTGCCGAGAGCGTCTGCAGAAAATTAAGGGCGGGACGCTCGGCCGAGAGCAGCGCTCGAGCCCGCGCGTGAATCTCGCAGACCTGTGACTGAGCGGGCATCAAGTCCCCATCTCTGAAGTGCCAGTCGATCCGGGCAGCGGGATCAAGCCTCTTGAGGCAGCCCTCAAACCAGCTGGTTCCGCAGAGCACCGCCTCTTCTCGGACGATGAGCACGGCCTGCGCGGGCTCATCGGGAACCAGCATGGCCGTGGCGTCGGCCCGCCCGAGATCCTCGCGAAGGGCATCTTCGATATTGCGCGCTCTGGCCTCCTCGAGACCCTCGTTCTGAGAAAACATGGGGCGTGGGTCGTCGGGCTAGGCAGCCCCAAGGTCCTTCACAAAACCATGCTGAGCGCGCGCGAGCTTCTCGGGGTGAGACGCGGTGAACGCAAGCATGCGCTCAATGCAATGCACAGCCCGCTCACCCGTGGCGCGCTCCACGTGGACCTCGTAGGGATTTGATGGGCCAGCGTAGGCGAGACAGGCCCGCAGATTGGCAAGACCATTCATCGCCATCCAAGGGCAGTGCGCACAACTCTTACAAGTGGCACTGTTGCCCGCAGTGGGCGCCTCAATAAGTGTTTTGCCCGGTGCCAGCTGACGCATGCGATGCAGAATGCCTTGGTCGGTGGCCACAATAAACTCCTGCGCCGCGCTCTCTACCACCGCCTTGATCATGCCGCTCGTGGAGGCGACCACATCAGCCAGGGCTACGACCGCCGAGGGCGACTCGGGGTGAACGAGCACCCTGGCCCCTGGGTGACGCGCCTTCAGCATGGCGAGCTCCTCGCCCTTGAATTCATCGTGAACAATGCAATGCCCCTCCCAGAGCAGCATGTCTGCACCGGTCTGGTCTGCGATGTAACGGCCCAGATGACGATCGGGCGCAAACAAAATCTTTTTTCCCTGCTGGTGTAAGTCGTAGCAGATGGCCAGCGCGCAGGAGCTCGTCACCATCCAGTCCGCTCGGGCCTTTACCGCAGCACTCGTATTGGCATAGACCACCACAGTGCGGTCTGGGTGTGCGTCACAAAAGCGCGCAAAGTCCTGCGGGGGGCAGCCAAGATCAAGAGAGCAGGTGGCCTCAAGGTCGGGCATGAGAACCGTCTTTTCGGGCGAGAGAATCTTCGCCGTCTCGCCCATGAATCGCACGCCGGCCACCACCAGAGTCTGGGCGGGATTGTTCTTGCCAAAGCGCGCCATCTCAAGAGAGTCGGAGACAAATCCGCCTGTCTCCCAGGCGAGGTCCTGCAAAAAGCTGTCCACGTAATAATGGGCCACAAGGACCGCATTACGAGCCTTCAGCAAGGACTTGATCTCTTCTACGAGGGGAGCGCGCTCTTGCGCGGAGAGCGTGGCAGGCACCTTGGCCCAGGCCGAAGCGGTGCAGACCCCACCAGCGGCGTCCTGACGTGGAAAATCAAATTCGACCGCACTCTCGCTGACTTGGTTCATGAGGTCATCTTAGCTCCTGTATTGTCTTTCTGTTGTGACCGACGAAATCCATACAGGCGATGCCCTCGTGCGTGTCTCGAAGCTTCTTGCCGAGAGAGGGTTTTGTTCGCGCCGCGAGGCGGATGAGTACATTTCGCAGGGGCTGGTTCTCCTCGATGGCGAGCCCGTCACCGAGCTGGGCACGCGTGCCCACCCCAGTCAGACGGTGAGCCTGGCCAAAGGCGCCTCACTCAAGCAGGCTCAGCGCCTTACGGTCATTCTGAACAAACCCATCGGCTACGTGTCCCACGCTGACGACGATGGCACCTACCCTGCTGCCGTCACGCTCATCACACCCGACCGCCAGTGGTTCGATCCGAAGACAGCTGGCCCACCGTCCTCGCGACCCTCGCGCCTAAACACAAGGGGGCTCGCTCCCGCGGGCCGTCTCGACATCGATTCCACCGGCATGCTCGTCCTGACGCAGGATGGCCGAATTGCACGCACCCTTATTGGAGAGGATTCACCCATCGAGAAAGAGTATCTCGTGCGGGTGGAGGGGTCTCTGGCTGCGCAGGACCTCGCGCGACTCCAGCATGGTCTGTCGCTTGATGGAAAGCCTCTCAAGCCTGCGAAGGTCTCCTGGCAAAACGAGGATCAGCTGCGCTTTGTGCTCAGAGAAGGCAAGAAGCGGCAGATTCGTCGCATGTGCGAGGCTGTTGGTCTCAGAGTCCTGGGACTCAAGCGCATTCGGATGGGCCGCATTCCCCTAGGAAACCTGCCGATGGGTCACTGGCGAGTACTCGGTCCCTTCGAGAAGTTCTAGGGATAATGGGGACCCATGGTGAACCCCGTCTCGCTGCCAGCTTGGAAGACGCTCCTCGAGATCTCTGAGGGCCACGGGTTCATCCCCAGTGCACTCGGATTTGAAGAAGTCAGGCACCTCAATGGCCTCTCGATCTGCCATCGGTATCAGGGGATTGATGCCGCCACACAGACAGCCCTCCAGACGCTCGCGCAACAGGCCCGTGTTCAAGATGCAGCGCTTGGCATGGCCCGGGGCGAGCCCGTCAATGCAACGGAGAACCGAGCCGCCTTGCACGTGGCGCTTCGTGGTCCGGAGCAAAACACCCTCTGGCCCGCCTCAATCGCACAAGAGGTGCATGCCCAGAAGAGTCGCTTCCTCGCGTTCGCCCAGGCCGTTCGCTCGGGACAGGTCATGGGCCCCACCGGACAGGTCATTACAGATGTGGTGAACATTGGCATCGGTGGTTCTGACCTCGGGCCACGGATGGCTGGTGCAGCCCTGCATCACCTCGCAAGCAGCCGGTTGGGCCCAAGACTGCACTTCATCTCCAACCCCGATTTGTGGTGCCTCAAGGAGCTCCTCGAGACACTCAGTGCCCGCAAGACCCTCTTCATCGTTCAGTCCAAGACTTTCACCACACCGGAGACTCGATCGCTTTTCGCCTCTTTGCTGAAATGGGTGGAAGACGATCTCGGGCCCAATCGTCGTAAAGAGGCCATGCAGGCCTTCGTTGCGGTGACGGCAGCTCCCGATATCTCTGCGAGCCTTGGCTTTGGGGTCGAGCAGACCTTTCACATCTGGGACTGGGTGGGCGGTCGCTACTCACTCTGGTCTGCAATGGGCCTGCCCCTTGCCATTCAAATTGGCCCCGAAGCATTTGAAGATCTGCTCGACGGGGCCCGCGGCATGGATGAGCA
Source organism: Burkholderiales bacterium UBA2463 (assembly GCA_002342295.1). GTDB lineage: Bacteria > Pseudomonadota > Gammaproteobacteria > Burkholderiales > Burkholderiaceae_A > Hahnella. Next base: position 35,899 of record DDPR01000005.1, read on the forward strand.
CTTCCTGCACGCACCCATGGCACAGAACCTGCCCATTCAACTGGCCTTGGTGGGCCTCTGGAATCGAAATTTCCGCCGCTGTGCATCGCAGGTCGTTGCCGTCTATGACTGGCGTCTTCGCCTTCTGGTTCCCTATCTGCAGCAGCTTGAAATGGAATCGAATGGAAAGCGTGTGCAGATCGATGGCCAACCTTGCGAAACCGCTACCGCACCCGCTCTCTGGGGGGGGCTGGGTCTGGATGGGCAGCATGCCTACTTCCAGATGCTGCATCAGGGCAGTGATGTCATTCCCGTGGACTTCGTCTGTACGTCAGGGGAAAACTTTCTCAACACCAG
>DDPR01000002.1 GCA_002342295.1 Burkholderiales bacterium UBA2463
GTTGCGAAGATTTTGGATTGAGGCAAATACGATTTAGGTCGCGCATAGGGGCATAGCTCAACTGGCAGAGCGTCGGTCTCCAAAACCGAAGGTTGGGGGTTCGATTCCCTCTGCCCCTGCCAAGCGGCACGAATCGGAAACATGATGATGAGTTTGAGCGAGTCAGCGTCACCCACTATCGACCGTGCCATGCTGGCGGTGTCCGGCGCAGCGTTCGTGGCCGGGGTGGTGGGATACCACTGGGCGGGTGACCAGCCACTTTTATCGGCCGGTCTTCTGGCGGCAGGTGTGGCGCTCGCTTTGGTGGTGGGGTTGTTGAGCCCATCTGGGCGTCGCTTTGTCGGATTTGCGCGTGAGGCGCAGCAGGAGGCGCGCAAGGTCCACTGGCCCACGCGCAAGGAGACGCTTCAGACCACCGGCATCGTGTTTTTGTTTGTGCTGGTCATGGCGATTTTTTTATGGATTACCGATAAGTCACTCGAGTGGCTTTTGTATGACGTGCTGCTGGGGTGGAAGCGTTAATGACCAAGCGTTGGTATGTGGTGCATGCCTTTTCTGGCATGGAGAAAAGCGTTGCGAAGGCGATTCAGGAACGCATCGACCGCGCAGGGATGCAGGATCAGTTCGGCACGATCCTGGTTCCCACGGAGGAAGTCGTGGAGGTGCGCAACGGCCAAAAGGCGCTGTCTGAGCGGCGGTTTTTTCCAGGCTATGTCCTGGTCGAGATGGAGATGAATGAGCAGACCTGGCATCTGGTGAAGAACACCAACAAGGTGACGGGTTTTGTTGGCGGGGTGGCCAGTAAGCCCACCCCCATCTCCCAGGCCGAGGTCGACAAGATCATGGCCCAGATGCAGGAGGGCGTTGAGAAGCCCAGGCCCAAGGTGTTGTTCGAGGTCGGTGAGGTTGTTCGTGTGAAGGAAGGCCCTTTCACAGACTTCAACGGCAACGTGGAGGAAGTGAATTACGAGAAAAACAGGCTGCGTGTGTCGGTCACCATTTTTGGCCGCTCCACACCGGTCGAGCTGGAGTTTGGTCAGGTCGAGAAGCTCTGACCAAAAAGGGAGCACGGCTGGCCTGGTCAGCCGTGTATTGAGGAGCGGATCTCCTCGCACGAGAAAGATCCGCGCATGTACTCGCGAAGGAGCCAAGTATGGCAAAGAAGATTATTGGATTTATCAAGCTGCAGGTCCCGGCTGGGAAGGCCAACCCCTCCCCACCCATTGGTCCTGCCCTCGGCCAGCGCGGCCTCAACATCATGGAATTCTGCAAGGCTTTCAATGCCCAGACGCAGGGCATGGAGCCGGGATTGCCTATTCCTGTCGTCATCACCGCGTTCGCTGACAAGACATTCACCTTTGTGATGAAGACGCCGCCGGCGTCTATTCTCATCAAGAAGGCGGCCAAGATCGACAAGGGCTCATCCAAACCTCACTCCGATAAGGTCGGGACCATCACGCGGGCCCAATGTGAAGAGATTGCAAAGGTTAAGCAGCCTGACCTCACGGCTGCTGACCTCGAGGCTGCTGTTCGAACCATCGCTGGCAGTGCTCGCAGCATGGGCATCACTGTGGAGGGGCTGTAAATGCCAAAGCTCTCTAAACGAGTCACCGAGGCGCGCTCCAAGATTGATCGCGCCCGAAACTATTCCGCCGATGAGGCGCTCGCCCTTGCCAAGGAGTGCGCCACGGCGAAGTTCACAGAGTCCGTGGACGTCGCTGTGCAGCTCGGCGTTGATGCGAAGAAGTCGGACCAGGTGGTTCGAGGATCCATCGTGCTTCCAGCAGGCACCGGAAAGACCTCCCGTGTGGCCGTGTTTGCCCAGGGAGAGAAGGCCGAGCAGGCGAAGGCGGCTGGTGCGGAGATTGTCGGAATGGAAGATCTTGCTGAGTCGATCAAGGCAGGCAAGCTCGATTTTGACGTGGTGATTGCCTCGCCCGACGCAATGCGACTAGTGGGTCAGCTCGGCCAGATTCTCGGGCCGCGTGGGCTGATGCCCAACCCAAAGGTGGGCACGGTGACACCCGATGTCGCAGGGGCCGTGAAGAACGCAAAGGCTGGTCAGGTCCAGTACCGAACGGACAAGGCAGGAATTATCCACTGCACCATCGGTCAGGCGTCATTCGATGTGAGCGCGCTCAAATCGAATCTTCTGGCGCTGATTGAGGCCCTCAATCGCGCCAAACCGTCTTCTTCAAAAGGCGTCTATCTGCGAAAGGTTGCGGTCTCCACCACCATGGGACCTGGCATTCGCGTTGAGACTCAGTCTCTGGTGCAGTCGCAGCAGCAAGGTTCTTGAAGGCTTTGGGCTGCTGAGCGGGCCATAGGGTCGGCTCAGCAGGTTGTCAAAGACCGTTGGGGCAATCCGTTTCGGTGCGCTTAATCCCAGGCAACTCGGCTGGGCCCAACGTAGATGGCGGTCCCGAAGGACATTTTGTTCCAAGGTCGCCGGTTTTAAACCCCCTCGCGCGGCATCTGCCGCAAGAGGATTTTCGTAGGAGTAGAACGTGGCATTAAACCGCGAAGCAAAAGCCGTCATCATCGACGCTGTCTCTGCCCAGGTGGCAAAGGCGCAGGCGATTGTGGTGGCTGAGTACCGTGGTCTCGATGTTGCCCGTATCACTGAGCTCCGTCGGAAGGCCCGTGAGGCCGGCGTCTATCTTCGTGTTCTGAAGAACACGCTGGTGCGCCGTGCCGTCTCAGGTACGCCCTTTGAGAAGCTGAACGACCACATGGTCGGACCGCTGATCTATGGCATCTCTTCCGATCCGGTGGCCGCGGCGAAGGTCATGAATGACTTTGCCAAGACCAACGAAGCCCTGGTGATCAAGTGCGGCGCGCTTCCCAACTCTCTCGTCGATGCAAACGGCATCAAGGCCCTGGCCTCCCTGCCGTCTCGCGAAGAGTTGCTCGCCAAACTGCTGGGCACCATGCAGGCGCCGATGACGACCCTCGTTCAGACCCTTAACGCCGTTCCGTCCAAGTTCGTTCGGACGGTCGCCGCGCTTCGGGATCAGCGCGAGCAAGCCTCGGCCTGACCACTGTGACCTCTCGTAATCTCAATTGGAGTGATGAAAGAAAATGGCAATGAGCAAAGAAGAAATCCTTGATGCAGTCGGTTCGATGAGTGTCCTCGAGCTGTCTGAGCTCATCAAGATGATGGAAGAGAAGTTTGGCGTCTCCGCTGCTGCAGCGACCGTTGCAGTGGCAGCCGCACCGGCCGCCGGAGGCGGTGGAGCCGCAGCTGCTGAGGAGAAGACCGAATTCACCGTTGTCCTCGCTGCCGCTGGCGAGAAGAAGGTGGAGGTGATCAAGGTGGTTCGTGCTGCAACCGGTCTGGGCCTGAAAGAGGCAAAAGATCTGGTCGATGGCGCGCCTAAGCCTGTCAAGGAAGGCATCTCGAAGGCCGACGCAGAGGCCCTCAAGAAGCAACTCGAGGAAGCAGGTGCAAAGGTCGAGGTGAAGTAACGCCTCAACGTCAGTCCCCGCCCTCATGGTGGGGACTGATTCTTAAAGCGCCTTCCTCCGAAGCCTCTTTCAGAATCAGTTCCCTCGTTTTTCAGCCTTCAAGGACCACAAATGGCCTATAACTTCACTGAAAAAAAACGCATTCGCAAGAGCTTTGCTAAGCGCCCCCCGGTGCTCGAGGTGCCCTACCTGCTCGAGACGCAGCTCCAGTCTTATCGTGCCTTCTTGCAGGCTGAAGTCGGTCCCGAGTCCCGGGCAGACGATGGCCTTCAAGCTGCCTTCAAGTCCATCTTCCCCATCGTGAGTCACAACCAGATGGCGCGCCTCGAGTTCGTGGCCTACCAGCTCGGCGTGCCCCCCTTCGATATGAAAGAGTGTCAGCAGCGTGGCCTCACATTCGCGGCTCCTTTGCGCGCCCGAGTGCGACTGGTCATTCTCGACCGTGAGGCGGCCAAGCCCACCGTGAAGGAGGTCAAAGAACAAGAGGTCTACATGGGCGAGATGCCGCTCATCACCGATACGGGCTCATTTGTGATTAACGGAACAGAGCGGGTGATTGTGAGCCAGCTGCACCGCTCGCCCGGCGTTTTTTTCGAACACGATCGGGGCAAGACGCACAGTTCGGGCAAGCTGCTGTTTTCGGCCCGAATCATTCCTTATCGTGGCTCGTGGCTCGACTTTGAGTTCGACCCCAAAGACATCCTCTACTTCCGCGTGGACCGACGCAGGAAGATGCCCGTCACCATCTTGATGAAGGCGCTTGGACTGACCCCCGAGCAAATTCTGGCCCACTTCTTCTCCTTCGACCATTTCCAGCTGATGCCTGATGGTGCTCAGATGGAGCTCGTCGCCGATCGGCTGAGGGGGGAGCAGGCCCGTTTCGACATCGTCGACAAGGAGGGCAATGTCATTGTTGCGCGAGACAAGCGCATTAATGCCAAGCATATTCGTGACATCGAGAAGGCCGGCCTCAAGCGCATCTCGGTGCCTGATGAGTATCTCGTTGGTCGCGTGCTGGCAACGAGCATTGTCGATCCCGAGACCGGGGAACTGATTGCCAAGGCCAACGATGAGATCGTCGAAGAACTGCTCGTCAAGCTGCGCGAGGCCAAGATTCGCGACATCTCGGCGCTCTATGTGAACGACCTTGACCACGGCGCCTACATCTCATCCACGCTTCGCCTGGATGAGACGCCCGATCAGCTCGGTGCGCGGGTGGCCATCTACCGCATGATGCGTCCCGGGGAGCCCCCGACGGAAGATGCGGTGGAGGGACTCTTCAACCGCCTGTTCTTCAGTGAGGACTCCTACGACCTCTCCAAGGTCGGCCGTATGAAGTTCAACCGTCGGCTTGGCCGCGAGGAGGTGTTGGGGTCCATGGTGCTGTCCAATGAGGACATCCTCGACACCATCAAGCTCCTCGTCGAGCTGCGAAACGGTCGGGGTGAGATCGACGACATTGATCACCTCGGAAATCGCCGAGTGCGCTGCGTGGGCGAGCTCGCAGAGAACCAATTCCGCTCTGGCCTCGTTCGCGTGGAGCGCGCGGTCAAGGAGCGACTCGGTCAGGCCGAGGCCGACAATCTCATGCCGCATGACCTGATCAATAGCAAACCCATCTCCGCGGCGATTCGAGAGTTTTTTGGCTCAAGCCAACTCTCGCAGTTCATGGATCAGACCAATCCGCTTTCAGAGATCACCCACAAGCGACGTGTATCTGCCCTCGGACCGGGCGGTCTCACCCGAGAGCGCGCGGGCTTTGAGGTCCGTGACGTGCACCCGACCCACTACGGCCGCGTCTGCCCCATCGAGACGCCAGAGGGCCCAAACATTGGCCTCATCAATTCTCTGGCGCTTTATGCACGACTGAATGAGTACGGATTTCTGGAGACGCCCTACCGAAAGGTGCTGTCCGGAAAGGTGACTGACCAGATTGAGTACCTCTCGGCCATTGAGGAAGGGCGGTATGTGATTGCCCAGGCCAACGCAGCCATGAATGCGAAGGGCGAACTTCTGGAAGATCTCGTATCCGTCCGGCTCAATGGAGAGACCACGCTCTCAAGCCCTGAGAAGGTGGAGTACATGGATGTGGCGCCATCTCAGATTGTGTCGGTGGCGGCCTCGCTCATCCCCTTCCTAGAGCATGACGATGCGAACCGCGCGCTCATGGGATCAAACATGCAGCGTCAGGCCGTCCCCTGTCTGAGGCCCCAGAAGCCGCTGGTGGGAACGGGCATCGAGCGCACCTGTGCTGTGGACTCGGGAACGGTGGTCCAGGCTTCGCGCAGTGGCGTTGTCGACTACGTCGATTCGCGTCGCATCGTGATCCGTGTCAACGACGCCGAGACGCGAGCCGGCGAGTCAGGCGTCGATATCTACAACCTCATCAAGTACACGCGGTCCAACCAAAATACGAATATCAACCAGCGGCCGCTTGTGGCTCGGGGCGATGTCGTGACGCGTGGGGATGTGATTGCAGATGGCGCCTCCACCGATCTGGGTGAACTCGCGCTCGGACAGAACATGCTCGTGGCCTTCATGCCCTGGAATGGCTATAACTTTGAGGACTCCATTCTGATCAGCGAGCGAGTTGTGGCCGAGGACCGCTACACCTCCATCCACATCGAGGAGTTGTCCGTGTTTGCTCGGGATACGAAGCTGGGCCCCGAGGAGATCACCCGAGACATCTCAAATCTCTCGGAGAATCAGCTCGGACGTCTTGACGACGCCGGTGTGGTTTACATTGGAGCGGAGGTTCAGGCCGGCGACGTGCTCGTGGGCAAGGTCACCCCCAAGGGCGAGACGCAACTCACCCCAGAGGAGAAGCTGCTGCGGGCGATCTTCGGCGAGAAGGCCTCAGATGTGAAAGACACATCTCTGAGGGTGCCTTCGGGTATGAGCGGCACGGTCATCGATGTCCAAGTCTTCACTCGCGAAGGCATTCAGCGGGACAAGCGCGCCCAGCAGATCATCGACGAGGAGCTCGGTCGTTTCCGAAAAGACCTCAATGACCAGCTGCGTATCGTCGAGGCCGACGCCTTCCAGCGAATTGAAAAACTGCTGATTGGCCAGCCAGCCAACGGGGGGCCAAAGAAAATTGCCAAGGGCGATGCGGTCACCGCTGCCTATCTTGCGGACATTGATCGTTATCACTGGTTCGATATTCGGCTCTCAGATGAGGCGGCCGCCAGCCAGCTCGAGGCACTTAAAGAGAATCTCGAGCAGAAGCGACATCAGTTCGACCTTGCCTATCAGGAAAAACACCGCAAGCTGACGCAGGGCGATGAGCTGCCCCCTGGCGTGCTCAAGATGGTCAAGGTTTACCTGGCCGTCAAGCGTCGCCTGCAGCCCGGCGACAAGATGGCGGGCCGTCACGGAAACAAGGGTGTTGTCTCTCGTATCGTGCCGGTTGAGGACCTGCCCTACATGGCTGACGGACGTCCTGTAGACATTGTTCTCAATCCGCTCGGCGTGCCTTCGCGGATGAACGTGGGGCAGATTCTCGAGACGCACCTTGGCTGGGCTGCCAAGGGTCTCGGTCAGCGTATCGGAGAGATGCTCGCCCGCGAGGCATCGGCGGCCGAACTGCGCAAAGCGCTTGAGGCTGTGTACAACAGCACCGGCAAGCCGGAGCAGATCGCTGGACTCGCTGACCAGGAGATCAAGGAACTCGCCTCCAACCTTACCGATGGCGTGCCATTTGCGACGCCTGTCTTTGATGGAGCGCACGAGACCGAGATTCGGAAGATGTTGGAACTGGCCTACCCCGATGACGTCGCCGCTCGAGTGGGCCTTACGCCCTCTCGGACGCAGGTGCAGCTCTACGACGGCCGGACGGGAGACGCCTTTGATCGTCCAACGACGGTCGGTTATATGCACATGCTCAAGCTTCATCACCTGGTGGACGACAAGATGCATGCTCGCTCAACGGGACCGTACTCGCTGGTGACGCAGCAGCCCCTGGGAGGCAAGGCCCAGTTTGGAGGGCAGCGTTTTGGAGAGATGGAGGTCTGGGCACTCGAAGCCTATGGTGCTGCCTACACGCTCCAAGAGATGCTCACGGTGAAGTCAGATGACGTCGCCGGCCGAACCCGCGTCTACGAAAACATTGTCAAGGGCGACCACATCATTGATGCGGGCATGCCCGAATCGTTCAATGTGTTGGTGAAAGAGATTCGCTCTCTTGGCATCGATATTGATCTTGAACGCCATTAACCTCAAGGAAGCTGCGCGATGAAAGCATTGCTCGATCTTTTTAAGCAGGTTCAACAAGACCAGCAATTCGATGCCATTCGAATTGGGCTGGCCTCGCCGGACAAGATTCGCTCCTGGTCATTCGGGGAGGTCAAGAAGCCTGAGACCATCAACTACCGAACCTTCAAGCCTGAGCGTGACGGACTCTTCTGCGCCAAGATCTTTGGTCCCGTCAAAGATTACGAGTGCCTCTGTGGAAAGTACAAGCGCCTTAAATTTCGCGGTGTGATCTGCGAGAAGTGTGGCGTTGAGGTCACGCTTGCGAAGGTGCGCCGTGAACGCATGGGACATATCGATCTTGCAAGCCCCATTGCGCACATCTGGTTTTTGAAGTCGCTGCCCTCGCGTCTGGGCATGGTGCTCGATATGACCCTGAGGGATATCGAGCGCGTGCTGTATTTCGAGGCCTATGTGGTGGTGGAGCCTGGCATGACCCCACTTAAGCGCGGTCAGATCATGTCGGAGGACGACTATCTCGCCAAAGTAGAGCAGTATGGTGACGGTGAGTTTCTCGCCCAGATGGGTGCAGAGGGTGTGGCCGCTCTGCTCTCGTCCATCGACCTGGAGAGAGAGATTGAGCAGCTTCGCAAGGAGCTTGCTGAAACCTCCTCTGATGCAAAGAGCAAAAAACTCTCGAAGCGACTCAAGGTTCTGGAGGGCTTTCAGAAGTCCGGCGTGAAGCCAGACTGGATGGTCATGAAGGTCCTGCCGGTGCTGCCGCCGGAGCTTCGTCCGCTCGTGCCGCTTGATGGCGGCCGCTTCGCAACATCCGATCTCAACGATCTCTACCGTCGCGTCATTAACCGAAACAACCGCTTAAAGCGGCTGCTGGAGCTTCGCGCACCGGAGATCATCGTTCGTAACGAAAAGCGCATGCTGCAAGAGGCTGTCGATTCGTTGCTCGACAATGGTCGTCGAGGCAAGGCCATGACGGGCGCGAACAAGCGCGCGCTCAAGTCTCTAGCCGACATGATCAAAGGCAAGGGGGGTCGTTTCCGCCAAAACCTCCTGGGCAAGCGGGTGGACTACTCGGGTCGCTCAGTCATCGTGGTGGGACCGCAGCTCAAGCTCCATCAGTGTGGTCTGCCAAAGCTCATGGCTCTGGAGCTCTTTAAGCCCTTCATCTTCAACAAGCTCGAGCTGCGCGGAATGGCCACCACCATCAAGGCTGCCAAGAAGCTGGTCGAGCAGCAGGTGCCAGAGGTCTGGGACATCCTCGAAGAAGTCATTCGCGAGCATCCCGTGATGCTGAACCGCGCGCCCACCCTTCACCGTCTCGGCATTCAGGCCTTCGAGCCTGTGCTCATCGAGGGCAAGGCCATCCAGCTGCACCCGTTGGTCTGCGCCGCCTTCAACGCGGACTTCGACGGAGACCAGATGGCCGTTCACGTGCCCCTGTCCCTTGAGGCCCAGATGGAAGCGCGCACCCTCATGCTGGCGTCCAACAATGTGCTCTTCCCGTCAAACGGAGAGCCCTCCATCGTCCCCTCTCAGGACATCGTGTTGGGCCTCTATTACGCAACTCGGGAGAAGGTAAACGGTCGCGGCGAGGGCATGGTGTTCAGAGACGTCAACGAGCTCGACCGAGCCTATGCAAACAAAGAAGTCGAGCTGGGCAGCCGCGTCATGGTTCGCATTGAGGAGCACACCCTTGATCGCGCGTCGGGCGAGAAACAGAGTCGACTGGTGCGCTATGAGACCACGGTAGGCCGAGCGCTGCTCAGTCGTATTCTGCCGCCCGGTCTGGCCTTCACCCACATGAATAAGGCGCTCAAAAAGAAGGAGATTTCTCGACTGATCAACGCCTCGTTCCGACGTTGCGGCCTGCGCGCCACCGTCATCCTGGCGGACAAGCTCCTGCAGTCGGGCTTCGCCTTGGCGACCCGTGCCGGAATCTCCATCTGTGTGGATGACATGCTCGTGCCTGCCCAGAAGGTCGATATTCTCGGCAAGGCCGAGGCGGAGGTGAAGGAGATTGAGCAGCAGTACGCCTCGGGGCTCGTGACGGCCGGTGAGCGATATAACAAGGTGGTAGACATCTGGGGTCGGGCGGGAGACCAAGTCGGCAAGGCCATGATGGATCAGCTGGCCGGCGAGACGGTGAAAGATCGTCGCGGCAATGAGGTGCGTCAAGAGTCCTTCAACTCCATCTACATGATGGCTGATTCGGGAGCTCGCGGATCCGCTGCCCAGATTCGACAGCTTGCCGGTATGCGCGGACTCATGGCCAAGCCGGACGGCTCCATCATTGAAACGCCGATCACTGCGAATTTTCGGGAGGGCCTGAACGTTCTGCAGTACTTCATTTCAACCCATGGTGCTCGAAAGGGTCTCGCTGACACGGCCCTGAAGACCGCCAACTCCGGCTACCTGACTCGTCGACTCGTTGACGTGACGCAAGACCTCGTGGTCATCGAAGATGATTGCCACACCGACAACGGCATCACCATGAAGGCGCTGGTTGAGGGTGGAGAGGTGATTGAGGCGCTCCGTGACCGAATCCTTGGTCGGGTCACTGCGCAGGAGGTTGTGAATCCCGAGACGCAAGAGACTCTGATCGAGCGCGGCACACTGTTGGATGAAGACGCGGTAGACAGCATTGAACGCCTGGGGATTGATGAGGTTCGAGTACGCACGCCGCTCACCTGTGACACTCGGTATGGTCTCTGCGCCAAATGCTACGGGCGGGACCTCGGCCGCGGCCACCTTGTGAACGTCGGCGAGGCAGTGGGTGTGATTGCGGCGCAGTCCATCGGAGAGCCAGGAACGCAGCTCACGATGCGCACCTTCCATATTGGTGGCGCTGCATCAAGAACCGCTGCTCAGTCAAATATAGAGGCCAAGTCCAATGGCACCGTGCGGTTCACGGCCACCATGCGTTACATCACGAACGCCAAGTCCGAGCCGGTGGTGATTTCTCGTTCGGGCGAGGTGCTGATCGTGGACGACAGCGGTCGAGAGCGTGAGCGTCATAAGGTGCCCTATGGGGCGACGCTGGCACTCATCGATGGTGCACAGGTCAAAGCAGGCGCCATTTTGGCGACCTGGGACCCCCTGACGCGACCCATCGTCACCGAGTACGCCGGACAGGTTCGCTTCGAGAACGTTGAAGAGGGTGTCACGGTTGCCAAGCAGATCGACGAAGTGACCGGCCTCTCGACCCTGGTGGTGATCGATGCCAAGCGTCGCAGCGCCTCGACCAAGGGCGTCCGCCCACAAGTTCGGCTGCTGGATGCCAAAGGCGAGGAGGTCAAAATTGCTGGCACCGACCACTCGGTCAACATCAGCTTCCCCGTGGGCGCGCTCATCACGGTTCGCGATGGCCAGGAGGTCGGCGTGGGAGAGGTGTTGGCGCGTATTCCTCAGGAGTCTCAGAAGACTCGCGACATCACTGGCGGTCTGCCCCGAGTCGCTGAACTCTTCGAGGCCCGCTCGCCGAAGGACGCGGGCATGCTGGCTGAGGTCACTGGCACCACCTCGTTCGGCAAAGACACTAAGGGCAAACAGCGCCTGGTCATTACCGACATGGACGGGGTCTCTCAGGAATTCCTCATCCCGAAAGAGAAGAGCGTGTTGGTCCACGACGGGCAGATCGTGAACAAGGGCGAGATGATTGTGGATGGACCCGCCGACCCTCAGGACATTCTTCGTCTTCTGGGCATCGAGGCGCTGGCGCGCTACATCGTCGATGAGGTGCAGGACGTCTATCGACTTCAGGGCGTGAAGATCAATGACAAGCACATCGAGGTGATCGTTCGCCAGATGCTGCGTCGAGTCCAGATTTCCGATCCGGGCGACACGAGCTTCATCCGAGGTGAACAGGTCGAGCGCTCGGAGTTGCTCGAGGAGAATGATCGTGTCGTTGCTGAGGGCAAGCGCCCCGCAACCCACGAGAATCTGCTCCTCGGCATCACCAAGGCATCGCTCTCGACCGATTCCTTCATCTCGGCTGCGTCTTTCCAGGAGACCACGCGTGTTCTGACCGAGGCCGCGATCATGGGCAAGAAGGATGACCTGCGGGGTCTGAAGGAGAACGTGATTGTGGGTCGACTGATTCCGGCCGGAACCGGACTGGCCTACCACCGCGCCCGCAAGGATCGAGAGTCTGCGGAGGCCGCTGAGGCCAAGACCCTGGCGGAACAGGCCGCGTTGGATGCGGAAGCCCTCTTCTCGGGCCCCTCATCTGACGAGCCTGCAACAGATGAGGACTCCGTGGCGCAGTAGGCTTGACAGCCTAGGTGAAAAGCCCAAGAATCGAGGGCTTTTCACCAACTGTAGTGAAAACGTTGCAATCAAAACAAGGATTTAGGACATGCCCACCGTAAACCAGCTCGTTCGCAAGGCGCGCGCGAGCGAGACCGTTAAGAGCAAGAGCCCAGCGCTTGAGTCCTGCCCTCAGCGGCGGGGTGTCTGTACCCGCGTCTATACAACCACCCCCAAGAAGCCGAACTCTGCGCTTCGTAAGGTGGCGAAGGTCCGCCTGACCAACGGGTTTGAAGTGATCAGCTACATCGGCGGCGAGGGTCACAACCTCCAGGAGCACTCCGTCGTGCTCATTCGCGGAGGCCGTGTGAAAGACCTGCCTGGTGTCCGCTACCACATCGTTCGCGGATCTCTGGATCTGCAGGGCGTGAAAGACCGCAAGCAGTCTCGGTCGAAGTACGGCGCAAAGCGCCCCAAGAAGGCCTAAGCAGTCCGCCTTCAATCCCGCTCTCGGCATGGGTCGAGGGCGGAAGTAAGGGCCCGCAATCTTGCGGGCTGGGTGAAACCCAACTGAAGACAAAAAGGAATCGATATGCCCCGTCGTCGCGAAGTTCCAAAACGCATTGTTCTGCCCGACCCCAAGTTCGGCAGTGAAGAAGTCTCCAAGTTCATGAACGTGGTCATGCTTCACGGCAAGAAAGCTGTGGCTGAGCGCATCGTCTATGGTGCCTTTGAGCACATCGAGAAGGTCGCAAAAAAGAATCCCGTCGAGGTCTTTCAGCAGGCCCTGACCAATGCCAAGCCGATGGTCGAGGTCAAGAGCCGTCGAGTGGGCGGCGCAAACTACCAGGTGCCTGTTGAGGTTCGGCCCGCGCGTCGATCTGCGCTCGCCATGCGCTGGCTGCGAGAGGCCGCCAAAAAGCGTGGCGAAAAATCCATGAACCTGCGACTCGCCGGCGAGTTGTTGGAGGCCTCAGAGGGTCGTGGCGGTGCCGTCAAGAAGCGAGACGAGGTTCACCGCATGGCCGAGGCCAACAAAGCCTTCTCTCACTTCCGCTTCTAGATTTTTCTCGCTCTTTCACCAGACAGGATTCACCATGGCCCGTAAGACCCCGATCGAGCGCTACCGAAACATCGGCATCAGCGCCCACATCGACGCTGGAAAAACCACCACCACCGAACGCATCCTTTTTTATACCGGGGTGAATCACAAGATCGGTGAGGTGCATGACGGTGCGGCCACCATGGACTGGATGGAGCAGGAGCAGGAGCGTGGAATCACGATTACCTCTGCGGCTACCACCACCTTTTGGAAGGGCATGGACGCGTCATTCCCCGAGCACCGCATCAACATCATCGACACGCCGGGTCACGTGGATTTCACCATTGAGGTTGAGCGCTCCATGCGGGTGCTGGACGGCGCTTGTATGGTGTATTGCGCCGTGGGCGGAGTCCAGCCTCAGTCAGAGACTGTCTGGCGTCAGGCCAACAAATACAAGGTGCCTCGACTCGCATTCGTGAACAAGATGGATCGCACGGGCGCCAATTTTTTCAAGGTCGTCGAGCAGATGAAGGCGCGTCTTCGCGCGAATCCGGTTCCGATCGTGGTGCCCATTGGCGCGGAAGAGAACTTCAAGGGCGTGGTGGACCTCATCAAGATGAAGGCCATTCTGTGGGATGAGGCCAGCCAGGGCACGAAGTTTGAGTATGTTGACATTCCCGCTGACCTCGTTGAGGTCTCCAAAGAGTGGCGCGAGAAGATGCTCGAGGCTGCCGCCGAGCAGAGTGAAGATCTCATGAATGCATACCTTGAGAATGGCGATCTCACTGAAAAGCAGATCATGGACGGCATTCGCGCGAGAACCATCGCGGGCGAAATCCAGCCCATGCTCTGTGGCTCTGCCTTCAAGAACAAGGGCGTGCAACGCATGCTCGATGCCGTCATCCAGTTCTTGCCCAGCCCAATCGACATTCCCCCGGTGGGCGGCACCGACGATGATGGTGCGCCCGTCCATCGCGAGGCGGACGACAAAGAGAAGTTCTCGGCCCTCGCCTTCAAACTCATGAACGATCCGTTCGTGGGCCAACTCACCTTCATTCGCGTGTACTCCGGTGTCTTGAAATCGGGCGATACGGTTATCAACTCCGTGAAGGGGAAGAAAGAGCGCATCGGCCGACTCCTGCAGATGCACGCTAACAATCGTGAGGAGATCTCTGAGGTGCTCGCCGGCGACATCGCGGCCGCCGTGGGTTTGAAGGAGGTCACGACCGGCGATACACTCTGCGACCCCGAGGCGGTCATCGTCCTTGAGCGCATGGAGTTTCCCGAGCCCGTCATCTCCCAGGCTGTTGAGCCCAAGACGAAGGCCGACCAAGAGAAGATGGGCATTGCACTCAATCGGCTTGCCAAGGAGGACCCGTCTTTCCGTGTTCGCACCGATGAGGAGTCCGGTCAGACCATCATCTCGGGCATGGGTGAGTTGCACCTCGAAATTCTGGTGGACCGCATGAAGCGTGAATTCGGCGTTGAGGCCACTGTTGGTAAGCCCCAGGTGGCCTACCGCGAGACGATTCGAAAGGCCGTCGAGATCGAGGGCAAGTACGTCAAGCAGTCGGGCGGTAAGGGCCAGTTCGGCCATGTCTGGATCAAGCTTGACCCCCAGGAAGAGGGCAAGGGCTACGAGTTCGTTGACGCGATCAAAGGCGGTGTGGTTCCCCGAGAATTCATCCCATCCGTTGACAAAGGCTGCAGCGACACCATGAACTCAGGCGTCCTGGCGGGCTTCCCGGTGGTGGATGTGAAGGTTACTTTGTTTGATGGCTCCTACCATGACGTGGACTCTTCGCAGATCGCCTTTGAGCTGGCCGCATCGATGGCTTTTAAAGACGGAATGCGTAAGGCGAACCCTGTCCTCCTTGAGCCCATGATGTCTGTGGAGGTGGAGACCCCAGAGGATTACGCCGGCACCGTGATGGGCGATCTCTCGTCGAGGCGAGGGATGGTGCAGGGGATGGACGAGCTACCGGGCGGCGGGGGCAAGATCATCAAGGCCGAGGTTCCTCTGGCCGAGATGTTTGGTTATTCCACCACGCTGCGGTCTCTGACTCAGGGGCGCGCCACCTACACCATGGAGTTCAAGCATTACTCTGAGGCTCCCAAGAATGTGGCCGACGCCGTGATGACGAGTCGTGCCAAGTAAACAGATCAGTCGCAATTTCTCTCAGTAAAGGAAAGCAAGATGGCCAAGGGCAAGTTTGAGCGTACAAAGCCGCATGTCAACGTCGGAACGATTGGTCACGTCGACCATGGCAAGACGACCCTGACAGCAGCAATCACGACTGTATTGAGCAAGAAGTTTGGTGGCGAGGCCAAGGCCTACGATCAGATTGATGCGGCCCCCGAAGAGAAGGCCCGCGGCATCACCATCAATACAGCCCACGTGGAGTACGAGACCCAGACGCGTCACTACGCCCATGTGGACTGCCCAGGTCACGCTGACTATGTGAAGAACATGATCACCGGTGCGGCCCAGATGGATGGCGCGATCTTGGTCTGCTCTGCAGCCGATGGCCCCATGCCCCAGACGCGCGAGCACATCTTGCTTGCCCGCCAGGTGGGGGTGCCCTACATCATCGTGTTTCTCAACAAGTGCGACATGGTCGATGATGCCGAGCTGCTTGAGCTCGTAGAGATGGAAGTGCGCGAGCTTCTCTCCAAGTACGACTTTCCGGGTGATGACACCCCCATCATCAAGGGCTCAGCCAAGCTCGCCCTTGAGGGCGATAAGGGCGATCTGGGCGAAGAGTCGATCTATCGCCTGGCTGAGGCACTGGATTCCTACATTCCCACGCCTGAGCGGGCCATCGATGGCGCCTTCTTGATGCCCATTGAGGATGTGTTTTCCATCTCTGGCCGTGGCACCGTGGTGACTGGCCGCGTGGAGCGTGGCATTGTGAAGGTGGGCGAAGAGATTGAGATCGTGGGGATCCGCGATACGGTCAAGACCACCTGCACCGGCGTTGAGATGTTTCGCAAACTCCTTGACCAGGGTCAGGCCGGCGACAACGTGGGCGTGCTGCTGCGCGGCACCAAGCGCGAGGAAGTCGAGCGCGGACAGGTTCTGGCCAAGCCCGGCTCCATCAAGCCACACAAGAACTTTGAGGCCGAGGTCTATGTCCTATCCAAAGAAGAGGGTGGCCGCCATACCCCCTTCTTTAACAACTACCGCCCCCAGTTTTACTTCCGAACCACCGATGTGACTGGCGCTGTCACCCTGCCTGAGGGCACGGAGATGGTGATGCCTGGCGATAACGTCAAGATGAATGTGGCACTCATTGCCCCCATTGCCATGGAGCAGGGCCTGCGCTTTGCAATCCGCGAAGGTGGCCGCACCGTTGGTGCCGGGGTTGTTGCGAAGATTTTGGATTGAGG
>DDPR01000004.1 GCA_002342295.1 Burkholderiales bacterium UBA2463
AGGGACCTACGGATTAACAGTCCGGTGCTCTACCGACTGAGCTATCGAGGAACAGACCGAAAATTATAGCTTAGCCCCCGCCGTACAGGAACTTCGGCAGCCAGAGCGTCATGCCCGGCCAGACGTACATGATGGCCATGCACAGGATGACGATGAGCATGTACGGCATCATCCCGGCAAAAATCTGATTCAAGGTGACGTGAGGTGGTGAAACGCCCTTGAGATAGAAGGCAGACATCGCCACAGGCGGGGACAGGAAGGCAGCCTGCAGGTTTACGAAGACGAGGGTGCCCCAGAGGATTGGATCGATCTGGAAGTGCTGAAGCAGCGGCAGGAAGATGGGAACGAAGATCACGATGATCTCTGTCCACTCGAGGGGCCAGCCCAGCACAAAGATGATGGCCTGAGACAAAAGCATGAACTGCAGCGGTGTCAGGTCCATGCCCAGCACCCACTTTTCGATGAGTTGCTGTCCGCCCAGAATTGCAAAAACGGCAGAGAAGAGGGCCGACCCCACGAAGAGCCAGCAGACCATCGAGGTGGTTTTTGCTGTGAGGAAGACCGCCTCCTTCGTTCTCTCGAAGTTGAGCGTCCCTGCCTGGAGGGCAAGCAAGAATGCGCCTGCCGCACCCACCGCCGCAGATTCTGTCGCGGTGGTAATTCCCAAAAGAATAACCGCGAGCACCACGATGGTGAGGATGCCAAGCGGCGCAACCGACGAGGTGAGGAGCTTCAGAATCTCGAACTGCTCGTCGTTGAGTTTAATGTAGTAGTAGGCCAGTCCGAGCAGCGTCAGGATTGAGCCAAGAGTGAAATAGAGTTCGAAATTCTCGGGTGGTCCTGCGGCGGAGGGCGGGGGGGCATCTGTGGACTTGTCGTCTGGTGCGGCATCAATCGCCACAAGCGCACCGTCACCCCCGTCCTCGGAGGTCGAGGGAGGGGCGTCTCCTACCGCGTCAATCGAAACTAGAACGTCATCACGCTGATTTTCGGTCGCGGTGGAGGAGGAATCTTGTGCAGAGACCACGGTGATGTTGGCCATGTCGTCAGCGACGTTGGCCTGATGAATCACCACATACCAGTAGGTCCCCCAGAGCGTGAGAACGGTGAGGAGCAGGGGAAAGAGCGCAAGCGCCAGGTTTTTTAAGATCTGGCTGTACGTCAGGCGCGCATCGCCTGCGGCCTGCAACAGTGCTCCGGGGGCAAAAACGGCCTTCACGGAGGCTACCAGCATGTTGTTCGAATAGCGATCCCGCAGAGTAGCGAGTGCCGGTGGAATGGGGACGATCAGCTTTTCGGGGGGGAGTTTGGGGGCAACCTTGGGCTCAATGATGGCCCAGCCAATGACGTAGACGAGGTAGAGGAAAGCCAGGAAAAAGCCTGGCAGCATGGCAGCCGCGTAGAGCTTGACGACAGATTGTCCGGCAACCGCCGCATAGACGATGATCATGACCGATGGGGGAATGAGAATGCCCAGCGTTCCTCCAGCCGTGATCACCCCAGAGGCGAGGCGCACGTCGTAGCCCGCGTTAAGCATGGGCCGCATGGCGATGACGCCCATGAGAACCACCACGGCACCGACCAGCCCACTTGCAATGCCCCAGAAGGTACAGATAACCAAGGTTGCTACAGCAAGCGAGGCGGGAAGGCCCCTGAAGGCCAGTTGAACGCTGTGAAACATCTTGTCCACGAGGGCGCCGCGTTCCATGACGTAGCCCATGAGCACAAAGAGCGGAATGGACAAGAGCGTGTCGTTGGTCATTCCCCCGTATGTTCTCTGCACCATCAGGGTGAAGATGCGGTTGTCAGTCCACGCCTGACTCGGGTCATAAAAGGCTGCGAAGCCAAACATCATGCCCAGCCCCATGAGGGTGAAGGCAGTCGGGAAGCCGAGCATGATCACAACAACGATCAGGGCCAGCATGATGAGACCAAGGATCGGATCTCCCATGGTGCGTTCTCCTAGCGAATGCGCGTGTTAATTAGGTGTTGCCCAGTCTGTGGTGAGCTGCCTCATCGATTGACTTAGCGTTCTTGATGGCCTGCTCTTTGGCCTCTTGGTCAACGTAGACGGACGCGGCCAGCTGCTGTTCCACGACATCAATTTCTTCAGCGTCTTTGAGGCGCTCGGGCCACTCGCCGGTTCTGAGGCAGTAGACGCAACGAATGATCTCAATGATTCCTTGGAGCATCACCAGACCACCGGCGATGGGAATGATGGATTTGAAGTGATAGACCGGTGGACCATTTGCGATCTGGGTGGTGTGTTCGCCGATGCGCCAGGAGTCAGCGGCGAAGGTATAGCCGGCGTAGATGAGCGCTGCAATACCGGGCAGGAAAAAAGCAATGTAGAGAACGAGGTCGAAGAGGGCCTGGGTTCGTGGCTTCATGGAACCGTAGAGAAAGTCCCCCCTGACGTGGGCGTTCTGTGCCAGCGTGTAGGCCCCGCAAATCATGAAGGTGACGCCGTAGCTCATGACAGAGAGCTCGCCGATCCAGGCCGACGGTGCGCTCATTACATATCGACGAAAAACATCAATGCACACCATCACCATGAGCACAATGATGAGCCAGGCGGCTGCCTTGCCCACATAGGTACTGATCTTGTCTACCGTCAACATGAGTTGTTTCATCGCTCGCTCTTCTGAACGGGTAAAAAAAAACGATTCGGGTGTCTCCACCCGAATCGGTTCACATCATACAAAAAGACTTAGGCTTTCTTCTTGGCGAAGTAGTGATCGTAAGCCATCTTGTAGTCGACATTGGTGAAGTTCTGCCAGCGGCCGGCACGCTGAGCAAAGGTACGCTGTGATTCCAGCACCTTTTTGAACATGGGGCTCTCGGAAGACTTCTTGGCGATCACATCATCCCAAGCCTTGAGTTGAGCCTGCAGGATGGACTTCGGCGTTTGGAAGAACTTCACCTTGTCCTTGGTCTGCAGTTCAACGAAGTCTTTGGAGTACCGGTCTACGGCCTTCCAGGACATGTCAGCGGAAGCGGCCTGCGAGGCGTTGGCAATGATGGCCTTGAGCTCAGCGGGAAGCGCGTTGTACTTCGTTTTGTTGAAGATGATTTCGAACTGCTCGGAGCACTGGTGGAAGCTCTGCAGCATGCAGATCTTAGAGACGTCGGGAAAGCCCAGCACGCGGTCGGACGAGGCATTGTTGAACTCCGCTGCATCCAGCACGCCGCGGTCGAGGGCGGGGACGATGTCTGCGCCGGGAAGGGCCTGAACCGAGGCGCCCATGGCGTTGAAGATCTCAATGGAGAGGCCGACAGTGCGGTACTTCAGTCCCTTGAAGTCCTCGACCTTGGTGATGGGCTTCTTGAACCATCCGAGGGGCTGGGTGGGCATGGGGCCGTAGAGGAAGGACACCACGTCCATCTTCAGGCCGCTATACACCTCGTTGAGGAGCTCTTTGCCGCCGCCATACTCGTGCCATGCGAGGAGCATGTTAGCGTCCATGCCGAAGGCCGGGCCCGATCCCCAGAGCGCCAGAGCACTGCTTTTGCCGTACCAGTAAGCCACCACGCCATGACCGCCGTCCAGGGTGCCGCTTGAGACCGCATCCAGCAGGTCGAAGGCCTTTACGACAGAGCCAGCCGGGAGGACCTCAATCTTGAGGCGACCGCCAGACATGGCGTTGACCTTGGCTGCATAGTCGTTCGCGTACTCATGGAAAATGTCTTTGGCTGGCCAGGTGGACTGAAAGCGCATGCTTACCGTCTGAGCGTGCGAGACCATGGGGAAACTGAGGGCGGCTGCGCCCGCGCCTGCGGCAGCGGTGCCCTTGAGGAATTTACGGCGGGTTTTGGTTTGCTTTTGCTCTGACACTGCTGTCTCCTTGGAATGGATAAATCTGGTGGAAGGCTAGCCACGAATCCAGGGGCTGACCACCTAGGTTCTTCCCTAAAGACCGAGCCACGCTCAGTCATAGCCTTAGTTTGCCTTATTTTGGTGCGCCCATCCGACCTGGTGCATCAGTTCCTTATGGGCGGCTCAATTCGGTGCGTTTAAGGAGCGCCTCGGCCGGCCTGTTGCCCCCAATCTCCATTCGCACGACTCTGGCACGTCCATTGCAAAGGGGGCTACATCGCCACTTCTCTTGGGAGCCTCGGTCCGTGTCTATCTTCTCCAACCCCTTTAGCGACAAATCGAACCTGAAAAGGTCCTGCCCCTGTGGCAAGCACGCTTCCCCCGAGGCTCACGCTCAGGCCGAGGCCATCGCTGCCCGCGGTAGCGATGGAGTCATTGGCAATGTGGTCGAGCAGGCGGTCATGCGGGCCCTCTTTCCCGAGGATGCCGTTCGACGTTCTTTTCTGAAGGCGGTCGGGTCACCAACTGCCATGGCGGCCGTGTCGAGCCTGTTTCCGCTCGGGGTCGCCAAAGAGGCCTTTGCTCAGGGCACTGGGGCACTAGAGAAGACCAAGCTGAAAGTGGGCTTCATCCCAATCACCTGCGCAACGCCCATCATCATGGCCTCCCCAATGGGCTTTTATGCCAAGCAGGGCCTCGATGTGGAGGTCGTCAAGACGGCCGGCTGGGCGGTCATTCGCGACAAGACCCTGAACAAGGAATACGACGCCGCCCACATGCTGTCTCCCATGCCCCTCGCGATCTCGCTCGGCATCGGTGCAGCGCCTCAGCCCTACACCATTCCAGCTATCGAAAACATCAATGGGCAGGCCATTACGCTCTCGATCAAGCATAAGGATAAGCGCGATCCAAAGCAGTGGAAGGGTTTTAAGTTCGCAGTCCCCTTCGATTACTCCATGCACAACTACCTCCTGCGCTACTACCTGGCGGAGCATGGGCTTGACCCAGACCAGGATGTTCAGATTCGCGTGGTTCCTCCGCCCGAGATGGTGGCCAATCTTCGGGCCGACAACATTGATGGCTTCTTGGCGCCAGATCCTGTGAATCAGCGGGCCGTCTTTGACGGCGTTGGATTCATTCATCTGCTGTCCAAGGAGATCTGGGATGGCCATCCTTGCTGCGCCTTTGCCGCGAGCAAAGAGTTCATCCAGTCTTCACCCAACACCTATGCCGCCTTGCTTCGCGCCATTATTCAGGCGACCGCTTATGCGCGCGGCCCGGAGCACCGCAAGGAGATTGCTGAGGCCATTGCTCCTGCGAACTATTTAAACCAGCCCGTGACCGTCGTGGAACAGGTCCTCACCGGCACCTACGCCGACGGCCTTGGCAATGTGCGCAAAACCCCTGATCGGGTCGACTTTGATCCCTTTCCGTGGGAGTCCTTCGCGATCTGGATCCTCACTCAGATGCAGCGCTGGGGGCAGATCAAGGGCGAGGTCGACTATCAGAGGGTCGCCAAGGAGGTATTCCTGGCAACAGATGCTGCTCGATTGATGAAAGAGGCGGGTCTCACACCGCCCTCCACGCGGTCCAAGACCTTTAAGGTGATGGGAAAGACCTTCGATCCCGCCAAGGCAAAGGACTACGCGCGCAGCTTCAAGATCAGGAGGGCCTAAGTCGTGCAGTTTTCTCTCCGTCTAAGGGCGACGCTGTTGTCCGCTCTCTTGCTGGCACTGCTTCTCCTGGTCTGGCAGATTGGAACGACTCCCCCGCCGGCTCAGTCGGTCGTGGCAGATGAGTACGCCAAGCTCTTGGGTTCGGCCGCCGCGTCGGGGCAAAAGACCGCCTTTCCTCGGCCGATTGAGTTTGCTGAGAAGCTCATGGAGGCGGCCTCATCGCCGTTTTATAACCGGGGCCCGAACGACAAGGGCTTGGGGATCCAGCTGGCTTATTCCATCGGGCGCGTAGCACTCGGATTCGGGCTGGCGGCCTTGATTGCGATTCCCCTGGGATTTTTGATTGGAATGTCTGCACTTCTCACGAAGGCTCTCAACCCCTTCATCCAGGTGCTCAAGCCCGTCTCGCCCCTCGCCTGGATGCCGCTTGCGCTCTTTACCGTCAAAGACAGCAGCGTGTCCTCCATCTTTGTCATCTTCATCTGCTCGGTCTGGCCCATGCTGATGAACACGGCGTTTGGGGTGGCTTCGGTGCGGAAAGAGTGGCTGGATGTGGCCAAGACGCTTGAGCTCAAGCCCCTGAGGTGTGCGATCAGCGTCATCCTTCCCGCTGCGGCTCCCACCATCATGACGGGAATGCGGATCTCGATTGGCATCGCTTGGCTCGTGATTGTGGCGGCCGAGATGCTGGTCGGCGGAACGGGGATCGGCTACTTCGTGTGGAACGAGTGGAACAACTTGTCCATCTCAAACATCCTCGTGGCCGTGCTTCTCATTGGTCTGGTCGGCATGGCGCTTGATGCGGGCTTTGCCAAATTGCAGACAACCCTCACTTACAAGGAGTAAGCGTGGCCTACGTTGAAGTCGATCATTTGAGCAAAACCTTCACGAGCCGGGGCGGCCTCCAGACGACCGTCTTTGAGGATGTGAACTTCACGCTCGAGAAGGGCGAATTCGTCTGCATCATCGGCCACTCGGGATGCGGTAAGTCGACGATCCTGAACGTTCTGGCGGGACTCGAGGCCCAGAGTGGCGGACTGGTTTTCATGGATGGTCGAGAGGTCTCGGGCCCCAGTCTCGATCGAGGCGTGGTGTTCCAGTCCCATGCACTGATGCCCTGGATGACGGTTCTTCAGAATGTTGCGTTCGCTGTGCGTGCGCGTTTCCCGGAATGGTCTCGCAAGGAGGTTGAGGCCCACGCGCTTCGATTTATTCAGATGGTTCGTCTGGGCGGATCTGAGGGCAAGCGTCCCTCCGAGCTCTCAGGCGGCATGCGCCAGCGAGTGGGGATCGCCAGAGCGTTCTCGATTCAGCCCAAGATGCTCTTGCTGGACGAGCCGTTTGGGGCGCTGGACGCTCTCACGCGCGGCAGCATTCAGGACGAACTTCTGAGCATTGTCCAGGAGACCAACCAAACCGTTTTCATGATCACGCATGACGTGGATGAGGCGCTGTTCCTTGCGGATCGCATTCTGCTGATGTCTCGCGGTCCGCGGGCTGTGATTGCGGACGTTGTCCATAACTCCCTGCCTCGCGACCGGAAACGGGCAACCTTGCACCATAACGAGCACTACTACCCCATTCGAAACCGAATTGTCGATTTTCTTGTTCACTAACCCCACTGGAGAAAGCTATGTCTTCTGATGTATCCCTCATGACCCGCGATGACGTCACCGAACTGATCGTTGCCACCAAGGTACAGCGCGGTATCAAGTGGGCCGACGTGGCCAAGCGAATTGGCCTCTCGAAGGAGTGGGTCACCGCTGGCTGCCTGGGCCAGATGACGTTTACTGAGGCGCAGGCCAAGACGTTGGCGGAGATCTTTTCCCTGCCGCCTGAAGCGATTCCCCTGCTCACCACAGTTCCTTACAAAGGATCGCTCCCGACCGCTGTTCCCACCGACCCCCTGATTTATCGGTTCTACGAGCTCATCTCGGTTTACGGAACCACCTTCAAGGCCCTCATCCACGAGGAGTTTGGTGACGGCATCATGAGCGCGATCGACTTCAAGATGGACATGACGCGTCAGAACGATCCGAATGGCGATCGTGTTCAGATTGTGATGTCAGGAAAGTTCCTGCCTTACAAGACCTACTAGAGAGACTCGCAGAGGGGCATGAGACCCCGCCACCCATTGGTCAGATGACGCCTGCCGCGCTAAAGTGCGAGGCGTCATGACCGCCCGACCCTCCGTTCTCCATCTGTCCCGCCTCTCGCAGCGGGGCGACGAAAAACTCTCGCAGGCGTTCGATCTGGTTTTTCTGAGGGACCAGGCGGACACAGAGGCCTTTCTTCAGAGGGAGGGTGCACGATTTGAGTTGGCTGTTACCACGGCACCGGTTGGCCTCAGTCCCGAGACGCTCGCGCTCCTGCCAAACCTGAAGGCCCTCGCCTGTCGGGGCATCGGTACCGACAAAATCTGTTGGCCCCAGGTCAAGGCGCGAGGTATTCAAGTCTCAACGACCCCAGATGTGCTCACGGAATGTGTTGCGGACCTCGCAATGGGCCTGCTCATTGATGTGATGAGGGGTATGAGCGACGCTGACCGGTATCTGAGGTCGGGGCTGTGGCCTCAGGGGACCTATCCCCTGACGCGCAGGGTGTGGGGTAAGCGTCTGGGGGTCGTGGGGATGGGTCGAATTGGCCAGGCCATCGCGCACCGTGCCCTGGCCTTTCGCATGGATATTCGTTACTTCAACCGCCGCCCGAGAATCGATCTCCCTTACAGCGCTTCCCCCTCGCTAGAGGAACTCGCGCGCTGGAGCGATGTTCTGATGGTGGCTGTTACTGGGGGCGCACACACCCACCACCTTATCTCCGAGTCGGTCCTCGAAGCGCTGGGTCCAGAGGGTTATCTGGTCAACATCTCCCGCGGCTCGGTGATTGACGAGGGTGCATTGGTCCGTTTGCTGGCCGAGAGAAAGATTGGGGGGGCGGGTCTCGATGTGTTTGAGCACGAGCCAAGTGTTCCGCAGGCCTTGCTGGAAATGCCCCATGTTGTCCTGCTCCCGCATGTGGGCAGTGGCACCGAGGAGACCCGACGGGCGATGGAGGACCTGGTGCTGGATAACGCAAAGAGCTTTTTTGAAACGGGCCGCTTCATCACCCCGGCCCAACCTGATTAAGGAGTTCAGAAGTGGATCTTGGCCTCAGAGAGAAGCGATCACTTGTTCTCGGCGCAGGCGGCGGGCTTGGGAAATCTGTTGCGCTCAGTCTTGCCGCGGAAGGTGCTCGCGTGGTGGTGGCGGGTCGAACGCTCGAAAAGTGCCAGCAGACGGTGCGGGAGATTGTCTCGGCTGGGGGTTGGGCAGTGCCGCTGGAATGGGATTTTTCGAACCTTTCGCTTGTTGCCGAACGGCACGGCCAAGCCTGTGACCTCCTTGGCGGGCATGTTCAGATCCTCTTCAATAACGGCGGCGGACCGCCCCCGGGAGGCGCTGCGGGCCACTCCCTGTCAGTGTGGGAGGATCAATTCAAGAAGATGGTTGCCCCCATCATTTCGATCACTGATGCCGTTCTGCCTGCCATGCTGCAGGCCCGTTGGGGCCGCATCCTGACCAATGCCTCCTCTGGAGTGGTGAGTCCCATCCCTAATCTAGCCTTCTCAAATTCTCTGCGCTCGGCCTTGGTTGGCTGGTCGAAGACGCTGGCCTCAGAGGTGGGTTCAAAGGGCGTGACGGTGAACATGGTGTTGCCCGGCCGCATCGCCACCGAGCGCTTGGCTTTTCTCGATCAGGCAAGGGCGACTCGAGAGGGGATTGGCGTGGCTGAGGTGGAGCATCGGTCCCGCGCCACGATTCCTCTGGGTCGCTATGGCGACCCCAGGGAGTATGGGGACGCGGTGACGTTTCTGGCCTCCGAGCGAGCAAGTTACATTACCGGTTCCATGATGCGCATTGACGGCGGCGCCATCTCGAGCATCTAGACCCCCTATTAACCACCGAAGACCCACGCCATGTTAAAGCCCGCTGCACGCTTCTCTTGGGAAGACCCATTCCTTCTTTCCGATCAGCTCTCAGAGGAGGAGCGCCTCATTCGGGAGGCTGCCCGCACATACTGCCAAGAGCGCCTTGAGCCGCGCGTGCTCGAGGCCTTCCGTCACGAAAAGACCGACATTCAGATTTTTCGAGAACTCGGCGAACTTGGTTTTCTCGGCCCCACGATTCCTGCCGAATTCGGCGGTTCCGGGGTGGGCGATGTGGCCTATGGGCTCATTGCCAATGAGGTCGAGCGAGTAGATAGCGGCTATCGAAGCATGCTAAGTGTTCAGAGTTCACTCGTTATGCTGCCGATTTACACCTTCGGCAGCGAGGCGCAGAGGCAAAAGTTTCTGCCCAAGCTCTCCACTGGGGAGTGGATTGGTTGCTTCGGGCTTACGGAGCCCAACCACGGTTCTGACCCTGGGGGCATGCAGACTCGGGCGCGGGCCGTTCCCGGAGGCTTTTCCCTGTCCGGTGCGAAGACTTGGATTTCAAACTCCCCCATCGCCCAAGTTTTTGTCGTCTGGGCCAAGGATGACGCGGGCGATATTCGAGGCTTCATCCTTGAGGCTGGCGTGAAGGGGCTCTCGGCACCCGCCCTGCACGGCAAGATCGGTCTTCGAGCCTCCATCACCGGCGAGATCGTGATGGACGAGGTCTTCGTTCCGCAGGAGAACCTCTTGCCCGGTGTTTCTGGATTGACGGGACCGTTCACCTGCCTGAACTCCGCCCGATACGGGATTGCATGGGGCGTGCTGGGCGCCGCCGAATTCTGCTGGCACAAGGCTCGACAGTACGTACTCGATCGTGAGCAGTTTGGTCGCCCGCTGGCTGCCAATCAACTCATTCAGAAAAAACTTGCAGATATGCAGACCGAGGTTGCGCTGGGTTATCAGGCCGTGCTTCGTCTGGGCCGAATGAAGGAATCGGGCACAGCCTCTGTGGAGGCGACGTCCATTGTGAAACGCAATAACTGTGGCAAGGCTCTTGACATTGCTCGCACGGCAAGAGACATGCTTGGCGGCAACGGCATTACCGACGAGTACGGTGTCATGCGTCATATGGTGAACCTCGAGGTCGTCAACACGTACGAGGGCACGCACGATATCCACGCCCTCATCCTGGGTCGTGCGCAGACGGGCATCCAGGCCTTCTTCTAACGGTGTCGGAACAGGCCAACGCACCGCTTGCGCAAGCGCCCGGAACGCTTCTATCGGGCATCCGCGTTCTTGATCTCTCCCGCGTGCTCGCTGGGCCGTGGGCCACCCAGCTGCTTGCTGATCAGGGCGCCTGCGTACTTAAGATTGAGCGCGCCGGGTCGGGGGACGACACGCGTTCGTGGGGCCCGCCTTGGTGGACAGCTGACACCTCGAGTTATTTCACCTGTGCCAATCGTGGCAAGACGTCGCTGGCCGCAGACTTTAAAAATCCCGATCATCTGAGGCGTCTTCGAGAGCTGGCCCACGAGGCCGATGTGCTCATCGAGAACTTTAAGGTAGGTCAACTCAAAGCCTATGGTCTCGATGCCGAGACCCTTCAGGCGACGCATCCTAGCTTGATCTATTGTTCTATCACCGGGTTTGGTCAGACTGGTCCTCGCGCAAGCGAGGCGGGTTATGACTTCGCCCTGCAAGGGTTTACCGGCCTGATGAGTATCACAGGCACGCCGGATGGCGAGCCCCAAAAGGTGGGTGTTGCCATCATCGATCTTGTTACGGGCGTCTATGCCGCTCAGGCGATCTGTGCGGCCTTGGTCGCGCGTGCGCGCACGGGCAGGGGCGCCATGCTGGATTGCTCTCTCATGGATGCGGGTCTCTCCGTAATGGCCAATCAGGCCAGCGGCTTTCTCGCGGCCCAGCGAGTCCCGCATGCCATGGGCAACGCCCATCCCAGCATCGTGCCCTATCAGGTTTACCGAGCCCAGGATGGTTTTCTTGCGCTGGCGGTTGGAAACGATGGTCAGTTTGCCGCCATGGCGGCGGCCATGGGACACGCGCAGTGGTCACGCGATGCCCGTTTCGAGAGCAATCCTGCGCGGGTCGCGAATCGAGATGTGCTAAACGGCATGCTCGAGCCCCTGTTCGCGAGTCGGCCGCGATCGCACTGGCTGGCCCTCTTTGCACCTGCGGGTGTGCCCTGCACCCCGGTGCAGCGGGTGGATGAGGTTTTTTCTGATGCGCAGGTGTTGCAGCGGTCGCAGGTGGTGCTTCACTCCGACACGCAGTTGCGCACGCTTGCCTCCCCAGTCGTGGTGAATGGTGTGCGCGGGGTGCATCCTCGTTCGCCGGGCCCTGTTGGGCCTCTCGTGACGGATGTTCGAGATCCATGGATCGAGTCGACGCAGTCGTTGTAGGAGCGGGCGTTGTGGGGTTGGCCGTTGCGCGCGCGCTCGCGCGAGCCGGTCGAGAGACCATCGTTCTCGAGTCTGCCGAAAGGCATGGAACGGGAACCAGCTCCCGAAACAGTGGAGTGATCCACGCGGGACTCTACTATCCAGAGGGGTCCCTCAAAGCCTCCCTCTGTGTACGTGGACGCGAACTCCTCTATGAGTTTGCCGCCTCGCGGCAGGTCCCACATCGACGAGTCGGCAAGCTCATCGTGGCCTTGCAGACCAGGGAGGCCGCCCTCCGAACAATCGTGGAGCGGGCGGAAGCAGCCGGGGTTCTCAACCTAGAGTGGCTCGACGCTCAGGCTCTTGCGCGAATGGAGCCCGCGCTGCGCGCAGATGTGGCCCTGCATAGCCCCTCAACGGGCATCATAGACGCCCACGGCCTCATGCATGCGCTTGAGGGTGACCTCACGGATGCAGGCGGAATGGTTGCCGTATGCAGTCGTCTCACCCGTGCGACCCCCCTATCGGGGGGCGGTTTTGAGCTCACAGTATCGTCGGGTCTTGGCCCCGATGTTCAGGAGACCAGCCTTCATGCTCATCGGATCGTGAATGCGGCTGGATTGGATGCTGACGCAGTCGCGCGTCGCATTGTGGGCACGCCACCTGAGCGTATTCCGCAGGTCTACTTCGCAAAGGGGAACTACGCGAGCCTCTCTGCGCCCTGCCCATTCTCGCGACTCATCTACCCTGTGCCTGTTCCCGGTGGACTTGGAACGCACCTAACCCTTGATATGGGTGGGCAGGCACAGTTTGGACCCGACGTCGAGTGGCTCGGGGCCGCTGACCCTTCGCGAGAGCCTGGCTCCACTGCGGCGATGCAAGACTTTCGGGTCGACGAGGCGAGGCTTGCAGGCTTCGTCCGAGATGTTCAGACCTGGTGGCCCTCGTTGCCGACAGAACGACTGCGGCCCGCCTACTCGGGCATTCGTCCCAAGCTCTCTAA
This sequence comes from Burkholderiales bacterium UBA2463, assembly GCA_002342295.1. Lineage (GTDB taxonomy): Bacteria > Pseudomonadota > Gammaproteobacteria > Burkholderiales > Burkholderiaceae_A > Hahnella. Next base: position 12,809 of record DDPR01000004.1, read on the forward strand.
CTTGGGTGAGCCAGTCGCCGATTTCCAGATCCTCGGCCCGAGCGAGCTCGGGCTCGACGGACTTGTTCACCTATTCGGAATCGAGTCGCCTGGTCTCACAGCAAGTCTTGCCATTGCAGAGGTGGTCGAACAGAAACTCCTGCGCTAAGGCGTGTTGTCACCAGGCCGGGCCGCGCGCCTGCGGAGCAGCTGAAGACCAGTCCCCAGGGCAAAGGCTGCCAGCCCAATCAGATCGGAGGAGTCCCCCGGATACATGAGAGCGAGTCCGGCGAGAATGAGAAGCCAGCGTTCAACGAGATTCGTCTTTAGGAGAAACCAGCCTTGGAGACCGCCCGCAAGGCAGACCACGCCAAGGACAGCGGTCAGGAAGACTTCACCGATGGCCAGCCAATCCGCATTGGCGAGTGTCTTGATGGAGCCGGTGAGCAGGAGCCCTTGGCCAGCCGGGTCGAGCACAAACATGAAGGGCACCAAGATCGCCGGGGCCACATACTTCCAGCTTTGGAGTGTGGTTTTGTAAGGATCGCCCTTGCAGATTGCCGCGGCAGCGAAAGGGGAGAGAGCGGTCGGAGGGGAGACCTCTGAGAGCACCGCGTAGTAGAAGATGAACATGTGCGCGGCAAATGGCGCCACGCCGAGTTTCATGAGTGCCGGCGCAGCGATGACTGCGCAGATGATGTATGACGCAGTGACTGGAACAGCGAGCCCCACGATCCATACGATGATGGCGGTAAAGAGTGTGGTGAGGAAGAGATTCCCGCCCGCCAGAGCAAGGACGATGGAGGAAAACTTAAGACCGAGTCCGGTGAGCGTGACCACCCCCACGATGAGTCCTGCGCCTGCGCACACAGCACCGATGCCCAGCATGCCAGACGTGCCACTTGCCATGGCTTTTATGAAGTTCGACTCGTAGAATCCCTTGACCAGGGGTTGCCGTCCTCTGAGGTAGTCCCACGACAGGATCGCGGTATCGGAGCGAATCATGCTCGTGATTGCCGAGAGAATGGTCGCCCAAAACACGCTCATGATGGGCGAGAAGCCCCAGAGCATGAAAACGAGGATGGAGACCAGCGAAAGGAAGTGGAACCAATATCGGGTGGCCAGGGCGAGAGCGGGCTCAGTCGGCACCTTTGCGGCCTCGCGCATGCCGTATTTGTGGCTGTCGATCTCTACCATCACAAAGAGCCCCAGGTAGAACAGGATCGTAGGGATGGTGGCCATGAGGATTACGTCGAGGTAGGACACGGCCAAGAAGTCCGCGATGAGAAAGGCTGCTGCGCCCAACACTGGCGGCGAGATGATGGCGCCCAGNNGTCCCCCCGCGGCAAGCAGACCACCTGCCGCATTTTTTTCGTAGCCCACCTCCTTGAGCATCTTCCCAGCGACAGACCCGACCGTCACGGTGGTAGCCACGCCCGACCCCGAGGGCCCGCCCAGCAGGAACGATGAGAGCACGATGGTTCGACCCACGTTGGAGGGGCGCCCACCGAGCGCCGAAAAGGACCAGTCGATGAAGAACTTGCCAGCGCCGGTGAACTGCAAGAAGGCGCCAAAGATGGTGAACAGAATGATGAGGGAGGAGGAGACATCGATGGCGGAGCCATAGATGCCCTCAAGCGTCATGTACATGTGACCCACAAGACGACCGAGGTCGTAGCCACGATGGGTCCACGGCTCAGGCAGATACTGACCGAGCAGGGCGTAGGCAAGGAAGGTGCAGGTGACTGCAACCAGAACGAGTCCGTTGGTTCGGCGAACCGCCTCCAAGATGACAAGAATAAAGGCCACGCCAATGATCGTGTCTGTGGCGTTTGGACTCGTATTGCGCTCAAGAAGATCCTCGCCGCCGCTCAGAAGGTAGAAACACACGAACAAAGAGAAGGCCGAAAAAATTACATCCCACCACATCAACTTATTCCGAAAGGCATGTGTGATGGGGAAGATCAGAAACACGAGCGCTAACACCATGGCGACGTGAAGGGGGCGCAGCGTGCTCGCGGGAACAATCGAGAAAGCTGCATACAGGTGAACGCAGGACATCGCGACGCAGGCCAGGGTAATCAGCACCGCCATGAGGCCCTTGTAACTGCTCTGGGCCCCCTCTTCCTCCTCAATCAACTCGGTGAGTTTTTTTTGGAGTTCCGCATCGAATTCAGTGGGATCGTTCGTACCGGTTGCGGACATATTCTTTTCCTAGAAGCGGAAGACCCGCTCAAGGCGGGTCTGTGGGGGCCGAAAACTTGGGATTGCTGGGGGGATTAGTTCTTCTTTGCGGCCTTCTTTGCGGGCGCAGCCTCAACAGAGATTCCCTTTTCTTTGAAGTACTTCAGGGCTCCCGGATGGAAGGGGACCGATGTGGCTGCGACTTTCTGATTTTCCGGCAGGATTTCTGCTGCAGAGGCATGCACCTGACGCAGTTCCTCGCGCTTTTCCAGAATGGTCTTGACGATGTTGTAGGCCGTTGTCTCGGACATGGAGGCGGGTGCGACCAGAATATTCGCGATGGAGGCAATCTTGTTGTCGACCGTCATGCCCTTGTAGACCTCCTTCTTGATCGTGTCAGCGTAATAAAGGTTGCCATGCGCTTTGTTCATGGGATCAACCAGCTGCGCGTGGTCGATCATCTGGATCGTGAGGCCTGGGGTATTGGCGAGGTCCGATACTGCTGCGGTCGGAAGCCCTCCAACCCACATGAAGGCATCGATCTTGCGATCCTTCAGCGCGTTCACAGACTCCGCGACACTCAGGCGCTCCCGCTTAACATCAACCTTCGCGGCATCCAAGAGGCGAGTCGACATGAGTTCGGTTGCGCTCCCAATGTCGCCCACCGACACCCGCTTGCCCTTGAGATCGGCCATGGTCTTCACACCCGTGTTGGTGGTGCTCACGACATGCATTCGGTTGGGATAGAGGATGAGGAGGGTGCGAAGCGCGATCTTGCCGTCGGTAAACTTGCCCTCACCGTTTGAGGCGTCCTTCGCCGCATCCACCATGGAAAACCCAATATAGGGCTTGCCAGTTCCGATGAGCTTGAGGTTTGCAACGGAGCCGCCTGTCACCTCTGCTGTTGCCTGAAGGCCCGGGACATACTTTGAGAGCACTGAGGCAAAGCCGCCGCCGAGCGGGTAATACACGCCGCCGGTTCCCCCTGTGCCGATAGAGATGTTCTCGGTGGCGAAGCTTGCGCCCGAGACAAAGACGGTCAGGGCGAGTGCGAGGGATGAAAGTCGGCGAGGAATGATCATGGGTGCGCTCCGTAAGAGAGAATCTCGTGAGGATTTCATTTTTATTTGGAAGTCGGAATCCGTACAACCCCGAACCGTACACGAAAAAGAGGCTACCCTCATGTCAGCAGAAGTCATGAATAAAAACCCCGACGAACCCCGCCTGTTGGTTATTGGGGGCGGCACCATGGGGCTCGATATCGCCGCGGTCTTCCTGCACGCGGGCTGGATCGTCGAGATTGTTGAGCCCTTAACCGCCAACTATGAAAAAAAGCGGGAGCGACTCTCGGAGAGCTTGGCCACGTTGGGCGGATCGGGGGAGGCGCGATTCGTGCCCTCGCTTCAGTCCCTGGACTTTTCCGGGATGAGTCGTGGTCTTGTGATTGAGGCGGTGCCCGAGCAGTTGGACTTGAAACAGCGGATCTTCGCCGACCTGGCGAACGCCATCCCCATACACATACCTCTCTGCAGCAACTCCTCAGCGATCCCCATTAGTCGCATTGCGCAGGACCACCCGCAGGCCCATCGAATGCTCAATGCCCACTTCTTTATGCCTGCCCACCTAGTTCCTGGGGTGGAGGTCGTCTCTTCGAGGGACACGGATCCGCGCATGGCAGAGGAGGCGGCTGATGCGCTTCGATCGGTGGGCTTCGTCCCCATTAAGGTGGGGCAAGACATTCCCGGTTTTCTCGTAAACCGTCTTCAGCATGCGGTCTCGAGAGAGGCTATGAAGCTTATTGATCGGGGGATCGCGACCCCCGAGAGTGTTGATGCAGCGGTGCGGTTCGGGTTCGGCTTTCGCTACCTAGCTGCAGGGCCCTGTATGCAGCGAGACCACGCCGGGTTGGACGTTCATTGCGCCGCGGCCGAGAGCATCTACCCCGATCTCTGCAATGACTCGGAGCCCTCCCAGATCTTGCGTTCACGCGTTGCGCAGGGAGCCCTGGGCATGAAGGCTGGGCGGGGCTTCTATCAGTGGGATTCAGCCACAATGGCGAAAGAGCGCGAGCGCTATGAATCTCTGCTGAAGGAGGCGGGTCGACTCCTCCGCAACGAGATTCTTGCGGCTGCGAGGGCCAAGTAGGGGTGGAAGGCCCTAGGACGCAAGACCGGGCATTGAGAAGCCAGTTTTCGCCATGCTTTCGCGCAGCGTGGCCAGCTGCGCATCGTTGAGCGGAACTAGGGGAGGGCGCACGCGGGCCCAGTCCGAATCTTTTAGCGTATCGGCCACCGCGGCTTTCATGGCCGCAATCATGGGCAGGGACTGAAACATGCTGCGCACCTGATCGAGCTCAGCCTGACGGTTGTCTGCCAGCGGGCTCTGCCAGTCGCGCGCAAGGGCGCTGATCGCCGCTGGGTTCACATTGGCCGTTGCTGAAATGCAGCCCACCCCACCCGCCCGAAGCGTTCGAAGCAAGAACACCTCGCTCCCCGCATAGACCCGAAACCCGTGGGGCGCGAGGGCGCGTATGACCGACTCAGTGTATGACCAGTCTCCCGAGCTGTCTTTCATGCCCACCACTGTCGTTGGAAAGGCCTTGACGAGGCGTGCCAATAAATCGAGTGAGAGCGGCACCTTGGTGACCTGAGGGATGTTGTAAACATAAACCTGCAGGCGACTGCTGCCGACCCGATCGATGACCTCGCTGTAGTAGGCGAAGAGCCCGTCATCAGAGAGATCTTTGTAATAGAACGGGGGAAGCATGAGGGTGCCTGCAGCGCCCGCCTCGACGGCCGCGCGCGTGAGGACCACGGCGTCGTCAATGGCGCAGGCCCCTGTACCCGGCATCATCTGATCCACCGCCAGACCTTGGGCGACCAGTGACTCCAAGAGGGCGAGTTTTTGTCGCGTGGACATGGAATTGGCCTCTGAGTTGGTGCCAAAGATGGCCAGGCCCACGTTGTTTGCAAGCAGCCAGGCGCATTGTCTGGCAAGGCGCCCACCGTCTGGCTCCCCGTTCGCAAGAAAGGGGGTGATGACCGGGGAGAGCACCGCGGGCAGAGGAGAGGGTCGCAGCATGATGGAATCTCTTGAGTTAAGGTCGTGGGTTAGGCATACGGAAGAATAACGCCATGAAAGACAAGTCCATCCCCATCGTGCCCGCACAAGGCTCACCCCGCGATTTGGCGTCGGGTCTTGCGGCCAACACCGTCAACTACGGCGACAAAGAGTTCGCACTCTTCCTAAGGCGGGCTTTCATCAAGGGAGCCGGTTACTCCGAGGAAGACCTGCACCGCCCGATTGTCGGCATTGTGAACACGCACAGCGACTTCAACCCTTGTCATGGAAATGCGCCCGGACTCGTCGAGGCCGTGAAGCGCGGGGTCATGCTCGAAGGGGCGCTGCCCATGGTCTTCCCGACGATTTCTCTGCACGAATCTTTTGCGGCGCCAACCAGCTTGTATCTGCGCAATCTCATGGCGATGGACACCGAGGAAATGATTCGAGCCCAACCCATGGATGCAGTCGTCCTGCTGGGCGGTTGCGACAAGACTCTGCCCGCCCAGATCATGGGCGCCCTCTCGGCGGGGCGCCCTTTTGTGGTCCTGCCAACGGGCCCCATGCTGTCTTCGAGTTGGCGTGGACAGAGGGTGGGGGCCTGCACGGATTGCCGACGACTCTGGGCCGACTTTCGTGCTGGTCGTCTTACCCAGGCGCAGATCGATGAGGCCAATAACCAGCTGGTACCCTCGGTAGGAACCTGCTCCGTCATGGGAACGGCCAGCACCATGGCCTGCATCATTGAGGCCATGGGGCTCTCTGTGGAGGGTGCAGCGAGTGCTCCCGCCGTATCGGCCGAGAGGCTCCGGGTTGGGGAGAGAACCGGCACTGTCGCAGCCGAGCTCGCGCGTTCTGGCAAGGTCCTCTCGATCACTCAGGGGCACGTGGACAACGCCCTTCGGGTGTTGCTTGCAGTCGGTGGCTCAACCAATGCACTGGTTCACCTCGCCGCCATGGTCGGTCGGGTCGGTCTCTCGCTGAGTTCGACTCGCTTTAACGCGCTCGCCGCGAAGACCCCCGTTTTGGTTGACCTCAAGCCCGGCGGTCAGGGCTATATGCCAGACTTTCACGAGGCCGGCGGGATGCCCCGGCTCATGCGGGAGATGCGCGGCATCCTCGATCCCGATCCCCTAACGGTCTGGGGGCAACCCATCGGACAGTGCATCGAAACCGCCGATGACTTCCCTCAGACTGTCATTCGCGCCGTCTCGAACCCGATCTACCCAGCGGAAGGGCTCAAGATGTTGCACGGAAACCTTGCGCCCAATGGCGCAGTCATTAAGCCTGTTGCCGCCAGTGCCGCGCTCCTTCAACACGAGGGTCGAGCCATTGTTTTTAATGGCCTAGAGGATTTAGCGTTTCGCATTGATGATCCTGAGTTGGACGTGCGAGCTGACGACGTCTTGGTGTTGCGGGGCATCGGTCCCATCGCGGCGGGCATGCCGGAGGCCGGACTCATCCCCATCCCCAAGAAACTGGCGGCGCAGGGCGTAAAAGACATGGTGAGAATTTCGGACGGTCGCATGAGCGGAACCGCCTTTGGAACGATTGTTCTGCATATCAGTCCAGAGGCCGCCGCAGGAGGGCCGCTTGCTCGCGTACGGGACGGAGATCGCATTCGTCTTGATGTGAAGGCCGGCACCATTGATGTCCTCGTGGAGCCCTCTCAGTGGAGCGCTCGCGAGCCCGCATCGCTTCCGACGCTGCCGGCCGAGCGCGGATTTGGGTGGCTTCATTCCAGTCAAGTTACGCAGGCTGAGTCGGGCTGCGATTTTCGCTTTCTTCAGGGCCCCTCGGCGTCGCCTGTCTCGCCATGATGAGTGGACCACTCTGCACCACAGCCAAGGCTCTCTCTCCAGACGCGCACGCGCTTTAGAGGGGGACCCTGCCACTGCCCGAGGATGAATTGCACGAGCGCCTCCATGGTGGGTTCGCCAGGCAGGAGCGTGTTGAGGTGTTGATGATCAAGCAGCGATTTCATTCGAAGGGCCTCTGCCTCAAGACCGGGCAAAGGGGTGACCGCGCTTGGGTCTGAATAGACCCAGACTCGAGCCCAGTAGGAGTGGCCGTGGAGCGCGGAGAGCCCAACGGGGGCTCTCAGGCTATGGGAGGCCTCAAAGCAGAAGGTGGAGTACAGCAGCATCAGGCAATTCCAAGGATTTTGTGGGACTGGAGCGAGAGTTTCCAGCGAGGATACGTTCGAACCCACTCCATACAAAACGCAAGGGAGGCCTCGGCATCCGGGCCATCCATGGGCTGCACAAAGAAATGCTCAAAGTCCAGCGATTCAAGGTCTTTTGCCTCGAATCCTGATTGAGGCAGCACCAGTTTGAGCTCTTGCCCCTTGCGAACCACAAGCGCCTGAGGGTCCCCTCCCACCGTGCGCTTCGGGCTTACGCAAATCCAGTCGATGCCCTCCGGTAGGGGTAGCGACCCATTGGTTTCGATAGACAGTCTTGCGCCCGTCTCGTGCAGTGCGTCCACAAGGGCCTTGTCGACTTGTAAAGCAGGCTCGCCGCCCGTGAGGACCACGTGGGGAGCTTCTTGGCCCTTGGGCCAGAGAGACTGCACTCGGACAACGACCTCATCGGCACTGAAGTCTCCTCCCCCAGGACCATCGATTCCGACAAAGTCGGTGTCGCACCAGCGGGCGCAGTCTGCCGGACCTTTGGTGCGATCCACATCGCGGCCGCTCCAGTTGTTGCAACCGGAGAACCGCACAAACACCGATAGACGGCCCGTCTGCGCACCTTCACCCTGAAGGGTGAGAAAACATTCTTTAATCCGGTAACCCATGAATCGAGTGTACCCATGAACACAGAGCCGCCTATCCCCCTTCTTCCCGCAGACATTGAGGAGCCCGCCGATCTTGTGGCGGCCATTCGTCAGCGACGGGGCGGAGAGCTCTTAAAGCTCGATCGCATGTTGCTGCACAGCCCCGCCCTCGCGGAAGGCTGGAATGCTTATCTGGGAGCGGTGCGGACTGGACTGTCGGTGCCGCTCAAGCTTCGAGAGTTAGCGATGTGCGGAGTCGCCATATTGAACGGGGCAGAGTATGAGTTCGAGCATCATTCACCCATCTTTATCGAGGCGGGGGGTACGCCCGAGCAGGCGCTCGCCATTCGACAAATCGATTCGGAGACCTTCCCAGTAGGCCTTTTTCCCGAGTTGGAGCAGGACGTGCTTGCGCTGACGCGAGAGATGACGAGGGATATCCGCGTGGCGGGGGCCCTCAAGCGCCGCCTCGTCCGGGCTTTGGGTGTCCAGCAGACTGTTGAACTCGTCGCTGTGGTGGCCACCTACAATATGGTGTCGCGCTTTCTGGTGGCCCTATCGATCGAGTCAGAGCACCGTGGCGATGGCCCTGCACACCCTCGGTAGGTTGTGAGTGTTCAGGGCCGCAATGCACACACGCCCAGTGCCAATCGCGTAGATCGCAAACTCCTCTCGCAGGCGATCAACCTGCGCCACGGAGAGACCGGTGTAGCTAAACATGCCGCGCTGGGCGGTGACAAAAGAGAAGTCTTGCTTGGCGCCCTCGGCTTTGAGTCCCGCTACGAGGCCGGCTCGCATGGCCTTGATGCGATCGCGCATGCTTGCGAGTTCCGCCTCCCATTCCGAGCGAAGCTCGGGGGTCGACAGCACCATGGCCACGCAGGCACCGCCGTGCGTCGGCGGGTTCGAGTAGTTGGTTCGAATGGTTCGCTTGATTTGACTGAGCACGCGAGAGGCCTCATCGGCAGAGGCGGTCACAACGGAGAGCGCACCTACTCGCTCTCCATAGAGAGAGAACGATTTTGAGAAGGAGCTCGACACCAGGAGTGGAAGGCCCGAGTCCACAAGCTTACGTAAAGCTTCCGCGTCCTCGTGAAGCCCATCTCCAAAACCTTGGTAGGCCATATCCAAGAAGGGGATGAGGTCTCGGGACTGAAGCGTGCTTACCACGGAATCCCATTGTTTCGAAGAGAGATCCACGCCAGTCGGGTTGTGGCAGCAGGCATGAAGGACCACGATGCTCTGCGCGGGCAGGGCCTCAAGATCCTCGAGCATGCCCTTGAAGTTTAGACCTCGTGTCGACGCGTCGTAGTACCGATAGGGAGAGACCTCGAAGCCGGCCATCTCAAAAATCCCTCGATGATTTTCCCAGCTGGGGTCACTGATGCAGAGCCTGGCCTTCGGGAGGAGTCTTCGTAAATAGTCGGCCCCCACCTTGAGGGCCCCCGTGCCGCCGAGCGTTTCGATCGTGATCACACGCCCCTCTTGAACAGCGGAACTTTCCTGCCCGAACAGGAGGTGCTGAACGGCCTGGTTATAGCTGCTCGGACCCTCAATTGGCTGGTAGGCCCGGGAGGGAGCGGCCGCGGCGCGCCGTTCTTCGGCCTCGCGAATGCATCGAAGCAGCGGAAGTTTTCCGTTGTCGTCGTAGTAGACGCCCACACCGAGATTGACCTTCTCGGAGCGGGAGTCTGCGACGAAGGCCTCCGTGAGGCCGAGGATGGGGTCACGGGGAGCAAGTTCCACGGAGGAAAAGAGACGAGAGGGCATTTTTTTCAAGAAGTTAAAAGAATTTAGTCCGTTTTAAGGTGAAGAAACGAGAAGTTAAGCGCCTTCTTACGAAGTTAAGCCCCTGTTCTACTCGGCGCATTGATAAAAAACGATGGAATTTTCGGGGGGCAGGGGAGACAATAGCGGCTTGGCTGAGGATTTCTGAGTGGTTTTAACACCACAGTTCGCCTAAGTGGTTATAGACAAAAGATCTTTATCGAAATCTTAGCATGATCAACTCTGTGGCCCGTTTCCCCGGAAGTCCGTTTGAGCTGGTCTCGCCCTTCGCGCCAGCGGGCGATCAGCCATCGGCGATTGACTCCCTCGTGCGGGGCTTGCGGGACGGGCTGGCGTACCAGACCCTTCTCGGGGTGACCGGCTCCGGCAAGACCTTCACCATGGCTCAAGTCATTGCTCAGATGGGGCGCCCAGCCATTGTTCTGGCGCCCAATAAGACCCTGGCGGCCCAGCTCTACTCAGAGATGCGTGAGTTCTTTCCTCGGAACGCAGTCGAGTACTTCGTGTCCTACTACGACTACTACCAACCCGAGGTTTATGTGCCCCAGCGAGACCTTTTTATAGAGAAAGACTCAGCGATTAACGAGCACATCGAGCAAATGCGACTGTCGGCGACGAAGTCTCTGCTCGAGCGTCGAGACACCATTATCGTTGCGACGGTCTCGTGCATTTATGGAATTGGTAACCCCAGCGACTATCACGCCATGGTCTTGGCCGTGCGCGTAGGAGATCCCATTGGGCAGCGCGACCTTATTGCGCAACTAGTCCGCATGCAATACCGACGAAATGATGCCGAATTCGGCCGCGGCAGTTTTCGTGTCCGAGGTGACACCATCGATATCTTCCCCGCGGAGCACGCGGAACTCGCCCTGCGAGTCGAGCTGTTCGATGATCAGGTGGAGTCTTTGCAACTCTTCGACCCCCTCACGGGTCGCGTTCGGCAAAAGGTTCCTCGCTTTGTGATCTACCCTTCATCACATTACGTCACACCTCGCGAGGTCGTCCTTCGGGCGGTCGAGGCCATCAAGGAGGAGCTTCGAGAGCGCTCCAAGGAGCTCGTGGCATCCGGGAAACTCGTTGAGGCTCAGCGCCTAGAGCAGCGGACGCGTTTCGACCTGGAGATGCTCGCCGAGCTCGGCTTCTGCAAGGGCATTGAGAACTACAGCCGACACCTGTCTGGTGCCGCGCCCGGGGAGCCGCCGCCAACCCTGATTGACTACCTCCCAGACGATGCACTGGTCTTTTTTGACGAGAGTCATGTCCTGATTGGTCAGCTCGGCGGTATGTACCGTGGTGATCGAGCTCGCAAGGAGACGCTGGTGGACTTCGGTTTCCGTCTACCCTCGGCCCTAGATAACCGTCCGCTTCGCTTTGATGAGCTAGAGCCCAAGCTGCGGCAGGTTGTCTTTGTATCTGCGACCCCCGCTGATTACGAGCTTCAGAAGTCCGGCTCCGAGGTGGTGGAGCAGGTGGTCAGGCCCACGGGACTCGTTGATCCGGAGATTGAGGTACGGCCCGCGCGCACCCAAGTCGATGATGTTTTGGGGGAGATTCGGATTCGGGCAGATCGGGGCGAGCGGGTCCTTGTGACAACCCTGACCAAGCGCATGGCCGAGGACCTCACCGAGTACCTCACCGAGCATCAGGTGCGTGTTCGCTATCTGCACTCGGACATCGATACCGTGGAGCGGGTCGAGATTATTCGGGACCTACGCCTCGGACACTTTGATGTGCTGGTTGGAATCAACCTGCTTCGAGAGGGGCTCGATATTCCTGAGGTATCTCTCGTGGCCATCCTGGACGCAGACAAGGAAGGCTTTTTGCGCTCTCACCGGAGCCTCATCCAGACCATTGGTCGGGCTGCACGCAACCTGACGGGACGAGCGATTCTCTACGCGGATCGCATCACGGAGTCGATGCGAAAGGCCATCGAAGAGACCGAGCGCCGACGGATCAAGCAACTCGCGCATAACGAGGCCAACGGAATCACGGCCCGTTCCGTTAGCAAGGAGGTACGCGAGTTGATTGATGGGGTGGTTTCGCAGCAGGGCGGCGCCGATGCTTTGGCCCTATCCCCCCTTGGGCTCGAGGACCTATCCGAGAAGGCGCTCGCTCGGGAGATTGCGCGTCTCGAGAAGCAGATGCACGAACACGCGCGAAATCTGGAGTTCGAGCAGGCCGCCTCGGCTCGAGACCAGCTCGCCCGCCTCAAGGCGCGGGTGTTTGGTGCGAGCGCCCTTCACGATCAAATAGAGGTTGGTGGACCCGAGAACCAGCCGCTTACGCATTCCAACCGCAGCTCAGGCCAGGCAAGCCAGGCTGCATAACGTCGTTAGCAAAGGAAGAACCTGCCATGACCCGCCCTCTGAAGAAACCTGACTCAACCCCAACCCAATCCTTTGGCATCAAAACCAAGGTTTTGTTCGTCTGTATGGGGAACATCTGCCGCTCGCCGACCGCCAAGGCCGTCTTTGAGACCATGGCTCGGCAGGCTGGACTTGCCGATCTTGTCGTTGCCGACTCTGCAGGCACACACGCATTCCATGTTGGCGAGGCCGCAGACCCCCGCGCGTTGGCCGCAGCGCTTCGTCGCGGTTACGACCTGTCCGGTCATCAGGCTCGCAAGGTGGAAATGGCCGATTTCAGTGAGTTTGATTACGTCTTGGCCATGGACTGGGACAACCTGGCCCTACTTCAGCGCACGGCTGCCCGAGGAATGCAACACAAGCTGCAGTTGCTTATGCGATTTGCGACGGAATTCGAAGCTGCCGTGATCACCGACCCCTACCACGGTGGTGTCCAAGGCTTCGATCTGGCCCTTGATCACATCGAGGATGCCTGTAACGGCCTGATGGAAGTGGTTCGTCGCCGTGCAAGTATGGTGGCGGCTGCCTAGAGGTCCCTCTAAGGGCTTGATTCTTCAAGTCTTTATCTCGCTGGTCTTGAAAAAGGGGGCGTCGGCCCCCTTATTCTTGAGTAAATCGATCGGACTCTGTAAACTCCGACTAAATTAGTCAGGTTTAGGGAGTTGGTCCCGGGATTCGGTCCCATTACCAAGGAGCCCATATGAGACTCACCACGAAAGGCCGCTTTGCTGTTACCGCGATGATTGACCTCGGTCTTCGTCAGACCAAGGGTCCCGTCACCCTGTCTGCCATCAGCCAGCGTCAGCACATTTCGCTCTCTTACCTTGAGCAGTTGTTCGGCCGTCTTCGTCGCCACGAGTTGGTCGAGTCAAGCCGAGGCCCTGGCGGAGGCTACCGCCTCGCCCGCGCAGCGAAGGAGATCACGGTCGCCGACATCATTTACGCGGTCGATGAGCCGCTGGACGCCACGATGTGTGGGGGCAAACAAAACTGTCATGACGAACATGTCTGCATGACTCACGAGCTGTGGGCCAGCCTCAATCGCCACATGGTCGACTTCTTGGACGGAATCTCGCTTCAGGATCTCGTGGATGAGCAGAAGAACAAGCAGGGGGCCCCGCAGGCGGTCACTCGAAACGTGGTCTTCCACGACGAGAGAGAACCTGCAGTCTCATGAAGCAACCCATCTACCTTGATTATTCGGCCACCACGCCTGTTGATCCCAGAGTGGTCGACCGAATGATTCCTTTCCTTCGAGAGGAATTCGGTAACCCAGCCTCTCGCAGTCATGCCTACGGGTGGTCCGCCGAGGCAGCGGTTGAGGAGGCGAGGAAGCAAGTTGCAGCCTTGGTGAACTGTGACCCGAAAGAAATCGTGTGGACGTCGGGCGCAACCGAGTCGATCAATCTTGCCCTGAAGGGTGCAGCACACTTTTACAGAGACCGCGGTCGTCACGTCATCACGGTCAAGACGGAGCACAAAGCGACGTTGGACACCTGCCGGGAGCTGGAGCGTGAGGGGTTTGAGGTCACCTATCTCGATGTTCGGGAGGATGGCCTCGTCTCGCTGGATGCGTTTGAAGCAGCGCTTCGCCCAGACACCATTCTCGTCTCGGTCATGTTCGTGAACAATGAGATCGGTGTCATCCAAGACATCCAAGCCATTGGCGAGGTCTGTCGGGCGCGGGGCATTGTCTTTCACGTTGATAGCGCGCAGGCCACCGGCAAGGTGGTCATCGACCTTCAGACCCTTAAAGTCGATCTGATGTCCTTCTCGGCCCACAAGACCTATGGGCCGAAAGGCATCGGAGCCCTCTTTGTCCGTCGCAAGCCTCGCATCCGTCTCGAGCCACTCATTCATGGGGGTGGACATGAGCGTGGGATGCGATCCGGAACGCTCCCCACCCATCAGATTGTTGGGATGGGAGAGGCGTTTCGGCTGGCGGGGTTGGAGATGGCCGCAGAGAATGAGCGCATCCGCATGCTTCGGGATAGGCTCTGGAAGGGCCTGCAATCCATTGAGGCGGTCTATCTCAACGGAAACCTTGAGCATCGCGTCCCCCACAACTTGAATGTGAGCTTTAATTACGTTGAGGGCGAATCGCTTCTCATGGCTGTGAAGGATATTGCCGTCTCTTCCGGTTCGGCCTGCACGAGCGCGAGCCTCGAGCCCTCCTATGTGCTTCGCGCTCTGGGCCGAAGCGATGAACTTGCGCACTCCTCGATTCGGTTCTCAATTGGACGCTTCACCACCGAAGCGGATGTTGACTTCACGGTGTCGCTCATGGCCCAGAAGGTCGCCAAGCTACGTGAGATGTCTCCCCTCTGGGAGCTTGTTCAGGACGGTGTCGACCTCAACACGATCCAGTGGGCTGCGCACTAGCGCTCGAGACAGCTCATTTCTTTGAATACAACGGAGGACGCTTCCCCATGGCCTATAGCGATAAGGTAATCGACCACTACGAAAACCCCAGAAATGTCGGCTCCCTCGATAAGGATGACCCGTCCGTCGGAACGGGAATGGTGGGTGCACCTGCCTGTGGGGACGTCATGAAGCTCCAGATTAAGGTCAACGAGCAGGGTGTTATCGAGGATGCGCGCTTTAAGACCTACGGCTGCGGCTCTGCCATCGCGTCCTCATCACTCGTGACCGAGTGGGTCAAGGGCAAGACGCTGGATGAGGCCATGACCATTAAGAACACCCAGATCGCCAATGAGCTTGCGTTGCCGCCCGTCAAGATCCATTGTTCGATCCTCGCTGAGGACGCCATCAAGGCGGCCATCGAGGATTACAAGAAAAAGCATGTCGATCACGCTCACTGAGAAGGCGGCCGAGCACGTCTCGCGCTACATCGAAAAGCGCGGAAAAGGTGTCGGTATTCGTTTTGGCGTGCGCACGACGGGCTGCTCGGGGCTTGCCTATAAGCTCGAATTTGTGGACTCGGCGCTGCCTGAGGACCTGGAGTTTCAGAGCCATGGAGTCACAGTCTTCGTGGACCCCAAGAGTCTTCCTTACATCGATGGAACCCAACTCGACTTCGCCCGCGAGGGGCTTAACGAGGGCTTCAAGTTCAATAACCCCAACGTGAAGAGTGAGTGCGGGTGCGGTGAATCCTTCCAGGTCTGAGGCTCCTTAGGTGATGGGCCCGACCGGTCAGACCGATTTTTCGCTCTTTGGGCTGCCCGAGCAGTTTTCGGTCGATGAGTCTGCGCTCGACGCTGCTTGGAAGAGCCTTCAGTCCGTCGCCCACCCAGATCGATTCTCCGCGTCCTCCGACTTTCAGCGTCGGGTCGCGCTCCAGTGGTCGACCCGCATCAATGAGGCTCATCAGGTTTTAAAGAATCCTGTCCAGCGGGCCACATACCTTCTGAGCCTTTACGGGCGGTCCATTGAGGCCGAATCAAATACCAGCATGCCGGTGGACTTTCTCTCGGAGCAGATGGCGCTTCGTGAGGCCCTGGATGCCGCGCGCGAGCGCCCAGAGCCCCATCGCGGCGAGGCGCTCGCTGAACTCCGCGCGCATTGTGATCGAGCCTTAAAGAAAGGATTTGGTCGGCTGGGCGAGTTGCTCGATGCCCATCCCGACGATGACGCACTGGATCGTGCGGTCGAAGAGGTTCGTGCCCTGATGTTTATCGATCGATTTCGAGACGAGATTTAGACATGGCGCTTTTACAGATTGCCGAGCCCGGCGAATCGACGGTTCCCCATCAGCGGCGATTGGCTGTCGGCATCGATCTCGGTACCACTCACTCGCTGGTGGCTGCTGTTCGCTCGGGTCTTCCGGAGGTGCTGCCGGCAGCCGATGGGTCAAAGCTGCTGCCCTCAGTCGTGCGCTACCGATCCGACGGTTCGAAGGAGGTTGGCGAGGCTGCCTTGCTCGCGGCAGCACAGGATCCGCTCAATACCGTCGTCTCAGTGAAGCGTCTGATGGGCCGTGGCCGGATGGATGCCCTGCGTCAACGGTCGCCGTATCGGCTTGCGGGGGACGAGCAGGACGGAACGTCTATGGTTCGCATACTGACTGAGGGCGGCGCCGTGAGCCCAGTTGAAGTCTCAGCTGACATCTTGCGCGTGCTGCGCGATCGTGCTGAGGCGACGTTGGGCGATGAGCTCGTGGGGGCCGTGATTACAGTCCCTGCCTACTTTGACGACGCTCAGCGGCAGGCGACCAAGGACGCGGCGACGCTGGCCGGTCTTCACGTTCTTCGGCTCCTCAACGAGCCTACTGCCGCTGCGATTGCTTACGGGCTCGAATCGGGCGCTGAGGGCGTCTATGTGGTGTTCGACCTCGGTGGGGGCACGTTTGATGTGTCGATCCTTCGCCTCTCCAAAGGCGTTTTCGAGGTGGTCGCAACGGGAGGAGATGCCGAGCTTGGAGGGGATGACTTTGACGCGACCCTCGCCGACCATTGGCTTCGGAGCTGGGGACTTGATCGAGATGCGCTGTCATCTTCGGAGTGGCGAAGCCTGCTTCGCCTTGCCCGCCGACTCAAGGAGTCCCTCTGCGAGTCGGTCAACGATCAGACCTTGGTGTCTCAGGAGTGGATGAGAGACGACGGCTCCAGACCCCTGGCGCTGACGAGTCGTCAGGCCTTCAAGGAGCTTACCGCGCCACTTGTCGAGAGAGCCCTGTCGGTCTGTGCGGGGGTGCTCCATGATGCGGGTTTGAATCGCGACCAGATTCAGGGTGTGGTTCTCGTGGGTGGATCCACGCGTCTTCTCAATGTTCGGGAGGCCGCGCAGAACTTCTTTGGACAAGAGCCGCTTGCGCATATCAACCCGGACGAAGTGGTGGCGGTCGGTGCAGCGCTGCAGGCCCATCTCCTGGCGGGGAACCGTCCGGGGGGTGAGGACTGGCTACTGCTTGATGTTCTTCCGCTAAGCCTGGGTCTCGAGACCATGGGCGGATTGGCAGAGAAGGTGATTCCGCGCAACACACCCATCCCCGTGGCCAGGGCCCAAGAGTTCACCACCTTCAAGGAGGGGCAGGCCGCAATGGCTATTCACGTCGTGCAGGGGGAGCGTGAGGTGGTCAGTGAATGCCGATCATTGGCCCGCTTTGAATTGAGGGGCATTCCCCCCATGGCGGCCGGAGCAGCCCGCATCCGCGTGAGTTTCCAGGTGGATGCAGACGGGCTCCTTTCTGTCTCTGCGCAGGAAAAGACCAGTGGCGTCTCCGCGCATGTTGAGGTCAAGCCCTCGTATGGGCTTGGAGAGGGAGAAATTGCGCAGATGCTCGAGGATGCAATGACCCATGCTGGATCCGACATGAAGGCCCGAGCACTTCGAGAACATCAGGTCGAGCTGCGACAGCTCATAGAGTCGCTCTCCGAGGCCCTGGCAGCCGACGCTGATTTGTTATCTCATTCGGAGCGGGTCGAGTTAGAGGCGGCCATGAGTGGCGGTCGGCAGGTCTGCGGAGGAGATCATCTAGATGCCATCAAGAATGCGCTCGATGGTCTTGGGCGACTCAGTGGACCCTTTGCCGAGCGTCGGATGAATCGCGCGGTTTCTCAGGCGCTCAAGGGAAAGTCGATCCAGACCTTTTAATCCACCATGCCTACGATTCGCGTCCTTCCGCATCCCGAGTTGTGCCCCACTGGCACTGAGTTCTCAGCCGCCACCGGGGACAACCTCTGTCGGGTCCTTCTGAGTAATCACATTGCTATTGAACATGCATGCGAGATGTCCAAGGCGTGTACCACCTGTCACGTCATGATTCGGAAGGGGTTTGATAGCCTTACGCCCCCAGAGGAGGATGAGGAGGACCTCCTTGATCGGGCGTGGGGTCTTACCGCTCAGTCGCGCCTATCTTGTCAGGTGGAGATTGCCGAGCAAGACCTTGAGGTCGAGATTCCTCGCTACACGATTAACCATGCTCGCGAAAATCACTGAGGTGGTGCGAAGTAGAATGAGTGGCTATGGAAGCTGAACGTCTTAATTCCCTGGAGCAATCCCTGCTCGGCCTCAGGGCACGCTGCACCGATCTTCGGAGGTATCTTTGACTTCGATGGGAAGTCAGCGCGACTAAAAGAAGTGGTCGTGTTGAGTGAGGATCCCGCGCTGTGGAGCGATCCTAAGAGGGCGCAGGATGTCGGACGCGAGAAGAAGGCCCTTGAGGCGGTGGTACTCGTGCTCTCGGAGTTGGGATCCGCCATCAACGATGGCCTTACGCTCTTTGAGATGGCTCGAGACGAGGCCGATGATCAGACACTTCAGGCACTCGAAGCCGACGCGCACCGTCTCGAGTCAAGGGTCGGTGAGCTGGAGTTCAGGCGGATGTTTTCGAACCCGGCCGACCCCTCGAACTGCTTTGTCGATATTCAGGCCGGAGCCGGCGGGACCGAGGCCTGCGATTGGGCCAGTATGTTGTTGCGGCAGTATCTCCGTTACTGTGAGCGAAAGGGCTTCAAGGTCGAGGTCCTTGAGGAGTCTGAGGGGGACGTGGCGGGCATCAAGTCGGCCTCGCTAAAGGTCGTTGGGGATTTTGCGTTTGGCTACCTCCGCACCGAGACCGGTGTCCATCGGCTGGTGCGCAAGTCTCCCTTCGACTCGAGCGGGGGTCGCCATACCTCGTTTGCCTCGGTTTTTGTGTACCCCGAGGTTGATGACTCGATTGACATAGAAATCAACCCGTCAGAGGTGCGCACCGATACCTATCGAGCCTCTGGCGCGGGCGGTCAGCATGTCAACAAAACGGACTCTGCTGTCCGCCTTACGCACATCCCCACCGGAATCGTCGTGCAGTGCCAGAACGATCGTTCCCAGCACCGTAATCGTGATGAGGCTTGGAAGATGTTGAAGTCCCGTCTCTACGAGCATGAGATGCGCAAGCGAATGGCCGAGCAGCAGAAACTCGAAGAGAGTAAAACCGATGTGGGCTGGGGACATCAGATCCGCAGTTACGTGCTAGATCAGTCTCGAATCAAAGACCTGAGAACACATGTTGAGATCTCCAATACCCAGCGGGTGCTCGACGGGGACCTCGATGCATTTATTGAAGCCAGCCTCAAGCAGGGCGTTTAAGGAAGTTCTATGACCGACAAACAAAGCGTCTCTTCGGCCGTCGAGAGCGAGGTCGACGAGAGTCAGATCTTGGTCGAGAGACGCCAGAAGCTTGCAGCCATCCGGGCCGGTGCGTCGCCTGCCTTCCCGAACGATGTTTTTCCCTCACATCGTGCGGAGCCCCTCCATAAGCGCTATGAGACCCACACGCGAGAAGATCTCGAGCGAGAGTCCGTTGACGTATCCTTGGCCGGCCGAATCATGCTTAAACGGATTCAGGGCAAGGCCAGCTTCGTGACGCTCCAGGACGCTTCCGGCCGAATCCAGCTCTACTTGAATGACGAGGGCGTCGGCGAGGCGGTTCATGACGCGGTGAAGCACTGGGACCTCGGGGACATCATTGCCGCGCAGGGCACGCTCTTTAAGACAATGAAGGGCGAACTTTCGGTGCGATGTCACTCGCTTCGCATGGTCACAAAGTCTCTTAGGCCGCTGCCCGATAAGTTTCACGGCCTCCATGACACCGAGACCCGCTATCGGCAGCGATACGTCGACCTCATCGTGAATGCCGACTCTCGTCGCGTTTTTCTGGCTCGGTCTCAGGCACTCACTGCCTTGAGATCCTTCATGACTGAGCATGGCTTTCTAGAAGTAGAGACGCCCATGCTTCATCCCATTCCGGGCGGTGCTGCTGCGAAGCCTTTCGTGACTCATCACAATGCGCTTCACCAGGACATGTATTTGCGGATTGCGCCTGAGCTTTATCTGAAGCGGCTTCTGGTCGGCGGGTTTGATCGAGTGTACGAGGTCAATCGAAACTTCCGTAATGAGGGCCTCAGTCCCCGACACAACCCAGAGTTCACCATGATGGAGTTCTATGCGGCCTACACGGATTACCGCTGGATCATGGATTTTACGGAACAGATTCTCCGTCACGTTGCCGTGGCTTCGACGGGCTCTGCGACTCTCTCCGTTCAGGGTCAGACCCTCGATCTTGCGAGGCCGTTTGAGAGGCTGACCATCTCTGAAGCCATCCTCCGACATGCTCCGGAGATTGGCGAAGAGAGCCTTCACAGCATTGAGGCCCTCCGGGCGATTCTCGCAGCGAGAGGGGTCGCGGTCGAGAAACCTCCTCTTGCCCAGGCCGGCCTGGGCGCGCTGCAATTGGCGCTTTTTGAGGAGGTGGCCGAGAGCAAGCTGTGGAATCCCACATTTATTGTCGACTACCCTGTTGAGGTGTCTCCTCTTGCACGCGCCTCTGACGCTCATCCCGAGATCACCGAGCGGTTTGAGCTTTTTATGACAGGACGTGAGATTGCCAACGGTTTTTCGGAGCTCAACGACCCCGAGGATCAGGCCGCCCGTTTTCGTGCGCAGGTGATGGCAAAGGAGTCTGGTGATGAGGAGGCCATGTTCTTTGATGCAGACTATATTCGGGCTCTAGAGGTCGGCATGCCACCCGCAGGAGGTTGCGGAATCGGAATAGATCGACTCATGATGCTACTGACTGACAGCCCGAGCATTCGAGATGTCATCATCTTTCCCGCGTTACGCAGGGAAGACTAGCCAGGAGGCGTCGCCCATGGTTGACCGAGTACTCCGTCTCTTTTTTACAGTCGCCGCTTGTCAGCTCGCTTCGGGATGCAGCGCGGTGATGCTTGCCGCGGACGTTGCAACCAGCGCGACTTCTGCGGCTGTGGGCGCGACCACCACTGTGGTGGGCGGGGCCATCGATGTTGTCTCCCCAAGTTCGAGCGACAAAAAGAAGTAGTGGGGGCTGGCCCCCCGGCCCTCCCTGCCTGCGCGCTCAGGCCCCGTCTGGGTTGAGCAGTCCGCGAATGAGCAGTTGAACGGCCTCCTGCCCCTGCCAGTCATTCGTTGAGAGTTCATAGGCTAGATGCGCGTGAGAGGGCAGGGATGAGGGTCCGTTAAACCAGATGGCGTCAAACTCATGTGCTGGGCTGCTCCTCGGAGACACACGCAGTTTGAGGTGTTTTTCTTTCAAGAGTCGCTGACTTCGAATACGAAAGACCGCTCGAAAAACCGGCGGGGGAAACCCCTGTCCCCAGACTTGCCCGGCAAGCTGCTGGGCCAGTTGGACCTGATGTTGACTCGGCTCGAGCAATCCGTCCGTCATGAGCTCACTTCGAAAGACATCCTCCGAGCAGAACGCGCGTAAAGCCTCCTCAAAGCGGTCAGAGAATTGACTGAGTTGAGAGCGTTCAATGGTGAGACCTGCAGCCATGGCATGACCACCAAACGCTCGGATCAGCCCCGGCGATTGTGTGTCGACCCGTTCGAGGACATCTCGCAGATGAACACCGGGAATCGATCGTCCGGACCCCTTTAGCAGCGGGCTCTGAGGGGATTCTGGCGCGAAGGCAATCACGGGTCGATACGCGCGCTCCTTCACTCGGCTCGCGAGTAAGCCGACAATTCCCTGGTGCCAGGTGTCTTTAAACAGGATCAGGCCGTATCGAGTGGCATCGGCCTGAAGCTCGGCCGCGAGTTCTTGTGCCTCGTCCCGAGCGGAGGCCTCCCGCTCCCTTCGTTCTTGGTTGAGCGCGTTCAGTGATTCGGCGAGGTTCTGGGCCTCTTGGGGGTCGTCACTCAGGAGGCAGCGAATTCCAATGGCCATGTCGGCCAATCGCCCCGCGGCATTGAGTCGGGGCCCGATCTGAAAGCCCAGATCACTGCTACAAGCCGATTCGAGCGTTCGTCCAGAAACTCGAAAGAGCGCCTTCATGCCCTCGGGGGCAAGTCCCTTGCGAATGCGTCGAAGTCCCTGTTCAACGAGCCGTCGATTGTGGGCATCGAGGCCCACCAAGTCAGCCACCGTGCCCAGCGCCACCAGCGGCAACAAATCGTCAAGGCGGGGTGGGCCATTTGGAAAGCGGGAGGGTCGTCCTGCGGCCGTCTCCACACCGTCTTGTTGGATGAGCCAGGCGCGCGTGGCCATGACGAGGTAAAAAGCGACGCCCACGCCAGCGAGGTTCTTTGAGGGAAAGGCACAGTCAGACATCTGCGGGTTGAGGATGAGGGTGTCTGGCAGCACGCGCCCCGGGAGGTGGTGGTCGGTGACCAATACCTCAATGCCCATGGCCCTTGCGAAGGCGACACCCTCCACGCTCGAGATGCCGTTGTCCACAGTGATAATCCAGTGTGGGAGGTGGTTCGCTGACTGCTGCGTAGCGAATTCGAGCAGCGGCCTTGTGAGTCCGTACCCAAAACGGAATCGGTCTGGAACCAGGAATCGAATGTCTGCCCCCAGTCGACCGAGTCCCCGAACGACAAGGGCGGTTGCCGTAGCGCCATCGGCGTCGTAATCCCCGACGACCAAGAATCTTCGCTCATGCAAGATGGCCTGCCCGATCGCCGCTCCCGCCTCGGATGCGTTTCGCATCGACCTTGGCGGCGGCAGATGGATCAGCGCTGCGTCGAGTTCCTCCGGGCCTTGAACACCGCGTCTGGCAAGGCAACTCGCGAGTGTTGGATGAAAACCTGCAGACACGAGCGCGTCTCGGACGCTGTCGTTTAGGGGCCGGTCTCGATAGGGGAGGGGCTCAGTCATCGTGGAGCGTAAGGATGTCAGTGAGGGGTGCGGACGATCCAATACGGATTCGTTCACCCATGGCTGCGAGAGCGCCTCTCATCGTACTTCTGGGAGCGGACTCAAAGACCAGACCTTGAGACCCCTGCGTGACAACAAGTTTCCACGCACCTCTTGGGGACCTCGCTGCGATCTCTTCGAGTTCTCGAGCCCACTTCGCCCAGTCTTGCCACCACTCGCGCGCAGGATCCGAGTCCCCGGATGGCAGAAAGGTGCGGTAGTGGATGTCCGGCGGCAAGCCCAGCGCAGTTAGCGCCTTGATTAGACCAATCAGCCACAGCGGAGCGTCCTCCATATCTTTCATGCCGTGAGGAGTCTCCTTGAGCGTTTTGAGGCAGGCCGCTGGCAGCCCCGCCCCCGCGCCCCAGGCCCATAGAATTTGTGGTGCAGCGTGTGCCGCGTTATTTTCCTGATGCCAGAGCATTTGAACGATGTGACTGGCCCTTCGCCAGCGCGCCGCGTCGGGTCCCTGTGGTTCAAAGGAGGGGAGGTGGAGCCCCTCAATGAGCCTCGGATGGGCGCAGCTCAGTTGAAGGGGGCGACTGGTTCGAAGATAAAGCCCCCCGGAGCGACCCTGTAGAGCGCAGGCTTCGGGGTCGCCAAGCCCCTCTTGCAGCCCCTCCCGAAGCGCACGAAGCCGGGGTGGGCTGAGTTGTTGGGAGCGCTCTTGTGTGGCTTGAAGGGCGAAGCCCACCTGCGTGGGGGAGATAAGAAGTTCGCCCAAGTAAAGGGTGGCCCATCCTTCCCCCGGCCATGGGCTGAGGCCGTCTGCCAGCGCACTGAGCGCAGCCCAAGGCAGGCCATCCAACCAGTCGGGGTGGGCAAGCCGAAGCTCTTGGTTGAGAAAATGAAGCAGTGCTGGCTGCACCGCCTCGTCGGGTAGACGATCCCCTTCAATCACGTGTCGCGTGCAGCCAGCAAGCTTTCGGGCGAGGGCGTCTATAGCCGGCGATTGGCCCATGACCTGGGATTGCCGCTCCTTGAGAGCCTGCGCCTCATCGGCATAAATGAGTCCGTGATCAATCAAGAGAAGAGGGCGCATGGGGATGAGTATGGCAAACTCGACTCATGCCCTTTGAACTCGAGGTAGGCCTCCGTTACATCATGTCCGGTCGCCGTTCCCGGTCTACTCGATTCATCAGCTTTATATCCGTTATGGCCACGATGGGGATTGCCCTGGGCGTGGCCGCGCTCATCATCGTGCTGTCGGTGATGAATGGATTTCAAAAGGAGGTGCGCGACCGAATGCTCGGCGTGCTCTCCCACTTAGAGGTCGTCTCCTCGGACGCCTTTGCCTCAGACCTCGGGCTTGCGCAGGCCCAACTCATGAGGGTTCCGCAGGTCCTCTCCACTGCCCCTTTTGTCGTGGGCCAGGCCATCGTGGCAAAAGACGAGCGGCTCAAGGGCGTGATTGTTCGAGGGATTGATCCAGTTCAAGAGCCCTTGGTGAGCCCGGCCCTTCAGACCCTTCAGGTCGGACGTCTTGACTCTCTGCAGCCGGGACACTTTTCCGCTGTCATTGGGCGTGAGCTCGCCTTCAGTCAAGGCCTTGGTGTGGGCGACGCCTTGGCCCTTGTTACCGCCGACTCCACGCCCGGCCCCGCTGGCGTGGTTCCGAGGGTCAAGACGTTTCGTATTACTGGGCTGTTTGCATCCGGGCACTTTGAGTACGACAGTAGTCTGGTCTTTGTGCATCAACAAGATGCGAGTGTTTTCTTCAGGGGCCAGGCTCTGCACGGCATTCGAGCGCGACTCTCCGACCAACAGCTTGCACCGAGTCTTGCAGCCCAGATTCGCGCGGGGCTTCCACCGTCGCTCGCAGTTCGCGACTGGACCCAGGAGAATCGGACGTGGTTTGCAGCCGTTCAACTCGAGAAGCGAATGATGTTCGTCATCCTCCTGCTCATCATCGCAGTGGCTGCCTTCAACCTTGTGTCGATGCTCGTGATGACCGTGATGGACAAGAGATCCGACATCGCTATTCTTCGGACTCTCGGCGCTCAACGGCTCTCGATCCAAGCGATTTTCATGATTCAGGGCGCCTGCCTTGGGCTTTTGGGCGTCACTGTTGGCATCGCACTGGGCGTGGCAGGGGCACTCGAAGTTGACCGCCTCGTGCAGGGGCTCGAGACCCTGATGGGATTTCAGGTCTTACCCAAGGGCATTTACCTGATCGACCGTCTTCCCTCCGAGCTTCGGGCGGGCGATGTAATCCAGATCGGTCTATGCTCGATGGTGCTCTCCCTCTTGGCCACGTTGTATCCGAGCTGGCAGGCTGCCAGGACGGAGCCAGTAGAGGCGTTGCGACATGACTAGGGTTGTGCTCCGAGCCGATCAGGTGCAGAAGGTTTTTCGAGATGGGCCTCGAGAGATTCGTCCTTTTGCGCCGGTCAGCCTGTCGGTGAGCCTCGGCGAATCGCTCGCAGTGGTGGGCCCTTCGGGCGCGGGCAAATCAACCCTGCTTCAGGTCCTCGGCGGCGTTGATTCTCCCAGCCTGGGGCATGTGGAGATTCTTGGGCAATCCACCTCCGACATGAGCGATGCTGCGCGCACGCGGCTTCGCAACCTTCACGTAGGCTTTGTCTACCAGTTTCACCACCTTCTCGCGGAATTTTCCGCCCTCGAGAATGTTGCGATGCCGTTGCGTATTCGGCGTGCCCCGACGAGTGAGGCACAAGAGCGCGCGCGCGAGATCCTATGTCGTGTGGGACTTGAGCAGCGACTCGATCACTCGCCTGCTCGGCTTTCGGGTGGAGAGCGCCAGCGAGTTGCGATCGCTCGAGCGCTCGTTACCCAGCCCTCGGTGGTGCTCGCCGATGAGCCGACCGGCAATCTCGATCGCGACACCGCCCATGCTGTCTTTGAGTGCCTCATTGAACGAGTTTGCGCCCAAGAGGCTGCCTTGATTTTAGTGACGCACGATGCTCAGCTCGCGGAGCGCTGTGATCGCGTTCTCGATCTGCGTTCCGCCAGCCGCCTCTGACGGCTGCGCCAGACCGTTGCGGACCAGCCTCCCCAGACCAGGGCGTAACCCGTAAGGGCGAGGCCCAGACCCAGCAGACAGACCCCGACTGCGAGGGGCCATCCCAACTCTAGGCCCCATTGAGCGAGCGCCAAAAGTGAGGTCCAGGGTTCCGTCCAGTGAAAGTCTGGGGGTGACGGGATGGCGCCGGATGCGATTGACTGCCCATCGATCTCCGCGATCCCTAGCCACGAAAAGGCGACGACTCCGATCTTCAGGCCGACGAGGTATAGCGGCACGAAGGTGACCGGGTTCGTGTAAAGGGTTACAAACGCGGCGATGGGAAGATTCCATTTCATGAGAATGGCCACGAGGGAGGCCGAGATAATCTGAAATGGGCCAGGAACCAGTCCACAAAAGAGGCCAGCGGCAACCCCCCCGGCCACAGAACGTCGATTGAGCGACCAGACATTGGGGTGCAGGACCGCCGGCCCGAGGAGCCTGAGCACGGGGTTCTGGGCAAGGTGCTCTGGACGAGGCAGTTTTGATTTGAAGAAGGCTTTCATGATCGATACGCATTGTCACCTTGATTACCTAGAGGATGCCACGGCCGCTCTCGAGCGCGCTCGGGGGGTCGGCCTGAAGGGATTCGTTTTGCCTGCCGTTGGGCCGGAGAATTTTGAGAGGGTGAGGGCGCTTGCCCACTCGCATCCAGATGTGGGGTACGCGCTGGGTATCCATCCTTGCTCGGTCGATCGACTAGGGGACGGCGCCTTGGCCATGCTCGAAGATGCCCTGACGGCTCATGCCGATGACCCAAGGCTGGTTGCAGTCGGAGAGATCGGTCTTGACCACTTTGTCCCACACCTCAATAAATCCCTCATGGAAGAACTCTTTCATCAGCAGCTCCGGCTGGCGCGTGCCTTCGAGTTACCCGTCATCCTTCATGTCCGTCGTGCGCAAGATCTGGTGCTTCGCGGTCTTCGTCGATTTGGCATTCGACGAGGGATTGCACATGCCTTTAACGGCAGTTTTGATCAGGCGAGAGCGTTCACGAGCTTGGGCCTTCGGCTGGGCTTCGGAGGCGCCATGACCTTCTCCCGGGCCCATCAGATTCATCGATTGGCGAGCGGTCTCCCCCTCGAGGATCTGGTGCTTGAGACCGACAGCCCAGATATCACACCCTCATGGATGCCCAAGGGTAGCGCTAATCAGCCCAGTCAAATTCCCGGTATTGCCGACTACCTCGCCCGGCTCCGGTCCTGCAAAACGGACGATATCGTGCGGGTCACGAGTTCAAACGCATGTGCCAGTCTGCCAAAGCTCGCCGCCTTACTCGCTAGTCACTGATCGGCATGTCCATGCAAAGCCTTTGGATCGCAGGGGCGGCCCTGGCGGGACTCAGTCTGCTCTTTCAGCTTGAGACACTGCCGAGCCGTTATCTGCTCACAACACTGGCTCTTGCGCATGCCGGTGCCGCTGCCCTGATCTGGAGGGGCCTGCCTCACTGGCACTTTCGGCGCCCCTTTGCCTGCGGGCTTGGCCTCGTTTTTGTGGCGCTGTGTTTTATGCTCTGGGGGGCCATCGTGTCCTTCGATCGTCTGTCGAATCGACTGGATCCATCCGATGACGGCTCGGTACACGTGGTGGTTATTCAAGTTGAAGACCTTCCGCAGCGGGTGGAGCACGAACGTCTTCCCCCGAGCTGGAAGTTTCAGGCCCGTCTCATTGAGGGGCCGCGTCCCGGCGCTCGAGCGAACTTCACATGGTCGTCTTCGGGCGGAAATGAAATCCCGGAGGATCTGCTTCCAGGACAGCGATTCGAGCTTAGCGCGCGACTGAGGAATGCAGCGGGCACGAGAAATTTCTACGGTTTCGACGCAGAGACTTGGATGTTTTCGAAGTCCATTCTGCTGTCCGGCAGCGTTCAGAACGGGAGGGGATACCGGCCTTCTCGAGAGCGCCCACCCGGTCACGACCTGGGAAGCCTTATTGATCGCCTTCGAGCACACATACGATCCGTCATTCTTGCGACGCTTGCAGAAGCACCCCACGCCGGAGTGATGTCTGGCCTCGTCATCGGCGATCAGCAGGGCATCCCTCGAGAGAGTTGGAGCCTCTTCTCTAGGACGGGTGTTTCTCATCTGGTCTCCATTTCGGGGATGCATGTCACGCTCTTTGCAGTGCTGGCGCGATGGCTGGTCACCCAGATCTGGCGCCTCGCATCGCGCCCTCCACTTCGATTGGCTCTGTACGTTCCCCTGCCCGTTGCTGCTGCGGTCGGCGCGAGTCTTGCGGCTTTCGCCTATGCGCTTTTGGCCGGCTTCAATATTCCAGCGCAGCGCACGGCCGTGATGGTGTCGGTGGCGGCCCTCTCGAGTCTTACGGGCCTTCGGGCGAGCTCCTGGGGAATCCTTTCCTGCACCCTTTTAGCCATCCTCGCGCTTGACCCCACTGCGCCGCTGTCCGCGGGTTTCTGGTTGTCGTTTTTTGCCGTATGCATTCTTTTTGGCCTGCCCGATGCGGGCTCCGCATGGCGATCAGCGGTTCGGGCCCAGTTGGCCATTTCTGTTGGACTTGCGCCCCTTACGATTGCTCTCTTTCAGCAGGTGTCTTTGGTGGGCCCTCTGGCCAACGCACTGGCCATCCCCGTTGTCACCTTTTTGGTTACGCCACTGGCCATGGGGGGCAGTCTGCTGGCGATGGTTGGCCTGCCCGACCCTCTGGTTTGGGGTCACCGCGTCTTTGAATGGCTCTACAGCTTTTTGAATTGGTGTGGCGCTCTGAGTTGGGCCAGTCTGAGTTGGGCTGCACCCCCCGTCTGGGCGAGCATCTTGGCGTGTTCGGGGGCGCTTGTGGCCCTACAGTCGTCGTTTGGCGTCTGGCGGCACGCATGCTGGATGGCCATCCTGGCGCTTTGGGTGGGCGGTGAGCCTGCACCCCCATCGGGTGAGTTTCATGCACTATTTCTGGACATCGGCCAGGGAACATCGGTTCTGGTTCGAACGCAGAACGAGTCCTTGGTCTTTGACACGGGACCCAGTCTTGGGCGGGACACGGCGGGACAGCGCATCGTCGCACCACAACTTCAGGCCATGGGACTGACTCAGCTCTCAGCTCTGGTGGTCTCCCATCAGGACGATGACCATGCGTCGGGACTCGCGGATCTCACGACCCGTTTTCGACCGAGATGGCTACTGACCAGCCTGTCTGAAGCGACCACTCGGGGGCGATTAGAGTCGGTCTCGCATCGACCGAGCTATGTCCCGTGTGAGACTGGGGTGAGCTGGAGTTGGGACGGTGTCCTCTTTCGATTTGTTTCTCCATTCCGTGACGATCCCGCACCGCAGGACAAGCGAGCGACCAATCCCGACGGATGCGTGCTTGAGGTTCGGGATGCTCGCGGGCGGGCCCTTTTGCTTACGGCGGATATTCCCGAGTCAAGAGAGCGTGAGATTCTTGAGCGTCAACCGTGGCTGCGCCCAGACCCGCTCGTACTCTACGTTCCCCATCACGGCAGCAAGACCTCCTCATCTGACGAACTCCTCGGCCTGTCGCCACGGGCTGCCGTCGTTCAGTCTGCCTATCGCGGCCGCTTTCGGCACCCGCACCCTGAGGTTGTCGATCGCTACGCACAGGCTGGCATCCCGCTCTACCGCTCGGACCTTCTTGGTGCCTTGCGGCTCAGATGGGCTGATGACCAGCCCCTTTTTGAAAGTGCCGCTCGAACAACGTCCCGGTTCTGGCACCTCTCGCGAGATATGCTTCACCAGTTCAATCCATTCGGGAGATGACAGCATGGCTCTGCTTCACGGTAAGACAGCACTTGTAACTGGATCCACAAGCGGGATTGGTCTGGGCATGGCAAGGGCCATGGCCGCTGAGGGCGCCCAGATTGTGTTGAATGGGTTTGGCGAAGCTAGCCAGATTGAAAAACTTTTGTCCGAGCTCAGCGCACTCTCTGGCGCCCAGGCGAGTTACTCGTCCGCCGACATGTCCAAACCCTCTGAGATTGAGGCCATGGTGCACGATGCGGAACAGCGCCACGGACGCATTGATGTGTTGGTGAACAATGCGGGAATTCAGCATGTGAATCTCATTGAGGACTTCCCCGTCGATCGTTGGGATGCGGTCATTGCCATCAATCTGTCCTCAGCCTTTCACACGATGCGGTTGGTTCTTCCTGGAATGAAAAGGCGCGGATTCGGCCGAATCATAAACATCGCCAGCGCGCACGGTCTCGTCGCGAGCGCCCAGAAAGGGGCCTATGTGGCCGCCAAGCACGGGCTCGTCGGCCTAACAAAAGTCGTTGCTTTGGAGACGGCCCAGACGCCCATCACCTGTAATGCGATCTGCCCCGGCTGGGTGCTCACGCCCTTGGTGCAAAAGCAGGTCGATGCACGCGCCGAAAAAGAGAAGGTGTCGGTCGAGGAGGCCAAGAGGGGTCTCTTGCTTGAGAAGCAGCCATCTGGTGAGTTCGTAACGCCCGAGCAGCTCGCTGGTCTTGCGCTTTTTCTCTGCTCTTCAGCTGCTGATCAGGTTCGGGGCGTGGCCTGGAACATGGATGGTGGATGGGTCGCGCAGTAATGGAGCCCCGCTTCCTCGAGATCGATTGCGCGGGCCCGGCGGGGCCTCACCGGATGGTGGTGGCGGAATATGGCGACCCGGCCAACCGAGACGTGGTGATCTGCGTTCATGGCCTGACCAGAGTCTCAGACGACTTTGGGCCCCTGGCGCAGGCACTGTGTTCTCGCTACCGCGTACTCTGCCCCGATGTAGCAGGCCGCGGTCGCTCTGAGTGGCTTAGAGACCCGACCCAATATCAGATCGGTCAGTACGCGCTCGATATGGGCGCCATGGCGCATGCTCTCGAACTGCCTGCCGTTCACTGGGTGGGGACCTCGATGGGGGGGCTAATCGCCATGATTGTTGGCGGGAGCCTTGATGAAGAGGGCCGTCCCCGCAGGCCTCTTCTTCGCTCTCTCGTGCTGAACGACGTGGGAGCAGTTGTCCTCGGGTCTGCCCTCGATCGCATTGGTCGATACCTCGGGGTCAATCCTTTTTTCCCAACGCTTGGGCTCGCCAAAGCGGCCGTGGAGTCCATCTTTGCCGCTTTTGGGCACCACACGCCAGATGAGTGGGACCTTCTCTCTAGAGCGGTGTTGCGTCAGATGGACGGTGGTTGGCGGTTTCACTACGACCCCGCTTTGGCAGTGCCGTTCAAGCAGGGTGTTGAGGCCAATGGGGGTCACGCGCAGGACATTGACCTGTGGGCGCTCTACGATGAAATTCGCTGCCCGACCCTTCTCATCAGAGGTGCCTTAAGCGACCTCCTGAGTGAGGAGGTCGCTCGGCAGATGACGCAACGAGGGCCCAGGGCATCGCTCGTCACGCTGGAGGGAGTTGGACACGCACCCTCTCTCCTTAAGGCTGACCAGATTGCCCTCGTGTCAGGGTTCATCGATCAACACAACTCACCCCTCTAGCGCCACCCCACCGAGTCGGTGATTCGCTGCGCAGCGCGTTGTTGAGCCGCAAACTGCGCGACGGGCATAGGGTCTGCCTTGAACTTGCCCAGGGACTCAAGCTCGGGATTTTGAATAGAGACGCCCTTGACGACAGGCCACTCGTTGTTACCGGAGGCAAATTCGGCCTGAGCCTCAGGGCTTGCGAGGAATTCTAAGAAGGCACGTGCGGCCCTAGGATTGGGTGCATTCTTGAGCATTCCGCCGCCGGAAACATTGACGTGCGTCCCCTGCTCGGACTGATTGGGCCAGACGAGTCTTGTCTTCGACACGATGGCGCGATCGGCTGGATTGGCGCTGCGCATGAGTCGGACGTAGTAGTAGGAGTTGCTCAGGGCAATCGCGCATTCACCGGAGGCCACAGCCTTGATTTGATCTGTATCTCCGCCCTTGGGTGCACGGGCCAAGTTGGCCACGACTGATTTGGCCCACTCCGTGGTTTTTGTCTCCCCATCCTGCACGATGCGCGAGCCAATTAGAGACAACATGTAAGGGTGAGCCGCAGATCGCGTGCATACCAAACCTTTGAATTCCGGATTCGCGAGATCCTCGTACCGACTGATCCGCTTGACGTCCACTCGAGTCGGGTCAATGACCAGGACGCGCGCCCGAGTGGTGAAGCCAAACCAGAGGTTTCCTGAGCGACGGTCTGCGGGAATCGCCTTTGAGAGCACGGGTGAGTCAAGCGGCGCGAAGAAACCTTCTTGCTCTGCCCTTTCAAGACGCGTTGCGTCAGCCAGGAGCAGGACATCGGCTGGGCTTGCTCGTCCTTCGCTTCGAAGCCTTTCAAGGAGCGGTTCGTCATCCGAGCTCACGACCTTCACCTCGATCCCGGTGTTGCTGGTAAATCGCTTGTAGAGAGCCTCATCACTTGCGTAGTGGCGAGCCGTGTAGAGGTGGAGAACGCTCGTCTGGGCATGCGCAGGCTCCGAGAAAATGGGGGCGATCAAGGCGCAGAGTGCGAAGACGCCGATCAGGCGTCGAATCGTCAGAGAGGAGGGGCGCGGCGGCATGTGCTTTACGGTGTGAGGCATGAGTCAACGTCCTTGGTGAATGTCTGAGTTGCGATCTTAACCTAAATAAGAATTATTTGCAATTGTTCGCCATGGCATAGTCATTCGACATCAGTCCCCGGTCGCGCAAGGAGCCCCGCCATGAACACTCGCCCCGTCCTCTCTCAATCCGATGTTGAACGCATCGGCCAGGCAGCCGAAGCTGAGGCCAAAAAAAACAACTGGGTTGTTAGCATCGCCATTTGTGACGATGGCGGCCATCTCCTCTGGTTCAAACGGCTTGAGGGTGCCCCGCCCGTCTCAGCCTACATTGCGCCGCAAAAGGCAAAGACGGCCGCTCTTGGCCGCCGAGAGAGCAAGGTCTACGAGGACGTTATCAACAACGGGCGCACCTCATTCCTCTCTGCGCCCGAGATTCAGGGCATGCTTGAGGGGGGCGTGCCCATCGTTGTGGATGGTCACTGTGTTGGCGCTGTTGGTGTGTCTAACGTGAAGTCCACCGAGGACGCCCAGATTGCGAAGGCCGGGATCGCCGTCCTCTTACACGGCTAGGCAGCCTTGTGAAGGTCCGCAATGCGGACCTTCCACTCTTTCGGGCCTGTCTCGTGCACAGAGACACCCTGGGCATCTACGGCCACGGTAACTGGCATGTCCTCGACCTCAAATTCGTAGATGGCCTCCATGCCGAGGTCGGCAAAGCCCACGACTCTGGACGCTCGAATCGCTTTGCTCACAAGGTAGGCAGCGCCGCCCACAGCCATCAGGTAGGCAGAGCGATGCTTTCTTATGGCCTCTACCGCAGCGGGTCCTCGCTCAGCCTTTCCCACCATTGCGATCAGGCCGGTCTGGGCGAGCATCATCTCCGTAAATTTGTCCATCCGGGTGGCGGTCGTTGGGCCAGCGGGACCGACGACCTCAGAGCGAACGGGGTCAACGGGCCCAACGTAGTAAATCACTCGGTTGGTGAAGTCCACCGGAAGGGGCTCGCCCTTGGCCAACAGGTCCTGAATTCGCTTGTGCGCGGCGTCCCGTCCTGTCAGGAGGCGACCAGATAGAAGCAGGGTCTGCCCCGGCTTCCACTGGCCAACGGCCTCCGGAGTCAGGGTGTTGAGATCGACTCGAAGGGACGTCTCTTTGTTGGGCGCCCAGGTGACTGCGGGCCATGCGTCGAGGCTTGGAGGGGTGAACTCGGCCGGTCCAGAGCCATCGAGGTGAAAATGAATGTGGCGCGTGGCCGCGCAATTGGGGATGAGGGCCACTGGCAGGTTAGCCGCATGGGTGGGGTAGTCGAGAATTTTCACGTCGACGACCGTTGTAAGACCGCCCAAGCCCTGCGCTCCAATGCCCAGCTCGTTGACCTTCTGGTAAAGCTCGAGTCGAAGCTCTTCGACGCGATTCTTGGGGCCGCGCGCTTGAAGCTCATCAATATCCACGGGGGACATCAGCGATTCTTTGGCGAGGAGGGCGGCCTTCTCTGGCGTGCCCCCAATTCCAATGCCCAGGATGCCGGGAGGGCACCAGCCTGCGCCCATGGTCGGCACTGTTTTGAGCACCCAGTCCACGATGGAGTCGCTCGGGTTAAGCATGCCGAGTTTCGCCTTGGCCTCACTCCCCCCGCCTTTGGCTGCGCAGATAACCTCTACGCCTGCGCCCTCAACCACCTCGTAATGAATGACGGCAGGGGTGTTGTCTTTTGAATTCTTGCGTGCGCCCGCGGGGTCGATGAGCACGGACGCGCGAAGGGGGTTATCGGGGTTCATGTAGGCGCGGCGAACACCCTCGTTCACCATGTTAGCGATGGACATCGTCGCGTTCGACCACTGCGTGTTCATGCCGATCTTGAGAAACACCGTCGCGATGCCAGTGTCCTGACAGATGGGGCGATGCCCTTCAGCGCTCATGCGGCTGTTGGTCAGGATCTGGGCGATCGCATCTTTTGCCGAGGCGCTCTGCTCGCGTTCGTAGGCCCTGCCCAGAGCCTGGATGTAGTCCAGGGGGTGGTAGTAACTGATGAACTGGAAGGCATCAGCGATGCTCTGGATGAAGTCTTCTTGCTTGATCGTTGTCATGGTGGGGATCTCGGCTTTTTCAGGGGGTGAAGGGCTCAGTGGTTATCGGGAAGCGCCCTGGACATCAGCTTGTCGCAGTAGGCAATCGCCATGGCTGAGAGCAAAAAGACGATGTGGATGACCGTCTGCGCAATGATGGTCTTCTCGTCATAGTGAGCCGCGTTGATGAAGGTCTTTAGCAGGTGGATGGAGGAGATTCCGATGATGGCAGTGGCGAGTTTGACCTTGAGGACCGAGGCATTGACATGGGACAGCCATTCGGGCTGATCCGGATGTCTCTCAAGATTCATCCTTGAGACGAAAGTCTCGTAGCCACCGACGATGACCATGATCAATAAGTTGGAAATCATGACCACATCGATGAGGCCAAGAACGACAAGCATGATGGCTGTCTCAGAGAGCGTTGCCTGAGCAGACTCCGGATTGAATACGCCCACCAGCAGATGAGAGAGTTCCACCCAAAAGTGGATAACGTAAATCGCCTGCGCAACGATCAGACCGACATAGAGTGGAAGTTGTAGCCACCGGGAGGCGAAAATTGCGCGGGGAAGGGGACCGATGGGCGATGGCGTCATGGTGACCAAACTCTCCATGTTGGGATTATCGAGGGGTTGTGCATCTGCACCGATAAGTCGTAGAGTGCAAAAAAAAGAGTACCAGAGGAGCACAACATGTCATCGAGTTCCATCGAATCCGTCCTTCACGAGGAGCGGGTGTTTGAGCCGCCCCATCACTTTGCACAACATGCCCGCATCCCCAGCATGGCGGTGTATCAGGCGATGTGTGACGAGGCTGACAAAGACTACGCAGGGTTTTGGGCAAAGCGCGCCATGGAGGAGGTTGTGTGGCACAAGCCCTTTACCCGCACCCTAGACGAGTCTCAGGCGCCCTTTTACAAATGGTTTGATGATGGCCTGCTCAACGTGTCCTACAACTGTCTCGACAAGAACCTCGAGAACGGGAACGCGGACAAGGTGGCCATTATTTTTGAGGCCGATAACGGTGACGTGACGCGAGTCACCTATCGCGAACTCCACGCGCGCGTCTGTGCGCTGGCCAATGGGATCAAGTCTCTTGGATACAAGAAAGGCGACAGGGCGCTCATCTACATGCCCATGTCCGTAGAGGGCGTCGCGGCCATGCAGGCCTGCGCCCGACTCGGCGTCGTGCACTCCGTGGTCTTTGGAGGCTTCTCCGCCAAAAGCCTCCAGGAGCGAGTTGTTGATGCCGGCGCGACCCTCATCATCGCGGCAGATGAGCAATGTCGGGGCGGCAAGAACATCCCGCTGAAGCCGGCGGTAGACGAGGCCTTTGGGTTGGGCGGCTGTGAAGGGGTGCGGCACGTCATCGTCTATCGAAGGACCGGCAATCCGGTCCCCATGACTCCAGGGCGGGACATCCCGATGGACGAGTTGGTAAAGGACCAACCCGCGATGTGCCCGCCAGAATGGGTCGAGGCAGAGCACCCTCTCTTCATTCTTTACACCTCGGGCTCCACCGGGAAGCCCAAAGGGGTGCAGCACTCTAGCGGTGGTTACCTGCTGCATGCCATTCTCACCATGAAGTACACCTTCGACATCCAGCCCAACGATGTGTACTGGTGTACCGCCGACATTGGGTGGGTGACAGGCCACACTTACATCACCTACGGTCCGCTTGCCACAGGCGCAACCCAGATCGTTTTCGAGGGCGTGCCCACCTATCCCAACGCAGGTCGCTTCTGGAAGATGATTCAAGACCACAAGGTCTCGGTCTTCTATACGGCGCCGACTGCCATTCGATCCCTCATTAAGGCGGGAGAGACGTCACCCGAGACGCATCCTCAGCACTTCGATCTCCGCTCCCTGCGCCTGTTGGGTTCTGTGGGCGAGCCCATCAATCCGGAGGCGTGGATGTGGTATCACACGCAGGTGGGCCACGGTCGGTGCCCAATCGTTGACACCTTCTGGCAGACCGAGACCGGTGGTCACATGATTACCCCCATGCCAGGCGCAACCCCCCTTGTTCCTGGCTCGTGTACGCTGCCGTTTCCGGGTATTCAGGCTGCGATTGTCGATGAGGCGGGCCACGACCTCCCGAACGGTCAGGGCGGCATTCTGGTGGTGAAAAGACCCTGGCCCTCCATGATTCGAACCATCTGGGGCGACCCCGAGCGATTCAAGAAGTCGTACTACCCTGAGGAGCTTGGCGGTCGACTCTATCTGGCTGGAGATGGTGCGATTCGCGATGCCGACACCGGTTACTTCACCATCATGGGCCGCATTGATGATGTGCTAAACGTGTCCGGCCATCGCATGGGAACAATGGAGATTGAGTCAGCGCTTGTTGCCAATCACCTGGTCGCAGAGGCCGCTGTTGTGGGACGTCCAGATGAGCTCACGGGTGAGGCCATCGTGGCCTTTGTGGTGCTCAAGCAGGCCCGCCCCGCTGGTGAGGATGCCAAGCGGTTGGCCAATGAACTGCGCAACTGGGTGGGCAAAGAGATTGGACCGATTGCCAAGCCCAAGGAGATTCGCTTTGGCGACAACCTGCCCAAGACACGCTCTGGGAAGATTATGCGTCGGCTTCTTCGCACGCTCGCCAAGGGTGAGGAGATCACGCAAGACGTGTCCACGCTTGAAAATCCGGCCATTCTCGATCAGCTCAAGCAGTCGATCTGAGTTAGACTTGCAGGTTTGTGACTTCTTGGGCGCACGGGTGCCCAAGGAACTCTGTCCTCTTTCAGCGGAGAGATGGATGAGTGGTTTAAGTCGCACGCCTGGAAAGCGTGTATAGGTTCATAGCCTATCGGGGGTTCGAATCCCCCTCTCTCCGCCACATTTTCGGAATTATGAATACGGCCCAGGCAAAGCGTGTGCTAGAGGCCGCCTTATTGACAAGCACCGAACCGATGTCCGTTCCGGTGCTTAGGCGGCTGTTTGAAGATCAACTCGATGAAGAGACCATTCGCGTGTTGCTCGATGACCTTCGTCGAGACTGGTCCGACCGGGGCGTTGAGCTGGTGACGCTCGCGTCTGGGTGGCGCTTTCAATCCCGCCCAGACTTGCGAGAGTTTCTCGATCGACTCAAGCCCGAAAAGCCCGCGCGCTATTCGCGAGCCGTCATGGAAACGCTTGCCATCATTGCCTATCGGCAGCCGGTGACTCGGGGAGACATTGAGGAGATTCGAGGCGTTGCCGTGTCCTCGACGGTAATGAAGTCTCTTGAAGATCGTGGATGGATCGAGGCAATAGGACATCGGGATGCGCCGGGACGCCCAGCGCTCTATGGCACCACCCGACATTTTTTAGATGACTTGGGGCTCCGATCTCTCGAGGAGTTGCCGCCCCTAGAGGACAGTACTCATGTTTGAGAAGAAGCCAGAAACCGAGATCGCGCCGCCTGCGCCCGTCGAGCCTGTCGATCCCATTGACCCCGCTCAGGAGGAGATTGACGATCTTCCGCTTCCCTTTCTGAGTACTCAAGACGGACTCCTCGAGAGGGGCGCTGAAGAGACGGCCAACTCAGGCTACGACCTGCCAAAGCTTCACAAGGTGCTCGCCGATGCGGGTATCGGTTCGCGCCGTGAGATGGAGGAACTCATCCTTGCCGGTCGTGTGTCTGTCAATGGCACGCCCGCTCATATTGGTCAGCGCATCGCACACACCGACCAGGTGAAGGTGAATGGCAAGCCCCTGCGCATTCGTGTTGAGCCACCGCCGGTCCGAGTACTCGCCTACCATAAGCCCGCCGGAGAGATCGTCACCAAATCCGATCCGCAGCAGCGCGTCACCGTTTTTAAGAAGCTGCCGCCAGTGAAGTTTGGCCGTTGGATTGTCGTCGGCCGACTCGACGTGAATACGGAGGGTCTCCTCCTCTTTACAACCTCCGGAGAGCTCGCCAATCGTCTTATGCACCCTCGCTCCGAGATAGAGCGTGAGTACGCTGTGCGTATCTTTGGGGATCCGACCCCGAGCGCGCTTGAGCAACTGCGACAGGGCGTGGAACTCTCGGATGGTCCCGCAAAGTTTGAGCAGATTGAGTATGCGGGGGGGGAGGGCGCCAACCAGTGGTACCGCGTGGTGATCAAAGAGGGA
This sequence comes from Burkholderiales bacterium UBA2463, assembly GCA_002342295.1. Classification (GTDB taxonomy): domain Bacteria; phylum Pseudomonadota; class Gammaproteobacteria; order Burkholderiales; family Burkholderiaceae_A; genus Hahnella. The sequence continues at coordinate 51,227 of DDPR01000004.1, forward strand.
AGAAACCGTGAGGTCCGGCGCATGTTTGAGGCGGTCGGACTTACCGTCAGTCGTCTCACGCGCATCCGCTACGGAGACATTCGACTGCCTTCTACCCTGCGAAGGGGGCAGTCAGCCGATCTTCCGCAAGAGTTGGTCGAGGCCCTCATGCTGTCGGTGGGCCTGAAGCCGGCGGCTGCTCGTCGAGGTCCGCGGGCCAAGATGGGTCGCTCGGGGGCGAGGTCGCAACGGCCCTCACCGGGGGGCGGAGATCCAAACGGCAATCAGGCCTCTCACACCACACATGTTCGTCAGGCAGGCTCGCACGTTGGGCCCATGGGACCCCGTCCGGACTATCGCGATGAGGAGGTCGTCGAGGAGGGGCATCCGGACGATGAGTGGCAGCCCTCCGGCCCAGATGCCCACCTCTCTCAGTTGGCGGGACCCGTAAAAAAGAAGCAGGGCCCTCGAAAGCCTAATCCGCTCCAGACCACCTGGGGAACAGCCAAGCCGTCGGGACCCTCACTGTCGTCGCCACAGCGGCCAGGAGGCAAGTCGAGGGGCGCAGGGGGCTCCAACGGCAATGTGATCGGAGGCCCGAAACCTGGCGGGTCGCGGCGTCTGGGCGGGGGTCGACCCAAGTCTCGCCCCCCTGGGGCTGCGCGCCGCGGCAAGCCCTCCTGACCGCCTGCTCGCCTTGCAGGCTTGCCCAGCAGTCTCAATGTAGGCTAAACTAGGCGTCTAAACGGATTTTTAAAAGAAGAAATGGGCTCCACCGAGCCCATTTTTTTTTCCGACTTTCAACCTAGAACAAGAGCAGAGGACGACCGAGCAGCGTGGTGCCAGAGCGCGTGATTTCCGTCATTGAAGCCAGTGCGGCCGGACTCGGCTATGAGTTGGTTGACCTTGAGCTCAGTCAGGGTGGGCTCCTTCGGGTATTTATCGACATGCCTGACGGCGAACGGATGATTACGGTGGAGGACTGTGAGTCCCTCTCAAACCAGCTCGTGCACCTGCTCCCCGTGGAGGGCATTGACTTTGAGCGCCTCGAGGTCTCCTCGCCTGGCCTTGATCGTCGGCTGTCGCGCCAATCCCACTTCGAGCGCTTTGCCGGCCAGACCATCAAGCTCAAGCTGCGTCAGCCCGTGGGCAATCGCAAGAATTTTGAAGGCCCCCTCACCGTGCTGGGCGTCAATCAGTTTCAACTGACCGTCCAAGGCGAGGGCGGAGAGCCCTTCGCCCTCGATTTTGAGCTTTCAGATATTGAGCAGGCTCGCCTGGTACCCGAATTTTCGTTTAAGGAGAAGAAGCGATGAGCCGCGAAATCCTGATGCTCGCTGATGCGTTGGCGCGTGAGAAAAGCGTCGACAGAGAGATCGTCTTTCAGGCGCTCGAGATGGCTCTGGCCTCTGCCACCAAGAAACAATTCTCCGACGAGGTGGATGTTCGGGTGAGTATCGATCGAGACAGTGGCGACTATGAGGCGTTTCGGCGCTGGCAGGTCGTGGCCGACGGAGAGCTCGAGGACCACGACCTTCAAATCATCCTTACTGAGGCCCGAAAACAAATTGACGATGTTGAGGTCGGAGACTACATCGAGGAGGAGATGGAGGCCGCTCCGTTTGGTCGAATCAGTGCTCAGGCCGCTAAACAGGTCATTCTTCAGCGCATTCGCGAGGCTGAGCGCGAGCAGATTCTCAAAGATTTTCTGGAACGAGGCGAGTCTGTCATCAACGGCACGGTCAAGCGCATGGAGCGTGGAGACGTGATCGTGGAGGCCGGAAAGATTGAGGCCCGTCTTCCCCGGGATCAGATGATTCCCAAAGAGAACCTCCGCCCCGGTGATCGGGTGAGAGCGTACCTCCTCCGGGTGGACCGCACCCCTCGTGGCCCCCAGATCATCCTCTCTCGCACAGCCCCCGAGTTCATCATGAAACTCTTTGAGCTAGAGGTTCCGGAGATCGAGCAGGGCCTCATGGAGATCAAGTCCGCTGCTCGTGATGCGGGCGTGCGCGCCAAGATTGCAGTGTTTACCAAAGATCGTCGGATTGACCCCATTGGGACTTGCGTCGGTGTTCGCGGCAGTCGCGTTCAGGCGGTCACGCACGAGCTGGCCGGGGAGCGCGTAGATATTGTGTTGTGGTCCGAGGACCCCGCCCAATTTGTAATCGGAGCGCTGGCGCCAGCCAACGTCTCGTCCATCGTGGTCGATGAAGAGCGCCACGCGATGGATGTTGTTGTCGATGAGGCAGAGCTTGCCGTTGCAATTGGTCGGGGTGGACAGAACGTGCGTCTGGCCTCTGACCTCACAGGCTGGCAGATCAACATCATGACCTCCGATGAGTCACAAGAGCGCCTCGAAAAAGAGCGTCAGAGTGTCCTGCAGGTGTTTATCGACAAGCTTGATGTCGATGAAGAGGTGGCTGCGCTGCTGGTAGAGGAGGGCTTCTCTAGCCTTGAGGAGGTGGCTTATGTGCCCCTCAACGAAATGCTTGAGATTGAGGCTCTTGATGAAGACACCGTGAATGAACTGCGAACACGGGCGAGAAATGCCCTGCTAACCGAGGCCATTGCCCAAGAGGAGCGTCTGGAGACCACTGCACAGGATCTGCTGGACCTTGAGGGCATGGATGCGGAGCTCGCCGCCAAGCTATCGGAGGGACGAATCTTCACGCGCGACGACTTGGCCGAATTGGCTGTTGATGAGCTGGTCGAGCTCTCCGACGTTTCCGAAGACAGGGCTCGCGAACTCATCATGAAGGCACGCGAGCATTGGTTTGCCGAAGAGACCTCGGCTGATTCCACACAAGGAGGCAGCGCTCAGGATGGCCAGTAAAACCACTGTCGAGAGTTTTGCAACGGAGCTCAAGCTCCCCGTCGCCACGCTGCTAGAGCAATTGCGTGCAGCAGGGGTGGAGTCTTCGTCTGGGAAGGATCCGATCTCTGAGGATGACAAAAAGCGCCTGTTGGAGGCGCTCCGAAAGGCCCACGGGGGTGAGGACACCTCGCGCAAGAAAATCACCATCACCAAACGTCAGACCTCGGAGATTCGTCAGGCCGATTCCTCAGGCAAGTCTCGAACGATTCAGGTGGAGGTTCGAAAAAAACGCGTATTCGTGAAACGCGATGAGAGTGAGGCAGCAGGGCCTGCCCAGGCCGAGCCGGTCGCACCCTCTGCGCCCGCAATCGATGCTGAGGAGCTCGCCCGGCGGGAGGCTGAAGCCCGTCGCCAGGCCGAGCTCTTGGCGCGTCAGGCGGCCGAGGCAGAGGCCAAGGCAAAGAGCAAAGCAAAGGCCCAAAGCCTGGCCGACGAGGCGGAGTCAGGCGCGACTCAGCCGGAGGTCGAGGCTGCACCGAGCGGTGAGGAGCAGGCCCACGCGACGCCCACATCTCCCAGTGATGCAGCAGAGGCGCCCAAGAAATCTCGCGTTCGTAAGGTGACGGCCGAGCAGGCTGCAACTCAGGCTGCGACTGAGGCGCGACGGGCTGTCGAGGATGAGGTTGCGGCCATCAACAAGCTGATGACGGCTGCGCGCACCGGAAAGCTCGCGGCCACGGCGAAGGCGCCGGAGGCTGAGAAGCCAGAGCCATCCAAGGCCGACACCATCACGTTGAACAAAGTCGCGAAGAAGCCGGGTGAGGAGGGCGATAAGCCCAAGGACAAGAAGTCCGAGAAGTCCGTCAAGTCCTCGCAGCTCTCTTCAACCTGGCAGGAGGACGCGCAGAAGCGTCGGGCCATTAAAACGAGGGGTGACGTGTCTGGGGGCGCCTCGGGATGGCGGTCCGGGCCGCGGGCCCGGCCTAAGTCGTCGTCTGCAGAGGGCTCCTCGAGCTTTAGCGCGCCCACCGAACCGGTGGTGAGGGATGTGGCCGTTCCCGAAACCATCACCGTTGCCGATTTGGCCCACAAGATGTCGATCAAAGGCGCAGAGGTGGTGAAGGCGCTGATGAAGATGGGGCAGATGGTCACGATCAACCAGGTGCTCGATCAAGAGACTGCGATGATTGTCGTTGAGGAGCTTGGACACAAGGCCCACGCAGCGAAGCTTGACGACCCCGAGGCTTTCTTGGTCGAGGAGAGTGCCACATCATCCGAGCTGGAGCTGGTGACTCGCCCTCCCGTCGTGACCATCATGGGTCACGTGGACCACGGAAAGACATCGCTCCTTGACTACATACGGAGAACCAAGGTTGCGGCCGGTGAGGCGGGTGGAATCACCCAGCACATCGGCGCCTACCACGTGGAGACACCGCGAGGTGTTATCACCTTCCTCGATACGCCGGGCCACGAGGCCTTTACCGCGATGCGAGCGCGGGGCGCCAATGCCACAGATATCGTCATTTTGGTCGTCGCGGCAGACGATGGTGTGATGCCGCAGACCAAAGAGGCGATCGCGCACGCCAAGGCGGCAAATGTTCCCATCGTCGTCGCCCTGAACAAGATCGATAAGCCCGAAGCCAATCCCGAGCGAGTTCGTAGCGAACTTGTTGCGGAGGAGGTGGTGCCTGAGGAGTTCGGGGGCGACTCTCCTTTTGTACCCGTCTCGGCCAAGACGGGTCAGGGTGTTGATGCGCTACTTGAGAATGTCTTGTTGCAGGCCGAGGTGCTCGAACTCAAAGCGCCGGCACACTCCATGGCCAAGGGCTTGGTGATCGAGGCGCGCATCGATCGGGGCCGGGGCCCTGTGGCGACAGTCTTGGTGCAGTCCGGAACGCTTCGCAAGGGAGACATCGTTCTCACCGGGAGCTCTTTCGGTCGCGTTCGGGCCATGTTGGATGAAGCGGGTCGCCCCATCGAGGAGGCCGGCCCCTCAATCCCTGCTGAGATTCTTGGCCTAACCGACGTACCTCAGGCCGGTGACGAGATGTTGGTTCTGGGAGACGAGCGCAAGGCACGAGAGATCGCTCTCTTCCGCCAGGGCAAATTCCGTGATGTTCGATTGGCTCGCCAACAGGCGGCCAAACTCGAGAATATGTTCGAGAACCTTGGTGATGCATCGCAGACCCTCGCCCTCATTGTGAAGGCCGATGTGCAGGGCTCTCAGGAGGCCCTCTCAGCATCCATGCTCAAACTGTCAACGGATGAGGTGAAAGTCGCCGTTGTTCATGCGGGCGTAGGCCCCATCTCTGAATCGGATGTGAATCTTGCGATCGCGTCAAAGGCCGTCATCATCGGATTTAATGTGCGAGCCGACCAGGCAGCCCGCAAGCTCGCAGAGTCGAATGGCGTAGATCTTCGCTACTACAACATCATCTACGACGCAGTCGATGAGGTTAAGAACGCGATGCAGGGCATGTTGGCCCCCGAGAAGCGGGAGGTGACACTCGGTCTCGTTGAGATTCGTCAGGTCTTCAAGGTCTCACGCCTCGGAAACATCGCTGGCTGTATGGTGCTCGAGGGCCTCATCAAACGGGGCGCCCGAATCAGGCTATTGCGCGACAACGTCGTTGTCTGGACGGGAGAACTCGATTCGCTCAAACGCTTTAAAGACGATGCCAAAGAGGTCAAGGAGGGTTTTGAGTGCGGCCTCACGCTGAAGAACTTCGATGACATCCACGAGGGAGACCAGCTTGAAGTCTTCGAAATCCAGGAAATCGCGCGGACCCTCTAAGACCGTTGTGGAGCGCGGCTTTCGAGTTGCCGACCAGATTCAGCGGGACCTCGCAAACCTGCTTCGGGATGAGGTGAAGGACCCTCGCATTGGTTTTCTGACCGTCACCGAAGTGGAAGTCTCGCCTGACTATGCCCATGCCAAGGTGTTCTACACGGTCCTTCCCGACGAGCCCGAGCAGCTCTTAAAGACTGCCGAGGGACTTGCCGCCTGTCGAGGATTCCTTCGGGCCAAGCTGGGCAAGCTCCTCCAGATTCATCAGACGCCGGAGCTGCATTTCGTTCATGACCAGTCAGTGGCAAAGGGCGCATACCTGAGCCAGATTATTGATGAGGCGAACCGCCTCTCGAATCTCACCGGCTCCGAGCCGACTCCCCCGACCGAGGCATGACCCCTACGCGTCAGCCGGTTCACGGTGTGCTGATTGTCGACAAGCCCCGGGGCCCTTCATCCACCCAACTTCTCGGACGTATCAAGGGGCTCTATCGGGCCCACAAGGCCGGCCATGGAGGAACGCTCGACCCGATGGCCAGCGGTGTGCTGCCAATGCTTTTCGGAGATGCAACCAAGTTCGCACAGGAGGGGCTCGATGCCGACAAGGGGTATCTGGCAACGCTGCGGCTTGGCCAGGACACAGACTCTGGGGATGCGGAGGGGCAGCTCCTCCGTGAGCGTCCGGTCAACGGACTGACGCGGGAGGATGTGGAAGGTGTCTTGATCCGCTTCTTGGGCGTGCAGTTGCAGGTGCCTCCGATGTTTTCGGCACTGAAGAGAGATGGTCGTCCGCTTTACGAATTGGCGCGCCAGGGGCTCGAGGTGGAGCGAGCCCCGCGACCCATCACCATCCACTCGCTCACCCTCCTGTCCTTTGAGTTGCCAATCCTCACCATTCAGGTCGAGTGCTCGAAGGGCACCTACATCAGGGTTTTGGCCCAAGACATCGGCGAGGCCTTGGGCTGCGGCGCCCATCTGAGCGAGTTAAGGCGCACACGCGTGGGGAGCCTGCTGGCGACGGAATCCATCTCGCTTGAAGTGCTTGAGCGATCTGACTCGTCTGAGCGAGTGAGTTTTCTTCGACCGGTGGACTTTCTGATCCAAGACTGGGTCTCTGTTCGCCTCCTGGAGGGGCAGGAGGCCGCGTTTGGTCATGGACAGACGATTCAACTCTCTGCGCAACAGTTTCAGGAGACAATGTTGTCTCGGCAGTGCACCTCGATGTCCAATGACCGCCTTCGCGTTCTTGGTTCCAACGAGCGCTTTGTCGGAATTGCCCGGCTGGTTGGAAGTCAGCTGAGGCCTCTTCGCCTTATGTCCCAGATCGGACCTCACTAGGAGCCTGTCCATGCGCCTGCTGCGCAACATTGCAATCATCGCCCACGTCGACCACGGAAAGACCACCCTGGTGGACAAGCTCCTTCAGCAATCTGGCACCTTTCAGACTCACCAGTCTGTGAGCGAGCGGGTCATGGACTCCAATGACCTCGAAAAAGAGCGTGGCATCACCATCCTGGCAAAAAACTGCGCCGTGGAATACGAGGGCACGCACATCAATATCGTGGACACACCGGGTCACGCTGATTTTGGCGGTGAAGTGGAGCGAGTGCTCTCGATGGTCGATAGTGTCCTGCTTCTTGTCGATGCGGTTGAGGGGCCTATGCCTCAGACCCGTTTCGTGACGCGCAAGGCGCTTGCCCTCGGCCTCAAACCCATCGTGGTGGTGAACAAGGTAGACCGTCCCGGCGCCCGACCCGACTGGGTCGTGAGCCAGACCTTCGATCTTTTTGACAAGCTTGGTGCGTCGGAGGAGCAGCTCGACTTTCCGGTCGTTTATGCCTCCGCGCTTCAAGGATGGGCAACCCTCGATCACAGCCAGCCCGGCAAGGACATGCGCCCCCTCTTTGATGCCGTGTTGAAATACGTGCCCGTTCGTGACGACGATGAAGACGGACCTCTCCGGCTGCAGATTTGCTCACTCGACTACTCAAGCTATGTGGGGAAGATTGGAATCGGCCGTGTGGCCCGTGGTCGGCTCCGGGCGTTGCAGGACGTCGTCATTCAGGATGGTCCCGAGGGCTCACCCAAGAAAGCGCGGATTAATCAGGTGCTTCGGTTCAAAGGACTCGAGCGGGTTCAGGTGGAGGAAGCCAGCGCCGGAGACATCGTTCTCATCAACGGCATTGAGGATCTTAATATTGGTACCACGGTCTGTGATCCCGCGCATGTCGAGCCCTTCCCCATGCTCAAGGTGGACGAACCGACGCTCTCCATGAACTTTATGGTGAACAGCTCGCCCCTTGCCGGCCGCGAGGGGAAGTTTGTGACCAGCCGACAGATTCGCGAGAGGCTCGAGCGTGAGCTCAAGGCGAACGTTGCATTACGCGTTGAATTTGGCGCTGACACCGATACCTTCAAGGTCTCGGGTCGAGGTGAGTTACACCTTACGATTCTTCTGGAGAACATGCGCCGGGAAGGCTATGAGTTGGCCGTCTCGCGGCCGCGCGTGGTCTACAAAACCGACGAGCACGGCGATCGACTCGAGCCTTACGAGATGCTAACCGTCGATGTGGAACAGGAGCATCAGGGCCCCGTCATGGAGAATCTTGGCCTGCGCAAGGGCGACATGCTCGACATGGTTCCCGACGATAAGGGCCGTGTTCGCCTCGAATACCGAATCCCTGCCCGTGGCCTGATTGGCTTTCAGGGTGAATTTCTCACCATGACCCGAGGCACGGGGCTCATGAGTCATATCTTCGACGCCTACGGTCCGTTCAAAGGAGAACTGGCAGAGAGACGAAATGGTGTGCTCATTTCTCAGGACGACGGTGAGGCGGTGGCCTATGCGCTCTGGAAGCTCCAGGAGCGTGGTCGCATGTTTGTCTCGCCCGGAGACAAACTCTATGAGGGCATGATCATCGGTATTCACTCCAGAGATAACGATCTGGTTGTGAATCCGGTGAAGGAAAAGAAGCTGACCAACGTTCGGGCCTCGGGTAAGGACGAACATATCGACCTGACGACGCCCATCGCACTTACGCTTGAGAAGGCTGTTGAGTTCATTGCTGATGATGAGCTCGTTGAAATTACTCCCCAGAGTATTCGGCTGAGAAAGCGCCATCTGGCAGAGCACGAGCGACGCAAGGCATCCCGCGAAGAGGCCGCCTAGGACCCCCACCATGAACGACAAAATTCAGACCTCCCTTCGGGCCAGTCAGCAGGTCATGACTGATTTGCTCGCCCGACCGGACCTCCACGCTCGCCTCGAGCAGGCCGTTCAAATCTGCGTCAGCGCGCTTCGCGAAGGAAACAAACTTTTTTTCGCGGGCAATGGCGGTAGCGCGGCCGAGGCACAGCATTTTTCGGCCGAGATGGTCGGACGTTTCCTAAAGGAGCGCCGTCCGCTCCCCGCCGTCGCTCTTCATGTGGACACCTCAGCAGTCACGGCGATTGGTAATGACTACGGCTACGACCAGGTTTTTTCAAGACAGCTTGAGGCGCTGGCCAAGGCTGGCGATGTGCTTATCGCCTTGTCCACTTCGGGTCGGTCACAGAACATCGTTCGCGCGATGCAGAGCGCGCGAGAGCGGGGCGTTCACACCATCGCCCTCACGGGTCAGGATGCCAGGGATATGGGTCACCTCGCTGATGTCATTCTGAACATGCCCTCTACCCACACCCCTCAGATTCAGGAGGGGCATCTGGTGGTGGGGCACCTTCTCTGCGGCCTTGTTGAGGACGAACTGCTCGGCTAGTTCTTTGGACGGAAGGCCTTACACACGGCCTCATTGACCTGAAGGCTTGGCCCGCCGATGAGTTCAAGGCCGTAGGGAACGGCCGCGAAGATGCCGGGCACGCGAATGGTGCCGTCCTCCGCCCGGAGCCCCTCAAGCGTCTGCTGAATGGAGCGGGGCCGTCCCGGCAGGTTGATGATCATGGCGGAACCGCGAATAACACCGACCTGGCGCGAGAGAATGGCCGTCGGAACGAAGGCCAACGAAATCTGCCTCATCTGCTCACCAAAACCTGGGAGCTCTTTGTCCGCGACGGCCAGGGTGGCCTCCGGCGTCACGTCTCTCTGGGTGGGGCCGGTTCCCCCAGTCGTGAGGACCAAGTCGCAGGCCTCCTCGTCAACGAGTTTCGTCAGGAGCTCTGAGATCAGAGCCTGCTCATCGGGGATGAGTCGTTCGATGGCGATCCAGGGGCTCGTCAGTGCTTGCCCAAGCCAGTCCTTCAGTGCAGGAATGCCCTCATCTTCATAGACACCTTGGCTGGCCCGGTCGCTGATGGAGACCAGCCCAATTCGGGCTGGGCGGTCTGAGGGGGTCTTCATGGCACTATTCTGAAACATGAGCACCTCAAATCCAAACCCGTTTCTGCACGATCAGGCTCAACTGCGGACAGTGGTTCATGAATTGCTGAGTCGGGCGCGCGCCTCCGGTGCCTCGGATGCCGTTGCCGAGGTGAGCGAGTCGTCTGGCCTCTCTGTGAGCGTTCGACTCGGCGAGCTCGAGACAATTGAACGCACACGCGATCGCTCGGCCTCCATCGCCGTCTATAAGGGCAGCCGACGAGGCTTTGCCACGACCAGTGATCTATCGGATTCGGCACTCCAGGAGGCAGTGTCACGGGCCCTCGACCTTGCGAACCACACCGCGGAAGACCCTTTTTCTGCTCTTCCAGATGAAGACGATCTCGCCCATCGGACCCCCGATCCAGCGCTTTTCTATCCTTGGGCTCTCACGGCTGAGAGGGCCACCGAGATCGCGCTGTCCGCCGAGTCTGCTGCCCGAGAGGCCAGTCCGCTCATTCAGAACTCAGAGGGTGCCTCGGTCTACAGTCACCACAGCCATTTCTTCCTGGCCAACACGCGGGATTTTGAAGGAGGCTACGCCCACAGTCGCCACGGCTTTTGGGTCGCGCCGATTGCCCGTCAGGCCGACTATATGCAGCGAGATGACTGGTCAAGTAGTGGCAGAGACCCGTCAGGCCTGGCAGACCCAGAGGCTGTCGGGCGATATGCGGCCCAGCGTGCACTCTCAAGACTTGGCGCCAGGGCCATTCCCACTGGGACCTACCCGGTGCTATTTGATGCGCCGATCGCCGCGGGCCTTGTCAGCTCTCTGGCTCGCGCGCTGAGTGGCGGTGCTCTCTATCGCAAGGCCAGTTTTCTCGTCGATTCGCTTGGCACGCAAGTTTTTCCAGACCACATCAACCTTGAGGACAACCCATTTGTAGAAAAAGGCATTGGGAGCGCTCCCTTTGATGAGGAGGGTGTCCGTGTGCAACGCCGTCAGATCATTCGAGACGGCATCGTCGAGGGTTACTTTCTGTCAACCTACTCCGCACGCAAACTCGGCATGCGAACCACGGGTAACTCAGGGGGTTCGCACAATCTCGTTCTAACGAGTCGCCTCACCAACCCCTCGGATCAGCTGCCCCAGATGCTCAGAAAGCTGCATACGGGCCTCTTCGTGACCGAGGTTATGGGCCAAGGAGTGAATGGGCTCACAGGAGACTATTCCCGGGGCGTCTTTGGTTACTGGGTTAACTGTGGCGAGATCGTGCACCCGGTCGAGGAGGTAACCATTGCCGGCAACCTCAGAGACATGTTTCGGGGAGTCGTGGCCCTCGGGGCGGATGCCTATGTGCAGGGGTCCCGAGCGACGGGCTCGCTCTTAATTGATCGGATGACGATCGCTGGCTGTTAGGGCGCTGGTTGGCGCACCACTCTTTTTCCCAATGAGCCGGATGGCCTGACTGACCGCAGCGGTATTGCGCACGTAGCGCAGCACCTGCGCAAGATGCTTCCGGTCTCGCACCTCGATGGCCACATGCACGCTGGGTTCGCCGGCCCCGGTTCGCTCAATACCAATATCGATAATATTTGCTCGAGCAGCCGTGATGCTGGCCGCGACTCGGGCCAGTGACCCAGGAGAGTCCTGCATATTCACCTGAAGGTGGGTCTCAAAGACGCCATGGATGGGGTCGGACCATTCGATGTCCGCCCACCTCTGGGAGTCCTTGACGCGCTGACGTTTGGCCAGAGGGCAACTGGCTCTGTGCACCAACAGCCCGGACCCTCCACGCATATGACCCACGCACCGGTCCCCTCCGATGGGGTAGCAGCAACTCGCATACTGAACTGCGGTGCCCTCTGACCCAGTAAGTGAGATGGTTGCGTCCTCGTAGGTAAGGTGCTCCAGGGAGAGCCTTAGGGCATCTTGTGCCGCCGCGCTGAGTCTGCGAGGCCGCCCAGCGGATGGATCATGCACGCCGGTCGTGAGACGCAAGGCGGCTACGTGAGCGAGGGTGTGGCCCAAGCCGATAGACTCAAAGAGGCTCTCTCGGTCGTGGGTTGGCATCTCATGAAAGACGAGATCCCAGCGCAGGCGAGGGTCATCCAGACCCTCGATCGAGTGAGACTTCAGCGCATTTTCGAGCAGACGCTTTCCAAAGCCGATAGCCCGCTCCCTTGTGCTGCCTTTCAGTGCATGACGAATCTCAGCTCGCGCCTTGGCCGTTTTCACAAAGCCCAGCCACCCAGGATGCGGACTGGCGTCCGGCCTCGTCTCAATCCGCACCATGTCTCCATTGCGAAGCTCGGTGTCGAGGGGTCGGGTCTGCCCATTGATCTGGCACCCCGCACATAGATTGCCCACCGCCGTGTGGACCGTGTAGGCGAAATCAACGGGTGTTGATCCGCGAGGCAATTCTTTAATCTCTCCTTTGGGCGTAAACACATAAGTGACTTCAGGAAAGAGATCGATCTTGACGAGATCTAGAAATTCTCCTGGGTCATTGGTCTGGGCGGAGAGCAGGGACTGCATCCATTCGTGGGCCTTGCGCTGAAGGGGCGACACCTCTTTCTCGTGGACCTTGTAAAGCCAGTGTGCTGCAACGCCAGCTTCGGCCACGCGATGCATCTCGACGGTTCGGATCTGAAACTCAAGTGGGGTGCCATGCGGCCCCACCACGACGGTGTGCAGCGACTGGTAGCCATTGAGCTTGGGAAGCGCGATGTAGTCTTTGAACTTCCCGGGGATCGGCTTAAAGAGGGCGTGTAGGGCACCGAGCGCGAGGTAGCAGTCGGACGGGTTCTTGACCAGAAGTCGGAACCCATAGATGTCGAGCACCTCGGAGAAGGTCAGGTGCTTTTCTTTCATCTTGGCGTAGATTGAGAACAGACTCTTCTCTCGGCCGGTAACCTCGGCCTTGATTCCGAACTTTGGCAAGTGCTTCTGCACCATGTCTTGGAGCTTGCCCACAATCTCTCGGCGATTTCCTCGCGCTGACAGCAACGCCTTGTGAAGCACGCGAAATCGAGTTGGATAGATTCCCTGGAAGCAGAGGTCTTCGAACTCTCGGAAGACTTCATTGAGCCCCAGTCGGTGAGCGATGGGTGCGTAGATGTCGAGCGTCTCTTGAGCGATGCGTCTGCGCTTGTCGGCGTGAAGGCCGTGGAGCGTTCGCATGTTGTGCAGGCGATCGGCGAGCTTGATGAGGATGACCCGAACGTCCTCGGCCATGGCGAGGAGCATCTTGCGGAAGTTCTCCGCCTGCGCCTCCTCGCGGCTGCGGAACTCCATGCGATCAAGCTTGGTCAGCCCGAGCACGAGGCCAGCGACCACGGGCCCAAACTCAGAGGCAATCACCTCCTCGCTGATATTGCAATCCTCCACAGTGTCATGAAGGAGCGCGGCAACAAGGGCGTCCGCATCCAGGTGCCAGCCCGTGCAGACCTCAGCAACGGCCAAGGGGTGGGTGAAGTAGGGCTCGCCGCTGTGACGGCTTTGGCCCGAGTGCGCTGCCTCACCGAAGGCAAACGCCCGCTCTATTCGGGCCAGCTCCTTCGAGCGAAGGTAGCCCGCATGCGAGAGAAGTTCCTGAAGTGCCTTATTGGTTGCGATGTTAGATAGGGACCTTGCGCAACATCTCGCGGCCAACGACGCCTGCAGCGACCTCACGAAGCGCTGTCACGGTGGGCTTATCTTTCGAATCCACTTTGGGGGCCGACCCCTGCGCGAGTTGACGCGCGCGGTAGGCCGCAGCCAACACAAGCTCGAAGCGGTTTGGAATCTGGTGCAGGCAATCTTCAACGGTGATGCGGGCCATGGGGGAGCGCCTTAGGTCTGAGAGAAATGATTGGAAATGACCGTCTTCAAGTCGCTTAGCGCGAGGCTAAACTCTTGATTCATAATAACATGGTCGAATTCGTGCGCATGGCTCATCTCCTCGGCGGCGGCCTGAAGCCGCTGCTCAATCACCTCTGAAGAATCTTGGCCTCGTCCTTCGAGCCGGCGGCGAAGTTCGTCCAAGGAGGGGGGAAGGATGAAGATGCTGAGCACCTGGTTCCGAGGAAAAGTAGATCGAATTTGCCGAGCCCCCTGCCAGTCGATCTCAAGAATCAGTCGCTCATTTCGCTCGAGGGCCTCTCGAATCGTGCTCGCTCGAGTCCCGTAGAGATTTCCATGTACCTGAGCCCATTCGATGAACTCCCCCGCATCGCGAGCCTCCTCGAATTGCTGTGCGCCCACAAAAAAATAGGCCCCGCCCTCTTGTTCTCCGGGCCGGGGAGGGCGGGTGGTCGTCGAGATCGATAGCCTCAGTCCGAGCGCCTGGTCTTCAAGCAGGGCTCGAACCAGGCTGGTTTTTCCAGCACCCGAGGGCGCGGCCACGATGATGATCTGTCCGGACATTTCCGCTACTGAATGTTTTGGACCTGCTCGCGGATTTGCTCGATGGCGAGTTTCATGTCCATGGACAACTGGGTAAGTGCGAGGCTAGGGGATTTCGATCCGATGGTGTTGGCCTCCCGGTGAAGTTCTTGACTGAGAAAGTCAAGCCTCTTTCCGGCGAACTGATTCTTTGGATCCGAAAGGACACGGCCGAATTCTTTTAGATGCGCGCCCAAGCGATCGAGCTCCTCGGAGATGTCCGAGCGGATGGATGCCGCGTTTGCTTCTTGCCGGATACGGTCATGGATGGCCTCGCGGAGCGACTCATCTGAGAGTCCATCGAAAGCCTCGGTGAGTCGGGCCCGAATCTTCTCGCTCTGCAAGAGAAGGGCCTCCGCGAGAAAGTCCTGAGCTTGCACACGCAGGGCCTCTATCTCGTTGCAGCGAAGGACGACTGCCTCAGCAAGAGCGGCCCCTTCTCTCTGACGAGCCTCACGCAGGCCCTGAATCGCTTGGTCCATCACGGCCTTGAGAAGGGTCTCGGTCTCGCGAGTATCCGTCTCGGGCGCACTCAGAACGCCGGGCCACCGAAGCAGTTCAGACATCTGCCAGGGCTGAACACGACCGCCTGCTTGCTCCTCAATGAGCGAGCCCAGGTGCAGAAGTTCCGAAAGCCGAGTCTTGTTGAGGGCCGAGGCGACGAGGTGGAGCTCGGTCTTGGTCAGGGACAGCCTCACCTCCACCTTGCCCCGGGGAAGGTCGACCAAGATGCGCTCCCGAATCCAGGGGTCGATGATGGATCGAAGCTCCTCGGGAATGCGGGTGTGGAGCTCGAAGAAGCGACTGTTTACGGTGCGCACCTCTGCGCTGACCAGTCCCATGGGCGTGACCACGGTGGCAGCGCCAAAGCCCGTCATGCTAAGAATGGTCATGGCCGCTGTATTGTAAGGGTCTCATCTTTGATCAGGAGAGGTGCTGTGAGATTAACTGCTCGTGCCGATGATGCGCTTCGTCCAGTGTCCTTAAAGCGGCGCTTTACGCGTCACGCTGAGGGATCTGTTTTGGTGAGCTTTGGGGACACTCAGGTTCTCTGCACGGCCTCGGCTGAGGACAAGGTCCCTGGATTCCTTCGTGGCAAGGGGCAGGGCTGGCTCACCGCTGAATACGGCATGCTGCCCAGATCCACTCACACGCGAAGCGAGCGCGAGGCGGTGCGAGGCAAACAGAGTGGAAGGACGCTAGAGATACAGCGTCTCATTGGTCGATGCCTGCGTGCGGTGGTTCACCTTCCGGCTCTGGGCGAGCGAACGATCACGGTCGACTGTGATGTCCTTCAGGCCGATGGCGGTACCCGGACTGCGAGTATCACGGGGGCTTGCCTTGCTGTAAGCGACGCCTTGCGAGTGCTGGCTGAGGCCGCCACTGACGAGGCCCAGTCCAAGGCGCTACGCGCGGCCCTCACGGATCGAGTTGCTGCCGTCTCTGTTGGCCTGCGAGGTGGTCATGCCCTGCTCGATCTCGACTACGAGGAGGACTCGTCGTGCGACACGGACATGAATTTGGCCATGACCGCCTCTGGCGGGCTCATTGAGGTTCAGGGTACGGCTGAGGGGCAGCCTTTTAGCCGTGAGCAATTGGATGCGTTGATCAATCTCGGGATGGGAGGCCTCTCGCGTCTTCATGCCCTACAGGCGCGAATGATGGCGGACCCGACACTCTTGGAGGCTGGACTTGATGGATGACTCGCCAACTCGTTCTCTGAATACGCCTTGGGTGCTTGCCTCGTCCAACACGGGAAAGCTCGCAGAATTGACGCGCCTCCTAAGCCCCCTTGGCATTGAACTTGTCTCGCAGGCCAGCCTCGGAATCGAATCACCAGCCGAGCCCTTTCACAGTTTTCTGGAGAACGCGCTCCACAAGGCTCGCCATGCGAGCCGAGCAGCTCAGGCACCCGCCCTCGCGGACGACTCGGGACTCATGGTGGCGGGGCTCTCCGGCGGGCCGGGCGTATTCTCATCAGCCCATGATGTCGAATGGCTGCTCTCGGCGCTCGAGAGCCGAGGCGAGGGGGTCGATCGTCGCGCTCAGTTTGTCTGCGTTATCGTCGTGGTCAGACACGCTGAGGATCCGATGCCGCTGGTTGCGCAGGGCTTCTGGCGGGGCGAGATTGCACATGCGCCTCGCGGCCTTCATGGCTTTGGCTATGACCCCATCTTTGTTGACTTGAAGTCTGGGAAGACCGCTGCAGAACTGAGCCCAGAAGAGAAGGACGCGATCAGTCATCGTGGCATGGCCCTAGGATCCCTTCGAAGGCTTTTGGAGCGCGCCGGCGCATCGGAATGAGTGTGCCCCTGTCGCTGTACGTGCACATGCCCTGGTGCGTGCGCAAGTGCCCTTACTGCGACTTCAACTCCCACGCCCTGAGGCACCCAACGGACCCACTTCCGGAATCCGCTTATGGTGGCGCCCTTATTCGAGACCTTGAGCATGCACTGCCCCTGGTTTGGGGACGGTCGGTCAGCAGCGTGTTTTTTGGCGGAGGAACACCGAGCCTCTTCTCAGCGACTGCAATTGGCGACATCTTGCAGGCTGTTCGCGCCCGACTCCGACTGCTCCCCGGCGCGGAGGTCACGCTGGAGGCCAACCCAGGTTCGGCTGATTCCGCCCGCTTCGCTGGGTATCGATCGGCCGGAATCACTCGACTCTCCGTGGGCGTGCAGACATTTCATGACACGCACCTTCGATCCCTCGGGCGAATTCACGACTCGTTGCAGGCGAGAAGGGCGGTTGAGCTTGCTCTGGAGTCCTTCGAGCATGTGAATCTTGACCTCATGTACGGGCTTGAAGGCCAGACGCTACAAGAGGCGTGTCTCGACTTGGAGCAGGCGATCGAGTTGGACCCCGGGCATATCTCTCTCTACCAGCTCACCATCGAACCCAACACGTTTTTTGCGCATCAACCTCCCAGGCTGCCGGACGACGACAGCATCTGGGAGATGCAGCAGGCGCTCCACGCGCTGCTTGCTCGAGCAGGCTACGAGCGAGTCGAGGTCTCAGCGTTTGCGCGCCGCGGACATGCCTGTCTTCACAACGTGAATTATTGGGAGTTTGGCGATTACTTGGGCATTGGTGCGGGTGCCCACAGCAAGCTCACGCTGCCAGAGCGTGGCGTCATCCGACAGACCTGCCTGAGAACGCCCGCGGATTATCTTGAGTCGGTCGGTAGCGATGCTCACCGCAAGACATCGCCGGTGGCTGCGGAGCAACTGCCTTTTGAGTTCATGCTCAATGCAATGCGGCTTGTAGAGGGTGTGCCTGTCTCGCTGTATGCGGAGCGAACGGGGCGTCCGACGGAGGATCTGCTCGAAGGGCTGTCGAGGGCAAGGCAGAGGGGCTTAATCGAAGAGGTTCGAGGCCGCATGAGGCCAACGCCTCGGGGCTTAGATTTTTTGAACGACTTACAATCCATTTTTCTGCACTAATATAGTGCATAGAGTCGATAGTACGCACCATATTTATGCATAAGCGCACTCTCTAAGTGCATTATTTGTCGGCGAACGCTTGGACCCTCCTCGAAGACGGTCCTCAGCGGTGGGTCTAAAATTGGCACGTTAACTGCAGTCCTCTCTTCGTTCTTTTACTTTTCTTCAGGAGACGTGCTCGATGTCCAGCGCTAAAGATGTGTTGAAAATGATCTCGGACCACGAGGTTAAGTTTGTTGATTTCCGATTCACTGACACGCGCGGCAAAGAGCAGCATGTCTCGGTTCCTGCCCATGCCGTCGACACCGATAAATTTGAGTCTGGGCATGCCTTTGATGGATCCTCAATTGCCGGATGGAAGGGCATTGAGGCCTCGGACATGCTCCTCATGCCCGACCCCAGCACTGCGGTGCTCGACCCTTTCCGCGAGGAGTCCACGCTCAATATCACCTGTGACGTGGTAGAGCCGTCAGACGGCAAAGGGTACGAGCTCGATCCTCGGTCCCTGGCCAAGCGTGCAGAGGCCTTTTTGAAGTCATCCGGCGTTGGTGACGCCGCCTATTTCGGCCCCGAGCCCGAGTTCTTCATTTTCGACGGTGTCACTTGGAATGTTGACATGTCGGGCTCGTCCGTGAAGATCAAGTCTGAGGAGGCCAGCTGGTCCACGGGTATCGATTTTGAGGGTGGCAACCTCGCCCACCGTCCCGCTGTCAAGGGTGGCTACTTCCCAGTTCCCCCGGTTGACTCGTTTCAAGACATCCGCTCAGAGATGTGTCTCATCCTTGAGCAGATGGGTGTGCCCGTCGAGGTGCACCACCATGAAGTGGCGGGTGCGGGGCAGTGCGAAATCGGCACCAAGTTCTCCACGCTGACTCAGCGCGCAGACTGGACTCAGATCCTGAAGTATGTGGTGCATAACGTGGCCGCAAGTTACGGGAAGACGGCGACCTTCATGCCGAAGCCGGTGGTCGGTGACAACGGATCGGGCATGCATGTTCACCAGTCGGTCTGGAAGGACGGTCAGAATTTGTTCTCAGGCAATGGCTACGCGGGCCTCTCAGACTTTGCGCTCTACTACATCGGCGGAATCATCAAGCACGCTCGTGCGCTGAATGCCATTACCAACCCTGGAACGAACTCCTACAAGCGTCTGGTCCCCGGCTTTGAGGCGCCCGTCAAACTCGCCTACTCAGCGCGTAATCGGTCGGCCTCGATCCGCATCCCTTATGTATCGAACCCGAAGGGTCGGCGTATCGAGGTTCGCTTTCCCGATCCTACGGCCAATGCCTATCTGGCCTTCTCAGCCATGCTCATGGCGGGCCTTGACGGCGTGATGAACAAGATTCACCCCGGGGATCCCTCTGATAAGAACCTCTACGACCTGCCACCCGAAGAGGACAAGAAGATCCCCACCGTCTGCTCCTCGCTCGACATGGCGCTGGAAGCGCTCGACAAAGATCGAGAGTTCCTCACCCGTGGCGGGGTGTTCACGGACGGCATGATCGATGCTTACATCGCTCTCAAGATGGATGAGGTCACACGGTTCCGTATGACGACCCACCCGGTTGAGTTCGACATGTATTACTCGCTGTAAAGCAGCCTTCGCGGTTCAACCAAAGGGGCGAGCAATCGCCCCTTTTTATTTTGCAGACGAATGAGAGAAGCGACCCTGTTAGACCTCGTAAGCACCGCTGTGCTCCTCGTTGATCACGAGGGGCGCGTGGCACGACTCAACACGGCGGCTGAGGGACTCATGGGCATCTCGGCTCAGCAGGCTGCCGGTCAGCTGCTGAGTCACTTTCTGGCCGACGGACCTGACCGAGCCAGTCTGCAAGCCCTGCTGGGCCCGGCATGGGCTCAAGAACTCTCGGTGCGTCGTCTGCAGGTGCGACTTCGATGTGCGGGCCGCGGCCCAATCTTGCTTGACGCCACGGTTATGACCTTGGAGGAGCCGGGCCTGCTGGCCTCCATTGAGCTAAGAGAGCCTGATGCCTTCTTGCGTATCGACCGCGAAGAGCGTCAGGCCGCTCTGCTGGCGGCAAATCAGTCCCTGCTGCGCAATCTTGGACATGAGATCAAGAACCCCTTGGGTGGCATCCGAGGCGCGGCTCAGCTTCTCGATTCTGAGCTGCCCACGAGGGCGCTGAAGGAATACACCCAAGTCATCATGAAGGAGTCCGACCGACTGACCGGCCTCGTTGACCGAATGCTGGCGCCCGTCAAGCGCGCCGGGGAGCAGCATCCAGTCAATATTCATGAGGTGCTCGAGCGCGTGCGTCGTCTTGTGTTGTCCGAGTTCCCCGCCCACCTCAACATCCGACGAGATTACGACCTGAGCCTGCCCGAGGTGCAGGGCGATCGAGAGCAACTCATTCAGATGACCCTGAATATCGTGCGAAATGCAGCCCAGGCACTGATGCTGGCTTTCACCGAGCGCGGGGAGGAGGGTGTGATCACCCTTCGCTCGCGGGTGGCTAGACAGGTCACTCTGAGTCGTAAGCGGCACCGTCTCGCCCTTCGGCTCACGATTGAGGACAATGGACCTGGAATCCCAGAGGCCATCCAAGACCAGATTTTTTATCCCCTCGTCTCGGGCCGGCCAGACGGTCACGGACTTGGCCTAACGATTGCTCAGTCCATCGTGAAGCAGCACGGTGGAAGTATTGCCTGTGACTCGAGTGCATCCGGATGTGCATTCGAGATTCTTTTACCCCTTCAGGAGGGAGCCTGGTCATGACACCGGTCTGGATTGTGGACGACGATGCATCCATTCGATGGGTGCTCGAGCGTGCGCTTCAGCGCGCGCAACTTCCATGTCGGCTTTTTAACTCGGCTCACGAGGTGATGCGCGCCCTTCAGTCAGAGACGCCTCAGGTCTTGGTGTCCGACATTCGAATGCCGGGTGATTCGGGCCTTCAACTGCTCGAGCATGTCAAGGCAAGGCTTCCTCAGATGCCCGTCATCATCATGACGGCACATTCCGACCTCGACAGTGCAGTCTCAGCCTTTCAGGGCGGCGCCTTCGACTACCTTGCAAAGCCGTTTGATGTGCATGAGGCGACCGCGCTGATTCAGCGCGCTGTAAATGAGTCTGCAGGATCGCAGCCAGGTGACTCCGCCGGTGCGCAACCCTCCATGGGCATGTTGGGTCAGGCCCCCGCGATGCAGGAGTTGTTCCGGGCGATCGGGCGTCTTTCGCAGTCAACGGTGACGGTTCTCGTCACTGGAGAGTCAGGCACGGGCAAAGAGCTCGTGGCGCGAGCGCTTCACACCCACAGCCCCCGAGCCAACAAGGCTTTCGTCGCCTTGAATGCGGCGGCCATTCCGAAGGACCTTCTTGAGTCCGAGCTCTTCGGCCACGAGCGCGGAGCCTTCACTGGTGCCCAGACGCAACGTCAGGGACGCTTTGAGCAGGCCGAGGGGGGCACCCTCTTCCTTGACGAGATTGGGGACATGCCCTTTGATCTTCAAACCCGCCTTCTGCGAGTGCTCTCCGATGGACACTTCTATCGGGTTGGAGGCCATCAGCCACTGAAGGCAGACGTGCGAGTCATTGCCGCGACCCATCAAGATCTCGAGAAGCGAGTTGCGGAGGGCCTCTTTCGAGAGGATCTCTTTCACCGGCTGAATGTGATTCGTCTCCGACTGCCCCCGCTGCGCGAGCGCACCGAGGATATTGAAGGGCTGACTCGTCATTTTCTCGAGAGGGCTGCTCGCCAGATGAAGTCGGAGGTGCGGCGACTCAGTCCTGCGGCGATGCAGGCGCTACGAGACTATCCCTTTCCTGGAAATATTCGACAACTCGAGAACCTGTGCCAGTGGATTTCAGTGATGGCCCCGGGGCAATCGGTGGAGGTCAACGATCTTCCGCCCGAGTTTCGCGCAGGCGCTCTGCCATCCGTGGGCTCTGGCGAGATTGTCCCAGCCTCGCCCCCTGTCTCGCACCCCCTAGGACCCGTCACAGCGCTCCCTGAGATGAGCTGGTCCGAGCGACTGAATCAGGCGCTCGATGAAGCCTTTATGCAGGCAACAGCGAATCCCGCATTGGCTGGCGCAGTAGAAATGAGTCATTGGCAAGATGTCTTCGAGCGCACCGTATACGAGGCGGCGCTGCGTCACACGCGAGGACGGCGAATCGAGGCAGCCGTGTTGCTTGGCGTCGGGCGGAATACGATCACTCGGAAAATTGCCTCGCTTGGACTGAGCGTGAAGGACCTCGTCGACTAGCGCGACTCAGAGCGATACGTCGGCCCAGACGGGCGCATGATCGGACGGCTGCTCTCGCGATCGAGGCGCTCGGTCAATCTGCGCCCCTGTGCATCGCCCAGCGATGGCGCGACTCAGCAGAACGAGATCAATACGCAGACCGAGATTTCTTCGGAAGGCGGCCTGTCTATAGTCCCACCACGAAAAGTGATCTGACCCTGTAGGATCACGCAGCCGTAGGCTATCGCTCAGGCCGAGATCGGTCAGGGCTGCGAGGGCGGTGCGCTCGGCTTCGGAGCAAAGAATCTTGCCGTCCCAGTCTTTTGGGCTGTGAACATCAAGGTCCGATGGTGCGATGTTGAAATCCCCCACCAGACAGAGCGAGGGATGAGCTTCCAGTTCATCGGCCACGATGGCGCGAAGCGCCTCGAGCCAGGCAAGTTTGTAGGTGAACTTTTCGCTGCCGACTTCCGCGCCATTCGGAACATAGACATTTATGAATCGCAGCTCTGCGCCGGAGGCCCGCGCTCGCAGACTGCAAGCGATAAGTCGTCGCTGCTCATCTGGCAGGCGCTGATCGTTGTGGCGGATTTCCCGGGGTGCATCGAAAGTGTCTTGCCGAGCCAAAATAGCCACGCCGTTGTAGGTCGGCTGACCGGAGAAGACGACGTGGTAGCCAGCCGCCTCAACCTCTGCCTTCGGAAACTTCTCATCGATTGTCTTGGTCTCTTGCAGCCCGAGAGCATGAGGCTGAGCCTCTCTGAGCCAGTCCAGAAGGTGGGGCAGGCGCACCTTGAGAGAGTTCACATTCCAGCTGGCCAGGCGCATGGGCAGGCCCCCGCCTCAGGATTGGTTGGCCTGTGCGATTCCCTGCTCTCGAAGAAGACAGGCATCGCAGGCACCGCATGGAAGGCCCTCTGATGTTGGGTCGTAGCAGCTCATGGTCATGGAGATGTCGAGTCCCAGCGAGCGGGCCTTGAGAACGATCTCTGCCTTGTTCATGTGCATGAGAGGCGTCTGAATAGATATGGGGCGGGAAGATTCCACGGCAGCCTTGGTGGCCAGGTTGGCCAGACGTTCAAAGGCCTCGATATAGTCCGGTCGGCAGTCGGGGTAGCCGCTGAAGTCCAGGGCGTTGACGCCCAAGAAGATGGCCTCTGCACCGAGTACTTCCGCAAGACCCAGTGCGTAGCTGAGAAAAATGGTGTTGCGAGCGGGGACATAGGTCACTGGGATGTCGCAACCAATCTCAGCGACAGAGCGGTGCTTGGGAACGTCGATCTCGTCGGTGAGCGCAGAGCCCCCCATCCCCCGAAGGTCAAGCTTGACCACGCGATGACTCGTGACCCCAGCGCGCTTGGCGACACGCTTTGCGGCTCTGAGCTCGACACGATGACGTTGCCCATAGTCAAAGGAGAGCGCGTGAAGTTCAAAGCCTTGCTCCCGAGCCATAAAGAGCGTGGTGGAGGAATCTAGCCCACCACTGAGCAACACGACCGCTCGGGGATGCATCAGTCCCGACACCTAGGCCGCCTTTGCGGAGTCTGCGTCAAGGCCGCTGTGTCGGAGCAGGGGGTCCATGCTGGGTTTTCGGCCTCTGAAGGCCACGAAGGAGTCCAGCGCCGGGCGTGATCCGCCGCGGGAGAGCACTTCCGCATGAAATCGATGACCCACATGGCCGTATCCGTCGATGCCCGCCTCCTCAAAAGCCGCGTAGGCGTCGGCTGACAGCACCTCGGCCCACTTGTAGCTGTAGTAGCCAGCCGCATAGCCTCCCGCGAAGATATGACTAAAGCTCTGAGCGAACCGGTTGAAACTCGGCGGCTGAATCACCGACACCTCGCCTCGCACCTCTTGAAGGATTCGCATGATGGCGGCGCCCGCCTCCACCGGCCCACTCGGCTCGAGGTCGGTGAGCTCCTCGTGGATTCGAATGTCAAAGAGCGAGAACTCGATCTGCCGAAGCATGAAAAGCCCGCTCTGGAAATTCCTTGCAGCCAGCATTTTCTTGAATAACGCGTGGGGGAGGGGCTGTCCGCTATCCACGTGCGCGGTCATGGTCGAGAGCGTCTCCCACTCCCAGCAGAAGTTCTCCATAAACTGACTTGGCAACTCCACTGCATCCCACTCAACACCGTTGATGCCTGACACCTCGAGCTCATCGACCTCTGTCAGGAGGTGATGCAGACCGTGTCCACACTCATGAAAGAGGGTAATGACATCGTCGTGGGTTAGGGTGGTGGGCTTGTCTGACGTTGGTGCGGCAAAGTTGCAATTCAGCAGAGCGATGGGTGTTTGCAGGGCGCCCCCGAGTCGACGGCGTCCTCTGCTGTCGTCCATCCAAGCACCTCCGCGCTTGGTGGAGCGCGCATAAAGGTCAAGAAATAAATGACCGACGAGGTGATCGCCTCGGTGGACCTCAAAGATCTGCACATCGGTGTGCCAAGCCGGCGAGGGGGCCAGCCCGATCATCGGTCGGATATCCACGTCAAAAAGTCTGTTCACCAGGCCGAAGAGGCCGCGAAGAACGCTAGGGAGGGGGAAGTACTGGCGTACCTCATCCTCCGAAAAGCTGTAACGGTCTTCTCGCAGTTTTTCGCTTGCGAAGGCGATATCCCAAGGCTGGAGGTCGGGCAAGGAGAGTCGTTCGCGGGCGAAGTCGCGGAGTTCCTCAAGGTCGCGCAGGGCGTTGGGGCGGGCCTTCTTGGCCAACTCCCTTAAAAAGTCGCAGACAGTCTTTGGCGAGTCGGCCATCTTGGACGCAAGTGACATCTGGGCGGCATGGGAGAGGCCGAGAAGCTTTGCGCGTCTCTGGCGCAGCAAGAGAATCTCCCCCATGACAGCGGTGTTGTCGTGCTGCGGCCCTTCGGTGGCAAGCTCAGATGCTCGACGTGCATGCTTTGCATAGAGATCCTCGCGCAGCGCCCGATCCGCGGCCATCTGAAGGACGGGCATGAGGCTGGGCTGCTGCAGGGTGAACACAAAGCCTTCCAGGCCGCGGCGACCGGCCTCCGCTGCAGCGGCCTCTCGGGCGTGAGCTGGGATCCCGGTGAGCCTTGACTCGTCTTCTATGTGGACAACGGTCGCGTTGGTGCTGTCGAGCAGGTTCTCTGAGAATGTCTGGGAAAGCTGGGCCAGTCGGGCCGCTGTGCGCACGAACTCCTCTTTGTCGTGCGGTTCGAGTTCTGCACCCCCCAGCCGAAAGTCGCGGATTGCGTTGGAGAGTGCCTGCAGTCGCGCGGGATGCGAGGTGACGTCCGCAGCCTGTTGCAGCAACTTCATTTTGTTGAAGAGTCGAATGTCTTGGGCGAGGGCCGACCAGAAGTGTGTGACGGCCTCAAGCCTGCTGTTGGTCGCCTCTCGCCATTCCGGACTGTCCATGACCCCGCCCATATGTCCCACGGCAGACCAGGCGCGACCCAGACGTTCCGTGGCGATGCTTAAGGGGAGCATCGCGTCTTGCCAGGTCGCCGGCGTATTGACGCTCACCACTCGCTCGAGCGTGGCCTGGGCGTGTGAAATAAGGGCGTCTATGCCGACCGAAACCTCCTCGGGGCTGAGCAGATCGTATCGAGGGAGGGCGACGGGGTCGAGGAGGGGATCGAAGATGTGCGAGGTCGTCATAGCGGAAGCTTAGCGTGACTGGGCCTGATGTAGCATGAAGACCATGAGGAAAGCTTATGTGATTGCCCAGCTCACGATCCAAGATCCCAGCGCCTTTGCTGTGTATAGCGACCGAGTGGAGCGCACCGTGCTGGATTTCGAGGGCCGGTTCCTTGTTCGCTCTGGATCTGCTCTCGTGCTTGATGGCGAACCCCTTGGCCCGTTTAACGTGGTCGTTGAATTCCCGAGCCTTGCTCGAGCCCAAGCATGGTATGAATCAGACGCCTATCAGGCCATTCTTCCCGATCGCCTGAATCATTCGATGGGACCAGTCGTGCTGGTCGAAGCCTACTCATGATCTCTCCCTGCATCGTGGGCTGGGGCCATACCCGCTTTGGCAAACACACCGAGCGCAGCATCCCCTCCCTCATTGAGGAGGCTGTGACTGAAGCGCTTTCGAGGGCAGCACTCTCCCCCGAAGACATTGATGCCATCTTCTTGGGCCACTTTAATGGCGGATTCGTTGGGCAGGACTTCAGCGCGCCCCTTGTCGGCTTGGCCATCCCCGCCCTCAGGACTACGCCCGCCTGTCGTCTTGAGAACGCTTGTGCGACTGGTTCTGCTGCCATCTGGGCCGCCAGAGACTCGGTGGCGAGCGGCCGCGTTCGACGGGCACTCGTCGTCGGCGTTGAGAAGATGACCGAGAGGACATCAACAGAGGCCGGAGAGATTCTCCTTCGATGCTCATTCACCGAGGAGGAGCGCTCTACCCCTGGGGGATTTGCTGGAATCTTTGCGCGGTTTGCGCAGGCCTACTTTGAAAGGTACGGAGATCAGAGTGATGCGCTTGCCTACATTGCAGCAAAGAACCACGCAAATGGCTGTTCGAATCCCTACGCCCATTTTCAAAAGGATCTCGGACTGGCTTTCTGCAAGACGGCCTCTGAGCGTAACCCTTATGTTGCCGGCCCACTCAAGCGCAGTGATTGTTCTCCGGTGACAGATGGGGCCGCGGCTCTGGTCATCGCCAACGAGGCCCGCCCGTCGGCCTCTGTGCCGGCGATCTCTTGGTTGTCTGCAACCCAGGTGAACGATTCTTTTCCCATGTCCACCCGGGACCTGACTCAGTTTGGGGCGGCTCGACTTGCTTGGCAGAAGGGTTTGAGGGATGCCAGGATCACCTTGGACGATCTCAGCCTTGTCGAGACCCACGACTGCTTCACCATTGCCGAACTGATGCAATACGAGGCGATGGGATTGTGCGCCGCCGGAGAGGCAGCTCGAGTGGCTTGCGATGGATCCACCCACAAGGAGGGGCGGTTACCCGTCAATCCGTCGGGTGGTCTCAAATCGAAGGGCCATCCAATTGGTGCGACCGGTGTCTCCATGCATGTCATGGCAGCCATGCAGCTCTCGCACATGGCCGGGGGAATGCAGGTTGCCAAAGCTTCTCGCGCAGCCGTCTTCAATATGGGCGGCTCCGGGGTCGCCAACTACCTGAGCGTGCTCCAGCCTCTCTAGCGGGGGAGGGTTCGTTCAGCGGCTTCGAGGGTGTTGGTGAGCAGCATCGCGATGGTCATCGGTCCCACCCCACCAGGCACAGGCGTGATCGCTCCCGCCACCTCTTTGACCGAGTCAAAGTCAACATCACCAACGAGACGCCCATCGGCAAGTCGATTGATTCCCACATCGATTACGACCGAGCCCGGCTTGACCATTGAGGCACCAATCATCTGGGGACGCCCAACCGCCGCGACAAGGACGTCGGCCCGTCGCGTGTGAGAGGCGAGATCCCTCGTCTTGCTGTTGCACAAAGTAACCGTTGCCCCAGCGGCGAGTAGCAGCATGGCCATCGGCTTTCCTACGATGTTGCTCGCACCAACGACCACGGCCTCAGCACCGCGAAGGGGTGTTCCCACATATTCCAAGATCTTCATCACGCCATAGGGTGTGCAGGGTCGGAAGAGGGGGTGCCCGACCATGAGCGCTCCTGCGTTCGAGACATGGAAGCCGTCGACGTCTTTGTGAGGGGCGATGGCTTCGATGACGCGTTGGGAGTCAATATGCTCGGGCAGGGGAAGTTGCACGAGAATGCCATCGACGCTCGCATCCGAATTGAGTTGGTCCACTGCATCGAGGAGCGTGGCCTCTGATATGTCCGCGGCGAGTGACAGCAGGGTGGATTTCATTCCCGCCGCCTCACACGCTTTTACTTTGTTTCTGACGTACACCGCAGAAGCGGGATGGTCTCCCACCAGAATCACCGTGAGGGCGGCGAGACGACCGGCCTTCTTGGCGAATGCAGTTGCACGAGTCGCAAGGTCTGCACGAATGGACTGTGCAAGAGCCAGCCCGTCGATGATTTGAGCACCCATGGTCTGGCGATGCTAGCACGCGGGTCTTGCGCGCATGGCTTGGCTGGACAAGGCTCTCTTCTTCTTTTATAGTGCTCGTTTACCTTCGCAAGGGGCTATAGCTCAGCTGGGAGAGCGCTTGCATGGCATGCAAGAGGTCAGCGGTTCGATCCCGCTTAGCTCCACCATCAGATTTGGTTACACTGCGCGGGTAATGAGCGGGTGCTTTTTGAATCAGTGCATGTTGTTTATCGCGTCCCCTTCGTCTAGAGGCCTAGGACATC
>DDPR01000008.1:0-156395 GCA_002342295.1 Burkholderiales bacterium UBA2463
GCCAAGGAACTTTTCCTGAGTGGCACCCGGGAGTTCGAGAGAGGAAACCTAATCGCCGCGGAAACTCATTTAAACGAGTCCCTAAACTTGGTCCCGAACCGAGAGTCAACCAAACATAATTTAGCGCTAGTTTACGCTGCTCTCGCAGAAGAGTTGATCATCGTCGCAAAAGTTTCTGAAGCTGCTGAGCAACTTCGAAAGTCGTTAGATCTTTGGACTGACAATCCGATTGCGTGGTGCAACTTAGGTTGTGCGCTTGAGAATTTGGGTCAGAGGGGTGAAGCGATTCGCGCTTTGGAGAGGGCCGTAGAGCTAGATCCGGGTTATATGTCAGCTTGGTCCAATCTCGGCTCCGTGCTCCTAGACGAGGGTCGGCCCGACGAGGCCTTGGCCTGCTTTCAGCAAGCGGTTGGCATTGAGCCATCGAGCCCAGTCTCGCAGATCAAACTTAGCGCAACGCTAAATGCGCTCGGTCGACCAGGGGAGGCAGCGAAGGTGCTTGAAAGGGTCCTCTCCGAGTCACCGGAATCACCTGAACTGCTCTCAAGTTACGCGAGGACTTTGCGGAGCCTTAACAGGCACAAAGAGGCTATCGCAACCCTAGATAGATTGCTATCAATCTGCCCAGAAGATGCAGACGCCCATTGGGACCGCGCCTTCTCCCAACTCGCCCTAGGTGACTTCTTGGACGGTTGGGCTGAGTTAGAGTGGCGCTGGCAGAGGAAGGATCGCTTTATCAGGCCGCGCGAATTTTCTCAGCCACTTTGGTTGGGAGACCACCCCCTAGAGGGCAAAAGAGTTCTTCTCCACGGCGAACAGGGCTTTGGCGATGTCATCCAATTCGTTCGCTATGCGACTCTGGTGAAGGACCTGGGCGCCGATGTGGTGTTGGAGGTCTACCTGAGCCTCAGAGAACTCGTCCAAAATAGTTTTCCTGACTTGCGAGTGATAGTCCGCGGCGAGGAGCTCCCCAATTTTGACTTCCATTGCCCCCTAATGACCCTCCCCCTCGCGTTCAGAACAACCCTTGAATCGGTTCCCAGCCCGGAGTGCTACCTCGTTACCCCCGAGGAGAGTGCTGTTCGGTGGAGGGACCGTTTAGGAAAGAAGCTCAGGCCGAGGATTGGTCTGGTCTGGAGCGGGAGGGATACCCACGGGAACGACGCAAAGAGAAGCATGCCAGCAAAACTACTTACCGCCTTGATGACTGACGAGTATGAGTTTCACTCACTGCAGAAAGACGTCAGAGCGTCCGACCAGGGCGCTCTTGAGTCCCTCGGGATCAAGCAGTGGGACAGATACTTGCTTGACTTCTCCGACACCGCGGCGCTTTGCCAATTAATGGATGTAATTGTCTCGGTCGACACGAGCGTAGCCCACCTTTCGGGAGCACTCGGAAAGCGCACCTTGATCCTGCTTCCCTTTGCGTCGGAGTATCGGTGGCTCACCGACCGAACTGACAGCCCGTGGTACCCGACTGCAAGTCTTTTCCGACAGAAGTTAGACGGCGATTGGCCTGAAGTTCTGACCCGTATACGCGAAGCATTGCCGACATACCTTAGATCTGACGGAAGCGGAGACGGCTAGCGCAGCACCGCCTCCATCTGCTCTTTGCTCAGTGCCCCCTGAAAGCGTCGGCCACTCTGAATGAAGATGGTGGGCGTGGCCTGAACGCCGAGACTCTGGCCCAAGGCAAGAATCTTGTCTTTCGGAAAGTTGCAGCCTGCGGGCGCCTGAGGGGGCTCTTTGTTGGCGAGCATCCAATCATCCCAGGCCGCCTCGCGGTCCTTCGCGCACCAGGCGTTGGCTGAGACGGTCGTGGATTCGGGCCGAAGAATGGGGTAGAAGAAGGTATAGACGGTGATGTTGTCCATCTCGAAGAGCACATTGCGGAACTTTCGGCAGTAGGAGCAGTAAGGGTCCTCGAAGACTGCGATGGTGCGCTTGCCCTTTCCACCATCTCCTCGCACCACCTTGCTTGCAAGCTCCAGAGGCAGCTTGGAGAAGTCGATCGCCTGAAGCGTCTCCATGCGGCTGGCCGTAAGATTCGCGCCCGTCTTGAGGTTCACCATCTGGCCATCCACGATGGCAAAGCCCCCCTTCTCATCCGCGTAGAGAAGATCCTTGCCCAGACGCACCTCGACAATACCGGGCATGGGCGTTTTAGAGACCGAGTCCACCTTATGGCGACCCTTGAGCCAGGCCTCGACACTTCTCTTGACCGTCTTGGCAACAGCCTCTGCGGCGGGCTCGGGTGCGGCAATCGCCGCAGCGCTCTGAGCCTGCGCCTGCGAGCCCCAAGGGTGAAGGGCCACAACGGTAGACAGAATCGCGAACCCTGCCAGAGTGCGAAGGAAAGCATTCATCTTGGATCTCCTATGACGCGTTGAACCACCCAGTCTCTCAGGGGTGGCGTGCTTTGCAAGGCCTGCATGCCCAGGCTTCGCAGAGAGGGAATAGCAGGCACGGTAGAGGACACGAGCCGAAACAAAGCATCAAGACCCCATTGAACTGCAGGCACTCGAAAGGCTCTTGATCGGTTGTAATGGGAGGCGGGACTGCGAGATGCGAGCGCGTCCTTCAGGGCAAGAAGATCTTCTACCCCCAGGTTGAGGCCATAGCCTGCAAGGGGGTGGACGGTATGGGCCGAATCGCCCACCCAAAAGACTCGACCCAGGGCAAAGCGCTCGGTCGTCATCATGCTCAAGGGGGTGCTGGTCACCAAGCTCTCGAGTCGGAGCGACCCAAAGCGATGAAGGCTGTCCTCGGTCACACGGAGCGAGAGATCCTCCTCAGACAGCTCAGAGAGTTTATGGGCAGCGGCGCTGGGCATGGAATACACCATGGACACCGCGCTTGGGTCTCGAAGTGGAAGAAGCGCGAGGATGCCCTCGCGACGAAACCACTGGCAGGCTACGCCTTGGTGGGGCACTTGAGACGAGAAGCGAGCCACAAGCGCCAACTGCCCATAGTCGCGCAAGCCCCAGTGCACGCCAGATGCACGGCGAAGCCAGGACTGAGAGCCAGTGGCGTCGACAACCAAACCCTCTGTTAGGCCGGCCTCAGCCAAGGCCTCCTCCATAGACTCGACACGCCGATGAGGGGGCACAAAGCCCTCGCATCGGATGATCTGTGGCTTCGCGGCCACCGCCTCTTCGCAGGCTTTGAGAAGGTCTGCATGCAAGACCATGTGCGAGAGTTCGTCTCGGCCCGAGGCGCGAGGGAGAAGATCGACCTTAGCGCTAGGCTGAACATGACTCACCTCCATCTTCACAACCGGCTGCGCAAGCGCCTCTAAACCTCCCCAGACGCCCAAATCTTTGAGAAGCGCCACTGTGCGGGGCGAAAGCGCGTAGGCGCGCTGATGCGCACCATCCTCTCGTTGAGGCGGCTCTGGCGTGGCAAGCCATCGCACGGATCTCTCCTCACGGACCAGCATGAGTGAGGACAATGCCCCGAGAATGCCGCCCCCGAGAATGGCAGCGGCCGCCCTCACTTGAGCCCCCTCCAGCCAATGTCGGATCGGTAGTGCATGCCGGCAAAGTGAATCTGCCGAACAAGCGCATAGGCCTTGTCTTGGGCGTCTTTCAGGGTGCCGCCAAGAGCTGTAGCGCAGAGCACGCGCCCGCCAGAGGTGACAAGCTTTCCATCTCGTAGGGCAGTTCCTGCGTGAAAGACCATGGCTTCGGGAGAGTCCGGTAGAAGACCCTGAATCTCGTCGCCCACCCGTGGGCTCTCTGGATAACGCTCGGCGGCGAGCACGACGCCCACCGCGGGTCGAGGGTCCCAGAGCATGTCGGCCATCGACTCGGCCTCATGCAGCGTTCCGTTCACGGCGTGCTCGAGCAGCACCGTAAAGTCGCCTCGCATGCGAAGAAAAATAGGCTGGGTCTCTGGGTCGCCCATTCGGCAGTTGAACTCCACCACGTGAGGTTCACCCTTGGCGTTGATCATTAGGCCCGCATAGAGAAAGCCCGTGTAGGTGGAGCCCTCGGCCTTCATGCCCGCGAGCACGGGACGAATAACCTCCCGCATCACACGAGCATGCACCTGAGGCGTCACCACGGGTGCAGGCGAGTAGGCACCCATGCCGCCAGTGTTCGGGCCAGTGTCGCCATTGCCCACTCGCTTATGGTCTTGGCTGGTGGCAAGCGCAAAAGCATGCTCACCGTCACTCATCACAATGAAACTCGCCTCTTCGCCCTCGAGAAAGTCTTCGATGACCACCCTTGCGCCAGCGTTGCCAAACTGATTGCCCACGAGCATGGCATCGATTGCAGCATGCGCCTGAGCAATGGTGAGGGCAACGACCACGCCCTTGCCTGCAGCCAAGCCATCGGCCTTCACCACAATGGGGGCGCCGCGCGACTCAACGTATGCGCGGGCCGCCGCCACATCTGAGAAGGTTCGAAACTGTGCAGTGGGGATTCCGTGCCGCTGCATAAACTGCTTAGCAAAGTCTTTAGAGGACTCAAGCTGTGCGGCCCGCTTCGTGGGCCCGAAAATCTTCAGGCCTCGCTCGCGAAAAATATCAACCACTCCGGCAGCAAGAGGCGCCTCTGGGCCTACGACGGTCATGGCGATGCCGTGCTTCTGCGCAAAATCCGCAGCGGCCTCTGGGTCCTTCGCGGCGTCGATGGGGACATTCTCTAGGGCGCGATCCAGCGCAGTACCGCCATTTCCCGGCGCGACAAAGATTTTTTGTACCCGCTTAGACTGGGCAAGCTTCCAGGCAATTGCGTGCTCTCGACCACCGCCTCCCAGAACCAAGATATTCACGGCGAGCCCCTAGGAGATGAGTGCATTGGAGTAGACCTCTTGAACATCATCGAGGCCTTCCAGCGCATCCAGGAGTTTTTGCATGCGGGCGGCATCCTCTCCTGCGAGCTCTGCTTGGGTGTCTGGGCGCATGGTCACCTCAGCCAGCTCAGGCTTTAGACCTTTGGCCTCAAGGGCGGCCCGAACCACGGAGAGGTCCGCGGGGCCCGTCAGCACTTCGAGCGTCCCATCCTCGTCGTGAATGATGTCCTCTGCACCCGCCTCAAGCGCAACCTCCATGAGGGTGTCCTCAGGCGTGCCGGGCGCAAAAAGCATCTGGCCGCAGTGCTTAAACATGAAGGATACGGAGCCGTCCGTTCCAAGGTTGCCACCGTGCTTCGAGAAGGCATGCCGCACCTCGGCCACCGTGCGGGTGCGATTGTCGGTGAGGCAATCGACGATGACGGCCGCACCACCAATGCCGTACCCCTCGTAACGCACCTCCTCGTAGTCCACACCATCTACAGCACCCGTGCCCCGCTTGATGGCATCGAGCACCTTGTCTTTGGGCATGTTGGCATCGCTCGCCTTTTCCATGGCCAGGCGCAGTCGAGGGTTGGTACTCACGTCGCCCCCGGCCAGCTTGGCCGCGACCGTGATCTCTTTGATGATGCGAGTGAAGATGCGGCCGCGCTTTTCGTCTTGACGGCCCTTTCGGTGCTGGATATTCGCCCACTTCGAGTGCCCCGCCACGGCGAGCCCCTATGAGTAGAAGGCGAAGTCGACTTCGGGCGAGCGGCCCGAGATGATGTCGGCTATTGCAGCGCCAGAGCCACAGGCATGGGTCCAGCCCAAGGTTCCGTGCCCCGTGTTGAGGTAGAGATTGGGGAAGTGGGTGCGGCCAATATAGGGAAGGTTAGAGGGCGTAGCTGGACGAAGTCCGGTCCAGAACTCTGCCTCCTCCCAGCGGCCCGCCTCAGGAAAGATCTGCTTACATCTACGGATGATGGCCTGGCAGCGCACTGCATTGAGTTCATTGCTGTAACCATTAAGTTCAGCCGTGCCGGCAATGCGAAGGCGATCGCCCAAGCGCGAGAAGACAAGCTTGTACTCATCGTCCGTGAGGCTCACGGAGTAGGCTGCCTGGGGATTCTTCACAGGAACTGTGGCGGAGTAGCCCTTGGCTGGATAAATGAGAAGGTTTAGGCCCAGAGGAGCAGCAATTTGAGGGCTGAAGGAGCCCATGGCCAGGACATAGGCATCGGCCGAGAGGGTGTGGTGAAGCCCCTCCTCAATGACCCGCACCCCCGAGATGCGACCCGCCTCAACATCAAGACCCTTGATGGTGGTTCCAGTTTTCACCTTCATGCCTTGCGTCTCACACCACGCCGCGAGGTTCTGGGTGAACTTGCGCGCATCGCCAGACTCATCGGCGTCGGTAAAGGTGGCACCAGCTATCTGATGCTCAATGGGCTTGAGGGCGGGCTCGAGCTGAACGGCGCGCTTGGCATCAATGAGTTCGCGCTGACAGCCAAACTCCCGCATCACCTCGGTGGGGGCAATGGCCGCATCGAACTCTTGGGCGCTTGTATAGAAGTGAAGAATGCCCTTCTCTAGATGGTCGTAAGCAATACCAATCTCAGCTCGTAATTCCTGAAGCTTTGTCCGTGAATAGGTTCCCAGGTTTACGATCTGAATGATGTTGTGTCGGGTTCGAGCCGCGGAGCATTCCCGCAGAAACTGCAGACCCCACATCCACTGGCGCCAATCCGCCCGAAGCCGAAAGAGAAGGGGGGCGTCTTCCTTGGCCAGCCACTTCAGCACCTTGAGGGGGGCGGAGGGGTTCGCCCAGGGCTCTGCATGGGAGACCGAGATCTGGCCCCCGTTAGCGTAGCTGGTCTCACAGCCTGCGCGAGCCTGACGATCTAGGATGGTTACCTCGTGGCCCCGTTTATGAAGGTAGTAGGCCGCTGCCGTGCCGGTTAGGCCGGCTCCAAGGACGATCACTCGCATAATTGGCCTCATTATCTCATTCAAGGAGAAGACCATGACCAAAGCCATACAGATCAATGCAACGGGCGGCCCCGAGGTGATGCGTTTCGTGGATGTTGCCGTGGGACACCCGGGCCCGGGTGAGGTTCGTCTGCGACATCAGGCAATTGGCCTCAACTACATCGACGTCTACTTCAGGAGTGGGGTCTACCCCTCCGAGAGCCTGCCCACCGGTCTGGGCATGGAGGGCTCAGGGGTGGTTGAGGAGGTGGGAGTAGGCGTGACGCATCTGAAAGCCGGTGACCGCGTGGCCTATGCCGGCCGCCCCATCGGTGCTTACTGTGAGGCGCGCATTCTGCCCGCCGATCTACTCATGAAGATTCCCAAAACCATCTCGTTTGAGACCGGCGCAGCCATGATGCTCAAAGGTATGACTGTGCAGTACCTCTTTCGCCGAACCGCCAACCTCCAGCCAGGCCACACCATCCTCTTTCATGCAGCAGCCGGCGGAGTCGGGCTCATTGCCATGCAGTGGGCCAAACTCATGGGTGTAACGGTGATTGGAACCGTGGGCTCAGAAGAGAAGATTGCGCTCGCTGAGTCCTTCGGTGCGGACCACGTGATTAACTACAACACCGAAGATTTCGTTGCCCGCGTCAAAGAGATCACCAAGGGTCGGGGGGTGGATGTGGTTTATGACTCGGTGGGTAAAGCCACCTTTGATAAATCCCTTCAGTGCCTGCGCAAATACGGTCTCATGGTGACCTTTGGCAATGCCTCAGGCAAGGTTGCCCCCTTTGACCTCTCGGTTCTTCAGGGGCATCTCTTCATTACTCGCCCCTCTCTCATGCCCT
This sequence comes from Burkholderiales bacterium UBA2463, assembly GCA_002342295.1. Lineage (GTDB taxonomy): Bacteria > Pseudomonadota > Gammaproteobacteria > Burkholderiales > Burkholderiaceae_A > Hahnella. Next base: position 7,605 of record DDPR01000008.1, read on the forward strand.
ATACGGCCACACGCGCGGAGCTTGAGCAAACTGCAGGTGAACTCATCAAGATGGTGGGATCCAAGAAGATTCACATTCCAATTGATCAGACCTACCCACTATCTGAGGTTGTCCAGGCGCATGCCGACCTAGAGTCCCGCAAGACCACGGGGTGCACCGTACTCATTCCAACATGACAGCAGTTGCTCGGCGCCTTGTCAGCGCCGCGCGCCTTTTTTCGGCCGAGGGCTTTCACCGTATCCGGTCAGCTCGGGTCGGCATTGTTGGTTTAGGAGGTGTGGGGTCGTGGGCGGCCGAGGCGCTGGCGCGAAGCGGCGTTGGCCATCTCGTGCTGGTCGACACCGATCACGTTGCCGAATCGAATATGAACCGACAGGTTCAAGCCACCCGGCTCACCCTAGGAATGGCTAAGACTGAGGCTCTGTCTGCGCGAATCGGAGACCTTGCCGAGGATCTTCAGATCGAAGCGCTCGATGACTTTCTGGGCGAAGAAAATGTTGATGACATTCTTCCCCGGGCTGACTTCTGGATTGACGCCTGCGATGACTTGAAAGCCAAGCTCTGCATGGTGCGCTTTTATCGCCAGCGGGAGCGGCCTTGGCGGCTGGTTGTGAGCGGCGGTGCGGGGGGCAAGACGGATTCCACGCGGGTGATGCATGCAGACCTCGCCAACACCCACCAAGACCCTCTGCTCTCTAAGATGCGGCACATCCTTCGGCGCAGCCCAGGCATGCCGCGAGAGGGCAAGATGTTTGTGCCTGTTGTCTATTGCGCCCAGGCAGCCATAGCACCTGCAGACTGTGAGGCCTCGGCAAAGCTTGCCTGCGCGGGCTATGGCTCTTTAGTGACCGTTACCGCTGCGATGGGCATGGCAGCAGCCAGCAGAGCCCTTACTGTGCTGAGTTCATCACCTCGCTGAACGCGGCTGCGGCCGCATCTTTGGGCGAGAGCGAGTAGTCCACATCGAGAGCGGGCCACTCAATGCCAAGAGTGGGGTCGTTCCAGGCAATCGATCGCTCTGAGGAGGGCTCATAGAAGGCCGTCGCTTTGTAAAGCACCTCGGCCTCGTCACTGAGGGTGAGAAAACCATGGGCGAACCCGGCGGGAATCCACATCTGAGACTTGTTTTCAGCACTCAGTACTCGTGAGACCCATCGACCGTAGGTGGGCGAGCTTGTTCGAATATCCACCGCCACATCGAAGATCTCTCCCCGAATCACGCGAATGAGTTTTCCCTGGGCGTGGGGCGGGAGTTGATAGTGAAGTCCTCGCAGCACGCCCCTCACAGACTGGGAATGGTTGTCCTGCACGAAGACCGCCTCAGATCCCAGCAGGTCATGAAACACACGGGCGTTAAAACTCTCAAAGAAAAAGCCTCGCTCGTCGGCGAAGACTCGAGGCGTAAGAACGCAGACCTCGGGGATGGCAAGGCGCTCAACGCGCATTCAAAAGACCCATGAGGTATTGGCCATAGCCGTTTTTCAGAAGCGGTTGTGCAAGGTGCTCGAGTTGTTTGGCATCAATCCACCCCTGCCGAAAAGCCACCTCCTCGGGAGATGCAACCTTGAGGCCCTGGCGCTTTTCTAGTGTTGCGATGAACTGGCTTGCCTCAAGCAGGCTGTCATGCGTACCCGTATCGAGCCAGGCAAACCCGCGACCCATCACTTTTACCTGCAAGGCGTTGCGCTTTAGGTAAAGCCGGTTGAGGTCGGTGATCTCTAGCTCGCCCCGAGCGGAAGGCTGAAGCGTCTTGGCTAGCTCGACAACCTTCGAGTCATAAAAGTAGAGTCCTGTCACCGCGAAATTGCTCTTGGGGTGTGAGGGCTTCTCCTCAAGCGAGAGAACCCGGCCCGAGGGCGTGAACTCGGCCACACCATAGCGCTCTGGATCGCTCACTCGATACGCAAATACGGTGGCCCCAGCGGGTTGCTCATTTGCTTCTCTGAGAAGCGGAATGAGGTCGTGGCCGTAAAAGATGTTGTCTCCCAGCACCAGCGCGCAAGGCTGGCTAGCCAGGAATGGCTCGCCAATGAGGAAAGCCTGTGCCAAGCCACCCGGGCTCTCCTGAACTGCATACTCAAGGCGCATGCCCCACTGACTTCCATCGCCCAGCAGTTGCTCGAATCGGGGGGTATCTTGCGGGGTACTAATGACCAGCACCTCTGAAATGCCAGCCAGCATGAGGGTGGTGAGGGGGTGATACACCATGGGCTTGTCGTAGACCGGCAGCAGCTGTTTGCTCACCGAAAGGGTGGCGGGGTGAAGCCGGGTGCCTGCGCCCCCCGCGAGGATGATGCCTTTACGCTTTGTCATGAGAGCAGAGTGTATCGAGGACCGCATGGAGTTCATCCTGCCAAGGGGGCATCTGCAGGCCAAGCGCCCTCGAGAGTTTCTGGGTGTTCAGTCGAGAATTGAGGGGTCGCTGCGCGCTCTGCGGGTAATCGCGGCTCGCAATGGCCTCTATCGCGTCTGGAGTTAAAGAGGTCCGAATACCCCGAGCAAGTGCACCCCAAACAATCTGCCTCGCAAAGCCATGCCAGCTTTCAGAGCCCGAGCATGCAGCGTGATAGGTGCCGCCTGCGATGCGCCTAGAAAGCGCCGCACAGGTAATTTCTGCAAGCAGACGGGTGGAAGTGGGTGACCCGATCTGATCAGTCACTACCCGAAGGGTCTCTCTCTCTGAGGCTAGACGCAGAATCGTCTTCACAAAGTTTGAGCCCTCGCCAGAGAAGACCCAACTCGTTCGAAAGATGAGGTGATTGCACCCACTCTGACGGATGGCTTCTTCGCCGGCCAATTTGCTGTGGCCATAGGCCGAAAGCGGGCAGGGTTCATCGGTCTCGACATAGGCTTCGGGCTTGGCGCCATCAAAGACATAGTCGGTTGAAAAGTGAACCAGGATCGCGCCTCGAGAGGCTGCCCACTCGGCCATCTGCGCGGGTGCTTGAGCGTTCACGGCCTGAGCCGCATCGAGCTCCTGCTCCGCTCGATCCACGGCTGTGTAGGCCGCTGCATTCACGATGACTTGAGGGGAGACGCTCTGGAGCGTTGCGAGAAGCGCCTCCTCGTCAGAGATATCGAGCTCGGCGCGGCTCAGAGCCCTGAGCTCTCCCAGCGCGGGAAGCGTCCGACTCAAAGCGCGACCGAGTTGACCGCCCCTCCCAGTAAGAAGAATTCTCACGTCCTCTTTCGTCTGACCTCGGCGAGCCAGTCCCCGTTAGCCAGCATCCACTCAACTGTCTTCCGAATTCCCGTCTCAAAGGTTTCAGCGGGCCGCCAGCCCAGTTCGCGCTCGATCTTGGTCGCATCAATGGCGTAACGACGATCATGTCCGGGGCGGTCCGTCACGAAGGTGATTTGTTCAGAATAAGACCGACCATCTGCTCGAGGACTGAGCTCGTCAAGGATGCTGCAAAGCAGCCGAACAACCTCGAGGTTGGTTTTTTCGTTTCGGCCGCCAACGTTGTAGGTCTCACCGGGCCGACCCTTCTCTAAAACCAGTCGAATCGCGCTGCAATGATCTTTCACATAAAGCCAATCGCGCACTTGCTGGCCGTCCCCATAGATCGGCAGCGACTTACCCTCGAGGGCATTGGAGACGCACAGGGGAATGAGTTTCTCGGGGAAGTGATAAGGCCCGTAGTTGTTGCTGCAGTTCGTGGTGAGCACAGGCAGGCCAAAGGTGTGATGCCAGGCGCGCACGAAATGATCGCTTGCTGCCTTGCTGGCCGAATAAGGGCTATTGGGTTCGTACCGGTTGGTTTCAGCGAAGGCTGGATCGGTCGAAGACAGGCTGCCATAGACCTCGTCAGTCGAGACATGTAAAAACCGAAAGGCCGACTGAGCTTCTTCTTTTAGGGTGAGCCAGTAAATTCTGCAGGCCTCAAGCAGCCTAAAAGTGCCGACCACATTGGTCTGAATAAACGCCTCGGGACCGAGTATGGAGCGGTCGACATGGCTCTCTGCGGCAAAGTTCACAACAGCACGAGGCCGGTGGACGCTCAGAACGTGAGAGACCGCCTCGGAATTTCCAATGTCAGCCTCGACAAAAACGTGCCGAGGATCATCTTTGAGTAGGCCAAGGTTGACTAAGTTTCCCGCGTAGGTGAGCGCATCAAGAGAGAGTACGGGCTCGTCGGACTGGGAGAGCCAGTCCAAAACAAAGTTCGAACCGATAAAGCCGGCGGCTCCCGTAACGAGAATCATGGGCCCAGTTTAGCCACTCAGCGCAGGGCCCGCTCCTCCAGAGCGTGGGACCAGATCTGCGCGCCCTCAGAGGTAAAGGACTTCAGCGTGAGAAGCCTCGCTCCCCTGGGGCCGGTGACCTCAATCCCGCAGAAGTTGCGCTGCTGAACCAGGGTGCCTGGGATGAGATAGGGTTTCTTATCCTCGTCTGGCAGCTTGGCCACACCCGCGGTGAGCGGTGAGCAGGTGAGCTCAAAGAGTGGGTAGCTGCCCTCTCTTGGGAGCTGAATGAGTTCTGTGTGATGACGGTCACCGCTTAAAAAGACCACCCCGCTGACCCTGTTTGCTTTGAGCCAAGCCAGGAAGTCATCCCGCTCAGACTTAAAGTTCGTCCAGCCCTCAAAGCGATTGAAGTCGTTCAAAAACTGGCCGCCCGCAGCCACCAGCTTGAAGGTTGCGGTCGAGTTGAGCAAGGCGTTTTTTAGCCAGCGTATCTGAGCGGGTCCAAACATCTGCTTTGATGGGGAGTGAAGGTCTTTGTCCGAGTCCCGATAGGTGCGGTTGTCTAGTAGGAAAAAGTCGACATCGCCCTCGCTGAATTGAGTAAATACACCGGGCGTCTCCGGCAGGCCAAAACTGCGATTGGGCCAGTAGCGCTTAAAGATCTCGAGGGAGGCCTGCTTAAGCACATAACTTGAATTGGAGTCGTTCGGGCCGAAGTCGTGGTCGTCCCAAATCGCAGCATGCCGACCGGTCTGAAGAAGGCGCTGAAGCGCTGGCTGAGCCCGATCTTGACGGTAGCGACTCATGATTCCCTCTGGGCTTGAATACTCGTCCTCGCGCAGATACAGGTTGTCACCCAGCCAGAGGGTAAGTTGGGGCTTGTAACTTGCCATGTGCTCAAAGATGCGGGGGTCGCCTGCGTAGGCCGATCCCGCATCGCTGGCGTCTGCGCTGTAGGCGCATGAGCCCAAGGCCACCCGCAGATCAGACGGTTGAGAGCCACTGCGGGGACGCCAAACCGACTGGGTTGTGAACTCAGAGGTTTGACTTTGGCGCCCCGCCACAGCGACAGAATAAAAGTAGCGCTGGCCAGCCTTAAGTTCAGTAAGGCGAAACGTTGCCGGCGCGTCTGGGCCGGTCGTCTGGGCGCGAACCTCAATGGGTTTGTCCGGTTTTGTGGTCGGCTGATCTGCCGGCCAGTACCGCAGAACAATCTGCGCCTGACGCTCTGATTGAACCCAGATGCTCGCATTGTGTGCATCCACATCACCGACCATCGGCCCGGCTCTGAGTTGGGCGAGCGCTTGAGCGGGCGCTCCAAGCGTAAAGATGAACGAGGCGAGGATGGCGACAAGGGCATTCGGGCGCAAGCTCATGCCTGAAGTGGACCACAACCTCGGGTCATCTTCTATGCTCAGCCTGCACGTGCGCTCAATGGGCGCTTGGGATAAACTTCGGAGTCTGGCCAAGTAGCTCAGTTGGTAGAGCAGCGGANNTGAAAATCCGCGTGTCGGTGGTTCGATTCCGCCCTTGGCCACCAAAAGAGGTCTGGCTGGTGGAGCATCGTGTGCTCGCTGGCGATACCTCCCGCGATACGGTCTGGCAACGACTGCATGAAATGATCGATGAGTCCTGGACACATGCGTCGGGGGTGCAGTTGCGCCTGAGTCGCATCGGCCTGGACACAGGATGTGCCACGCAAGAGGCCTATGCCTTCGTGCGCAAGTTACGTGACTCCCGGCTGCTGCCAATGAAAGGCGTGGCCCGTGGTGCTGCGTTGGTCGGATTGCCGACCGCTGTGGACCTGACCGTGGGCGGTAAGAAGCTGCGCCGGGGTGTTCGGGTCTATTCGGTGGTGGGTGGCATTGCCAAGCTGGAGTTCTATAACCACCTGCGCAAGACCATGGAAGTGACCGAGGACGGCGAAATCCTCTATCCAGCTGGATACATCCATTTGCCCAAGGTCGATGCCGAATTTGTGCAGCAGTTGTGCTCTGAGCAGTTGGCCACGGGTCTGGATCTGAACCGTCATCAGGTCGAGTGCCTTGTGCCCGACCTGGCTTGGCGCATGGGCCTGGTCGAGGAGCGACGCGTAAAGCCGGTCACCTGGTATTTCGCGCGCCACCTCAACCTTGACACAACGGCTCAAAGGCTGCTGATCCATTTGAGCGGCCACCGCGCCGATCGCAGTGCGCGCATCTTGACCAGCAGTCCGGTGCCACTGCCCGCCAGTTCTCCGCTGGCGCAGTACGAGGTGGTGCATCTGGCCGATCTGATGCGCGTGTCGCAAAACCGCTTCGAGTTCTTTACCAACCGGGTCATGGAGCCGGCCGCCGTATACCAAGTTCATGATTCGGCGACGGATCGGGGCACGACGCTGCGGCATGTACGCTCCGAATGCAATGCCTACATTGACGGCGTGGCGTATCCGTTGGAGGCGATGCAAGCCAACATTCTGCTGGCGCTGATCGACGACTTTGACCACCGTATGGAGGGCAGCGCACTGCGCGATGCCTGTAGCTCGGCAGCCAGGAATTTCCGGCCGGTCAAGCAATTCGACCGCAACAAGCTTGTCTACGAAACGTTCATTCGGTACATCCCGGGCGACAAGGAATACGAATTGGTGATTCCTGCGAACGACCTGGCCTGGATCTCCAAGCGGGCCTTGATGACGACTTGATTCAGGCGCGTTGATTGACCAGTTTTTCGATGGCTGCACACGTCTCTATCAAGACGTCGAAGTCTGGGGCATCGATGGGCAAAAGCCCGTCCTCCAGCATGGCGGTGTAGTCATCTGCCAGAGCCTTGCGGGACGCGCCTTCTGGAATCAGCTGCAAGGCACCTGAGGTCGCTTTGAAGTAGTCGACTTTGTTGCCGGTGTCGTCCTTCTCTGCGAAGAACATCGACTTGTGTTCGGCCACCTGATTGGCCAGCACGCGGTCTTCGGCTGCCTGTGTCAGGATCGGGGACTTCGCAAATGCCGCGATGTCGTACCAATGACGGGAATACCGTTCGCCGCGCAAACGACCTTGCACGCAGTACACATGCGCGGCCGTGGCCTTCTCCCAGAAGGTTCGTTCGGCCTTCATCACCCTTGGGGCAGCGATCGGAAACGTCACCTCGTTGATCACGTCGGCCATGTCACAACTGATTGGCCGGGTTTGATGTGGTTCACCTGTGGCTCGGGCACCAAATTCCAGCAGCACGCTGGCAGCCGCGTAACCAGTGCCTGTCTTGAGGGCCGGATAGGTCAACAGCAATTTGTCTTGAGCTTTGCCGCGGATGACCAACTGCGCGTCGATTCCGGCCGTCTGTAGCGCATCGTGCAATATCGGAACGACGGATTCGGTGATCCATTGAGGCAATCGCGCCCGAACCGCTGTGCTGATCTTTTTCTCCTGGCTTGCCGTCAACGGGATGGGGTTGCCTTCGCGCAGCAGGTCGGGGACAAGCGCCCGAATGTCATAGGTGAGATCGATATCTTCGGAAAATCTTTCAATCAGCTTGTAGGCCTTCGACAGCGATGTGCCACCCTTGAAGGTCAGAGCCTCGCCCAGCGAGGATTGATAGATGGCATCCAAGGTCCAAACAACCCAGATGTCTTTTTCCAGCAGGTGAGCTGGCCTGCCCAGCTCGCTGGCAGCGACCTCAAGGGCTTCACTCTGGTCGTTCCGGCCAAGTTTGAACCAAGATTCAGCCATGTTCGGTCACTTCGCTGACGGCTTGAGCCATCCATCCCGGCAAGCTTGCGCGTGCACCGCGCATGGCTTGCCACTCCTCGGCCGAGAGCCGATTGGACAAGAATTTCAGAGCTGTACCTGCTTGTTCAGGGCCAAGCCACGACAGAGCTCGAATGACCCGGCCAGCAGGACGCTTGCCCAACGCCAGCTGCCAACGGTTGCCGTGTTTGAGTTCGATCTGTCGTTTGCCTAACTGTAGTTTGCGCGTCGGACCTGAGGTCAGAAACACCTCTCGGGCGGGGACCTGTGTGGTCAACCCCAGTGCGTTCGCCTCAGCAGCGCCATGGCTGACAACCAGTTCGCCACTGGTCGATTCAATGGCTTCAATGATGGATTCTGTCGATGGGGGGCGTACGCCAAATCGTCCGTTGACCGGACGTGTGTAGGCGCCTCGCCTAACGCGCAGGAGGCACCCCTCGCGGGCCAACCGAGAGAACGTCTGATCTACCGCCGCACGGCTGGCCAAGTGCAAAAACTCCTTGGGCGAGAGCAAGCCTCCCTCAGGCAGGGCCTCGGCGGCAGAAAGGATGGACTCGTTTAGCGTGCTCATGGGATCACTCCAGATGTTAGAAGTATATATCTATATCTGACAATTTGCAATATGCCCTGACCTCCCAAGGAATGAGGCCGATTCGCACGCTGCAGGTTTGTGGACTGTTTCTGCGGACTCTGCGGACCGGTTTGTGGAATCTCGATTGATGCAATGCCAGCACTGGTTAGCGCTGCTCTCAAGTGGCCAGAAACCAGGGCTCATCAACCATCAAGGAGATTCACGTGCAAGCGTCCGAAACCGTTACACACATCTCACAGAGTCAGCTGGCAGATCGAACTGTTGCGAACGCAAGAGGCATCGGTTCAGACGGAGCCAGAGCGGCTGTTCAAGCAGGGCGAGCGCGTGCGCCTGACTGAGGCACCGTTTGCCGGCATCGAAGGCATCTACCAAATGGCCGATGGTGAGCGTCGGGTCATGGTGCTGATCGAGATCCTGAGCAAGCCCGTGGCCGTGCGTGTCGCACCGGCCAGTCTGCGCAAGGCGAGTTGAGAAACCTGCGCTGGTTATTGCCTGTTTAGCAAAAACCTTTCTCAAAGTCATGACGGTGTGGCAAAATCTTGTCCGTCCGTTGAACTCGCGGTTGAACCCTTTGCCGCGCTTTATTGCTCCGGACTTCCTGTTGGAAATCCCGCTGACCGCGCTTGCTGATCGTGAAACGGCACGGCGGTAGCGTGCCAAAATCACCTTGAGCCTCGTATCCCCACTTCAGAAATTGGCTGGTCTCCAAGAGGAAATCCAGTTCGAAGTCCTGCGCCGTTTGCAGCAGACACCTCAGGTCAGTCAGCGCGCGTTGGCCAAGGATCTGGGGGTGGGGCTTGGCACGATCAATTTCTGCTTCCAGGCTCTGGTTGAAAAAGACTTGGTCAAGATGCAAAACTTTAGCCAAAGCAAAAATAAATTGCGCTATGCCTATTTGCTCACGCCAGCTGGGGCGGCTGAAAAATACAAGCTGACGGCGGAGTTTTTGAAACGCAAAGTGGCCGAGTATGAAACGCTGCAAGCCGAAATCCAGACCTTGAAAGCCGAGATGAATTCTGAGAAGGGCGGCGCGCAGTGAAAATCGCTATTGCTGGAACCGGCTACGTGGGGCTCTCCAACGGCATCCTGCTCGCCCAGCATAACGAGGTAGTCTGCCTTGATATCGTGGCCGAGAAAGTTGCCATGCTTAATCGCAAGGAATCACCGATCGAAGATGCAGAGATCGAAGATTTTCTCAAGAACAGGCCGCTTAATTTCCGCGCTACGCTGGACAAACAGGAAGCCTATGTCGGCGCCGACTACGTCATCATCGCCACCCCCACCGACTTCGACCCCGACACCAACTACTTCAACACCCGGTCCATCGAAAACGTCATCAGCGACGTCATAGCATTGAATCCGGATGCGACGATGGTAATTAAATCCACCGTTCCGGTCGGCTACACGGCTAAGACGCGGCATATCCTTGGCACGCCGAATCTGATTTTCTCCCCTGAGTTTCTGCGCGAAGGTCGGGCGCTCTACGACAATCTGAACCCCAGCCGCATCGTCGTTGGTGAGTGCTCCCAGCGAGCCGAGACCTTCGCCAATCTGCTCAAGCAGGGTGCGGCCAGACTAGATGTTTCGACTCTATTCGTCGACAGTACCGAAGATGAGGCGATCAAGCTCTTCGCTAACACCTACCTAGCCATGCGCGTCGCCTACTTCAATGAACTCGACACTTACGCCGCCACCCATGGCCTGGACACGCGCCAGATCATCGACGGCGTTTGTCTCGACCCGCGTATTGGTACGCACTATAACAATCCCAGCTTCGGCTATGGCGGCTACTGCCTGCCTAAAGACGCCAAGCAATTGTTGGCTAACTATCGCGACGTTCCACAGAACCTAATTTACGCGATTGTTGAATCCAACACCACGCGCAAAGACTTCATCGCAAACGAAGTGGTCCGTCTTTGCCAAGTCGGCAACTCAGGCAAAGTGCCAGTCGTCGGTATTTACCGACTGGTGATGAAACAGGGGAGTGACAACTTTCGCGCTTCAGCCATTCAGGGGGTGATGAAGCGGATTAAAGGCAAAGGCGTTGAGGTAATCGTCTACGAGCCAGTTCTAAAGGACGCAAGGTATTTTCACTCTAGAGTAGTCAATGATTTGGACTCCTTTAAACGAGAAACAAACGTAATAATCGCCAATCGAAAATCTGATGAACTTAATGATGTGGCCCACAAGGTTTATACGCGGGATTTATTTGGTGCCGATTGATTTAATAGCGAAATTATTTTCGTGAGAATTAAAATGTTCAACCGATATTCAATAAAAAAGAGAGTGTTGGTCACCGGTGGCGCTGGGTTCTTGGGGTCGCATCTCTGCGAACGTTTGCTTAACGATGGTTGTGATGTCCTGTGCGTTGACAATTTTTTCACCGGAACTCGCGACAACATACTTCAGCTTCTGAAAAATCCACATTTCGAACTGCTGCGCCACGACATTTCGCAACCCATCAATGTCGAGGTGGACGAGATATACAACTTGGCGTGTCCGGCTTCGCCAATCCATTACCAGTTCGATCCGGTACAGACCACCAAGACCAGCGTCATGGGGGCCATCAACGTGCTTGACCTTGCCAATCGAACCAAGGCTCGCGTGTTTCAGGCGTCGACCAGTGAGGTTTATGGTGATCCGAACGTCCATCCGCAGGCGGAGTCGTATTGGGGCAACGTCAATCCGATTGGCCCGAGGAGTTGTTACGACGAAGGCAAACGCTGCGCCGAGACACTGTTCTTCGATTATTGGCGGCAACACAAGATGTCAATCAAGGTCGTAAGGATTTTCAACACGTATGGTCCGCGCATGCATCCCAACGACGGTCGTGTGGTCAGCAACTTCATCGTACAGGCACTACGTGGTGACGACATCACGATCTACGGTGAAGGGGGGCAGACTCGAAGTTTCTGTTATGTGGATGACTTGATCGATGGATTCGTTCGCATGATGGCTTCGCCGGTGGATTTTCTTGGCCCAGTGAATATGGGCAATCCGGGGGAGTTCACGATGATCGAGTTGGCCGAGACGGTGCTTCGTCTCACCGGCTCATCAAGCAAGTTACGGTTCATGCCATTACCCAAGGACGATCCCCGTCAGCGGCAGCCAGACATCTCTCTGGCCGGTGAAAAGCTCGGTTGGACGCCCAAGGTACAGCTTGAGGATGGTTTGGCTCGCACCATCGAATACTTCCGCGAGATGATCGTTTAATGAGCTTACTGCCCGTCGCCGGCCAGCGCGCGTTATTCCTAGACCGCGACGGCGTGATCAATGTCAACCATGGCTACGTCAATTCGATAGAAAACTTCGATTTTGTCGATGGCATATTCGATCTAGTCAGGACTGCGTGTAAAGCGGGCTACCGCGTGGTAGTGGTCACCAATCAAGCAGGAATCGGGCGCGGATACTACTCGGAGGGTCAATTCCACGAGTTGTCGGCTTGGATGTGTGCACAATTCGAAAAGCACGGCGCGCCCATCGACCGTGTTTATTTTTCGCCCTATCACCCGACAGCGGGGGTTGGTAAGTATCGGAAGGATGAAGATACAAGAAAGCCTGGGCCCGGGGCAAAGCATGAACTTGGTCTGTCGCTGGAGGATTCGGTTCTTGTTGGTGATAAGCCAAGCGATATCCTGGCCGGGATTACAGCCGGCGTGGGGACGAATGTTCTATTCTCGGACAATACATTTGTTGAACTCGCGGGATTAGATTACTTGCCGGTTCGAGAACTCAAGGATGTGATCCCGTGCTTAGAGGGCGCCGTCACAACGCTGGCCCAGCGATGAAGATGCTAATTCTTGCGGGAGGTTTGGGGACCCGGCTTCGGAACGTCGTCAAGGACGTTCCGAAGCCCCTAGCGCCCGTTGGTTCAACGCCGTTCCTGCACTACCAGGTCGAACACTGGATCGCACAGGGTGTCCAGTCCTTCGTGTTTCTGCTGCATCACCAGGCAGAACTCATCGACTGCTTCATAGAGGAGCGACGAAGCAATCTGCTAGCCAGTTGCGAAGTGAAATCGATCGTCGAGCCCCAGCCGCTGGATACGGGAGGGGCCGTGGCTTATGCGGTAAGGCAACTCGGCCTTGACGGTGAGTTCATTGTGACCAATGCAGATACCTGGCTTGGATCTGGTGTACGCGAGCTCGCTAACGCTGGATCGGACACGATGGTCGTCGTCAGGCAGGATGAAGTCTCTCGTTACGGGCTGGTGGACATCGATGATGCTGGTTTCGTGTGCGGTTTCCGCGAAAAAGGCGAAAGCAGGGGCGCAGGATGGATCAACGCCGGAATGGGGCTGTTCCGAGCAGAGCATTTCAGAAAATGGAATGGACAGCGACTGTCCCTGGAAAAAGACGTTTTCCCGGAATTGCTTGCAGCTAGACAACTGAAGGTGCTTCCGCTGGAATCAAATTTCATCGATATTGGGGTTCCTGCAGATTATTTAAGGTTTTGCCGCTGGCAGGAGAGCGGACGTGAGGGTGGCCTGTGCAATTAAGTAACTTCCTGATTATCGAGGGTGCATCGATGCGCGACGCACTCTCCAAAATCGAAGGCAATCATCACGGGATTGTTCTAACGATTGACAATAAAGGTGCCGTCAATGGTCTGGCGACAGATGGCGATATCAGGCGCCGCCTCCTTGAAGGTGGTTCGCTAGATGAACCTATCGCATCTTGCGCCAATCGCACGTTCGTCTGGGAGACGCCAGCGACGTCACGTGAGTCGCTAATTAAGAAGCTTGACCACCGAATCCGATTCATCCCGATTCTTGACAAGGATCGTCGTCTCGTTAGAGTCGTCAGTCGCGAACATCTGCCAGTTCAACTCGAGGAGGCGGTCTATGCTCGATCGCGCTCGCCTGTACGCATCAGCTTTGGTGGGGGCGGATCAGACCTTACCCATTATTTTTCAGAGATCAGCGGTGCGGTCATCAACACCACGGTCTCTTTGTATACCCACGCGACACTCCGAGTTCGAGGCGACAGTAAAATCATAATAAGTTCGCGCGACCTCGGTCAGTCGCTGGAAGCGGAAGACCTCTCGACCGCATTGAGCCAAGAGGGATGCTTCGGTCTCCTGCAAGCCATCCTAAAAGCAATCAGCCCAGACTTTGGATTTGAGCTCTATCTGCACTCCGACTTTCCTATGAAGTCAGGACTTGGAGGCTCTGCTGTAGTGTCGTCTGCTGTCCTCGGTTGTTTTAATCAGTTTCGCCGCGACAAGTGGGACATGCATGAGCTGGCCGAACTCGCCTACCAGGCTGAACGCCTGCACCTGGGCGTGGCGGGCGGCTGGCAGGACCAGTACGCAACGGTGTTCGGTGGCTTCAATTTCATGGAATTCCGGATGGACCAGAACATTGTTCATCCGCTGCGCATCCACCCTGACACGTTGTTGGAGCTTGAGGAGAGCTTGCTACTGTGCGACACCGGCACCACCCACGAGTCCGGCGATATCCACGAGGACCAGCGCCGCGAGATGCAGCAGGACGATGTGCGCATTCTGGTGCGCAACAACGTCGAATTGTCGTACCGCATGCGCAACCTGCTGCTACGCGGTCGGCTACTCGAGTTCGGCCACGCGCTCGACGAGGCGTGGCAGACCAAGCGCCGCCTCAGTAGCAAAATATCCAACACGCGCTTGGACGCGTTGTACGACGGCGCGATTCGCAACGGCGCGCTGGGCGGCAAGCTACTGGGCGCCGGCGGCGGCGGCTTCTTCCTCTTCTACGTGCCGCCGTTCTACAAGCACCAACTAATGTCTCACCTCGAAGCCACCGGGCTGAAGGTGCAGCCGTTCCGCTTCGAGAAGGAGGGGCTGCGCGCCTGGACGGTGCGCGAGGGCAGGAACCACATCGAAATGGAATGCAAGTGACCCTGAAGATCAACGACCGCGAGATCGGCGCGGGCCGCACCTACGTCATCGCCGAGATCGGCAACAACCACAACGGCAGCTTCGAACGGGCGATCGACATGGTCGATCGCGCCATCGTGGCGGGCGCGGATTGCGCCAAGTTTCAGATGCGCCACCTCGACGAGGTATACCGCAAGCGCAGCTTGGGAAAAGATGGCGAGGACCTGGGCACCGAGTACATCGTCGACCTGCTGCACCGCTTCGAGCTGGGCGTGGAGCAGCACCGCAAGTTGTTCGACTACTGTCGCCAGCGGGGCGTGGAGTACATGTGTACGCCTTGGGACGCGCGCAGCGTTGCGGTGCTGGAGGACTTCGGCGTGCGCGCCTACAAGGTGGCCTCCGCCGACCTCACTAACTTGCCGCTGTTGGAGGTCTTGGCGCGCACCGGTAAGCCGCTGATCTTGTCCACAGGCATGAGCCTGGCCGAGGAGGTGCGCGCCACCGTCGATTTCTTGGACGCTCGGTCGGTGGCGTACGCGCTCCTGCACTGCAATAGCACCTACCCGGCGCCGCTGCACGACATCAACCTGCGCTGGATGGCCGAACTACGCAAGATCCATCCCCTGGTCGGCTACTCGGGCCACGAGCGCGGCATCAACGTGTCGCTGGCCGCGGTGGCGTTGGGGGCGTGCATCATCGAGCGGCACTTCACGCTCGATCGCCTGATGGAGGGGCCGGACCACGCCGCTAGTCTGACCGAAGCCGAGTTCCACACGATGATCGACGGCATCCGCGAGATCGAGCTGGCTCTGGGCACCGGCGAGGCCCGCAAGCTCTCGCAGGGCGAAATGATCAACCGCGAGAACCTGGGCAAGAGCTTGGTGGCCGCTAGGCCGCTCAATGCCGGCACCGTGCTGAAGGCGGAGGATATCAAGATCCGCAGCCCGGGTCAGGGCCTGTCCCCGCAGAAGCTTCCCCAGCTGCTGGGCCGAAAGCTGGCGCGCGACATGCGCGACGAGGACTTCTTCTATCCCTCCGACCTGGCGGACACGCGGGTGGAGCCGCGCTGCTACAACTTCGAGCGTCCCTGGGGCGTGCCGGTGCGCTACCACGACTTCCAGGAGTACGCCTCGCGAATCTCGCCGGACCTGTGGGAGTTCCACCTGTCGTACTCCGACATGGACCTGGATCCCGCCGACTACCTGCGCGGCACCTATGACGCCGGCTTCGTGGTGCATGCGCCGGAGCTGTTCTCCGGCAGCCGCCTGATGGATCTGGCAACGCCGGACGAGGCATACCGCAAGGACTCCATCCGCGAGACGCAGCGCGTCATCGACATCACGCGGGGGCTGCGCAAGTACTTCCCCAGGGAACAGCGGCCGATGATCGTCGCCAACGTGGGCGGCTTCACCATGGACGAACCGCTGCTGGCCAGCGCGATCCAGGGCTACTACGAGCGCTTCGCGGGCAGCCTGCAGGAGCTGGACCTCGAAGGCGTGGAGCTCATCCCGCAGACCATGGCGCCCTTCCCCTGGCATTTCGGCGGCCAGCGCTACCAGAACATCTTCGTCAAGGCGGACGAGATCGTGCACTGGTGCCGGCGCCTGGACATGCGCATGTGCTTCGACGTGTCGCACAGCCGCCTGACCTGCAACCACCTGGGTGTGGACTTCTACGACTTCGCCGCCAAGGTGGCGCCAGTCACGGCACACCTACACCTGGGGGATGCGAAGGACCTCAATGGCGAAGGCCTGCAGGTCGGCGAAGGCGATATCGACTTCGACCGCCTCGGCGCCATCCTCAAGGCAGGCAGCCCGCGCGCCTCCTTCATCCCCGAGATCTGGCAGGGCCACAAGAACGGCGGCGAAGGCTTCTGGATCGCGCTGGAGCGCCTGGAGGGCACGCTGTGAACCCGTTCGCCCTGATCGTGCGCGAGATCGAGGATTCGATCGCCGCCAAGCAGAAGCTCCTGCGGGACGCGGGCCTGGTGGCGCAGCTCGCGAAGCTGGCGCAGGATTGCCACGACAGCCTGCGCGCCGGCGGCAAGGTGATCTTCGCCGGCAACGGCGGCAGCTTCGCCGATGCGCAGCACCTGTCGGCTGAGTTCGTGTCGCGCTTCAAGTTCGACCGCGCGCCGCTGGCGTCGCTGGCGCTCGCCACCAACAGCTCCGCCATCAGCGCGATCGGCAACGATTACGGTTACGACCAGGTCTTCTCGCGTGAGCTCGAAGCCGTGGCGAGGCCCGGCGACGTTTTCATCCCGATCACCACCAGCGGCAACAGCCCCAACGTGCTGCAGGCGATCAAGATGGCCCGCCGGCTCGAACTGCGCACCGTCTGCCTCACCGGTGAAACCGGCGGCGCCGCGAAGGAACTGTGCGAGTGCCTGCGGATGCCCTCGCGTGAAACCGCCCGCATCCAGGAGTGCCACATCCTCGTGGGCCACATCCTCTGCGGCCTGGTGGAAAGCATGTATTTTGAGCGGGAGGGCGCGCGGTGAGCGCCACGGTCGCCATCATCCCGGCGCGCGGCGGCTCCAAGGGCATTCCGCGCAAGAACCTGGTGGACGTCTGCGGCAAGCCGCTGATCGCGTGGTCTATCCTGCAGGCGAGGAATGCGCGCCACATCGATTCGGTCTGGGTCACCTCCGACGATGACGAGATCCTGGCGGTCGCCGAGTCCTTCGGCGCGCGGCCCATCCGGCGTCCGGCCGAGATCTCCGGCGACCAGGCCACGTCGGAATCGGCCTGGCTGCATGCGCTGGATGTGATCGAAGCCCAGGGCGTGGCTATCGGGCTCGTCGTCGCCATGCAGGCCACGTCGCCCATCCGCGAGTCCTTGGACCTTGACGGCGGCCTCGAGATGCTGCGCGAGCAGGGCTTCGACTCGCTGCTGTCGGTGGCCGAAGTGGAGGACTTCTTCACGTGGCGCATAGCTGAGAACGGTGGCGCAGAATCGGTCAACTACGACTACCGCAACCGCAAGCGCCGCCAGCAGATCGAGAAGCGCTACCTCGAGAACGGGTCCTTCTACGTGTTCCGTCCGGAGCAGCTGCGACGCGAGAACAACCGGCTGGGGGGCCTCATCGGCCTGTTCGTGATGGGACGGCACAAGATGTTCCAGATTGACAATCCCGAGGACATCGAGCTGTGCGCGACCATGATGCGCGGCTTCGGGCTGGACCGGATATGAGCGTGCCGACCGACCTGTTCCGGCTGGACGGCCGCGTGGCCATCGTCACCGGCGCCTCGCGCGGGATTGGCAACGCTGTCGCTCTGGGTCTTGCCAGCGTGGGCGCCACCGTGTTCGGTCTTGGCCGCTCGCCTGCTGCGCAAGGCGACGCGGCAGCTTTCCTGTATCGAACTTGCGACGTCACTGACAGTGCGGACTTCGGCAACTTGGTCAAGGAGATCTTTGATGGGCAAGGGCGGATCGACATCTTGGTGAACGCGGCCGGCATCACGCTACCCACACAGACGGTGGAAGACCCGTGGTCGGCGTTTCGTCAGACACTGGCCTGTAACCTCACTGCAGTATTCGACTGTTGCCACGCCGTGCTACCTTTCATGCAGCGTAGTGGCTACGGCTCCATCATCAACGTCACCAGTATTGGTGCGGCGCTTGGCTTTCCTGGCAACCCTGGCTACGTTGCCTCCAAGGGAGGCCTAGCGGCGCTGACCCGTGCGCTTGCGCTTGACCACGGCACGCAAGGTATTCGCGTGAACAACCTGGTACCCGGCTATGTTCGCACAGCGATGACGCAGGCCAGCCATGCGGATCCCATGCGCCGGGAAGCACGTGCCGCACGTACCATGCTTGGACGCTGGGGTGAGCCGGAGGAGCTTGCAGGCGCGGTGATTTTCCTGGCCTCACCAGCAAGCAGCTACGTGACGGGCACTGATTTGTATGTCGACGGCGGCTGGGCCGCGAAAGGACTTTGATGGAAATCGGATTCATGCAAGGCCGGCTGTGCGACCGCATCGACGGAAAGATCCAGGCCTTTCCTTGGCGCGACTGGGAATCCGAGTTCCCGTTGGCGCAGGCGCTCGGACTCGGCCTGCTGGAATGGACGCTGGACCAAGAGCGCCTGCACGAGAACCCGCTTATGACGGCAGCCGGACAGACCCGCATCCGAGAGCTCTCGGCTCGTCACGGGGTACGTGTGCTGTCGCTCACCGGCGACTGCTTCATGCAGGCTCCGTTCTACAAAGTGGATGGGGCCGCTCGCGAGGCCCTGCTTGCGGACCTGCGTGCCATCCTCGATGCCTCGGAAAATGTCGGCATCCGCTATGTGCTCATTCCGCTGGTGGACAACGGCTCGCTGCAAACTCCGGAACATGAGGGCGCGCTGCTGGAAGGCGTGTTGCCGCTGCGGGAGCGACTTGTCGGTGCCGGCATGAAGATCGTCTTTGAGTCGGACTTCGGGCCGGCGAGGCTGGCGAAGTTCATCGAGCAATTGCCGCGGGACGCTTTCGGCATCAACTACGACATCGGCAATAGTGCCGCGCTGGGCTTCTCGCCCGCCGAGGAGATTGGCAGCTACGGCAAACGCATCGATAACGTGCACGTGAAGGACCGCAAGCTGCACGGCGCCACCGTTCCGCTCGGAACGGGCGACGCGGACTTATCGGCGGCCTTCGGCGCGCTGCGCAAGCTTGGCTACGCCGGCCACTTCATCCTGCAGACAGCCCGCGCTGACGACAACAACCACGCGGGTGCGCTCGCCCGTTACCGCGACATGACGCGCACTTGGTGGAAGCAAAGTGGATCTTGAACTCGACGGCAAGGTAGCCTTGGTCACCGGCTCGTCGGCCGGCATCGGTCTGAGCATCGCTCGCATACTGGCGGCAGAAGGCGCCACGGTCGTCCTGAACGGACGGGACGCCGGTCGCCTAGAGCAGGCACAGGCTGTGCTGCCCGATGCCTCCGCTATCGTCGCCGACGTATGCGCCCCAATCGAGTGCCAGCGCCTAGTGCGCGAGGTTCTGTCGCAGCATGGTCGTTTGGACGTGCTAGTTTGCAACGCGGGCAGCGGCGCATCAGTTCCGCCCGGGCAGGAAACACCTGAGGAATGGCGGCACATGCTAGACATCAACCTGCATGCGAGTACGCAGATGGTTTGGGCCTCGACAGATGCGCTCGCGTATTCGGCCGGTAATGTGGTCTGTATCTCATCAATCTGTGGCATCGAGGCTCTGGGTTGCCCGGTACCCTATGCGGCTGCGAAGGCGGCGCTGGAGAGCTACGTGCGTAATGCGGCGCGGCCGCTGGGCAATCGAGGCGTGCGCATCAACAGCGTCGCCCCCGGCAACATCCTTTTCCCCGGTTCCACCTGGGAGCGAAAGCTCGCCGCCGACGGTGCTGCTGTCAATGCCATGCTGCAGCGCGAAGTGGCGCTACGCACCCTGGGCCGCCCCGAGGACGTGGCTCGGCTCGTTGCCTATCTGGCATCGCCGATGGCGTCTTTCGTCACTGGAGCCACATATGTCGTGGATGGTGGACAGACAAGATCATGAACCCAACTACCCTGCAACTTCCAAAACCCTTCAATCTGAGCGGGCGTGTGGCCATGATTACAGGCGGCTCCGGGCTGCTAGGCTCGCAACATGCGCTAGCGCTAGCGGAAATCGGTGCCAGCGTCGTGATCGCGGACATCGACATGGAGCGCGCGAAGGTCGAAGCGGCCAAGGTTCGCGCCGAGTTCCCTCGAGTACAAGCGATGGCTCTGAGGCTGGATGTCACCAGCCAGGCTTCCGTGACCGCTGGCCTCAACACAGTGCTGCAGAATTTTGGCGGTGTCCATGTTCTTGTGAACAACGCCGCCGTCGACCCGAAAGTGAAGGCGGACAGCGTGGTGGAGACTTCGCGCCTAGAAAACTTCCCACTCGATCAGTGGAATTTCCAGCTCGGGGTCGGCCTCACGGGGGCATTCCTCTGTTCCCAGGCCTTCGGCGGCTGGATGGCGGACAATGGCGGTGGAACGATCCTCAACATCGCATCCGACCTGGCGGTATTCGCCCCGGACCAGCGTCTCTACCGCAAGCCGGGGCTGCCCGAGGACCGGCAGCCGGTCAAGCCGGTCACCTATCCGGTGGTCAAGACGGCTCTCCTTGGCCTCACCCGTTACCTTGCAACCTACTGGCACGAAGCGGAGGTGCGATGCAACGCGCTTTCCCCCGGCGGCGTTTTAAACGGCCAGAGCGAGGAGTTCGTCGCCCGCCTGTCGCATTTGATTCCGCTGGGACGGATGGCACGGGCAGATGAATACCGCGCAGCCGTTCAATTCCTGTGCTCAGATGCCTCAAGTTATATGACGGGGCAAAACGTGGTGATGGATGGGGGGAGGAGCGTCTGGTGATAACGCGTGTTCAGACAAGCGGAGGTTGGCGATAGTGACAAAGCAGAGACAGTTGATCATTTGCGTAGGGGCTGCCAAGGCGGGCACATCCAGTCTTCATACGGCTCTCGCTCGGCATCCTGGGATAGCTGGCTCCAATCCTAAAGAGACAGACTTTTTTGTTTCATCACAGTTGTGCGAAAAAGGGTTGGAGTTCTACTTTGAGAGCTATTTCAACCCCAGAGAAGATCAGGTTCTCCACTTTGAAGCTGACCCGATCTACTTGTATGCGAGAAACGGAATTCGCAATATCCATCAGCTGGCTCCCGACGCTCGAATCGTTGTCATGCTCAGACATCCGGTTGAAAGAGCATTCTCGCAGTACCTGTATCGGATGACCTATGGTCGCTACAGCGAAAGTTTTGAAGAAATGTGCAAACATGAAGCAGAACGGATTCAGCGCTCCGATTGGGATCGATTGGAATATGGGTGTCTCGACCGCAGCACCTACGCTCCTCAAATTGCAGAGGTGCTAAAACATTTTCCGCGTGAGCGCGTCTACTTCATTCTTTTTGAGGACTTTGTCCGTAACCAGCAGGTCGAGGTCAATAAGCTTCTGAAGTGGCTGGGGCTGAGCCCCACGGAAGTTGCAAACATTGCCGAGAACCCTGGCGGAAAGCCGAAGTCACTCGCACTTGCGCGTTTGCTGTTCCACCCAAAATACAGAGTCGTTCGGCGCATGATGTCCGTACTACTTCCGAGGGGCGTGGCCCGGGGCGTTTACCAGAGAATGCTCAAAGCCAATTTGACTCCTTTCAATCGAGGCAATAAGCCCCGTTTGAAGGACGAGACTATGCAGTCTCTGATGGCCTCTTTCGTTAAGGATATCGAGGCAGTGCAAGCGATGACCCAACTCGATCTATCAGACTGGCTTGGTGCCAAGTCCTCTACTCAAAGAACAGGTGGCCGAGATGATCCCATTTGAGGCATGGCAGCAGCACGAGCCAAGAATGAACCTGCCGATTTTTGGCAACGCCCTCAATGAGGTCGACTTTACTGTACAGGACGATCGCAAGCTGAACTTGCGGCGGATCGTTGCTCCCGCGTATCACTTCGCCCGCGGGAGATCGCCTTGGCGTGCAGTACTGAGCAATTACAAGCATATGCTGGCTCCGCGTCCATTCACGTTCAAGGCCTGTTTTGTGAACAGGCAGGGGGAGATGATGTGTCATGAAGAATTGCCGGGCACCTACCGAGCCGGTGACTTCTTCTACCTAAACGTCAATGATTGGCTCCGCAGCCATAACGTACCGATTCAGGATGGCAGCTTGATTCTGGTGTCTAGCCATGGGCGGGCAGACAGATGGCAGAGTTCGCCCGGAAACGTCACGTTGCGGGTCACCGATTCGGGCTATGCCGCAGGTTATCGCACGGGTTTCTTTGCCAGGCCCTTGAATGCCGGGCACAAGCACGTCGGTTTCACTGGGCTGAATCCTCGCATTGAAGTCAATACGCGGTGGGTATCGGGACTGTTGCTCATCAATCATTCCAGTGAACTGGGTTACGACAAGACTGTACGCCCCACTGTTCGCCTGCACGTCAACCCGGAGAAGTTCCTCGAAACCACCTTCGGCGACATCGCACCTCACGCCGCCAGCGAAAGAAGCATTCTTGAGTTGTTCCCTAACGCTGAAGAATTCCTTGCGTCTGCCGGAGGCATTGGTTATTCCGTCTCAATGTTGACCGGAGCCTCACTCGCATCCGTCCACGTACTGCGCTATCGATCGGGCCAGCTCGCCTCTCTTGAGCACTCGCGCCCGGCGCATACCAACATCATCAACTACCTCTGAAGGCGCGCCAATGTCTCGCTTAAATGAACTGATGAGTGCGCACCCTGGATACGCCTTCACGTCACAGTATTGTTTGGTGGGGGATGAATGGAACACTATTCTGTCCTTCTTCAACTACTATGAACAGGTCTTTCCGGGGCAAGGCATAGTGGCGCGTCTGCTGGTCGTCTTTCACGACGAGAGCGGGAATGAGGTGAAGGTGCATGAGCAGGAGGTCGCGCCGGGATCGACTGCACAGGTAAACGCCCGCGAATTGGGTGTCACCCGATCCGGGCTTGTAGCCGTCGCTGCGGTAGCCATGGCTAACCTTGAAGAACTAGCGACCGGTAAATTCAAGATCAACTCCAGCATTCCCACTAGTTTTTATGTTACCTGGGATCGGGCCAATTCTGCGCGCGGCATGATGCATGAATTGGAGGGAGTCACCCAATCCCGGCACGCTAGCTCGATCCATCACGTGGGTTTGAAGTACTCGGAACAGATTGCAGAGCATGGACTTATGCTGACCAATCCCAACCTGGCTCCATCGCCGGGCGGCAAAGATATGCTTACCCTAAGAAGCGCTACGAACAGGAAGACCGTGGCGAGGGCCGAGTTGGAACGTCTACCTCCCATGGGAAGCAAAGTCGTAAGGTTCAAGGACTACTTTCCAAACATCGATGCTCAGCTGCAAGAGCATGATCGAATGGTGATTGATCTGACGACTTGCGCGCAAGCTGCCCCGTTGACAGCGGAATGGTATAAGTCTGGCGACTTCCATTTCCATCATCTGTGAGCGCTTATAGGCACTAGTGTCTGCGATTGTGAAGGAACCACACGGTCGATTTGGCTCCATGCTGGGAGAGGCCACTCTCTACGGCATGAGCATTACGTTCTCTAAGCTAGTAATGCTCTTGCTGTTGCCCGTTGTCTGGAGCATTCTTGCGCCCTCCGACTTGGGCATCCTAGGCGTGATGCAAGTTCTTCAAAGCCTATTGATACCTGTCATATCGATCGGAATGCATGACGCTGTGATGCGATTCTTTCCGGAATGGGAGGCGCATGAGCGCAAGGAAAAGGCGGCGACGGTGTTGGCAGCGGTGGCAGTATGGGGGGCGGGCATATCTTTGGTCTTGTCTGCATCTGGTTCTCTGTTTGAGTCGCTCTTCAAAACCTTTCCGGCCAATCCGTACTTCATCATTTCCGTCTGGTCTGCCTACTTTTCGGCCATGACATTGGTGCCCTTGGGCGTTATGCGTGTAGAGGGGCGAGTAAAGAGGTACTCAATCTGCTCATCGGGCATCATCCTGACGCAGTCGGCTCTCAGCTTGGTTGCGATAATCGCATGTCCTGGCGGCGTCATCGGCTATATGTTGGGCTCTCTGCTTGCCATCATGCTGTGGAGTTTGATGCTGGTTCTGCCGATGCTGAGGGGCGGAGTTCTCAGACGCCCTGGGAAAGTGTTGCGGGAGTTGGCCGGCTACAGCCTGCCCGCTCTACCGACAACGATATTGGACAGTTCCACAGGATTTTTCGATCGTTACTTCCTCGATAAATACGTTTCGCTTTCCACCTTGGGCCTGTATACCGTCTCCCAGCAACTGGGATCCGGCTTCAATATCTTTAACCAAAGCCTAAAGTCCGCGTGGTTTCCGTTTGTGTTTCGGCTGGTCGGTGGGCGAGAGGATGCTCCGCGCCTGATTAGCCGTTATGCCCTTTACTACGTTGCATTACTAGCGCCGATTGCGCTCGGTGTCGCCGTGCTGTCTAAAGAGCTCCTAATGATCCTGGCTGGCGCGAAATATGCCGGAAGCTATGCTTTCGTGCCGTGGGTGGTACTGGCTCTCTATCTTCAGTCCATTACTGCTGCGATGGGAAGGGGATTGGATTTAGCCCGCAAATCGCTCTACTGGCCACTGGTCTCGGTGGTGCAAGTGGGTGTCGCGATCCTCTCCCTGGGGCTCCTGGTGCCCTTACACGGTGCAACTGGTGCCGCACAAGCTGTGGCGTTGACCGCCGGGGCACGCGCAGCCATCCAGATCGGTCTGGCGCATATGGTTTATCCGCGGCCGTTCCCGCTAATACGTTTTTTCGCTATGTGGGTAATCGGACTGGCCACTTTTTACCTGTGCAACCAATTGCCAACATTTGGTCTGCTCATAGACGTCCTAGTCAAGATAGCGGTGATCATCGTGGGCAGTCTCCTGGTGGCACTTGCTGCGGTGGGCCGGAGTGACTTACTGAACCTAAGCCAATTGCTGGGCAGGCAAAAAAGTCGAAATTGATCTTCAGATGCTACCAGTGAGGAGTTGATTTGTCCGGGCATTGTCAATCACCGCGCATTGCGCTCATTGTCGACAATCCCCGCAGGGATTTGCGGGGGCTCGTGCTGTTGGTCTATCAGTTGGCGAAACGTGGCGCAGAGGTCTTCGTAGTGCCTATGTACCAGCAGGGATACGACTTGCCGCTACTCGCCCCTGATTTGGTCATTCTGAATTATGCGAGAGAGAGCAACAGGGGGTTGCTGGAGAGTTATCGGGATTTGGGCGTTCGCGTTGCGGTGCTCGACACTGAAGGTGGTGTCTTGTCCGAGTCCGGCTTTGATTCACCGAACAATTGGGCTGCCAGCTTCCGTGACTCCGGCTTGGCCGATCTGGTCGATGATTACTGTTTTTGGGGGAAAGCAGTTTACGATGCATTCAGGCAGCACAGCGGGATGGAAGAGGCCGGCCTGACGTTGACCGGCTGCCCCCGTTATGACGTTTGCAACCAGCCGTGGTCGTCCCTGCTCACGTATCCTCGCACTGGCTTTATTCTTGTCAATACAAACTTTTCCGCGATCAATCCAGCCTTCACCCGTTCGGACGAGGACGAGCAGCGGCTGTTTCGTGAGCAGGGGTGGGATGCCGGCTACGTTCAGAACTTGTTCGCGGAGCTGCATAGCGTCTTTCCCCGCTATCTAGATGTCGTCGAAGCGATTGCACGTGCCGTGCCGGGCCGAACGGTGCAGATTCGCCCCCATCCGTTCGAAAACGAAGCTGTGTATCGAGAGCGCTTCGCAGACGTACCGAATGTGATCATCGATGGCAAGGGCGATATCTTCAATGCGATCCATGGGGCCGAGTGCGTCGTACACCTGAACTGCGGCAGTTCGGTCGATGCAGCCCGGATGGGCAAGATGCCGATCTCGATGGAGTTTCTGAATACAGAAATCATGCGCCGGCATGCGCCATTGCCTTCGCGGGTTAGTTGCAATGCGACCAGCTTGTATGAATTGCTGGCATTGATTAGCGACCCATTGCTTCGTGGCGCTCGATACGACTTGATCAAGGCCAGGCGCGAGATCGAGCCTTGGTACCACCTGAGCGACGGCCGGGCAGCCGAGCGCGTCGCGGACTTTATCCTTTCCAGGGGAGGGAAGACAACACGGGGTGCGCGCAGGAGTCTGAGTGCAGTGCTTCGCGGGGGACGCATCCGCCCCAGCTTCCGGCAGTTCTTGTTGGGCGGATTAAGTTTGGTTGCCGGGAGCCATTTCGCATCGTTGGCGGTGGAAAGACTGCAAAGCGCTCGGCGCGGGAAACACATCGAATATGCCGCTGTCCGTGAAATGGTCGCACTCTACCGGCAGCTGGACGGCGGCCCGGAACTTCAAGTTAACCGTCTGCGCAGCCCCCTTGCTGGGCAGGCTCTTTCTAGCTTCAGCATCCGCATGTCATGACCGATAAGCTGAACGTCGTTTTCGTAAGCCTCGCACAAAACCAGAGCCGTTTTTTCGAGATGGTGGGTAAAAGCCTGGCGCAGGCTGGACACGGGATCGTGCACGTGTGCTTCCACGAAGGGGCAGTCAGGGAGTTGCGGGGGCATGGCTGCGAGGCATTAAACCCGTACGAGTATCAAGTCGGCTCCACGGACCAGGTCCATTTCGACGACTACGGCATTCACAATCCAGCTCTCCTCCTTGGACACGAGAAGGCGGCCTACGAACTCTCAGAAACGAAGGCGCTTGAGCGCAAGTTCAAAGGTCATTTGACAGCCATGGATACTATCCTGCGTGGTTTGCTGGAGCGTGGCGGTCGCTGGTGCGTTGTCCAGGAGCTGGGGGGCTTTACCTCCGTGCTCGCAGCATATTTCGCCGCCCGACGCCACAGTCTAGACAACTGGTTCATCGAGCCATCATTCTTCCGCGGGCGGCTATTTTTTACGCCAAACACCTTCTCGGCACCCATCGTGACGACCTCGTATGTATCTGCGTCAGACGAGGTGCGGGCGACTCTTGAGCAAATCGTAAAGAGCCAATCGGTTGTGGTTCCGGCCAAGGATCGACTGCATTATCGAAAGGCTAGCAAGAAGTTATTGGACTTCAAGAACTACCGCCGGTTGCTTGAAAAAAGCGTATCAAAATACGTGCACGGTGAGAAGGAAGAGTTCGAGCACATCGGCGGACACGTGGCGCGTCATCTTCGGATGTACATCAACTCAAGGAGGAATGCGCGTTACTACTCGGACGAAATGGGTGGTCAGTCATTCATTTACTACCCACTTCATGTGCCTGCCGACTTCGCTTTGACAATTCGGTCGCCCGAGTATCTGGATCAATACAGCCTCATCGATTACCTGTGCCGCGTCGCCCCCCTGGGCTACCGCGTCGTGATCAAGGAGCATCCGGCGCTGGTCGGCGCAGTGTCCCCGGCGCGGATCGGCGACCTGCTCGCCCGCCATGACAACTTAATGGTGCTGTCGCCGGCCCTGAACAACCACGAAGTCCTGGCCGCAGCCGATGCCGTTGTCACCGTGAACTCTAAGTCCGGTGCCGAGGCGCTTCTCCATGGCACCCCGGTGGTGGTGCTGGGGAATGCGTTCTATGAGGACTGCCCTCTGGTCCAGCGGGTGGCCGGTCTAGCCGGCCTGCAGGATGCCTTGGCCCGTGCCCTTGATCCGGCGACCGCCTACGACAGCGAGGCCGCATTGGCCTTCTTCCAAGCCGTCTGGGACGCCAGCTGCCCGGGGGAACTTTACGACCTCACGTCGGCCAATGTGGAGTTGTTCGCTCACTCTCTGGGGAGTTGCATTGCAAAATAAGAACACGCTGGTGACCAGCGGTACTTTTCCGATTCTCCGCCTCGGAGTTCTGATGGTCGCTGTAGTCACCGGTGCACATATCGTCGCCCGCCTGCTGGCCCCGTTCGAGAGCATTCATCCGGAGTGGCCGGTGTGGCTCGACATCTTGTTATTCAATGGGTTGTTGGTGACCGCCATCGTGCTAGGAGCGCGGCCTGCCGTCCGGCTTGCCGGCCGCCATCCGGAGGACTGGCAAGCCGCCCTGTCGGCGACGCCAACAGCTTGGTTGCTTGGGATCTCTCTATCCGGGTTGGTTTTCCACGGCATCGCCAAGGCATCCTTGGTAACCTCCATTCCCTTGGACTGCTTAGGCATGCTCCGGGGTGCTTGGATCCATCACGACCGGAGCGCCGACCCCTTGTGGATACGGATTTCCAGCATGCTGGGGCATATCGGTTCCCATTTCGCGATGCCTGGCCTTCTCTTGTCCGCCTTCCAAATCACCCACCGCGTTCGTTCTCGACCATGGCTGGCCTATGCCGGCTTTGCCGGGGTAGTAATCGTTTATGCCGCAGCCATCGTCTCGCGGAGCACGGTCCTGAGTGCCCTGGTTATCACCGCCCTCGGCGTAATGCTCGGCATCGCCGGCAAGGGTGGTGGCCTCCGCCGACTGCATAGAGGTGCTCTCGCGATGGCCCTGTTTTTGGGCTTGGCTTTGGCCTTCAACTACCTAGTTTTCAAGGCCAAGATCGATTGCGGCAACCACCAAACCGAGACCCGATATGTGGAATCTAATCTGGTCGGCACCGATGTGAAGCTGACCAGCGACAGCCTTGTTGGCAAGTCCTTCCTCACACACAGCGTGCTGCCCACTCTGCAGTACCTGAACCACGCCATCTGGAACTATTCGATCATTCTTGATACTGATCGTAGGGGCAGCTCGCTCCTGTTTGGGTTCGTCGGTGACTACCTGCAGCGACTTGGCCTTGCCCCTCCCGGCGCGCCAAAAACGCGGGTTCATTCCCTCGGCGGAGCTACCTTGCCCGGTGCTGCATTCCATGACTATGGTATTGCCGGACTGGCTGCGACAGCAGTGGCTGTTGGCGCATGGTGGGTCCTTGGGGCTGCCCTGCTGGTACGCGGCAGACGTTGGCGTTATGTGGGGCTCGCCTGCTTAGTGGGCGCCGGCTTAAGTATCGCAATGAATCTGCTGTTCGTCGCCCCGGCCACGATGAGTTTTCCCTTTACCCTCTTCGCTTTCCTCGTATGTGCTGGCATCCTGCCCGCAGATGGAACAGCGGGCGATCCGGTTCCCTGATGGGCAGACCAAATATGAGCCTAGTCTCGATTATCACTCCCGCCTACAAAGCGCTCGCCTTTGTAGGCGAGGCCATAAGTTCCGTCCAGGCCCAGGACTTCGCTGACTGGGAGATGCTGGTAGTTGACGATGGCTCTCCCGATGACACGGCAGCCGAAGTCGACCGATATGCCGCGGCAGATCCCCGAGTTAAGCTGATCCGCCAGCCCAATGCCGGCCCGGCAATGGCCCGGCAGGCAGCGGTTGATAGGGCCACCGGGCGTTACGTGGCCTTCCTCGACAGCGACGACTTCTGGTTGCCGGGAAAACTCGCGCGGCAGCTCGAATTTATGGCCGCGAGGGACGCCGCCGTCAGTTTCACCCGATTCCGTCGGATCAACCAGGACGGTAGCCAGGTCGGCCACCTGATTTCCATCCCGGATCGGCTGGATTACCGTGGGCTGTTGCGCAACACCGCCTTGGCCACTTCCACGGTCATCGTGGATCGGGAGCGTACTGGCCAGTTCCGCATGACCAACACGTATTACGACGACTATGCCCTCTGGCTTGATCTACTGAAGCGCGGCCATGTTGCCCACGGCCTGCAGGAGGACCTGATGCGCTACCGGGTGGTGGGCCAGTCTGTGTCGCGGAACAAGGCCAAGTCGGCGCGGATCGTGTGGCGCATCTACCGGGAAATCGAGCGACTCTCGCCGCCGGTGGCGGCCTGGTGCTTCGCCCATTACTCCCTCAATGCCTGGCGCAAGTACCGGAAATTCTGAACATGCGCATTCTGATCACGGGGGCCGGCGGCTTCATCGGGCGTGCGTGCGTGGCGGGCTTCGCCGCGGCGGGCTGGAAGGTGCGCGCGGTAAGCCGGCAGCAGGACACGGCCCGGCCCGGCGTCGAGTGGGTGATTGTCGCGGATCCCGCGCGGGCCGACTGGACCGCCCTGCTTCAGCAGGTGGATTGCGTTCTCCACCTGGCAGGGGTCGCCCACCGGCCGGCCGCCCACTCTCGGGAGTATGACGATGTCAACATTGGGCTGACCCGGACCTTGGTCGGGGCAGCCATCGCCGTGGGGGTCGGGCACTTCGTTTACCTCAGCTCAATCTCCGTCCACGGACGCGGTCCTGGCGTCTGTGACGAGACCGTCCCGCTGCTTCCGGTCGATGACAACGGACGGAGCAAGGCCCTTGCCGAGGCCTGTCTGTGCGACCTCACCCGGGATACCCCGATGCAATGGACGGTCGTCCGCCCGCCGTTGGTATATGGTCCGGCCGCGCGGGGCAATTTCCGCCGGCTGGCGACCTTCGTCAGGCGCGGGATTCCGCTGCCCCTGGCGGTGGCGACCGCGCCGCGCAGTTATATCGGCATCGACAACCTGGTGTCCGCCCTGTTATGTATCTCCGGTAATCGGAAGGCTGCCGACAGGACCTACCTGGTCGCCGATAGTGATGATCTTGGCACCGCCGACCTGATCAGGGCAATGGCCCGCGGCGCCGGTCGGCCGGCGCGCCTGTGGTGGCTGCCGGCGTGGTTGTTGCGGGCCGGCGCCAAACTGATCGGTCGCGGCGATGACGCGGAACGCCTGCTTGGGCAGCTGCAGATCGATACCGGCGCGATTCGCCAAGAATTGGGTTGGACGCCGCCGATCCCGACCCGCGAGGGCATTGCTCGCGCCATGGCAGAAAATACAGATGAAGTGAATTGAATTTAATACTGGAAAAAGAACGATGGAAAAGATACCTTATCCCAAGCAGATCGACCACTCTCGTTACCTTGGCGATGCCCTTGCTCACGAGACCAAGTACGGCCTTCCTGCCGAAGTCCGTTACTGCGTTCGCTGCGTGATCTCCAATCAGCGGCCGAATTCCGCGGTGGAGTACCACCATGTCAAGGATAGCAAGAAGCGGACGATCAACCTCGATGACGAAGGAGTATGCGACGCCTGCCGCTTCGCCGAGCAGAAGCAGTCTGGAATCGACTGGGCGGAGCGCGAGCGGCAACTGGTCGAGCTGTGCAACCAGCATCGGAGCAAGGACGGTAACTACGACTGCATCGTCCCCGGCTCCGGCGGCAAGGACAGCTTCTATGCCTCCCACATCCTGCGGACCAAGTACGGGATGCACCCCCTGACCGTCACCTGGGCACCCCATGTCTACACCGAGTGGGGCTGGAAGAACTTCCAGAGCTGGATCCACGCGGGCCACGACAACCTGTTGTCGACCCCAAACGGACGAGTGCACCGCTTGCTCACCCGCCTGGCGGTGGACAATCTGTTCCACCCCTTCCAGTCCTTCATGCTTGGGCAGAAGTCCCTAGCGCCGAAGATGGCGCTACTCCACCGCATTCCCCTGGTCTTCTTCGGCGAGAACGAGGCCGAGTATGGCAATCCGATCGGCGACACGGCCTCCGCCAAGCGTGACTGGTCCTACTTCACCGCGGCCGACCAGTCGCGGGTCAGCCTCGGCGGCGTGCCGGTCCCCGACCTGAAGCAGTACTTCGGCCTGGAGCAGCAGGACCTGATCCCCTACCTGCCGGCCGACCCCCACCAGATCGAGGCGCAGAAGGTCGAGGTCCACTACCTGGGCTATTACCTGAAATGGCACCCCCAGAGCTGCTACTACTACGCGGTCGAGCACGGCGACTTCCAGGCTTCGCCGGAGCGCACGCCGGGCACCTACAGCAAGTACAACAGCATTGACGACCGGATCGACGACTTCCATTACTACACCACCGGGGTCAAGTTCGGCATCGGCCGGGCGAGCTACGATGCGGCCCAGGAAATCCGCTCAGGCGATATTACCCGAGAGGAGGGCGTTGCCTTGGTCAAGCGCTTCGATCACGAATTCCCCGAGCGCTTCGCCGACGAGATTTTCCGCTACCTCAGCATCCCAGCCAACGAATTCCCAGAGGCCAGCCGGATGTTTGAGCAGCCAACCATGACGCGCGAGTATTTCATGACCCTCGCCGACACATTCCGCAGTCCTCATCTGTGGAAGTGGGAGGATGGCCAGTGGAAGCTCCGCCATGCGGTCTGGCACGATCACCACCAGGTCCGCTGAGCGCGCCTCCCGATGAGCAATCTGCGCATCATTCCCCGCCTGGACATCAAGGGTCCGAACCTGATCAAGGGGGTTCAGCTGGAAGGCCTGCGTGTCATGGGCGACCCCCAGGAATTCGCCATCCGCTACTACGAGGCGGGGGCTGACGAGTTGGTGTACATGGACATCGTCGCTAGCCTTTACGGACGTAACAATCTCAGTGACATTATCCGCCGTGCTGCCGACCGGGTCTTCATTCCGATCACTGCGGGAGGCGGAATCCGTTCGGTTGACGACGCCCGTCATATTCTCCGCTCAGGCGCCGACAAGGTCGCAATCAATACTGCGGCAGTCGCCCGCCCCGATTTGATCACCGAGGTGTCGCGGCGTTTCGGTTCCCAAGCGATGGTGCTGTCTATTGAGGCGAAGCAGGTGGCCCCGGGCAAGTGGGAGGCTTATACCGACAATGGCCGCGAACGGACTGGGCTTGATGTCCTTGAGTGGATCTGCCGCGGGGTCGATCTCGGCGCCGGTGAGATCCTCCTAACCTCGGTAGACAGGGAGGGCACCCGAAAGGGTTTCGACATCGATCTGGTACGCCAGGTCAGCGCGGCTGTGCCGGTGCCGGTGATCGCCAGCGGGGGTATGGGAGGCATCGAGCATTTTATCGAGGCGGCGACCGCCGGTTGCGCGGATGCGGTGTCGATGGCCGACGTTCTTCATTACAACCGGATTCCACTAGAGGCGATCCGCGATGCTGGCCGCCAGGCCGGGCTGGCGGTTAGGTCGATATGACGCAGAAGCCCATTACCCTGGTTGACTACGGCATGGCCAACCTGCTCAATGTCGCCCGCGCGTTCGAGCATTGCGGTGCCGCGGTGCGCGTCGTCGAGACGCCGGACGACGTCCTTGCCGCCGAGCGCTTAGTGGTGCCTGGCGTCGGTGCGTTCCGCGATTGCCTAGACGAGCTGCGCCGCCGTGGCTTCGACGACGCCCTGCGCCGCTATGTGGATACCGACCGGCCGATGCTCGGGATCTGCGTCGGCATGCAGGCCCTGTTCGAGGTCAGCGAGGAATTCGGCGAACATCCCGGCCTCGGCCTGCTGCCGGGCCGGGTGTGCGCCGTGCCGCGGCAGACCATCGACGGCGCCCCGCAGCGGGTGCCTCACATCGGCTGGAACCATCTGGTCGCGCCCGAGACTGGGCGCGGCTGGGCCGGCACCTTGCTCGAGCCCTTCAGCGGCCAGCGTCCGGCGGTGTATTTCGTCCATTCCTTCGCCGCCCAGCCGACAGATCCGGCCGATAGGCTCGCCGACTGCCTCTACGGCGGCCACAGTGTCTGCGCCGCAATCCAGCGCGGCAATCTGATGGCGACCCAGTTCCACCCCGAGCGCAGCGGCGAGATTGGGTTGAAAGTTCTCCGTCACTTCCTTGATATCTAGATAACTCGGTGCGACAGCCAGCAATAGGTAACAGACTGATGCGACTCATTAGAACGGCCTGCGATGTGTATTGAGACCGACCAGCGGTTCTTGGTGGTCAGCTTGGGTAGCATTGGAAGGCGTCATCTGCGGAACCTGCGCGCGCTCCGCCCACAGTCGCTTATCGGCGTTCTGCGACTGACCAGTAGCGGGGCCAATGAGGAATTGCCGGAGTGTGCCGATCTGCAGTTCACGTCAGTCAATGATGCTTTGGCCTTCGCTCCTTCTGCGGCCATCATTGCTAGCCCTGCCTCGACGCATTTGGCTGTGGCTATGCCTTTGGCGCGGGCGGGTGTCCCTTTGCTGATCGAGAAGCCGCTGGCCACGAGTTGCGCGGGCCTCGACGAACTGCTCGCCGCGGCTGCCGAAATTCCGCTGATGGTAGCCTACAACCTGCGCTTCCTGCCTTCCCTGATCGAGGCCCGTCGGCTGATCCATGCCGGCGCGATCGGCGAGGTGCTGGCCGTCCGCGCCGAAGTCGGTCAGTATCTGCCGACCTGGCGCCCCGCCAGCCGTTACCAGAACACAGTCTCGGCTCGCCAGGCACTCGGCGGCGGCGCCCTGCTCGAGCTGAGCCACGAGTTCGACTATTTATATTGGATGTTCGGCCTGCCGACCCGGGTCACCGCCAGCGGCGGCCGCTACAGCGCCCTCGAGATCGACGTGGAGGACCTGGTCAGCGTAAACCTGGAATACGAGGCCCCTCGCCGCCTGGTTCACGTGCATCTGGATCTGCTGCAGCGGGCCACCACCCGCGGCTGCAAATTCATCGGTAGCGAAGGCACCCTGCGCTGGGACGGGATTGCCGACACCCTGGAGTGCTACACGCCGGCGGCCGCGGAATGGCGGTGCGTCCAGACCCGGCCCTGTGCCGACCGCAACGAGATGTATGTCGCCGAGCTGGCCCATTTCCTCCAGTGCGTGGCCAGGGGGGAAAGGCCCCTGGTCGATCTGCGTGCCGCCCATGATGTGCTGGCCATCGTGGATGCGGCGCGGGCGTCGATTGCCGGCCAGTGCTCGATCAAGGTAAAGGCTCATGGAAAAGACTGATTTCAAAGCGGTTTGCTTCATCTTCGCCCGTGGCGGCTCGAAGGGCTTGCCCGGCAAGAACATCCGGACGCTCGGGGGCAAGCCGTTGATCGCCCATTCGATCGACATCGCGCGGGCGAATCCGCGCCTGGCGGCGGTGATCGTGTCCACCGACGATCCGGCGATCGCGGAGGCGGCCCGCGCCCACGGTGCCGAGGTGCCCTTCATGCGGCCGCCCGAGCTGGCCACCGACACCGCCCCGGAATGGCTGGCCTGGCGCCACGCCGTCGAGTGGTACCGGCGCGAGCGGGGCGACTTCGATATCTTCCTCAGCCTGCCGGCCACGTCGCCGTTCCGCCGCCAGGAGGACGTGGATGCCTGTCTCGATCTGCTCGCCGGCGATCCGGCCGCCGACGGGGTGATCACCGTGCGCGACGCGGAGCGCAGCCCCTACTTCAATATGGTGACCCTCGATGCCGGCGGCTATGCCGGTCTGGTGATCCGGCCCGAGGGCAATATCGCACGCCGCCAGGATGCACCGGTGGTGTTCGACGTGACCACCGTCGCCTATGCGGTGCGTCCTGCCTACATCCTGGCAGGCGAGCGCCTGTTCGACGGTCGCCTGCGGGTGGTGCGCGTGCCCGCGGAGCGGGCACTGGACATCGACACGCCCTACGACTTCATGCTGGCCGAGGCGATTGCCGCCCACCTAGCCGCCCATCCTGCCTGACAAACGCCATGACTTCCTTCCCTTCAAAGACATTGTCATCATTGATGGACCTCCGCGGCCGGGTCGCGGTAATCACTGGCGGCGCCGGCCATCTCGGCCGCGCGATGGCCGACACCCTAGCCGAGTTGGGGGCGTCGATTTGCCTGGTGGACCGTAATGCCGAGGCTCTGGAAGCGGCCACCGCCGACTTCGGCGAGCGCTGGCAGGTCAATGCTGTCGGGATTGCCGTCGACCTGGAGCAGGAGTCCCAGCGGGCGACCCTGCCGGCCCGGGTGGTGGAGCGCCTCGGCAACGCCGACATATTGGTCAACAACGCCGGCTTCGTTGGCGACAGCAAGCTTCAGGGTTGGGTCGTGCCCTTCGAGGAGCAGCGGATCGATACCTGGCGGCGGGCCATGGAAGTGAACGTGACCGCTGCCTTTCATCTGTCCCAGTTGTTCGCGCCCCAGTTGAAGGTGGCGGGGCGGGGCAGCATCGTCAATGTCAGTTCGATCTACGGTGTGGTCGGGCCAGACATGGGGCTCTACGAGGGCACCACGATGGGCAATCCGGCGGCTTATGCGGTCAGCAAGGGCGGGGTGCTGCAAATGACCCGCTGGCTGTCCACCGTGCTAGCGCCTGCGGTGCGGGTGAACTGCATCACCCCGGGGGGCATTGCCCGCGGCCAGCCGGCGGCCTTCGTCGAACGCTACGAGCGGCGCACCCCCCTCGGCCGGATGGGCCGGGAGGAGGATTTCAAGGGCGCGATCGCCTATTTCGCCAGCGACCTGTCGGCTTGGGTGACGGGCGAGAACCTGATGGTCGACGGCGGCTGGACAGCCTGGTGAGGACGGCATGAAGACACTGATCATCGCGGAAGCGGGCGTCAACCACAACGGCGACGAGGCCTTGGCCCTCGCCTTGGTGGACCGGGCGGCGGATTGCGGCGCGGACATCGTCAAGTTCCAGACCTTCAAGGCCGACAAGCTGGTCCGCAAGGGCGCGGCGAAGGCCGAATACCAGCAGCGGACCACCGGCGGCGGCGACCAGCACTCGATGCTGCGCAGCCTGGAGCTGTCCGACGAACTGCACCGGAAATTGCTTGAGCGTTGCGCGGCGCGGGGCATCGAGTTCATGTCCACCGCCTTCGACGAGGACTCGGCGGACTTTCTCGTCGGCCTGGGCATGGGGCGGCTGAAGATTCCCTCCGGGGAGCTGACCAATCATCCCTTCCTCGCCCATCTGGCGGCAAAGAACCTGCCGATCATCCTGTCCACCGGGATGTCCACCCTTGACGAAGTGCGCGAGGCGACTGCGGTCATCGCCGCCGAGCGCGCCCGCCGGGGCTTTTTGGCCCCCCTCGGCGAGATGCTGACTATCCTTCATTGCACGTCGAACTATCCGACCCGCCTGGAGGATGTGAACCTCCGCGTGATTCCCATGCTGATCGAGGCCCTGGGTTTGCCCGTGGGGTATTCGGACCATACCGAAGGCATCCTGATCCCGGTCGCCGCGGTGGCGGCAGGGGCGGTGGTGATCGAAAAGCACTTCACCCTCGATCGTGGCCTGCCGGGACCGGACCACACCGCCTCCATCGAGCCCGGCGAACTGGCCGAGATGGTCGACCGGGTGCGCCAGGTCGAGCGGGCTCTCGGCGTTGCCGACAAGCAGCCGATGGCCAGCGAGATTCCCGTGCGTGACCTGGTCCGCCGTAGCGTGACTCTCATCCGCCCGCTGGCGGCTGGCGCCACGCTCTCCCGCGAGGACTTGGCCTTGCTGCGCCCAGGCGACGGCATCCCGCCGAGAGATCTGGAGCGGGTGATCGGCCGCCGCGTAGCCCATGCCCTGGCCGAAGGCACGACCTTGCAGTGGAGCGATCTGGCGTGAGCGAGGCAGTGCGCAGGATCTGCTATGTGTCCGGAACGCGGGCCGATTTCGGGCTGATGCAGTCCACCCTCCGGGCGATAGCCGCCGAGCCAGGGCTGACCCTGGACGTGGTGGTCACCGGCATGCACCTGTCGCCCCGCTTCGGCACCACGGTGGATGAGATCGTCGCCAGTGGCCTCCATGTCGCCGCGCGGATTCCGGTGGCTATCGAGGAGTCCACGGGGGCGGCCATGGCCCGCAACCTGGCGGCGACGCTGGACGGCTGCGTCGATGCCTTCGAGCGCCTGCGTCCTGACGTCGTATTGCTCCTCGGCGACCGCGGCGAGATGCTCGCCGGCGCCCTGGCAGCTATCCATCTGAACATCCCGATTGCCCATATCCATGGGGGCGAACGTTCGGGGACGGTCGACGAACCTGTTCGTCATGCGATCTCCAAGCTCGCGCATTTCCATTTCGTCTCGTCGGAAGACGCCCGGGCTCGCCTGGTGCGGATGGGCGAGCGGGCGGAACATGTGTTCGTCAGCGGCGCCCCAGGCCTCGATGGTCTGGTCGAGCTGGCGGCCTTCGGCCGGGACGAACTGTGCGCCGGCGCCGGCTTCGACCCGGCGGCCCCCCTCGGCCTGATGGTCTATCACCCGGTGCTGCAGGAGGCCGCCGAGGCCGAGGACCAGGCCCGCGCCCTGGTGGAGGCCTGCTTGTCGCGGCAACTCCAGTTGATGGCGGTGATGCCGAATTCCGATGCCGGCAACGCCGGCGTGCGGCGGGTGTTGGACGCCTGTGCCGACCACCCTCGGGTGCGGGTGCGCACCCATTTGCCCCGCCGGGAATTCGTCTCATGGATGGCGGCCTGCGACCTGATGGTCGGTAACTCCAGTAGCGGCATTATCGAGGCGGCCAGCTTCGGCACGCCGGTGGTCAACGTCGGGATCCGCCAGAATCTACGCGAACGCAATGCCAACGTGATGGACGTGGCGGCTCGCAGAGACGAACTGGTGGCCGGGGTGGAGCGGGCGCTCGCCCATGGCCGCTATTCACTCCACAACGTTTATGGCGACGGTCAGACCGGCCAGCGCATCCTTGCCTGGCTGCTGGCAGCCGATCTTTCGGCGGGCCTGCTGCTGAAGGCCAACACGTATTGATTAATCAAGATTGAACGAGCCGAACCGAATGATTAAGGTCGTCTTCATGGGCCGCAAGCCCGTTGCCGCCCAGGCCTTGGCTTGGCTGATCGAACAGCCCGGGGTCAAGGTGGTGGCAGTGATCACTGACAGCCATTTGTCGGTCTCGCCCACCCGCGAGGTCGCTGATGCGAATGGAATACCCGTGGTGGGTCGGGATAGTATGGAACGGCAGGTGGCNNTGTGGCCGCCGGCCAGCTGAAGGTGGACCTGGCACTGTCCGTCCTGTACTGGCAGAAAATCCGTGCGCCCCTGCTGGGCGCATGCCCGCGCGGGGTGATCAATTTCCATCCGGCGCCCCTGCCGGCATACAAGGGCACCGCGGGCTACAACCTGGCGATTCTCGAGGGCCTCGACCAATGGGCGGTCAGCGCCCACTATGTGGACGCGGAGATCGATACCGGCCCCTTGATCGAGGTGAGCCCCTTCCCGGTGGATGTGGAGCACGAGACCGCCCTGAGCCTGGAGCGGAAGGCCCAGCCCGAGCTTCTTGCCCAGTTCAAGCGGGTCACCGGCCAGGCCCTCGCCGCCGCCGCGCCGCTACCAGCCACGCCCAATGTGGGCGGGCGCTACATCAGCCGGCCGGAGATGGAGGCGATGAAGGAAATGCGACCGGGGGACGACGTGCTGCGCAAGATCCGCGCATTCTGGTTTCCGCCCTACGATGGGGCCTGGGTGGATGTGGGCGGTGTCCGCTGCACCCTGGTCAGCCCTGAAATCCTGTTGACCCTGGCAGCCCCGGGGGTCAGCAATCTGTTCACCCGTCCCGCCGGCGAGCCGGCGGCCGACGGCAACGATTGAACCTTGCGGCCAAGGTAATCCTGATGGCGACTGCCGACCTTTCAATCACGCGCCGAGCCTCGCTCCGCGAGGCCCTTGCCCAGCTCGAGCGGACTTCGCTGGGCATCCTCCTCCTCGTCCGTGACGATGGCATTTTCGAGCGAACGGTTACCGACGGCGACCTGCGCCGCCTGATCCTGGGCGGCAACAGCCTCGATGCCTCCCTCGCGGGCCTGCCGGAGATCCAGTCCCTGGTTATCGGCGTGGACCACACCCGGCGTGCTGCCCTCGACCTGATGAACAAGGGCGGGATCAATCACCTGCCGGTGGTGGACACCGACGGCCGGGTGGTGGAGGTTCTCGACCGCAAGGAGATCGATGAGCAGATACTGCTTTCCACGCCCCATATCGGCAGCGCCGAGCGGGAGTTCGTTGACGAGGCGTTTCGGACCAACTGGATCGCACCCCTCGGCCCCAATGTGGATGCCTTCGAGCGGGAACTGGTAGCCATTGTCGGCAGCAGCCACGGGGCGGCCCTGTCCTCGGGCACCGCGGCCCTCCATCTGGGCCTGTGCCTGCTCGGCGTCGGCCCGGGGGACCAGGTGTTCTGCTCGACCCTGACCTTTGCCGCGAGCGCCTTCCCCATCCTCTACCAGGGGGCCGAACCGGTGTTCATCGATGCTGATGCGGCCACCTGGAACCTGTGCCCGCTGGCCCTGGCGCGGGCCTTCGAGGCGGCCGAGCGGACAGGCCGGATGCCCAAGGCGGTGGTGGTAGTCAACCTCTACGGCCAGAGTGCGGACATGGACCCCATCATGGCCTTGTGCGAGCGCTACGGGGTGCCCATTCTGGAGGACGCGGCGGAATCCCTCGGCGCAAAATACAAGGGTCGGCACAGCGGGACCTTCGGTCGGCTGGGGGTCTATTCCTTCAACGGCAACAAGATCATCACCACCTCGGGGGGCGGCATGCTGGTTTCCGATGACCCGGCGCTGATCGAGAAGGCGCGTTTCCTCGCTACTCAGGCGCGGGATCCTGCGCCCCACTATCA
The DNA here is from genome assembly GCA_002342295.1 of Burkholderiales bacterium UBA2463. GTDB lineage: Bacteria > Pseudomonadota > Gammaproteobacteria > Burkholderiales > Burkholderiaceae_A > Hahnella. Next base: position 47,643 of record DDPR01000008.1, read on the forward strand.
GCACAGCGAAATCGGCTTCAACTACCGGATGAGCAATATCTTGGCTGGTGTCGGACGTGGTCAGCTAAAGGTGCTCGGCGATCGGGTGGCATCTCGACGCGAAGTTTTCGATACCTATCGCCGCGAACTCGCTGACATTGACTTGTTGGAGTGGATGCCGGAGCCTGAATGGAGCTTCTCGAATCGCTGGTTAACTGCAGCTACGTTGCGAGCGGATGCACCTCTGACCGCTGCCGATCTCATTCGCCGGCTTGCGGGTGAGATGATCGAGGCCCGCCCAGTGTGGAAGCCGATGCACTTGCAGCCGGTGTTCGAAGGCTGCGAGCTCTACAAAGTTCAGGACGCTCCTATGGCAGATCGCCTGTTTGAATACGGCCTATGCCTACCCTCCGGCTCGAACATGACTGCGAACCAACTTGAACGGGTCATAGCCACTCTACGCCGGCTTCTCGGCAAGTAATCTCAATGAAGCGACTCTTTGACATTGCTGTGGTCCTCGTGGCCATTGTCATTCTTGCTCTGCCTATGTTGTTGATCGTGATCTTGGTCCGCATAACTTCGACTGGTCCTGTCCTTTATTGGTCAAAACGTGTGGGACAGAAGAACAGGATTTTTCAAATGCCTAAATTCCGGACTATGCAAGTGGGTGCTCCCGTTGTGGCTACCCATCTTCTGAATGGACCAGAACGCTACCTAACCCCAATAGGATCCTTGCTTCGCAAGTCTAGTCTCGACGAATTACCTCAGCTTTGGAGCATCCTAAAAGGCGACATGAGCTTCGTTGGTCCACGCCCAGCGCTGTTTAACCAAGATGATCTGATTTCCCTGCGCACCGAAATGGGTGTGCACGAATTGCTACCTGGCCTGACCGGGTGGGCGCAAGTTAATGGAAGGGATGAGCTGCCGATTCCTCAGAAAGTGCAGATGGATGTGGAGTATCTGGAGCGTCAATCGCTTTTTTTCGATATGAAGATACTTTGGATGACGGCGTTGAAGGTTCTTGCAAGGGATGGGGTGTCTCATTGAAGAAAAACTTGGATCATCTTGAGGACTCAGGACTCAGGACTCAGCAGGTTGCACGCCATGAAAAAGCCTTTGTATAAGCTGGCCGTCCCCATTCTGGCCTTGCCGCGAGCAGCAAAGCGATTCGTCGCTTTGTCAGTCGATCTTGGCCTCTGCGTCCTAACAGTATGGTTGGCTTTTTATCTGCGGATGGGGGAGTTTGTCGCTCTGTCGGGGACCGCTTTGTGGGCGGTGGGGGCTTCGGTGGGGATAGCACTGCCCATCTTCGTCGTCTCGGGCCTGTACCGCGCCATCTTCCGCTACAGCGGCTGGCCTGCCTTGCTGGCAGTGGCCCGGGCAGTGGGCATTTACGGCTTGCTGTATGCGTCCATCTTCACCGCCATTGGCGTGGCCGGGGTACCCCGTACGGTCGGCCTCATCCAGCCCATGCTTTTGCTGCTGTTCGTCGGGGCGTCGCGAGCGCTCGCCCGGGTCTGGTTGGGCGACCAGTACCTGAGCATCTTGAAGCGTGCAGCCAGACCCAAGGTGCTGATTTACGGCGCAGGCACCACCGGCCGCCAGTTGGCTGCAGCCATGGCCAACAGCCACGAAATGCAGGTAGCGGGTTTCCTGGACGACGACGACCGCCTGTACGGCCACGTGCTCAACGGCCAGCCCATCTACAACCCGGCAGACCTAGACAACCTGGCCACCACGCTCAACATCAGCGACGTGCTGCTGGCCATGCCCAGCCTGAGCCGCAAGCGACGCAACGAGATCCTGAGCCAGATCCGTGTGGCCCGCGTGGCTGTGCGCACTTTGCCCAGCGTGACCGACCTGGCCCAAGGGAAGGTCAGTATTTCCGATCTGCGAGAACTGGACATCGACGATCTGCTGGGCCGCGAACCGGTCACGCCCAATCACATCCTGCTGGTCAAGAACATCGTGGGCAAGGTGGTCTTGGTGACTGGGGCGGGGGGCTCCATCGGTAGTGAACTGTGCCGCCAGATTTTGGCCGTGGCGCCTAACAAGCTGCTGCTGATCGAGCAAAGCGAATTCGCCCTCTACGCCATTCACCAGGAACTCGAAGAGAAGCTGGCCACGCTGGACGGCGCCATGCCGCCTATTCTTGTGCCCCTGCTGGCCTCGGTGCAGGACAACGACCGCATGCGCGAGATCATGTCGACTTGGCATCCAGACACGGTCTATCACGCCGCTGCCTACAAGCATGTGCCTCTGGTCGAGCACAACCCCGCTGAAGGCATCAAGAATAACTTGCTCGGTACCATGCGTACCGCCCAAGCCGCCGCTGAAAACAGCGTCTCTGACTTCGTCCTCATTAGCACCGACAAAGCGGTGCGTCCGACCAACATCATGGGTGCCAGCAAGCGTTTGGCTGAAATGGTGTTGCAGGCAATCGCTGCAACCAACCCCGGCACCAAGTTCAGCATGGTCCGCTTTGGCAATGTACTGGGCTCGTCAGGTTCGGTGGTGCCCAAGTTCCGCCAGCAAATCCGCGATGGTGGGCCGATCACGCTGACCCATCCTGAGATCACCCGCTACTTCATGACGATCCCTGAAGCCTCACAGCTGGTGATCCAAGCAGGTGCGATGGCCGAGGGGGGCGACGTGTTCGTCCTCGACATGGGGCAGTCGGTCAAGATCATGGATCTGGCCCGCCGCATGATCGAGCTCTCGGGCCTGACCATCAAAGATGAGCATAACCCTGACGGCGATATCGAGATTGAAATCACTGGCTTGCGCCCGGGTGAAAAGCTCTACGAAGTGCTGCTCATCGGTGACAACCCTAAGCCCACATCCCATTCGCGGATCATGAAAGCTCACGAGGAGTTCATTTCTTGGTCAGAGCTTGAGGACAAGCTGAAAGCGCTGGAGATGGCGCTGAATGTGAACGACGTCGGCGTCATTCGTTTAATGATGGAAAGGCTTGTCACTGGCTATACGCCGAGCGATGAGATTGTCGATTGGGTGTATCTGGAGCAGGAAGCCGAGGCACTAGCTATGAATGCAGCAACTTCGTAAGTTTGCTGATCACCTCATCAAGACTCTGGCTTCCATTTGACAAGGTGCAGTTTGGAGTCTGCGGAGGCTCGTAACGACTGTTTATCCCGGTCATATTGGGCAGCTGTCCGCTGCGGGCTTTCTTGTACAGCCCCTTAGGGTCACGCTGCTCGCACACTTCCAGCGGCGTATCCACAAACACCTCAATGAAGTTGTCGTTGCCGATCAACTCACGCGCCATCTCGCGCTCAGCGCGGAAGGGGCTGATAAATGCGGTCATCACAATCAGGCCCGCATCCATCATCAGCTTGGCGACTTCGGCCACGCGGCGGATGTTTTCTACCCGGTCGGCGTCGGTGAAGCCGAGATCTTTGTTCAAACCCTGGCGGATGTTGTCACCGTCGAGGATGTAGGTCCGCTTGCCCTGAGCGTGCAGTTCCTTTTCGAGGGCGTTCGCTAGGGTGGACTTGCCGGAACCAGATAGACCGGTGAACCAGATGACTTTGCCCTGATGACCGTTGAGGCGTTCACGGTCTTCGCGGTTGATGCTCAGAGCTTGCCGGTGCACGTTTTGCGCACGGCGCAGGTTGTGCCGGATCATACCTGCTGCGACCGTAGCATGAGTGAACTTGTCCACCAGAATGAAGCCGCCTAGGGTGTGGCTCGCCTCGTAAGGGGCAAACACCAGTGGCTTGCTCAATGCCAAATTGGCCACCGCAATATCGTTCAAGGCCAGTCGTTTGGACGATTCGTGAGCCTGAGTGTTAACGTCCACCCGGTACTTCAAGCTGGTCAAGCTAGCGCTGGCCCACTGGTTGGCTAGTTTCAACTCGTAGGCCCGACCTATATGCCCAGGCTCATCTTGCAGCCACACGAGCGTGGCTTCGAATTGGTCGGTCATTTCCAGCGGTTGTTCAGCTAGGGCGATAACATCACCACGCGAGGCATCCACCTCACGATCCAGCACCAATGTAACCGCGTCGCCGGCTTGCGCGGCGTTGAGGTCACCATCTGCGGTGACGATCCGCGACAAGGTAGCCGTCTGGCCAGAGGCAGTGATTCGGAGTGGATCGCCAACCGTCAATTGACCTGCTGCCAGGGTGCCACTGAAGCCCCGAAAGCTGGCATTCGGCCGGTTGACCCACTGCACCGGGAACACGCCTTTGCTCTGTCCTTGCTTATTGATGTGCAGCGTCTCCAGGCCACCCATCAAGGTTGGGCCTTGGTACCAGGGCGTGTGGCGGGAGCGCTCGGTGATGTTGTCACCCTTCAGGGCGGACAGCGGGATGGGAGTGATGCTGTTGAAACCAAGTGACATGGCCAAGATGCGGAAATCAGCCACGATGGCATCGAACACGTCTTGCTTGTAGCCTACCAAGTCCATCTTGTTGACAGCGAGGATGACTTGTTGGATGCCCACCAGCGATACGAGGTAGGCGTGGCGCCTGGTCTGGGTGAGCACCCCCTGGCGGGCATCGATCAACAGCACCGCCACATCGGCTGTTGAAGCTCCCGTCACCATGTTGCGGGTGTATTGCTCATGTCCGGGTGTGTCGGCCACGATGAACTTGCGCCGCGGGGTGGCAAAGAAACGGTAGGCCACGTCGATGGTGATGCCCTGCTCGCGCTCAGCGGCTAAGCCATCGACCAGCAAGGCAAAGTCGATGTCTTGCCCTTGTGTGCCGTGGCGTTTGGAGTCGGATTGCAGAGAAGTGAGCTGGTCGTCAAACACCTGCTGTGATTCCCAGAGCAGGCGGCCAATGAGGGTGCTCTTGCCATCGTCCACGCTGCCGCAGGTGATGAAGCGCAGTAAGTCTTGCTGGGCTTGCTGGGTCATCCAGTCGTGGATGGTGGCTGCCTTGGCCATGGGTGCAGTAGATCGTTGCAAAGGCACTGCAGGGATTTTCTTGGGGCGTGGCATCAGAAATAGCCCTCCTGTTTTTTCTTTTCCATGGAGCCGGCGCTGTCGGTATCGATCTTTCGCCCCTGGCGCTCCGATTGGCGCGCGTTGATGATCTCCAGCAGGATATTCTCCAGAGTCTCTGCGTCAGACTCCACCGCACCCGTGAGTGGGTAGCAGCCCAGGGTGCGGAAGCGTACTTTCTTCATCTGTACTTCCTCGCCTGGCAGCAGACGACAGCGCTCGTCGTCGACCATCATGATCATCTCTGGCCGGATCACCACTGGGCGTTGCTTGGCAAAGTACAGCGGCACCATGGGTATGTTCTCCTGGTAGATGTATTGCCAGATGTCGAGCTCCGTCCAGTTGCTCAAGGGGAACACCCGGATGCTCTCGCTAGGGCTTTTGCGGGTGTTATAGAGGTTCCAGAGCTCGGGGCGCTGGTTTTTCGGGTCCCAGCGGTGCGTTGACGTACGGAAAGAGAAGACGCGTTCTTTGGCGCGCGACTTTTCTTCATCGCGGCGAGCGCCACCAAACACCACATCAAATTTGTAATGGTCTAGCGCCTGCTTCAGGCCTTCGGTCTTGGTGATGTCGGTGTGCAGCGCAGAGCCGTGGTCGAAAGGGTTGATATTTTTCTCGATCGCCTCGGGATTGGTGTGCACGAGCAAGTCCATGCCGCTTTCGCGGGCCATGAAGTCACGAAAGAGGTACATCTCCTGAAACTTCCAGCGCGTATCGATGTGCAGCAGCGGGAATGGCGGTGGCGCCGGGTAGAACGCCTTGCGCGCGAGGTGCAGCATGACGCCGCTGTCTTTGCCGATGGAGTACAACATGACCGGGTTCTGTGCTTCGGCCACTGCCTCGCGGATGATGTGAATGCTCTCTGCCTCCAAGCGCTTTAAATGTGGCGAGGGAGCCAGATCGGGTTTGGTATTGCCGTTGAGGCTCAAGCCGGTGGGCAGGACAGGGCGGTAGGCCTCTGGGGAGAGCTGAATGTCTGTAGTGCTGGGCATGTGGCGCAGGTGCCCCACAAGCACGCCGTGCGGAAACACGGCGATGGGCTTGCCGATGTGTCTTTGAAGGTCCTGCAGAGCGTGTTGAATGGTCTGGTCGTTCAAATTAGCCATGGGCACCCAGAAACGCGCCCCGCGTGCGTCATTGGCGTGCAAGCAGGCCTGCCCGGTGGCCAGAGGAGAGATCTGCGCGAACAGCACGCGGTCGCGCCGCTTTCGAGCCTGCTCAATGGCCCAGTCCAGTACGAGCCTGTTCGGTGAGCGGTCGCGCTCGTCCAGTAGCAACTCAGGGCCCAATTCCCGCGGCAGAAGCTCCAGGGCATTCAGTCGTCGCTCGGCAGTGCGCTTGGTATCGGCTTCACCCAGCGCTTGTAAGTGGGCAAAGGCCAGTTCGGTGTCCCATGCTTGAGGTGCGTCTAGGCCGAGCAGGTCAGTCGATAGCTTTGTCGCGAAATGTTTTTTACTCATCTTGTTTTCAGAAAATCATTCGTGATACGATGTTTCCGTTGATTAAATCACAAAATAAAACGTAATGCGACAAAGTGACCAAGAAGTCCTGATCCAGCAGTTGCTCCCCATCGTCAGGGTAGCTGGGGATGCCCTCATGGCCGTTTACTCCCGTGGAACACCAGAAGTCCAACTCAAGGAGGACGACAGTCCAGTAACTCAAGCAGACCTCGCGTCTCATCGCGTGCTTGCCTCACGGCTAAAGCCTTTATTGCCCGAATGCCCTGTGGTGTCCGAAGAGGATGCTGAGTCCTTGATTCACCGCCAGCCACATGGGCGGTTCTGGCTCATCGATCCGCTCGACGGCACCAAAGAATTCATCGCCCGCAATGGCGAGTTCACAGTGAACATTGCATTGATTGAAGATGGCCTATGTGTACTAGGCGTTGTGTACGCGCCTGCCTTTGATGCGCTCTACTGGGGAGGAGCAAGCCTGGGGGCGTTTCGGTGCATGGGTGGTCAGACGGCTGCCATCAAAGTGGCTGCTTCCAGCCCGGTAAAAGCCCCCCGAGTGGTGGCCAGTAAAAGTCACCTGAACGAGGCAACAAGATCGTTGATAGATCGCTTAGGCGAAGTCAGCTTGGTCCAGGCCGGCAGCTCGCTCAAATTCTGCCGTGTGGCTGAGGGCCAGGCCGACATCTACCCACGATTGGCGCCGACTTGCGAATGGGACACGGCGGCAGCCCAGGCGGTTCTGGAAGGTGCAGGTGGGGTAGTTGTAGACCTGCAGGGCATGCCCTTGCTCTACGGCAAGCCCGACGTGCTCAATCCCTCATTCATCGCTACTCGCGACACAGCGCTGATTCCGGCATGATCGATACCGCGTATGCCCTGGCCGGGGCGCTCACTGGCTTTGTTGTAGGCTTAACTGGCGTTGGTGGCGGTGCATTGATGACGCCGATCCTCCTGATTTTCTTTGGCGTGTCGCCGACCACGGCCATTGCGACCGATTTGTGGTTCGCCGCCATCACCAAACTGGTTGGAGCCAGGGTACATCACACCAACGGCAACGTCGATTGGCAGGTGGCCAAACGTCTGTGGTTGGGCAGCCTCCCCATGGCTCTGCTGATCGTCGTCATCGTCAGCCTAGGAGCACAGGTTGCAAAGGTGGACTGGTTGACCAAGGCCATTGGTATTGTGGTGCTGATTACGGCCATCGGTTTGCTGGTTGCTCCTAAGCTGGTGGCCTATGCGAAAGGGCGGCGCATCGGTCAGCCAGAACGTTTTAAGGCCATTCAACCAGCGCTCACGGTGATATCGGGCGGGGTGTTGGGTCTGTGCGTCGCCCTCACTTCGGTAGGTGCCGGTGCGCTGGGTAGTGTTATGTTGCTCTACCTGTATCCGCTGCGGATGACGCCGCATCGGCTTGTGGCGACTGACATCGTGCATGCCATTCCTTTGGCTGTAGTGGCTGGGTTGGGTTATCTTTTTGCAGGTATGGTGGACTGGTGGATGCTGGCCAGTTTGTTGGTTGGCTCTATTCCAGCAGTGCTGCTGGGAAGCTTGCTTGCCGGGAAAATTCCTGGTCGAGGGATTCAGATTGCCTTGGCATTGGTGTTGATCGCTGCCGGCATAAAAGTGCTTGTCTGAATATCTCGCGTCACTATTTGATAGGAAGGTTTTTTCGCGCGTGACCAGGGTGGCCTATGGTTTTCCGTCCGAATCGAAGCCAGATGGTGATCGGCCTCGCTGGGCGCGAAATGGCAGCATGGCGTTGAGAGGTGGGTTGCGGAATTGCAGTTTGATCAACCCCGCTATCGATCTTGGTCGATCCCCTAAGCGCCACTTCCTCAAAGGCCTCAATGTCTTGAACCCGGTACCGAACCTGGTTGCCGAGTTTGAGGAACAGCGGTCCACACGCTTCCGTTCGCCAGCGCTCCAGCGTCGCTTCGCTGATTCGCCAACGCTCGGCCAGCTCGGTCTGAGTCATGCATCGTTCGGTCGTCATGTGCGTCCTTTCACAGTTTTTTAGGTCTGCTATGAAGGCGCTGTTAGCCGGAAAAGCCAAGTGGGCTTATGCTCCGGTTAAAAATCTGAACTGAATGGTGCATCGGCGGGGCCACGACCGAGCGCCCAAACACCCGAATCTTTCCTCACCAATCCCCAGCGTTACTCAGGTGTTTGGAGAGTAAGTTCGAAACCAGTCGCCTCTGCACCACCCCCCGCTCGCCCATTAACACTCCTGTGCAGTTCATCCTCTCCAAAATTCTTGCTGGCGTCACCCAACCCCTGATCTGGGTCATGGTTTGGTGGGCCATTGCTCTGCTCGTCATTCGTCGCAGACACCGTTTGGCTCTCAATATGCTCTGGGTTGGCCTCGTCTTTCTCGTCCTCTTGGGAATAGAGGCCGTTCCAAACGCGCTCTTGAGGCCGCTCGAGAACCGGTATTCAATTCCCAGCGAAGAGCTTATTGGTCGTCATGCTGGGGTGATTGTTCTCGGTGGGGCTACGGGGCGCCCAGACATCTATCTCTCAAGAGGGCAGGTGCCCCTCAGTGAAGCCGCCGAGCGCATGACCCTACCCCTGACTTGGATGCGGGCCCATCCAAAATTCGAACTCATCTTCTCGGGCGGAGAAGGCCGACTCCTCGCCACGGGCACGACCGAGGCAGAGCTTGCAGGAGCCTTCTACCGCCAACAGGGAGTGGACATGCGCAGAGTTCGGCTTGAGGACAGCTCTCGCAACACCCGAGAAAACGCGCAGCTCGTGAAGGCGCTCTTAGGCCAGAGATGCGAGAACGAGCGCTGGCTGCTCGTCACCTCCGCCTCGCATATGCCGCGCTCAGTTTCAGAATTCGACGCCGTGGGGTGCAACACGACCCCCTACCCTGTGGACTTCAAAACCAGTGCAGCGGCAACTTGGGGCGAATACTCCCTCTTGGGCGGACTCACCCGCTGGCAGATCGCTCTGCATGAGTGGATCGGCATATTGTTTTATCGCAACACACGCTGAATTACGGGTGCCCCCAAAGGCCCCAAGACTGCTAACATCTCCCATCGCTTAAGAGAGCCCTTCACCAAAGCATTCTTTGGGTGCCATCATGGCCCACCCCCACCCCCCCAAGAAAGCCGTAAGGCTTGCGACGCTCTGCGTCGGGCTGCTCTTGCCCCTCGGGGGGATCGCCGCGCCCTCGCTCACTCTTGCCGAGGTCGTTTCAGCGGCCAAAGACAACCTTGATGTGCAGTTCAGCGCCGCTGCATTGGGTGCGGCCCAAGGCGATGTGCTGGCCGCTGACCGCGCGCCCCTTCCTCTCTTTTCTCTGAAGGCCAGCCAGATTGACCTTCAAAACGGCATTGGGGCAGGGAATTTCTTCACCAAAAAGAGGGTCGACAAAGCGGCGGGCCTTGACTTCACCTGGGAGCGGGGCAACAAGAGAGATCTTAGGACTCGCGTGGCCAAGAGCTCAGCGGGCGCAGCCGAGGCCGACCTCGACGAGACCCGGGTTCAACAGATGATCTCGGCGGCGGCGGCGTATTTCGACCTGGGCGCCGCACAAGACCGCCTTCTAGAACTCCAAGGAATTGAACAAAGCGCCATGCAGCTCGCGCTCACCGCCAGAAAGCGGGTGCAGGTTGGAGATCTTGCTGAACAAGACGCCATTCGAACAGAGATTGAGGCAAGGCGCGCGGCAGCCGAAAGAATAAATGCCCAGCAAGACCTCAGAAGGCTGGCGCTGGTTCTCTCCTCCCTTATCGGAGACCTGGCCGGCCCAAGACCTTCGGAGATTCGAGCCAAAGCGCCTTGGCGCATGACGCTCTTGACCGAGAACGAGAGCGAGATGGTCTCCTCGAACATTGACTACCTGCTCAGCCAGCGCTCGGATGTTCGCGCGGCGCAGGCCCGAGTGGATGCGGCGCGAATCAATATTGATGGCGTTGAAGCACTTAAGAAATCCGATGTGGTCTGGGGCGTATCGATGGATAACTATCCGGGTACCTCGAACCGACTGCTTGAGCTTCGCATGCAGATGCCTCTGCACATTGGACTCATTGGGGACCACTACGCAGGTGAGGTTGCACGGGCCGTGGCCACGCTCTCTCAGGCGCGAAGCGCCTACGATAAGGCCCGATTCGCGGCGCTGGCCGAGCTCACGCGACTCAATCAAGATCGCATCAACGCGGGCGCCAAAGCATCCTCGTATGAGCAAGAGATTCTTCCCAGGGCTCAGAGGGTGGCAGACAATGCAGAGTTCGCCTACAAGCGAGGTGCTCTGTCCTTAAGTGATCTTCTGGAGGCCCGACGTGTGTTGCGACTCACCAAACTGGAGGCGCTCACCGCCCAGTCAGAGTTCGCAAAGGTGAATGCCGCCTGGATCTTGCGAACCAAACCCGAAAACCTTCTCTCTCAGAAGCCCTAGGCCTTATGACCATGAAACCTGTCGCGCTCTGCCTGAGCCTCTTAATCTTCTTGGTCACAGGCTGCTCGGACAAGCCCGCCGCAGACACGCCCCAGGCCCCGAAGATTGAAGGGTCGCGACTTCGATTTGCGGCAAACCATCCGCAGCTGGCCTCGCTCTCTGCAACCGTGGCCCTCCCTGTTGATGGCATCTCAGTCGATCTTCCGGCAAAACTGATTTGGAACGAGGAGCGCACGCAGCGCATCTACCCGGCATTCGCAGGCCGCGTGACCGCCATTCGGGCAGATGTGGGCCAGCAGGTTCGCGTCGGCAGCGCACTCGCGCTGCTCGCCTCTCCGGAGTTTGGTCAGGCGCAGGCTGATGCAGCGAAGTCCTCTGCCGAGGAGCGGCGGACCCAGCGAAACCTAGAGCGCCAGAGAGAACTCTTCGAGGTGGGCATCGTCTCGAGAAAAGATCTTGAGCAGGCCGAGAGCGAGGCCGCTCAGTCTCGCGCCGAGGCAGCCCGTGCAGCTGGAAAGATCAATCTCTACGGCAGTTCAGGCGCGGTGAATCAGCAACTCGCCATCTCTTCAACCATCTCGGGCATGGTGGTGGAGCGCAACCTTAACCCTGGCCAGGAGCTGCGGCCTGATCAGTCTGGGCCCGGTATGCCGCCCGCGTTCGTGGTGAGCGACCCCAGCACCCTCTGGGTGCAGATTGATGCGCGGGAGTCCGAGGCCGATGCACTTGCCATTGGCACCCCCTTCCAGCTTCTCGTGCCGTCCCTGCCCAAGGCGCTTGATATCACCGGCAAGGTGGTTGCTGTGTCTGACTTTATCGATCCGACGACTCGCAGCATCAAGGTTCGAGGTCTGGTAAAGAATCCTGACAAGATTCTCAAGGCCGAAATGTTGGCCTCTGCGCGCATTGAGCGCCAGATGGAGGGGGGCACCCTCATTCCCGCCTCGGCCATTTTCCAGAAGGATGGCAAACACTTTGCCTTCGTCCAGACCGACGCCCAATCCTTTGAGCGCCGCGAAATCGAACTCTCCTACGAGGGGCCCAAGCAGATTGTGGTCTCGGCGGGTGTAGCGGTGGGCGAAAAGGTGGTCGTCGAAAACGTACTCTTACTGGCTCGCCTCTTTCAGCTCTCGACTGAGGCGCAGAAGGTCGCAGCAGACAAGAAATGAGGGGGCTCATTCGACTGGCCGTCCAGCAGCCCCTCATGGTGCTGCTTGCGACAGGCTTTTTCTCCATCGCGGGCGTTCTCGCGTTTCAGAGCCTCTCAGTAGAGGCCTTCCCCGATGTTACGGACACTCAGGTGACCGTTATCTCGCTCTACCCCGGTCGGGCCGCAGAGGAGGTGGAGAAACAGGTGACGCTCCCCATCGAGACGGCCCTCTCCGGCCTGCCGAATGCGATTCGTGTTTTCTCGCACACCCAGTTCGGGTTGAGCTTCACAGTGGTCACTTACGATGAGGGTGCTCAGGTTCAACTTGCTCGACAGCTTGTGTCGGAGCGCCTCCTGAGTGTTGACCTACCCCCGGGGGTTCAGGCCGAGATTGCGCCGAATGCCACCCCGGTCGGAGAGATTCTTCGTTATCGGTTGCGTGGCGACGGATACTCCACCACGCAGTTACGAACCCTTCAAGACTGGGTCGTTGAACGCAAACTCAGGCAGGTCGCAGGCGTCGCCGACGTCGTGGCCCTTGGCGGCTTCATCAAACAGTACGAAGTGCAGCCTGATGTTGATCGACTTCGCGCGGCCAAGCTCACGTTTCAGAACCTGCTTGATGCTCTAGGACGTGGAAACTCAAACGCGGGGGGAAGCTACATTTCGCAAGGAAGTCAGCAGTTCGCGATTCGTGGCATTGGTCTGCTTCAGTCTGCGGACGATATTGGCCAGATTATGGTGACTGCGCGAAATGGCACCCCCATCCTTGTTCGCGACGTAGCGCAGGTAAAAATAGGCGCTGTTCCGAGGCTAGGCGTTGTAGGCCAAGACCTTGATGACGACATCATCACGGGCATTGTGATTATGCGAAAGGGCGAAAACCCGAGCGTGGTCCTCGCTAATGTGAAAGCAAAGATTACGGAGGTCAACGCCCTCCTCCCAAAAGGCGTGGAGGTGGTTCCCTTCTATGACCGTTCGTGGCTCATGGGAAAGACACTCTCAACGGTCTTCAAGAATTTGGTTGAAGGTGCGCTTCTCGTATCGATTGTCTTGTTCTTGTTTCTCTCAAACCTCAGGGCAAGCCTTGTTGTTGTGGTCATCATCCCCTTGGCACTTCTGGCCACCTTTCTTGGACTCAAGGTCATGGGCGTTCCAGCCAATCTATTGAGCCTGGGGGCCATGGACTTCGGAATCATTGTGGATGGCGCGGTGATCATGGTTGAAAACATCATGCATCGGCTGGCGGCCAAGGGCGAGAGAATCAGCAACGACGAACACCGAGACACCATCGTAGACGCCGCAGGAGAGGTGGCGCGGCCCACACTTTTTTCCATGCTCATCATCATTGCGGCGCACATTCCTATCTTTGCCCTGCAAAGACACGAGGGGCGAATTTTTCAGCCCATGGCGCTCTCGGTTACCTGCGCGCTCATTGGGGCCCTGATTTTCTCTTTGACTCTGGTCCCGCTGCTCTCTCACTGGACGCTCAAGCGCGGCCTTCCTCATGAAGACAACCGGCTTATGAAGCGGGCCAAAGAACTTTACGTCCCCGCGCTTGCTTGGGCCCTCACGTCACGTCGAGCGGTGATGCGAATCGCCATTGGTGTGCTCGTAGCGACCGTACTCGTTGCCTCGCGCCTGGGCTCTGAATTTCTGCCGGCGCTCAATGAGGGGACCATCTGGGTGAACCTTCGTCTGCCCTCAAGCATCAGTAACGAGGAGGCAACAAAAGTTCTCAGGCAGGCACGGCAGGCCCTTCTCGGGATCCCCGAAGTGCTTACAACCGTGAGCAAGGCAGGGCAGCCAGAGGACGGGACAGACCCTAAGACAATCAGCATGGCGGAAGTCTTCGTGGATCTTAAGCCCCCCGAGCAATGGCGCCCGGGGCTCACCAAGGAAAAGCTCATTGATGAAATGGACGACGCGGTGAGCGCCATTCCAGGCATGTTGCCGACCTTTTCACAGCCCATACGAGACAACGTTCTGGAGTCGATCTCGCAGATCGATGGTCAGATTGTGATCAAGGTTGCAGGTGACGATTTAGTAGAGCTCAAAAAAGCCACCGAGCAGATTGAGAGGGAGATTAAGCAGGTCGCCGGGGTCTATCGCGCCGAAATTGACCGCGCAGGCGAACTGCCCCAGGTGCTCATCAATATCGACCGAGACCGCGCCGCTCGCCTTGGGCTTAATGTTCAAGATATTCAGGACGTAATTGAAGCCGCGCTGGGCGGAAAGCCCGCCACTACACTCTGGGAGGGTGAACGCAAGTTTGCGGTGGTTGTGAGGTTGTCTGAGTCAAAACGCAGCATTGGCGCCCTCGGAGACACATTGATCCCCCGACCGGACGGCGGGTACGCGACGCTAGGCAGCGTGGCCTCGATACGAGAAACCAGCGGGGCCATGAACATTGCTCGGGAGGCAGGACGCCGAACAATGGCGATTGGTATCTTTATTAAAGATCGCGACATGGGCTCGGTGGTCGCTGATATGAAGGCACGTGTTGAACGAAATGTACAAATCCCCTCGGGCTATGAAGTGAGATGGTCTGGCGAATTTGAAAACCAGGAGCGAGCCATGAAGCGGCTCTCGGTGGTCGTTCCAATCTCTCTGCTCCTCATCTTCATTCTGCTGTACAACGCATTTCGTTCACTTAAGACGGCAGCACTCATTTTGTTTAACGTGCCCCTCGCCCTGCTCGGTGGATTTCTCGCCCTCTGGTTTCTCGATATCCCGCTCTCTGTCTCTGCTGCCATTGGTTTCATCGCCTTAAGCGGCCAGGCGGTGCTCAACGGGGTGGTCATGCTGTCGGTCTTTCAGTCCCTTCAGGCCGAGGGGATGGATGTTATTACTGCAGTTCGAGAGGGCTCCATTCAGCGCCTTCGAACCGTGCTCATGACCGCGCTTCTGGCCGCCCTGGGACTCCTGCCCATGGCCCTTAGTCACGACATTGGATCTGAGACTCAGAGGCCCTTAGCTGTGGTGGTGATTGGAGGGCTCTTTACGGCGACCCTGCTCACGCTGGTGGTGCTTCCGGCCCTGTATGTGGCCTGGTTTAAACGCCCCACTCCGCAAGAGGCGGCCCTCACCCATTAGTCGGACGAAAGATATACTTCTTCGCAGTTTCCTCGGAGGTGGAATCGTCATGGCGGTCTGGAGCCTTGCCAAGCGCTCAGCAGTCTTCTCTTTACTCATCGGGCCTCTCCTTGCAGGCTGTGCGAGCCATTCCACGACAGCCGCCCTCCAACTCGACACCAAGAACCCCAAGTACGCCACCCCTGAATGCCAGGCTCAGCTAGACGCCACAGGAATTCATGACGGCATCCGGAGCGGGCGCACCATTGGCGGGGCCGGGCTCGTCATTCTCTCGGGTGGCCTGCTCGCTATCCCAGTTCTTGCAGCCAATGTGGGCCTTGATGCCTACGACCATCGGGATGCCAACCTGATTGCCCGCTACTGCGGTGGTCAAGAAAAGTCCGCCGAGCAGATTGCCTCAGAGGTCGGAACGAGCGCTGCATTGGGGATTGCCACAGGCCAACTCGGCGTTGGCGCAAGCTCTGCGGCAGGCGCCACACTCCGGTCAACAACCAACAAGTAAGGATCAAGATGAACATACTCATCCTCGGAGCGGGAGGGGTCGGGGGCTATTTTGGTGCCCGCCTCATTGAGATTGGCGCGGATGTTCACTTTCTCGTTCGGCCGCAACGGGCCGAGCGCCTGCGGTCGGAGGGGCTTCAGATCTTGAGTCCGCACGGAGACCTTCGTGTTGATGCAAAGGTTGTGACCGAAGAAGGGCTCCAGAAAAACGGGCCGCCCTGCGAGTTTGACCTGGCCCTGCTCTCGCCCAAGGCCTTCGACCTCGAAGGCGCTCTAAAAACGCTTCGTCCGGCCATCGGGGCCCGCACCTGCCTTTTGCCCCTTTTAAATGGGGTGGCCCATATGAGTCGACTGGATGAACTCTTTGGTAGAGACCGCGTGCTCGGCGGCGTGGCTCACATCGCGGCAACGCTTACGCCCGAGGGTGCGGTAAAACAACTCACGCCCATGCACATCCTCACCGAAGGTGCACGCAGCCCTGCCCACGAAGGCCTGGCCCACAGCTTCTTCACCCTCTGTCAGAGGGCGCAATTCACAAGCGTCTACGCAGAGAACATTGAACAGGCGCTCTGGGATAAGTGGACCTTTCTGGCAACGCTAGCTGGAAGCACCACACTCTGCCGAGCAGGGGTGGGGAGCATTACGGCAAGTGCTGAGGGTGCAGCCTTCATGCGTCGCATGTATGACGAGTGCCTTGAAGTTGCCAAACGATCGAATCAATCGGTCTCGGATGCGGCCCAAGAGAAGGCGCTCGCCATCTTGATGGAGCCAGGATCTGGATTCACGGCCTCGATGCTTCGCGACCTGCTGTCGGGAGGTCGAACCGAGCATGAACACATTCTTGGCGACATGGTGCATCGCGCCCACGATCTGGGCATTGACGCTCCCCTCATGGGTGCAGCCTATGTGCACATGCTCGCCGAGTCGGCCAGTCTAAAATCCAAGGGTGCATGACTCCCTCCCCGAGCGAAGCCTAAAGTCAGTCTGGCATCCCTGCAGCCAGATGGCCCTGGCTGACTCGATGCCCCTCTTGGCCATCGATCACGCCCAGGGGCCTTGGCTTTTTGATGTCGATGGCAAGCGCTACTTCGATGCAATCAGCTCATGGTGGGTCAACCTCTTTGGGCATTCAGAGCCGCGAATCTCGGCGGCCATCTCTGAGCAACTCGCCCGACTCCCCCATATCCTGCTCGCTGGCTGCACCCACTCTCCTGCCGTCGAGCTTGCCGAGCGCCTCTCGCTTCGCACCCAAGGCGTGCTTGGCCACTGCTTCTTTGCAAGCGATGGGGCCTCGGCCGTTGAAATTGCCTTGAAGATGAGTGCACACGCCTGGCGCAACCAAGGCCAGACAGGAAAAACAGAGTTTGTCTGCCTGCACGGGGGCTATCACGGTGAGACGCTTGGCGCACTCTCGGTGACGGATATTGCTGTATTCAAAGACGCCTATGACCCTCTCTTGCTTCGGCCCCACCTTGTGATGAGCCCCGATGCTCGGCAGGCGGGTGCTGGCGAGACAAGCGAGCAGGTTGCACAACGGGCCTTGGTGAAGCTTGAGCAACTGCTTGGGCTAAGGGCGGACCGCATTGCCGCACTCATTCTTGAGCCTCTGGTGCAGGCAGCAGGGGGTATGGCCATGTATCACCCTGCCTACCTTCGAGGAGCTCGAGCGCTCTGTACCCAGTTTGATGTGCATCTCATTGCAGATGAGATTGCCGTAGGGTGTGGCCGCACGGGCAGCTTCTTTGCTTGGGAGCAGAGCCTTGGGGACAAGCAGGCGAGCGCAGAGTGGCCAGACTTTATTTGTTTATCTAAGGGCATCACGGGCGGCTTCTTGCCCTTGTCGCTGGTCCTAAGCAAGGAGGATGTCTTCCAGGCCTTCTGGTCCCGTGAGACCGCCAAGGGTTTTTTGCACTCTCACTCCTATTCTGGAAACCCGCTGGCCTGCAGCGCAGCGCTTGCAGTACTGGATCACTTTGACGATCGCGATGTGTTGGGAAACAACGCCCAGCAGGCAGCTATTCTGAGCGGCCACCTGCAGCCTCTGTTTCTGGATGAGCGACTCGAGCATCCGCGGCAGATGGGGAGCATCTGGGCCTTTGATGTGCGCCCCGAGTATGCGGCGCCAGACATGGGTGCTCGCCTTCGATCCCGAGCGCTCGAGCATGGGCTCATGATTCGCCCGATTGGACGCACGGTCTACCTCATGCCGCCTTATGTGCTCACACCCGAGCTGAGTGCCTGGGTTGCACGCGAGCTCAGCGCGGCTGTTGATGAGGCGCTCCCAGCATCGCCCGCTTATGCTCATCGAGCACCTTCAGCAGCAACAGCGTAAGCGGGAGGCCGCAGGGCTTGCTCGCCGCCGAGTGGTGGCGCACTCAGCCTGCTTACCCCACCAGGCCTTTGATGCGCACGACCAAGGGCCACGAGAACTGCTCTCTTTTTGCAGCAATGATTACCTCGGCCTTGCAAGCCATCCTGACATCACGAAGGCCCTCATTGAGGGAGCTCGGCTCTATGGCGTGGGCTCGGGCGCCTCGCACCTGGTGAGCGGTCACAGCCGAGCGCACGAGGAGCTCGAGCAGGCGCTGTCCGCACTCTACGCGCCCTTCATTCCCGGCTGCAGGGCTCTGGTCTTTTCCTCCGGATATATGGCCAATTTGGCTGTGCTGACTGCACTGGGCGATGGACAGGCCTGCACACTCTCAGACAAGCTCAACCATGCATGCCTCGTGGATGGCGTCTTGCTGGCCAAGGCGCCCCATAAGCGATATGTCCACGCGGACATGGACATGCTCGCGGACCTACTCGCCCAGAGCGACTCGCCCATCAAACTCATTGTGAGCGATGCCGTCTTCAGCATGGATGGAGACTTGGCGCCCCTTGAACAACTGCTCTCGTTAGCCCAGCGGTATGACGCGTTCATCGTGCTTGATGACGCCCATGGATTCGGGGTGCTTGGAGCTCGGGGTGAGGGCAGCCTCTCTCAGGCAGGGCTGTCGAGCGAGCGCTTTATTTTGATGGGCACCCTGGGGAAGGCAGCAGGTGTTGCAGGCGCTTTTGTGGCCGCCCACCCTGCCGTGATTGAGCACCTCCTGCAGACGGGTCGAAGCTATGTCTACACCACGGCAAGCCCCCCTGCGCTCGCACACGCCGCGCAGCGAAGCATTCAAATCATCTCGAGCGAGGAGGGCGCCACACTTCGGGGGCGCCTCGCCGCGCGCATTGCTCAGTTTCGCGAGGGGGTGGCTCGTCTCCTCACACACCCCAAAGGGAATGGGGCCACCCAGCTGCTGCCCTCTTTCACTGCAATTCAGGCGATTGTTCTTCACGACAATGCACGGGTGCTGGCCGCCTCGAAGGCCCTTGAAGCCCTCGGGATGAAGGTGGTGGCCATTCGCCCACCGACGGTTCCCCCAGGAACAGCTCGCCTTCGGGTCTCGCTCAGTGCCGCTCACACCGAGGCAGACGTCGATGCCCTTCTTGCGGCTCTGGCCTCGGTGCTGGCAGAGGTATGAGCCGACACCGAGGATTCTTTGTGGCGGGAACTGACACGGGCGTGGGCAAGACCGTCGTGACCTGCGCGCTGCTGCATGCCTTTGCCCGGCACGGCCGCAGCATGGCGGTCTGTAAGCCCATCTCGGCCGGCATTGAGAATGGCCGGCAAGAGGATGTGGTGCGACTACAGGCGAGCTATCAAGCGGTGAGCGGGCGAACGCTATCTGCGAGAGATGTTGGGCCGGTGCAGCTTGCCCTGCCTTGTGCGCCTGAGGTGGCCGCTGCAGCCGAGGGACGAAGTCTTGCCCGCACTGAATTAGAGCCACTCATCCTGGGTGCGCTTGATGCTCTGAGCCTCGGCCACGACGGCATCCTCGTCGAAGGCGTAGGAGGGTTTCGCGTGCCTCTTACACCCGACTGGGATACGGCCGACCTCGCCTGCCTGTTGGGCCTGCCCGTTATTCTTGTGGTGGGCATTCGACTGGGCTGCCTGAACCATGCCCTGCTCACGGCTGAGGCCATCGCCGCTCGGGGCATCGCCATATCGGGTTGGGTGGCTAATTGCATCGACCCAAGCATGCTCGTCCAGGAGGACACAGTCTCCGCTCTGGAACGCGACCTGCAGCGCGCCTTCAACGCGAGGTGCCTCGGGAGGGTCCCATTTCTAGCCAACGAAATCTCAGGCCCATTGCATACTGCGCATACGGCAAGCCTCTCCCTTCACCTCGACCCCCTCTTCTCCTCAGCTCCCCATGCCTAGCGTGCCCGCCCACTCACCAACATCGCTTCTCGCTCTTTTTGAGCTACCCCTTACGGACCTGCTTTTTCAGGCTCAGTCCATTCACCGTCAGTGCTTCAAGGTCGGTGAGGTTCAACTCTCGACCCTGCTATCCATCAAGACCGGCGGATGCCCAGAGGACTGTGGCTACTGTCCCCAGTCGTCGCATCATCCGGGCGCGGTGAAGGCGGAAAAAATGCTCAGGCTTGAGGAAGTCCTCCAGGCCGCAAAGACGGCCAAGGACTCGGGTGCGAGCCGCTTCTGCATGGGTGCAGCCTGGCGCAGCCCGAAAGAGCGAGACATGAATGAGCTCACCGAGATGGTCAGAGAGGTGCGTGCACTTGGCCTTGAGACTTGCATGACGCTTGGCATGCTCACGCAGGAGCAGGCCGAGGAGCTTCAAGCCGCAGGCCTCGATTACTACAACCACAACCTCGACACCGCACCTGAGTTCTACGGGCAGATTATCAAGACACGACAGATGAAGGACCGACTCGAAACCCTCTCGCATGTGCGTGAGGCCGGGATGAAGGTCTGTTGTGGTGGCATCGTGGGCATGGGCGAGTCTCGGGCACAGCGCGCAGGACTCATCTCGCTCTTGGCAAGCCTGGATCCCCAGCCTGAATCCGTTCCTATCAACCACCTCGTGGCGGTGGAGGGAACACCCCTTTATGGCACGCAGGCCCTTGACCCGTTTGAATTCGTGCGGACCATTGCGGTCACTCGAATTGCCCTGCCCCGCTCGGTGGTGCGCCTCTCGGCTGGGCGCGAGCAGATGGAGGATGGCATTCAGGCCCTGTGCTTTATGGCCGGGGCAAACTCGATCTTCTATGGCGACCAGCTGCTCACCACCAGCAACCCGCAGGCGAGCAAAGACCGTGAACTCATGGACCGGCTCGGTCTCGTCGCCTCGGCATAAGCGTGGAGTGGCATCCCGATCTCTACGGGGGTGCCTGGCTGCTGCACCGCTATTCAGACGTGGAGTGGGGACTGAGATCGCCATTACTCTCCGCACGTCGAACGGGGGGATGGGTGAAGCGCCTCGAAGACAGGCAGCGCAGACTCTCGCGCTTTCAGGCCCTGTTCTCAAGAGCCCTTCTTTTTTTGGATGAGCCCGAGCATGGGCCACTGCGTGACCTTCTAGCGCTCGGATTCTCGGCAGAAGCGATGGCAGGTCTTCGGCCCCAAATTCATCAACTTGTTGAAGACGCGGTTATTGGCCTGCCCGAGGCAGGACCCTTTGACCTTGTCTCGCAACTCGCTCAGGACATCCCTATTCGAGTAATGTCTGCCCTGCTGGGCCTGCCCATCGAGCCAAGTCCAGCCCTGCGGGAGGCGAGCGATGCCATTGCCGAATTCATCGGATCCCCCAGCCCGACCGAAGAAATTGCTCTTGCTGCCCAGGAGGCCACCCTGCTTCTGGCCAATCTCTTCTCTCGTCCCGAGCGTCTCGAGCCCTCCGGGTTTGCTGCTCGTCTCATGAAGACCGAGCCGACAAGGAGCGACCCCCTGAACCTTACGGCTCAGCTGGTGATGCTTCTGTTTGCCGGCCATGAGACCACGCGAGCCCTTATCACAAACTCGGTCTGGGCCGTGGTGTCTCGACCCGCTCTGTGGCAAGAGTTCGTAAGCGGGCGCCTTGAGGCTGCTGCGCTGGTGAAGGAGGTGCTTCGCCTGGATGGCCCAGTGCAGATGACCGGTCGCCGCGTAAAACACGACATGCAGCTCGGCGGGCGCAGCCTTCATTCTGCCGACCTTGTTCTTTTGCATCTGGGACGTGCGAATCGAGACCCCGAGCGATTCCTTCGGCCCGATGAGTTTTGGCCGCAGAGGGCGGAAGGTGTGGGCCTTGCCTTTGGGTCTGGGCCCCACATGTGCATCGGTGCTGCGCTCACGCGGATGGAGGCCATCGCCGTGTTAGAAGCTCTTCGGACCCATCGCCCCGGCCTGCGACTTGTTCCGAGCCAGGTGAATGGGGCGGCTTCATCGCGCAGCGCCAACCCCGTCTACAGCAGCTTTAAGCGTCTGATGTGCACCACCGAGCCAGCTACACTCTGAGCCTATGTCGGAGACTGTCACCGAAACACTCACCGACCAGCAGCGATCCGCCATTGAAGCGAGAGCACTCGGACTCTGTCTGGCCATCACAGCAAGCTTTGCTGTCTTTCAGCTTTTAGCGGGCATCTACTCGGGCAGTCTCGCACTCATTTCTGACTCGGCACACATGGCAACGGACTGCGTGGGCCTGGCCACAGCGCTCTTTGCCACGCATCTCACGCATCGCGGCCGCGACACCCAGCACACCTATGGCTACCATCGGCTGGAAGTGCTCTCGGCCACCTTCAATGCGCTGCTTCTGGTGGGCCTTGCAGTGTTTTTGGTGATGGAGTCTCTGGAGCGACTCAAACGGCCGAGCGATCTCTCTGGGGAGGTGATGCTCACGGTGGCTACGGTGGGCCTCGCGGTGAACCTTCTTTGTGTGTTCATTCTAAGAAAGACGCGCGATGGAAGCCTTAACGCCAAGGCAGCCTCCCTTGAGGTGGCCAGCGATGCGCTTAGTTCGGTCGGCGTCATCGTTGCGGCCTTGATGGTGCTTCTGCTGGGCTGGACCTGGGTGGACTCTGCCGTGGGCCTTGGTATTGCGGCCTGGGCGATGCCGCGTGCAATCAAGCTATTGCGTGCATCAATTCATGTTCTGCTGGAGGCCGTTCCCGCCGGAATTGAGGTTCATGAGGTTCAGATGGCGATTCGCCAACTGCCAGAGGTGCTCGACGTTCACGACGTGCATATATGGAGCCTCTCGAGCCAGCGCTCGGCCCTCACCGCCCACCTTCGCATTAGAGAACACAGCGACCAAGAGCGTGTGATTGTGCAGGTGAATGCCTTGCTTCGCCGCCGATTTCAGATTGCTCACACCACGCTGCAGCTTGAGACCGGGGAGCACTGCCCCAGCCCCCACCACGACTAATGCGAGGCCGCGTAGAGGTCGAGCCGCTTCTCGAAGCGGTCGATCGCGTTTCGAAGTTCCCTTAACTCCTGCTGATGCGCGGCCATCTGGGAGGCATTGACAACCAGCTGGGCCTCATCAGACACATAGCTTGCGGCGCGCTTGACTATGTCGGGCAGCGGGGAGGCTTCAAAGGCCTGTTGCAAGGGGGCCACGCGGCTCTTCATGAGCGCCATAAGGGGGCTGAGCTGTTCGGCCACCGAGGCGTCGCCCTCGATACGCACACCCCTCATCCCCGCCCCTGAGAAGAATGCTGGGGTGAGCACGAGGCTCACATCGACCGGCTCGACAGAAGCCCGGGAGACACCAGCCGACAGATCGTGAAGCAGGCCGTCGGCCGCGAGTGACCAGTGCACCGAGAACTCACCCGATGGGATGGCGGGAAACCGCAACTCCAGGCGTTTTCCCGCAAGAGACTTCATGTGCGCATGAAGGTCTGGATCCGCTTCGATTGCGCAATTCAGGCCCAACAAAAGGCTCTCGGAGCCTTTTTTTTGGAGTGCCTCGAAGAGCCCTTGCACTTAGTTCGTCTGAGTGATGCCTGCAAGCAGCCATCCCGAGAGGCCGCTCTTGCGCTTTTGCAGGGTCCAGACCTCGTTGAAAGGCTCCGCTGCACCTGCGGCCGACTCGCGAATAAGGCCATGAAATCGCACATAGGCCTCATCGACCTCGTGGCCGTCATCGTCAGTGGCGGAGTCCATGCCCAACCACTCTGAGTCAAGACTCACCACGCTGGTGACGTTAGACTGCGCGCCCCGCGCCTGGATCTGCTCCGCGAGGTCCTTGGCCATGGCCGGGGTGGCAAAGCTGCGAAGCGCTGTGACATCGCCGCTGTCCCAGAGTTTTTGAAGCGCGATGAACTGCTCGCGAGCCACCTGCAAGAACTGGGCAATGTCTGCATCACTCGGACCTTCAACTGCCGATCCGGCGGCGGGGGTTGCTGCGGCGGGGGCGGCGGTGCCACCAAAGACATCCCTCGAGGTGTAAGGGTCGTCTTGTACGGATGAGCGCTCCAGACCCGTCGAGGCCGGCCCTGCGGCAGCGGCAGGGGTTGGCCCAAGGGCTGCGCCCCGACTGCGCGACATGAGAAGCCTCACAAGAAAGAGCACGGCGAGCACGCCAGCCACAACCAAAAGTCCGCTCATGAGCTCCTCGCCGAAACCAAAATGAGAGGCCAGTGCCGCAAGACCCAGGCCTGCTGCAAGTCCCGCAACCGGGCCCAGCCAGCTGTTGCGAGCAGGGGCAGGGGCGGGCTGCTGCGGCGCGGCTGGCTGAGCGCCTTGAGCAGGTGCCTGCTTGGCTGGCGCAGCAGGTGTGGCCGGATTGCCGGGAGTCGCAGGTGCCGCCTGACGCTGAATGGGAGCCTGGCGGCCTGCGTTGGACCCACCTCCGAGACGTTTAGCCTCCGCCATGGGCGCCACAAGCGTGCTGGCCAGAAGCACCGCAGAAAAGCCAAGAACTGAGAGAACTCGAAGAGAGACGGACCGTTTCATGAAGCACACACTCCTTGCGTGAAAAAAACGATGTGAATGAGGCGGAACAAGGCCTAATGTGAACCGATTTTTGTGGCGCGGTGTAGGGCAACCACGCCCGCTGTCAGGGTTTGATATCGCACCACATCAAAGCCCGCCTCTCGCATCATCTGCGCGAGCTCCTCGGGTCCGGGGTGCATGCGTATGGACTCTGCGAGGTACTGATAACTCTGTCGATCTGCGGCGATTCGCTCGCCCAGCCAGGGCAGAACGCGAAACGAATAGAAGTCATAAACCGGTGCGAGCGGCTTGGCCACCTGCGAGAACTCCAGAACCAAGAGTTTGCCCCCGGGCTTGATCACCCGATAGAGCTCCCGAAGGGCTCGGTCTTTGTGGGTCATGTTTCGAAGGCCAAAGGCGAGCGTCGCCCGGTCGAACTGGGCATCCTGAAAGGGCAGGGCCTCGCAGTCGCAGACCAGGGCCTGAGGCGTGAGGCCGGCATCAAGCAGACGATCGCGCCCGCGACTGAGCATCTCGGCGTTGATATCTGTCATCACCACGCGGCCGGTGAGCCCAACCCGCTCAGAGAGCGCGAGGGCGAGGTCGCCAGTGCCGCTCGCCACATCGAGTACGTGATGACCCTCTCGTACATGGGCCTGGGCCAGGGTGATGGCCTTCCAGACTCGGTGCAGGCCAAGCGACATCACGTCATTCATGAGGTCGTAACGCTGGGCGACCGAGTTAAAGACGCGCGCCACCCGCCTTGCCTTCTCGGCCTCGGGCACGCCTTGAAAACCGAAGTGGGTCTGCGTCATTCGCGAGAGGCGCCCGCCGCGTCGAGCCGAGAGAGGTAGTCCTCCCACAGCGCGTCCCGGTGCTCGCAGAGCCAACGCAGGTAGCTCCATGAATAGATGCCAGACTCATGGCCGTCATCGAAAAGGGGTTTCACCGCATAGAGACCCACGGGCTCAAGCGATCGAATGCCTACCGCCTTCTTTCCCGTCTGAAGAACCTCTTGGCCGGGGCCGTGACCCACCACCTCTGCAGACGGGCTATAGACCCGCAGAAACTCAAAACTCAGGTCGTAGGCCCCATCCGAATAACTCAGGCCCAGCTCCCGAGACTGCGTCTTCATCACGATCCCAGTCGGGGGATCGGCATCGATGGTGTGCTGAAAAGGCGGGACCGCGTATGTCATTGACTTGTCATCTTAAAAGCATAAATTGGTCATTATGTCGAGCACCATTCTAGTCGTTGAGGACGAACCCGCCATTGCGGAGTTGGTTGCCGTGAACCTCAGCTTTGCTGGCCACAAAGTGCTTCGGGCCGCGGACTCCATTCAGGCCGACACGCTGATTCGCGCCGAACTTCCCGACCTCATCCTTCTGGACTGGATGCTGCCCGGAAACAGCGGCGTTCAATACGCCAAGAAGTTGCGGGCCGAGGAGCGCACCCGCGACGTGCCCATTATTATGCTCACTGCGCGCTCGGAGGAGGGCGACAAGGTCGAGGGGCTTGATAGTGGCGCCGACGACTACATGACCAAGCCGTTTTCGCCCAAGGAGCTTCTGGCCCGCATCAAGGCTGTGATGAGACGGCGGGCTCCCCAGCTAACCGATGACGCAGTGGACGTCTGTGGGCTCAAGCTCGACCCCCTGACCCATCGCGTATCTGGGCATGGAGCGCCTCTCGAGCTGGGCCCCACCGAGTTTCGACTTCTGCACTTCTTTATGACCCACCCAGAACGAGTCCATAGCCGCAGCCAACTCCTGGATCATGTCTGGGGCGACCACGTGTTCGTCGAGGAGCGCACGGTCGATGTACACATTCGTAGACTTCGCCAGGCCCTCACGCCCACTGGGCATGACCGCCACGTCGAGACCGTTCGCGGCTCGGGCTATCGCTTCACCGCACAGCCCACCGCGGTTGCAGCCTAAGCCGTAACGCTTGCGGTAAGCACGCGAGGCTTAGGAAACACAATCTCGAAGAGACTTCCCCGGCCCACCTCGCTCTGAATGCGCAGCTCTGCCTCATGTCGCGAGGCGATGTGTTTGACAATGGCGAGTCCAAGTCCTGTGCCCCCCTTGTCTCGTGAGCGGCCCTTGTCGACCCGATAAAACCGCTCGGTGAGGCGGCCAATGTGTTGGCTCTCGATGCCAGGGCCGGTGTCGCGAACGCAGAACACGCCCTCCCCCTCGGGGGTGCAAGACCAACTGATGCTCACCTCGCCGCCCTCGGGGGTGTAGCGAACGGCGTTGCTCACGAGATTGCCAAAGGCGCTTGCCAACTCCTGGTCATCCCCGAGCAGACGCGCGCTGCAGCCCTCAGACGAGGCCCGAACAACATGTCGATCGCGGCTGAGGTACTGGGCCTCTCGAGCGAGCCGCTCGACCATGGCGGACATATCAATCTCGCTGTCATTCGGTGGGCGGACCTCGGACTCGAGCCGAGAGAGAATGAGCAGGTCATCAATGATTCTCTGCATGCGCTCGGCCTGGCTCGTCATCGTCGCAAGCACCTCTTGTTGCTGTGCAGGCGTGAGGGGCAGGCTCTGCATCGTCTCCAAGAACCCCGCCAAAACGGTGAGTGGCGTCTTGAGCTCGTGAGACACGTTGGCCACAAAATCTCGTCGAGTGGTCTCCAGTCTCTCAAGCTGCGTGACATCTCGAGTGAGCAGGAGTCTCTCGCTCTCGCCATAAGGCACGAGTTGGACCTGCAGAACACGGTCTGCGGTCGGCACATCGTGAAGAGAGACTGGTCCGTGCCACTCGCCGGCCTCAAGGTAGCGAGCAAACTCAGGGTGTCTTAAAAGATTCTGGATGTTGCGGCCGTAGTCCTCGGGCACCCGAAGCCCCAGGTGCAAGGCAGAGCGCCCGCTCGCATAGATGATCTGGTGGTGATCATCGAGTGCCACAACGCCATCGGGCATGGCCTCGGTGGCGCTGCGAAAACTACTGAGCGCGGCTTTGAGCTGGGCCTGCTGGCGCTCGTAAGAACGCGCCAGACGATAGACCGAGGAGAACAGGAGGTCCCAGGTACCCAGACCCGTGGGGGTCTTGCTCAGGCGAAATTCCTGCAGCCAGAGCGACATTTTTTTGAGATGCCAGACCTGAAAGAGCACCCAGGCGACCAAACAGCTGCACGCAACGGTATAGCCTGCAAGGCCCCCAGCGAGCCGATCGGCCAGCAGGCTCGCCAGGAGGATGATGCCCAGCGTAATAGCCACGCGAATCCAGAATCCGATCATGGCCCTCGATTCGAGCGCTCAGACCAAAACGCGCTCAATGCCTCCGTTGTTTGCCAGCGCAACATAGTCGGCCAGCCAGTCCTCGCCCAGGCTGTGGCGTGCCAATTCGACCACGATGTAATCGGCCTCGACGGTTGCATCCTCACCAAATCGAGACAGGCCCTGAAGACAGGACGGGCAGGAGGTGAGGACCTTCACCGGCGCCGAGGCATCAGTCGCCCGCAGTCTGTCGGCTCCTTTGCGCATCTCTTCTTCCTTGCGAAAGCGCACCTGCGTTGAGATGTCGGGCCGCGTAATGGCCAGGGTTCCTGATTCGCCACAGCAGCGATCGTTCTTCTCCACCAGGCCATTGGCATCACTGTTCATGAGCGCATTGACCACCTTGAGCGGGCTGTGCTGCTTCATGGGACTGTGGCAGGGGTCGTGATACATGTAGCGGGTGCCCGTGACGCCGTCGATCCGAACGCCCTTCTCCATGAGGAACTCGTGGATGTCGAGGATTCGGCAGCCCGGGAAAATCTTCTCAAACTCATAGCCAGCCAGCTGGTCGTAGCAGGTGCCACACGAGACCACGACCGTCTTGATGTCGAGGTAGTTCAGCGTGTTGGCCATGCGATGAAAGAGCACACGGTTATCGGTGATGATTTTTTCGGCCTTGTCGAACTGACCGCTTCCGCGCTGCGGATAGCCGCAGCAGAGGTAGCCCGGGGGAAGAACAGTTTGAACACCGACCTTCCAGAGCATGGCCTGCGTGGCCAGGCCCACCTGCGAGAAGAGACGCTCAGACCCGCAGCCAGGGAAGTAGAAAACGGCCTCTGCATCGCTTGAGGTGGTCTTGGGGTTACGAATAATGGGCACGTAGCGGGCGTCTTCGATATCGAGCAGCGCACGTGCAGTCTTTTTGGGCAGGCTGCCGGGCATCTTCTTGTTCACAAAGTGAATGACCTGCTCGCGAATGGGTGCGCGACCCAGACTCGCGGGCGGGCGCGCCGTCTGCTTTTTGGCCAGGCGAGCGAAGAGTTGGTTGGCCAGGCGCTGGGCCTTGTAGCCCCACTCGATCATGACCGTGCGGGTGAGGGCGATGGTCTCGGGATTTGTCGCATTGAGAAAGAACATGGAGGCCGCGGTGCCCGCATTGAATTTCTTCTTGCCCATTCGACGAAGGAGGTCGCGCATATTCATCGAGACCTCGCCGAAGTCGATATCGACTGGACAAGGCGTTGCGCATTTATGGCAGACCGTGCAATGGTCAGCGACATCGGCGAACTCATCCCAGTGGGCAATGGAGACGCCCCGACGGGTCTGCTCCTCATAGAGGAATGCCTCGATGAGCAAAGAGGTTGCAAGAATCTTGTCTCTCGGTGAGTAGAGCAGATTGGCGCGAGGCGAATGAGTGGCGCACACGGGCTTACATTTGCCGCAACGCAGGCAGTTGGCAAAGGAGTCCGCAATGGAGCCGATGTCGCTCTGCTGAAGAATGAGGCTCTCCGACCCCATGAGGCCGAAGGACGGGGTATAGGCAT
Source organism: Burkholderiales bacterium UBA2463 (assembly GCA_002342295.1). GTDB lineage: Bacteria > Pseudomonadota > Gammaproteobacteria > Burkholderiales > Burkholderiaceae_A > Hahnella. The sequence continues at coordinate 76,716 of DDPR01000008.1, forward strand.
TCCGCAGGTCTGCGCCCTCGAGCAGCTTGCCCGCGTTGAAGTGCTGGTTGGGGTCCACCTTCATCTTGTAGGCGTGGAAGGCGTCTTTCTCGGCCTGGCTGAGAAACTCCATCTTGGTGATGCCAATGCCGTGCTCACCCGAAATCACACCATCAAGGCCCTTTGCGATCTCCATGATGCGGGCCACGGCCGTGTGGGCCTCCTGAAGCATCTCGTAGTCGTCGGAATTCACCGGCAGGTTGGTGTGCACGTTGCCATCACCTGCGTGCATGTGCAGGGCGACAAAGACACGAGACCGCAAAATGCGTTTGTGCGTGGCCTCGAGAAGCTCAAGCACAGGGGCATAGGCCAGACCGGTAAAGAGGTGCCGAAACTCTGCGCGCAGCTCTCGCTTCCAGGACACCCTCAGGGTGTGGTCCTGAAGCAGCTCACCCAGGGTGCTCGACCGCTTGTTTTGTGGAATCGACTCCAGAGGGATGCCCACTCGCTCAAGGGCCTCAGCCTGGCTCTGGGCGGCGGCATCGAGGTGGGCGAGCAGAAAACTCCAGCGATCCTCGACCATGCGCAGCGTTTCGCCAGCCGACTCGAGCCTGCGCTGCAGCTCAGCCTGCCGATCTTCCTGGGCATCGCCCTCTTCGGTCTTGTTGAGCATGAGCACACCGCGGCTCTGGGCGTCGTTAAGGGCCTGACGCAGCGCGCGGGTGAGCTTTAACTTGTTCGAAATAGAGAGCTCTATGTTGATGCGCTCGATGGCATTGGTGTACTCGCCCATGCGATTCAGGGGGATGACCACATCCTCATTAATCTTGAAGGCGTTGGTATGCCGAGCGATGGCTGCTGTGCGAGCGCGATCGACCCAGAAGGCCTTGCGGGCCTCGGCGGAGACCGCAACGAACCCCTCCCCGGCGCGGCCATTGGCCAGGCGAATGACTTCGGATGCGGCCTTGGCCACCGCGTGATCATCGTCACCGACGATGTCTCCGATAAGCACCATCTTGGGCATGCTGCCGCGCTTACTCTTAGTGCTGTAGCCCACCGCCCTGAGATAACGCTCATCAAGATGCTCTAGGCCCGCAAGCTGCGCGCCGCCCGGCTTCTTATCCAGAAAGTCTTTGATGTCGACGATGGACGGAACAGCGTCTTGGGCGTTGCCGAAAAATTCGAGGCAGACCGTGCGAATGTGGGATGGCATGCGGTGCAACACCCAGTGGCAGCTTGTGATGAGTCCGTCACAGCCCTCTTTTTGAATGCCGGGCAGCTCGCCCAGCACCTTGTCGGTGACGTCTTTTCCAAGGCCCAGCCTTCGAAAGATGCGGCCCTCAAGCTTTACCTGTCTGCGCTCAAAGGGCTCGCCCCTGAAAGCGCCCTCGGCGGTATCCGATACAAACTGGTTCGGCAGATAGCGGCTGACCTCGAACTCAGCCCACTGGGCATCGTGAATCTTGCCCATGTTGTGACCCAGGCGCTTCACCTCGAGCCAGTTGCCCCTGGGGTCGACCATGCGCCATGAGGCGAGGTTGTCGATGGCGGTGCCCCAGAGCACCGCTTTTTTTCCGCCTGCGTTCATGGCGATGTTCCCGCCCACACAGCTCGCATCTGCAGAGGTGGGGTCGACCGCGAAGACCAGCCCTTGAGCGTCAGCCGCATCGGACACCCGACGGGTGACCACGCCAGCGCCCGCAAAAATGGTGGACACCGAATGGTCCATTCCCGGCAGAGCGGTCTTGCGAACCAAGCCCAGTGAATCGAGCTTTTCGGTGTTGATGACAACCGAGAGCGGCGTAAGCGGGACTGCGCCCCCTGTATAGCCTGTTCCCCCTCCACGCGGGATGATGGTGAGGCCAAGCTCAATGCAGGCTGACACCAGAGGCGCCATCTCGGCCTCCGTGTCAGGCACGAGCACCACGAAGGGTAGCTCTACACGCCAGTCGGTCGCGTCTGTGATGTGCGAGACACGAGCAAGTCCATCGAAGCGGATGTTCTGCTTGTGAGTAATGCGAGAGAGCCTGCGCAAGACCTTGCGACGCAGGGTGAGCGCCTGCTCAAAGTCGCAGGCAAAGCGTCTCACCGCGGCGCGAGCCAGATCGAGGAGTTCTGCGACCCGACGATCACGCTGCGCGCCTGGGGAGCCCGGTGCTTCGGAGGCACGCCTGCGATCGACCTCGGCGAGGCGATGATTAAGGGCCTCGATGAGCTGCTCCCGACGTCGGGGGTTTTGAAGCAGATCGTCTTGGAGGTAGGGGTTGCGCGCAACGACCCAGATGTCGCCCAAGACCTCGTAGAGCATGCGGGCGGAGCGACCGGTTTTTCGTTCCTGCCGCAGCTCAGAGATGAGCGCCCACCCCCGGTCTCCGAGGACGCGAAGCACGATCTCTCGGTCCGAGAAGGAGGTGTAGTTGTATGGAATTTCCCGCAGTCGAGCTCCGGCCGGATTGTTCTCGGCACCAGTCTGGGCCAGAACGGCGGGGTGCAGGGGAGCGTTCATAGAGCAGTGGATTCTAGCTTTAAACTCCCCGCAAGGGAGTATTCAATGGGTGCGGCAATGGGTTCTGATTACCTGCGCAAGATTCTGACTGCGCGCGTCTATGACGTAGCGATTGAGACTGCGCTTGATCGCGCGCCGTCCCTCAGTCGCCGGCTGGGTTGTGAGGTCTTTCTCAAGCGAGAGGACACCCAGCCCGTCTTCTCATTCAAGCTACGAGGCGCTTACAACAAGATGGCCCAGCTTGCCCCCGAGCAGCTCGCCAAGGGGGTGATCGCCGCCTCAGCGGGCAATCATGCCCAGGGCGTTGCGCTCTCGGCACGAGAGCTGGGATGCAGGGCGGTCATCGTGATGCCAGTCACCACCCCCAGCGTGAAGATCGAGGCCGTGCGCAACTGGGGCGCCGAGGTGGTCCTTGAAGGCGATTCCTACTCCGACGCTTACGCGCACGCTGTCACCCTTCAGCAGGCCCAGGGGCTCACCTTTGTTCATCCATTCGATGACCCGGATGTGATTGCGGGCCAGGGCACGGTGGCCATGGAGATCCTTCGCCAGCACGCGGCCCCCATTGATGCCATTTTTGTGGCCGTCGGTGGCGGCGGGCTCATCGCTGGCGTTGCGGCCTATGTGAAGCAGCTGCGACCAGAGACCCGGGTGATTGGCGTGCAGACCCGAGACTCCGATGCCATGAGCCAGTCGCTAGAAAGAGGCGCGCGCGTCACGCTCCCCGAGGTTGGGCTCTTCTCGGATGGCACCGCAGTGAAACAGGTTGGCGAAGAGACCTTTCGGCTTGCCCAGCTCTATGTGGACGAGATGGTCTTGGTTGACACCGATGCGGTCTGTGCAGCCATTAAAGATGTCTACGAGGACACCCGAGCCATCGAGGAGCCTGCTGGCGCCTTGGCCATTGCCGGCATGAAGGCCTGGGTGGCTCAGCACGGACCTAAGCGGGCCGCTGGCTCGCCCAGAACTCTCGTGGCGATTGCCTGCGGTGCCAACATGAACTTCGATCGCCTGCGGTTTGTGAGCGAGAGAAGCGAGATCGGTGAGCAGCGGGAGGCCGTCTTTGCCGTCACCATCCCGGAAGAGCGGGGCAGCTTTAAACGCTTCTGCGGTCTTTTGGGCCACCACAACGTCACCGAGTTCAATTATCGAATTGCAGACGAACAGGCCGCGCACATTTTTCTTGGGCTGCAGGTGTCAAGTCGTCAAGAGGCAACCGAGATCGCGGACGCCCTCGTGTCTGCGGGGTTTGCAACGCTCGACCTCTCAGATGACGAGGTGGCGAAGTCGCATCTGAGGCACATGGTGGGAGGCCGATCTGGTCTTGCACGAAACGAGCGCCTCTACCGCTTTGAGTTCCCGGAGCGGCCCGGCGCACTCATGCGCTTTCTCTCGCACATGAACCCGAGCTGGAATATTTCGCTCTTTCACTACCGCAACCATGGTGCCGACTACGGCCGAATTCTGGTGGGCATGCAGGTGCCTGAGAACGATGAGCAGGACTTCGAGGCCTTTCTCACCACCCTGGGCTACCCGCACTGGGACGAGTCTCAGCATCCGGCCTACCAGTTGTTTCTGGGGTGTCAGACGGGCTGACACAGGCCCTAGAACACCGCGTCTCTCGCGCCTACCCTGCGCTCATTTCGAGCGGGGGCATCAATGACTCAGCATCCGGTTGCAGTGGTAGAGGACGATTCTCGTATGGCCCGACAGTCCTGCGACGTCATCACATCCTTGGGATGGCAGCCGAGGCATTTCGCCAAGGGCCGGGCCTTTTTGCAGAGCCTGAGAACCCAGCCCTTTGACGCGGTCTTGCTTGATCTGCGCCTGCCCGACATGAGTGGCCTAGACATCCTGAATGCGCTGCCGCTTGGTCATCGCTGCCCCGTGATCATGGTGACGAGCAGCGCGGACGAATCAAGCCTTCTCGCCGCCTTTGATGGCGGGGTCCGCGACTATGTCACCAAGCCCTTTCGAAGCCGAGAGCTGGGGGCTCGGCTTGGCGCCCTCCTCTCTCGCTCGGGGGTGCAGCCCGCGCGCGAGATCTTGACCGTGAGGGACCTGCAAATTGATCTGCACCCCGAGTCGCAGCCCATCGTATTTCGAGGGTCCGAGGCCATTGTCCTGACCGAGAAGGAATTTCGATGTGCGCAGCTTTTGCTGGCCTGCGCCGGGCGTACCGTCTCGCGCGACGCGCTACGTCTTCGGGTCTGGCACCTCAGCGAGGCTGTGCAGACGCGCACCATCGACACCCATGTGTCTCGGGTGCGATGCAAGCTGGGGCTCTGGCCCGAGCATGGGTTTAGCCTGCGCTCCATCTACGGTGTGGGCTGGCGACTGGAAGTCTCGTAGAATCGGGGCCTATGCAGCTTCTTGCCATAGGCCTGAACCACCAGTCTGCACCGCTGGCACTGCGCGAGAGGCTGGCCTTTCCGGGCGACCAGCTTCGTCAAGGCCTTGGGGAGCTGCGCGAGGCCATTTCAGATTCGGCGCCCGAGCAAGCCATCCTCTCGACCTGTAATCGAACCGAGTTGTATCTGGCCACCAAAGAAGCCTCGGCAGCGCGAGAGCAGGCACTCGACTGGCTCTCTCATCGCTCCAATATGTCCCAGCCTCAGCTCGCTGCCCATCTCTATGAGCACGTCGACCCCAAGGCGGTTCGCCATATTTTTCGCGTGGCCAGCGGGCTAGACTCGATGGTGCTCGGTGAGCCTCAGATTCTGGGCCAGCTGAAACAGGCTGCTCGGGAGGCCCATGAGTCGGGCAGTCTGGGCCTGCACCTGCATCAGCTCTTTCAGAGGGCATTCTCGGTGGCCAAGGAAGTCCGCAGCGACACCGCCATTGGAGAGGCCTCGGTCTCGATGGCCGCAGCCTCCGTGAAGCTGTCCCAACGCATCTTCGGAGACCTCTCCAAGACCTCAATGCTCTTTATAGGCGCAGGCGAAATGATTGGCCTGTGCCTTGCACACTTTGCCGCCCATCACCCCCAGAAGCTTGCCGTGGCCAACCGAACGGTCTCGCGAGGCGAGGCGCTCGCGCGCGAATACGGTGGGCAGGCCCTCGCACTCACCAGTCTCTCGGAGCGGCTACACGAGTTCGACATTGTGGTGAGCTGCACCGCCAGCAGCCTGCCCATCCTGGGGCTGGGTCTCATTGAGCGCGCCCTCAAGAAGCGTCGCCATCGACCCATTTTTCTGGTTGACCTTGCCGTTCCTCGAGACATTGAAGCCGAGGTGTCGAGCCTCTCCGATGCCTTTCTCTACACCGTGGATGATCTCGGTGCGATGGTGCAAGAGGGGCATCAGGCGAGAAAAGAGGCTGTGGGGCAGGCCGAGGCCATCATCGATCAGGGTGTGCAGACCTTCTTGCAGTGGAAAGAGAGTCGACAGGCCGTGCCACTCATTCGCGCTCTGGGTGCGCATGTGGAGGCCCTGCAGGAGCAGGAGCTCGCCCTCGCCCAACGACGCCTGGCCAAGGGGGATTCCACTGAGGACGTGCTGCGAGCCCTGGCCCATGGCCTCTCACAAAAGATGCTGCATGGCGCCTATTCTAGCCTGTCGAGCGCCGATCCACACACGCGTGACGAGGCGGCCGCTCAGGTCAAGCGCCTCTTTCGTCTTCCAGACTCGCTCTAGGGGTGATTGATGAAACCCAGCCTGCTGGCCAAGCTGCAGCAGCTTAAGGCGCGTTTTGCCGCCGTGGAGGCTGAGCTCTCCGACCCGGAGATCGCCTCGCGCATGTCGGACTACCGCCGCCTCACCAAGGAGCGGTCGGACCTCGCGCCCATCGTCGATGAGTTTGACGCTCACCAGAGTGCCGAGCGTGACCTCAAGGAGGTGCACCAGTGGCTGAGTGACCCTGAACTCAAGGACTTCGCCTCCGATGAGCAGGCCAGGCTCAAAGAGCTCCTCGCACAAAAAGAGGCGGGACTCCAGAAACTGCTGCTACCCAAGGACCCCAACGATGAACGCAACGTGATTCTTGAGATTCGTGCGGGCACCGGGGGAGATGAGTCTGCCCTCTTCGCTAGTGACCTGTTGCGTATGTATATGCGTTATGCAGAACGTCAGCGCTGGCAGGCCGAGGTCTTGTCGGGACACGAGAGCGATCTGGGCGGCTACAGGGAGGTGATTGTTCGGCTCGCAGGAGACAAGGTCTACTCGCGCCTTAAGTTTGAATCGGGCGGTCATCGTGTTCAGCGTGTGCCCGCCACCGAGACGCAGGGTCGAATCCACACCTCTGCCTGCACTGTGGCCGTGCTCCCCGAAGCGGATGAGGTGGGTGAGGTGGTCTTCTCGCCAGATGAGCTTCGAATCGATGTCTTTCGCGCATCAGGCGCGGGTGGTCAGCACGTGAACAAGACGGAGTCGGCGGTTCGCATCACTCACCTGCCCACCGGCATCGTGGCGGAGTGCCAAGACGATCGAAGCCAGCACAAGAACAAAGAGCGCGCCCTGAAGGTGTTGGCAGCCCGCGTGCGAGACCGTCAACTGGCCGCTGCCCAGGAGAAAGAGGCCAGCGCGAGGAAACTCATGATTGGCTCGGGTGATCGATCGGAACGCATCCGCACCTATAACTTTCCACAGGGTCGAATCACCGACCACCGAATCAACCTCACGCTCTACAAGATTGACCAGATCATGGACGGCGATTTGAATGAAATGACAGATGCCCTCATCGCGGAGCATCAGGCCGAACAGCTCTCGGCCCTAGGAGAAGACGCCTAGATGGCGGAGGTGCCCCAGATATCGCGACTTGAAGAGCTTGCGATTCTGGAGTGGGTGAGCGGCAAGCCCAGGAGCTGGCTGCTTGCACGATCGGAGCCTGAGCGAGACGCGCAGCTCACACCTGGTGAACGGGCCCTCGCCCAAAGACTGAGTGCGCGACGAGTCGCGGGCGAGCCCCTTGCCTACCTGCTTGGGTTCCGCGAGTTCTACGGCCATCGCTTCTGGGTGAATGCTCAGACCCTCATTCCCAGATCGGACACCGAGCTCTTGGTGGACGAGGCCCTGGCCCTCCTGCGCGCGCGAGACCGTGGGGAGCCCCTTCGAGTGCTTGAACTGGGTACCGGATCGGGCTGCATCATCATCTCGATTGCCCTGGCCGCCAGGTCGCAGAGCCTTGCGCTCGAGGCCGTGGCGAGCGACATTCACCCAGGTGCAGCTGCAATGGCAAGAAACAATGCGCGCTGGCACGGCATTCCGCTCCCCGTATTTGAGGGGAGCTGGTGTCACGCACTTCCCCAAAACCTCGGGGCCTTCGACCTCATCGTCTCGAACCCCCCCTATGTCGGCGCCGGTGACCCGCACCTGACGCAGGGCGATCTGCGCTTTGAGCCCCCCCTCGCCCTCGTGGGGCAGGCACCATCGGCGGACGGGCTTGCAGACTTGATGGCCATTGGATCCCAGGTGGGAGGGTGGCTCGCGCCCGGGGGGCATGTGCTGGTTGAGCACGGCACGGACCAACAAGAAGCGGTGATGGCGATCTTTGAAAACGTGGGTTTCAGAGGGGTTTTAGGCCTCAAAGACCTTGCGGGACGCCCCAGAGCGGTTCGCGCTCATCTATGATTCAGTCAATCAGGATTTACAAAGGAACTCCCGCTATGGACGCCAAAGCTTTCATCCACCAGACCGTGACCGAGAACCCCGTCGTGCTCTTCATGAAGGGCTCTGCCCAGTTTCCCCAGTGTGGCTTTTCAGGAAAGGCCATTCAGCTCCTGAAGTCCTGCGGAGTGACGCAGGTCGCCACCGTGAATGTTTTGGAGGATGAGTCTGTGCGACAGGCCGTGAAGGACTACTCGAACTGGCCCACCATTCCCCAGCTCTATGTGAAGGGCGAATTCGTGGGTGGTGCAGACATCATGGGCGAGATGCATGAGTCGGGCGAACTCAAGCAGCTCCTGGTTGAGGCCGGCATTCTCTCTTCGTAAGGCCTAGCTGTCGTCCTTTAGCCAGCCAAGGTAAAAGCCGAGCCTCATGAGGAGGTCTGCGCCTGTGACCATCATCACGAGGCGTACCGCATGAAAGGCGGTGACCGTCGGGGGGTCTAGGTTTAAGACCTTTGCGGTAATGGCCATCTCTGCGATGCCCCCGGGCGCAGTGGCCACAAGACTCGTGGCCCAGTTCATCTGCAGGCCCACGTGCACGGAGAGTGCCATCACCAGAGACAGCCCAAGAAAGGCCAGGGTCATCAGGGCAGCCGCCACAGCAAGCCGTGGCGACTCCGCAAAGAGCTCTCGCGTAAAGCGCTGACCAAGATTCCAGCCCAGCATGATCTGACCCGCGGCCACCAAGACGGGGTGCAGCCGGTGCTCGGGTAAGAGTGCAGCCGAGACCAGCGCCGCAAGGAGAGGGGCCAAAACCCAGACGTTCGGAAAGCCTCGAATACGGTCGGCAAGCAGGGCCGCGAATAAGGCCGCCACGGCGAGCACGATGGTCTGGAGCCAGGGCAGGTAGAGCACGCCCGACCCAAGCGCTGAGCGATTGACGCCCATCTGGCCAACGAGGTCGGCAGCGATCACTGGGATGATGCTCACCACCATGGCCACGCGAATGCTATGAGAGACCGCAACCAAGTCGCCTCGAGCACCCGCCTTGTGCGCCTGAATGGCCATATCGCTTGCCGCACCAATGGCCGCTGCGTAGAAGCTGGTCTTCCCGTCAAAGCCCATAAAGCGCTGCAAGAAAACGGCTCCAAGAAGACTCATCAGGCAGGTGTAGAGCCCCACACCAATCATCCATCCCAGCATCTGCGTGAGTGCTGCGATGACAGTTGGCGTGAAGTAGAGACCGAGCGCAAGCCCAATCGTCATCTGCCCGGCCTTTACGCAAAAAGAGGGTGCCTTGGCTGACTGCCCAATGAGCGCGAGGCATGCCGATGCGGCAAGGCTGCCCAACATCCAAGGCAGAGGCAGGGCAAGCGCGTCAAAGAGTGCCCCTCCGCCGGTGGCCGCTCCGATTGTGAGCGCATAAAGACCGACACGACGAACGACAGGCAGGGACTGCGTCACGGGCGCAGGATGAGTTTCCGAATGAGGGGTGCGACCAGAAGCAGTGCAGCAAGGCCGAGAATGCTGGCCGAGATGGGGCGCTCGATGAAGGTGGTGTAGCTGCCCATGCTAATGGTGAGCGCCTGACGCAGAGATTGCTCTGCAAGCGGGCCAAGGATGATGCCGATGATGAGGGGAGCCACCGGCACATCAAGCCTTCGAAAGGCAAAGCCAAGGAGGCCAAACCCAAAAAGAAGTGCGAGATCGACCACCGACTGACTGCCCCCATAGACGCCTGCAGCCGAGACCACGATCATCCCCGCGTAGAGCCAGGGTGGCGGAATCTTCAGAAGCCTCACCCAGAGACCCACCAGAGGCAGGTTCAGGATGAGCAGAATGACATTGCCAATGTAGAGGCTGGCAATGAGAGTCCACACGAGGCCCTGCTGGTCGGTGAAGAGGGCGGGCCCAGGGCGAATGCCGTAGGACTCGAAGGCCGACAAGATGATGGCCGCTGTGGCGGAGGTGGGGATGCCCAGGGTGAGCAAGGGCATGAGCACACCAGCCGCAGAGGCATTGTTCGCGGCCTCCGGGCCGGCCACGCCCTCGATGGCGCCATGGCCGAACTCCTCGGGGTGCTTGGCCAACTTCTTTTCGGTGTAGTAGCTCAGAAGCGTGGGCAGCTCCGCGCCACCCGCGGGCATGGCCCCGATGGGAAAGCCAAAGAGGCTTCCTCGAATCCAGGGCTTCCAGCTGCGTCGAAAGTCCTCCTTGCTCAGCCAGAGGCTGTCGGAGACGGCAAGGACCTCTTGCTTCTTGCTCTCTCTGCCCTGCCAGGCGAGAAAGAGCGCCTCTCCAACCGCAAAAAGGCCCACCGCGGCCACTGTGATGCCCACACCGTCCAAAAGCTCCATCTGCCCAAAGGTGAATCTCGGCTGACCCGTCTGAAGATCAACACCCACCAAGCCAAACAAAAGGCCTGCAGCCAGAGAGAGAAGCCCACGCAGCACCGAGTTTCCGAGCACTGCGGTGACAGCGACCAGGGCAAGGACCATGAGCGAGAAGTACTCGGCAGGTCCGAAGGCGAGCGCCATCTCCACCACATAGGGAGCACAGAAAGTGAGCGCGATGGTGCCGATGGTGCCCGCGACGAAACTTCCCAGGGCTGCGGTGGAGAGTGCGGCTCCGGCGCGCCCTTTACGCGCCATCTTGTTGCCCTCCAGTGCGGTCATGAGGGTGGCGGACTCGCCGGGTGTGTTGATGAGAATGGAGGTGGTGGATCCGCCGTACATGGCGCCGTAATAGATACCCGCAAAGAGCACGAACATGCCGACTGCTGGCGCCTTGAAGGTGAGAGGCAGCAAGAGGGCAATGGTGAGCGCAGGCCCGATGCCAGGGAGCACACCCACCAAGGTTCCAATGAAGCAGCCCGCAAACCCATAGAGCAGCACCATGGGCTGCAAGGCCGAGGAAAAGCCCTGCATGAGGGCGTCCATGGAATTCATACGAGACCCTTCACGAGCGGGCCAAGTTCAACGCCCAGAAGTCCGGCAAACAGAAGCCAAAACGAGACCGAGATGGCAGAGGAAATGAGGAGAGAGCGCAGTGTGAGGGGCGCATCGAAGGCCCTGGCGATGAGAACCCCGCAGGCAGCACCAGCCACTCCAAACCCCAGGGGCTTGATGAGAAGCATGAGCACCGCGCAGCCTGCAATGAAATAGAGGGCTCTTGCACGTTCACTTGGAAGAGGCCCCTGCTCAGGATCCTCCGCCGCATCGGGCGCGCGATGTCGCCAGGCAGAGAGCACATAAAGCATTGCAAAAATGGCCAGGAGGCCCACGACGAGCCCCGGCACAAATGAGGCGCCCACCTCGGCGTAGACCGGTGAGGCCGGGATCTCAATAACCTGCCAGGCACTCAGGGCGACAAAGACCAAAAGCGCCAGGGAGAATGCACGGGGGTTCATGCGGCCAGGCCGAGGTCCTTTAAGACCATCTCCGACTCTTGGACGCTCTTCTCGATCTCTTTCGCAAAGGCCTTTCCAGTGAGAAACACATCGGTCCACTTGCGCTTGACGAGCATATCTTTCCAGGGCTCGGAGGCATGAAGCTTGGTTGCGAACTCCTCAAGCTTGGCACGTTGAGCCTCGTTGATGGCAGGCGGACCAAAGATGCCGCGCCAGTTGGCCGACGACACCTGAACCCCAAGCTCGAGCAGGGTGGGCACATCAACGCCCGGGATGCGCTTGTTTCCCGAGACGGCAATGGCCTTCATGCGTCCAGCCTTGAGCTGCTCTTCAAACTCGGAGTAGCCCGAGATGCCTGCAGTCACCTGGCCACCGATGATGGCAGCATTGGCCGGCCCCCCGCCGGGAAAGGCCACATAGGCTGCCTCTCGGGGGTTCTTGCCCAGGGCCTTGACCAACAGACCGAGCAGTTGATGGTCCGTTCCCCCCGCCGAGCCGCCGGCCACAGAAACGGCCTTGGGATTGGCCCTCAAGGCGGCCTCGAGGTCCTTCCATGACTGAATCTTTCCGTTGGTCGGCACCACGATGACGCCCGCCTCCTCGGTGAGCCTTGCCACCGGTGTGACGTCTTTCATGGTGACGGGGCTCTTGTTGGTGATGGCTGCGCCCACCATGACCGCACCACCCACCATGAGTGAGTTGCCCTGACCCTTGCGGGTGTTGACGAATCGCGGAAGGCCCACCATGCCGCCGGCCCCGCCCACATTTTCGAACTGAAAGGTTCCTACGAGGCCAGCCTTCTTGGCAGCCTCCTCAATGGCTCGGCCCGTGCCGTCCCAGCCGCCCCCAGGGTTGGCGGGAATGAAGAGGTTGATGGTGTCAAAGACGGGCTTGCCCTGGGCAAGGAGTTGAAGCGGCAGGCCTGCGCCAACGCCGAGCATGGTGGTCTGAGAGAGAAAGGTGCGTCGAGTCAGCATGGGAGAAGTCTCCTTGTGCGGGACTGAGGGTGCCGGCTATCTGATTTGAACAGATGACCTACCGCTTACAAGGCGGTTGCTCTACCCCTGAGCTAAGCCGGCGTGGATTCGTCTGGTCGGGAAATTGTCGCTTATTTCACTCGGCGGAGGGCGGGGCGAGAGCCAGCAGGCGGCGAAGGGGGCGGATCGTCATCTGGTGGCGCGTCGGGCTGAGGTGCGGAGACCTCTCGAAGGCCTGGGGCCTCAGCCAAGGGCTTGGGCACGTCGAAGGCCATGCCGTGACCCGTCTCTTTGGCGTAGATGGCCGCGATCTGAGAGATGGGCACCCAGAGTTCCTCTGCGACGCCGGAAAAGCGTGCGGTGAAGGTGAGCTCGGTGTTGGTGATTTGAAGCTTGTGGGTGGCGAGCCCGCTGATATTAAGCACGATCTCGCCGTTACGCACATGGGCCCGCGGCACTCGGGTCTGATCGTCCACCGACACGGCCACATAGGGTGTGTAGCCATGATCGGTGCACCACTCATAGATGGCCCGGACCAGATACGGCTTGGTGGAGCTCTGATCTGACATGGCCTAGCGCCGCATCACCTTCTCTGACGGGGTGAGCGCCTCAAAGAAGGCGGGACGCGCAAAGATGCGCTCGGCATATTTCAGCACGGGCGCGGCAGCCTTGGGCATCTCGATGCCGTAATGATCAAGGCGCCAAAGCAGAGGAGCCAGCGCCACGTCGATCATGGAGAACTCCTCCCCCATCATGAACTTTGACTTTGCAACCACCGGGGCAAGCTGGGAGAGACGATCACGCACGATCGCACGGGCCTTGTCGCCCTTCTTGGGATCGGACTTCTCGAGCGCGTCGATATGGATGAAGACTTCGCGCTCGAAGTTGAGCAGCAAGAGTCGAGCGCGGGCCCGGTTCAGGGGGTCGGGCGGCATGAGCTGGGGGTGAGGGAACCGCTCATCGATGTACTCGTTAATGATGTTGGACTCATACAAGATGAGATCGCGCTCAACCAGAATAGGCACCTGTCCATAGGGGTTCATCACCGAGACCTCTTCTGGCTTGTTAAAGAGGTCGACGTCCTTGATGAGGAAGTCAAAGCCTTTCTCGTACAGCACGAATCGGCAGCGGTGGCTGAAGGGACAGGTTGCGCTTGAGTACAGTTCCATCACGATGCAGGACTCCTTAAAAAGTTTGGGCAGGCCCCCGAGAGGGGGCCCGCCCAAGGATCGGATGATCCGAGGGGCTCGCCGCCCCAGGCCCGATTGTCGGCTAGTTGACGGCTACTTCACGTCTTTCCAGAAAGAGGCGTTGAGTCGCCAGGCGAACACGAAGAAGACGGCCAGAAAGAGAAGCACCCAGACGCCGATCTGTTTGCGTTCAAGCGCCGCGGGCTCGGAGGCCCAGACTAGAAACGCTGTGACGTCGGCCACGAGACTGTCGTAATCAGCCGCATTGAGTGAGCCCGGTTTCTCGGCCACAAACTTGTCAAAGACCATGTGCTCCTCGCCGTGACTCGCCACCTTTTTGTACTCGGCACGATTCTGACCCTGAAGCTCCCAGAGAACATGGGGCATGCCCACATTGGGATAGACCCGATTGTTCCAGCCTGTGGGGCGGGCAGGATCGATGTAGTAGCTCCGAAGGTAGGTGTAGATCCAGTCGGCGCCAGATCCATCGCCACTGGCGCGTGAGCGAGCGGTCAGCGACAAGTCGGGCGGGGCCTTGCCGAACCAGCCGGCGGACTCTGCGCGGGGCATGGTGGTGGTGATGAGGTCTCCAACCTTGTTGTTGGTGAGAATGAGGTTGGCCTTGATCTGATCTTCGGACAGCCCAAGATCGCGCAGCCGGTTGTAACGAACCTGGCTTAGACCGTGGCAACCCAAGCAGTAATTCATGAAGACCTTGGCGCCATGTTGGAGGGCAGCCTGGTCGGTGAGCTTGGTCGTGGGAAACGAATCGAGCTGCACGCTGGGGCCGGAGGCATACACCCCGCCCGAGAGGGCCAGAGTCATGGAGAGAGCTGCGAGGGCAGCCTTGAAGTTCATCATGATGATCTCGCTCTCGAGGGTTTAATGGGGCTGGAAGGTCACGCGGTCTGGGACGGACTTGAATTCACCTAGGGGGGTCCAGAGGGGCATGAGGGCGAAGAAGCCGAAGTAGTAGACCGTTCCGAGCTGGGAAATAATCTGGCCAGCGGGGCTCGGCGGCAGCACGCCCAGGTAGCCCAGCACGATGAAGTCCACCACAAAGATGCCGTAGAGCCACTTTTGCCACTGGGGCCGATACCGGATGGACTTCACCGGGGAGTGGTCAAGCCAAGGCAGGAAGAAGAGGATGATGACTGCGCCACCCATGACGACCACACCCCAGAACTTGGCATCAAACACCCGGAATGCAATGGCCAGGAGCACCATGGCGGCAATGCCACCCATGCTCACCAGGGTTCGAGGCTGGATACGATAGAACCCATAGGCACCGAGTCCAGCCGCCAGTACAAACACCCAGGTGAAGACATCGGTCGTTGCACGCAGCATGGAATAGAAGGGGGTGAAGTACCAGACGGGGGCGATGTGAGGCGGCGTGACCAGGGGATCGGCAGGGATGAAGTTATTGAACTCGAGGAAGTAGCCACCGAGTTCCGGTGCGAAGAAAACCACGGCCGCAAAGATAAAGGCAAAGCCGGCCAGCCCCATGATGTCGTGCACGGTGTAGTAGGGATGGAAGGGGATGCCATCGAGCGGAATACCGTTGGCATCTTTTTTTGCCTTGATGTCGACACCATCGGGGTTGTTCGAACCCACCTCGTGCAGCGCGATGATGTGAGCGGCAACGAGGCCCACGAGCACCAGGGGGATGGCAATGACGTGGAAGGCGAAGAACCGGTTGAGGGTTGCATCACCCACCACAAAGTCTCCGCGAATCCAGACGGCGAGGTCGGGCCCAATGAGGGGAACAGCCGAGAAGAGGTTCACAATGACCTGAGCACCCCAATAAGACATTTGGCCCCAAGGAAGGAGGTAGCCAAAGAAGGCCTCTGCCATGAGGCACAAAAAGATGAGGCAGCCAAAAATCCAGATGAGCTCGCGAGGCTCGCGATATGAGCCATACATGAGGCCCCGGAACATGTGCAGAAACACGACGACAAAGAAAGCGGAGGCACCCGTGGAATGCATGTAGCGGATGACCCAGCCAAGCGGAACCTCACGCATGATGTATTCGACGCTGGCGAAGGCCACAGGAATGCCTGCCGCATTCAGAGAGGCATCGGGCTTGTAATGCATGACCAGGAAGATGCCGGTCACGATCTGAAGCACCAGCACCACAAGCGCGAGGCTTCCGAAGAAGTACCAGAAGTTGAAGTTCTTGGGCGCGTAGTACTCGGAGAGGTGCGCCTTATAGAGCGAGATGAGGGGGAAGCGGCGATCGACCCATCCCAACAGGCCATCGGCTTGAACGACTTTTTCGGAGGCCATCTTCAGTCCTTTTGCTTGGTGAACAGCGACTAGGCTTCGCCCTGCTGATCCCGACCGATCACAACGCGTGTGTCGGAGAGGAACATGTGGCGGGGAACTTCGAGGTTATCGGGAGCGGGTTTATTGGCGTAGACCCGGCCTGCAACATCAAAAATGGATCCGTGGCAGGGGCAGAAGAAGCCGCTGTTCCAATCGGGGGCCATGGAGCCGGCTTCGAACTGGCTCACCGGCGAGCAGCCCAGGTGCGTGCAGATGCCAACAGCAATAAAAAACTCGGGCTTGATTGAGCGATGCTGGTTCTTTGCATACTCGGGGATGGGGACGTCTTTGCGGTTGGAGTTGGGGTCTGCCACCTGAGCGTCTGTGGCCTTAAGACTCTCGAGCATCTGGGGCGTGCGGCGCACGATCCAGACGGGCTTACCCCGCCACTCGACGGTCTTCATGGTGCCCGGTGCGATGTCGCTGATATCGACCTCGACAGGGGCGCCCGCCGAGCGGGCCTTATCGGATGGGCTCATCGACCCCAAAAACGGAACCGCTGTGGCCGCCGCGGCCAGGCCGCCTGCAGCGCCGCAGGCAATCATCCACGTGCGACGGGAGGGCTCTTTGCCCTGGGGGTTGTGAAAGGACGCGCCCTCATTAATTTCTGAGGCGAGACCCAAAAGGGGCTTTGTACTGGACTTTGCGGCGTGATCGGTCACGAATGGCTCCTCGGAAGAGGCTTCCCGCTCAGTTTTCGGCGAGAACCCCAGCAGCCCGCAATTCTAGCGCACTCACTTGACAGGCTTCCAGCCATAATGGCCTTCATGCTCCGACGACTCTGGCTTCTCTACGCCCAAGCCACCACTGTTGCGGTGGCTGTTTTCTTCACGGTGGCAACCCTAAAACCCCACTGGTTAGATGGCATGGGATGGCCGGGCCAAGACAGTCACCCGAACCTGGCGGCTCCCGACAGCACAGGCGACTCGATTGGGGTGCTCCAGAGTGCTTCGCCACCGCCCGCTGGAAGCATGCGATCGGCTGCGGCACGGGCCATGCCCGCTGTGGTCTATGTTTTTACCAGCCAGAAAAGAAGGGCTCCGGCCCATCCCTTCCTTGACGATCCCGTCTTTCGTCGCTTCTTTGGCGACCAGCTCCCAACGCCAAGAGGTCAAGAGTCATCGGGCTTGGGTTCGGGCGTGATCGTGAGTGCGCAGGGCCTGATCCTGACCAACCACCATGTCATTGAGGGAGCCGATCAGATTGAGGTGGCACTCGCTGACGGCCGGCGTGCGAGCGCCCGCGTGGTGGGCACGGACCCAGAGACCGACCTCGCGGTGCTCAAGATCAAAATGGACGGTCTGCCGGTCATTCCTTTTGGGCGCCCGAGCGAACTCCGGGTTGGCGATGCGGTCCTGGCCATTGGGAATCCTTTTGGCGTGGGCCTCACCGTCACCCAGGGGATCGTCAGCGCCTTGGGCCGCAATCAGCTCAACATCAATACCTTCGAAAATTTCATCCAGACCGATGCAGCCATCAATCCCGGGAACTCGGGCGGCGCGCTCGTGGATGCTCAGGGCAACCTCGTGGGCATTAACACGGCCATCTACTCGCGCTCGGGCGGCAGCATGGGCATTGGCTTTGCCATCTCGGCCGATCTTGCAAAGCAGATCATGGAGAGCCTTGTGCGCTCCGGGCGCGTGAGCCGAGGCTTCATTGGTGTGGAGCCACGCGATGTTACTCAGGACATTGCGGAGGAGCTCTCGCTCAAGAAATCAGAGGGCAGTCTCATCTCGGGCCTGCAGCGCGGCGGACCGGCCGACAAGGCTGGACTGAAAGTCGGGGATGTCGTGGTGGCCGTCAATTCCAAGCAGGTGCGCAACACGGCCGAACTCCTCTCGAGCGTTGCTGCGCTGGAGCCGGGCGCAAAGGCCAGCCTCACCGTGATGCGGGGTGGTCGCCAGACTGAGCTGGCAATTACCGTGGCGGAACGTCCGCGGCCGAAGCGATCGAACGTCGAGCAGTAAAGGCCCGGGCGGCCTAGTCGGACGCTGAGGCGTCGGCGTCGTCCTCAGAATCGGCCGACGCACGAGGCGTGATCCAGCCGGCCATAAAAATGCCGAGCTGATACAGGAGACAGAGTGGGATGGCCAGCATGAGCTGCGAGACCACGTCGGGGGGCGTAACAATCGCAGCCACCACGAAGGCAATTACGATGAAGTAGGAGCGAAAGTCGCGCATTTTCTCGAGTGTGACCACACCCAGCCGCACCAGAACCATCTGAACCACTGGGGTCTCAAAGGACAGGCCGAAGACGAGAAACATCGAGAGCGCAAAGCTGAGGTATTTGTCGATGTCGGTGGCCATCTGAACGCCCACAGGGGTGTAGGCCGCAATGAATCCGAAGACCGCCGGAAAGACAAAGAAATATGCAAAGCACATGCCCACCACGAAGAGCACAAAGCTGGAGACGATGATGGGCAGGGCAAGGCGTTTCTCGTGGGTATAGAGGCCTGGGGCCACAAAGGCCCAGGCCTGATAGAGCACATAAGGCAGGGCCACCACAAAGGCCACCATCATCGTGACCTTCATGGGCACGAAAAAGGGAGCGGTGACGTCTGTTGCGATCATGTTGGTGCCAGGGGGCAGGGCCTTAAGAAGCGGTGCCGCAAAGAGGGAATAAATATCGGCTGCCCAGTACACAAGCACCGCGAAGACGATGATGACGGCCAGCGCGGCCCGAATGAGCCGATCGCGAAGCTCCATGAGGTGGGCCATAAAACCCTCCTCTTGGGCTGTCGGTTCTTTGGGCTCGCTCACGGCCTGCTCACTCGAAACGTGGCTTCTTGGTGAGATAGCGCCTGCGCATGCGCGCTTTCACGCGATCTCGCAGGCGATTGTCGGCCTGTTCCTGCATCCAGCTGCGGGGCTGAGCGCTGATGTAGGTTCCAAACCGGGTGTCGTAGACATCGACCTCACTCATGTCCTCGGTGAAGGCCGTGGAAACACTCCCCGAGAAAGAGTCGACTTCTTTTTTAACATCGTTGACGCTGGACTCAATGGACTCCCCGAGCCCCTTCACGGACTCCTGAACCTTCTTGAGCTCCTCGAGTTCCATCTGGCGCTGAATGTCGCTCTTCACCTCGGCGACGTATCTCTGGGCACGGCCCATCAGGGTTCCCACAGTGCGCGTGAGCACGGGCAGGCGCTTTGGGCCCACCACAACCAACGCGACTGCACCGGTGAGCAAAAGCTCGCTAAAACCAATATCAAGCATGGAGGGGGCCCCGATGCGGAATCGAGGCGAGCCTATGCTGCTTAGTGACTTGCGCCGGGCTTGTCTTTGGCCTCGACATCGATGGTGCGCGCCTCAACCTTGGCTGTGGCCGATGCGGCTGCAGGTGCAGGCTCGGAGGCCTCGTCGGACTTGCCCTCTTTCATGCCATCTTTAAAGCCTTTTACTGCGCCGCCCAGATCGGAACCGAGGTTGCGAAGCTTCTTGGTGCCAAACACCAGGAGGATGATGAGAAGGACGATTAGCCAGTGCCAAATGCTGAACGAGCCCATGCCGTACTCCGTAATTTAGTTAGAAACGAGACTCTAAAAAGAGGCCGAAACGCCCAGCGGCTCTGGGCCTCCGAGGAGGTGAAGGTGCAGATGATACACCTCCTGTCTGCCCACTCGACCCGTATTCACCACAGTTCGAAAGCCCTCTGGAGAGCCATTTTCGGCGGCGAGATGCTGGGCCTTCACCATCATCCTGCCGATGAGCGGGGCATGCTCAGGGGCGAGCTCGCCCATGGATGCAATGTGCTCCTTGGGAATGAGCAGCAGGTGGAGCGGCGCCTTGGGATGGATGTCCCAGAAGGCGAGCATCTCCTCGTCCTCGAAGACTTTTTTGGCGGGGATGTCGCCCGCGATGATCTTGCAGAAAATGCAGTTCATGGTCGACTCCTCGCCTTGCGGGCTGCCTGCTCATCGAGGCCGGATAGACCCTCCCGGCGGGAGAGTTCGGCCAGCACCTGCTCGGGCCTCAGGCCGTGTTGAGCGAGCGCCACCAGACAATGAAACCAGAGATCGGCCATTTCAGAGATGATTCGGTCGGGCTGGTCATCCTTCGCTGCCATCACAACCTCGGTGGCCTCTTCCCCGATCTTCTTGAGCGCCGCATCCGGAGCACCCGCGAGCAGCCGAGCGACATAGCTGGTCTGGGGGTCTCCCCCGCGGCGCGACTCGACGACGTCGGCGAGGTGGGACAGCACCGAATCGAGACCGACGCCCGAAGGGCTCCCTTTATTTTCCATACATCACCTCAGGATCTTTGAGAACCGGATCGACAGGCAGCCAATGGCCGTCTTGCAGCACGGAGTAAAAACACGATGCACGCCCCGTATGACAGGCCACGCCCCCGGTCTGCTCCACGCTCAGCAGAACCACATCGCCATCGCAGTCCAGCCGAATTTCACGAACCTGTTGGGTGTGGCCTGACTCCTCGCCCTTCAGCCAGAGCCGTTGCCGAGATCGGGAGAAATAGACAGCCTGACCCGTCTGCACAGTGCGCAGCAGGGCCTCTTTGTTCATAAAAGCGACCATGAGAATGCGACCCGACTCGGCATCCTGCGCAACAGCCGTGACAAGCCCTTGGGCATCGAACTTCACCTGATCAATCCATTCGGACACAGACACCCCTCTGGCTCAGATAGTGCTTCGCCTCGCCAATGGTATGTTGGCCGAAGTGAAAAATACTGGCGGCCAAGACCGCATCGGCTGACCCCTCGGTCACGCCATCGACCAGGTCTTGGAGTGAGCCCACCCCGCCCGAGGCGATCACCGGGATGTCGACAGCCCTGGAGACCGCAGACGTGAGGGCGAGGTCGAATCCCTGACCGGTTCCATCTCGGTCCATGCTCGTGAGAAGAAGCTCGCCAGCCCCGCGCGCCTGCATGGTGCGCGCCCACTCCAGAACGTCGAGCCCAGTCGCTGTGCGTCCGCCATGCGTGTAGACCTCCCAGCCTTGGCCGTCGAATCGACGCTTGGCATCAATGGCCACCACAATCGCCTGAGACCCAAACTTGTGACTCGCCTCTGAGACGAGCTGGGGGTCCTGAACGGCGGCTGTATTGATGCTCACCTTGTCAGCACCCGCTGCGAGGAGCCGACTCACATCCTTCACCGCACGAACCCCTCCCCCCACGGTGAGGGGGATGAAGACCTCGTTGGCCACGGCCTCGATCATGGGGAGGATGAGATCACGCGCATCGGATGAGGCCGTGATATCGAGAAAGGTGATCTCGTCAGCGCCTTGTTCGTTGTATCGGCGGGCCACATCGACCGGATCGCCCGCATCTCGAAGGTCGACAAAGTGGGTGCCTTTCACCACGCGACCCGCATCCACATCGAGGCAGGGAATGATGCGCTTGGCGAGCAAACTAGCCTCGCGTCCGCGCAGAGAATTCGTCTGAGTAGGCCTGTGCTGTCTCGAGGCTGATGTGACCCTCATAGAGGGAGCGGCCGAGAATGGCGCCCATGACACCCTCGCCCTCCACACCACAGAGAGCCTCGATGTCGGTCATGTTCGCGATGCCCCCAGAGGCAATGATGGGCGTTGAGACCGCCTGAGCAAGGCGCACGGTGGCCTCCAAATTCACCCCGGAGAGCATGCCGTCTCGGCCAATGTCGGTGTAGAGCACGGCACTCACACCGTCGTCCTCAAACTTCTTGGCGAGGTCGATCACCTCGTGACCCGAGAGTTTGCTCCAGCCATCCGTCGCGACCTTGCCGTCCTTGGCGTCGATGGAGACGATGATCTGACCCGGAAAGGCCGCGCAGGCATCCTTGAGCAGGCCGGGGTTCTTAACGGCCGCCGTGCCGATGACGACGAAACTCGCACCATCGTCAAGAAAGCGTTCAATGGTCTCAAGGTCTCGAATTCCGCCGCCCACCTGCACCGGCACGTCATCGCCCGCAGACCGAATGATGGCTCGAATGGCGGACTCGTTGCGGGGCCTGCCCGCCACCGCACCATTGAGATCGACCACATGAATGCGACGGGCGCCACGCCGAACCCAGGTGGCGGCCATCTCGCCGGGATTCTCAGAGAACACAGTGGCATCGTCGAGGTCGCCCTGACGGAGGCGAACACAGTGTCCGTCTTTGAGGTCGATGGCGGGAATGAGTAAGAGAGGCATGGCGACTTAGGGATTCCAGACCAGAAAATTCTGAAGCATCTGCAGACCGGCTTCTGCGCTCTTTTCTGGGTGGAACTGGGTTGCCACGATGTTATCCCTGGCCAGTGCGCAGGACAAGGTCATGCCGTAGTCGGCCTGCCCAAGAATGTCACTGGGCTGGTCGGGGCAGGCTACGAAGCTGTGAACAAAGTAGAACCAGTGCCCGTTATGCCGCGCCTCAAGGCCCCGCGTCACGGGATGGTCCCGAACAAAACGAACGCTGTTCCACCCCATGTGCGGAACCTTGAGCGCATCGCCGTTCGCAGCGCGAGCACCTCGCTCGGCCGTGATGCGAACGACGCGTCCCGAAAAAATTCCCAGCCCTGGGGTGTCCCCCTCTTCGCTGCCATCGAGAAGCATTTGCTGTCCCACACAGATACCAAAAAAAGGGCGTGTGCGAATGACCTCCAACAGGGCCGCGCGCATGCCCGAGGCCTCGAGGCTCGCCATACAGTCGTGCATCGCCCCCTGCCCCGGAAAGAGCACACGGTCGGCCAACAACAACTCTTCGGGTTCGCGAACAAGGCAGATGGGTTGGGCGGTGAGGCCCTGGGCCTGGGCGGCTGCATGCACAGCACGCTCGACGCTGCGGATGTTGCCAGCGCCGTAGTCGACAATGGCAATCATGCCCCGCGCAGGCTAGAGACTGCCCTTGGTGGAGGGGACGGCGCTGGGATCGAGTCGAGGGTCCGCCTCAACGGCCATTCGCAGCGCGCGCGCAAAGGCCTTGAAAATGGTCTCGCACTGGTGGTGAGCGTTCTCACCCTGAAGGTTGTCGATGTGGACCGTGATTTGGGCGTGATTCACGAGGCCCTGAAAGAACTCGTGGATGAGGTCAAGATCGAAACTCCCCACCACACCCCGCTTCCAGTCGCATCGAAAAAAGAGCCCCGGGCGACCCGAGAGATCGACCACCACCCGCGAGAGCGCCTCATCGAGAGGCACGTAGGCATGGCCATACCGACGAACCCCTTTCTTATCGCCGAGGGCCTGGGCAAGCGCCTGGCCCAGGGTGATGCCAATGTCTTCAACGGTGTGGTGCGCATCGATATGAAGGTCGCCCTTGGCCTTCACATCGAGGTCGATGAGGCCATGACGAGCGATCTGATCGAGCATGTGATCGAGAAAGGGCAGGCCCGACTCGAGGCTTCGCTGGCCCGTTCCATCGAGGCCCACTCGAACAGAAATTTGGGTCTCTGCTGTGTTGCGTTGTACGTCAGCGACTCTCATACCCGGATGATACATTCGCGCGATGAACCCGTTCTGGAGTGAAGTGGTCAGTCAGCTGGCCCCCTACGTGCCCGGTGAGCAGCCCAAGGTGGAGGGACTCATCAAACTCAACACCAATGAGAATCCTTACCCGCCCTCGCCCCGTGTGCGCGTGGCGATTGCATCGGCCCTTGGGGAGGACGGTGAGCGGCTTAGGCTTTATCCAGACCCTACATCGCTTGCGGTGCGTGAGGCCGCCGGCCGACTCCATGGACTGACGCCCGACCATGTGTTCGTTGGCAATGGATCAGATGAGGTGCTGGCCTTCGTCTTTTGTGCTCTGCTCAAGCATGGTGGCGGCCTGCTCTTTCCTGACATCACCTACAGCTTCTATCCGAGCTACTGCAAACTCTTTGGCATTTCGTACAGTACCTTTGAGATTAACGATGCCTATGAGATTGATCTGCACAGCATTCCCCTAGACGCATCGGCCATCATCTTTCCCAATCCGAACGCACCGACTGGGAAGGCACTCAGACGAGAGTGGATTGAGCGCTTCCTCACAGAGCGACCCCGGACCATGGTCGTCATTGACGAGGCCTACGTGGACTTTGGTGCACAGTCCTGCGTGCCCCTCATACCCCACCACCCCAACCTGCTGGTCACCCAGTCCCTCTCGAAGTCCCGAGCGCTGGCCGGGATTCGCGTGGGGCTCGCCTTCGCCCAGCCGTCTTTGTTAGAGGCGGTGATTCGCGTAAAAGACAGCTTTAACTCCTACCCCATCGACCCCCTGGCCTGCGCTGCGGCTGTGGCTGCGCTCGAAGACACCGAGTGGCTAGAGGAGAATCGACGCAAGATTGAGGAAGATCGAGACTGGCTCACAGGGGCCCTTCAGTACTACGGATTTCAGGTGCTGCCCTCCCTTGCAAATTTCGTCTTCGCCCGTCACCCCAAACATGATGCAGGCGCACTTGCTGCCGGCCTGCGAGAGAGAAAGGTTCTGGTGCGGCACTTTCAAGGGGAGCGCACGCGAGCGTGGATCAGAGTGACCGTGGGCACCCGCGCGCAATGCGAAGCGATGGTCGACGCGGTGGAGGCGCTGATCTCGAAGGGCTAGTGGTCCTTCATTCGAAGCTCGGCTGCCCTTGCGTGAGCCGGCAGCTGCTCTCCCCAGGCGAGCGTTGAGGCAGTCTTGCCGAGCACCTGCGCACCGGCCTGCGAGATGTTGATCAGACTTGTGCGCTTCTGAAAGTCATAGACCCCAAGGGGAGAGGAAAAGCGAGCGGTCTGCTGCGTGGGCAACACGTGGTTCGGTCCGGCGCAGTAATCTCCGATCGATTCGGATGCATATCGCCCCATGAAGATTGCGCCCGCATGAGCGATCTTCTGGGCCCAGACTTCGGGCGTGTCAGTCGAGACCTCTAGGTGCTCTGGAGCAATTCGAGAGGCAATCTGGCAGGCCTCATCGAGGTCCCGCACGAGAATAAGAATGC
The DNA here is from genome assembly GCA_002342295.1 of Burkholderiales bacterium UBA2463. GTDB lineage: Bacteria > Pseudomonadota > Gammaproteobacteria > Burkholderiales > Burkholderiaceae_A > Hahnella. The sequence continues at coordinate 101,516 of DDPR01000008.1, forward strand.
CGCGATTGCGCAGCGATGTCTCGATGATGGCCCGACGAGGCATGTCGGCGAGCAGCCGATCAATCGCCTCCTGAACGCGATCGATGAAGGCGGCATCGGGGGTGAGCAGAATCGACTGGGCGAGCTCATCGTGCTCGGCCTGAGAAAAGAGATCCATGGCCACCCAATCGGGCGGCGTCTTGCCGTCACAGATCACGAGAATCTCGGAGGGACCCGCAATCATGTCAATGCCCACCTGCCCGAAGACCTGACGCTTGGCCTCAGCGACAAAGGCGTTGCCGGGCCCAACAATCTTGTCGACCGATGGGATGGTCTGGGTGCCATATGCCAAGGCAGCAACTGCCTGGGCGCCTCCAAGGGTGAAGACCCGATCCACTCCGGCAATGTGTGCAGCTGCAAGAACGAGTGGGTTTCTCTCTCCGCCGGGCGTCGGTACAACCATCACCACCTCCGCAACACCAGCGACCTTCGCAGGAATGGCGTTCATCAATACGGAGGATGGGTAGGCCGCCTTCCCGCCGGGCACATAGAGACCGGCCCGATCCAGGGGCGTGACCCGCTGACCGAGTTCGCAGCCGAGTTCGTCAGTGATGGACCAGGACGACTGTCGCTGCTGCTCGTGAAAGTGTCGAATGCGAGCGGCCGCATCGGTGAGCGCCGATCTCTGCGCATCGGGTAGCGCATTGAAGGCCCTCTCGAGTTCGCTGCGAGGAATCTCGAGGTCGGCCACCGAGGCCGCAGTCAGACGATCGAAGCGCTGCGTCAAGTCGAGCAAGGCCTCATCGCCCCGGGCTCGCACCGCGGCAATGATCTCTTTCACGGTCTGAGAGATGGACTCATCCTGGCCGGCCTCATGCGCCAGCATCTTGGCAAGCCGAGCATCAAAGCCGGGCTCGGTCGAGGAGAGTCGAGTGATGGGCAGGGGGCTAGACACGCTGATCTGCAAAGGCTTGAACGAGCGGGTTGATCTCTGGGTAGCGTAATTTCAGGGCGGCCTGATTCACGATCAGTCGGGAGCTCACCTCTGCGATGACCTCCACCTCGCGCAGGCCATTGGCCTTGAGCGTAGCACCGGTGGAGACTAGATCGACGATGACATCGGCGAGCCCCACCAGGGGCGCGAGTTCCATTGACCCGTAGAGCTTAATCAGGTCTGCGTGAATGCCTCGATCCGCGAAAAAACGTCGGGTGGTGCGAATGTATTTGGTGGCCACTCGCAGCCGGGCACCACGTCGAATCATGGCTGGAACATCGAGCGAATCGGCTGCCGCCAGACTCATACGGCAGCGACCAATGCCCAGATCGACGGGCTGGTAGAGCCCGTCTCCCCCGTGCTCAACAAGAATGTCTGATCCTGCAACGCCAAGGTCGGCGGCCCCGTATTGGACATAGGTGGGCACATCACTGGCCCGGACAATCAGAAGCTGAAGGTCGGATCGGCTGGTCGGGAGAATGAGCTTTCGGGACGTCTCTGGATTGCTTGTGGGCGAGATGCCCATGGCCGCCAGGAGTGGAAGCGTCTCATCGAAGATGCGCCCCTTCGAGAGGGCGAGCGTCATCATGCGGACTCCTTAATGCGTCGCACACGAGCGCCCAGTGCACAGAGTTTCTCTTCCATTCGGTCGTACCCTCGGTCGAGATGATAGATGCGATCGATCTCCGTGAGCCCCTCGGCGACCAGGCCCGCGATGACGAGCCCCGCTGAGGCCCGCAGGTCCGTGGCCATTACACGGGCGCCGGTGAGACGAGAGATGCCCTGGACCACTGCGGTGTGCCCCTCGATGTCGATGAGCGCGCCCAGGCGTCGCATCTCCTGCACATGCATGAAGCGATTCTCAAAGATGGTCTCGGCGACAAGGCCCGTCCCCTCGGCCACCGCGTTCACCGCCATCATCTGGGCCTGCATGTCTGTGGCGAACCCTGGGTAGGGCGCTGTGCGAAGACTGACTGCTCGGGGACGATGAAGCGCCCGGGCCCGAATACCCTGGGTCTCCTGCGTTACCACGAGGCCCGCCTCCTCAAGTTTGTCGATGGTTGCCGCCATCTGATCGACGCGCGCGCCGCGTGCGAAGACCTCGCCCCCCGCGGCAGTGACTGCGCAGAGAAACGTTCCGGCCTCGATGCGATCGGGCATGACGGTCCACTCTGCCGGGCCCAGTCGCTCGACGCCTTCGATGGTGATTCGGTCGGTCCCCACCCCCTGAATGCGAGCGCCCATGGCCAGCAGACAGTTCGCCAGATCGACCACCTCCGGCTCTCGCGCAGCATTCTCGATGACCGTTATTCCATCGGCAAGACAGGCCGCCATCATGAGGTTCTCTGTTCCCGTGACGGTCACCATGTCGGTTGTGATGCGGGCGCCGCGGAGCCGAGACGCACGGGCCTTGATGTAGCCATGCTCAATCTGAATGTCTGCACCCATGGCCTGTAGGCCCCGAATATGCTGATCGACTGGGCGCTGCCCAATGGCGCAACCCCCGGGCAGGCTGACGACTGCCTCGCCCATCCGAGCAAGCAGGGGTCCAAGAACCAGAACCGAGGCACGCATGGTTTTCACCATCTCGTAGGGCGCCTCGGGTCGATCGATGGTCTGGGCGTGAAGGGTGATGCTCTGCTGGCCGGCCGAGGGGCCCAGGCCCGAGGCCTTAAGGCCCATCCCCGCGAGCAGCTTGAGCATCGTCGAGACGTCGCGCAGGGGCGGGACGTTGTGAAGGACCAAGGGCTCGGGGGTCAGCAGGGCCGCACAGAGAATGGGCAGCGCTGCGTTTTTTGCGCCCGATATAGACACCTCACCGCGAAGAGGCTGACCCCCTTCGATCTGAAACCGGTCCACGCTCCGGCCTTAAGCCTTGGCAGCCCACTCAGCCGGGCTGAGGGTCTTCATGGACAAGGCGTGAATCTCTGCGCGCATGCGGTCGCCCAGTGCGGCATACACCAGCTGGTGCCGGGCGATGAGGCGCTTGCCCTCGAAGGCAGGACTCACAATCACTGCCTCGAAGTGGTGGCCGTCGCCCGAGACCTCAAGATGGTCGCAGCTCAGGCCATCGGCAATGTATCGCTGAATGTCTTCTGGGGTCACCATGCCACTATTCTAGGGGCGCTTCTGCCAAAACCTTGCGAAAGGCCTGCTCGAGACTGCCGCCCGCGAGCAAGGCCGTGGTGTCCTCGAGGGCTGCAAGCTGGCCCTTGCGAAGGATGGCCACGCGATCGCAGAGCGACTCCGCCTCCTCAAGGTAGTGCGTCGTCAACACAATGGTGTGCCCCTGGGTGTTTAGTCGCTTCATGAATCGCCAGAGGCTCTCCCGAAGATCGATATCGACCCCTGCTGTGGGCTCATCCAGAACGATGACCGGAGGCCTGTGGACAAGGGCCTGTGCCACCAAGACGCGCCGCTTCATTCCGCCCGAGAGCGCTCGCATGTTGGCATTGGCCTTGTCTAAGAGACCCAACTCGGTCAAGCATTCATCGATCCAGTCGTCGTTGTGGCCAAGCCCAAAGAAGCCAGACTGGATTCGAAGGGTCTCGCGAACCGTGAAAAATGGGTCGAAGACGAGTTCTTGGGGCACGACTCCAATGAGGCGTCTCGCCTGGGCGCCATCGGCCTCGACATCGACCCCAAGAATGGAGATCTGGCCTGAAGTCAGCCGAACGAGTCCAGCCATGGCTTGGATGAGAGAGGTCTTGCCGGCCCCATTCGGACCGAGGAGCGCAAAGAAGGAACCCTCGGGGATATCGAGCGTCACGTCGTTGAGGGCGTGGACAGACTTGGGAGGCCTCCCGTACACCTTGTGCACTCCCTTGAAGGAGACCGCAGCCCTCATGCGAGTCCCAACAGGCCATCCACCGATGAGAGTCGGGCAAGACTCAGGAGCTCCTGCGGCGCCCCCTGCACGATGAGCTGGACGTCCTTCACACGGGCCTGACGATGCAGGGCAAGCAACAAGGCAAGCGCACTCGTATCTGCCCTCTGAAGTGCGGAGAGGTCAAGCAACACCCTCTGCCCAGGGACGGGGTGCTCCTTAATAAGACGAGCGAACTCGAGCGAGAGTCGACTCAAGGCCTGTGGGGCCTCGCGAAAACTTAGCGCGCCCTCGAGGCGGAGGGTGGGAGCATTCATTCAGGGCGGACGGGCTAGGTTCCGGCCTTGGCCTGAACACCCTGCCGAAGGGTCTGGTTCTTAGCCTGAAGGGCAGAGATAAGACCATCGAGCCCCTTGGCCGAAACCAGCTGCGCGAACTGGGCGCGGTAGTGATCGACCAGCCAGAGGCCCAGCACATTGAAGTCGTAGATTTTCCAGCCCTCAGGAGTCTTCTGGAGTCGGTAGTCAAGCTGAATCGGTTCCTTGCCTGTGCGCAGGACAAAGGTTCGAACAACGACATCGGTGTCCTCGGCCTCGTAACGAGCAGGCCGAACCTGCACAGTGGTGTCTTGCACCTGGCGTAGCGCGTCTGCGTAGGTGAGCAAAAGCAGCTCGCGAAATGCAGCCATGAGACGCTCTTGCTGCTCGGGCGTGGCTTTGCGCCAATTTACGCCCACCGTGAGCGCGGTCATGCGCGAGAAGTTGACGACCGGCATGACGCGCTGGTCGACGAGCTGATTCAGTCGGCTGAGATCGCCCTTCTGAAGCGAGCGGTCTGAGCGAATGGACTCTAGAACGTCCTGCGTGACGGACTTGATGAGGCCGTCGGGGGTAGAGGACTGGGTCTGAGCCCAGGCCGGAGAGGCCAGAGTCCAGAGGCAGAGGGCGGCGGCGCAGATGAGGTGCCGAGTCATTTCGGACTGTCTCCGTTTACAGGGTCTTGGCTCTGAGCGGGAACATCGCCATTGGAAATCTGTTGATTTCGGCGAGCAAGGTAGGCATCGCGAACCGAGACATAACGATCGAAGGATAGAGCATCTAGCGTGCTTTCGCCGTCGAGCAGGCTTGCCCGGCGATCGACCAGACGCGTGATTTGAAAACCCATTTCAGTGGCGCTGCCCACCTGAAAAACGAGATTGAAGGGGTCTGCTGCGAAATCAAAGGCGGTGCCCGCCGTGTCGCGAACGGTGCTCGGTCCGAGCAACGGAATCACGAAATAGGGTCCAGGCCCAGCGCCCCAGCGCCCGAAGGTCTGGCCAAAATCTTCTTTGGTCTTTCCATAGCCGACCGAGCTGGCCGGGTCTCCCAGCCCAAGAATGCCCACCGTGGAGTTGATGAACACACGAGCGGCAGCGTTCCCGGCCTTGCCGGCCTCACCCTGCAGCAGGTGATGGATGGTGGTGATCATGTCCGAGAGGTTGCCAATAAAATTGCTGATGGCATCGCGAAGGGGTTCGGGCACCACGTCTCTATAGCCCTTGGCCACCGGGCGCAGGACAGCGTCGTCGACCTCGGTGTTGAAGGAGAACATCGCCCGGTTGTAGCGCTCCCAGGGGTCTCTTGCGTCTGCCTGGTGGCCCTCGGGCAGACTCGCGCAGGCAGACAGGCCGAGCATAAGGGCGAGCATGCCCAAGCGCAGACCGCTGGCCACAGAGAGATTCGCTCCCCAGAGCCTCACTTCAAGCCCTTATCGCCCGAGCCAGCATCGCCAGACTTGTTGTAGAGAAATTGGGAAATGATGTTCTCCAGCACCACGGCACTCTGGGTCATCGAAATCCGATCATTGTTAGCGAGCGAATCGGCCTCGGCTCCAGGGAGCAGGCCCACGTACTTCTCTCCTAACAAGCCTGCGGTGAGTATCTGCGCTGAACTGTCTTTCGGAAATCGAACCGAGGAGACGAGATCGATGGTGACAACGGCCTGATAGCGCTGGTCGTCAAACCCAATCTCTCGCACCCGACCCACAAGCACCCCTGCGCTGCGAACTGCAGCCCGAGGCTTGAGCCCGCCAATGTCATCAAAATAAGCCTTCACCGCATAGGTTGGCCCGGTGGAGGACTCGGTGAGATTGCTCACGCGCAGGGACAGAAAAATGAGTGCGCCAAGGCCGAGGAGCACGAAAAAACCCACCAATAAATTCACATGACGCTGCATAGAGAGGAAGCCTATCAGAGGGACCCGAACATCAATGCGGTGAGCACGAAATCAAATCCGAGAACCGCCAGAGAGCCGGCGACCACGGTAAGCGTTGTGGCCCGGGCCACACCGTCTGGCGTGGGTCGGCACTCGTAACCCATGTAGAGCGCAACCAGGGTCACGATGAGCCCAAAGACGATGCTCTTGATGACTCCATTCATGAGGTCATCCCAGAATTCCACGCCCGAGGACATCTGAGACCAGAAGGCGCCCGCATCCACCCCAATCAACACCACGGCCACGAACCAGCCCCCCATCACCCCCACCGCCGAGAAAAGGGCTGCAAGAAGGGGCATAGCAGCGAGCCCGCCAACAAAGCGCGGGCCGAGGATTCGAGTGATGGGGTCAACCGCCATCGCTTCGAGCGCCGACAGCTGCTCCCCGGCCTTCATGAGCCCGATCTCGGCCGTGAGAGAGGTTCCCGCGCGACCCGCGAACAAGAGCGCAGCGACCACCGGCCCCAATTCTCTGAGCAGCGAGAGGGCTACGAGAAGTCCGAGTGCCTCCTCCGACCCGTATCGGCGAAGGGTGTAATAGCCTTGAAGCCCAAGCACCAGGCCGACAAAAAGGCCCGAGACCAAGATAATGGCCAGCGAGTGGTTGCCCAGAAAGTGAATCTGACTGCCGATGAGTCCGGGTCGTCGAAGCACCGCCGGAAGCCTCAGCACCAGACGCGCAAACAAAACGGCGAGCCGCCCGAGTGCCTCAACAAAAACAAGGCTTGAGGCACCAAGACGCGCCACCTGATTGAGGGCCGCATTGATCACGCGAAGGCCTCCTCCACCGAGGACGCCGGGTAGTGGAATGCGACCGGCCCGTCCTCTCTGCCCTCCAGAAACTGGCGAACGTAGGGGTCCTGAGAGTCTGAAAGGCTCTGGGGGGTGCCCAGCGCGACGAGTCGCGCCCCAGCGGGTGAGGGTGCGAGGACTGCCACGCGGTCGGCAATCTCAAAACTCTCCGCCACGTCATGGGTCACGATGATGGAGCTCGCCCCCAGCGAGTCGTTCAGGCGACGAATGAGGCGGGCCGTGACACCCAGAGAAATGGGATCGAGCCCAGCGAACGGCTCGTCATAGAGCAGGAGCTCCGGATCGAGCGCGATGGCGCGAGCCAGAGCGACTCGTCGGGCCATGCCCCCGGAGATCTCGCTGGGCATGAGGTGGGCGGCGCCTCGAAGGCCCACGCACTCAAGCTTGAGTAAGACGATGTCTCGCAGCATGGACTCCGGAAGTCGGGCGTGCTCCCTGAGCGGAAACGCCACGTTTTCAAAACAACTCAGATCAGTAAAGAGCGCGCCGAACTGGAAGAGAAGTCCCATTCGTCGGCGGGTGGCAAACAGCTCTTTTTTGTTATCTGGGCTCAGTGGCTCGCCGAACACTCGCACGCCCCCCTGCTGAGGGGCGATGAGGCCGGCGATGAGTTTGAGCAGGGTGGTTTTTCCCACACCCGACCCACCCATGATGGCGAGCACCTCCCCGCGCTGAACCTCGAGAGTGAGGTCATCGATGATGGCTCTGCTTCCGTACGCAAAGCCCATGCCTTCGAACTGCACGAGAAGGTCTCGGGGGCTTGATTCCATTAAACTGGTCTCTGTTTTGCTTTCGCCCCAGTTTACCAACCGGCCATGACATGACGCAGACCACCGTGCAGGCTCAGCAGACCCATGCCCTGGATGACCAGGCATTGCTCGCTCGGCTTCAGCGCGTGCTTCATGTGGAGGCAAAAGCAGTCTCCGCCCTGGCCCACTCCCTTGATGCGTCGGCTGCCGAAGCCGTGCGTCTCATCTTTCAAGCGAAGGGTCGACTCGTGCTCACCGGGATGGGCAAAAGCGGCCACATCGCCAAAAAGGTTGCGGCCACCTTCTCATCGACTGGGACGCCCGCATTCTTTGTTCATCCTGCCGAGGCCCAGCATGGGGACCTCGGAATGATTCAGCCCGAGGATCTGGTGTTGGCCTTTTCGTATTCGGGTGAGACGGACGAGCTGCGATTCATCGCTCCCCATTTGAAGCGGATGGGAACTCGAATGGTCGCCGTGACCGGCAATCCCGACTCGAGTCTGGCTCAGCTCGCGGATGTGCACCTGTTGGCCGCCGTCGAGGAGGAGGCCTGCCCCTTAAACCTCGCTCCCACCGCGAGCACCACGGCCGCCCTCGCCCTCGGTGACGCGCTGGCCGTCGCGGTTCTCGAGCTTCGCGGATTCAGCCATGAAGACTTCGCCCGCTCGCATCCTGGCGGCGCGCTCGGGCGGCGCCTGCTTGTGCGGGTCCGGGATGTCATGCGCACCGCCGATGACGTTCCGAGGGTTGCCTCCACTGCCAGCCTTGCCGACGCCCTGATGGAGATGAGCGCCAAGCGAATGGGCATGACAAGCGTGGTTGATGAAGATGGTCGCGCGCTAGGCATCTTCACGGACGGCGACCTGCGTCGCTTTCTCGCGCAGGGAAGTGGTCGCACCGACCAGCCGGTCACCCATGCGATGACTCGAGGCGCACTCACCATCTCCGCCGAGGCGCTTGCCACTGAGGCGGCGCACACGATGGAGTCTCGTCGACTCAACCACCTCTTGGTGCTCGACGACTCAGGACATCTCGTGGGGGCGGTGGGTATTCATGACCTCCTAGAGGCCAAAATTTTATGAACGGAGCGGGACTTCCTGGCTCGGCAAACCGACTCCAGCTCGCCCGGGAACGCGCCCGACAAATTCGGCATCTGTTTTTGGATGTGGACGGTGTCATGACCGACGGCGGCCTCTATTTCGATGCGCAGGGTGAGAGTCTGAAGCGCTTTCACGTGCAGGATGGACAAGGCATCAAGCAGCTGCTGGCGGCGGGCATTGGTGTGGGAATCGTGAGTGGCCGCAGCCACCCGGCCGTGGTGGCTCGGGCCCGAGAGCTTGGCCTTCACCATGTCTTTCTGGGCGTCTCAGACAAACGTGCCTGCCTTGTCTCCTGGTGCGAGTCCTCCGGTGTTTCGCCAGAAGCCTGCGGACATATGGGCGACGACACGGCAGATCTGGACCTTATGCGAGCAGTTGGGCTGCCCATGTCGGTTCCGAACGCGGTCGAATCCGTTCGAGAGGCCGCACTGTGGGTCTCTCAGCAGGCGGGCGGATCAGGCGCTGTTCGCGAGGCCGCTGAGTTCATTCTGGAGAGCCGCAAATGAATGTGCGCCTCGCGGACCGCCTCGGTGCGCTCTTGTCCTTATTCCTGGTCACCGCGCTATCCGTGAGCGCATGGCTCTTGGCAACCCTGGCCCAGCAGGGTGGACTCCTGCGCACCGAACGCCCTCAGGGCCCTACCGCCATTGTGGGCTCGGCCATCGTGACGAAATCCAATGCCCTGGGTGAGCCGGCCCAGAAGCTCGTGAGCCCCAAGATGGTCCAGATGCGGGATGGTTCCATGGAGGTTGATGCGCCACACATCTTCGCCTTCCGAGAGGACCGCCCCCCCGTCACGGTGCGCTCGATTCGCGGGACGGTGAGCCCGGATCAGAGTGAGGTGGTCTTGCAGGGTGACGTTGTGGTCTTTCGAGAAGCCTTCGGAAAGGAGCCCGCGGTGACCGTAAAGACCAGCGTGATGAATGTCTATCCCAATGAGCACGTTGCCAAGACTCAGGCTCCAGTGATGATCACTCGGGGCGAATCGACGCTCACTGGCCTAGGCATGCACATGGACCAGAACACCGACCGAATCACCATCCTGGCCGACAGCCGGCTCGTGGTGCCCAGAGCCACCTCGAATGCGTCCCCCACGCCCCGAACGCCATGAAGACTCTCGCCCTGACTCTGCTATTCACTCTCTCTCTGGGCCTTGGCTTTTCGGCGCCATCGCATGCCGAAAGGGCGGACCGCGATGCCCCGACGAAGGTGGACTCCGACCGGCTCGATCACGATGACCAGCGGCTCGTCACGGTTTTTACCGGACGCGTCACGCTCACCAAGGGCACGCTCAAGATCACGGGCGACCGAATGGAACTTCAACAGCTGCCAAACGGCGAGTCACTTGCCGTGGTCACCGGAAAGCCCGCTAAGTTTCATCAGAAGCGCGAGGGTGTGAATGAGTGGATGTTTGGAGAGTCCACTCGCATCGACTATGACAGTCGCACCGAGATTGCCATCTTCACCGGCCAGGCCGACATGCGCCGCCTGGCCGGCGAGAAGCTCATGGACCATGTCTCTGGCGACCACCTCACTTACAACAACGTGGACGAGACCTACAAGGTCACCGTCGTCCCTGGGCAGAGCAGGGCACGCATGACGCTCATGCCAAGAGAGTCCACGACCAAGAAATGACCCCGACCCGCTCCTCGGCCCCCGATCAACCGAAGAGCACTCTTCGGGTCCAGAGCCTCTCGAAGGGTTACAACGGTCGCCAGGTCGTCCGCGATGTGTCGATGTCTCTTCAGAGTGGAGAGATTGCGGGACTGCTGGGCCCAAACGGTGCTGGGAAGACGACCTGCTTCTACATGATCGTCGGGCTGGTGCCTGCTGATGGCGGCCAGATGTGGCTTGACCAGGAGGACATCACGCGCCAGCCGATCCATGCACGAGCGGAGCGGGGCCTTTCCTACCTTCCCCAGGAGGCCTCCGTCTTTCGCCGACTCACTGTGGCGGACAACATCCGAGCGGTGCTCGAGCTCCAGAGGGGACCGGACGGTCGGCGGCTTGGCGTGGCTGAGATTTCCGAGCGCCTTGACGGTCTCTTGCAGGAACTTCACATCGAGGGCATTCGCGATACGCTGGGCCAGTCACTCTCTGGAGGAGAGCGTCGCCGAGTGGAGATTGCGCGTGCCTTGGCCACCTCGCCTCGATTCATTCTGCTGGACGAGCCATTCGCGGGCGTTGATCCCATCGCGGTCATCGAGATTCAGCGAATCATTCGATTCCTTCGTGAACGAGGCATTGGCGTGCTTATCACCGACCACAATGTTCGAGAGACCCTGGGCATTTGTGATCACGCCACCATCATCAGCGAGGGCAGCGTGCTGGCCACGGGAAGCCCGAGCGACATTGTGGGCAACCCCCAGGTTCGTCGGGTCTACCTCGGTGAGCACTTCCGAATGTAGCCGTGAAGATCACCCTCTCCACTCGAACCAGCCAGACACTTGCGCTCACGCCGCAGCTCCAGCAGGCGATTCGACTGCTTGCACTCTCGAACCTGGAGCTTCGGCAGGAGCTGGAGCAGGCCACGCTCGAGAATCCCCTACTCGAACTCGAGGAGGTCTCCGAGGACGAGCCGGCCCCCCTGGCCGACCCCTCAGAGGAAGACGCCGAGCGCGAGCGGGACGAGGCGCAGGCGCAGGCGCTTGATTCGGAACGCGCCTCCGATGACGTGCTGCGGCCACTCGATGCCCCATCCGACCCACAGTCACTGGAGGATCCCACCGACTCTGGACCCGAGGCCGCTGAGCCCCCAAACCATGACGAACTCCACCTCGATAACGGCGACGGGCTTACCGAGTGGGGTACAGGCTCAGGCGCGGGCTCGGGCGAGGATGATGGTCCAGAGGGGCAGGAGACCTCCTCTGAGGGCCTGGTCGAACACCTTCGAGGTCAGATTGCCGGCCTGAAGCTCTCACATCGCGATCGAGCCTGGCTTGAGATTCTGGTCTCCTCGCTCGATGAGGATGGTTATTTGCGAGATGACCTCGAAGAACTCGCAGAGGGCTTCGCCTCGGTCTTTGAAGAGTCCTTTGGGGGATCACTCGAGCCCGAGGAGCTGCTCGTGGGTCTGCGCCTTCTGCAATCTCTCGATCCCGTGGGTGTGGGTGCGCGAAGCGTGGAGGAGTGTCTACTCATCCAGCTGGGCCTGCTCGATGAAGACCCGCTCATTCAAGAGACCGCGAAGATCCTCATCACGAACCACCTCGATCACCTCGGGTCCATGCCAGCCAACAGCCTGGCCAAAGCCTGTGGACTGGATCGAGAACAGGTCCAGGCTGCGCTGGATCTGATCCGTCGACTTGAGCCCCGGCCGGCCTCTGCCTTCAATACCCAGCAGGCACAATTTCTCATTCCCGACGTCATCGTCTTTCGGGAAAAATCGGGCCGCTGGGCGGCACGGCTCTCCCAATCGGCCCTCCCCAAACTTCACATCAACCCGCTCTATGCCCGACTCATTCGAGAAGGCGCGGGCGACTCTAGCCTAGCCCAGAAACTGCAGGAGGCTCGCTGGATGGTGAAGAACATTGAGCAGCGCAGTGAGACCATTCTCAAGGTGTCTCAGGCAATCGTGGCTGCCCAACAGACCTTCTTTGACCTGGGGCCCAAGGCGATGAGACCCCTCATTCTTCGAGACATTGCAGAGGCCTGCGAACTCCACGAGTCCACGGTGTCTCGTGTGACCACTCAGAAATTTATGCTCACCCCCCTGGGCTGCTATGAGTTGAAGTTCTTCTTCAGCAGCCATGTGGGAACCGATGACGGAGGGGCTGCGTCGGCCACCGCCCTCAAGGCCCAGATCTCGGACTGGATTCGAGAAGAGGATGCTCGCAGGCCACTGTCTGATCAGGCGATTGCTGATCGGTTCGGACAGCAGGGGGTCGTCATTGCGCGCCGGACCGTGGCCAAGTACCGAGAGGGCCTGCGCATCCCCAGTGCTAGTCTTAGAAAACGTTCGTAAATCCAACGAGGAGCGTGTATGAAAGTGTCGATTACTGGGCACCACCTTGAGGTCACCCCTTCCCTCCAGAGTTATGTGGAGCAGAAGCTCGCCAAAGCATGGAGGCACTTCGGACAGGGCATTCAGGCTCATGTGGTCCTTGGGGTTGAGAAGCTGGACCAGAAGGCCGAGGTCACGGTGCACTTTCAAGGCAAAGACATTCACGCCGAGGCGGTGGACACGGACCTCTACACCGCCATAGACCTTCTCGCAGACAAGCTTGACCGTCAGGTGGTCCGCTACAAGGAGCAGCACACCAGGACCGTGCACTCCGGTCAGCACCCTCCTGCTGCTGAGGCGTCGCCTAGAGATTCATGAATCGCGTCTGCGAACTCCTGAGCCCCGACCACGTACTGGTCGACCTCGAAGCATCCAGCAAGAAGCGGGTCTTCGAGCGCGCAGGGCTGCTCTTTGAGACGCACCAGGGTCTTGCCCGCAGCAAAGTCTTTGACTCCCTCCTGGCCCGTGAACGGCTCGGGTCGACGGGCCTCGGGGAGGGTCTCGCCATTCCCCACGGCCGGATCAAGGGGCTTCAACATGCTGTTGCAGCAGTCTTTCGTCTGCGCGAGCCCGTACCCTTTGAGGCACCGGACGGCAAGCCGGTCTCCTTGCTGGTGTTTCTCCTGGTGCCCGAGCAGGCGACCCAACAACATCTTGAGATTCTCTCTGAGGCCGCTGAGATGCTCTCCGACTTAAACCTGAGAGATGCCTTGTTGTCGGCGCCAACCCGAGAGGACCTGCTGGAGGCCGTCTGCAGCTGGCGGCCAGCCCTCGCCTAGGAGAGTCGATGCTCGACGTTCAGCAGTTTTACGGGTCTTACCAAGAACTGCTTCGCCTGACCTGGGTGACCGGTCAGGACGGTGGCCATCGCCATATTTCAGGTCCCTCGTTCGAGAGTGCGGACCTGGTGGGTCACCTCAACCTCATTCACCTCAACCGCATCCAGGTGTTGGGGCTTGCCGAGGTGGAGTACTACAACCGCCTCGACCCCCAACGGCGCTCCTACGTCACGGCCGAGCTCATCGCCGGAAAGCCCCCCGCCATCGTGATTGCCGATGGGCTGGTTCCGCCCGCAGAGCTCTTTGAGGCCTGCGATCGAGACAGCCTGCCGCTCATGCGCACGAGTCATACGGCCGCAAGAGCCATTGAGCTCATGCGAATTCAGCTCAGCAAGCTGCTGGCGCCCAAGGCCTCTCTTCACGGCGTTTTTATGGACGTGCTCGGACTGGGCGTACTCATCTCGGGGGAGTCCGGCCAGGGCAAGAGCGAACTGGCCCTCGAGCTCATTACGCGAGGTCATGGCCTCGTGGCTGACGATGTCGTGGAGTTCGCCCGCATTGCGCCAGACGCGGTCGAAGGCCGCTGCCCGCCCCTTCTTCGCAACCTGCTGGAGGTGCGAGGCCTTGGCCTTCTTGATATACGAGCCATCTTCGGAGAGACCAGCGTACGTCGGAAACTTCGACTTCGGCTCATCGTGCATCTGGTTCGCCGCTCGGCCATTGATGAGTACGAGCGGCTCCCGCTAGAAGCGCTCACCGAGGATGTTCTGGGTCTTCCCATTCGGAAAGTGGTCATTCCAGTCGCAGCCGGTCGCAACCTCGCCGTGCTGGTCGAGGCCGCCGTTCGCAACACGGTGCTGCAACTTCGCGGTATTGATACTCTGAAAGAATTCACTGTTCGNNCAGCGAGAGGACACTCTGCGCCTTATCTTGGTCACTGGCCTGTCGGGGTCGGGCAAGTCGGTGGTGCTCAACCTGCTGGAGGACGCGGGCTTCTACACCGTCGACAACCTGCCCATCAGCCTGCTGCTTGAACTGGTTCAAACCCTCCGGGCGGATGGGCATCAGCGGGTGGCTGTTGCAGCCGATGCGCGCCTTGGCCTCGACATTCACACGCTTGAACACGTCATGAATGAACTGCGGACACAGGGCACAGAGCTCACCGTGCTCTTTCTGAATGCCCGGGTCGATACCCTTATCCAACGATATTCCGAGACGCGTCGAAGACATCCGATGAGCCTTAATTCGCGCTCCGATATTGAGGGCGTCCATGAGAGCAAAACGCTGCTGGAGTGCATTGAGGAGGAGCGGGAGTTGCTCGCGCCCATCGAGCGACTCGGCATTCCGCTCGACACCAGCGAACTCAAGCCTTCAGCGCTTCGGGCGTGGACGCGAGAGTTGGTGGGCCTGCGAACAGGGCGGCTCGTGCTGCTGTTTCAGTCTTTTGCGTTCAAGGAAGGCATTCCGCTCGATGCGGATCTGGTCTTTGACGTACGCTGCCTGCCCAACCCCCACTACGTCGAAGCCCTCAAGCCTCAGACCGGCAAGCACGATGACGTCATTGACTATCTTGCGGCCCAGCCCGTCGTGGCCGAGATGATTCAGGACATTGCCGCCCTTCTCAAGAAGTGGCTCCCCCACTACCTCGATGAACACCGCAGCTATCTCACCGTGGCGCTCGGGTGCACGGGCGGCCAACACCGCTCGGTCTACTGCGCCGAGAAGCTCTCTCAGATCTTTCGGCCCGAGTGGCCCGTGATGGTGAGGCATCGATCGCTCATTCGTCGCGGCCTAGACTGACCACAAGCCTGCGTAGGGGTGCTGGAAGCCCCTCCTGGAGCGCACGTTCTGGAGTGATCCAGACCATGGCAGAGGGATCGTCAGCAAGGCTGTCTGACATGAGCGTCTGGACATCTTGTTGGCTCTGAGGCTGGGCCCTGAAGACTGCTGCCTTGAGGGTGAAGTGGGTGAAGTCGTGCACGATCTCGCCAACTGACTGAAGATCCGGATGGCCTGAACGCCTCGCCTCGAGAGACCGCGGGGGCGCACTTGCAAGTTCGGGCAGGGTCAAGAGCCCTCCCCAGAGCCCTTGAGGGGGTCGTCGCAAAAAGGCCCACTGTCCCTCGTGCTGCATGAGCAGCCACCATGCCTGACGGGTGGGTCGCGCCCTCTTGTCTGCGGGCACCGGAAAACGACCCGTCTGCTCACGCGCAAAGGCCAGACAAGACCCTGCAACCGGGCAGCGCGAGCACACGGGTCGTCGAGGCAGGCAGACTGTGGCGCCCAGGTCCATGATGGCCTGCGTGTAGGCAGGCATCTGGCGCGCCTCCAAAGGAAGCCGTGCTTGGGCCTCGACCTGCAGCCTTCGCGCGAGTGCAGCGCTGCCCCAGGGCTCGGTGGCGCAGACCTGTCGGGCAAACACGCGCCTCACATTGCCGTCGAGGACAGCCGCCCGTTCGCAGCGCGTGACAGAGGCGATTGCGGCAGCTGTGGAGGCACCCACCCCGGGAAGCGCCTCCCATTCGCTGGCGCTCCGAGGCATGCAGCCGGCCCTCTCAATGGCTCGTGACGCAGCAAGCAAATTTCTGGCGCGCGCGTAGTAACCCAGGCCGCTCCAGGCAGCGAGCACCTCTGACTCTTGGGCCAGCGCCAGATCCCTCACCGAGGGAAAACGGGCTACGAACCGGTGGTAATACGGCAGCATGGTTGAGAGCTGGGTCTGCTGCAGCATGATTTCGGAGACCCAGACCCGGTAGGGGTCGGCTGGCTCGCCTGCACGAGGATGCCAGGGCAGGGCGTTTCGGCCGTGGTCTGCGGCCCACCGCAGAAGCAACTCAGAGAAGCTCAACTCAGCGCTGACAGACATGGCAGTAGTAGGTCGCTCGTTGCGCCTGAACCATGCGTCGAATATGCGTGCCGCAAGAAAGGCAGGGCTGTCCGGCTCGACCATAGACCCGATGTCGCTCGCCGTAGCCCCCGTGGACACCAGCCGCATCTTTAAAGTCTCGCAGAGTACTGCCGCCCTCTCGAATCGCCTCCTCGAGCACCTCTTTAATGTGATGAACAAGTCGGGCCAGACGCTCCGGCCGGATGCGACCCGCTGCCCGCGCAGGGTGAATGCCCGCGCGATGCAGAGCCTCACTGGCGTAGATATTGCCAACACCCACCACCACATCACCCCGCATCAGCCAGACCTTCACGGCTTGCCGCACGCCCTGAGCAGCCCGGTTGAGAGCTTCACCGTTGAATGAAGCTTCGAGTGGCTCGAGGCCCGAGGAGCCGACTCCCAGCGCGCGACTGGGCGCCTCGTCCCCATCTATCAGTCGGGCGTCCCCAAAGCGTCGAGGGTCGGTGTAGAGCAGAAGTCCTCGATCAAAAACCAGCCAGAGGTGCTCGTGGACGGACTGTTTGGGGGGCGAGTCGCGCCCGGGGCACCAGCTCAGCACGCCGCTCATTCCTAGATGCAAGGCCAGCTGGTGATGATCAAAAATAAGCAGGAGGTTCTTTGCGCGCCGAGTCAGGCCCCGAACCGACTGGCCCAGAAGGGGGCTCAGGCCCTGCGGACGCCCCGAGAAGCTTCGAAGCGACTTGCCGCTTGTGCCCACCCCTTGCAGGGATTGGCCCGCCAAGAGCGGCGAAAGCTGTCGACAAACCACTTCGACTTCGGGCAGTTCGGGCATGGCACAAGGGTCTAAACTGGAGAGATGAATGAGGGTCCCATGATGCATCAGCTCTCGCGCGCCGCAGTCCGCCTTGCCGCTGGGCTTCTCGTGATCGGCCTCCTTGCGCAGCCCGCTCGATCTGCAGAGCCTCGAGAGGTCTTCCAGATCTTGGCCGCGGAGTTGGCGGTGCAGCAGGGGGACATGACAACAGCGGCCTCTCTCTACCTCAGCCTGGCCCGAGAGACGGGTGATCCCCAGGTTGCTGAGCGCGCAACGCAGCTCGCGCTCTCGGTTCGGGCCCCTCAGGAGGCGCTCGTGGCCTCGCGCATCTGGTTAGCCAGTGACCCGAAGAGCGCATCTGCCCAAGAGATCGTTGATGCCCTTGAGGTCGTCCTCGGCCAGAACGATCGCCTGATTGCGTCGCTCTCCGAGAGACGAGAGGCTGCCCGCAAGTCGGGCACGCTCGATGCCTTCTACGATCGTCTGGGCGCACTCTGCCTGCGGGCTCCGAAGACCGAACAGGGGCTCGCCCTGCTTGAGGCCGTCTCAATGCCAGACCCCGACCACGAGTCGGCACTCTACAACCGCGCCATGCTGCTGGACCGACTCGGCCGCAACGACGACATGGAGCGCCTGCTTCGACGACTCATTACCCTCAAGCCCGAGCACGCGCACGCTCTGAACGCGCTGGGCTATAGCCTGGCGGATCGCAACCAGAAACTCGATGAGGCCCAGCGACTCATCGAAAAAGCGCACCGTCTTCTTCCGAAGGACGCTCACATCCTCGACAGTCTGGGCTGGGTCTATTTTCGTCAGGGCCGCCTGCAAGACGCTGCACGCTGGCTGAAGCAGGCTCACAGTCAGCAGCCAGACCCGGAAATCTCTGCCCACCTGGGCGAGGTCTACTGGACACTCAACCTCACGCAGGAGGCTATGCGAGTCTGGCGGATTGGCCTGGCACAAGACCCCACGAACAGCATTCTCACCGAGACCCTGAGGCGACTCGGTGTGGACCCACACACCTCCCCCGCACGTTGAACTCACTGTTTTCTCGATTTGGCCACCGGGCCCTGAGTGGCGTGTTGATGTGCGGTGTCTTGCTCTGCGGTCTTGGGACGCAGGCCGCTTCAACGACAAGCGTCTCAGGCACGTGGAACCCGTCAGCGCCCGCCCAACCGCCCCCTCAACTCGTTCGAGCCGGCCGCTTTTTGCTGTCGGGAGGAAAACTTACCGAGCCGCTTCAGGGCCGCTACGAATGGCTTGCGCTTCATCCAGGTCACCGGATCTGGCTGTCGTCTCCGCTGGGAGACCCGATCGGGTCTTTTCGCTGTTCGGTCTGCCAGGGTGGCGACTCTGACTGGGTCATGAGCGATGCGGGCGGAGAGGCTGTGGCAGAGGGGGATGCTCGCCGCTGGGCGAGTCGGCTTCTGGATGAGTCCGCAGGTGCTCTGGATGTCCTCACCCGTCTCCTTCAAGACCTCATCTCTCAGGCTCAGCGCACTCCCGGCCCGCTCAGCCTCCAAGCGTCCGGACTGACGCTGAGGCTGCTACCCGACTCAGACTCTCCCTGACCCGAGGCAGCGACACTGCATCATGATGACCCTCTGGGCTCCTGCAAAACTCAATCTCTTCCTGCACGTTGTGGGGCGCCGAAGCGATGGCTATCACCTGCTGCAGAGCCTCTTCTGTCCGATCGACTGGCTCGATCGAATTACCCTGGAGGAGAGTGCTCTGGGCATCTATCGAGGAGGAAACTGCCCCTGGCCCGTTGAAGACGATCTCGCCTACAGAGCGGCAATGCGGCTTCGAGAGGAGGGCCTCAAGATGGGGCGAGCCTCCCGCGAGCTGGGGTGCATGGTCTCTGTTCACAAGGGCATTCCCACCGGGGCCGGCCTTGGCGGGGGAAGTTCGGACGCCGCAACCGTGTTGATGGGCCTTAACCGACTCTGGGGTCTGGGCCTGACTGCGGGTGATCTGGCTCGCATCGGCCTTGAACTTGGCGCCGATGTGCCCTTTTTTGTTTTCGGAGAGAGCGCCTTCGTAGAGGGCATCGGTGAGCAGGTTTCGCCCATGCCGGTGGCCGCCGAGTGGTTCCTGGTGGCGGTTCCTCCACAGCCCGTCCCGACGGTTGAGATCTTTCGTGATGCCGCATTGACGCGCAATACCGAGGCCCTGACCGTGCGAGACCTTGCGCAGGCCGCGGGCAATCCCAGCTTTACCTTTGGCCGAAACGATCTCCAGCCCGTGGCTTTTTCCCGCTACCCAGCACTCGCGACGGTGGCGCAGGAATTGCTGGAAGAGGCCCTGGCTGTCGGACTCGAGGAAGGCTCTGTCCGCATGAGTGGGAGCGGTGGTGCGATTTTTTGCAGCTGCCGCGATGAGGCTGACGCCAGGCGGCTCGAGGAGCGCCTTACACAACGCGGCATCGGCGCCCGCGTTCGCGTATGCCGCCATCTTCATGAGCCGCCCGCCCATCTGCTTTAACATATCGGTCTGTGCGGTCCGTGTTTTGAATGTGTCGCCGTTGGGGAGTCGCCAAGTTGGTTAAGGCACCGGATTTTGATTCCGGCATGCGAGGGTTCGAGTCCTTCCTCCCCAGCCCCTCAACCTCCTCTCCCGCAGCCCAGGACCATGGTCGATCGTCTCACTGCCGGTAACGGCTCCGCTGATTCCATCATGTTGTTCACCGGGAATGCCAACCCGAGGCTGGCCGCCGAGGTGTCCAAGAGCCTCTCCATTCATCTGGGTCGGGCCACCGTGGGACGCTTTTCCGACGGGGAGGCCACCGTCGAGATTCTTGAGCATGTTCGCGGCAGAGATGTCTTCGTTCTGCAGTCAACCTGTGCGCCGGCCAATGACCACCTGATGGAGGTGATGCTAATCGTTGACGCGCTGCGGCGCGCCTCAGCCGGTCGAATCACGGCAGCCATTCCTTACTTTGGCTATGCCAGGCAAGACCGACGAGTTCGCTCGGCGCGCGTTCCCATTAGCGCGAAGGTCATTGCGAATATGCTGCAGGCCGTGGGGGTGGATCGCGTGCTCACCATGGACCTGCACTCAGACCAGATTCAGGGTTTCTTCGACATTCCGGTGGACAACATCTACGCCGCGCCCATTATCTTGGCTGACGTTTGGAAGCACGATCACAAAGATCTGCTCGTCGTGTCGCCCGACGTAGGAGGCGTGGTTCGGGCCCGGGCCTTTGCAAAAGAGCTCGACACCGACCTTGCCATCATTGACAAGCGCCGGCCCAAGGCCAATGTGTCCGAGGTGATGAACATCATCGGGGATGTCTCGGGCCGCACCTGTCTCATCATGGACGACATGGTCGACACCGCCGGAACCCTGACCAAGGCGGCTGGCGCGCTCAAGGCCAATGGCGCCTCTCGGGTGATTGCCTACTGCACCCACCCCGTGCTCTCCGGTGGCGCGGTCCATCGCATCTCGGACTCCGAGCTGGATGAGCTGGTGGTGACCGACACGATTCCTCTTGCGCCTGATGCCCAGGCCTGTGACCGCATTCGGGTCATCTCCTGCGCAGGGCTGCTGGCCGAGACCATTATTCGAATCGCCAAGTCCGACAGCGTGAGCTCTCTGTTCTTGGAGTAAGGCACTAGGCCGGTGGGCGCGAGAGCCCCAGGGCTAGACGTTAAAGCGAAAATGCATGATGTCGCCGTCCTTGACGATGTACTCCTTGCCTTCCAGCCTCATCTTGCCAGCCTCCTTGGCGCCCTGCTCACCCTTGCAGGCGAGAAAGTCTTCAAAGGCAATCACCTCGGCCCGAATGAAGCCGCGCTCAAAGTCTGTGTGAATCACCCCAGCGGCCTGGGGCGCAGTGGCGCCAACGGCAACTGTCCACGCGCGCACCTCCTTGACCCCTGCGGTGAAGTAGGTCTGAAGGCCAAGAAGCCCGAAGGCCGCGCGAATCAATCGGTTAAGGCCAGGCTCTTGCATGCCCATGTCTGCAAGGAAAATAGCCCGGTCTTCATCCTCGAGGTCCGCGATCTCCGCCTCGATGGCCGCGCAGATGGCAACCACAGGAGCGTGCTGGGCAGCGGCATAGGCTCGAAGCTTTTCTAGGTGCGGATTGTTCTCAAAGCCGCCCTCGGCCACGTTGGCGACAAACATCGCGGGCTTGGCCGTGATGAAGAAATAGGGGCGAATGAGCGCGCGCTCGTCTGAGTCGAGCGCGAGGCCCCGAATGGGCTTGGCCTGATCGAGCTGCGTCTGACATTTCTCGAGAACAGCCAAGATCTTGCTGGCCTCTTTGTCTCCAGAACGCGCCAGCTTCTGTGCCTTGATGAGCTGTTTTTCCAAGCCCGCCAGGTCAGCCAGCGCGAGCTCGGTCTCGATGGTCTCGATGTCTGCGAGCGGGTCCACCCGACCATTCACGTGCACCACATTCTCATCCTCAAAGCAGCGCACCACATTCACAATGGCATGGGTCTCGCGGATGTTGGCGAGAAACTGATTGCCAAGCCCCTCTCCCTTGCTCGCACCCGCAACCAGACCAGCGATGTCGACGAATTCAACGGTGGCCGGCATGATGCGCTCGGGCTTCACAATCTGGGCCAACTGGGCAAGGCGTAGATCGGGCAGTTCAACAATTCCTGTGTTGGGCTCGATGGTGCAGAAAGGGTAGTTCTCGGCCGCAATGCCCGCCTTGGTAAGGGCATTGAACAGCGTGCTCTTGCCCACATTGGGCAGGCCAACAATTCCACACTGAAGAGACAAGGGAAGATCCTTTCTTTTTTGGGGCGTGATGGGCCTAGGGAGTGGGATCCGCCGGCTTGCTGCTGGTGTGAAGTGTGCGTTGGGCTGCGGCCATATCTGCGCCCAGTAGGCTAGGCAGGGCTTGCATGCATCGGGTGAGGCCCTGACGCATGGCAGCCTCTTCATCGGGCCGAGGGCGATGCAAGACAAAGTCTGCCACGGCCTGCTGAAGACTCAGCGTTCGAGGATGGCCAATGCCAATGCGCAGACGCCAGAAATCGGGGCTCGCAAGCTCGGTGGCGATGTCGCGAACACCGTTATGACCCCCATGGCCCCCGCCCTGCTTTATTCGGACGTCTCCAGGCATGAGGTCGAGCTCGTCGTGAACCACAAGAATGTCGCGTGGTTCGAGTCGATAGAAGCGGGCGATGGCACCGACCGCCGTACCGGAGGCATTCATGAAGGTCTGGGGCTTGGCCAACCAGATCTGGCCAGCCTGCGCCTTGGCCATGAGCGATTGAAAACGACTCTCGGAGGCCCAGCTCGAGCCCTGAGCGCGGGCGATGTCATCCACAAACCAGAAGCCCACGTTGTGGCGGGTCTCCTCATACTGCGGACCTGGGTTTCCAAGTCCAACCACGAGTCGAATGGGCATGGACGAATCTGTCTGGGAGGGTGCAGAGCCCCGAAATGCAAGGGGCTCTGCAGGGCGACGCGTTTAGGCGGCTGGCGCCGACGGTGCTGCTGGCGCGGCGGCCGCGGGCTCCTCAGACGCTCCCACCTTCGATGCGGTGGCCACCACCGGATTGTCTTGGCCCCCGTGCGTCAAGATGGTGACGCCGGCCGGAACCTTGATGTCCTTGAGATGCACTGGGTGGCCTAGCGTAAGGCCCGAGAGATCGACCTCGAGGAACTCGGGCAGATCTTTTGGAAGACACTTCACCTCGACCTCGTTCATGACGTGACTCACGATGGCGCCATCACGTTTCACGGCCGGACTTGACTCCTGGCCGATGAAGTGAAGGGGTACGCGAGTGTGGAGTTCTGCATTCGCATCCACGCGCTGAAAATCGACATGAAGCACGATGGACTTGTAGGGGTGCATCTGAAAGTCCCGCAGCAAGACAGGCTCGGTCTTTCCATCCAGTTCAAGCTCAAGAATCGATGAGTGGAAGGACTCGACTTTCAGGGCGAGAAGAATGGGGTTGTGGTCCATTTCGATGGACACTGGCTCACCCTGACCGCCGTAGACAATGCCCGGCAGTTTGCCGCTTCGACGGAGGCGGCGGCTCGCACTCGTGCCCTCTGTCGATCGGCGGGTGGCCACCACTTTGGAAGTGGAAAATTTCATGGCCTACTCCAAAAAATGAAAAGTCAAAAAAGACCCGGTCGGCCGCGACCAGCCCACCGGAATGAACCGCGCATGATACCGAATTAAGCGCGGATGAGCGCGGTTTTGACTTTTTTCAGCGCAGAGGCCTCGATCTGACGAACGCGCTCAGCCGAGATGCCGTATTGGGCTGCCAGGTCGTGGAGGGTGGGGCCCTTCTCATCCTCGTCTCCTAGCCAGCGGGCTGTCAGGATGGCACGGCTGCGCTCATCCAGTGTGGCCAAGGCTGCAGTCACGCGAGCCTGGGTCTGCCGACCCTCTTGCTGCTCAGCCACGAGTTCGGCGGGGTCCGCATGCTCCGCTGCCAACAAGGCGATGGGGCCCGAGAGCGTGCTTGAGGAGCCGTCGTCTGAGTCCTCGTTTGGGAGCTCAAGCGGCGTGTCGCCACCCGCAAGACGCCGCTCCATCTCGAGGACCTCGTCTGTAGAGACCTGGAGTTCTTTTGCGATGGCCTCGGCCTGGTCGGGCGTGACAGACTGCTCCGCGCCCAGTGCCCGCTTTAGTGAGCGAAGGTTAAAAAAGAGTTTGCGCTGCGCTTTGGTGGTGGCCACCTTCACCATCTGCCAGTTGCGCAGAATGTATTCATGCATCTCCGCCTTGATCCAATGCAGGGCAAACGACACGAGACGCACACCGCGGGTGGGATCAAAGCGCTTGACGGCCTTCATCAGACCGACATTCCCTTCTTGAATCAGGTCGGCCTGTGCAAGGCCATAGCCCTTGTACTGGCGCGAGACGGCCACAACAAGGCGTAGATGAGAGAGCACCAACTCCCTAGCCGCCTCCAGATCGCCCATGGTTCGAAACCGCAAGGCGAGGGTCTGCTCGCGCTCTGGCGAGAGCAGAGGGACCTGCTGAACGAAGCGCACATAGGCGTCCAGGTTCGCAACAGGCGATAGGTGGGAGAGGCTGAGTCCGGAACTGGTCATGGCGACAGTTTAGCACTCTGGTGCAGAGAGTGCTAATGCCATCAAACCGCCCTTTATTTGCCCTACTATCCGTCGATTGTCCGCATTCTCGGAAAGGCCCAGCCATGAAGTTTCGTTTTCCCGTCGTCATCATTGATGAAGACTTCCGATCCGAGAATGCCTCGGGACTGGGCGTTCGGGCCCTGGCCGAGGCCCTCGAGAAAGAAGGCATGGAGGTGTTGGGGGTGACGGGCTACGGCGACCTCTCGCAGTTTGCTCAGCAGCAGTCTCGCGCCTCGGCCTTCATTCTCTCGATTGACGACGAGGAGTTTGGGAGCGGGAGCGCGGAGGAGGTCACGCAAGCGCTCGCCAGCCTGCGGGCCTTCATCGGCGAGATTCGATTTCGCAATGCTGAGATCCCGATCTATCTCTATGGGGAGACGCGCACCTCTCGGCACATCCCCAATGACGTGCTCCGAGAGCTGCATGGCTTCATTCACATGTTTGAAGACACCCCAGAGTTTGTGGCTCGCCACATCATTCGTGAGGCCAAGTCCTATCTCGATTCACTTGCGCCACCCTTCTTTCGCGCCCTCCTTCACTATGCGCAGGACGGCTCCTACTCATGGCATTGCCCGGGTCACTCCGGAGGCGTTGCCTTTCTGAAGTCGCCTGTGGGCCAGATGTTTCATCAGTTCTTTGGCGAGAACATGCTTCGGGCCGATGTCTGCAACGCCGTGGACGAGCTGGGTCAGCTGCTGGACCACACTGGACCGGTTGCGGCCTCCGAACGAAATGCCGCCCGAATCTGCAGCGCAGACCATTGTTTTTTTGTCACCAACGGCACCTCCACATCGAACAAGGTGGTCTGGCACGCCAGTGTCGCGCCGGGCGACATCGTGGTGGTGGACCGCAACTGTCACAAGAGTGTGTTGCATGCCATCACGATGACCGGTGCCATCCCTGTGTTTCTCATGCCCACGCGCAATCACCTCGGAATCATTGGCCCCATTCCGTTGAGCGAGTTCTCGCCTGCGGCCATTGCAGAGAAGATCCAGGCCAATCCTTTCGCACGTGAGGCCTGGGCGCGAGCGCAGGAGGCTGGTCAGGCCAAGCCCCGCATCCTCACCATCACGCAGAGCACCTACGACGGGGTGCTCTACAACGTGGAAATGATCAAAGAGGTGATTGGAGACACGATCGACACGCTGCACTTTGATGAGGCCTGGCTTCCGCACGCAACCTTTCACGACTTCTACAAAAACATGCATGCGATTGGACGGGACCGTCCGCGCCCTCTCGACCCGCTCATCTTCTCCACCCAGTCCACGCATAAACTGCTCGCGGGACTCTCTCAGGCCTCCCAGATACTGGTGCAGGAATCTGAGACACGCCAGCTCGATCGGGACCTCTTTAACGAGGCTTACCTCATGCACACCTCCACCAGCCCGCAATACGCCATCATCGCCTCGCTCGATGTGGCCGCGGCCATGATGGAACCCCCCGGAGGAACGGCTCTGGTGGAGGAGAGCATCATCGAGGCGCTGGATTTTCGGCGCGCCATGCGCAAGGTGGACGAGGAGTTCGGCGCAAACGACTGGTGGTTTACGGTCTGGGGGCCAGAAGATGTGCAGGCCGACAGCGACGGCATGGCCCAGAGGGAGCAGTGGGAGCTTAAGCCCCAGGACGAGTGGCACGGATTTGAATCTCTCGTGCCGGGCTTCAATATGTTGGACCCCATCAAATCGACCATCGTGACCCCGGGCCTCAACATCAAAGGGGAGTTCGATTCCCGGGGAATACCAGCCTCGGTGGTGACCAAGTACCTGGCTGAGCACGGAGTCATTGTTGAGAAGACGGGCCTCTACTCCTTCTTCATCATGTTCACCATCGGCATCACCAAAGGCCGATGGAACACCCTGCTGACTGCGCTTCAGCAGTTCAAGGACGACTACGACAAGAATCAGCCCATGTGGCGTGTCATTCCCGAGTTCTGCGCCAAACAGCCGCGCTACGAGCGCGTCGGCCTCAGAGACCTCTGTCAGCAGCTCCATGACACCTACAAGACGCACGATATTGCTCGGCTCACCACGGAGATGTACACATCCAACATGGAGCCCGCAATGAAGCCCGCAGACGCCTTTGCCTGCGTGGCGCACCGCAAGACGCAGCGCGTGCCCATTGATGAGTTGGAGGGGCGCATCACCACGAGTCTGCTCACCCCCTATCCCCCAGGCATCCCCCTGCTCATTCCGGGCGAGCGATTCAACAGGACGATTGTGGGTTACCTCCAGTTTGCCCGAGCCTTCAATGCGCAGTTCCCGGGATTTGAGGCAGACATTCATGGCCTCGTGCAGCAAGAGCACGAGGGGCGTCTGGACTACTTTGTCGACTGCGTCGCCTAAATCAGGGCGTGGGCGAAGCTCGCGGGGGTAAAGGGCTGGAGGTCTTCCATGGCCTCTCCCACGCCAATGAAATGAACAGGAATGGGTCGCTCGGCCGCGAGTGCGAGCAAGACGCCACCCTTGGCGGTCCCATCAAGCTTCGTCACCACCAGGCCCGTGAGGCCCAGCGCGTCATCAAAGGCCTTTACCTGTGCAATCGCATTCTGGCCCGTGCCGCCATCGACGACGAGCCAGACGTCATGGGGGGCCCCCTCGAGCGCCTTGGCCAAAACACGCTTGACCTTTTTGAGCTCTTCCATGAGATGCAGCTGGGTTGGGAGCCTCCCAGCCGTGTCGACGACAACCAACTCTGCGCCACGCGCAATGCCCGCCTTCACCGCGTCAAAGCCAACTGCGGCTGGGTCGCCATCGACCTGGGAGATGACCTCGACGCCGTTTCGCTTGCCCCAAGTCAAGAGCTGCTCCCGCGCGGCGGCCCGGAAGGTATCGCCTGCCGCGAGCAGCACCTTCTGGCCAGACGATGTGGCCCAGTGGGCGATCTTGCCTATTGAGGTGGTTTTTCCAGCGCCGTTAACGCCCACAACCATCATGACTCGGGGAACATGGGGAGCCGTTTCATTAAGCCTCGGGACAAGCGGGGCCAGCCGCGCCTCGACGATCTGGACAAGCCGCTCGCGGAGTCCTTCCTCGATTCTCGTGGGGTCAATGGGCTCTTTTTTGAGCGAGGCTCGTAGAGTGGTGACCAGCTCATGACTCACTCGACCACCGACGTCTGCAACAATAAGGGCAGACTCCATCTCTTCGAACCAGTCTTCGTCGAGAACGGGTCGGCCCAAGAGCCTGCCAAGGTGGTTGCGGGTCTTGGTCAGCCCAGCCTTGAGTCGAGAGGCCCCGGGAATGAGATGTAGCCCAATCATTGGAAAAGGTGTCCCGACGTCATGCGATACATATTAGCCCTGGTCCTTCTGGCGACCTGCCTCACGGCCCCTCCCTTAAGCGCGCAGACACAGCGAGGGCCGGGGGCACCCACGTTGGACGAGACGCTGCCCAATGGGCTTCGCCTGGTGGTCTACGAGGATCATCGGGCGCCCACGGCTCTGCATATGGTCTGGGTCAAGGCAGGATCGATGGACGAGGTCAATGGCAAGACCGGACTCGCCCATGTCCTCGAGCACATGATGTTTAAAGGCACGAAAACACTGGCCCCCGGTGAGTTTAGCCAGCGAGTGGCCGCGCTGGGCGGGCGCGAGAACGCCTTTACCTCTCGGGAGTACACCGCCTACTTTCAGCAGGTTCACAAGGAAGCACTTTTTGAGGTGATGGCCCTCGAAGCCGATCGCATGCAGAACCTCTCCATCAGCCAGGAAGAATTTGCCAAAGAGATTCAGGTGGTCATGGAGGAGCGACGCCTTCGAACCGAGGACAGTCCCAATGGTCGGGCCAACGAGGCGTTGATGGCCCATGCTTTCATGTCGTCTCCCGTTCGTTATCCCGTGATTGGCTGGATGAGCGACCTCGAGAGCCTCACCGCGCAGGACGCGCGTGACTGGTATGCAACCTGGTATGCGCCCAATAACGCCACAGTCATTGTCGCGGGTGATGTCGACGCCAAAGCCGTGCGGGCGGAGGTGGTTCGCCTCTATGCCGCATGGGCCAAGCGAGAACTGCCCACGCGAAGGCCTCAGAGCGAACCGGATCAACTCGGTGAGCGCGCCCTTGTCGTTGCTGCGCCGGCTTCCAACCCATTTTTCATTCGCGCATGGCGATCGCCCTCGCTGAGCGCCCAAGAGGCCGTCTCGACCCGCAACCCGAAGGCCAGAGAGATGGCCGCGCTGGCTGTGCTGTCCTCTTTGCTCGATAGTCCCGATCTGGGTCGGCTGACTATTCGGCTCGTCCAAGAGAAGCGCCTTGCCCTCTCGGTCTCGGCCGATGCCGCAGACCTCTCGCGTGGGCCCGGCCTCTTCATGATTGAGGGGACGCCTTCCGAGGGCGTCTCGCTCCTTGAGCTAGAGAAGAACATGGTCCTTGAGATTCAAAAGATTGCCCAAGAAGGCATTCCAGAGTCCGAGCTCGCCATCATTCGAAGACAGGTGCGTGCCTCTCGAATTTTTCAGCAGGACTCGCTTTTCAGTCGGGCGATGGAGGCAGGCCGCCTCATCACTGCGGACCGCCCCCTCTCAGACTCCGCAGACTGGATCACCCTGCTCGACGACATCCGCTCCGATGATGTTCAGCGTGTGGCTGCCTCGATTTTCCGCGCAGACCAATCCACGCGGGTCGAGCTTAGACCCCTGCCGCTGTCCGATGCGCCCAAGCGCTCGGCCTCTTCTGCCGCGCTTCGACACTAACGAGAACCTATGGACACGCTTGCACCCTTTCCACGACTTCGATTCCCCTGGTTGTGCTCGGTTTCGATCGCCCTCTTGCTTCTTGCCCCCTTGGGCCTGCATGCTGAATCACAGAAGATCGAGACCTGGCGCAGCAGCGCCGGTGTCTCGGTGCTGTTTATTGCCGCCCCCGACATCCCCATGATGGATCTGGCCATCGATATCGACGCCGGCAGTCGCTGGGACCCCCCGGGCCTCGAGGGATTGGCCAGTATCACGACCGACCTCAGTGGACGAGGGTTGAAGGCGACGGAGCGCCAGCCGTCGCTGAGTGAGAACGAACTGGAGCGCGCCCTCGGGGAGCTCGCCATTCAGCGCAGCTCAAGCGTCACTCCGGACCGCACCTCCCTGCGTTACCGCTTCCTCATAGACCGTCCGGTTCGCCAGAGGGCAGCCCTTCTGGCCGGTCGCCAGCTTGCGCACCCCCTCTTTCAGCCCGAGACCTTCGAGCGCGAGCGGGCCCGAAATCAATCCACGCTCAGGGAGTCGCTCACTCGTCCTCAGACTCTGGCCGTTCGGGCACTCTGGGCCTCGATGTACCCCGACCATCCTTATGGCCGTCAGGAGACCGAGTCGAGCCTTGCGGCCATTGGGATTGAGCAGATCAGGGCCTTTCACCAGCGCAACTGGCGGCCCGAGCGCATGCAGATCTCCATCGTCGGCGCGCTCACTCTGGACGAGGCGAGAGCCTTCGTTGAGGATCTCCTCGAGCCTATGAGTCGAGAGTCAGCAGGCCCAGCCGCGCAGGCATCTGCGCTCACTGCAGAGTGGCCCTTCATGATCTCCCCGATCAGGACGCCCCTTGCCTCGACGCAGACTCTGGCGCACCCCGCGAGCCAGAGTCATATCTGGCTTGGCCTACCCGTGCTTGCGCGCAGTGAGCTGGAGGACTACTTCCCCATGCTGGTCGCCAATCACATCCTTGGGGGCGGAGGCTTCACGTCTCGGCTGACTCGAGAGGTGCGCGAAAAACGGGGTCTGTCTTACAGCGTGTTCTCCGCGCTGGCGCCCCGCGCTCAGAGTGGTCCACTCCTCATCGGCCTTCAGACTCAGCGGGAGAAAAGTGCACAGGCCCTGCAGGTGGTTCGGCGAACGCTGGAAGAATTTCTCGCAAAAGGCCCCACCGAGGATGAGCTGGTTGCTGCAAAGAAAAACCTCATGGGCGGCTTTGCCCTGCGGTTAGACACCAATCGGAAACTGCTCGACACCCTCTCGGAGATTGGCTTTTATCGCCTCCCTCTGAACTACCTGGATCAATGGACCGAGGCGGTTGCAGCCGTGAGCGCGGAGGACATCCAGCGAGTCTTGCAGAAGAGGGTGACGCTCGAGCGTCTCTCGACCGTGGTTGTCGCCGGAGCCGCACGATAGCCACACACAAGGGTCCGGGGCAGGTTCGGATCATCGCGGGGCAGTGGCGGCGCAGTGTTCTGCCGGTGCTTGACCGGCCCGGCCTTCGACCCACGCCCGATCGGGTTCGGGAGACGGCCTTTAACTGGATCTCTGCTCGGCTGGGCACACACCTCGTCGGTCGTCGGGTTCTTGATGCGTTCGCCGGGACTGGGGCCCTGGGCTTTGAGGCGGCGTCGCGCGGTGCCGACTCGGTCTACCTCATTGAGCGCGACCCGGTCTGCGTAGCCTCTCTGAAGGCGCAGATTGAACGCTTCGAGGCGGGCGAATCGATTCGGGTGCTCGGGGCCGATGCGCTGGGTTTTTTGTCCGCACAGCCGACGGGAAGTTATGACCTGATCTTTCTCGACCCCCCCTTCGAGCAGGGTCTCATCCCGCGTAGCCTACCCCTGGCCGCGCGCTGCCTCAATGCCCATGGGCTCATCTACGTCGAGTCAGAGCAGCCGCTGGATCGCCTCGTACAGCCCGACGAGATGGGTGGCCTTCAGGTGCTGCGCTCCGCAAGGGCAGGCGCGGTCTTCCATGCCTTGCTATCCTTCGCGCTGGATCAGCATCAGGAGGCTTCGTGATGACCGTCGCTGTGTATCCAGGCACTTTCGACCCCTTGACGCGCGGACATGAAGACCTCGTTCGAAGGGCCTCTAAGCTCTTTGATCGGGTTGTCGTGGGAGTGGCCGACAGCCGCTCTAAAAAGCCGTTCTTCAGCCTTCAAGAACGAGTGGCCATTGCCACTGAGATTCTTGGCCACTATCCCAATGTTGAGGTCCACGGATTTGAGGGTCTCCTTCGAGACTTCGTTCGCGCTGAGGATGCCCGCGTGATTATTCGAGGTCTTCGCGCCGTGTCCGACTTTGAATACGAGTTTCAGATGGCCGGGATGAATCGCTATCTCATGCCCGATGTGGAGACCCTCTTTCTGACGCCCTCCGATCAGTACCAGTTCATCTCGGGATCGATCGTTCGAGAGATTGCTGCCTTGGGCGGCGATGTGAGCAAGTTTGTCTTTCCGTCTGTCGAGCAGTGGCTGAAGGACAAGCTTGCCGCGGGAGGTCATCCCCCAGCAGCGACTAGCGAGTCAGCGCAATGAGGTAGTGGTCCAGCAAGAGGGCTGCAAAGAGCAAGGACAGATACCAGATGGAGTACTTGAAGGTCTTGCGAGCGAGCGGCTCGCTGTAGGACTTGTAGAGCTGCCAAGCCAGCTGAACAAACCGGAGACCCAGAGCCAGTGCGGCGGCAAGGTAGAGCCAGCCACTCATTCCAATCGCAGTGGGAAGGACGCTAGCCGCCAACAGCATGAGCGTGTAGAGGAAGATTTGAAGCTGCGTGAACTGTTGGCCATGCGTGATGGGCAGCATGGGCAGCCCTGAGCGAGCGTAGTCATCCGCCCGGTAGAGGGCCAAGGCCCAAAAGTGCGGGGGCGTCCAGATAAAGATGATGAGAAAGAGAATCCACGCCTCTGCGGGGGTCTGGTTGGCAACTGCGGCCCACCCCAGAACAGGGGGCATCGCGCCGGATGCGCCCCCGATGACAATGTTCTGGGGCGTGCGGGGTTTCAGAAAAAGGGTGTAGACCACTGCGTAGCCCACAAAGGTTGCAAGCGTGAGCCAGGCTGTGAGCGCGTTCACAAACACGAACAAGATCCACATGCCCAGCGCACCCAGTGTGGCGGAAAAGCCGATGGTCTGACGCACGGTGAGGGTTCCAGCGGGCAGCGGGCGCCAGGCGGTGCGAGCCATCTTGGCATCGATGTGCGACTCCACGAGGCAGTTCACCGCCGCAGCCGCGCTGGCCACCAGGGTGATGCCGATGGTTCCGAAGAGCAGGGGCTGCCATGGGGCGATGCCGGGCGCAGCCAGCAGCATGCCGATGAGCGCGCAGAAGCTGATGAGCATATTGACCCGCGGCTTGGTCAAAGCCAGGTACTGTCGCAGGACATCCTGAAACGACGTCTGAGCAAAGAGGGCGGTCATCGAACTAGCCTACACGAGAGGCTTTTAAGAGCCGCGTCAGATCGTTCTTTAACCCTTTGGCCTCATAGCCCTTCGGAAAGCGCATGATGAGTTTGCCAAGGGGATCAATGATGAAGAGCTGCTCATGCAGGGGCTCGCCGGCCTCGGTGGGCCAGTCCGCCAACTCCCTCTTAGAGATGCGAATGACCCAGGTGCCCTCAAATTCCTCGGGAAGCGAAACGGGGCTTGCGTCTGTGACCAGCCACAGCCGCTCGATCCGATCGCGATCTCGACCCGTGGCGAGCCGAATCTGGCGCATGTCCCGAAGTTGAAGGAGACAGGCCTCGTCGCAGGCGCTCGGTCCGACTCTCACGAGAAGCCAGCGTCCTCGAAAGTCGGAGGTAACCTGAAGTGCCCCGCGGGGATCGTCCTTGGGTAGTCTTTCGAGCACGTCCAGGAAGCCCGATTCCTTGCTCGGCTTTTCGATCACGGTGATCGGCAGGGCAGCCACGTCGACCTGAGGCTCGAGCAAGACTCCGTGGTTTGAGCGGGCCTCTGGCCGCACACCGTAATAGACCACGTAGGAGGCGATGACGGGGGCAACACAAACGGCGATAACCAGCCAGAGCGCGAGCCGACTTCGTGTCGAGCGGGACTGGCTGCTCTTAGACGGTTGCGAACTATTCGGATTCATAGGGGCGAGCGTGAGATTGTGCGAGTCGACGGGCAAACCAGAGCGCCACGAGCGCCATGAGCCACCACTGGACAGCGTAACCCCGGTGTTTAGAGACGTCCTCTGTCTTGGGCTCGGGAATGCGCTGAATCAGCGGTTCATCGAGGTCTTGAGTCTGCCAGAAGATGAGGGGCCAGACAGGCTGCTCCCGCATGGTCTTTTCCCTCAGCCTTGCCTTTAAGAGATCCCAATGAAGGTTTTGCCAGAGTGCGCCCTGCATCAGCGCCGCCTCATCTCGACTCAACTCGAGGCGCTGAAAGAGATCGGTCAGACCAACCACCGTGAGATCCACCTCACCCTTGGATGTGGGCAGGAAGACTTCCCCAGATAAAAGCCCCTCGCGCTGGGGATCGGAGAGACCTGGCTGCTTGGGGGCAAAGCCACGGTTAACCCAGGCCACGCTGCCATCTGGCAACGCCAGGGCGGTGAGCACCTGAACGCCCGTGCGGGCATCCACGGTTCGGTTGTCGAGGTAGAGGGTGGTGTTTGGGATCCACCGTCCCCGGATCGTGACGGGCAGTCGATCGAGGGTGGCGGGCTGGCTGACCTCAGCCAGGCGGGGGCGAACACCGAGTAGGGGCTGAGTGGCTTTGAATGACTCCTGCTGCGCTCGTACGTGATTGAGCAGCGTCTGCTTCTCGAGCGAGCGACTCCACTGCCAGACGCCCAGCGAGGCAGTGAGCAGCGCGAGGGCCACCATCACCGCGCTGGCCGCGGTCCATTGCAGAGGAGCCCTTCCGCGCTGAGGCGCATTCCCACTTACCATGTCAGCATGGGTGGATTGAGTATTGGGGAGAGGGTGTGGCGAAACTGCTGATTGGCATTGCCTTCTCGGCGATTGTTTTGAGCCTAGGATCGGCTCTCTTTTATCTGATGAGAGACCGAGGAACGAGCAACAAGACCGTCAAGGCCCTGGCGCTTCGAGTGGGCCTCTCCATTCTTCTCTTTGTCAGCCTCTTACTGGCCAATCGCTTTGGCCTGATTGAGACAACGGGCGTGCGCTACTAGACCTCGAAGCGCCCGCCCGAGGCGGGACCTACAGCCAGTACACCACGACGTAAAGGCCAAGCCACACCACATCCACGAAGTGCCAGTACCAGGCGGCCGCCTCAAAGGCAAAGTGCTGATCAGGCTTGAAGTGACCATTGCGAACTCGGAACCAAACAGCCAGCAGCATGATCGCGCCGATGGTGACGTGAAAACCGTGAAAGCCCGTCAGCATGTAGAAGGTCGATCCAAAAATGCCCGAGCCCAGCTTGAGGTTGAGGTCTGCGTAGGCGTGGGCGTACTCATACGCCTGGCAGCCCATAAAGACTGCGCCCAGCAGCACGGTAATGGCCAGCCAGAGGAGCACTTTCTCGCGGTGATTTTCGCGAAGCGCGTGGTGGGCGATAGTTAGCGTGACGCCAGAGGAGAGAAGCAGGGCCGTGTTGATGGTGGGAATCCAAAACGGGCCCATGGTCTGAAACGGCTCTACAAGGCCAGCGGGCCCATTGTTTGGCCAGTGGGCGCTGAAGTCGGGCCAGAGAATGGCCTTGTGGTCCAGATCGCCCAGCCACGGCATCGAGATTGTTCTGGCGTAGAAAAGCGCTCCAAAGAAGCCTGCGAAGAACATCACCTCGCTAAAGATGAACCAGCCCATGCTCCAGCGAAAGCTCGCGTCGACTCGGTGGTTATACCGACCCGCCTCTGATTCGTGGATGACGACTCCGAACCAGCCAAAGAACATGTAGACCAGAATGGCAAAGCCCACAGCCATGGCGTAGGGGCCGTAGGCCGCTCCGTTAACCAGGCCGGACATGCCGAACATGAAAAAAAGCATGGAGATTGAGCCGACCAGCGGCCACTTGCTCGGCGCTGGTACGAAGTAGTAAGGGGCGCTCCCCGACGATGCGACGCTCATTCTTTTCTCCCTTTGAGATCAGCGACCCGCGGTGATGAATTGCACCAGGGCGACCAAGGACAGCACGAAACCAGCGCCCATCAGAACGCCCACGACGATGACGTGGATCGGATTGAGCCGAGCCATGTCTGCATCGTGAGCGCTGGATTTGCGCACTCCAAAAAAAGACCAAAAGACCGCGCCCACCGTCTGAAGGAGACTGCCCTTGCGCTCAGTCGCGGACATTTGTTCTCTCCTCTAGAGGGTAGGCTGTGCGGAGCCGACCTGGAAAAAGGTGTAGCTCAGCGTGATGTTTCGAATGCCATCGGGCAGCTTGGGGTCAATGACAAAGACCACGGGGAACTCACGCGTCTCTCTGGCCTTGAGGACCTGCTGCTGAAAACAGAAGCACTCGAGCTTTTTAAAGTGCACGGCAGACTGCTTTGGCGCGTAACTTGGAATCGCCTGGCCAGACACCTCGGCATCTTGGTTATTGCGGATCTCGTAGATGATGGTTGCAAGTTCGCCCGGGTGAACCTCGATCACGTTGTTCTTCGGGCGGAAGGACCAGGGGCCATGCGAGTTCGCGTCAAACTCAACCGACACGGTACGGGTGAGGTCGACCTGCGTGTTTTGGGCAAAACGTCGGGCCTCTGCGGGATCCATACGCTCTCTGGCGGTGAGCACATTGATGCCCGTGAGCTCGCAGATTTTTTCGTAGAAAGGGACGAGCGCATAACCAAAGCCGAACATAAGGATGGCGACCATGAGAAGCTTGCCCAGCATGGTCTTGTTCGCGCCTGAGTGGACGGCCTCGGACTCGGGGGGCATAGATGGCTGCCTAGTGCGTCGGGAAGAGCAAAAACTTCACGATGATCCCGCCAAAAAAAGCGGCCGCCACTGACAACAGGATCAGGGCGAGCCGCAGATTTGGTTTGCTGGGCTGCTCCACTGGCTTATTTGACAACCGGGGGCGTCTCGAAGGTGTGGAAGGGCGCGGGTGAAGGCACACTCCACTCCAAACCATGGGGGGCTTCCCAGGGATTGTCTGACGCCTTCTTGCCACCGTTGATGCACTTGATGACGATGAAGAGGAAGAGGAGCTGGGTGAAGCCGAACCCGAATGCGCCAATCGAGGCCACCGCGTTGAAGTCTGCGAATTGCATGGGGTAGTCGGCATACCGGCGCGGCATTCCGGCCAGACCGAGGAAGTGCATGGGGAAGAAGGTGATGTTGAAAAAGACCATGGAGAGCCAGAAATGAGCTTTTCCAAGGGTCTCGTCATACATGTGGCCCGTCCACTTCGGAATCCAGTAATACACACCGGCGAATAGGGCAAAGAGCGATCCGGCGACAAGCACGTAATGGAAGTGGGCTACGACGTAGTAGGTGTCGTGCAGCTGAATGTCGAGAGGAGCCACCGACAGGATGATGCCGGTGAGGCCACCGATGGTGAAGACCACGATGAACCCGATGGCAAAGAGCATCGGGGTCTCAAAGGTCATTGACCCTCGCCACATGGTGGCCAACCAGTTGAAGATTTTTACGCCGGTGGGCACAGCGATCAGCATGGTGGCGTACATGAAAAAGAGCTGGCCCGTGAGCGGCATGCCAGTGGTGAACATGTGGTGAGCCCAGACCACGAACGACAGGATGGCAATGGAGGCCGTCGCATAGACCATGGAGCTGTAGCCGAAGAGGGTCTTGCGGGAGAAGGTGGGGATGATTTCCGAGACGATTCCGAAGGCCGGAAGGATCATGATGTAGACCTCGGGGTGACCGAAGAACCAGAAGATGTGCTGGTACATCACTGGGTCACCGCCAGCGGCAGCATTAAAGAAGCTGGTCCCGAAGTGGCGGTCGGTGAGCGTCATTGTGATGGCGCCCGCCAAGACCGGCATTACTGCAATAAGCAGGTAGGCCGTGATGAGCCAGGTCCACACAAACATCGGCATCTTCATGAGCGTCATGCCCGGTGCGCGCATGTTGAGAATGGTGGTGATGATGTTGATGGAGCCCATGATGGAGGAGGCGCCCAGCAGATGCATGGCGAAGATGGCCATGTCCATTCCGATGCCCATCTGTCCCGAGAGAGGCGCGTAGAGGGTCCAGCCTGCTGCGGTGGCACCACCCGGAACGAAGAACGACGACACGAGAAGTATGGCCGCCGGAATCATGAGCCAGAAGCTGAAGTTGTTCATGCGGGCAAAAGCCATGTCTGCTGCGCCAATCTGGAGCGGGATCATCCAGTTCGCAAAGCCCACAAAGGCCGGCATGATGGCTCCGAAGACCATGATGAGGCCGTGCATGGTGGTGAACTGATTAAAGAGCTCGGGCTGAACCAGCTGAAGGCCGGGGCGGAAAAGCTCGGCCCGGATGCAGAGGGCGAGGACGCCACCCACAAGCAGCATGGCGAAACTAAACCAGAGGTAGAGGGTGCCAATGTCCTTGTGGTTGGTCGCGAACAACCAGCGACGCAGACCGTGAGGGTGGTCGTCATGGCTGTGATCGTGGCTGTGTCCGTGGGGGTCGAGAACTGCGCTCATGACAATCTCCTCTGAAGTCTTACTTGGCTACGGCAAGCTGGGCGGGGGCGGCGGGGGCCTCAGCCAATTTCTTTTT
Organism: Burkholderiales bacterium UBA2463; assembly: GCA_002342295.1. GTDB lineage: Bacteria > Pseudomonadota > Gammaproteobacteria > Burkholderiales > Burkholderiaceae_A > Hahnella. Next base: position 139,069 of record DDPR01000008.1, read on the forward strand.
TTGCTCGGCGACCCAGGCGGTGTACTCCTCTGCGGTCACCACTTTCACCACGATGGGCATGAAGGCGTGGTCTTTGCCACACAACTCCGCACAGTGACCGTTGTAGGTGCCCACGCGGTCGGCCTTAAACCAGGTGTCTCGGACAAACCCGGGAATGGCATCCTGTTTCACGCCAAAAGCGGGAACCATCCAGGCGTGAATGACGTCGTTGGCCGTGGTCACGATGCGAACTTTCTTGCCAACGGGGACCACCAGCACGTTGTCGACCTCTGAGAGGTAGTTGGCTGTCTTGTCCTGAAGGTTCATCCGCTGCTCATACGGCGTGGTGGGCGTGGAGTAGAAGGCGATGCCCTGACCCTCTCCCTTGAGATAGTCGTAGCCCCACTTCCACTGATAGCCGGTGGCCTTGATGGTGATGTCTGCGTTGGTGGTGTCTTTCTGGGCCATCACGATGGGTGTGGCGTAGATGCCGATAAAGATCACGATGAGGAACGGGACCACAGTCCAGGCAATCTCGACGGCCGTGCTCTCGTGGAAAGAGGCGGGCTTGTGGCCCTTTGATTTTCGGTGGGCGTAAATGGAATAAAACATAACGCCAAAGACCGCCACGAAAATGACGAGGCAGAGAATAAGCATGACGTTGTGGAGCGTGTAGAGGCTCTCGGCCATGCCGCTTGCAGGCGCGCGAAGGTTGTACCGCGTGGTCATGTCGTTGGCCATGGCCATAACGGGAAGAGAGAGTCCGACGGCGAGCGCGAGAGCACGATGGACCACTCCACGAACCACCTTTTGAAACAGCTTCATCACTGAAAACCCCTTTTTGACATGAGACGCAAAGCGTCCCTGAATTCTTGGTAAAACTTGAGTCGTCCCTCGGCGTCCACAAATCGACCGACCCTCAACTCCTCCCGACCGCCTCGGCACATGACGAGCCCGGACCCCTCTTCGAGGCGAACCGTGAGTCCAAACCGCGAGAGACGAGTGGTCTGAACCCGTTGCCCTACAGAGCGCTCCACCTCCAAGCCCGAGCCACTCAAAAGAACTCGCTCGCCATCCGTGGAGTGTCGGGCATAGCAAAAAAATGCCAGGCCCAGCGCACCACACTCCACAACAGCGAAGGGCAGCACCATCCACATCCCTTGCGCGGTCCAAAAAACAGCCACGGCCACCGACACTGCGGCAAGGGTTCCAAAAATCCACATTAACTGCCGAGGACTCAAGGAGCAGTTCTTCTTCAGTACCCAGACCCAGGCGTCCCGCGCGTCGTCTGGACCGAGAGAAGCCTCGCTTTTCATCTTCGGGATTATAGGGGGCTTCTGTAACAAATGTCTGACGCTCAGGCGGGCTTTGCCGACCCTGCGGCTCTGGGAACTTCTAGGAAAAGCGGTTGGGACGGGTGATTCGGATCGGGATGGGCCCTCCCGGGTTCGCGGGCTGCGGCTTCGCATGCCCGCACCAAGCGTGGCCAAAGACCAACTCGAAGGGCATTTGAATGCGGCCGTCTGCCGAGCGCGCGCGCTCAAGGGCCTCGCTCAGCAAGTCTGCGGTTGCAGAACCCCTCAGCCCCGGCGCGCCAGCCCGCGGTAGAAGGCCATGCAGGTCACTCAGGCAGAGCCCACGCTGCCGGTAAGTGAGTGTGAGCATCTCTGACTCCATCACTGGGGCAGACAGGCCAGACCTCACCAGCAAGTCGCCCAGGTCATGCATGTCGGGCAGACGCTGTGAGAGCCAGCTCCCGTCAATGCCTAGGCCGCCAAGGAGAGTCCTCAGGCTGCCCGGCCCAAGACTCCCGCACATAAAAAGGCCCTCAGGCCGCAGGGTGCGCGTGGCCTCCCTCACGATGGGTGCGAGCGCCTGGAGCGGCCAGGCCACCAAAAGCGTGAGTTCGACCAGGTCGAGACTCTCTGGGCCCTTGGAGTGCATGTGCTGATTCAATGCGGCCGCAGCCACCTCGGGGCTGTCACTGGGCAGCCGAAGCGAGTTGCGCAGAGCCGTTGTTACGGCCTGCCTTCTCTGCTCAAGGCCCCTTGAAAGGGCCTGACTGAGAGGGTGCTCGGCCGCCTGGTTAGGGGCGTGATACATGGGTCTGAGTATAGTCAGCGGGTGTCTCTGAGATCGCTTCTAGCCTGGCTCTTGGGCGCATCGCCCGCTCAGATCCCACCCCCCTCGCCAGCCTGGGCCACCTTCCCACTCCCAGATGGAGAGCCCCTCTTGGTCTGGTCCGCAGGTCGCTTTGAGCCTCCACTGTCCGACCTGATTCGACGAGCGAAATATGGCCGTAGCTGGCATAGCGCCCTTACCCTCTCTCGCGTGTGTGCGAAAACCTCCGGCTCCTGGATCTGGTCACACCACCCCATCCTCATTCCAATTCCCTCCGACCCTCGGCGACTTCCCACTCGGGGCTTTCACCTCCCGCTTCTCATTGCGCAGGCCCTCAGCACCCAACGCGAATGCCCCCTCCGGCGGCGCGGGCTGACCAAACCCAGAAGCAGCGAGGTACAGGCGGGTCGCTCGCGGGGCGACCGGCTCCGGGCCCTCTCAGGACTCTTCGAGGCGAGCGCCTCACTTTCTGGCAAGTGCGTCTTGCTGGTCGATGACGTGTTCACAACCGGCGCGACCCTCTCAGCGGCCCGGCAGGCACTCAATGCAGTCGGTGCACAGGTCTTGGGGGCCGTGGTGGCTGCCCGCGTGGCAACCCCTCGAGAGACAAGGACCGGCCCAGCTAAGATCGATCGATGCAGGCCACGTCCGAAGCCCCAATCGAAGTTGTCCTGGTAGAGCCCGAAATACCTCCCAACACGGGCAATGTCATGCGGCTATGTGCCAACACGGGTGCCGCTCTCCATCTCGTGGGCCCGATGGGCTTTCCACTCGACGATGCCAAGATGAGACGGGCTGGGCTGGACTACCGAGACCTCTGTCGAGTGCGTCACCATGGAGACTGGAGCGCCTTTCTGTCGGTCGTCACGCCCGATCGAGCATGTTGCTTCGCCCTGAGCACCAAGGCGCGTCGATCTTTTTTTGAAGTCGACTTTCAAGCCCGCAGTGCTGGTGCAACCGAGCCCCGTGCAAGCTCGCGCGTCTGGCTCTTTTTCGGCCCAGAAACGCGGGGTCTGAGCACCTCTCAACTTGGCTGGTTTCTCGAGTCGAATCGATTGCGACTGCCCATGCGGCCCGAGAGCCGAAGTCTGAACTTGAGTAACTCGGTCGCAGTCGCTGTTTACGAAGTTTGGCGCCAGCTCAGCTTTGTTGGCGCCCCCACTCAAGAGGCCTAGGGCCGCTCGTCAATCGGATGCCGGGACAGAAGGCCCGAGATGGCCTGGCTCGGCGTGAGGCGCCCATCGAGAAGGGCGCAGACCGCCTCAATGATGGGGCACTCCACCTCATGGTGTCTGGCCAGCGCAAGCAAGGCCGGTGCTGCCTGAACCCCTTCGGCCACATGGCCCAGCTCACCCAGAATCTCGGCGAGAGGTCTGCCCTGCCCAAGCCCCATTCCCACCCTGCGATTGCGAGACAGATCGCCGGTGGCTGTGAGTACGAGGTCGCCCAGGGTGGCCAGCCCGAGAAAGGTCTCGGGCTGCGCACCGAGGCTCAGCCCCAGTCTTGCAGTCTCGGCCAAGCCCCGCGTAATCAGGGCTGCCCGCGCGTTGGCGCCCAGCGAGAGGCTATCGGCCACGCCTGCCGCGATGGCCAGCACATTTTTTACAGCGCCGCCAAGCTGAACCCCGATGAGGTCGGTGCTCGAGTAGATGCGCATCCCGCCCCCGAAGAGTCGGGCTGCAATCTCCCGAGCCCAATCGGCCTGGGCGCTAGCAAGCGTGAGCGCAACGGGCAGACCCGCAGCCACCTCTTTTGCGAAGCTCGGGCCGGAGAGCGCTCCCATGGGCCAGCCTCTCAACTCGGAGGAGACCAGATCGGATGGCCACTGAAAGCCGTGGCCATTGGAGCCCTCCACGACCAGGCCCTTGGAGAGCCACAGAACGCCCTCCCCCTCGGCGGGGACCCCCAGAAACTGGGCCACCTCGTGCGCGAGGTCGCGCAGGGCCGAGACGGGGCAGGCCAAAACCAGTAGCCCCAGCCGCTCGAGGGCGGTCTGCTCTCGCCAGATCTGGAGCACCTGCCCGAGATGCGCAGCGACATGAAGGCCAGGAGGGAGGGGGGCGTCTGGAAGGTAGCGTGAATTGACGCGCAGCGCGGCCATCTGACGAGCCTGCTCGGCATCTCGCGCCCAGAGACTCACCACACCCTGGGGGGCGCGGCGCGCGAGGTGAATGGCAAAGGCGGTGCCCCACGCTCCCGCCCCGCAGACGAGAACGGGTGGCACGCGGGCGTCAGGCATTCGAGCTGAGGCTATTGCGGGAGGATGATCCCGCTGCCCGAGTCGCCGGCCGCATGATCAGCGAGGCCAGGATTCTGCTCGGACATTCGCTGCTGGAAAAATGCCTCCCAGTTGATCTCGGCAAGATGCACTGGCGGGAAGCTCGAGCGCTGAACCAAGTCGGCCAGGTTGGCCCGAAGGTAGGGGTAGATGATGTGGGGGCAGCTGATGCCCTTGAGCAGCATTCTTTGCTCATCCGAAACACCCTGAATCTCGAAGATGGCGGCCTGGGTGGCCTCGACGAGAAAACCGATCCGATCGCCCAGCCGGCAGGTCACAGTGCAACGCACTGAGACTTCGACGAGGTCGTGACCCAACTCTTCGTCACCTGTATCGATCTCAAACTCAAGTCTCGGCTCCGTGCCATCGACGAAGATGGACGGTGCATGTGGAAGCTCTAGCGAACAGTCCTTGAGATAGACGCGCTGGAGATTGAAAACCGTGTTTTGTTCGGACATGGGGAGCCTATCTGAAGAGGAGGGTGGTGCAGCGAATGCTGCTGCGATCAGGAGGAGCCTGCGCCAAGCAGGGGGAGAAGCTCTCCAGCCCGATCGAGGGCCGCGAGATCATCGAATCCGCCCACGTGGGTGTCGCCAATGTAGATCTGCGGCACGGTTCTTCGGCCGGTCTGCTCGATCATGAGATCTCTCTGAGCCGGGTCGAGGTCGATGCGAATTTTCTCGATCTCTTGCACACCGCGCTGCTTTAAGAGCATCTCTGCGCGCTGACAGAATGGGCAAACAGCCGTGGTGTACATGCGGACAAGTTTCATGAGAGGGCTTTCTGTTTAACGGGGAGACCAGCCTGCTTCCAGGCATCAAAGCCCCCCTCGAGGCTGAAGACTTCTTGCACACCGGCCTTTTTGAGCGTTCGACCCAGCGGCCCGCTTCGCCATCCCGAGGCGCACATAAGAATGACGGGCTTGGGCTCCTTGCCGGACTGAGACTCTTTGACGATCTCGGCCACATGCGCCTTGAGTTGCTCGGCCGGCATGCTTCGCGCCTGAGGCACCATTCCTCTTGCCTGCTCCTTCTCGTCTCGAACGTCCAGAAGGATTGCGTTCCGACTGTTGATCATCTGGGTGGCCGCAAGCGTATTGACGGGCTTGGTGGAGAGATTCTGGCTGATGAGGGGCCAGAGGAGCATGCCTCCGCTCACGGTGGCAGCAAGCACCAAAAAAATGTTGTCAACGAGAAACTGCAAGGGTGCTCCTTGGGAGGGTTCGGCTCGAATTATAGAATGCGATGATGTCCTCGCCCCCGCCCCTTGTGATTTTGCGCCACGGCCAGAGCCAGTGGAACCTTGAGAATCGATTCACCGGCTGGGTCGATGTCGACCTCACCGAGGTGGGGATGGAGGAGGCTCGTCGGGCCGGCCGTCTGATGAGGGAGCGAGGCTTTTCCTTCGATCTCGCCTTCACGTCGGTTCTACGTCGCGCCATCCGCACCTGCTGGATTGCACTCGATGAGCTCGATGAGATGTGGATTCCCGTTCGGACCGACTGGCGCCTAAACGAGCGTCACTATGGTGCGCTCTCTGGACTCAATAAGGCGGAGACTGCCCAGCGATTCGGCGAAGACCAGGTGCTCATCTGGCGCCGCTCCTACGATGTTCGACCCGAGCCCCTATCGAAGGACGACCCCGCATGGCCGGGTCGTGACCCGCGCTACCAGGGCCTCAGCGACGCCCAGCTGCCTCTCACAGAATGTCTGGCCGACACGGTGGCCCGCGTGGAACCCTTCTGGACGCAAGAGGTTTTGCCCGCCATTCGCGCAGGAAAGCGTATTCTCATTACAGCCCATGGCAACTCTCTTCGCGCGCTCTTGAAGATCCTGGAGAACCTCTCGAAAGAGGACGTGCTCGGGCTCAACATTCCCACCGCCCAGCCTCTTGTGCTGGAGTTCGACGAACAGATGCGACTCGCCTCGCGCCGCTATCTCGCCGACCCAAGCGAAATTGAGGCGGCCATGGCCGCAGTGGCCAACCAAGGAAAGGCTCAGAAGGTCTAAAGAAATGAAGGGTCAAGACATGCAGACGAAGACCGCGCGCTGGAAGATTGCAAGCTGGGTGGGGGCCGGCCTCGTTGGGGGTGTGCTGATCAGCCTCGGGCTGACCGCAACGGCTCAGCGCGAATCCCGGGTTGCCCTGCCTGTTGATGAACTTCGGCTCTTTGCCGAGGTCTATGGCGCGGTCAAGTCCAACTATGTCGAGAGTGTCGAAGACAAAAAGCTCATCACAGAGGCCATAAGCGGGATGCTCTCTGGGCTCGATCCCCACTCCGCCTACCTAGATGCCGAGGCTTTTAAAGAGCTGCAGGTGGGCACCCAGGGTGAGTTCGGTGGTCTCGGAATTGAAGTGGGCGTCGAAGACGGGTTTGTGAAGGTGGTCTCGCCCATCGAGGATACGCCCGCCGAGCGCGCAGGCGTGAAGGCCGGCGACCTGATCATCAAAATTGATGACCGAGCAACCAAGGGGCTTGGCCTGTCCGAGGCGGTAAAGCTCATGCGGGGCAAGCCCAAAACCAGCATCACTCTCACCATCGCACGCAAGGGTGAGACGCAGCCCATCGTCCTCAAGATCGAGCGAGACATCATTCGGGTTCAGAGTGTGAAATCGAACTGGCTGTCTCCCGGCTATGCCTTCCTGCGCGTCACCCAATTCCAGGAGCACACGGTGGAGTCGATGGTGTCGCACCTGAATAAGCTCCTAGACCAGGCGCAGAAAGACGGCAGCAAGCCGGTCAAGGGCGTTGTTCTGGACCTTCGAAACGACCCCGGGGGCCTGCTGCACGCTGCCGTCGGTGTCTCCGCTGCCTTTTTGCAGCCCGGCGTCACCGTAGTCTCCACGGACGGACGCCTTGAGGACTCTAAAAAGAGTTTCAAGGCAGCGCCGGATGACTATCGTCGGGGAGGCTCAGACCCTCTGGCCGGGCTCAATCCCCTCGCCCGCTCTCTGCCCATGGTGGTGCTGGTAAATGCCGGCTCTGCGTCTGCCTCCGAAATCGTCGCTGGAGCGCTCCAGGATCATGCGCGCGCAAAGATCCTCGGAACCCAGACCTTCGGTAAAGGCTCGGTGCAGACGATTCTTCCGCTCACCAAGAGCACCGCGATCAAACTCACGACGGCCCGCTATTACACGCCCAGTGGGCGCTCTATTCAGGCCACCGGCATTCGCCCCGACTTCTGGGTCGAAGAGACGGCCGAGGGGGATGTCTCGGACCGATTCCGTCTGCGTGAGGCCGACTTGAGTGGTCACCTCCTGAACGGCAAGGAGAAGGCTGGAGAGCCCAAAGGCGATCGGGCCACGGGCTCCACCGACAAGAGCCCAAACCGTAAGGCCCTGGTGTTTGGCTCTCCAGAAGACCATCAACTCCAGCAGGCACTCGCGCTCTTGCAGGGCAAGCCTGTGGCCACAAATCCCGCGCCCGCAGCGCCCTCGAAGTAAAACTCACCCGGCCCCGTGGAAGAGCTCGTCCACAGCAGAACACTCCTGCTGTCGGAGGTCTCTGAGCGGCAACTCACCAGCCTCCGCCGGTCGCGGGTGCTCATTGTGGGTGCAGGCGGTCTGGGCTGCCCTGCTGCTCAATGCCTCGCAGCAGCAGGGGTCGGAGCCATCACCCTGGTCGACGGAGACACCGTTGATGCATCCAACCTACCCCGACAGACACTCTTTGGCCCCGAAGATATCGGCCAGCCCAAGCCCAGCGTTGCTCGAGCACGTCTTGCTCAGACGTCCCCAGCTTGCGCAGTGGTGGCGGTCTGCGACCACGCCCACGCCGACAACCTCCCCGAGCTCTTGGCCCAATCAGACCTGGTGCTTGACTGCACCGATCGATTCCAGACCCGTCAGCTCATCAACCGACTATGCGTGCAGACGAAGAAGCCTCTGGTGGCCGCGTCTGTTGTTCAATGGTCTGGCCAGTTGATGGTGATTGACCTCAATCAACTCCCCGAGGCGGGCTGTTACGCCTGCCTGTTCCCGCCAGAGGGCAGTTCAGCTCAATCACTCGATGCAGCCTGTGGGGCCTTTGGCGTGTTTCCAACCGCCGCGGGGCTCCTTGGCACCCTGCAGGCCCACGTGGCACTCATGGTGCTTTTGGGCCTCTCCTCCACCCCCTCCACCTTCTTGCTTCTTGATACGAAAAGCCTGCGGCTCGAGGCTGTTGGACGACTCCGTCGGCCCGACTGCCCGATCTGTGGCGAGGGCGCTTGTGCGAGCGACTAACTTGGAGGAAAGATCTGCGCTCCAATCAATGAAGCAGACTGAGTCGGCAGCTCCTGAAAGCCTGATTTGGTGAAGCGAAGCCATCGGCCCTGCACAAAACACATGGCGAGGCTGGCCAACACACTGGCATCGGTGGCGATGGAAGCGGGCGCACTGGCCTGAGCGAGCTTCACACACTGGCGCAGGGAGGCCTCCACGCGGCCAACGAGTTGGTTTACGCGCAGCTGCAGCCGAGCGTTCTCAAAGGTAATAGCCTCACCCACCAGAACGCGAGTCATGCCAGGGTTCTTTTCTGCAAAGGTGAGCAACATCATGACAATGGCCCGCGCCTTGGTGCTGGGCGGCTCAGCACCGGCCTCAATCTGATTGATCAGGCCAAAGATGGTCTGCTCGATGAAGTCGAGCAGACCCTCGAACATTTGAGCCTTGCTTGCAAAGTGACGATAGAGGGCTGCCTCGGAGACGCCGAGGCGTGCAGCCAGTGCTGCTGTGGTTATGCGTTCTGCCTGTCCCTCCTGCAGCATCGCTGCCATCGCCTGGAGAATCTGGAGACGGCGCTCCCCCGGCTTGGGTCGCTTTCGTGGCTCGTTGTCCGCGTGATCAGTCATGGGGTCCCCCAAGATGACTTCAGGAATGGAGCGTCAGGGCAGGCGTGCCAAGACTGCGAGGGAGTGTACTTGATGCCGCACAAAATGCGGCCGGACAGCGGTCGGTGGGCGGCCTCGCTTCCAGCCTGACTGTCGGACTGTCGTTGAGGCCCAGAGCCTTGCCGTTCGCAGCCCGGCTCGATGGGCGCCCCGCAGATTCTCCGAGCTGTCGTCGACCAGGGTGAGGTGGTGCCTTGGCTGGCCTGACTGCCTGTGAAGGTGATGCCATAGCCAGGGTGAGGGCTTGGGCTTCAGACGTCCCATCGCGCGCATGTCCTCAATGCAGATCACCCGCTCAAACTCTCGGTGGATGCCCAAGTGACGCATCACGCGGGTGGCGTAGTGTCGGGGCGAGTTGGTGATGAGCCAGCGACGGCCACGCAACAGCCTGATGCGACGAGCCAGACCCGCCTCAGGCAGCAGCATGTGCTCAAGATCCTCGATGGGATGAGTCTCACGCAGAAAATGGTGGGGGTCGACATTGTGGTGACGAACCAGCCCCAACAGAGTTGCCCCATAGCGCCGCCAATAAAGCTGACGCACGGAACTTGCCTCGTCAGGGGGAAGGCTGAGGGCCTCTTGCACGTAGCGGGTCATGCGCCGATTAATCTCCCCCATCACCTGCCAACTGGCGTCATGCAGGGTGTTATCCAGATCAACGAGCCACAGCGTCTTTCGTCGCACGGGGGCGGCCCGAGCGACTAGTGGGATCGGATCATCGTGCCCACACCCTCGCTGGTGAGAATCTCCAGCAAGAGGCTATTGGGCACGCGACCGTCAATGATGTGGACCGATTGGACTCCGCTTCGCGCAGCATCCAGCGCCCCACTGATTTTTGGCAGCATGCCGCCCGAAAGGGTGCCATCCGCAAAGAGTGCGTCGATCTCTTTGGCTGTCAGGCCCGTAATGAGTCGGCCGTCTTTGTCGAGCACTCCCGGCGTGTTGGTCATCAAGACGAGCTTCTCCGCCTTCAGAATCTCCGCCATCTTTCCGGCCACCAGATCGGCGTTGATGTTGTAAGTCTCGCCGTCGTCTCCCGACCCAATTGGGGCGATGACCGGCGTAAAGCCGGCCTTCAGCAGGGACTGAATGACTTCGGGATCGATGGAGGCAATCTCGCCCACCATGCCAATGTCGAGGGCCTCGTTGGGCTTCTCCGCCGAGGGAAGCATGAGCTTTCGAGCGCGGATCAGTCCACCATCCTGACCGGTCAGACCCACTGCCTTGCCTCCGGCATGGTTAATGAGTTCGACGATTTCTTTATTAACTTTTCCTGCGAGGACCATCTCGACGATGTCCATGGTCTCCGCATCGGTGACCCGCATGCCCTGAACGAACTCCCCTTTCTTGCCCACACGACCCAGGAGGTCCTCGATCTGCGGCCCCCCACCGTGAACGACGACGATGTTGATGCCCACAAGTTTGAGGAGCACCACGTCATGGGCAAAGCCGCGCTTGAGCGCCTCATCTGTCATGGCGTTGCCACCGTATTTCACGACCACGGTTCGGCCGTGAAAGCGTCTGATGTAGGGCAGGGCCTCGGCGAGAATCGCGGCTTTTTGCTGGGCGGACGTGGGATCAGACATGCGAGCGGCTAGTCACCGAATTGGCGCTGACGCATCTCTCGCCTTTGCTGCGCCTCCACAGAAAGCGTGGCCGTGGGCCTGGCCAGGAGGCGCTGCAGGCCGATGGGCTCTCCCGTCTCCTCGCAATAACCGTATCTGCCTGACTCGATACTCGCGAGCGCCTGCTGAACCTTCTTGATGAGCTTGCGCTCGCGGTCTCGGGTGCGAAGTTCAAGCGCATGCTCCTCCTCGATCGTGGCCCGATCGGCAGGGTCCGGCACAACCGACGTCTCGCGCAGGTGCTCTGTTGTCTCGCCGGCATTTGCGCGCAGCTCTTCCTCAAGCGCCAAAAGCCTGTGCTTAAAAAACTCGAGCTGTCGAGGGCTCATGTACGCCGACTCGGGCTGAGCGAGCAGCTCTTCTTCCGACTGAATGGGCTTGGACGCCTTGCTCATGAATGGACCTCTCCTCTGCCGGGGTCGAGCGTCATGCGACTAGACAAGACACTGGCTCAACCCCTTCAGAATTGTATCTCTGGGAAGGCCTCGGCCGATGAAGACGATGCGGGTTTCTCGCCTCTCATCAGGACGCCAAGGCCGCCCCTTGTCTCCGCCCATCAGCATATGAACGCCTTGAAAGACCATCTGGTGTTCGCTCCCGCGAACCCAGAGCACGCCCTTGTAACGAAGAAGTTGCGGGCCATAGGCCTGGGAGATTGCACTCATCAGCCCCTCAAACCGATCCGCATCCAAGGGCCGGTCCGCCTTGAAGAGAAAGGAGCTGACCTCGTCGGTGTGGCTGTGCCGATGCAGGTCGGTGTCGAGGAAATCCGGATCGATCTCTAAAGCCGCGTTTAGGTTAAAACCACGGATGTCCAGGATCTCCGAGAGGGGCGTCTGCCCGAAGTGCGCCAAGGAGACGGGTGCACGCGGGTTCATTCGTCGCAGCCTGGCCTTGAGCGCCTCAAGATCCTCGGCCGCCACGAGGTCGGTCTTCGAGACCAGCAGCCGGTCTGCGAAACCCACCTGCGCCTGGGCCTCGGGGTTCTGCGCGAGTTGCTCAGGCGCGTGCTGAGCATCGACGACCGTGATGACTGCATCGAGCAGATAGTGCTCAGCCACGTCATCGTCAACAAAAAAGGTCTGGGCCACAGGGCCAGGCTCAGCGAGACCGGTCGTCTCAATGATGACCCGATCAAATTGAATCTCTCCAGACTGCTTGCGCACGTGGAGGTTCTTGAGCATATCCACCAGGTCGCCGCGAACCGTGCAGCACAGGCAGCCGTTGTTCATCTCGATGATGCGTTCTTGTCGATCCTCGAAGAGCAGTTCGTTGTCAATGCTCTCCTCTCCGAACTCGTTCTCAATAACAGCGATGCGTTCTCCGTGGGGCTCCGAGAGGATTCGCTTCAGCAGTGTGGTTTTGCCGGCGCCAAGAAAGCCGGTCAGGATGGTGACGGGAATCATGAGTTTTCGGGGGGCGGTACGCGCCGCTTCGCGCGAGGATGAGCGGCATCGTACACCTGAGCCAGCCGCTGAAAATCGAGATGCGTATACACCTGTGTGGTGGCGATCTGAGCATGGCCAAGGAGTTCCTGAACCGCCCGCAAGTCACCGCTGCTCTGCAGAAGATGGCTCGCAAATGAGTGTCGAAGCATATGGGGGTGAACCGCCATGCCCAGGCCCGCCCGGCGGGCCCGCTCTGAAAATCGCCGCTCGATGGAGCGGCCGCTGAGTCGCCCACCCCGCGCATTGACGAAGAGGGCGGGCTCATCCGAAACGACTCCTCGGCTCGTCAGAAGCGTCTGCCGCGCAGGGAGCCAGGCCGAGAGAGCCTCCAGAGCAGGGCCGCCAACCGGCAGGCTTCGGGGCTTTTTTCCTTTGCCAATCACCATCACCTCCTTGGCCTGCAAGTCAATGTAGCCCCGACCCTCTCGCGTGTGAGGCCGTACATCAAGCGAGGCCATCTCTGAGAGTCGCAGGCCACAGGAGTAGGCAAGCTCCAACAACGCAGCATCCCGCAGTCGAATCCAGTCGTCCGCCGCATCGGGATCATTCATCGCAACGAAGGCGCAGGCGGCGTCTACAGAGAGTGCCTTGGGCAGGAGTCTTGCTGCTCTGGGCGCGCGCAGGGCGGCCGCAGGGTTCGCTGGCAGGCGGGGCTGGCCGGGCTCGCCCGATCGCTCCATCAGCCAAGAAAAAAATCCTCGCCAGGCGGCAAGCGCCCGACGGATCGATCGGGGTGAGAGGCCCTTGCGGCTCATCTCGACCAAGAGCGGCCGAAGATGCTCGGCACGAAACGCGCTGGGCGGGCGTGCCGCCTCCGAGCGCATCAGCCACTGAAGGTCTCGTTCGTAGGCCGACAGGGTATGCGCAGACAGACTTCTTAGCGACAGCTCCCTGAGATAGGCAGAGATGGCCTGCGAGAGGGCGGGCTCACTCATGCATGGTTCAGGTCGGGAGAGCCGAGGCGACCCAGCGCGGCGCTCGCCTGCTCCGCGATTCGCTCCAGAAAGGCGGTGCCGTGAGAGGCCGTGAATCGTCCGGCATCAGGGGAGGCAAACACCATGAGGCCGAAGGCCTGGGGAGAGGCGCCATTTCGCAGAGGCAAAAGGGCCAGCGAGCCCTCTGCGCCCAGAGGCATGGCGAGTGCGCGCAGGACCACCTTGGCCTGCTCTGACTGGGCCGACAGGCACATGGGTCGGAGAAGTCCGGTGACCACATCCTTCAAGGTGCTGGTCTCAGAGACACACCAGGGCGCCTCCTGAGCGGAGGGCCACTGGCTCCAGATGGCCACCTTGACTTGCGGAATGGTGAAGGCAGACGACAAGGAATCGGCCAGACGATTGGCTCGCTCGATCAGGCTATCGATGAGGAGCAGGTCCCGAAGCCACGTCATGAGGCGATCCTGGATCGCGTCGTTCTCTTGGGCATGCCGAACCATCTCTGCGACTCGGGACTCCAGGGCCTTTTGCCGTTCTCTCAGCACGAGAACCTGCCGCTCAAGAAGCGAACTCACCCCCCCGGACTGCTCGTGAGGTATGTGAAGGTCAGCCAACGCGGTCGGGTGTCGCTCAAAGAAGTCGGGGTGAACATTCAGAAATGCGAGCACATCGGACTCGGTGGTCATAGATTGATCTCTCCTTCGAACACGGTGGTTGCGGGGCCCGACATGAAAACGGGATCACTGACCTTGCCTGACCACTCGATGCGTAAGTCCCCACCGCGTGCATGCACGCACACAGGGGTCGATGCACTCAGGAGCCCCTGCGAGATGCCCGAGACCACGGCGGCGCAGGCACCTGTTCCGCAGGCCAGGGTCTCACCGGCGCCACGCTCAAAAACTCGCAAGGCGATCTGGCCGGCATCAATGCGCTGAGCAAATCCCGCATTCACTCGATGAGGCAGGCGTGCGTGGCTCTCGATGAGCGGACCGTCCTCGTCGATCGCACAGGTATTGACATCACTCACCCACTGAACCAGGTGGGGGTTGCCCATGGACACGGGGGCAACCCAGACCAGCCTGCCGTCTGACAGGGGAAGTCCGTAGACCTCGTGCGAGCCCACCTTTTTAGATTCAAGGCCGTCGGTGCGAAAGGGAAGGCTCGAGGCCAGCAGGGAGGGCCGGCCCATATCGACTCGGACCTCACCATTGGGCTCTACACGAAGGGTGATAAGGCCGGACCGAGTACGAACGCGAATCTCCGGCCCCTCAACAAGTCCCCGGTCGAGCACGAAGCGGGCAAAGCATCTTGCGCCGTTGCCACACTGCTCGACCTCCGAGCCGTCCGCATTAAAAATGCGATAGATAAACTGGGCCTCGTCTGCAGCGAGCGAGGGTCGCTCGACCACCAAGATCTGATCGGCGCCCACACCAAGCCGCCGATCCGCAAGTCTGCGCAGCACGTCGGCGGTGAACACGGAGGCCGGGAGACCGGCGCGGCCATCTAACACCACGAAGTCGTTCCCAGCGCCCTGCATCTTGGTGAAAGAGAGGCGCATGGGGAGATTATCCATAGACCGGCGCGGCTCCGCGGGGCCGGGTCTTAAACCGTCGGTGCGTCCAAAGGTACTGGCTCGGCATCTCCAAGACGCGGGCCTCGATGAAATGGTTCATGGCCTGAACGGCCGCCTGAAGGTCCTCGCCCGGCTGGTGCGTCCAGGCCGGATAGAAGCGGGCCTCGTAGCCCCCATCAGTCATGCGCGTCACCAAAGGAATGACGCTCGCCCCGGTGATTTGGGCAATCCGGACCACACTGGTCACCGTGGCCGCGGGCTGTCCGAAAAACTGCGCAAAGACCGAATCACGCTCGCCAAAATCCATGTCCGGCAGGAAATAGGCCACATGGTCCTGTTTCATGAGCCGAAGCAGGCGACCAATGCCGTCTTGCCGAGACAGCAGCGTGGGGTCATTGAAGCGACTGCGGCCTCGCAGGACCCACCGATTGAGAAACGCGCTGGACTGCACCGAGTACATGGAGACCATCCTGCACTCGAGCTGAAGCCGAATGCCCCCTGCATCGAGGCCCAGAAAATGAGGGGCAAGCACGATGATCGGCCTGCCCTTGAGGGCGCTCCAGTGCTCAAGCCCATGCAGGGTCACCCACTCACGAATCTGGGCCTCACTGCTCGACCAGATGACAAAGCGGTCGAAGAAGGCGTGGGCATAGTCCACAAAATGCTGGCGCGCGACCGCCTGAACCTCTTGGTCTGACCAGCTGGAAAAGCACAGTCGTAAATTGGTGAGCGCCACGGCTCGGCGGGGCCGAGAGATCTGATAGAGCAGTCGACCCAACGCATCCGCGATCGCGTGCCGAAAAGGTAGGGGCAGGCGCGAGACGACCCATGAGGCTCCCAAACCACAGGCTGTAGCGGCCTCGCGGAGGATCTTCATGGAGTGGCCGGTGCCTCCACCCCGGCTGGCTTTTTGTAGCGGTTGTAAGCCCAGAGGTATTGGCTGGGTGCGCGCCTCACCAGCGACTCGCATTGGGCATTCATCGCATCCACCGTGGCCTGCAGAGCGTCCGAGGGGTCATCAAGGACCGGGGGCGTCCAGATGTGAAACACCAGTCGCCAGCCCGAAGGCTCGCGCAGAACGAGGGTCCAGACCACCGGCGCCCTGGTGAGCAGAGCCAGCCGAGCAGGGAGGGTCATGGTGTAGGCCAGCCGGCCCATGAAGGGGGACCAGAGGCCCTCGCCGCGTGTCGGCACCTGATCGGGGAGCATGCCAATCGCCTCACCCGACTTGAGTGCCCGCATGAGCTTTCTCACCCCCGAAGAATTGGCCTGTGCAAGCGTCACGCCCGCACTGGGGCGAAAGGCCACGTAGAGGTTCTCGACCGATGCCTGTCTGGCTGGGCGGTAGAGGATGGTGATGGGAAAGTGGAGCCCCAGAACGCGGGGAGCCAGTTCGAAGGCACCTATGTGGGGAGTGAGAAAGATCAGTCCGCGGCCCTCTTCGTAAGCCCTCTGACAGGCCTCAAGTCCCTCGATGCGCATGAGGGGCGAGAGGTCCTTGGCACACCAGATCTTGGGCAGTTCGGAGATAAGCTGACCGGCCTGCCCAATGCTGGCCCAGAGCCCCTCGGGGCCTCGATGTTTCTGGGACAGGCCGAGATGCTGCATGGCGCCTGCCCAGTGTGAATAAAACAGATGCCGGTAGCGAGCCGACACCATCCAACTCACCCAGCCGAGGACCCAGCCCAGCGCCCTCAGCAAAGGAAGGGGAAAGGCTCCGGCGATTTTGAAGAGGATCTGCATCAGGTCTATAGTTAGGGCATCGCCGATTTAATCAACAACTTGCGGGGCGATTGTCTTTCAAATACCGCTAAAGCGTATGCCGGTCAGACCCGCTTGGCATGTCTTCTTTAGCAGCCGCATAGAGTTGTTTTCTGCAAAAGAAGGAGTGTTTCATGTCTCACGCGTTTCTCTTCACCTCAGAGTCTGTGTCCGAGGGCCACCCAGACAAGGTCGCCGATCAGATCTCCGACGCCATCCTCGACGCCATCTTGGCGCAAAACCCAACGGCTCGCGTGGCTGCGGAGACGCTCTGTAACACTGGCCTGGTGGTGTTGGCTGGAGAAATCACCACCGACGCGGTGGTGGACTACATCCAAGTGGCCCGAGACACCATACGCGGTATTGGATATGACAACACCGACTACGGTATCGACTACAAGGGCTGTGCGGTGCTCGTGGCCTACGACAAACAGAGTCCAGATATCAAGCAAGGGGTCGATCGAGCGCACGACAACAACCTCGATCAGGGTGCGGGAGACCAGGGCCTCATGTTCGGCTTTGCCTGCGATGAGACGCCCTCACTCATGCCCGCGGCGATTCACATCGCCCATCGGCTCGTTGAGCGCCAGTCTCTTGTGCGCCGAGATGGTCGGCTGTCTTGGCTTCGTCCGGATGCGAAGTCGCAAGTCACCCTTCGATACGAGAATGGCCGGCCCGTGGCCGTCGATACGGTGGTGCTCTCCACTCAACATGCGCCTGATATCTCGCTTGAGTC
>DDPR01000008.1:156428-158052 GCA_002342295.1 Burkholderiales bacterium UBA2463
TTCGCGGTCCCGTGAAGTATCTCGTTAACCCAACAGGCCGCTTCGTGGTGGGCGGTCCTCAGGGGGACTGCGGACTGACGGGCCGAAAAATCATTGTCGACACCTATGGCGGCGCGTCACCCCATGGCGGCGGTGCCTTCTCCGGAAAAGACCCCTCCAAGGTCGACCGGTCTGCTGCCTACGCGGGTCGCTATGTGGCCAAAAACATCGTGGCCGCTGGTCTTGCAAAGCGAGCGCTCATTCAGGTGAGCTATGCGATTGGCGTGGCTGAGCCCACCTCGGTCTTCGTGAGCACAGAGGGAACGGGGGTGGTTCCGGACGAGAAGATTGCGCAGGCCGTTCGCGAGGTCTTCGACCTTCGTCCCCGAGGCATCGTTCAGATGCTGGACCTCCTGAGGCCCATTTACCAAAAGACTGCAGCCTATGGTCACTTCGGACGCGAAGAACCCGAGTTCACATGGGAGCGCACGGACCGTGCCGAGGCACTGAAGTCCCACTGTCTCTAGACACAAACGACGCGAGCGCTGCGCCGTCTGCCCTGCCTTGACCGATGCAAGCCGACCAGCGAGAATGCGGGCTCACTTGAGGAGCGTTGCGAGGGTTTCGGCCCCTAGGCTCAAGGAGCACCCGACCTCGGGTGGACAGCAACGGCGCTCGCGAATCCCATTCTTTATTGAAAGGAGCGCGAGATGAGCGCTGTTTTGAAACCGTCCTCTTCCCACGATTTTGCCGTTGCCGACCTCTCCCTTGCGGAGTGGGGTCGCAAAGAAATTCGCATCGCCGAGACGGAGATGCCCGGGCTGATTGCCATCCGCGAAGAGTTTGCCTCTCAGCAGCCGCTCAAAGGGGCTCGCATCACAGGCTCGCTGCACATGACCATCCAGACGGCCGTTCTCATTGAGACCCTGACCCGACTCGGCGCGGAGGTGCGCTGGGCCTCTTGCAACATCTTCTCGACCCAAGACCATGCCGCTGCGGCCATTGCGGTGACGGGCGTGCCCGTGTTTGCTCGCAAGGGTGAGAGTCTCGAGGAGTACTGGGACTACACCCACCGAATCTTTGAGTGGTCCGATGGTGGTCAGACCAACATGATCCTTGACGATGGCGGCGACGCCACGCTGCTCTTGCATCTTGGTGCGAGGGCCGCGAAAGACCCCTCCCTGCTCAACAATCCCAAGAGCGAGGAAGAGGTCTGCCTGTTCCAGTCGATTCGAGCCCGACTCGCAAAAGACCCCGGCTTTTATCAGCGGCATCTTGATGCCGTGATTGGGGTGACAGAAGAGACCACCACCGGTGTGCATCGCCTCAAGGAGATGTCAGCCGAGGGGAGCCTCGCGTTTCGCGCAATCAACGTGAACGACTCGGTCACCAAGAGTAAGTTCGACAACCTCTACGGCTGCCGCGAGTCCTTGGTCGACGGCATTAAGCGTGCGACCGACGTCATGGTTGCCGGAAAGATTGCCGTGGTCGCTGGATACGGAGACGTCGGCAAGGGGTCTGCTCAGGCGCTTCGTGCCCTGTCCGCGCAGGTCTGGGTGACCGAGATCGACCCCATCTGCGCGCTTCAGGCCGCAATGGAGGGCTTTCGCGTGGTCACCATGGACTACGCAGCCGATAAGGCCGA
>DDPR01000008.1:158077-276800 GCA_002342295.1 Burkholderiales bacterium UBA2463
GCCATGAAAGACCAGGCCATCGTCTGCAATATCGGCCACTTCGATAACGAGATTGACGTGGCCTCGCTCTCGGGCTGCACCTGGGAGGAGATCAAGCCTCAGGTTGACCATGTGATCTTTCCCGACGGCAAGCGAATCATCCTTCTCGCGCAGGGCCGTCTTGTGAACTTGGGTTGTGGAACGGGACACCCGAGCTTCGTCATGAGCACCTCGTTTGCAAACCAGGTCATTGCGCAGATTGAACTCTTCTGTCACCCCGACCGCTACGAGAAGGGGGCCGTCTACGTGCTGCCCAAGCACCTCGATGAAAAAGTGGCCCGCCTGCACCTGAAGAAAATTGGCGCCACGCTCACCGAGCTCTCGCCCCACCAGGCCGGCTACATCGGCGTGGACGTGGATGGGCCCTACAAGCCCGAGAGCTACCGCTACTAGGGTCCCCGAGGCTTACATGGACCTGAGTCTGGAGTTCTTTCCTCCAAAGACGCAGGCGGCCTCGGTCGCCCTAAGCGAGGCCGCCCAAGCTCTCGCTCGACTCGCACCCCGGTATGTCTCGGTCACCTATGGGGCGGGAGGATCCACTCGCGAGGGCACGCTGACCACCGTTGGTCAGATGCAAGACCTGTTTGATGAGGTGGCGCCCCACGTCTCCTGTGTGGGTGCATCGGAGGAGGAGATGGGGGCGCTCCTTGAGGGCTATGCCAAACAGGGCATTCGTCGCATTGTGGCGCTGCGGGGCGACCTCCCCTCGGGCTTTGGGCAGGCAGGTGCGTTTGCCCATGCGGTTGATCTGGTGCGCTTTGTTCGAGCCACCTTCTCCAGCCAGTTTGAGATTGAGGTGGCGGCCTACCCCGAGGTCCACCCGCAGGCGCGGTCTGCCGAGGCCGACCTCAGCCACTTCGTGGAAAAGGTGGCTGCCGGTGCCAATGGGGCCATCACCCAATACTTTTTCAACAGCGATGCCTATTTTCGGTTTGTTGATGAGGCCTTCGCCCGAGGCATCGACATCCCCATCGTTCCCGGCATCATGCCCATCACGAACTACACCCAGCTCGCTCGCTTCTCAGATGCCTGCGGGGCCGAAATTCCGCGCTGGATTCGCCTGAGACTCGCGGGCTACGGCGATGACGTTGCCTCCATTCGAGCCTTCGGACTGGAGGTCGTCACCGACCTCGTTGACCAGCTCACAACCGCAGGGGTGCCCGGCATTCACTTCTACACCATGAACCGCGCAGAGCCCACGCTCGCCATCGCCGATGCACTCGGCCTTTCTAAAAGTCAGTCCAACCCCGCTCAGTAAGCACGGCATCCAGAGCCACGTCATGAGGCTCGCCGATGTCCTGGGGGATGCGGGCCGCCTCAAAACACACGCCCACCACACGCGGCCGCGCCAGCCCTCGCTTCTGACGCGCCGCGAGGGTGCGGTCGTAGAAGCCTTTTCCTGCGCCGAGCCGATGACCGACCTGGTCAACCCCGACGCACGGAAGGACCCAGGTATCGAACTCCGCTTCTTGGCTGGTGTTGGGTGCGGGCAGGCCCATGACATCTCGAACAAGAGGGCTGCCTGGAGCCCACTCAAGCAGGCGCAGGGGAGCCTCGTGGGCCGACACCATCGGCAGTCCGAGCACGATGCCTCGTTGGTGCCAGGCCTTCCACACCGTCACAAGGTCAGGCTCACCGCGCCAGGGCAGGAAAACCAAGACCCGCTCCCAAGCCTGCATGACTGCGCGGGTCGTTAACGCGTCGGCGATGAGACGCTCAGCCTCGCTTCGGTTCTCAGCGCTCAGGGCGCCTCGATGACGAAGAAGCGAACTTCGCCACTCTGATTTAAGCGTCCGGGCAAGGGGTGCCGAGAGGTCCGGGGGGTCATTCATCAATCTTGATGTCTCCGATGTATCGTTGCTTCATGGTCTCTTATCGCGCCACGACGACCCCTTGCTGCTCTGAGATTGCTCGCTGCGTCGCGGTGGGCATCGCCGCCTTCATTGTGACGCTGGGTGCGGATCGCTCGGCCTGGGCCAAGCCTCAGGTGCGAATCAAGGACACTGACCACCCCATTGTGCAGGCCAAACAGGCCTTCGACCTGCGCGATCAGCGAGCGCTGCAAAAGGCCCAGCAGGCCCTGGCCAAAGACCCCCTCTTGGTGTGGGCAGACTACTGGGCCGCCCGAGTAAGCGTGACCAAAGACCCCTTCGCCTCATCTTCGCAGGCGCTCATCGCCTCTTTTGAAAGTACATACAAGACCCACCCGCTCGTTCGCGCACTTCAGAGGGACTGGGGGCTGGCGGCACTTGACCGCGGTCCCTGGCCCTCTGCCGCCTCGGTCATTGCCGATATTCCCGCCGACCTAGATGCCCCTGGCATTCAGTGTGCGCGCGCGCGACTCTCCGGAACGCTGACCAAGGCGCAGTCCATAGAGCTGATCGCCGGCGCCGAACTCTCTGCGGGCTGTCTGCTGCTTCTTGAAGATCTTGCCCAGCGCAGACAGCTTCAGTCCGAGGACATTCGAAACCGCGCACGGTGGGCTGCCATCCAAGGCGAAGTCGCCTCGGCCGAGCGGGTCTACTCAATCGTGGGCGCCAAACCGGATGGGCACGAGCGTGAGCTGCTCAAGCTCCTGTCCGATGCACGAATCCAAAGTGCTCGAGCCCTAGGCTCACTGGAGCGACTCGCCCCCTCCCTGTCCGGCGAGCAGCTCGCCTTTGCCCGAATGGCTGTGGGCGCTCGCCTCTGGGGTCGGTCCGACGAGCGCGCGTGGCAGCTCACGCAGCAGGGCATCTCCTCGCGTCAAGACCAGCCAGGCGTCATTCTGGAGACCGCTGCTCGACTCGCTCTTCACCACAACGACGTCAAGACGCTGGGGATGGTGATCAAGGCCATGCCAGAGCGACTTCAGGCCGACGACACCTGGCTCTATTGGAAGGGGTGGGTGCTCAGCCATGAGGGCAAACGTTCGGAGGCGCAGAGCACCTGGGCCAAGATTCCCCCGGGCTGGAGCTTTTATCAGCAGCTGGCTGCTGAGGCCCTCAAACGTCCAACGGTGCCAGCGCCCCTCTCCTCCGAGCAGCTCGCAGAGATCGCCAAGCAGAAGGCAGCCTTGACGCATGACGAGTCCGCACGGCGCGCCTTCAAGCTGGGGCAGCTCGGCCTTCGAGTCGAGGCCGGTATTGAGTGGTCGGGTCTTCTCAAAGATCGATCCGATGAGTTCTTGCTTGCGGCCAGCGAGGTCGCGCAGGCATCCAAGCAGCATGATCGAGCCATCACCGCCGCCGGCAGAACGCAACGCGCCCACAGCCTCGCCCATCGCTACCCGCCGCTGTATCGCGAATCGGTCGAGGGACTTACCGCGGGTAGCGGGGTGAGTCCTGCCTGGGTTCTCGGTCTGATTCGCCAAGAATCTCGCTTCATGGAGAAGCTGAAATCACCCGTGGGAGCCTCTGGGCTCATGCAGCTGATGCCCAAGACAGCGAAAAGTCTTGCCAAGCGGGTGGGACTCAAAAAAGTTGATGCCGCCACACTCGAAGATCCGGCCTCGAACCTCAAAATGGGCGTCCTCTACCTTAAAGATCTTCATGCCGACTTTCAGGGATCCTCTGTGCTGGCCACGGCCGCCTATAACGCAGGGCCATCGCGCAGTCGGCTCTGGCAGTCCACGCTCACCGAGCCCATATCAGGCGCGGCGTTTGCCGAGTCTATTCCCTTCAGCGAGACGCGCGACTATGTCAAAAAAGTTCTCGCAAACGCATCGGCCTACCAAAGCTCACTTGGTGCTGGCACCATGCGAGTCGGTCTTGATCAACCGGCACGGCCCCTGAGCGATTGGCTCTCAACCATTCAGCCCGGCGCGAACCGGGCCAAGCAATCGCGTCGCTCTTGAGCGCGCGAATGAAGGACAAGCGATGACGCACGCTACCGTTGATGTTGCGATTCTTGGCGGTTCTGGGTTTATCGGTCAGGCCCTGGCTGCCAGTCTGGTGAAAAATCTCCCCACAGGGCGACTCGCGGTCCGCGTCATTACGCGGGCTCGCGAAAAGTGCCGTGACCTCTGGAGCCTTCCTGGGATCGAGGTGGTCGAGGTTGACACGCGCCAAGAGCCGGCCCTTGCTGAGGCCCTCACAGGGGCGCAGGCTGTCGTGAATCTGGTGGGCGTCCTGCACAGCAGACCCGGGCGACCCTGGGGGCCTGAGTTTGATGAGGCCCACGTGAAGCTGCCCTCTCGACTGGCACGGTGCATGACCTCGCTCGGCATTCGTCGCCTCATCCACATCAGCGCACTGGGGGTCTCCGACCATGCGCCCTCCATGTATTTACGAAGCAAAGCCGCTGGCGAAGCCGCCTTGCGCGGCACCATCAATCTCGATCTCACTGTGCTGCGCCCCTCGGTTGTGTTTGGCCCGAAAGATCAATTCCTCAATCTGTTCGCCCGCCTGCAGCGATTTCTTCCCGTGGTTCCCCTGGCCACACCACACGCGCGATTCCAGCCCATCTATGTGAACGACCTCGTCACGGCCATTGGCGCCTGCCTGCACAAACCGTCAACGGCTGGGCGCGTCCTGGAGTGCGTGGGTCCGGATGTGCTCTCGCTCTATGAGATCGTGCACTGGGCGGGCGAATACAGTGGCCACCCTCGGCCCATCCTGCCCCTCCCCGATGGCGTCTCCTGGCTCCAAGCCCTCGTCATGGAACATCTGCCCGGACCCCCCTTGCTGTCTCGGGACAACCTCGCCTCAGCCACGGTTCCGAATGTCGCCAGCGGCCCCATGGATCCTGACCTCGACCTGCCCAACCCGGTGAGTCTGCACTCGGTGGCCCCCCAATTCCTCGGTGAGGCCTCGGACCGGGCATCAGCAGGGCGCTTTCGTCGGAGACGGACTCCGGATTGACTTCCCCTGCAAACCAGGAGGTCCTTCGAGCGCTCGCGCCCCGACGAGCGGACCCAGCCACACGGGCGCTGCCCAGTCGCTGTGCGCTTTTTTGCGTCGGGGGAGCCGTTCGTGATGTGCTCCTGGGGGAGGCCACGAGCGATCGCGACTACCTTGTGGTGGGAGCAAGCCCACAGGCCATGACCTCAGCCGGATTTCGTCCCGTCGGAAAGGACTTCCCTGTCTTCTTGCATCCCCAGACCCATGCCGAGTTCGCGCTTGCCCGAACTGAGCGCAAGTCTGGGGTGGGCTACCACGGATTCACATTCCACGCGGGGCCAGAGGTCACGCTGGAGGAGGATCTCTCCAGACGAGATCTGACGATCAATGCGATGGCCGTTGATGAACAAGGTGTGCTGCACGACCCCACCGGCGGCCTGAACGATCTGCGCGCGCATGCGCTTCGACATGTGAGTCCAGCCTTTCGAGAGGACCCTGTGCGGCTGCTGCGTCTGGCCCGCTTCTTGGCGCGATGGCCAGACTTCGACATCCACCCTCAGACGCGTGACCTCTGCAACGAGATGGTTCATCTCGGAGAAGCAGATGCCCTGGTGGCCGAGCGTGTCTGGCAGGAACTCGTGCGAGGACTCTCAGGCAGGCAGCCCTCTCGCATGCTGAACTTTCTCGACTCTGTGGGCGCATGGGAGGCCGTCACAGGCGAGCCCCCCTCGCCGAGCACCTTGGAGAGGGTCGGCATTGCCATTGACAGGGGCCGCGCGCTGAACCTCTCTGCAGAAGTCCTCGCCGGGCTCTTGTTCGCCAAGGCCCAGAGCGGCGCGCTTGAGCACGTGCTTCCTCGGCCGGCTCAGGATTGGAGAGCCCTCATCGAGGGCGGGTGTGTGGAGCGGGTGGGCAGACTGTGCGAGCCGCAGGCCAAAAAGAGGGCGGGGTGGCCTGAGGAACTTCTCGAACTGGCTCACAGCGCAGATCTCTTTCGTCGAAGCGAGCGCCTCTCAAGCCTGCTCACGCTCTCGGCGGCCCTTCTGGACACGGACGCGTCTGCGCGAGAGGCACTCGGTCAGGACTTGACCGAACTGCTCGCATTTGGCGTGGGAGAGGTGGCCAAGGGGGCAGCGCGAGCGAAAGCGCCCGTGGCCGAGGCCGTCAGCGAGGCCCGACTCGCTTTTATTCGGAGTCGAATCGGCTGACCGTGAGGACCAAAAACTGCTGGCCCATCGCGGCGTCCGACAGGAGCGTCTGAAGGCCCGAGAGGGCTGCGACTTTTGCTGGGTCCGAGGGCGCCCGCCCTCGGCTTTCGGGATCGGGAAAGAGGCGACTCTGCGCCTCATCAAGAATGTGATGGTCCAGCAGCCAAGCGGCCTGAGTCTTAAGACTCTGAAGCGCGCATCCAGCCCCCTCAAAGGCACTCACGAGCTCAGAGAAGTCCACATGGGCGGTGAGATCCTGCTCACCAGGGCCCTCTAAAAGCGCGTCGGGGTCATCGATGCGGCGGTGCGCTCGATGCGCCGCCAGCGTGCCATGCGAACGATCGGGATGGTCGAGCTCAGCCCGCTCATAACCATAGTCAAGAACCACGACCTCGCCCCAGGCCAGTCCGTGGGCGAGCCCTCGAGCCCAGGGCGAGAGCATGGGCGACCACTCGCCGCGGTGCCCCTGGCGCCATGGCCACAATAGGGCGCTCACCTCGTCCTGCCGAGCCTTCACGCGATCGGCGAGCTCCGGGCCTGCCTCGCGCGATGACCAGACCCATCTCTCAGATTGATGGCGAAGGCCCCACTCAAGTGGCTGCGCCTGCGCTCCGCGCCACTCGAATACTTTCACCGGCAAGGCGTCAGCGACTTCGTTTGCAAGCACGAGGCCTCGAAGGGGCCTGTCGGTCTGTGCGCCCTCATCCGAGCTCCAAATGAGTCGATCCGAAAGTCCGGCGAGGCCCCGCAACGCAAGGCATTGGTAGGTGTGCGCCTTCTGAAGAGAGACCAGTGCAGGACTTGTCTCCACAATCTCGTAGGCCAGAGGCAGGCAGTTGCTGCCGTGGAGTTCGAGCAAGATATCGGCGGCCAGCTGGCCCGTTCCCGCGCCGAATTCTCGGATGGAGAGTCTCGTCCCAGGAGTGACGCGGCGGGCCAGCGACTCAAACTCTCGGGCCAAGGCAATGGCAAGCCACGGGCCCATCGACGGCGCCGTGACAAAGTCTCCGCGGATCCCCATGGGCGAGGACTCTGCCGAGGCCCGGCTGTAATAACCCTCTGCGGGATGCGTGAGCACCTCTCTCATAAAGACGTCAAACGGTAGCCATCCCCCGAGGGCCTCGCAGGCCTGCAGCAGCGCATCTGAGAGACCCGGAGTCTCGTTTTTATCCATGATCTCAGGGTATCAAAGCTACACTTGAGAGATGTCGGGCCTCCCCTCAGCATCTGCCTCCTCGGGCCATTCGAATCCGCATGTCGCCGTGGTCACGGGCGGAGCGAAACGAATGGGTCGCGCCATCTCTCAAGCGCTCGCGCAGTCCGGTTGGGCAGTGGTGGTACACCACCGTCGCTCACCCCAGGAAGCCCAGACCCTGGTGGATTCGCTGCAGAAACAGGGGCACGTGGCTGAGGCATTGGCGCTGGACCTCGATGCACTCTGTCCAGACGCATTGGATGCTCAGTTCCGCGACATCGAGGCGCGTCTGGGGCCCGTTCGTCTGCTCGTGAACAATGCGTCTCGATTTGAGTTCGACAGCGCGGCGAGCGCGCATTCCCAGGGGCTTGAGGCCCACATGCGCTCCAACCTCATGGGTCCGGTGCTCTGTACGCAGGCCCTGTATCGGCACTGTCAGCGAGCAAGCCCTCCTGCGCAGGGTCATTCGGTCGGCGTGGTGGTGAATCTTCTGGACCAGAAGCTGGCCAATCCCAATCCAGATTTTTTTAGTTACACCCTCTCCAAGGCCGCGCTTCAAGAGGCAACACACCTCATGGCTCGCGCATTTGCGCCCACACTTCGCGTGGTCGGCGTGTCGCCCGGAATCAGCCTGCCCTCTGCCGACCAGACTCCTTCCGAATTCGAGAGGGCTCATCGACTCACCCCCCTGGGCCAGTCGAGCACCCCTGAAGAGGTCGCCGATGCCGTGGTGTGGCTTGCAGGTGCCCGCGCAGTCACAGGCACCACCCTCCTCGTGGACGGCGGCCAACACCTCGTTCCCAGTGATCGGGATGTGATGTTTCTCTCCCGATGAGCGAGCTTCTCGACCCTCGGCTGGCGGACTGCCGACGCATCTTTCTCGAGGACTTCTCCCTGGAGGTCTCCATCGGCTTTCATGACTTTGAGAAGACCGCCCATCAGCGCATTCTCGTGAGTGTGTCGCTCTTTGTGCCCAAGACCGCCTCCCACTCCTCTCGAGATGATGTCGCCGACGTGATTGACTACGACTTCATTCGGCAGGGCATTCACGCCCTGACGCATGGGCGGCACTTCAATCTGCAGGAGACGCTGATTGACGAGATTGTGTCCCTCTGTCTGTCTCGACCAGAGATTCGGGCTGTTCGGGCCATGACGCAAAAGCCCGATGTCTATCCCGACTGCAGGACGGTGGGGGTGGAGGTCTTCGCATGGCAGGCCGGGCGATGAGCATCTCCCTCACGCGAATATCGCCCGACCAGATTGGCGCCTCTCCTCGAGCCCAGCCTCGCGCGCTTCGCAACGCAACCGAGATCAACAAACTCTCCAAGCGCCTGCATCGTCTGGTCGGACAGGCCATCGCAGACTTTCAGATGATTGAGGCAGACGACCTGGTGATGGTCTGCCTCTCCGGAGGCAAAGATAGCTACGGCCTTCTCGATGTGCTGCTCTCACTCCAGGCTCGTGCGCCCGTCTCGTTTAAGTTGGTGGCGGTGAACCTAGACCAAGGCCATCCGGGCTTTCCCAAAGACACGCTGCCCAACTACCTGCGGGATCGCGGTGTGTCCTTTCACATTGAAGAACAAGACACCTACAGCATCGTCAAGCGCGTCATCCCCGAGGGCAAGACAATGTGCTCTCTGTGCTCCCGACTCCGTCGTGGTGTTCTCTATCGACTCGCCTCCGAACTGGGTGCGACAAAGATTGCGCTGGGCCATCATCGAGACGACATTCTTCAGACTCTGTTTCTCAATCTATTTTTTGGTGGCGCACTCAAGGCCATGCCACCCAAGCTGGTCTCGGATGACGGCCACCATGTGGTCATTCGGCCCCTCGCATATGTAGAGGAGAAGGACCTCGAGGCATGGGCGCTGCACCGCGCCTTTCCCATCATTCCCTGTGACCTCTGCGGCTCCCAGGACAATCTGCAGCGTCAGCAAGTGAAGGCGATGATCCAGGACTGGGAGCGACGCTTTCCGGGGCGCGTGGACTCGCTCTTTCAGTCGCTCTCAAATGTTAAGCCCTCCCACCTCTTGGATCGCACGCTCTTTGACTTTAGATCGCTACAACCCGACGGGCTTGCGCGTCCTGATGGCGACAAGGCCTTCGATCCGGTAACCCCCGAATGAGTTCCATCCTCCGAATCCTCACCATCCTCTGGGCCATTCAGAAATTTGGCCTCGACCAGCTCGCTGTCGATGGCGCTCAGCGCAGCCTTGACTCGCGCCTGCTCGCATGGCTCCTCACCCTGCTTCGACTCGGCCGACGGTTCGATGCGCCTCGCGGTCAGCGCATCCGGCAGGCTCTCGAGAGCCTGGGGCCTATCTTCGTGAAATTTGGGCAGGTGCTCTCCACACGCCGCGACCTCATGCCGGCCGACATCGCCGATGAGCTTGCCCTGCTTCAGGATCGGGTGCCTCCCTTTGCCTCAGAGGAGGCCGTTGCTGCTATTGAGCGGTCGTTTGGCCGACCTGTTTCGGCCATCTTTGCGCACTTCGAGACCGAGCCTGTTGCAAGCGCATCCATCGCCCAGGTCCACTTCGCAAGGCTTCATGATGGTCGGGAGGTCGCCGTCAAAGTGCTTCGGCCCGGCATGCTTGGCCTCATCGAAAAAGACCTTGCCTTGCTTCGCGTCTTTGCGCAGCTGGTGGAGCGCTTCTCGGCTGATGGTCGACGTCTCAAACCTCGTGAGGTGGTCGCCGAGTTCGATAACTACCTACACGATGAGCTCGACCTTGTTCGTGAGGCGGCCAATGCAGCCCAACTCCGACGCAACTTTGAGGGCTCGGGGCTGCTCAAAATTCCCGAGATGATCTGGGACCTCTGCCATAGCGATGTCATCGTGATGGAGCGGGTGTACGGGATACCCATCGGCCGCATGGATCGCCTGCGAGCGGCGGGCATTGATCTGAAGCAGCTCTCCCGCGAGGGCGTGGAGATCTTTTTTACCCAGGTCTTCCGAGACGGCTACTTCCATGCCGACATGCACCCCGGAAACATTCTGGTCAGTGATCGCGGGCCTCATTTCGGCCACTACATCGCCCTTGACTTTGGCATCGTGGGCACCCTCTCGGAGTACGACAAAAACTATCTGGCTCAGAACTTCCTCGCCTTCTTTCGCCGCGACTATCGTCGAGTGGCCGAGCTTCACGTGGAGTCTGGCTGGGCACCCCCCAACACCCGCGTTGATGCCCTTGAAGCTGCGGTTCGCGGAGTCTGTGAGCCTTTCTTTGATCGGCCCCTCAAGGAGATCTCGCTAGGTCAGGTGTTGTTGCGCCTCTTTCAGGCCTCTCGGCGCTTCCAGGTGGAGATTCAGCCCCAGCTCGTGCTTCTTCAGAAGACGCTTCTCAACGTTGAGGGGTTAGGCCGCGAGCTCGACCCCGACCTCGATCTCTGGGTCACAGCCAAGCCCTTCTTGGAGAACTGGATGAAGGAGCAGATTGGTCTGAAGGCCCTCAGGGAGCAGGTTATGCGCGAGGGCGAGCGCTGGTCGCGCACTCTGCCTCAGCTGCCCCGACTGGCCCACGCCGCGCTGAGCCGACTAGCCCACCCTTCGCATAGCCCGAGAGACGAGGACCTTCGGCTGCTCGTGAGCGAGATTCGTCAAACGCGTCGATGGGTTCAAATGCTCATCGTCCTCCTGCTTCTGGCGGGTGCGCTGGCCGGCGCCCTCACTCTGCAGTCCGTCTCCTTCGAATTTGTCAGGGCCCTGGCATGAACGTCATTGTTTTGGCCGCGGGCAAAGGCAGTCGCATGCGGTCGGAGCGTGCAAAGGTGCTGCATGCAATTGGGGGACAGCCCATGCTGTGGCATGTGCTGAAGGCTGCCGAACAGGCTGGCGGAACTCGACTCATCTGTGTGGTTGGACATCAGGCCGATGCGGTGAAAGCCGCTGTCGAGCGCTTTGAGGGGCTCAGTCAGCCCGTGGTCTTTGCCCACCAGGAGCCCCCCATGGGAACGGGGCATGCTGTCTTGTGTGCGCTTGGCCTGCTCGACGAGAGCCCCCTCACGCTCGTGCTCTACGGCGATGTGCCCCTCATTCAAGCGCAGACATTGCGGTCGATGCACGCACTTGCAGATGCTCATGCCCCCGGCCTGTGCCTGCTCACCGCGACGCTGGCAGACCCGCATGGCTACGGACGCATCCTTCGAGACCCGGGTGGGCGCGTGCTTGGATGCATTGAAGAGAAGGACGCGACTCAGGATCAGCGAACCATCACCGAGGTGAACACGGGCATTCTTCTCGCCCCCACCAGGGATCTCGCTCGTTGGGTCAGGCAGATCGATAATCAGAACGCTCAGGGCGAGTACTACCTCACGGATGTCCTCGCGATGGCGGTGGGTGAGGGCAAGGAGATTGCAACGATGACCTGCAAAGACGAATCCGAAATTCTTGGCGTCAATAGCCAACCACAGCGCGCAGAGCTCGAGCGACGCCATCAACAAGCCCTGGCGCTGGACCTCATGGACCAGGGAACTGCCTTGGCAGACCCTGCTCGCATCGACATCCGAGGCCACTTGACCTGCGCCGAGGGTGTCGAGATTGATGTGGGCTGCGTGTTTGAGGGCGACGTGTGGCTGGGCGAGGGTGTGGTCATCGGCCCGAACTGCGTTCTTAAAAACAGTCGCGTCGAGGCCGGGGCTCGAATTGAGGCCATGAGCCACCTCGATGGCTGCATCGTTGGACCCCTCGCCGTTGTTGGCCCATTCGCCCGCCTGCGTCCGGGCACCGAACTCCTTGAGGCCAGTCACGTGGGCAATTTCTCGGAAGTGAAAAATAGCCGGATTGGACCCTACTCCAAGGCCAATCACCTCTCGTATATTGGAGACGCAACAGTCGGCGCCCGCGTCAATATTGGGGCTGGAACCATCACCTGTAACTATGACGGTGCAGAAAAGCATCGCACCGTCATCGAGGACGATGTGTTCATTGGGTCAGACACGCAGCTCGTCGCGCCGGTCACCGTCCACGAGGGCGCGACACTGGGAGCGGGCACCACCCTCACGGCAGACGCGCCGGCCCAGCAACTCACCCTCTCTCGAGCCCGCCAGACCAGCATCGCCCGCTGGAAGCGGCCCAAGAAGCAGGCCCACTAGCCAGAGAGAAACAACCTATGTGTGGCATCGTCGCGGCCCTCGTCTCTCGAAACGTCGTCCCGATTCTGATTGGTGGCCTGCACCAGCTGGAATATCGGGGCTACGACTCTGCAGGGCTGGCTTGCCTCACCAACCATCACATCGAACGTGTTCGAGCGGTTGGTCGTGTCAGCGAGCTTGAGGCATCCGTTGGCATGCTCTACGCGGAAACAGGCATCGCGCACACCCGTTGGGCCACCCATGGGGCGGTCACCGAGGACAACGCCCACCCTCATCTCTCGCAGGGCTCCGGCCTCTCGGTCTGTGTGGTCCACAACGGCATCATTGAAAACCATGCATCTCTTCGGGCCGAGCTGCAGGAGGCGGGCTATGTCTTCACCTCCCAGACAGATACGGAGGTTGTGGCCCATCTTCTTCATCGCGAGCGCCTGCGCAGCGAATCACTTGTGGAGGCCTTTGCCCGTACGCGCAACGCCCTGAGGGGTGCCTTTGCGATTGCCGCCATCAGCGATGCAGACCCCTCCCGGCTGGTTGCCGCGCGATTGGGTGCGCCCCTGGTTATTGGCCTGGGGCGCGACCCTGACGAAGCCTTTGTGGCATCTGATGCGTCAGCCCTCGTCTCCCACACGCAGCAGTTCATCTACCTTGAAGACGGAGACCTTGTCACGATGTGGCGCGAGGCCCGCTCAGATCCCGTGTCGCGAGTCATTCTGAATGCCCAGGGCATCGCTGTTGAGCGAGACATCGTTCAGAGCAGCCTGCGCTCAGAGGATGTCGAGCTCGGGCCCTATGCCCACTACATGCAAAAAGAGATTGCTGAACAACCCGGCGCAGTCGCCGCGACCCTCGAGATGGTCATGGGAGCCCACACCCTCTCACCCAATCTCTTTGGCTCAGAGGCCGAACCCCTCTTCATGAGGGTGCGGCATGTGCTCATCGTCGCCTGCGGAACGAGCTATCACGCGGGGCTCGTGGCGCGCTATTGGCTTGAGGCCATTGCGGGGGTCTCATGCTCTGTGGAGATCGCCAGCGAGTATCGCTATCGGGAGAGCGTGAATCAGGATCACACCTTGGTCGTCGCCATCTCGCAGTCAGGCGAGACGGCCGACACGCTGGCAGCCCTTGAACACGCCCGGCGACGCGGCCTCGAAGATTCGCTCTGCATCTGCAACGTGCCGGAGTCCTCTCTCATTCGAGCCTCCAAGCTCAAGTTCCTGACACGCGCGGGGCCCGAGATTGGCGTGGCCTCAACCAAAGCATTCACCACCCAGCTCGCAGCCCTGTTCCTTCTCACCCTCACGCTCGCAAAGTGCCAGGGGCGCCTAACAGACCAGCAAGAGGCTGACCACATTGCCTCGCTTCGACACCTGCCCACCGCGCTGCGAGCCGTTCTCGCCGAGGAGGCCTCCTTTGCCGCCTGGGCCGCGCGTTTTGTCGACAAAGAGCATGCGCTTTTCTTGGGTCGGGGCATCCACTATCCGATTGCGTTGGAGGGAGCGCTCAAGCTCAAAGAGATTAGTTACATCCACGCCGAAGCCTATGCGGCAGGGGAGCTCAAACACGGGCCCCTGGCGCTTGTCGACGCGCGAATGCCCGTGATTGCCGTGGCCCCAAACGATCAGCTGCTCGAAAAGCTGCGCAGCAACCTTGAGGAGGTTCGAGCACGAGGAGGTCAGCTCTTTGTCGTGGCGGATCATGGATCTGGCTTTGAGGGGTCGGACGGGGTTGACGTCATTACGCTTGGCGACCACGCGGGTCCGCTCTCACCCATCTTGCATGTATTGCCGCTCCAGCTCTTGAGTTATCACGTCGCCCTCGCGCGAGGACACGATGTAGACAAGCCACGAAATCTCGCGAAAAGCGTGACGGTGGAATAATCGGGTTTCCAGAAAGGAAGGTTGTATGCACATCGCCATTGCCATCGACGGATCGGCCCATGCACTCAAGGCGCTCACCAAGGCCATTGCGCTCGCAAAGGGCATGAAGGAGATGCCCCGACTCACTCTGGTGAATGTTCACCTCACCACCCTTGTCTCACCGGTGGCGCGCGGCATTGACCAACACCAAGTCGAGGCCTATATGGATCAGATCGCCGAAGAAGAGCTCAAGGATGCAAAGGCCCTCCTCGAGAAAGAGGGCATCAAGGCGCCGGCCGTAAAGGCACACGGTGAGATCGTTCCTGCCCTGCTGGATTTCATTCACCACTCCCATGTGGACATGATTGTCGTGGGGGGCAAAGGACGAGGGTCTCTCGTCGACCTGCTCCTTGGCTCGGTTGCTGGGCGGCTTGCGGAGACCAGCCCAGTCCCCGTGCTGGTCGTGCGCTAGCTAGACGCCCCAGCGATCCCGATAAGCGGCCACCGCCTCGGCATGCGAGGCCAGTGCGGGGTCTTTGGACTCCCTCAGAAGCGTGAGCAACCCCTCGAGGGTGGCCAGAGCCACCACTGGAATGCCCCACTGCTCCTGAACCTCCTGCACGGCCGAGTGTGGCGTAGGATCTGACGCGGTACCCCCGCGCTCCATGCGGTCCAGCGCAATGAGCACGCCGACGGGCTCAGCCCCCTGTGACCGAATGATCTGAATGGACTCTCGCACAGACGTCCCCGCAGAAATCACGTCGTCAATAATCAATACTCGGCCCTGCATGGGTGCGCCCACCAAGAGGCCGCCCTCACCGTGGTCCTTGGCCTCCTTGCGGTTAAAACAAAAACCAATATCGAGGCCATGAGCAGCCAATGCAACGGCCGTGGCAGACGCGAGCGGTATACCCTTGTAGGCCGGGCCAAAAAGCACATCAACGTCAAGGCCCATGGTCGACTGCGCCTTGAGCAGGGCTCGCGCATAAAAATCTGCGAGCGCGCCAAGCGAAGCGCCTCGATGAAAGAGCCCCGCATTGAAGAAATAGGGCGAGAGTCGACCCGCCTTGGTCTGAAACTCACCAAACCGCAGTGCACCCAACTGCACCGCAAAGGCGAGAAACTGGGCCTCCAGAGATGGGGTCTCGGCGTCAGACAAAGACGCTG
Organism: Burkholderiales bacterium UBA2463; assembly: GCA_002342295.1. Taxonomy (GTDB): domain Bacteria; phylum Pseudomonadota; class Gammaproteobacteria; order Burkholderiales; family Burkholderiaceae_A; genus Hahnella. The sequence goes on from DDPR01000008.1 coordinate 173,457, forward strand.
GCGTTGAGCTCATGATCGGAGAGAATACCCCGATGCGTGTCATCACCCTCAATGCGAACGGAATTCGATCGGCGAGCGATAAAGGGATGTTTGAGTGGCTCGCCCAGACCGCACCCGACGTCGTGTGCGTGCAAGAGCTCAAGGCTCAACAGGCTGACTTCGACGAGCGGCATCTGCGGGTGAACTCACATCCGCCGTTAAACGGCATCTTTTCGTGCGCGCTCAAAAAGGGATACAGCGGCGTTGGCCTCTATTTGGCCCAGACTCCCCAACGGGTCTCAGAGGGCTTCGGGGTCAGCGAGTTTGACCAAGAGGGTCGACTCATCCGGGCAGATCTCGAGGGTTTGACCGTGATGAGCCTCTATGCGCCCTCGGGCTCGGCCTCAGAGGAGCGGCAGGCATCGAAGTTTCGTTTTATGGAGGCCTTCCTCCCCAGGCTTGAGGGCTGGATGAGAGAGCACCAAGAGACCGGCCGAGAGTTCCTCATCTGCGGGGACTGGAACATTGCCCACACCGAGAGGGACCTCAAAAACTGGAAGGGCAACCTGAAGAATTCCGGCTTCCTTCCCAAAGAGCGCGCCTGGATAGGCGACATCCTGAACAGGCTGGGCTGGGTGGACGTCTACCGCCGTCTGCTCCCCGATGCGAGCGATGAAAGCTACACCTGGTGGAGCCAGCGGGGTCAGGCCTATGCCAAAAACGTCGGCTGGCGCATCGACTACCAGATTGCAACACCCGGGCTGGCCCAACGAGCTCGCTCGGCCAGGGTCTTTAAGGAGAGGCGCTTTTCAGACCACGCGCCCCTGATCATCGACTTCGATCAGTGAATTGAGGGGTCGGGCGGGACGGTCTCGAGCGTCCTGCCAATGGCCGATGCATAAAGCGGCATTACGCGGGGCAGATTTCGTGAAATCTCATCAATTCGAGAGCTGCCCGCAGGATGGGTAGAGAGCCACTCGGGCGGCGCACCCTTGCTTGAGGCCTGCATCTTTCTCCAAAGCGAGATTCCCGTGCGGGGATCAAACCCGGCACGCGCTGCGATATCCATGCCCACAAGATCGGCTTCCGTCTCATCGTCGCGGGAGAACTTTAGGGTGAGGAGCTGGCTGCCATAGCCCAGCGCCTGACGACCCGCCTCCCCCAGGCCCAATGCGCTCGAGAGGATGGTGGCACCAAGATCGGTGAGCTGGCCCTTGGCCATTCGGTCTCGTGCGTGCTCGCGCAGGGCGTGGGCCATTTCATGGCCCATCACCATGGCCGCCTCATCGTCGCTGAGCTTGAGCTTTTCGAGAATGCCGGTGTAGAAGGCGATCTTGCCGCCAGGCATGCAAAAGGCATTCACCTGATCGCTTCGCAAAACAATAACCTCCCACCTCCAGCGGGCGGCGTCCGGGTTCCACTTCTCTGCAAAGGGCCGCAGCCGCTGCGCAATGAGCAGCAATCGCTGCACCTGCGGGTCTGACTCTGGCAGAAGCGCATTCTTGCGGCTTGCCTGCTTCTTGAGGCTTTCGTATTGCTGGGCCGCCGAGCGCTCAAGCTGGGCAGCCGGCACCAGCCGACGCAGCTCCGAGGACTCCCCCACGACAACGCCGTCGCCAGGGCCCGAGAGACGGTTGGATGTCTGGCCCGTCACGCAGCCGGCCAGGCTCAGAGTCGTGCAAAGGGCGACCAGAAACGGTGTTGCTCGCATATGCATGACAATACTCCGAAACATGTCCTCGAAACCTCCTCGTGCCTTGCTGGCAATGACCCTCATCATGGGCTTTGCCAGCGGCCTTCCCCTCGCGCTCTCGGCCGGCACGCTCCAGGCCTGGCTGACCGTGGAAGGGGTTGATCTTAGGACACTGGGATGGCTTACGGTGCTCGGCCTTCCCTACACCTACAAGTTTGGCTGGGCGCCCCTCATGGACCGCTACCAAATTGGGGGCGGCTGGGGCGGACGCCGGCGAGGCTGGCTCGTCTTGCTGCTCTTGGCCATGGCCGGCGTGCTCTTTGCGTTGTCCTTAAGCGACCCCTCCGAAACGCATGGATTGCTTCGCATGGCCATCCTCGCTTTTGTATTGGTCGTCTTTTCTGCAAGCTTTGACATCGTGTTCGATGCCTGGCGTGCTGAATCGCTTACCCCGGAGCAGCGTGGGCTGGGGGCGGCCTGGTCGGTCATTGGATACCGCATGGCCATGCTCACCTCGGGCGGCCTCGCACTCATGCTGGCGGATCTCTACTGGGGATTCTCTGGCAGTTACCGACTGATGGCAGGACTCTGCCTCGTGCTTGCCGCAGTGGCCTGCTTCTGTCCCGAACCCAGCCAAGTTCGTCCGCCTCAGCGCCTGCGTGAGGCCGTGGTAGAACCCTTTCGAGAGTTTTTCTCCCGACGCGGCGCCCTCTGGCTGCTCCTTGGCATTGTGCTCTACAAGCTTGGTGATGCCTTTGCCGCCAGCCTCTCGACTGCCTTTCTCATTCGAGGGGCGGGCTTCTCGCCTGCAGAGGTTGGTGCCGTCAATAAGGGGATGGGGCTGGCGGCCACACTTGTCGGCGGCCTGGCTGGAGGATGGCTCATCGCTCGCCTCGCTCTATGGCGCTCATTGCTTCTTTTCGGCGGCCTTCAGGCCGTCACGAATCTCGGTTTCTGGTGGCTGGCACACGATGTGGCTCGGCTCGAAGACATGATGCTGGTGGTGCTCTTGGAGAACCTTGCCGGGGGCATGGGCACGGCCGCCTTCGTGGCCCTGCTCATGTCTCTCTGCCACACGCAGTTCACGGCGACCCAATTCGCACTGCTTTCTGCACTGGCCTCACTGGGCCGCGTCTGGGTGGGTCCGGTTGCGGGAGAGGCAGCAAGCCAATGGGGCTGGGGGCCCTTTTTCATAGCGAGCTTCTTTGTTGCGCTGCCTGGCATTGTGCTCATGGGCCTTCTCAGACAGACCATCGAGCAAGCCGAGAGGGGTCCGGACCCCCCACCAAAAAAAGAGATCGCTAGCTGAGTCTCGTCCTCAGAAGATCGGCAATCACCTGCGGGTTCGCCTTGCCCTGAGACTTCTTCATGACCTGGCCCACCAAGGCGTTAAGAGCCTTCTCTTTTCCGCCCCTAAACTCCTCGACCATTTTGGCGTTGGAGGCAATCACCTCATCTACCCAGGCCTCAAGCAGGCCAGCGTCATCAATCTGCTTGAGGCCTCTGGCCTGAATGAGGGCATCTGCCGATTCAGCCTCTTTGGCCCAGAGTGCTGCAAAGACCTCGCGACCGATCTTATTGGACAGCGTTCCATCATCAATTCGCGCCACAAGCCCTGCAAGCTGCACCGCAGAGACTGGGGTGAGCGAGATCTCAAGCCCCTCTCGATTCAGCGCTGAGGCAAGCTCACCCATCACCCAATTTGCCAGCGTCTTCACCCTCGTCGAGGAGAGGCCTGGCGGGATCTGGGCGAGAGCGTCTAGCGCCGCGCTGAAAAAGTCTGCGGCGGCTCGGCTGCTTGACACCGTTGCAGCGTCGTAGGCTGAGAGACCCCAAGACTCGCAGAGCCGACCCCGAAACGACTCCGGAAGCTCGGGCATCTGGGAGGATACGGAGTCAATCCAGGTGCCGCTGATGCGCAGAGGCGGCAGGTCCGGGTCCGGAAAATAGCGGTAGTCCTGCGCGTCCTCCTTGCTGCGCATGGCCCGTGTCTCTTCGCGATCCGGGTCAAAGAGTCGCGTCTCTTGCACCACGGAACCACCGTCCTCGATGAGCGCGACCTGACGCGCGGCTTCCACCTGAATGGCCTTTTCCAAAAAACGAAAAGAGTTCAGGTTTTTAATCTCGCATCGCGTGCCCAACGCCTGGCTGCCCTGAGGCCGAACCGAGACGTTGGCATCGACACGGAAAGACCCTTCCTGCAGATTTCCGTCACAGATGCCAATCCACGTCACCAACGTGTGCAGCGCGCGGGCATAGGCCACTGCCTCTGAGGCTGAGCGCATCACAGGCTCAGTCACAATTTCGAGAAGCGGTGTGCCGGCCCGATTGAGGTCAATTCCAGAGCAGCCCAGAGGCAGTTCGGTGAGGCCCTCATGGACTGACTTCCCCGCATCCTCCTCCAGATGGGCTCGGGTGAGTTGGATGTGTCGGCTGGTCCCGTCAGGCAGAACAATGGGCACCAGGCCGCCCTGCACCACTGGAATCTCAAACTGGCTAATCTGGTACCCCTTGGGCAGGTCTGGATAGAAGTAGTTCTTGCGCGCGAAAATAGACTCTGAGGCGATGCGGCCACCGACGGCGAGCCCAAAGCGAATGGCCGCCTCCACGGCCGCGCGATTTGCCACGGGCAGAACGCCGGGCAGGGCAAGGTCCACCGGGTGGGCCTGCGTGTTGGGGGGTGCGCCAAAGGCTGTCGATGCGCCCGAGAAAATCTTCGACCGAGTGCTTAATTGCACATGCGTCTCAAGTCCCAGCACCACCTCCCAGGCCACGTTAATGCCCCCCCGGCGGTAACTGTTCATGCCAGTCAGTCACCCGCTGAAATGCGTGGGCCACCGCGAGAAGTCGGGCCTCGAGAAACTTCGGACCAATGAGCTGTAGGCCCACAGGCAGACGGACAGAATCTTGAACCCCGAAGCCACAGGGCACAGACAGGCCGGGAAGACCGGCGAGGCTCGCGCCCAGGGTGTAGACATCCGAGAGGTATTCAGCGAGCGGGTCCGTCTCGCCTGAGGGATGAATTGGGCCTGCCAGCGTCGGCGACACCGGACCGGCAATCAAGTCGCACCGAGAGAAGGCCTCCTCAAAGTCTCGCGCTATGAGCCGGCGGACACGCTGCGCCTGCAGGTAGTAGGCATCGTAATAACCATGGGAGAGAACAAAGCTGCCCACCAGAATGCGCCGACGAACCTCAGGGCCGAATCCCTCAGACCGGCTTCGACAGTAGAGATCGTGCAGGTCTGTTGGATGGTCAGCGCGGTGGCCGTAGCGCACCCCATCAAAGCGCGAAAGATTGCTCGAGGCCTCTGCGGGGGCGATGACGTAGTAGGCGGGAACGGACAACTCGGTCAGCGGGAGGTCGATCTCCACAAGACTCGCCCCAAGCCTCTCGAACTCTTGAAGTGCTGCCTCGACAGCCAGACGCACCGGCTCAGACAGGCCAGGACCGAGATACTGCCGAGGCAGTCCGAGACGCAGGCCAAGAAGGGGCTGTCGCGCAGAAGCACCCTCAACGGGTTCGTCAAACAGGCGCGAAAAATCCTCTGCTGGCATCTCCAGGCTCGTGGCGTCCTTCTCATCAAAGCCGGCAATCGCGCTGAGCAGCGTCGCGCAGTCCTGAGCGCTTCGGGCCATCACCCCCGCCTGATCAAGGCTCGAGGCGTAGGCCACCATGCCCCATCGAGACACTCGCCCATAGGTGGGCTTGAGGCCCGTGATGCCGCACAGGGCGGCCGGCTGACGCACCGAGCCACCCGTGTCGGTTCCAGTAGCAGCCGGAGACAGGCCCGCAGCCACCGCAGCGGCCGAACCGCCCGACGAGCCACCCGGAACGCGGTCTGAGCTCCATGGGTTTCGGCAGGGCCCGAAAGCGCTGTGCTGATTCGTGGAGCCCATGGCGAACTCATCGCAGTTGGCCTTGCCCAGAGACACCATGCCGGCCTGTTCGAGCCGACAGACTACCTCGGCATCGAAGGGACTGCGGTAGCCCTCGAGCATGCGTGAGCCAGCAGTGGTCGGCCAAGACCGGGTCACGAACACGTCTTTGTGAATGATTGGCAGGCCAAGAAGCGGGGCGTGCTCGCCAGCGTCGAGTCGGGCCTGCGCGGCTCGAGCCTGTGCCAGCGTCTCCTCATCATTGAGCGCCAGGGCCGCGCCCAGGCTGTCCGCATGAAGCGCCTGAAGGTAGTGCTGGGCAAGCTCTACCGCACCAATTTCTCGGCTTGCGAGGGCGTGCCTTAGAGCACCGAGGCTCGCGAAACGATTTATGGACACGAGGCGCTACTCAATGACGCGAGGCACGAGAAACAAACCACCCGCCTGGGCAGGTGCATTGGCGAGCAGCTGATCTCGGGGCGGAAGGGCAAGCGCCTCGTCCTCGCGCAGGCGCAGGCCAACGTCGTGGGGATGCGCCATCGGCATGACCCCCTCGGTAGGAACCGCAGACAGTGCGCCGACCCACTCCACAATCGATTGAATATTTTTAAGCAGGGCCTCCGACTCTTCAGGCTGGATGCTCAGCCGAGAGAGCTCTGCAAGCTTTTGGAGGTCATGAGAGGACAGGCTCTGGGACTTGGGCGCGCTCAGCGGGAACCTCTTTCAAGAACGTGGATAATGGCCACTTGGCTTAACTTTTCCATATTTCGATCCGGATTTTCTCATGCTCGGCTTTCTGCGCGGATACCTCTCTCAAGACCTCGCCATCGATCTCGGTACAGCCAACACGCTCATCTATGCGCGTGGAAAAGGCGTCGTGCTCGACGAGCCCTCTGTGGTTGCCATTCGCTACGAGGGCGGGCCCGGCGGAAAGAAAACCATCGAGGCGGTTGGCAAGAAGGCCAAGCAGATGTTGGGCAAGGTGCCCGGCACCATCGAGGCCGTGCGGCCGATGAAGGACGGCGTCATCGCGGACTTTACGGTGACCGAGCAGATGCTCAAATTTTTTATCAAGATGGTCCACCAGAAGAAGCTCTTCTCCCCGAGTCCGCGCGTCATCATCTGCGTGCCCTGCGGGTCCACTCAGGTGGAGCGTCGAGCCATCCGCGAATCAGCACTCTCGGCCGGCGCAAGCGTGGTCTACCTCATTGAGGAGCCCATGGCCGCCGCCATCGGTGCAGGACTGCCCATCTCGGAGCCAAGCGGAAGCATGGTGGTTGACATTGGCGGTGGCACCAGCGAAATCGGTGTGGTGTCTCTGGGAGGACTCGTCTACTCCAACTCCATTCGCGTGGGTGGAGACAAGTTCGACGAGGCCATCGTGAACTACATCCGCCGAAATTACGGCATGCTCATCGGCGATCAGACGGCCGAAGCCATCAAGAAGCAGATCGGATCGGCCTTTCCGGGAAGCCATGTAAGCGAGATGGAGGTGCGCGGCCGCAATCTGAGCGAGGGCATTCCGCGAAGCTTCACGGTGTCGAGCAATGAAATCCTTGAGGCACTGACCGACCCCATCAGTCAGATTGTGGTGGCCATCAAAAATGCGCTTGAGAACACCCCGCCTGAGCTGGCCGCCGACATCGCCGAGCGTGGCATCGTGATTACCGGGGGCGGTGCACTGCTCAACGACCTCGATCGACTGTTTGCAGAAGAGACTGGGCTTCCCGTCTACGTGGCGGAGGATCCCCTCTCATGCGTGGTGCGCGGCTGCGGAAAGGCCATCGAACAGATCGAAGAGCTCAGCGGCATCCTTTCAACCGAATAGACCCAGTCAGATCCTCGAGCGGAGACCGTGGCCCTCTCACAAAGTCCGCCCCCCTTCTTCTACCAAGGCGTCTCCGGCCGAACCCGTCTGTTCATCGCGGTCCTCTGCTCGGTCGGGCTGATGCAGATCGATCGCCACCTCGAACTCACCTCACCCCTGCGTCAGGGCCTGAGCGTTCTGCTTCATCCCATTGTTGAACTTCTTCAGCTACCCCGAGACATGACTCACGTCGTTCTCTCCGCGGTCCGAAGTGCGCATGAGATGCAGAGAGAGATCGATGACCTCAAGCAAAAGCAAGTGGCCGATGCGGCCCGACTGGTGGGGCTTGCGCGACTCGAGGCCGAGAATGCGTCCCTACGGGGCCTGCTTGAACTTCGCGCTCGCATCAACAAGCCCACCGTCGTGGCCGAGTTCCAGGCAGCGCAACGCGACCCATTTGCCAACCGAATCATCATCAATCAGGGAACCGACCGCGGCCTGACCGTTGGCGACCCCGTGCTGAGTAGTGATGGCGTGATTGGCCAGGTGAGCCGCGCCTACCCACTCACCTCTGAGGTTCGACTCGTCTCCGATGAACAGCTCATCGTGCCTGTCTTTCTTCCTCGCGTGGGTGTGAGGGCTATTGCGCAGGGGCTTGGTGGCCAGGACACCTTCGAGCTTCAGTACGTCAACCTCGCTGCAGACATTCATGTGGGCGACAAAATCATCACCTCCGGACTCGATGGCCGCTATCCGCCGGGCCTTCCTGTTGGTGAGGTGATCTCCATCATCCCGGGCCGCGAGGGGCAATTCCCCCGGGTGCTGGCCAAGCCCGCAGTCTCGATTGCCGACCACCAGCAGCTGCTTGTCATTCGCCATCAGCCATGACCAGTCGCACCATCATCGCCCGAGCACCCTCGCGACAGTTCATGGCGCTCACGATCGGGGCTGGGCTGCTGCTCAATCTGCTGCCCTGGTCTCCCGAGTGGTATGTGCCCGACTTTCTCGCGGTCATTCTCGTCTTCTGGGGCATCCACGCGCCCGGCCGAATAGGGCTCTTTGCGGCCTGGGCTCTGGGCCTTCTCATGGACATTCACCAGGGGTCTGCGCTGGGGCAGCAGGCCTTGATCTACGCCTCTTTGCTCTACTTTGGCTCTGCGCTTCAGCGACGGCTTTCGGGCTTTTCAGTGCCAGGTCAGGCGGCACACCTTGCCGCACTCTTTGCCTTGGCCGCGCTCATGACCGTTCTTCTGCGATGGTCCTCTGATGGCTCTCTTCCCGATGCGAGCATTGTCATACTCGTGGGCGCCAACACCCTATGCTGGATGGCAACCACCAATCTTCTCCTGGGTCTGCTCAGCCGCAGGGCAAGGCCCAGCAGAGCCCGCGTGGGCTCCCGCGCGCGAACCTCCGCGTAAGCAAGCCTCATGGCAATCAGGCCGCGTGTGTCGACTGACTTTCGGGTTCGGGCCACAGTTGCCGCCCTCGCCGTCTTTGGCTTTTTTGGGATTCTCATCCTTCGGTTTGCGAATCTGCAGGTCTGGCACCACGAGGACTATGCAGTCAAGGCTGAAAACAACCGGGTCGCCCTGCTGCCTATTCAAGCGCCCCGGGGAAAGATCTTCGATCGGTACGGTGAAATTCTGGCCCGCAATGACGCGGGGTTTTCTGTTGAGATTGAGCCTGCTCGGGCCAAGAACCTGGACGAATCACTGGCCGTCTTGACGGACATCCTCTCGTTGAGCCCGGCGGAAATTAAGCGCTTTAAACGCTCGGCCGCTGAGGCGAGAAAATTCGACAGTGTCCTGCTGAAGTCCAAGCTCACCGACGCACAGGTGGCCAGGCTCGTGGTTCAGATTGATCAGCTCCCCGGCGTGCGCGTGCTTCGCCGAAATCTCCGAGCCTACCCGTTTGGCTCGAGCTCTTCGCATCTGCTTGGCCATATTGGTCGCCTCTCCCGCAAAGACCAAGAGATGCTTGAACAGAGCGAACGAGCCTCCGAGTACTTCGGTGTCACCCACATGGGCAAGCTCGGCATTGAACGCAGCTATGAGGAGCAGCTGCGCGGCGAGGTCGGATTTCAGCGAATCGAAGTCACCGCAAGCGGACGCACCGTGCGCGAGCTGGCCCTTCGGCCCGCGGTGTCGGGCGAGGATCTACTGCTCTCAATTGACTTCGGCCTTCAGCGCCTTGTGGAGGCTGCCTACGGTTCGCGTCGAGGTGCAATGGTGGCACTCTCGCCCAAGACTGGTGAAGTTTTTGCGTTTGTTTCGATGCCCAATTTCGACCCGAATCATTTTGTCGACGGGGTCGACAGCGACCTCTGGAATGAGCTGTCGAATTCCATCGACAAACCGCTTCTCAATCGCGCGCTACGGGGCATCTATCCGCCCGGCTCGACCTATAAGCCCTTCATGGCCATCGCTGCGCTGGCCTCTGGTGAACGTCGGCCCCAAGACACCATTCAAGACCCGGGCTACTTCATGCTGGGCAACCATCGATTTCGGGACAGCCGGCCGGAGGGTCATGGAACGGTCGACCTGAAGAAATCCATTGTGGTCTCAAGCGATACCTACTACTACAAACTCGCCGTCGATATGGGTGTTGATGTCATCCATCAATACATATCGCCCTTCGGATTTGGTCAGAAAACAGGGATCGATCTGGAGGGAGAGGCTGCAGGCATCTTGCCCTCGTCAGAATGGAAGATGAAGCGATTCGGCAAGGAGTGGCTCACTGGTGAGACGCCCTCGATTGGAATTGGCCAAGGCTATAACTCATTCACCATCTTGCAGCTCGCGCGCGCCACCGCTGCCATTGCCAACGGAGGAAAGCTTGTGCGGCCGCAGATTGTTCGGGCTTTTCGCAACCCGCTCTCAGGGAAAACCACCGAGATCCCCCGAGCCCCAGCCCAGGAACTCGGATTCAATCCGGAGTGGGTGAACCTAGTGAAAGATGCCATGGTGGGGGTGAACATCTCTGGCACCTCGGCGGGCGTCTTTCGTGGCACCCCCTACACGGTTGCAGGAAAGACTGGGACGGCGCAGGTCTTTAGCCTTGGGCAGAACGAGAAGTACTCGGCCGGCCGAATCGCCGAGCGGCTTCGAGACCACTCGCTCTACATCGCGTTTGCGCCCGCAGAGGATCCGAAGGTGGCGCTCGCGCTGGTCGTTGAAAACGGTGGGTTTGGCGCGGCCTCTGCAGCGCCCATTGCTCGCAAAGCGCTTGACTATCTGCTCATCACTCGGCCCGCCGAGGGCAAGGTCCTACAGTGAACTCGGCCAACCAGAGACGAGCACAGACCGGCTGGCGCGCCCTGGCCCTCTGGCTGCGCATCCGCTTCTTTAGCCTCGATCAGCCCCTCTTCTGGCTCATGATGGCCATCTTTGTGCTGAGCCTCTTTGCGGTCTACAGCGCCAGTCACGATGACCCCGACCGGTTCATCAACCACCTGCGCAACCTCGCGATGTCACTCACCCTCATGTGTGTGCTCTCGCAGATCCCCTCCGTGCAGCTGCAACGCGCCGCCATTCCTCTCTACATCACGAGTCTGCTGCTTCTGGTGGCCGTCCAGTTTTTTGGCGAGACCTCCAAGGGCGCAACTCGATGGCTCAACATCGGCATCACCCGCATTCAGCCTTCCGAGATTATGAAAATTGCCATGCCCATGATGCTGGCCTGGTTCATCCACCGAAAAGAGGGTCTGGAGGGCTGGCGAAATTGGCTGGCTGCCTGCCTCATGCTCGTCGTGCCCACGCTGTTTATCCTCAAACAGCCCGATCTCGGCACCGCGGTTTTGGTCGCCGCATCCGGAACCTTCGTCCTGTACTTCGCAGGGATCTCTTGGCGCCTTCTTCTGTGGGTCTCTCTGGCAGTCCTGATGCTCGTGATTCTGCTCATCACCCTGGGCGATGCGGCCTGTGCTCCGGACATCTCCTGGCCAGGTCTTCGTGAATACCAGCGACAACGCATCTGCACACTGCTCAACCCGATGCAAGATCCACTGGGCAAGGGCTTTCACATTCTTCAGTCGATGATCGCGGTGGGCTCCGGCGGCCTGGTGGGCAAGGGCTGGCTTCAAGGCACCCAGACGCAACTCGAATTCATTCCCGAGCGCGCCACAGACTTCATCTTTGCGGGCTATGCCGAGGAGTTCGGATTCATTGGGGCCACCCTGGTGGTCATCCTCTACCTTGGCGTTGTGCTTCGGGGGCTCTGGATTGCGATTGGGGCGCCCACCATCTTCAGCCGCCTTCTATCGGGCAGCCTCTCGCTCATGATTTTTACCTACGCCTTTGTCAATCTGGGCATGGTCACAGGCATCCTTCCTGTTGTTGGGGTGCCCCTGCCATTCATCTCTTACGGTGGAACCGCGATGGTCACGCTCGGCATTGGCCTTGGGCTCATCTTTAGCATCGCGCGAGATCGCTCTCGCGTGACACAGGGCTTTTCTCTGCAGCGCTAGATGGACGCTCAGGCCATTGCCCGACTCATTCTGGAGGGCTTCGAGAGGCACTACAGGCGATTTCGATTCAACGCCCAACAGGCCAAGGCCTGCTTTGAGTCAGGTGACTATCAGGCCATTCGGCGTCTCGCGCGTGAGCGCATTGCCTTCTATGACGAGCGCGTGCGCGAGGCGGGCGAGGCGCTTGAGACCCAGTTCGATGCGGATGCCCTTGACGAGACATCGTGGCGTGAGGTGAAGCGCGCCTACATCATGCTGCTCACCGATCACCGCCAGCCTGAACTTGCGGAGACTTTTTTCAACTCTGTGGCCACACGCCTTCTCAATCGCTCGCACTTTTTGAGCGACATGCTCTTTGTTCGTCCGGCTGTGGCAACCGACTACCTCGACTCCGATCCACCGTCCTATCGCGTCTACTACCCCCAGAGGATTGGCCTTCGCCGCTGCCTGAAGGCCATTGTCGTGGACCTTGGGCTTGCATGTCCGTGGCAAGACGTGGACCGAGACCTTCGACTCGTGCTTCGCGCGGCCTGCGACGATCTGACGAGGCCCTTTAAGACCCAGGGCGATCTCCAGATTCATGTGCTGCGCGGCCTCTTTTTTCGGAATAAGGGCGCCTACGTCATAGGCCGGATCGTTAACGATGGCGAGCCTATTGGGTTCGCGCTGCCCATTCTTCGAACCACCCAGGGCCGCCTTCACATTGACTCAGTCCTCTTTGGCATTGAGCCGGTTCAGATGCTCTTCTCTTTTGCGCGCGCCTACTTCATGGTGGATATGGAGGTGCCATCAGCCACCGTGCAGTTTCTGCGCACGATCATGCCGAACAAGCCCAAGAGCGAGCTCTACACCATGCTTGGCCTGCAGAAGCAGGGCAAGACCCTCTTCTATCGAGACTTTCTGCATCACCTCAAGCACTCCTCCGACCGCCTCTGCCTGGCCGCTGGCATTGAGGGGCTGGTGATGCTCGTCTTTACGCTGCCCTCTTTTCCCTATGTGTTCAAAATCATTAAGGACAAACGGTCGAAGGATGTCTCTCGAGAGCACATTGTCTCGAAGTATCAACTCGTCAAGCTGCATGACCGGGCGGGCCGCATGGCCGACACCTGGGAGTACTCGAACGTGGAATTTCCGAGAGATCGTTTTGAGCCCAGCCTTCTTGAGCGAATTCGACTGCTTGCGCCGAGCATGCTAGAGGAGACCCCCGATCGAATCGTGATTCGACACGTCTACATTGAGCGCCGAATGACACCGCTCAATATGGCACTTGAGCATGCGACAGAGCAGGAGACGGAGGGACTGATTCGGGAGTACGGCGATGCGATTCGTCAACTCATTGCCGCGAACATCTTTCCGGGAGACATGCTCTATAAAAACTTTGGGCTCACCCGCCACCGGCGAGTCGTGTTTTACGACTACGATGAGATTCAATATCTCACCGAGTGCGTATTCCGTCGAATTCCTCCCCCGCGCACGCCGGAGGACGAACTATCGAACGAGCCCTGGTATTCAGTCGGCCCCAACGATGTCTTTCCGGAGGAGTTTGAGCGCTTCCTTCTAGGACAACCCCGCATGCGAAAAGCATTCATGAAGTATCACGCCGACCTCTTGGATGTGGAGTATTGGTCCTCCCAGCAGGCGCGCATTCGGCAGGGCATTCTTGACGATATGTTTCCCTACCCCGAACACAAACGATTTGACCATCGATATGGCCAGCGCGGCGCCTGAAGTCACCTTCGACTACGTCATCGTAGGCGCAGGCAGCGCAGGCTGCCTCATGGCCAATCGGCTCTCGGCCAACCCTGATCATCGCGTGCTTCTGATTGAGGCGGGCGGCGAGGATGACTGGTTCTGGATCAAGATCCCCGTCGGCTATCTCCACACCATTGCCCATCCCCGCACCGACTGGTGCTTTAAAACCGAGCCTGATGCCGGGCTGGCCGGGCGCAGTATTCACTATGCGCGCGGGCGAGTCATTGGAGGGAGCTCTTCGATTAACGCCATGATTTATATGAGGGGACAGGCCTCAGACTACGCTCGCTGGGCCGAGGCCACGAGCGATGAGGGCTGGCTCTGGGGTGCCGACGGCGGCCCGGGACAGACGCTCTCCATCTACCGAGACCTCGAGGACTTCTTTGCGGGCTCAGACCCCTGGCATGGGGCTGGCGGCGAGATGAGGGTCGAGCCACCTAGGGTGCGCTGGAAGATTCTGGACGCCTGGCAGCGCGCTGCTGCAGAACAGGGGATTGCCACAATTTCTGAGTTCAACCGGGGCGATAACGCCGGCTGTGCCTACTTTCACATGACCCAACGCAGGGGCCGTCGCTGGTCCATGGCCGATGCTTTTTTGCATCCCATTCGGCACCGGAAAAACCTCACGGTCTGGTCACAGACTCAGGCACTCACCATCCTCACCAAGGGCCTTCCCACTCCATCGGCGAAGGCGCAGGGCGCTTGGCAGCAGGCGGGTCTCAAGGCCACGGGACTTCGACTTCTGCGCAACGGCGAACTGCTCACCGCCCAAGCCAGAAAAGAGGTCATCCTCTGCGCAGGCGCCATCTGCTCCCCCCAGCTGATGCAGGTCTCTGGTCTTGGGCCCGGGGCAGCCCTTCAAGCCCACCAGATTCCCGTTCGTCTCGACCTGCCGGGCGTGGGAGAGAACCTTCAAGACCACCTTCAGATTCGGACCGTCTTTAAGATTCATGGCGCACCAACTGTCAACACGCTCTATCGCAATCTTTTCACGCGTGCCGGCATGGGCCTGGAGTATCTGTTGTTCCGGAGGGGCCCACTCACCATGCCGCCCTCCACGCTCGGCGCCTTTGCCAAGAGTGACCCCAGCCTGCCCTCTGCAGATCTCGAGTGGCATGTGCAGCCCCTCTCTTTGCCGAAGTTCGGCGAGCCCCTTCATCCCTTTGGCGCCATCACGCCCTCGGTCTGCCACCTCAGACCGAGCTCAAGAGGCTCTGTGCGAGTTCGTCATGCGGACCCCTTGGCGGCTCCGATCATCGATTGCCGCTATCTCTCGACTGAGGATGACTTGCATGCGGCCCGAGTTGGGCTTCGGCTCACTCGACGCATCATGGCCTCACCCGCGCTCTCGGCATTCGCGCCCGAAGAGTTTCTTCCTGGCCCCGAGATGCAGAGCGATGAGGACCTGACGCAGGCGGCGCGCGAGCTGGGCACGACCATCTTTCACCCCGTCGGCACCTGCGCAATGGGGGCCTTTACGTCTCAGGGCGAACCCCGCTCGAGGCAGACCGTTCTTGACTCAGCCTGCCGCGTGCGCGGCGTCGAGGGGCTGCGTGTTGTCGATGCCTCCGCCATGCCTTTCATCACCTCGGGAAACACCAACGCGCCCGTCATGCTCATTGCTGAGCGCACCGCTCGCGCTATGCTTGCCTCTTCATCATCGCAAGCCCGCTGAGCGGGCCTGGGAAGGAGAGGCCTCGTGTACCACCACCATGCTGCGTTTCCCTTGATCGCCCCAACGCTTCGGCATTTTGGAGATGGCATCTATGCCATTGACTCAGGGTATGTGCGAAATGAATTCGATGCGGTGCACTTTGTTGTTAACAACGGGCGCGTGGCCATCATCGATACAGCCACACGTTATGCCGTGGATCACATCCTGCACGGCATCTCACTGCTGGGTCTTGGTCCGGACGCAGTGGACTACGTGGTGCTCACGCATGTTCACCTGGACCATGCCGGCGGTGCGGGCGAACTCATGAAGCGATGCCCGCAGGCACAACTCACGGTTCATCCTCGGGGGGCCCGTCACATGGTCGACCCGACAAAGCTCTGGTCTGCCGTGCTGGCCGTCTACGGTGAGGAAATGGCCACGCGCGAATATGGGGGCCTAGAGCCCATCCCCGCTGATCGAATTATGGAGACCCCCGAGGGCGCGACCATCAGTCTTTCGGGCCGAGTCCTTGAATTCTGGGATGCGCCCGGACACGCCCGACATCATGTTTTCGTCCGAGACACTCAGACAGGAAGCATCTTCAGCGGAGACACCTTTGGCATCTCCTACAGAGAGCTCGATACAAGTGCGGGGGCCTATGTCTTCATCACATCCTCTCCGACCCAGTTCGACCCTGCTGCCCACCAGGCCTCGGTTCGGCGAGTGATGAATTCGGGGGCGCCCGCCGTTTACCTTACCCATTACTCTCAGCTTCGCAGTGTTCGGAGCTCGGGCGAGTTTCTTTTGGGCCAGATAGACCGCTACGCCTCACTGGCCCAGCGTCACGGTCATGAGGGCGAAGACCGCTCCAGATTGATTGAGGCCGAACTTGAGAAGATGCTTTTTCAAGAGGCGCGCGCGCATGGTGTGTCTCTGGATGACAAGACCCTGCGTGGGGTGTTGGATATGGACCTGCGTCTGAACGCAGACGGCCTTGTGAGCTGGTTGGATGCCCATTAAGGCCTTAAGAATCGGTATCGCGCCCCTATAATCTGGGGCTTGCTCTCACCCACCCTCTCCCCTCACGGGGCCCCCGCAGAATCGATTCCGCGCGGTTCCGTTCTCTCAGAAGCGCCCAGTTTCGAGCGACTTCGGGCGGCGCTCGCCCAGAGAATTCTCATCATCGATGGTGCGATGGGGACCATGATCCAGCAGCTGAAGTTCTCAGAGTCTGACTATCGTGGGGAGTCCGGCGAAGGCGCCCATCGACTTCCCCCCGCGCTACAGAGTGTGCTCGATGCCGCAACTCAAAACGGCATTGATGTGAAGGGCAACAACGAGCTGTTGAGTCTGACTCAGCCTGGCGCGATTCAGTCAATCCACGAGCAATACCTCGCAGCTGGGGCCGACATCCTTGAGACCAATACGTTCGGCGCCACTTCGATTGCTCAAGATGACTACCGACTTGCAGACCTCGTTCTTGAGATGAACCTCTCTTCGGCGCGTCTGGCCTGTGCGGCAAGAGATCGATTCGACTCCAGAGAGAGGCCTCGCTTTGTTGCGGGGGCCATTGGGCCAACCCCCCGCACGGCTTCCATCTCTCCCGATGTGAACGACCCGGGAGCACGCAACATTTCTTTTGATGAGCTCGTTGAGGCCTATGCCCAACAGGCCGACGCCCTGTTGGACGGGGGGGTCGACCTGCTGCTCATTGAGACCATCTTTGACACCCTCAATGCCAAGGCAGCAATCTTTGCGATCGAAGAGGTCTTCGAGAGGCGCGGTGTGCGCTGGCCCCTCATGATCTCGGGCACGGTAACGGATGCCTCGGGTCGGGTCCTCTCAGGCCAGACCGTGGGGGCCTTCTGGAACAGTGTTCGCCATGCCAGGCCCATCACCATCGGCCTGAACTGCGCCATGGGTGCCGCACTCATGCGGCCCTACGTGGAAGAGCTCTCTAAGATTGCCGATGCCCCTATCTGCATCTACCCCAACGCAGGGCTTCCCAACCCTATGGCCCCCACCGGGTTTGATGAGACACCTCCCATCACATCTGGACTACTGCGAGAGTTTGCTGACCTTGGATGGGTGAATGTTGTCGGGGGCTGCTGCGGAACGACGCCCGAGCACATTGAGGCCATCGCCCAGACAGTCGCCGCCCTCAAGCCCCGAGTCATTCCAAGCCTGCCCATCCAGACTCGTCTCTCTGGCCTGGAGCCCATGGTCATTGATGAGCAGTCCCTCTTTGTCAATGTGGGTGAGCGCACCAACGTCACCGGCTCAAAACAGTTTGCTCGCCTCATCCTCAATGGCGAATATGAGCAGGCCGTGGCGGTGGCTCGTCAGCAGGTTGAAAATGGTGCACAGGTGATCGACGTGAACATGGACGAGGCCATGCTGGACTCGAAGGCCGCCATGACTCGCTTTCTGAATCTAATTGCCTCGGAGCCCGACATCTCTCGAGTGCCCATCATGATCGACTCCTCAAAATGGGACGTCATTGAGGCCGGCCTGAAGTGCGTTCAGGGCAAGGCGATTGTGAACTCCATCTCGATGAAGGAAGGCGAGGCCGAGTTTCTTCGCCAGGCAAAGCTCTGCCGACGCTACGGTGCAGCCGCTGTGGTGATGGCCTTTGATGAGCAAGGCCAGGCAGACACCCTCGAGCGTCGAACATCCATCTGCGAGCGAGCCTACCGACTGCTCATCGACCAGGCCGACTTCGCCCCCGAAGACATCATCTTCGATCCTAATATCTTTGCCATTGCCACGGGGATCGACGAACACAACCGCTACGCAATCGACTTTATCGAGGCAACTCGATGGATTCGCAGCCACCTGCCGCAC
Source organism: Burkholderiales bacterium UBA2463 (assembly GCA_002342295.1). Classification (GTDB taxonomy): domain Bacteria; phylum Pseudomonadota; class Gammaproteobacteria; order Burkholderiales; family Burkholderiaceae_A; genus Hahnella. Next base: position 191,527 of record DDPR01000008.1, read on the forward strand.
GCCCGCATCTCTGGGGGTGTATCGAATGTCAGCTTCTCTTTTCGTGGCAACGATGCCGCCCGGGAGGCCATTCACACCGTCTTTCTCTATCACGCAGTCAAGGCCGGACTCAGCATGGGCATTGTGAATGCTGGTCAGTTGGGCGTTTACGAAGACCTAGACCCCGACCTTCGGGAGCGTGTCGAAGACATCGTGTTTGATCGCCGCCCGGACGCCACCGAGCGAATGATTGAGTTTGCGGCCTCGCTCAAAAGCGGTGGCAAGCGCCAGGAAGAGCAGCTTGCATGGCGCAGCCTGGATGTGCAAAAACGCCTTGAGCACGCGCTGGTGCATGGCATCACCGAATTTATTGTCGAGGACACCGAGGCCGCTCGCGCTGAGATTGAGGCCCGGGATGGGCGCCCCATTGAGGTCATTGAGGGTCCGCTGATGGGCGGGATGAATGTGGTGGGCGACCTTTTTGCAGAGGGCAAGATGTTCCTGCCCCAGGTGGTGAAATCTGCCCGAGTCATGAAGGCCGCCGTGGCCCACCTGGTGCCCTTCATTGAGGCAGAGCAGGCGGCCAGCGGCACGGTTCAGGCCAAGGGCAAGATGATTCTTGCAACCGTCAAAGGGGATGTCCACGACATCGGGAAGAACATCGTCTCGGTGGTGCTTCAGTGCAACAACTTTGAGGTGGTCAACATGGGGGTGATGGTGCCCGCCGCCCAGATCATCGCCGCTGCCAAGGAGCACGAGGCAGACATCATCGGCCTGTCTGGCCTCATCACGCCATCTTTGGAGGAGATGGCTCACGTCGCGCGCGAGATGGAGCGAGACGAATGGTGTCGCTGTCGGCAGATTCCGCTTCTCATTGGCGGGGCCACGACCTCCCGGGTGCACACCGCGGTAAAAATTGCGCCTCATTACTCAGGCCCCGTCATCTGGGTGCCCGATGCATCGCGCTCAGTGCCGGTCGCTCAGGCGCTCACCAGCGACGAATCTCAGAAGACAAGTTATCTCGGGGAAGTCTTGCGGGATTACAAGAAGCTTCGAGAGCGTCATGCCAACAAGGTGGCCGCAAAGATGCTGAGTCTTGCGGAGGCGAGGCTTCGCGCGCCCGTCCTTCGCTTTACATCCGATGCGCCGACACCCAAGGCCCTGGGCCGCCGTGTGCTGCGGGCCTATCCCCTGGAGGAGCTTGCCAAGACCATTGACTGGACACCTTTTTTCCAGACCTGGGATCTTGCAGGCCCCTTTCCCGCCATCCTGGACGATGAGGTTGTAGGCGCGCAGGCGCGTCAGGTCTATGCCGATGGCAAGGCCATGCTGGCTCGCCTCATCGAGGGCCGAAGACTCTCTGCACATGGGGTCTTTGCCTTGCTGCCTGCTCGACGCACGGCAAGCGAGGACATCACGCTCTACTGGGATGAGGGCCTCGAGAGATCAGCGCTCACCTGGCACGGCCTGCGCCAACAGACCGAGAAGCCCTCTGCGGAGCCAAACAAATGCCTCGCAGACTATGTCGCCCCAGCCGATGCGGGTGTCAGGGACTACGCTGGCTGCTTTGCCGTCTGCATCCAGGGCGCCGAAGCGCTTGCGCAAGACTATGAACGTAAAGGGGACGATTACAACGCCATTCTTGTAAAGGCCCTCGCTGACCGCCTCGCCGAGGCCTTTGCGGAGCGACTCCATCAGCGGGTTCGCACCGAGTTCTGGGGCTATGCTGCAAACGAAAGCCTGAGCAACGAGGAGTTAATTGCGGAAAAGTATCAGGGCATTCGTCCTGCGCCGGGCTATCCCGCCTGCCCCGATCACAGCGTGAAGTCTGCCCTCTTCGAAGTCCTGTCGGCCCGTGAGATCGAGATGAGCCTCACAGAAAACCTCGCGATGCTGCCCGCCTCTGCAGTCAGCGGCTTCTATCTCTGGCGTGGTGAGGCGCAGTACTTCAACGCTGGCCCGATTGGTGAAGACCAGCTCAGAGACTATGCAGAGCGCGCAGCCATCTCGGAGGAAGCGGCCCGAGAGCGTCTTGGTCCGGCGCTCATCTAAAGACGATCCCAGACGACAGGCTGTCCTTCAGCCTGCGCCCGACGAACCATCTCAAGAACGGGCGCAAGCCGCTGATGAAGGGCCACGCCCCGACCGGACGAAGACCCCCACGCCCTGTCGTCTTCCTCTTGATCATCGTCTTGCGCCTTCGCTCTTTGTGAGATTTGAGAGCGCTGGGAGGCCTCCTCGAGACGGCCGAGAATCTCGGGGAGGCGCTCAAGAATCCAGATTCCCCGATCGCTTGCTTCCTGACCGGCCGCGCCAAAGACAGCGCGGGCAACCTCGTCGGTCATGATGAATGACGCAGCCGCTTTGCTCATGAACTGGATCATCGGGATACACTCCTTGCGCTGGACTGCCCAGCCGGTTCTTCCCATTATGCGAGCCCAGCGACCCCTCCCTCTCATTGCCCATGCCCTGTTGCTCCTGCTCTGCATCGGGGTCGGTGGCTGCTCGCCAACCTTTGACTGGCGAGTGGTGCGGCACCCCGAAGGCATCTGGTCTGCGACATTCCCAGACAAGCCGGCCGTGGTCGAACGAACGGTGCAGATGCCCGTCGCAGGTCGGCTCGAATCGATACAGATTGAATTGCGCGCGGCGCGCGTGAATGGCCAGACATTCACTGTCGGTCTTGCCCGACCCGCCTCGGGCGCACAGGTAAACCTAGATGACGTGCGACTTGCCCTCGAAGAGGCCATGGTGCGAAACATTCAGGGTCGAGTCACTGCTCAGGCGCCGCTTACCCGACAGCCCGGCGTCTGGACCCTGCAGGCAGAAGGCCAGATACGGCTGGAAGCCGACAAGCCCGCGGTGACAGCGCGCGTCATGATGCGCTCAGCCAGACTCTCTTCTGCTGTTATCGAAATTCTGGTTGCAGGACCGAGCGCAGATTTTTCAGTCGAGGCCGCCGAACAGTTTCTTGATTCGCTCGAGCTCGGCGAGCCCCTTCGGCTGTGAGGGTGCAGATGGCCTCAGAGTCGTCGGCGGCCCACGTCCTGAGGATGGTCTGGCCCTTTGGGCTTGCCTACGCCATGTCCTACGCGCTCAGAACCATCAATGCGGTGCTCGCACCCAATCTGGTTGACGAGCTCTCGCTCTCAGCCTCTGAGCTGGGCCTTCTCGCAAGCGCCTATTTTCTGAGTTTTGCGCTCATGCAGATTCCCTTGGGTGCCTGGCTTGATCGAGACGGACCCCGCAGGGTGGAGTCTTTGCTGCTGCTGCTGGCTATTGCTGGAAGCGTGCTCACAGCCACGGCTCAGAGTTTTTGGGTCCTCTGGGTTGGACGCGCACTCATCGGCATTGGCGTGTCCGCCTGCTTGATGGCTGCTTACAAGGCCTATCGAATGAGCTTTTCCGAGCAATATCAGGCGCCACTTGCATCCGTCATGCTCATGCTGGGCTCACTGGGCGCGCTGGCGGCCACACTGCCTGTGGAGTGGCTTTTGAATGAGGTCGGCTGGCGTCACACCTTCTGGATTCTGAGTGGTCTCTTTGTCGTGTCTTGGCTGGCCATTCGATTCCGCCTGCCCGAACTTCGGCCAGAAAAGAGGGTCGGCGCAAGCCTCTGGGGCGATGCCCTGGTCGGACTCAAAACCGTTGCAAGACACTCCGAGTTCACCCGCCTTCTGCCCTTTGCCGTGCTTACCTACGGCGGCTTCTTGGCCATGCAAAGCCTGTGGCTTGGCCCGTGGCTGACCAAGGTCGAGGGCCTCTCGGATGGCGAGGCCGCCGCCGGCCTCTTTGTCTTGACTGCGGTCATTGCTGCGTCTCACTTTGCCACCGCCTGGATTGCTCGCGCATTGTTGGCGAGGGGCCGAGGCCTCAATGGGCTCATGCATGGCGGCCAGTTCGTTCTCGCAAGCCTGTGTGCAAGCAGCGTGCTCGGCCTCTGGCCCCACCCGCTCTGGGGTTGGGGGCTTGCATTCGTGGCGGCTGGAACAAGCACCCTGAGTTATTCGCGCTTTGCGCTCGCCTTCCCGCCCGAGTTCTCTGCACGTGCAACCACGGCCTTTAACTTCCTCATTTTTTTGGGCGCATTCGGCGTCCAGTGGGGCATTGGAGTTTTAATTGACGGCTTTTCGGGCTGGGGACTCACGACCCCTATGGCGATGAGGGCAGCGGTGGGCTGCTGGGTGCTCAGCCAGTTTGCGTCCTTGGCTTGGATGATCTGGGCGCCATCAACGCGGGCGGCACATCCAGTGCGCGGCGCAGGCTGATGGCCTCTGCCATGTGGGCAACCGAGACCAGGCGGGCCCCCTCGAGGTGAGCGATGGTTGTCGCTACCCGCGTGATGCGCGAGGAGGCACGCGGACTTAACCCTTGCGCTTGAACCACCTGATCGAGGAGGGTTCGCGCGTCATCGTCGCTGCGCATGGGCTGCTCAAGCTCTGCAGCCCGGTGCCTTGCCGCACGCACTTGCGCTGCCATGTGCTCGGTGGTCCACGGGTTGGCCGGCGAGAGATCTTTTTTGCCGAGCGCGTGAGAGTCGCCCATGTGGGGGTCACCCATCGAGACCACGAGATCGAATCGATCTAGCAGTGGGCCCGAGAGACGGCTGCGATAGCGATGGACCTGCTCTGGCCGACAGGCGCACCGCATACCAACCCGGCTCACACCGTAAAAGCCGCAGGGGCAGGGATTCATGGCTGCGACAAGCATGAAGCGGGCGGGCAGCGTGATGCGGTCATGGACCCGGGCAATGCGCACCTCTCCGGTCTCGATCGGTTCCCGAAGAGCCTCGAGCGCGTCTCGAGGAAACTCCGGCAGCTCGTCGAGGAATAAAAGGCCGTTGTGAGCGAGAGAGATCTCTCCTGGGCGAACGGGCTGCCCTCCACCAATGAGCGCGCGAGACGAAGTGCTGTGATGGGGCGCCCGAACGGGCGGCCGTCGCCAGAGCTGAACAAGGGGGCTGCCATCGAGGCTCTGCAAGGCCGCTGACTCTTGCGCCTGAGAGTCGGTCAACTCGGGGAGCAGTGTGCCAAGGCGTTGGGCGAGCATCGACTTGCCCACGCCCGGCGGCCCAAACAGCAGAAGGTTGTGTCTGCCCGCAGCTGCCACCAGAGCGGCCCGCTTGGCCTGTTGCTGGCCATGAATATCTTCCCAGCAAAGTGGCGCATCGAGGAGGGCGAGCGAACGAGGAAGGCTCGACTGGCCGAGCGCATCTGCAGTGGGTAGCTGCGAGTGCGTCGGCAGCAGGTCCTCGCAGACACTGCGAAGGGAGTGTGCGCAACGAATGCGGGGCCCACCCATCAACAAGGAGAGTTCAGGGGCGTTGCCACTCGGAAGTAAAAGTGTGTGAACGCTAGAGTTCTTGAGCGCAGAAAGCCCCCAGGCAAAGCCTGCCCTGATGGGAAGCAGGGCCCCTGACAGAGAGAGCTCGCCCGCCAGAACCACCTTCTCAAGACGCGACGAGGCCGGAGCGGGCAGCTGCCCATCTGCCAGAAGAATGGCCAGCGCAATGGCAAGATCAAAGTGGCCCGAATCTTTGGGCAGGTCTGCGGGTGCCAGGTTGACAGTGACCCTGCGAGCGGGAAAAGCAAAGCCCGAATTCTGAATAGCGGCCCGAACCCGCTCGCGAGATTCTCGAACAGCGGTGCTGGGCAGCCCGACAAGACTGAACTGGGGCAGGCCATTGGCAAGATCTGCCTCCACGCGCACAGGCAGGGAGGTGAGGCCGACCAGGGTTCTGGAGTGAAGGATGGCCAAAGGCATGCGGCAGTCTGAGACCGACTGCCGCAAACCGACTCTTGGAAAAACGGCTAGTGTTTCTTTTCCAGCTCGGAGAGCCTCTGCTCAAGCTCCGAGAGCTTCTGTCGGGCGCGCAAAAGTGCCTGCTGCTGCTGATCAAACTCCTCTCGGCTCACCAACTCCAGTCGCGAGAGTGCCATGGAGAGCACCTCACGCATGTGACGCTCAAAGTCGGCCGCGGGCGTGGAAGCCATGAGTTCAGCGATTCGCTTCTGAAGGTCTGCGAACACCGGGGGCAGCTCAGGCATTTGGAATTTCATGGTTCCAACATAGCACGGGAAGTCGGTGGCACAGGCGTCCGGCTCGGTCAGCGCGGGCGCGCTCATTTTTGGTGCAAAACAGACAAAAGCGGCCTTAACGCACCACAATAGGGCCCAAGCCTGCACCGCCCTCGGGAGAAACCCGAGCAAAATGGGGTCTTTGGGCGCTTTGCCGCTTGGCACGAATTCCGCTCACCTTCGACACACCCTTATCTGTGGAGAACCAAAATCATGAAAAAAACCCTCATCGCTCTCGCCCTCTCGGGGCTCGCGATCAGCGCAGTGGCGGCGGATGCCCCCAAAGATGCCCCCAAAGAACCCGAACCGGACTACACGCTCACCGGCAACTTTGGCGTTTTTAGCGACTACCGGTTCCGCGGAATTTCTCAGACTCGCCTCGCACCGGCTGCCCAGGGCGGCTTCGACTTCGCCCACAAAAGCGGCTTTTATCTGGGGAACTGGAACTCGAATGTGTCGAGCGACCAATACACGAGTGGCGCCGGCCTCGAGATGGACTTCTACGGCGGCTACAAGACCGAGATCGGTAGCGTAGGCATCGACGTTGGCACGCTCTACTACTATTACCCAGGCGCTAACGTCAGAGATACGACAAACAGTTCTACAAAATACGGGGACTTCAATAACCACGAGGTCTACCTAGGCCTCTCTTACGGGCCGCTAACCCTTAAGACTAGCTATGCCGTGTCAGATTATTTCGGGCTGAACTCGACAACCGACAACTACCTTGTGACCACCCCGAGCATTCGAAGAGCGTCCGGAAACTCAAAAGGCACAACCTATGTGGATCTGACATTCAGCAAGGAGATAGCAGACAAGATCACGGTAAGCGCCCATGCTGGCTCCACAAGCATCAAGAACTACAGTTCGCTTAGTTATGAGGACTATCGCGTCGGGATTGCAAGAGATATGAATGGCTGGGTGCTTGCGCTGAATTACTTCACCAACAACCTTTCCTCCTCAGGAAAGACCTTCAATACAAACTCGGGTCTCGATGGCCAAGCCGACGAGAAGAAGCTCTACAAATCCGCTGCCGTCATCTCCCTCACCAAGACTTTCTAACCCCCAACCCCGCGCCGCCCTCGGGTGGCGCGTGACGTGAAAGGACGTGTATGAAACTCATTACTGCTGTGATTAAGCCCTTCAAGCTCGATGAGGTCCGAGAGGCCCTCTCGGCCATTGGCGTTCAGGGCATCACCGTCACCGAGGTGAAGGGCTTTGGGCGACAGAAGGGGCACACCGAGCTCTATCGCGGTGCCGAGTACGTGGTCGACTTCCTGCCCAAGGTGAAGCTGGAGGTGGCTGTAACAGAGGAGCTGGCCGAGCGTGTCGTCGAGGCCATCGAGACCGCGGCGCGCACCGGAAAGATTGGCGACGGAAAGATCTTCGTCACGCCCTTGGAGTCGGTGGTTCGCATTCGAACCGGCGAGACCGACAAAGACGCGCTCTAACCCCACCCTTCTCCAGAACTCTCTCTGCTCATTTCCTAAGAGGCTTATATGAACCCCCTTCTTGCTCGTCTTGCCAAGCCCTCGGCCATGCTGGCTACTGGTCTTGGTCTTCTTGGTGTCTGCGGCCTGGCCATGGCTGCCGACACGCCCACAGCAGCGGCCGTGGCAGCAGCCGCGCCCCCCGCTCCGGTTCCCAACAAAGGCGATACCGCCTGGATGCTCATCTCCACCGTCTTGGTGCTTCTGATGATTGTTCCGGGCCTCGCCCTCTTCTACGGTGGACTGGTTCGCACAAAGAACATGCTCTCGGTGCTCATGCAGGTGATGGTGGGCGCCTCGCTCATCTTTGTGCTCTGGGCCATCTACGGCTACACGCTGGCCTTCTCCGGTGGCAACCCCTACTTTGGCGGCCTCGACAAGCTCTTCATGGCGGGCATCACGCCCGACTCTGTGGCTGCGACCTTTAGCAAAGGCGTGGTCATTCCTGAGCTGGTCTTCGTGGCCTTTCAGGGAACCTTTGCCGCCATTACCTGCGCCCTCATCATCGGCGCATTCGCTGAGCGCATGAAGTTTTCCGCGGTCCTGCTGTTTCTCGTGCTCTGGTTTACCTTCTCCTACATTCCTGTTGCGCACATGGTCTGGTACTGGGACGGCCCGGATGCCATCACAGATGCCAAGACCCTCGAAGCAGTGACGGCAGCCGCAGGCGCGCTGTGGGCCAAGGGTGCTCTGGACTTTGCCGGTGGCACGGTGGTCCACATCAATGCCGGCGTGGCGGGTCTCGTGGCTGCCTACATGGTTGGAAAGCGCATCGGCTACGGCAAAGAGGCCATGACCCCTCACTCTCTGACCCTCACCATGGTCGGTGCGGCCATGCTCTGGGTGGGCTGGTTTGGGTTTAACGCAGGCTCGAACCTGGAAGCAACCGGCACGGCTGCTCTGGCGATGACCAACACACTCTTTGCAACCGCTGCTGCCGTTCTGGCCTGGCTGGTCGGTGAGTGGATGGCCAAAGGCAAGCCCTCCATGCTGGGTGCAGCCTCCGGAGCAGTGGCCGGACTCGTGGCCATTACGCCCGCAGCGGGATTCGTAGGGCTTATTGGCGCCCTGGTCATCGGCGCAACAGCAGGCTTTCTCTGCCTGTGGGGTGTGACGGGTCTCAAGCGCATGCTCAAGGCCGACGACGCACTCGATGTCTTCGGCGTGCACGGTGTGGGTGGCATTGTCGGTGCGCTGCTCACCGGCGTGTTTGCGGCGCCCTCGCTCGGCGGCACGGGCATCTATGACTACGTGGCCAACGCGGTCGGGCCGGAATACTCGATCTCGGGACAGGTCATGATTCAGGCGGAGGCCGTTCTCACCACCATCGTCATCTCAGCCATCGTCTCTGTTGTGGCTCTGACCATCGTGAAACTTCTGGTGGGTCTGAGAGTCTCGGAGGAGGAAGAGCGTGAGGGCCTGGACGTGAGCTCCCACGGCGAAAAGGCGTACTACATGTAAATCGTTTCAGATTGATGTTGAGCGGTTCAGCCCGCGGTGTGAGAGCGCCGCGGGCTTTTTTTACGGGGGCTAAAATGAGGTATGACCCCCCAACTCTCCACAAGCCTCTGTGGCCATCTGCTGCACCTTGAGCGTCGGGTGCTCGATCACAGCGCCGAGATTGAACACTGGTTTCGATCGCAGTGGAAGAGCCACATGCCCCCCTTCTATGCATCAGTGGACTTGCGCAATGCCTGCTTCAAGCTCGCTCCTGTCGACACGAATCTCTTTCCGGGCGGCTTTAACAACCTAAGCGACGAGGCACTGCCCGTTGCAGTTGCAGCGCTGATGTCTTCGATCGAGCATCACTGCCCTGACATCCGGCGCGTGCTGCTCATTCCTGAGAACCATACCCGCAATCTTCACTATCTGCGCAATGTCTCTCGCATTGCTGGGCTGCTGCGTCAGGCGGGCCTAGAGGTGCGCATTGGAACCCTCGTGCCCGAGATCTCCTCGGCCACTCCCGTTCAGATTCAGGGCATCGACGGGCTGCCAACCACGCTCACGCTGGAACCACTGGTTCGGATGGGAGAGCGACTGGGCGTCAAAGATTTCGATCCTTGTATGGTCTTACTCAACAACGACCTCTCGGCCGGCGTTCCAAAGATTCTTCAGGGACTCACTGAACAGCGAGTCTTTCCGCCCTTGCATGCTGGATGGGTCTCGCGCAGAAAGTCTCAGCACTTTCTGGCCTATCGCAGTGTTGCAGCAGAGTTTGCTGAACGGCTGCAGATCGACCCCTGGCTCATCGACCCCTTCTTTGACAGCTGTCAGGGCGTGGACTTTCAGTCTCGGACCAGCGAGGACGCGCTGGCAGAGAAGGTTGACGCCATGCTTGCCCGCATCCGAAGCAAATACAAAGAGTACGACCTGACGCAGACCCCCTTTGTCGTGGTGAAGGCCGATGCAGGAACCTATGGAATGGGCATCATGATGGTGAGGGACGCATCGGAGGTTCGCAACCTCAACCGCAAACAGCGCAACAAGATGGCGGTTGTCAAAGAGGGTCTGAGTGTCTCTGACGTTCTCATCCAAGAAGGCGTTCATTCGTTTGAAACCGTGCTCCTCGAAGATGGGGAGGCGGTGGCTGAGCCCGTGGTCTATATGGTTGATCGCTTTGTGGTGGGCGGGTTCTATCGCGTGCATTCTGAGCGTGGCGCAGACGAAAACCTCAATGCGCCCGGAGCGCGTTTTGTTCCCCTGCCATTTGAGATGGGATGCCAATCACCTGTTGCTGACCACGAGCCGGATGCGGCGCCCAATCGCCTCTATCTCTATGGTGTGGTTGCCCGCCTCGCCTTGCTGGCAGCCTCTCGAGAGCTCGAGGCCACACATCCCGCTGCCCATCGGACGGCCTAGCCCTGTGGCCCGGCTTCTCTTTGTCTGTGACGCGCTAGAGACCTTCAAGCCGCACAAAGATTCCACGCTTGCCATGATGCGCGCAGCGCAGACCAGGGGCCACAGCATCTGGGTGGCTGAGCCCTGTGGGCTGATTGCCGACTGGGCCGAGGGGCGAAGGCGTCAGCTCCTAGGGCCCCACCTTGTGATTCATGCAGCGCAAATTCGAATTCAAGAGGCGTCTGAGCGGCGAGACGGGCGCTGGTGGCAGGTGCTTGAGGACGGCCACTTTGACCACGGCACTTTTGATGCGGTGCTTATGAGAAAGGATCCGCCCTTCGACGTGGACTATCTGGTGGCCACACAGATGCTCGACCTGCTCGAGCGCGCTGGCATGCCGGTTTTTAATCGGCCCGTTGCCCTGCGTGACCACGGCGAGAAACTCGCGGTGCTGGAGTTCTCAGATTTTGCGCCCGAGGGAATCGTTTCGGCCCATATGGAGCGCCTCTCGGCCTTTGCCAAAGACCATGCGCGCGTTGTCTTCAAACCCCTGGATGCCATGGGTGGTGCGGGTATTTTTCTGAGCCATGCAAGCGACCCCAACCTGCCTGTCATTCTTGAGACGCTCACCGACCACGGCCGCAGACAGATCATGGCCCAGCGCTGGGTTCCCGAGATCTCGCAGGGCGATAAGCGCATCCTCATCATTGACGGGGAACCCCTTCCCTATGCCCTGGCCAGAATTCCTCCCGAGGGCGCATCGCGCGGGAACCTCGCCGCCGGAGGGCGGGGAGAGGCAAGGCCCCTCACTTCGCGCGACCTGGAGATTGCGCGGGCCCTCGGCCCAGAACTTGCCGACCGTGGACTCTTTCTGGTGGGGCTTGATGTGATTGGGGACTACCTTACAGAGATCAACGTGACGAGCCCAACAGGCTTTGTTGAGATTGAGCAGCAGACGGGCTTTGCCGTTGCAGATCATTTTATTGAGCGCTTAGAGGTTCATCTTGTCTGAATCTGTCCACACCGAAATCTTTCTGGTCTGTCACTCGCCCATGGCCTCGGCCCTGCATGCGGTGGCCTGTCATGGGTTCTCTCAGAAACTCTCGGACCTTCAGGTCCTCGATGTGCTGGAGAGTCAGAAAAAAGAGCAGGTGGCCGAGCGACTGCAGCATCTCTGGGAGGCTTCAGGGCGTCCCGCTAATGTGCTCATCCTCACCGACCTCCTCGGAGCCACACCGGCCAACGGGGTATCGGCCTGGATGGCCCACAGCCCCTGCGAATCTGCGGGCGTCGCAGGGGTAAGCCTGCCGATGCTTCTGCGTGCCCTCACTCACCGAGACGAGCCCCCCACCGCCTTGGCCCAAAGAATCTTGAAGGGCCAGGCAGACTGTGCAAGTTTTTTCTCCGAAGGTCATGTGTCGTGAAAAAAGAAACCGTCCGCATCATCAATGCCCTGGGTCTTCATCTTCGGGCCTCTTCAAAACTCTCACAGACCGCCACTCGTTACCCCTGTGAGGTCTGGATCAGCAAGGGGGACAAGCGCGTCAATGCCAAGAGCGTGCTCGGTGTCACGATGCTTGCCGCCGGGCCGGGCACTGACGTCGAGATCGAGACCGACGGGCCCATGGAAGAAGAGGCGATGGCCGCCCTCAAAGCCCTGATTGCTGATCGCTTTGGCGAGGGCGGCTAGACGTGGCCTGGGCCGTCTCGGGCATTGGTGTCGGAGAGGGCCTTGCCCTTGGTCGAGCCTGGGTGCTTGCGCCCGCCTCATTTGATCTGCCCCGACGATCTCTCGAGCAAGACCAGATTCCCGAGGAGAAGGCTCGGTTTAGCGCTGCGCTTGAGGTGGTATCGGCTGAATTTGATCAGCTGCGCGCAACCCTAGGGCAAGACCCGGCAGCCGAGGTGCGGGCCTTTCTTGACCTCCAGTCTATTGTGCTGCATGACCCGCTTCTGGTTGATGCAACCCTCGCGCGAATTGAGACAGAGGCCTGCAACGCTGAGTGGGCGCTGGTCCAACAGTTTGAGCTGGTGGCCGAGCAGTTTGACTCCATTGAGGACCCCTATCTTCGAGAACGTAAGGCCGATGTTCAGCAGCTCGTTGAGCGCGTCCTCAAGGTGATGCAAGGGGCCGAGGGTCTTTCTTCGGCCCTCAAGCAGCAACGCTCGCAAGATCTTCCTGTCGACCTGCCCTGGATATTGGTGGCCCACGACATTGCGCCCTCGGACATGCTGCTCATTCGCGAGCATCAGTTCGCTGGGTTTGCCACCGATTCGGGCAGCCCCACAGCCCACACCGCCATTCTCGCGCGCAGCCTGGGTCTGCCGGCCGTGGTGGGGCTGCAATCGCTTCATGGACTGGTCAAGCAGGGTGAGGAGATCGTTCTGGATGCCGCCTCCGGAACGGTTCTAGGCAGCCTTGATGCGGGCCTGCGTGCTGACGTTCATCAGCGCCTTGCCGAGGAAAGACTCAGGAACGAGCGGCTCAAGCGACTCAAGAGCCTGGCCGCGGTCACGCTAGATCAGGTGCCCATCTCGCTCTTGGCCAACCTTGATCTTCCTGAGGACGCACAGGCCGCGCTGGATGCCGGCTGTGACGGGGTGGGTCTTTTCAGGAGTGAATTTTTGTTCATGAACCGGGCCACACCACCGACTGAGGAGGAGCAGTTCAATGCCTACTCGCAGGTGGTTCAGACGATGGCCGGTCGAAGTGTCACCATCCGAACGCTCGACTCGGGCGCAGACAAGGACGTGCCTGCACTCTCTGCGGGCCGCCAGATTCCCACAAACCCCGCGCTTGCCCTGCGGGCTATTCGGCTCTGTCTGGCCGAGCCTGAACTCTTCCTCACGCAGCTGCGCGCGATCCTGCGCGCCTCAGCCCTTGGCCCCCTGCGAATCATGATCCCACTGGTGAGCGGGCCCCAAGAGGTTGTGCTGGCCCGCAGGCTTATTCAACAAGCGATGGACCAGCTCAGCAGCAGGGGGCTCGCCTTCGATCGGGCTGTGCGCATCGGAGCCATGATTGAGGTGCCTTCGGCAGCCATCACCATTGACAGCCTGCTTGCCCACATCGATTTTGCATCTCTTGGCACCAACGATCTCATTCAGTACACATTGGCCATTGACCGCACCGACAGCGAGGTGGCCCACCTCTATGAACCGCTTCATCCGGCCGTTCTCAGGCTCATTCGGGACGTGATTAAAGCCTGTGACCGGGCGGGTACCTCCATCTCTTTATGTGGGGAGATGGCGGGGGAGCCGGGCTTTACCCAGCTGCTCCTGGGGCTCGGACTGCGTGAGTTTTCAATGCACCCCATTGAGCTGCTTCGGGTCAAGCAAGAGATTCTGCGTTCAGACTTTGCGGCACTCTCGCGGCCCACGGGCAGGCTGTTGCGCCTGCCCGATGCAAAACGAATTCGGGCGGGACTGCCGAATCTCTCGAAATCAAGCCCTCAGGACCTGCGGTCAACAACGGCCTGAGCCCAGCCGGCCCGAAAGGCCGCCACAACCACTTCGGCCCGGTTGCGCACATTGAGGGCGCGCAAAATGGCGCTGATGTGCACCTTTGCGGTCCCCTCGGACATGCCAAGGCACCGGCAGATCGTCTTGGTGGGCTTACCCTCAACCAGATAACCCAGCACCTCAAACTGCCGGGGTGTGAGCGCAGCCCAGGGAGAGGCCTCCTGCGCAGCGTCCCGCACCTCCACCCGGATGACTGCGGTGCCTCCGGGCTTGAGGCTTCGGCGATTGCCCGAAGACAGGCTGGTCCCAAGCGCCTCGGAGGGTACGCGGATGGGCTGGGCATCTGGGGTCTGCTGGTGGGCATGGTGGGCTGCGAGCAGGCGAGCAATTGAATCCGACATCTCATGGGCTCCTTTCAATTCAGAATGGGAGACGAAGTGTCGGGCCTGCCAAGGGGTCCAACTGTAAAAAAGTGTGTCAAATTAGCCCCCATGCATCACGCAACAGAATCTGGGTCCGTCGGGCCCGTGGTTGAGCAATTCGCGGATTTTCACGAACCCTTCTCGCTTGCCAGTGGCCAGAGCCTCTCTGGGTTTACTTTGGCTTACGAGACATACGGAACCCTCAACGCAGACCGCTCCAATGCGGTCTTGGTCTGTCACGCCCTCAATGCCTCACACCATGTGGCGGGAACCTATGCGCAGGGGCCCGTGAACCTGGGTTGGTGGGACAACATGGTGGGGCCCGGCAAGCCGCTCGACACGCGCGAATTCTTCGTGTTGGGTGTCAACAATCTGGGCTCCTGTTTTGGATCCACCGGCCCGGCCAGCCTCGACCCTGCGACGGGCCAACCCTACGGCAGTCACTTTCCAGTGGTCACGGTAGAAGACTGGGTGAGGGCCCAGGCGCTCCTGGCCGATCGACTCGGCATTGCTCAGTTCGCGGCAGTCATGGGTGGCAGCCTTGGCGGGATGCAGGCCCTGGAGTGGACGATTGCCTTTCCTGAGCGCGTTCGTCATGCCTTTGTCATTGCCTCGACTCCGCGACTTTCAGCCCAGAACATCGCCTTTAACGAAGTCGCGCGACGCGCAATTCTGAAAGATCCGGACTTTCATGGGGGCGATTACTACGCCCATCAGGTGGTTCCCAGCCATGGCCTCTCCGTGGCGCGCATGATTGGCCACATCACCTATCTCTCGGACGACGATATGGCGCAGAAGTTTGGCCGCTCGCTCAGAGACAACGGGGGCGGCTATCGGTTTGGCTTTGAGGCGGAGTTTGAAATTGAAAACTACCTGCGTCACCAGGGAGAAAAGTTTTCTCGATACTTCGATGCCAACACCTATCTACTCATCACTCGCGCGCTCGACTACTTCGATCCCAGCCGCACCACGGGGGGAGACCTTGCTCGGGCCCTAGAGCCGGCGCGGGCCTCTTTCTCGGTGGTCTCCTTTACGACAGACTGGCGCTTTCCGCCCGAACGCTCCCGGGAGATTGTGTCGGCGCTGATTCAAAACGGCTCCGCTGTGAACTACGCGGAGATTGATGCGCCCCACGGGCACGACGCGTTTCTGATGAGCGACCCACGCTATCACGCGTTTGTGCGAGAGAACTTCAAGCAGCTAAGGGCGCAGATATGACGGGCGCGCTCAGCGGGCTTCGGGCCGACCTCGCACTCATCGCCCAGTGGGTTCCCCGGGGGGCAAAGGTGCTCGACCTGGGCTGCGGCGACGGAGCGCTCCTGGAATGGCTTTCTCAAAACAAAGGGTGCCGGGGCTATGGGGCGGAGATTGACGAGGGCAAGGTGCTCTCCTGCGTGGCTCGCGGTGTGCATGTCATTCAGGCCGACATAGACAGTGGCCTGTCCATCTTTGCGCATGCAAACTTTGATCTGGTGATCTTGTCGCAGGCACTTCAAGCCACCCATCAGACCGAGCGCGTACTCGGAGATATTGCGCGGCTTGGCCGAGAAGTGATTGTCAGCATCCCCAACTTTGGTCACTGGTCTCACATCCAATCACTGTTGACCGGTCACATGCCTGTCAACGATCGTCTGCCCTATGAGTGGTACGACACGCCCAACCGACACCTCGCAACGACCAAAGACTTTGAGGCCCTGCTCCATCAGATGGGAATGCGCGTTATGGAGCGCCTGTATGTGCGCGAGGACACCGGCGGCGAGGTTCATCGAGTGACCTGGGCAACCACTCTGCGTGCAACCCTTGCGCTTTATCGCTTCTCTGGCATGTCATCGGAGCACATCTGAGGGTGATAGCCTTAGAGCGAAGGGGGTAACCACTATGTTCAATCAGATCGGTGTCATTGGCGCAGGGACGATGGGCAACGGTATTGCACAGGCTTTCGCTGTGGCCGGCCACGCAGTGTTTCTACAAGACATTCAAGGGGCCGCCCTGCAAAAGGCGTTGCAAACCGTCTCCGGCTCTCTCGACCGACTCATTAAAAAAGGGGCGCTCACGGAGGAGCAAAAATCACAGACCCTGGGGCGCATTCAGACAGTGACAGAGGTCTCGGGACTTTCAGCGTGCGCGCTCGTGGTTGAGGCAGCCACAGAGAATGAGGCCATCAAGGTCAAGATCCTTCAGGCTGTTGAAGCCCTGGTGTCGGAGCAGACTGTAATCGCCACCAACACCTCGTCACTCTCCATCACGCGACTGGCGGCACAACTGAAGCGGCCAGAGCGGTTTGTTGGCATGCACTTCTTTAACCCCGTGCCCATGATGCCTCTCGTGGAGGTTATTCAGGGGCTGCAGACCGCTGACTCGGTGGCCTCTCAGATTGCTGAGCTGGCCACGTCAATTGGCAAGACCCCCATTCTGGTCAAGAATAGCGCGGGCTTTGTCGTGAACCGCCTGCTCTGTCCCATGATCAACGAAGCTGTTTTTGTTCTCTCGGAGGGGCTGGCCAGCGCGTCGGAAATCGATGAGGGCATGAAGCTTGGCTGTGCACATCCCATCGGCCCCCTGGCGCTCGCCGACCTCATCGGACTGGACGTCTTGTTGGCAGTCATGGATGTATTGCACGACTACTTTGAGGATCCAAAGTATCGGCCCGCACCCCTTTTAAAAGAAATGGTTGCCGCAGGACGACTGGGTCGCAAGTCCGGCCAGGGCTTTTTCCACTACTAAGGCAGGGTGACCTCGTCGCATCTGCCTCCCCTTCGGCTGTCCTTTCTGATGTGGGGGATGGCCGCAGCCTTCTACCTGCTCGATTTTTTTCAGAGGGTCTCACCGGCTGCGCTAGCCCTTGATCTCTCGCGAGAGATTGCCCCCACAGCAGTCGCGCTGGGAAGCCTCTCCTCGGCTTACTTCATCACCTATGCGGGCCTGCAGCTTCCGGCTGGCATGCTCATCGATCGCTTCGGGGGTCGAATGGTGCTGGCGGCATCGGCCGCCCTTGGAATGGTCGGCGCGCTCTTTTTCGCCTCAGCCACCTCGCTGTCAGAAGCCATCGTGGGGCGACTCATTGTTGGGGCCTCCGGCGCCGTGGCATGGGTGGGCATGCTCAAACTTGCCTCACACTGGTTTTCCCCTGCGCGATTTGCCGGCATCACTGGGCTCTCCCTCGCGGTTGGGGGCTGTGGGGCGGTTCTGTCTGGCTTGCCCTTGAGCCTTCTTGCGCAGGCCCTGGGCTGGCGCGAGGTTATTCATGCAAGCGCAGCGGTAGCAGCCCTTTTGGCCGGTCTCATCCTCTGGAAGCTACGAGACGAACCAAAGCAACTCGGTTATGAGAATCATGCACACCCAGCGAGCTCCGAGAGTTCTGGTCCCCATAAAACGCCCATCCGAGACCTTGCCTTGTTAAGCCTGGGTCAGATGGGGGTGACGGGCAGTCTGGCAGCCCTTGGCTGGCTCTGGAGTGTGCCGTTTCTCACGAGTCAATTCTCACTCTCGCTCTCTTCGGCCACTCTTTTCTCGTCAGTGATGATGGTCGGCTTTGCGGTGGGCGGCGTGCTCTTTGGCGCCTACTCCGATCGTCAACGCAGCCGCAAACGCCCTCTGCTGGCTGGAACCATTGGCACTGCGCTCGGGCTTGGAGCGCTCGCGAGCGGCTCGCTGGCTGGCTCCGTGGTGCTCACCGTCGCTGCGCTCTGGCTCATTGGTCTCTGCGCGGGGTCCATGGTGCTGAGTTTTGCCTGGGCCAAAGACCTTATGCAGGGGCGCCGAACGGCAACAGTGATTGCCCTCGTCAACCTGTGTGTGATGACCGGAAGCATTGTGCTGCCCCCAATCTTTGGCGCCGTGCTTGATGCCCTCTGGCAGGGTGAGGTGGCAGGGGGCGTTCGACACTACCCCATGGTCGCCTTCGAGTCAGCCTTCGGCGTGCTCGCTCTTTGGGTCTTGTTCACACTCATTGCACAGCTCTTGGTTAGGGAGCCGAAACACAAAGGCTGACTAGGCAGCTGCCTTTCCGCCGGGCGGCTTAGAGCGAGCCACTGGCTCCATGCCCAGCTGGCGAATCTTTCGATAGAGATGGGTGCGCTCAAGGCCAGATCGCTCAGCCAGGCGAGTCATGCTCCCCCCCTCCCGAGCCAGCTGATATTGCAAAACAATGCGCTCGAAGGCCTCACGCACCTCGCGCAAGGGCGCATCAAGGTTCAAAGCCATAAGTGCCTCTCGGGCAGCCTCGCTCGGGTCGGGCTCGGGCTCCGGTGTGGGCGGGGCCTCGCCGGCGGCCTGCTGGGCCTGCGCCACAGCATCGCGCCAAGCTCGTTGGGCCTGAGCGCGCGCCAAGGCGGCCGAGACCGTTTTCAACAGCTTGGCCAGCGCGATGGGCTTTTCAAGAAAATCGAAGGCGCCAATTCGAGTGGCCTCCACTGCCGTGTCAATGGTGGCGTGCCCAGACATCATGACGACCGGCATGGTGAGAACACCCTGTGCGGACCACTCCTTGAGGAGCGTCACACCATCGGTGTCTGGCATCCAAATATCTAGAAGAACCAGATCGAGTGCATGGGCCTCTCGCAGGGCCCTGGCCTGCGCGGCGTTTTCAGCCAGAACAATAGAGTGACCCTCGTCCTCCAACACCTCAAGCAACAGCTCTCGGATACCGAGCTCGTCATCGACAATCAAGATGTTAGCCATGAAAGGAATTCTCTGCCTTCAAGATCAGTTGCGCAAATCTCAGCTCTGCTCGAGCGCCAGCCACGTGACCCTGCGAGTCACGGCGATTGTCAATGCTGACCTCAGCATGATTCTCCTCGGCGATTTTTTTTACGATCGCAAGGCCAAGCCCACTGCCCTTGGCCTTGCTTGTGACATAGGGCTCAAATTCTCTGCCCGCCATCTCGGCACTTAAGCCCGGCCCCTCGTCATCCACGCGCAGCACCACCCTCGCCGTCTGAGGCCCACCCTCGATGGCACAGCCCACCTCGATAACACCCCCTGGCACGGACTCCATTGCATCCTGTGCGTTCTGAATGAGGTTATGAATGACTTGGATCACCTGCCCTCGGTCCGCCATGACCCAGCAGGCTGCCGGCCACATTGAGGGGCGAACGCGAGGGTCTGCGGCATAGAGGGGCATCACCTCAGAAATCAACAGGCCCAGCTCAAGAGGTTCGGGCCGGGCCATGGGCAGGCGGGCATAGTTTCGGAACTCATCCACCATCGCCTTCAGAGAAGAGACCTGACTCACAATCGTCTGACAGGCCTTGCTCACCCACTCTTGCTCCTCGGCGCCGACGCGGCCGGAGAGCTTGCGCTCAAGCCGCTCAGCGGAGAGTTGGATGGGGGTGAGGGGATTTTTAATCTCGTGGGCAAGTCGTCGTGCCATATCGGCCCAGGTGCGGGCACGCTGGGCAGACAAAAGCGCACTGATGTCATCGAACACCAAAATAAACTGGGGTGGCTGACCAGCAACCGGGGAGGGCAGTCGCGAAGCGTTCATTAACAAAGAGATGGGCGCACCCTCGACCGAGGTCACTTCAAATTGGCCTTGGTCCTCACTTCGATCGGCCAATCCACTACGAATGTCCTGGGCCACCGACGAGAGCACAGGCAAGACATCTAGTGAGAGATCGAGATAGAGAGAGAGCTCAAGCGCCAAGATTCTCTCTGCGCCTGGATTGAATTGACGCAGATGCCAGCCCTCATCGAAGACCATCACGCCTGCAGACAAGTGCGAGAGCACTTGCTCCAAAAACACCGCCGACTCCTCTCGTCGTTGCTGACTCTCCGTTGCCACCTGACGCGCCTCGGCCAGCTGTCGTGTCATCTCGTTGAATGAACGCAACAGGTCATTGAGCTCATGGTCCACGGAGTCCTCGCGCAGCTGCGGATAGTCGCCCCCGGCAACCGCCCTGGTCGCACGCTCGAGCGAGCGCAGTGGGCCCGCCAGCCAGCCGCTCAGCAGCACCGCTGCCGAGAGTGCACCAAAGACGGCGAGCAAGACCGAGAGCGTGATCGTGACACCGTAGATCTGACGAATACCCTGCTTGCCCAGGGCAAGCTGTCTGTAATCGCTATAGCCCGTATTCAGGGCCTCAATGTTTCGAGAGAGCGCATCGGGCACGGGCTCAAGCCACTGAACAAGGCGCTGCTGAGAGGGTCCGGGGCCCGGCTGCCACGACACCACCAGGGCTCGCGCCTGAAGGCCGTCCTTGGCGTCGGGCTTGGGCTCAACGATGACAAACTGTCTGGCCGCGCGAGCACGATTCATCGCCTCTGAAGAGGGCATGTCGGGAACAAGCCGAAATAACGAAGCGCTCCGGATGGCGATGACGCGGCCGCGAGCATCAAGCACCAAGACCTCAAGACCCTCCCGGCCCTCTGTGAGCGACTCGATCACCTCGGTGAGTCGCTCATCCGGCACAGACTCAAGGGCTAATGCAAGCCTTCGTGCCTGATTGAGGGCATCAAACTGGATAGAGTCGAGGGTCGCTCGGCCAAGGGCGGCACCAGACTCTAGGGCGCCCTCCACGCTCTGCGAAAACCAGCTGTCGATGGTTCTTGCCAGAAACTGCGCCGAGACCAGAGAGACCAAGAGCACAGGAACAATGCCCATAAGAGCAAATGCCAGGGCGAGGCGAATCATGAGGCGCGACCCAAAGACGCGCTGGCGATAACGCCTCCAGGCCCGCAGCGTGACAAGCCCAGCAAGTATCGCCATGACGACCGTCAGCGCGACGTTTGTGCCAAGCAGCCAGGGATAAATCTCGTCGAGCTGACTGCCAACGCCAGAGGCCATCGACAAGAGGGCCAGCACCACACCGGCCAAGACAAAGACCAGGGCAAGGGCCAGTCTTAGGGTGAGGCTCATGGTCCCTTGGTCAGGACCCAGCCGGTGTCGAGCTTCCACTGGGGATCGGTCAGTGCAGAGACCTGAAGCGGCTTGGGCAGGGCGTTGGCATCAAGCTGGAGCCGAACGCGTGCCTGCAAGCCTTCTTTGGCAATGGGCTCGGGCATGACACGCCAGCCCTTGAGCGCCAGAGCGGCACGAAGGGCCTCAGTGAGGTCGGTGAAAGCTTGCACCTTGGCGCCATCGACACTGACTCGAAATTGACGAGTCAGAGGATGAAAGGTGAGGCGCGCCGTGCGTGTGTGCTGGTAGACCTCCGAGTCAAACCACCACCAACGAGTGCGAACCAATTGAAACTCGGAAACAAAAGTCAGCGTCACTCCGCGATCGATTGCTGCCACAAGGGGTGCGCTGAGCTGCACGCTGACCTGACCAGAGAGCGCGTATCCAGCCATCTCGTCGACCACCAGTCGGGGATCGGTCAGCGTAAGAGAGGGGTCACCCGAAACAGATTCAGAAGCATGGGCGCCCGAGGCCCTCCAGGCTCCAGGCCAATCACCTAGGCCCAGACTCAGGAGGAGAGCCAACACAAAGACGAGGGGGCGCAGCGCAGCGTGATTCATCGCGCTTTTTGAAAGCGGGCGTAAAAGAAGCCGTCGCGCTCACCCAGAGCCGGAAGAATAAGGCCAGGTGAGGACAGGGGTGTCGCATCGGGTTGCTGGTCCATCCAGTGATTCACCTGCGCCTGAGCCTCCTCCTCAAAGATGGAGCACACGATATAGACGAATTCTCCCCCCGGTTTGAGTCTTTTCCAAAGTCTCTGCAAAAGCTCGGCCTGGACTCGAACAAGTCCTGCCAGCTGAGCCTCCGAGCGCCGCCACGGAATCTCGGGGTGTCGGCAGACAACGCCGGAGCCCGAACATGGCGCATCGAGCACGATGTGATCGAACTCTTTTGGCACAAGGTCTGGCCAGTCATCGAGAAGGAGGTCCGCCTGAGCGGGGTGGACCTCTCCTGCGAGCCGCGCCGAAAGGCGTTGCATCTCGCGAGAGAGTCGAGCCAGTCGGGTCTTCGACGCGTCCAAAGCCCAGACATCGACGGCAGCCTGCTCAGCCAGCAGAAAGCTCTTTCCGCCCGGCGCAGCACAGGCATCGAGAACCTGATCACCTGCCTTGAGCCCAAGGAGACCAAAAAGCCTCTGGGCAGAGTCGTCTTGGGCTCGAACGAGGCCCTCGGGAAAGCCGGGCAGCTCGGCCATGTCGCAGGCAGGCTCGCGGATCACAGTCTGGGGACCAAGCCAGCGCAGGTCCTGCGCACCCTTGCCCAGTCGATGGGCAATTTCTCTCTGCTCGAGCTCGGTGCCGAGAAGCCTCAAGGTAAACGGCGGGTGCGCTCGCTGGGCCTTACGAACCTGCTCCGCTCGATCGTGGCCGAGTTGCGAGAGGATCTTCTCCTGCCACCACCGAGGCGCATTCCAGAGGGCGAGAGGGGTCTGCTCATCAGCCTGCGCATCGGTTGGATGCAACAACGTTTTTCTCAAGACCGCATTGACAAATCGAGCGGCGGGCTCTCCGCCCAAACCGCGGGCGCAGTGCACGGCCTGGTCAACCACCACTGCATCTGCCCGATAGGCTCGAGACAGGCAAGAGAACGCGACCGACAAAAGCGACATCAGGAGGGGGTCGGGCGCCTTGGGCGCCAGCCGAGCAAGTCGGGCCTGGGCGAGACCCCAAGACCTCAGGGCCGCATACGCGAGGTCCTGAACAGCGGCATCAGAAAAGCCCGGGTGGGTCTGCGGGGATGAATCGGAATCCAGCAGCGCTCGAACTGCGAGCGCTGCCTCGCGAAACTGCTGGTGGAGCTCAGGCACGCATGCTGCCTGCCAACGCCTGAAGGCGAGCGACGCGCTCCTCCGTTGAGGGGTGGGTGGAAAACAGGCCAGCAAGCCCGGCGCCTGACAGCGGATTCATGATCATCATCTGAGCAGTTTCAGGATGGGCCTCTGCGGCCTGAAATAGCGTTCCCTTTGCGTAGTGATCGAGCTTGGTGAGCGCATCAGCAAGCGCGAGCGGGTCTTGACAGAGCTCGGCTCCGCCTCGGTCGGCCTCGAACTCGCGCGCCCGGGAGATCGCCATCTGAATAAGGCTGGCCGCAAGTGGGGCTAGGATCATCACGAGGATGCTCACCACGGGGTTCGCGGGCTTGCCCTCGCTGTCCCGCCCGCCAAAGAACATTGCAAAGTTGGCAAGCGCCGAAATAGCACCGGCCATCGTGGCAGAGATGGTTGAGATCAGGGTGTCGCGATGCTTCACGTGCGCAAGTTCGTGGGCCATCACGCCCCGAACCTCTCTGGCCGAGAGCAGGCGAAGGAGCCCGGTGGTCGCTGCAACCGCCGCGTGCTCGTAATCGCGCCCGGTTGCAAACGCGTTGGGCGCATCCTCCTGAATGATATAGACCCTGGGCATCGGCAGGCCGGCCTGCTGCGCGAGGTCCTGCACCATGCCCACAAACTCGGGCGCCGTGGACATGTCTACCTCACGAGCGTCATACATGCGCAGCACAAGCGAATCAGAAAACCAGTACGCCCCGATGTTCATGACGCCCGCAAAAATAAGCGCTAACACAAGGCCCTGAGACCCGCCGAGCCAGCTGCCCACAACGCCAAAAAGGCCCACGATGGCGGCCATGAGTACAGCAGTTTTCATCCAGTTAAACATCTGCGTCCGAGCCCCCCTCTAAAAGAAATGCGTCGTTCACCGAGATACCCACTCCACGCACAAACTCCGCGGCCCCCAGCCGCTTTCCTCCCGCTCTTTGTAGCCAGCCCAGCCCCAAGAGCCCTTGCCCACAAGCCACAACCAACCCGCTTTGAGAGGCAGAAGGCACAGAGACAATCCGTCCGGGTTCAGCCCACCGCCCAGACGGGTCGACCAAGGCTGCGCCGCCCACCTTCACAGGCTGACCACGAAACACCAGCGAGGCTCCGGGGGAGGGATCGAGGGAGCGAATGCGATTAAACACGGTCACGGCATCAAGGCCCAGCGGAATCCGGCGATCTTGTGCGGTTATTTTGGCTGCGTAGCAGGCGCCATCCTCACGCTGTGGTGCCGGCGTCTCGCGCTCAAATGGCTGCCGTCGTAACAAGTCGACGAGGGCCTGGGCACCGAGGGCGGCGAGCTTGTCGTGCAGCAGTCCGGCAGTATCGGTCGGTTCAATGGCCAGGGGGTGGACAGACCAGACCGGCCCCGTGTCAAGCCCGGCCTCCATCTGCATAAGGCTCACGCCTGTGAGCGTGTCTCCTGCCTCGATGGCCCGCTGAATCGGGGCCGCTCCCCGCCATCTCGGCAACAAGGATGCATGCACATTGATGCAGCCTAGTCGCGGAAGACTCAGGACCTCTTTGGGCAGCAGAAGTCCGTAGGCCACGACCAGCATCAAGTCGGGTGCGAGGGCGGCAAGCTGACGCTGCCCTTCAGGCCCACCTGGACGATCCGAGCGCAGGCTATTGGGCGTAAACACAGGGATTTGATGCAGCTGCGCCAGCGCACGAACCGGAGAGGGCGTGAGCTGAAGGCCCCGGCCTGAGGCGCGATCGGGCTGTGTAAAGACGCCAACCAATTCATAGCCGAGCACGGGACACTCGGCAATGAGCGCGCGCAGGTGCGAGGCGGCAAACTCCGGGGTGCCGGCGAAAACGAGGCGCATCTAAGCGCGAACGGCAGAGCGCTGCTCTTTGACTAGCTTGGTCTGGATGCGGCCCTGCTTGAGTCGAGAGAGGTAATCGACAAAGACCTTTCCATCAAGATGATCGATCTCATGTTGCAGGCAGACCGAGAGCAGCCCGTCGGCCACAACCGTAAATGGCTCTCCGAGTTCGTTGAGTGCCTCCACGGTGATGCGATCCGGTCGCTCGACCTCGTCATAGACGCCGGGAACCGAGAGGCAGCCCTCCTCGTAGACCTTGCGCTCGGCGCTGCGCTCGCGAATCTGAGGGTTGATGAACACTCGAAGATGGTCGTGCTCCTCAGAGACGTCCAACACGATGATGCGCTCGTGAATATTCACCTGTGTGGCTGCGAGCCCAATACCCGGCGCCGCGTACATGGTCTCGGCCATGTCGCGCACGATTGAGCGCACCCGATCATCAACTCGCTCGACAGGCTTTGCAACCGTGCGAAGCCTAGGGTCGGGGTAGTGAAGGATGGTGAGAAGGGCCATGGGGCAGCAATAAGAGCGGTTGGAATGGTTAGGTCGGTCGGAGGATGGCGCCGCGACAAGCGGCGCCTAGCCTTGGGGCCCATTTTCTCGCAAGGAGCCCCTCTATGCCAACACCAATTACGCGCCTTGAGCGCGATGCGCTTCCCTCGTTTTCTGATGCGCTCACCCCGCCCATTGCCCACCTCTTTGCCCAAGGAGACGCCGAGCTGCTTGGGCAGCCCGCTCTGGCAATTGTTGGGAGCCGTCGAGCGAGCATCCAGGGCATGTCTGACGCCCGATGGTTTGCCAAGGCCCTGGCTGAGGCGGGATTTGTCGTGGTGAGCGGGCTTGCCTTGGGCATCGACGGCGCAGCGCACGAGGGCGCCCTTGCAGCCGGGGGCGGCCGGACCATTGCTGTCCTTGCCCACGGCCTTGACACCATCTATCCCAGCGCCCACCAGAGGCTGGCGCAAGACATTCTCGATGCGGGAGGGCTCTTGCTATCAGAGTATGAGGGGGGTGTTCCGCCCCGGCCCTTTCAGTTCCTGCATCGCAACCGAATCATTGCAGCCCTGTCTCAGGCGGTCTGCCTGCTTGAGGCTGCCGAGGGTAGCGGGTCCATCTCAACGGCACTCTCTGCGCTGGAGCAGGGCTCAGATGTCTTTGTTGTGCCGGGCTCAATTCACAGCGGCCTTCACGCAGGCGGTCATCGACTCATACGCCAGGGGGCTGGACTGGTTCAAAGCCCCCAGGAGCTCATGCAAGACCTTGGTTGCGCGCTCAGTTCAGCGCTGCAGCGGCCGCGAGCCGCCACGGACCCCCTCGGGCTCGGAACCACAGCGCAGGGGGGTTCAGCGCAATCAGCCTTTCCCGGCCTTGAGGACCAGCGAGCCCGAACCGTTTTTGCCCAACTCCGCTTTGAACCAGTCGATGCTCAGAGCCTCGCGAATATGAATGGGAGCTCCCTGGGAGACACGCTTGCAGGACTTCTCATGTGCGAACTCGCCGGCCTGGCAACTCGGCATCCGGATGGCTCCTGGAGCCGTTTGCGTCGCGATTGAGGAAACGGGCTATGCTAAAAAAATGGAAAAAGCCCTGGTCATTGCCGAAAAGCCCTCTGTAGCCGCCGACATTGCGCGCGCACTCGGGGGCTTTGAAAAGAAAGATGACGTCTTCGAGCGAGGCGACATCGTCATCGGCTCAGCAGTGGGACACCTGCTTGAGATAGCCGCCCCGGAAGAATTCGAGGTAAAGCGCGGGAAGTGGTCTTTTTCGCACCTGCCGGTCATTCCGCCGCATTTTGATCTTCGCCCCCTGCCCAAGTCTGAGGCCAAGCTCAAGACTCTAACCAGGCTGATCAAGCGCAAAGATGTGACTCGCATCATCAACGCCTGCGACGCGGGGCGTGAGGGCGAGCTGATTTTTCGCACCATTGTTCGCTACGCAAAAGCCAAGCAGCCGATCTCGCGGCTCTGGCTTCAATCGATGACACCTGCTTCGATTCGAGAGGCCTTTGATGCCCTGCGAACAGACGCGGAGTTGCAGCCTCTTGCAGAGGCAGCCCAGTGTCGATCGGAGGCAGACTGGCTAGTCGGCATCAATGGCACTCGGGCCATGACCGCCTTTAACTCAAAGGAGGGGGGCTTTTTTCTAACCACCGTCGGGCGCGTCCAGACTCCGACGCTCTCCATCGTTGTCGAGCGGGAAGAGGCCATTCGCAGATTCAAGCCACGAACTTATTTTGAGGTGCTCGCCACATTCAACGCATCGAGCGGGACCTACGAGGGACGGTGGTTTGACCCCCAGTTTAAGAAACCGGAAGACGACCCCGACGCTCGAGCGGAGCGCATCTGGGGTGCAGAGGCAGCCCATGCTATTGCGAAAGCCTGCCAAGGAGGGTCGGCCACCGTCACCGAGGAGAGCAAGCCTTCCACCCAGGCGGCGCCGGCCTTATTTGACCTGACGAGCCTTCAGAGGGAGGCCAACGCTCGATTTGGTTTTTCGGCCAAGAACACACTCGGGATTGCTCAGGCGCTTTACGAGAAACACAAGGTCCTCACCTACCCGAGGACTGACTCCAAGGCCCTTCCCGAAGACTACATTCCAACAGTGCTCAGCACGCTAGAGTCACTCAAAAGCATTTCCTCTTTTAAGCAGGCAGCTCAACTCATCATTGATTCGCGTTGGGTTAAGCCCAACAAGCGCATCTTTGACAACACCAAAATCTCGGACCACTTTGCCATTGTGCCGACGGGGCTCGTCCCAAAGGCCTTGTCTGAGCCCGAACAAAAAATCTTTGACCTCGTTGCGCGCAGATTTATGGCCATCTTCTTTCCGCCGGCCGAATACCTCGTCACCACGCGCGTGAGCACAGTCTCTAACGCACACTTCAAAACCGAGGGCAAGGTATTGGTCGCTCCCGGATGGCTTTCGGTCTATGGCAAAGGGCTGGATGCTGATGACGCGAGCCTCGTGCCTGTCTCAGCAGACGAGAGGCCCCTTGCGAGTTCAGTCGCCGCAATTGAGCATGCAACTAAGCCGCCCGCTCGCTACTCTGAAGCCACCCTGCTGTCCGCCATGGAGGGGGCGGGCAAGCTCGTTGACGACGACGAACTGCGCGAAGTCCTGGCAGGCAAGGGGCTGGGAACACCCGCCACCAGAGCCGCCATCATTGAAGGCCTACTTGCCGAAAAGTACATGGTGCGGGAGGCCCGCGAGCTCATCCCAACGGCGAAAGCATTTCAGCTTATGACGCTCCTGCGAGGCCTTGACGTAAAGGAGCTCTCAAGGCCCGAGCTCACAGGAGAGTGGGAGTTCAAGCTCAAGCAGATTGAGCATGGCAAGCTCTCTCGAGAGGCTTTCATGCGCGATATCGCCTCCATGACGGAGCACATGGTCGAGCAGGCCAGGAACTTCTCCAACGAGACCATACCGGGTGACTACGCCACCCTCGCAACCCCCTGCCCAGTGTGTGGGGGGGTCGTGAAGGAAAACTACCGCCGGTTTGCATGCACCGCCTGCGATTTCTCGATCACGAAGATTCCTGGCGGAAGAACATTTGAGACCCAGGAGGCCGAGACACTTCTGGCCACTCGGAGTCTGGGCCCCGTCGATGGCTTTCGAAGCAAGATGGGGCGCCCATTTGCAGCGAGTCTTCGACTCACGGACGACAACAAACTCGAGTTCGACTTCGGACAGGGCGCCTCCGATGACGATGCGCAGCCCGTCGACTTCTCGGGTGCGACTCGCCTGGGCGACTGCCCCAAATGCTCGGCAGGTGTCTTCGCTCACGGCAACGCTTATGTCTGCGAGAAGAGCCTGGGGCCAGAGAAGACCTGTGACTTCCGCTCCGGACTTATGATTCTTCAGCAGACGATCTCACCCGACCAGATGAGCAAACTGCTCGAAGCGGGTCGCACCGACCTGCTCGATGGATTTGTCTCTGCTCGAACGCGGCGTCGGTTTAAGGCCTACCTCGTCAAAACGCCGGAGGGCAAGGTTGGCTTTGAATTTGAAGCTCGCAAACCGGCTGCCAAAAAGGCTGCCAAGGGAAAAACAGCCAAGGCCTAGGGCTCGGTCTTCGTTGAGGCCTCATTGACGATGCCGGACCGAACATGGCCAGTGGGCGCTGCCAGGGCAGCTGACTCGCAGTGTCGGGTCTGATCGTCAAAGAAGAAGTCGGGCTCGAACTCTCGAAGAAAACCCCCTTTGTCGAGGCCACCGAGAAAAAATGCCTCATCCACCTCAATCTGCCAGTTCATGAGCGTGCGAATGGCCCGCTCATGAGCGGGGGCAGACCGTGCGGTGACCAGGGCGGTTCGAATCTTCATCGAGCCCGTCTGGGCATCATGACGAAGCGCGTGGAGGGCCTCTAAGAGCGGCTTGAAGGGGCCCGGCGGAAGCGGGGTCTGCGCCTGGTCTGTCTCGTGGGCCACAAAGGCCGAGAGGCCATGACTCTGAAAGACCCGTTCGGCCTCGTCTGAAAACAACACGGCGTCTCCATCGAAGGCGATTCTTAGCTCATCGGGGTGGCCATCTGGCTGCCGAACCGAATGGGAAAAGACGTGAGCCGCAGGAAAGCCCGCTTCAAGCGCCTGCTCCACATCTCGGGCGTTGGCCGAGAGAAAGAGGTGGGCAGAGAGGGGCCGAAGATATCGGTAGGGAGTCTGTCCCCTCGTGAACACCCCCCGCTGAATAGGCAGGCTGTGGGCCTTGGCTGAGTGATAGACGCGCAGGCCCGAGACTGGGTCGTTGCGGGACAACACGACCACCTCGACCCTGGTGTGGTCCTTGGTATTAAAGGCCAGCAGCTTTCGAACAAGAGAAAAGGCAACACCAGGGTTGGCTGGGGTCTCTAGCCTCTCCCACTGAAGCGCCATATAGGCTGCATCGTTAGACTGCTCAAAGACTTCATTTTCTTCTTCGAAATCAAAAAGCGCGCGCGAGGAGATCGCAACAACCAGTTGGCCTTCAAGGCTTGCGCTCACGCTTTGGGCTGTTTCCCGATCAGACGTCTAGGTTGGCTACACGCAGGGCGTTGGTCTCGATGAACTGCCTGCGAGGTTCAACCTCTTCACCCATCAGCGTGGTGAAGATGCCATCAGCCGCAATGGCATCCTCGATCTTGACCTGAAGCAGGGTGCGGGTTTCAACATTCATGGTCGTCTCCCACAGCTGTTCGGGGTTCATCTCACCAAGGCCCTTGTAGCGCTGCCGCGAGAGGCTGCGCTCGGACTCGGAGACCAGCCAGTCCATGGCCTGTCCAAAGTCTTGAACCACGCAGGACTTCGCGCCCTCGCCCTGCCCTCTGCGAACACGAGTTCCTGGCGGCACCGCCGAGGTGAGCCGGCTGGCCGCTTCTTTGAGCTGCCGATAGTCCTCGCTTTGAAGAAAGTCGTGGTCCACAGTGCTCAGCTTAAGGTTGCCGTGAAGCATGCGCTCTACCCGCAACCGCCAAGACTCCTTTTGCGCATCGAAGTCAGCGAATACGCGTATCGACGCGGTCTGCGCAGGGGCTCGGCGGGCCTGCTCCGCGATCCAGGCAGAGAGTCGCTCTGCGGTCTGCATTGCGGCGTCATTTGAGGAGAGGTCAAGATCAACGCCATCGAGCACTGCGAGCAGAACGCGCTCGTCCAGAACGCGCGAAAGCCGCTCTCGTATGGAACGAGAGCTAAGGTAGAGCTGTGAGAGCTCTGGCAGGCTTACAGCCGGCGTGGCCAGGCCGTCGGGCATGAGCAGGCTTGCATCCTTGAGCGCCAGATCGAGAATGACGCGCTGAAGCTCTTCATCGTTTTTGATGTAGCGCTCCTCTTTGCCGTGTTTAATTTTGTATAGGGGGGGCTGGGCGATGTAGATGTGCCCCCGCTCGATGAGCTCGGGCATTTGGCGATAGAAGAAGGTGAGAAGCAGCGTGCGAATGTGCGAGCCGTCTACATCCGCGTCCGTCATGATGATGATGCGGTGGTATCTCAGCTTGCTCGGATCGTAATCTTCCTTGCCGATTCCAGTTCCAAGCGTCTGGATGAGCGTCACGATTTCTTGAGAGGCGATGAGCTTGTCAAATCGCGCCTTTTCAACATTCAGAATCTTGCCCTTTAGCGGCAAGATGGCCTGGAACTTTCGATCTCGCCCCTGTTTCGCGGAGCCGCCGGCAGAATCCCCCTCAACCAAATAGATCTCGGCCTTTGCTGGATCTCTCTCCTGGCAGTCTGCAAGTTTTCCTGAGAGCCCAAAAGAATCGAGAACGCCTTTGCGGCGGGTCATCTCCCGGGCTTTTCTCGCCGCCTCGCGGGCTCGGGCCGCATCGACGATCTTTCCACAAATGGCTCGAGCGTCTGCGGGATTTTCGAGCAAGAATTGCTCAAGCATACGCCCCACTACGTCCTCAACCGGCTGGCGCACCTCGCTTGAGACCAGCTTTTCTTTGGTCTGTGAGGAGAACTTGGGGTCCGGTACCTTCACCGATAAGACACAGGTCAGTCCCTCGCGCATATCGTCGCCGGTCGTCTCCACCTTGGCTTTTTTTGCGAGGTCCTCGTCGACGATGTATTTGTTCATTACACGCGTCATGGCAGCCCGCAGACCCGTCAGATGTGTGCCGCCATCGCGTTGAGGGATGTTGTTGGTAAAGCAGAGGACCTGCTCGGAATAGCTGTCATTCCATTGCATGGCAATCTCAACCGAGATGCCGTCTTTTTCGCCCTCTGCAGTAAAAACCTTGGGGTGCAAAACGGTTTTGTTTTTATTGATGTACTGCACGAAGCCGGAGACACCCCCCGAAAAAGCAAAGTCCTCCTCTTTTCCTTCGCGCTGATCGACGAGCTTTATTCGCACGCCATTATTCAGAAAGCTGAGTTCACGAAGGCGCTTGGCCAGAATATCAAAATGGAATTCCACCTTCCCAAAGGTCTCTGCGCTTGCAAGGAAGTGGATCTCGGTTCCGTGGCGATCGGTTTGGCCTGTCACCTCCATCGGCGCCACACGCTCGCCTTGCCGAAACTCCATGAAGTGAACTTTTCCATTTCGGCGCACGGTCGCCCGAAGCCAATCTGACAGAGCGTTCACGACAGACACGCCTACACCGTGAAGCCCCCCCGAAACCTTGTAACTATTTTGGTTAAATTTTCCTCCCGCGTGCAGTTCGGTGAGCACGATCTCGAGCGCAGAGCGCCCCATCTCATCGTCCTTATGCGTGTCTGTAGGTATGCCTCGGCCATTGTCAGTTACCGAAATGGAGTTGTCGGTGTGAATGGTGACGACAATCTCATCACAATGGCCTGCAAGCGCCTCATCGACTGCGTTGTCAACCACCTCAAACACCATGTGATGAAGGCCGGACCCATCGTGGGTATCGCCGATATACATGCCCGGGCGCTTGCGAACAGCCTCCAGCCCCTTAAGCATCTGGATAGCCGAAGCATCATAGGCGTTGGGTGTCGACGCGATAGGGGATTGATCAGAATCGTGCGCGGTTGTCATAGGAGTCTCTGGTCTAAAGGCTTAAATGCGCATCGGCATCACGACATATCGGAATTCAGGTTCCGCTGGGGTCGTGATTAGTGCGCTGCTGGTGGGGTCTTGGAGCGACAACTGAACATCAGCGTTTTTTAGGTTGGTGAGCACATCAAGGAGATATTGGACGTTAAAGCCAATATCGAGCGGCTCGCCCTGATAGGCCACCTCAAGTTCCTCAAGGGCCTCTTCCTGTTCGGCATTGGTTGACGAGACTTTCAACACATCATTTGAAAGTGAAAGGCGCACGCCCTTGAACTTGTCTGTGGTCAAAATGGCCGCGCGTTGAAGAGCCCCCAATAAGACCTCGCGGGAGAGCATGAGGTGCTTAGTGTGGCCCTTGGGAATAACGCGCTGATAGTCGGGGAACTTACCTTCAATAAGCTTGGAAATAATCTCAACCGAATTGAGCTTAAAGCGCACTTGATTGGTGGCTAGATCAATTGAAATCACGTCCGGGGAATCATTGAGAAGTTTCTGTAGCTCCATGATGGCCTTACGAGGCACGATCACCTCCAGGCGCTCGGCCTGCGTCTGAATGTGTATTCCAGATTCCTCGGAAGCGGCTATCGCACAGTACGCAAGCCGGTGACCATCCGTTGCAACCGCTTTGAGTTCATTTGCTTCAATGACCAGTAGAAGTCCATTAAGGTAGTAACGAATATCTTGTTGCGCCATCGCGAAATGAACGAGGTGCAGAAGCTGCTTAAATTGTTTCTGAGAGAGGGTGACGTGGGCCGGAAACTCGGGTGCCTGGGCAACGGTTGGAAACTCTTCGGCGGCAAGTGTCTGCAACTGAAACCGAGATTTCCCCTGGGCAATCGACATCTTGCGATTTGCAAGGGACACCGTGACCTCATTCTCGTTAGGCAGGGATCGAAGAATATCGAGAAGTTTTCGTGCAGAGACCGTTGTTGCAACGTCCTCACTGCCTGATCCCATCTCAGAAAAGCTTGTGATCTGCATCTCAATGTCGGTTGAGATGAGCGAGACCACGGCCCCCTTTTTTTGGATGAGCACATTGGAGAGGATGGGAAGTGTGTGTCGTCTCTCAACGATGCCACTGACCATCTGAAGGGGTCTGAGCAAAGCGTCTCGTTGGGCCTTAATTAAGATCATGATTCTTTCTCATTTGTAGTAGTAGTTAAGTAGGCTCCGGGCGGTGCATAAGCGAGAAAAGAACTTGTTTTTTAATGAGTTAAGTGGGTTTAAGGTCTGTGAGTAAGTGCGAGTGAGACGTTGAATAGTGGGGATAACTTTCAGAACTTCCTTCGGGGGTTGAACTTGTCCACAAGTTATTCGAGCCTTATGCCTTAGTCATCCACGGATTTGTTGTTCCAAGATGTGGATCTGACGATTGAGGTCAGAGTTGTGTTGGCGGGTTTCTGTGATCTTGCGTACTGCATGGAGCACGGTGGTGTGGTCCCGACCGCCAAAAAGGTCTCCGATCTCTGGAAGGCTTTTTTGAGTCAGTTCTTTTGCCAGGTACATAGCAATCTGTCTAGGGTGGGCAATGTTGGCTGGCCTGCGCTTGCTATACATATCGGCAACCTTGATCTTGAAGTAGTCGGCCACCGCTTTTTGAATGTTTTCGACGGAGATGGATGTTTTTTGAATGGACAAGAGGTCTTTTAGCGCTTCTTTAACCACCTCTATAGAGGGCTCTTTTTGGTGAAAGTGACAATAGGCCACGACCTTTCGAAGAGCCCCTTCAAGCTCTCTAACATTTGATTTCAGCTGTCGAGCAATAAAGAACGCTTCTTCCTCGCCAAGGGGTAGGTTATCGAGGTCAGCCTTCCTCAACAGGATGGCGACACGCATTTCAAGCTCGGGTGCTTCGATCGCAACGGTGAGTCCGGATCCAAACCGGCTGATGAGGCGGGTGTCGATGCCGCCGAGCTCCGAGGGATAGGTGTCGCTTGTGATGATGAGCTGTTTTCTTGCAGCAATGAGCGCTTCGAAGGTGTAAAAGAACTCTTCCTGGGTTCGAGATTTCCCCGCAAAAAACTGGATGTCATCGACCAAAAGCAAATCGAGAGAGTGGTAGTAGTGCTTGAGTTCTTCGAATGATTTGCGTTGGTAGGCTCGAACGACATCACTGACATAAGCCTCTGCATGGATGTAGCGGATTCGAGCCGAACGATTGCGCTCAAGGAGGGCGTTGCCGACGGCGTGAATGAGGTGGCTTTTGCCGAGCCCGACGCCGCCATAGAGAAAGAGCGGGTTGTAGCCCACTCCGGGGTTTTCGCAGACCTGAACAGCTGCCGCCCGTGCGAGCTGATTGGCCTTCCCGAGAACAAAGTTATCGAAGGTCCACTCAGAGTTCAGTCGGGCCACCTCTTGGGCCTGACTGGTCACCGCCGAGATGCGATTGAGCGCGCGCTCGTCGAGCTCTGTTAGGACAGACCTTGGCTCTTGGGCAATCTGGTCCGAAGCGGTCGCCTCCTTGATCTCTGTGTCGGGGGTGGGTGCGACCGTGATTTCTAGGCTGATCGGTCTGCGAAGACAACCCTGCCACCACTGAGAGAGGGTGTCGTGGAGCTGTTCCTGGGCCCAGGTCTGTTTGAATCTATTGGGCGCGCAGATCACAACCCGAGAGGGGCTCGAGGAGTCGTCTACCTCCTGGAGGGACAGGGGCTGCACCCAGGTACGAAACTGTTGAGCCGGAAGGTTTTTTTCCAGCGCCCTGAGACAATCTTGCCAATTCGCTTGGTGGTCAGACTGGGGGGTTTGGTGCTCCGGAAGCATCCCGCAATTCTACCCGAGGAGGCGAGTTATCCACAGGGGCCGCCAGCTGCAAGGGCTTCCACTTTTTGGCCGACTGTTTTATAGTTTGCGGTTCCCTAACTGGAGCTTGATTATGAAGCGCACTTTTCAGCCCTCCGTGGTTCGTCGCAAGCGCACCCACGGTTTCTTGGTGAGGATGAAGACTCGGGGCGGTCGTGCCGTGATTCGGGCCCGCCGTGCCAAAGGCCGCAAGCGCCTGGCCGTCTAAGAGGGCTGCAGCCGGGGCGCCTATTGCCCCCGTGCACTTTTCTAGCCTAAGCGGTCAAGATGAGTTTGGCCGACTCTTGTCTCAGAGGCCGCTGTGCGTTGAGGGCCGCTTTTCAGTGACGATCTGCCCTCGAGATCCCGCTTCGGAGCGCCCGAATCAGGGCGCACCCTCGCTCGCCTTCGAGTGCGTGGAGCCCGAGATTCGGCTGGGCCTCATTGTTCCCAAGAAGCTTGTGCGTCGAGCCGTGTGGAGAAACAGGATCAAGCGCTGGACACGCGAGCTTCTCAGGCTCCATGCGCCCAGAGAGCGCCTCGATATTTTGGTGCGAGTAAGACAGCCCGGCCCCATGAATAGCCAAGACGATGTCGCAAGGCTCAGACTTGAGCTGGTCTCCGCCTTTTCGGGGGCGTTTGGGCGCTGGGGTGGGGTGAAGTGAGGGCTTTTGTCGCTCTGGCTCGAGCAGCTATTCGCCTCTACCAGCTCTCCTTGAGGGTTGTGCTTGGCCCGCGATGTCGGTTTGTGCCTAGCTGCTCTGAGTACGTTGACGAGGCGCTTGCACAATACGGCCTATTCCGTGGGGGATGGATGGGCGTAAAGCGCCTGTGTCGATGCCGACCGGGCGGCGGCAGCGGATATGATCCGGTTTCTCCCCCGTCCCGATCACACACAACACTTTCATAGGGCTGTCACTCCATGGACGCACGTCGGACCGTGTTAACGCTTGTTTTTGTCGTCTCCCTGTTTTTGCTTTGGGAGGCATGGATGAAGCAGGGGGCCTCACAGGCTCCGACGACCGCAAACCAGCCCGACCTCAGTCAGTCAGCAAACAAGGCCAGCGCCTCCGCCGGGGGGGTGCCCTCGCCGTCGGTGGCGCTCGACAAGCTCGCTCCGCCCAGCGGGGGGGCGGCTGCCGCGGGGCAGGCCCCTGGGGACTCTGCTTCTAAAACAGGTGCGCGCGTTGTCTTGCGAAACACAGACTTGGCGCTCGAAATCGACACTCAGGGCGCTCGATTGGTGGGAGCTGTATTGCTGAACCAGCCTTCCTCGAACTATGAGGGGGGTCGCGTCAGGCTTTTCGACACCCGACCGGGGCAAGAGTTTGAGGCCCAGACAGGCCTGGTCGGTCAGGGCGCCCAGGGAAAGGCCTTTCCTAATCACACCCAGGCATTCTTTGCGGTTCCTCTTAAGTCTGGTCAAGACGCTCAGAGGACAGTCGTCTTGGCGTCGGAGTCGGGCGGCGTAAAGCTGATGAAGACCATCTCCCTGGACCCATCGGGCTTTAAGGTCCATGTGTCGCATACCGTTTTGAACACTGGGGCTGATCCTGTGAACCCCAGTCTTTATTTACAACTGATGCGTTCAGGCAATCCGCCCCCCGGGGAGAGTCAGTTCTACCAGACCTTCACTGGGCCCGCGCTTTACACAGACCAAAAGAAGTTTCAGAAGGTTGGTTTTTCCGACATTGAGAAGGGTCGACAGGACCACGTTAAACAGGCGCCCGACGGTTGGATTGGTCTCATTCAGCACTACTTTGTGTCGGCCTGGATACTGAGCAATCAGGCGCCACGAGAGTTTTTCACTCGACGGCTTGGCAACAACCTCTACTCCGCGGGCCTCATTCAGGCGCTTCCGGAGGTGTCCCCTGGCGCCCAGCAGACTCACGAGGCTTTGCTGTATGTCGGGCCTCAGGTGCAAAGAACGCTCGAGGGCCTTGCCCCGGGGCTCGAGCTCGTTGTGGACTATAGCTGGCTAACCTTCATTGCAAAGCCCATCTACTGGAGCCTTGAGCAGCTCCACGCCTTGGTGGGAAACTGGGGCTGGGCAATCGTCCTTCTCACCATCATCATCAAGGCGCTCTTTTATCCGCTCTCGGCCGCGAGCTATAAGTCCATGGCAAAGATGAAGGCCGTTGCGCCCCGTATGACAGCGCTCAAAGAGCGCTATGGGGACGATAAGGCCAAATTCAACCAGGCGATGATGGAGCTCTACAAGAATGAGAAGATCAATCCGCTTGGGGGCTGTCTTCCCGTGCTGGTCCAGATACCGGTCTTTCTTGCTCTCTACTGGGTTCTTCTGGCAAGCGTGGAGATGCGCGACGCACCGTGGGTTTTATGGATTACTGACCTCGCCGCGCCAGACCCTTACTACATCCTCCCAGTGATTATGGCTGCGACGATGTTTCTGCAGACCAAGCTCAATCCGGCGCCCCCAGACCCTATCCAGGCCAAGGTCATGCTCTTTATGCCACTAGTGTTCTCCGTCTTCTTTTTCTTTTTCCCGGCGGGGCTCGTGTTGTACTGGCTCGTGAATAACGTGGTCTCGATCGCTCAACAGTGGGTGATCATGAAGCGGGTGAATGGCGTCACCTAGTGACACGATTGTCGCGATTGCCACGGCGGCCGGGCCCGGAGCCGTTGGAATTGTGCGTGTTTCGGGACCCGCGACGCGCAGAGTGATGCAGGCGGTCTGTGGCCAGAATCTCACCCCTCGGTATGCGACGCTGTCCTCTTTTCGCTCCTGCGACGGCGATGTTGTCGACCAGGGCCTGGCATTTTTTTTTGAGGCCCCGCACTCGTACACGGGCGAGGACGTTTTAGAACTTCAGGGGCACGGCGGGATTGCGGCGCCACAGTTGGTTCAGGCCGCCTGCCTCACACAGAGCCTAGCCGACTGTCCGGTAAGGCTTGCGAGGCCCGGTGAGTTCACACAGCGCGCTTTTCTCAACGGCAAGATTGACCTTGCGCAGGCCGAGGCCGTCAGCGACCTTATCGCAGCCGAAAGCGCGCAGTCTGCTCGGGCAGCACTTGCGTCCCTGCGCGGGGCCTTCAGTGACTCGGTTCATAGGCTCCAGGCCCGACTCACGGACGTGCGGCTCCGCGCCGAAGCCTGCCTGGATTTTCCCGAGGAGGGTCTGGAGCTCTCTGTTAGCGTGCAGCTCGGTCGCCGGCTCCGGGAGTGTGAGGAGGCGCTTGCGGAGGTTGTGCATACAGCGCAAAGAGGCGCTGCGCTTACGAGCGGCCTTCGAGTGGTCCTATGCGGTCCGCCCAACGTGGGGAAGTCTTCGCTGCTTAATGTCCTCTCGGGGGAGGAGGCTGCCATCGTGACGGCGCTGCCTGGTACGACCCGAGATCGCGTCAGTCGCGTGATTCACTTAGACGGAGTGCCGATTGAGCTGATTGATACGGCAGGGCTTCGCGAGACTCAGGATCCCGTTGAACAGATGGGCATCGAGAGAAGCTGGCAGGCGCTTAAGGGGGCGGACTTGGCTCTTTTTCTGAGGGATGCGAGCGGCAGCATCCAATCGGATCCCGCTCAAGAGGCGGGGGTCGCCCAGCACATGGGGTTTGAGTCGGGTGTTCGCGATGTTGGCCGGGTGTGGGTGATTTGGAATAAGGCTGACTTAGCCCGCCCCGAGGGCGGGAGGCCAGACGAGCTTTTGGTGTCTGCCAAGACGGGCGCAGGGCTTGATGAGCTTCGCACTCGGCTTAAGGCCCGCGCGGGGTGGTCCGAAGGGGAGGCCGGTGGCGTCTTGAGCGCGCGCACCCGGCACCTTGAGAGCCTGAGGAGGGCTCAAGAGAATCTCTCTGGCTGTGCTGCACTCGCTCAAGAGGGCTCGCTCGAGTTGTTTGCCGAGCAACTCAGGCTGGCTCAACTGAATCTCTCTGAAGTGACTGGCGAGTTTTTAGCTGATGATCTTCTGGGCGAGATCTTTAGTCGGTTTTGTATTGGGAAGTAGTCTTCCAGACAAAGGTGGCTGAGGCTGTGTCCTTCTCGGTCTGGTCCCAGGGAAAAACGGTTGCGGAGCAGGCGACATAAACCCCCGGTGCGCAGGTCTGCGCTGAGGCCACCGCCGCACCTAGATTGAACAAGGCGTCAGAGTCAGCGCAGGCTGCGGGCGTCATCGCGCCGGTGAGCACCACGACCTGATTCGCTCTTTTGTGTTGGTTGATGATTGCTGCGCTTTTGACGAGCGTGTCGGTTCCATGGATGACGACGATGCGGTCTTGCTTGGCTTGCACAATCCGCTGGGCCAGCGCTACGCGATGTGAGTCATCCATGTCGAGGCTATCGATGAGCATGAGGCATTCGGTCTCAACCGAGCTGGGCAGCCGGCAGGTCGACCTCCAAGCGGACAGCCCCGTCTTGCAAAAACCAAGTTCGCCCGTTGACGTATCGTAGGTTTTTTCGAAGGTTCCTCCCGTCGACAGGATGAGGAGCTCGAGGGGGTGTGATCCTGTATTCATAGAGGGCTCATTGGGCCTGCGCGAAGGCGAGCAGCAGGGCGTGTTCTAGGGATCGGGAGGAGGCGACGCCGCGGCCGGCGATGTCGAACGCGGTTCCATGGTCGACGCTTGATCGGAAAAAGGGCAGTCCGAGCGTGACATTAACGCCTTCGTCGACCCCATGCAGTTTAATGGGGATGAGGCCTTGATCGTGGTACTGACAAACGACGACATCGAAGCGCCGCGATTGTTGAGTCTCTCCGCTGGCTTGCATGAAGATGGTGTCAGCCGGCCAAGGTCCTGATGCGTCGATGCCCTCCAATTGCGCGGTATTGATTGCCGGAGTAATGATTTCGGCCTCCTCGTGACCGAAGAGACCACCTTCGGATGCGTGGGGGTTGAGCGCGGCGACGGCAACCCGGGGTCGCTTCAGCCCGGGGCAGGACGTATTGGCAATTCGAATCGTTCTTAGGAGTGACTCTGCGGAGATCGCAGCGATCGCCTCGGAGAGGGCGAGATGAGTGCTGTGAAGCACGACTCGAAGCGAAGGGGTTGCGAGCATCATGCGCACGTCCGGAGGCGATGTCGGGTTTGAGAGATGGGCCAGGAGTTCTGTGTGACCAGGCCAGGTGTGCCCTGCGAGTGCAAGCGCAGACTTACTGACTGGGGCGGTAACGAGGGATGCGGCCTGCGTTGCGCAGAAGGTGGCGGCCGCCGCAATGGCACGGTATGCCGTCTCGCCTGCCTCTCGAGATGGAAGTCCGGGGGTGTAGTGGCCCGGGCCGCCGACATCCTCAACGATCAGATCGTCTACGGGAATGGCGAGGCGATGAGCCTCTTGGTAGAGGTGTTTGGCGTCTGCGAAGACGCGTGTGAAGGGGCGCAGCTGAGGCTGGGCGTGGAGCGCCTTCAGCGTGATTTCTGGGCCGACGCCCGCAGGGTCCCCCGCGGTGAGGGCGATAGAATGGGGACGGCTCGGGCGCGGCCCGATCGAAGCGCTCATGGTTAGATGATCGCTCAAAGCGCTGGATGGGGGGATGGCCCTGGGGTCTGTTGATGAGGTTTTGATGTTTTTGGGGCTTGCTGCCTTTTGCGCGGGATTCGTGGACGCGATTGTGGGCGGCGGCGGGCTTATTCAGGTTCCCGCTCTCTTTGGCAGCTTTCCCTCTCAGTCTGCCGCAAGTCTTTTTGGGACCAATAAGGTTGCCTCCGTGAGTGGTACATCGTTTGCGGCTTGGCGTTACTTGCGAGTCGTGAGGTTACCCTGGACGGTGGTTGTGCCGGCCGTTCTGAGTGCCGGTGTGTTCTCGTGGGTGGGCGCGAGCCTGGTGAGTCTTTTGCCCCGCGTTGTCGCGCAGCCCCTCGTGCTGTTCTTGTTGGTCGTGGTCGCGGCGGCAACCCTTCGAAAGCCGACACTTGGTCTGGTTCACGAGCCTCGGTTCGAGGGCGGGCGGGCCATGTTGGCCTCGGCGCTGGTGGGGTCGGCGCTGGGCTTCTATGACGGGTTTTTTGGACCGGGTACGGGCGCGTTTTTAATTTTCGTTTTCGTTCGTTGGTTTGGGTACGACTTTCTACATGCCTCCGCGGCGAGCAAAATGGTAAATGTGACCACCAACTTTGGGGCTCTGCTCTTTTTCATCCCACAGGGAGAAGTGATCTGGGCGGCGGCCTTCGTCATGGCGGGCTGCAATATTGCGGGCTCTTTTTTGGGCACAAGGACTGCCGTGAGGCGGGGGAGCGCTTTTGTGAGGGTCTTCTTTCTTGGACTCCTGGCCGTCATGATTCTCAGAATGGCCTGGACGACGGCCGAATTGATGGCGTGGGTTGATCCAATCTAGAAAGGGTGGGGGCGGGGGATGCAGCATGTTGCAGATGTTCAGTTAAGCGAGAGGTCACTGCTAAGGACCGATGGGTGGATTGATGGTGCTTGGGTCGGTGCCGATTCGGGTGCGCGTTTCGAGGTTCGGAATCCAGCCTCTGGCGAGGTGCTCTCGAGGGTTGCTCATATGGGCGCGGTCGAGGCCCTCAGGGCGGTTGATGCCGCCCAGGCCGCTTTTGCGGGGTGGCGGGCTCGCAGCGCGAAAGAGCGGGCGCAGATCCTGAGGGCCTGGTTCTCACTTATCGTTTCCCACAGCGATGACCTCGCGCGACTCATGACGCTTGAGCAGGGAAAGCCCCTGGCGGAGGCCAAGGGCGAAGTGATTTACGGCGCGAGCTTTGTAGAGTGGTTTGCGGAGGAGGCTCGCCGAACCTATGGGGAGGTCATCCCCTCCACAGGCTCGGATCGGGAACTTCTTGTTTTTAAGGAGCCGATTGGCGTTGCTGCAGCGATCACGCCATGGAACTTTCCTTTGGCGATGATTACTCGAAAGTGTGCACCTGCACTCGCCGCAGGCTGCACTGTCGTTGTAAAGCCCGCTGAGGCAACGCCCTTGACTGCCCTTGCCCTGGCGGAACTTTCCCAACGAGCTGGCTTCCCACCGGGGGTGTTCAACGTCGTCGTTGCTGATGCCGAGCTTGCGCCGGAGATCGGCCAGGCCTGGTGCAGGGACGGGCGAGTTCGAAAGCTATCGTTCACTGGATCGACCGAGGTGGGGCGGATCTTGTT
Organism: Burkholderiales bacterium UBA2463; assembly: GCA_002342295.1. Lineage (GTDB taxonomy): Bacteria > Pseudomonadota > Gammaproteobacteria > Burkholderiales > Burkholderiaceae_A > Hahnella. The sequence goes on from DDPR01000008.1 coordinate 233,664, forward strand.
TCGACAGTCTGCAGAGACGATTAAAAAGTTGTCTCTGGAGCTTGGGGGGAACGCCCCTTTCATTGTGTTTGACGATGCCGATGTGGACGCCGCTGTTGTCGGTTTGCTTGCTTCGAAGTTTCGCAATGCTGGGCAGACCTGCGTGTGCGCGAATCGAATTTACGTTCAGGCGGGGATTTACGATGCCTTTGCCCAAAGGCTTGCCGAGCAGGTTCGGGCGCTTCGTGTTGGGCCCGGCACTGAAGCGGGTATCCAGATTGGACCCCTCATTGAGGCAGCCGCTCTTCAGAAGGTTCGAGAGCATATTTCGGATGCGGTGGGGCAAGGGGCCAGCGTGCTTGTTGGTGGTGAGCCCCACGCCCTCGGTGGTCTTTTTTTCCAGCCAACCGTTCTTGTTGATGTCCACGAGGGGATGCGCATTGCCCACGAAGAGACCTTTGGTCCGGTGGCCCCCTTGTTTGTCTTTGAGACGGAGGAGGAGGTTGTGAGGCGGGCGAACGCCACGGTCTTTGGGCTGGCAGCCTATTTCTACTCCCGCGATTTGGGGCGCGTTTTTCGTGTCGCTCACGCGCTAGAGGCAGGAATGGTGGCCGTTAATAGCGGCGTCTTTTCGAATGAGGTGGCGCCTTTTGGTGGCGTAAAACAGTCCGGGCTCGGTCGGGAGGGTTCTCGCCACGGGATCGACGAGTATCTTGAGATGAAGTACGTGACCCTCGGAGGACTTGGCGCGTGATTGAGGGCTCGGCGCTGAGGGTTCGGGCTGCAGTCCTTCGGACGACCGGTGCAAAGGCCCCCTTCTCGAGCAGCCGACCCCTGAGCGTTGAGTCGGTTGAGCTTGATCCGCCGGGGCCGGGGGAACTCCGAGTTCGAATTCGGGCTGCAGGCCTGTGTCATTCAGACTTATCTGCGATCAACGGTGATCGGCCTTGGCCCACCCCCTTGGTCGTCGGTCACGAGGCTGCGGGAGAGGTTTTGGGTGTTGGCCCCGGGGTGACTCGGTTTTCTCCGGGTGACGCCGTGGTCATGGTGTTCAAGCCAATCTGCGGGCATTGTGTTCCTTGCCTGACCGGACGCGGGGTGTTGTGTGAGCCCGGAAGTGCTTCGAACGCCGCGGCGAGCCTCTTTGGCGGACACCACCGACTGAGCTGGATGGGGAGACCTCTTCATCACCACATGGGTGTTGCGGCCTTCTCGGAGCAGGTCGTCATCTCGGAATACTCCGCGGTTCGTCTCGAACCCGGCCTGCCGTGGGAGGTCGCTGCGCTGTTTGGCTGTGCGGTGCTTACAGGGGCTGGCGCAGTGTTCAATACTGGCCGAGTGCGCGCGGGCGACTCCGTTGCAGTGGTTGGGCTTGGTGCTGTCGGTGCCGCCGCCTTGTTGGCCGCACGGGCTGCTGGCGCGACGACTCGCATTGCTGTGGACCGAGTCCCCGAGAAGCTCGACTTCGCGAGGACGCTTGGGGCGACCCATGTGGTGCTTGCGACGGATAGCGACGCAGTGGAGCAGGTTCGGGCGGCTTCCGGGGGCGGTGTTGATCGCGCCTTTGAGATGGCGGGCGCCGTGTCTGCCCTTGATTTGGCTTACCGAGTCGTGAAAAGGGGTGGAACCATGGTCTCTGCGGGGTTGCCGAGGCCGGATGCGCAGTGGCCCCTGCAGGCTGTGTCTCTTATCGCCGAGGAGAAGACGGTCCAAGGGAGCTATATGGGGTCCTCTGTGCCCGCGCGAGACATTCCGCGCTACATCAGCCTTTACCAACAGGGGCTTTTGCCGGTCAATCTGCTTTTGGATCGGACCATTGGTTTGGACGATCTCAACGAGGCTCTGGACACGCTGGATCAGGGGAGGGCCGTCCGGCAGGTGGTCATTTTTTAGTTTCACGTGAAACACCATAGGCGGGGAGCCCCAAAGTTTCTATAATCCGCCGTCTCAGATGTCCGAGGATGGACGGTGGATTTTCCAACCCCTTTTGATGTGATTGTGGTGGGCGGCGGGCACGCGGGCACCGAGGCTGCGCTGGCCTCCGCTCGCTCGGGCGCAAGCACGCTCTTGCTGACGCACGCCCTGGAGACGCTCGGGCAGATGTCTTGCAATCCATCGATTGGTGGCATTGGCAAGGGCCACCTCGTGAAAGAGGTTGACGCGTTGGGTGGTGCGATGGCCTTGGCGACGGACCGGGCGGGGATTCAGTTTCGTATTTTGAACGGGTCCAAGGGCCCAGCTGTTCGGGCCACAAGGGCGCAGGCCGATCGCGTTCTCTACCGCCAAGCCATTCGGGAGGCGCTAGAGAACCAAGACGGGCTGCGGCTTTTTGCTCAGGGCGTCGATGATTTGCTCTTGGAGGGCGGTCGCGTATCGGGCGTCAAGACCCAGGCTGGCATTGTTTTTCGCGCGCGCGCGGTGGTGCTCACAGCGGGAACCTTCTTAAACGGAAGAATCCATGTGGGCCTCGAGCACTTCTCTGCGGGCCGAGCGGGCGATCCGCCGGCCATTGCCCTCTCTGAGTGTCTGCGGGCGCTCGGCCTCCCTCAGGGCCGACTTAAAACCGGAACGCCACCCCGTCTCGATGGCCGAACGATAGACTGGGGCGTCCTCGAAGAGCAGCCGGGTGATCTCGATCCAGTCCCCGTTTTCTCCTTTAGAGGCCGGGCCGACATGCACCCCCAACAGGTCTCTTGTTTTGTGACCCACACCAACTCGCAGACGCATGACGCTATTCGTCGGGGACTCGACCGATCGCCAATGTTTACCGGCGTGATCGAGGGCGTTGGCCCAAGATATTGTCCGTCTATCGAAGACAAGGTGCATCGATTTGCGGATAAGGAGAGTCACCAGATCTATCTTGAGCCCGAAGGGCTCACGACCCACGAGGTGTATCCCAATGGCATCTCGACGAGCCTGCCTTTTGATGTGCAGCTCGAGATCGTTCATTCGATGCGAGGGCTTGCCCAGGCCCACATTCTTCGGCCTGGCTATGCCATTGAATACGACTACTTCGATCCGCGCGCGCTCAAATCCAGCCTTGAGACTCGCGCCATCTCGGGGCTCTTTTTTGCGGGCCAGATCAACGGAACAACAGGCTATGAGGAGGCCGCCGCCCAAGGGCTGCTGGCGGGGTTGAATGCTGCGAGGCTGGCGGCAGACCAGGAGGCCTGGACTCCCGGTCGACATGAGTCCTACCTTGGGGTGATGGTGGATGATCTGGTCACGCGGGGGGTCACGGAGCCTTACCGAATGTTCACGAGTCGTGCGGAGTATCGGCTCAGCCTTCGAGAGGACAACGCAGATCTGCGCCTCACGCCGATTGGTCGTCAGCTTGGGCTGGTCGACGACCCCACTTGGGTCGCGTTCGAGGCTAAGCGAGAGGCCATCGAGCGCGAGCTCTCTCGAATGCGCGCCACCATCTTTAACCCGGTTCATTTCGATGCGGCCGAGCTGGCTGCTGCGCTGCCGGGGGTGAACGTCCAGCGAGAGTGTCCAATGATTGAACTCCTTCGTCGCCCGGAAGTAAGTTTTGAGGCCTTGTCTGCTCTCGTGCCCGGCTCGTCTGATGACCCCCAAGTGCGTCAACAGGTCGAGATTCAGGTGAAGTATGAGGGCTATATCAACCGCCAAAAAGACGAAGTGGCTCGCCAGGCCGCGCAAGAGGGAACAGTCATTCCCGAGGATTTCGCTTACGAGGAAGTCACTGGCCTCTCCATTGAGGTCCAACAAAAGCTCGGTAAGGCCATGCCACGAACGCTCGGTCAGGCCTCTCGGGTCTCAGGCGTCACCCCTGCCGCAATATCCTTGCTCTGGATCCATCTGAAAAGGAAGCGCACCCCCGCACAGCTCCATGCCGACTAGGGCTCAGCCGACCCTTCGGGACCTTCTTCTCGCGGGGTGGCAACAGCCGAGCCACCCGCTCAGTCCGGCCGCCCAAGATGAGCTCCTGTTGTTCTTGAGTGAGCTGCATCACTGGAATCAAGTTCATAGCCTTACCGCGGTAAAAACCGAGTCGGAGGCCGTGAGCCGCCACCTGCTCGATGCGCTCTCCTGTTGGCCCAGCCTCAGTGCAAAGCTTTCTGGGCTTGAGGCGCCGCGACTTCTCGATGTGGGCTCGGGGACGGGTGTGCCGGGCATTCCCCTTGCAATCGTCCTTCCCGATCTGCGGGTGACGCTGGTTGAGCGCGTGGCCCGCAAGGCGGCTTTCCTCCGCCATGTGTGCGCCCGGCTCGGCCTCAACGCTCGAGTCCGAGTCGAGCAAGTCGACGTTCGAGACCTCAGTGACGAGTCCGGCTATGCGATCATTGCATCCCGAGCCTTTGCCGCACTTGAGCAGTTTTTAGACTTGACATGGCCCCTCTCCGGCGCTCAGACCCAGTGGCTATACATGGCCGGAAAGCTTAATGAAATCAAAGGTTTATCTGCAACTTTTTACGCTCACCCGACATGTCCGGAGCGATTCGTTTTGGATTCGATCGAAGATGTCGGCCGCGAGCGTTCTGTTGAGCGTCATCTAATCTGGTTGAGGAGAGCGAACTGAACACGCAAGGCCGAGGAGCCCATATCTTCGCCGTGGCCAACCAAAAGGGCGGCGTTGGAAAAACCACGACCACGGTCAATCTTGCCGCTGCACTGGCCCGGTTGGGTTATCGAGCCCTGCTCGTGGACCTGGACCCCCAGGGCAATGCGACCATGGGAAGTGGGATAAACAAGTCATCCCTCACTTCCTCTGTGTATCCCATGCTCGTGGGGCTTAAATCTCTTCAAGAGGTCAGGCTGCGGTCGCCAGACGGCTTTGATGTGTTGCCCGCCAATCGAGAGCTTGCGGGGGCAGAGGTTGAGTTGGTGGACTTTGAGGCACGTGAGCATCGCCTGCGAGAGGCCTTGGCCAGCGTTTCGAGCGATTACGACATCGTGCTTGTTGACTGCCCCCCCTCGCTCTCCCTTCTCACGCTAAACGGCCTGTGCGCTGCCCACGGCGTGATTATTCCTATGCAGTGCGAGTATTTCGCGCTCGAGGGCCTCTCTGACTTGGTGAACTCGATTAAGCGTGTTCATGCGGGCTTGAATCGAGACCTGCGGATCATTGGTCTGCTGCGAGTCATGTTCGATCCTCGGATGACGCTCTCTCAGCAAGTCAGTGAACAGCTTGAGACACACTTCAGTGACAAGGTTTTCAAGACGGTAATTCCAAGAAACGTGAGACTGGCCGAGGCCCCAAGCCATGGCCTGCCCGGGGTGAGCTATGACCCCTCCTCGCGAGGGTCCCTTGCTTATGTGGCCTTTGCGCAAGAGCTGTTGGACCGTCTTGGTTTTGCTCTGCCAGAGGGCCAGCTGGAGACGAAAGTATGACGACGAAGAAAAAAGGACTTGGACGTGGGCTTGAGGCCTTGTTGGGCTCGGGCGCGACCTCCGGCCTTGAGGCGGCCCAGTCCGTAAGCCACCTCAAGCTCGTGGATCTTCAGCCGGGACAGTACCAGCCGCGCACCGTCATGGACGAGGAGGGTCTTGAGGAGCTAGCCGCGAGCATTCGAGTGCAGGGGGTCATCCAGCCGGTGTTGGTGAGACCTCTTCCTGGGCAGGTCAAGCGCTTTGAGATTATTGCTGGTGAGCGGCGCGTGCGCGCGGCCCATCGTGCCGGGCTCGAGGAGGTGCCGGTGGTGATTCGAGAGGTGGATGATCAATCCGCGCTCGCAATGGCCCTCATAGAGAATCTGCAGAGAAGAGATTTGTCTCCCCTTGAAGAGGCTCAGGGGATCGAGAGACTCATCAAGGAGTTTGGACTCACCCACGAGGAAGCCGCTCAGGCGGTTGGGCGGTCCCGAAGCGCCACCTCCAACCTGCTTCGCTTGTTGGCGCTGCCCGAGGGCATTCTCAAGTTTTTGCGTGAAGGCCGACTTGAGGCGGGGCATGCCCGAGCACTCCTTGGCCTGCCCGCCGCGCAGCAGCGGGCCCTGGCTGAGGTGGTCGTGGCAAACGGCCTTTCTGTTCGGGAGGTTGAAGATCGCGTCCGAGACCTTGTGCGATCTGCACCCTCCTCAGAGAAGAAGGGGTCGCGGGCTAGGCGCGAGGGCTCAGCAGTTCCCGCCGACTGGCTCCGAATGCAGAGCACGCTGGCGGATCATCTGGGCCTGCCTGTTTCTTTGTCTCCCCGCGGCAAGGGCGGCCAACTCACCGTTCAGTTTGCCTCGACCGAGGAGCTGGAGGGTTTTCTTGCCCGAGTTTTGCCCCCCGAGATTCGGCGGTCTTTTTGACATGTCATCGAGGAAAGTCATACACTTCGTCCCGCAGTCATCCCCGACACTCTGCAGGCTTTTGAGGCGGGGCCCCCGCCTGTAGATGCGCGCTGTTCTTGCGTTTCAGTTGCTTGGGCTGCTTGTTGTAGCGATTGTCTGTTGGGCTGCCCTCTCGTATGTAACCGCCCTGTCTTTTTTGTTTGGTGGACTAACCGGGTGGGCGCCGAACGTGTTGTTCGCGATGCGCCTGAGCGGTGCGCGCCCAGAGCATCTCCCGATCGTTTGGATCAGTGGCCAGGTGGTCAAACTTGGCCTTGCCACCCTTGCGCTGGTGGCCCTCGGGAAGCTGTGGCCAGGCGCGGCGTGGCCTGCGGTCGTGTCTGGTTTGGGGGCTTTTGCCCTGCTGTGGATGGTTTCTTTGGCTGTGACTGAGAGGTCGTCTCGACGCCTCTCAAATGAACAAATCGATCGGCTGGTTCGTGAGATGTCCTCCGACCAGACAAACCGAGGTTGAGGACACTTTGGGGGAAATGAATGGCCGCAGATCATGCGCCCACGGCTGGCGAGTACATCGTCCATCACCTCGGACACCTAACCAGCACCGGCCATCCCCAGACAAAAATCATCGATTTCAGTGTCGTGAACGTCGACACGTTGTTCTGGTCGATCACTCTGGGCATCACTGCGGTTTTTCTTCTCTGGCTTGCCGCTCGCAAAGCGACCTCTGGCGTCCCCGGCCGGTTCCAAGGTTTTGTTGAGCTGGTTATTGAGCTTGTAGAGGATCAGTCCAAGAGCATCGTCCACGGCAATAGAACATTCATCGCCCCTCTTGCACTCACCGTGTTTGTGTGGATCGTCTTCATGAATGCGATGGACTTTTTGCCGGTGGACTTGCCACACAAGTTCTTCGAGTGGGTCGGACTCTCTCAAGTAATCGGTTACCACCGAATCGTGCCGACCGCAGACCTCAACGGGTCGCTTGGCATGGCGCTTGGCGTCCTGGCGCTCATGCTCTACTACAACGTAAAGATCAAGGGGGCGGGCGGTTTCGTGCACGAACTCTTCTGTGCCCCGTTTGGCTCGCACCCTGCGCTGTGGCTCCCGAATCTTGGCCTCAATCTCATCGAGTTCGTGGCCAAAACGGTCTCTCTGGGCATGCGGCTTTTTGGAAATATGTATGCCGGTGAGTTGGTGTTTATGCTGATCGCGTTGCTGGGGGCGACCGCCACCACGGCGGGGTTTATCGGGCATGTGATCGCGGGCTCTATCTGGGCCATCTTTCACATCCTGATCGTTGTTTTGCAGGCCTTTATCTTCATGATGCTCACCCTGGTCTACATTGGCCAGGCACATGAGGGTCACTGATGTTTCTTGTTGGTTTCCATTTCCCTTTCTGAGGAGTTGTTGTCATGACAAACGTTGCATTCGTAGCTCTGGCGTGCGGTCTCATCATTGGCCTGGGTGCTATTGGCGCCTGTATCGGGATCGGCCTGATGGGCGGTAAGTTCATCGAGGCGTCCGCGCGTCAACCCGAACTCATGAACGCCCTGCAGACGAAAATGTTTCTCCTGGCTGGCCTTATCGATGCTGCATTCCTGATCGGCGTCGGTATCGCGATGATGTTTGCCTTCGCAAACCCCTTTGCCGGCTAAGACCGTGTCGCAGGCGCCCGGGATCGATGCACGATCCCCTCGCCTCGTGGCCCCCCACCGTTCAATAAGGACTGCCCCGTGAATCTGAACGCCACGCTCCTTGCCCAGCTGGTTGTCTTTTTTGTTCTCGCATGGTTCACCATGAAGTTTGTCTGGCCGCCCATCATGCGTGCGCTCGATGAGCGCGCCCAGAAGATCGCCGATGGGCTGGCTGCTTCCGAAAAGGCGAGATCAGATCTCGCGGCCTCGGAGCGTCGGGTGGCCGAAGAGATGGCCAAGGCTCGCAATCTTGCGGGGGACGTTCGAGCCAGCGCGGAGCAGCAGGCCAATGCGCTTTTGGATCAGGCCAGAGCGGAGGCCGCGCGCATTGTGGCCGCCGCTCGGCAGGCGGCTGAGTCGGAGGCCGAGCATGCGATGCAGGCCGCTCGCGATGCGCTGCGGGCTGAGGTTGCCGCTCTCGCTGTCAAGGGCGCTTCCCAGATTCTTCGACGAGAGGTCGATGCCAAAGTGCATGCCGAGTTGCTCGCCAATCTGAAGAACGAGCTCTAGGATGGCTGAAGCCCTCACCCTCGCCCGGCCCTACGCCGAAGCAGCGTTCTCGCTCGCCAAGGACGAGGCCCACTCCCACGGCCCTAAGGTCTTTGAATCTTGGTCTCTCGCCCTGCGTCGGCTCAGCCAATTCGCCGCAAGCGCCGAGGTGCATGCGCTGATGGGCGACCCCTCAGTGGAGCCCGAGCGGTTGTCGACCATTCTTGTGGAAGTGGTGGGCGGCCTGACCGAGACTCAAAAGAATCTTGTCCTCACGCTCGCTCTCAACCAGCGGTTGTCTGTGGCCCCCGAGGTATCTTCTTTGTTTGATGGTCTGCGCTCCGAGCACGAGGGTGTTGTGCGCGCGCAGATCCGTTCCGCACTGCCGCTTAACGAAAAGCAGACCGCTGACGTGTTGGCTCTGCTCACTCAGAAATTCAAGAAGCCCACCCAGGCAGAGGTTGTTGTTGACCCCAGTCTGATTGGTGGCGTTTGTATTGTGGTTGGTGACGAAGTAATCGACGCCTCGGTGAGCGGAAAACTCACCAAGATGGCCTCTGCCCTGACGAACTAGGAGTAAGTGATGCAACTCAACCCGTCTGAAATCAGTGAACTTCTTAAGAGCAAGATCCAAGGCCTCAACTTGTCTGCGGACACCCGCAACCAGGGTACGGTCGTGTCTGTCACGGACGGAATCTGCCGAATCCATGGCCTCTCTGAGGTGATGCAGGGCGAGATGCTCGAGTTCCCGAACAACACGCTGGGCCTCGCCCTCAACCTTGAGAGAGACTCTGTGGGTGCCGTGGTGCTTGGCGAATACACGGGCGTCACAGAGGGCGATGTTGTGAAGGCCACGGGCCGCATCCTCGACGTTCCCGTTGGCCCCGAACTCATTGGTCGGGTGGTCAACGCGCTTGGGCAGCCCATTGATGGCAAGGGCCCAGTGAATGCCAAGCTGACAGACGTGATTGAGAAGGTCGCCCCGGGTGTGATTTGGCGTCAGTCCGTTTCCCAGCCTCTTCAGACCGGGTTGAAGGCCATTGATTCGATGGTGCCAATCGGTCGTGGTCAGCGAGAACTCATCATCGGAGACCGCCAGACCGGAAAAACTGCGGTTGCAGTCGACACGATCATCAACCAGAAAGACAGCGGTGTCATCTGCGTTTATGTGGCGATTGGTCAGAAGGCCTCAACCATCATGAATGTGGTCCGCAAGCTCGAAGAGACGGGCGCTCTGGCCTACACCATCGTGGTGGCCGCCTCCGCATCCGAATCGGCTGCCATGCAGTATCTCTCTGCCTATGCGGGATGCACCATGGGCGAGTATTTCCGCGATCGCGGTCAAGACGCCCTCATCATTTATGACGACCTCTCCAAGCAGGCCGTTGCCTATCGTCAGGTGTCTCTCCTTCTTCGCCGCCCCCCGGGTCGTGAGGCCTTTCCTGGCGACGTGTTCTACCTTCACTCTCGCCTTCTCGAGCGCGCGGCTCGCGTCAGCCCGGAGTGGGTTGAAAAGTTCACCCACGGCGAGGTCAAGGGCAGAACAGGCTCCCTCACTGCGCTGCCCATCATTGAGACGCAGGCAGGAGACGTGTCAGCCTTCGTTCCCACCAACGTGATTTCGATCACCGATGGCCAGATCTTTCTTGAGACCGACCTCTTTAACGCAGGTATTCGTCCCGCGATTAACGCGGGAATTTCCGTGTCCCGAGTGGGCGGCGCCGCTCAGACCAAGATCATGAAGCGCAAGGACACAGGCGCAGGGGTCCGACTCGCTTTGGCCCAGTACCGGGAGTTGGCTGCCTTTGCCCAGTTTGCCTCCGACCTCGATGAGGCGACCCGCAAGCAGCTTGATCGCGGCCGCCTCGTGACCGAGCTCATGAAGCAGGTTCAATACCGACCCATGAAGGTCTGGGAGATGGCCCTGACCCTCTTTGCGGTGAACAACAACTACATGGACGATGTAGAGGTAGCGAAGGCGGGAAGCTTTGAGCGTGCACTGCGCGAATACATCGCGTCCAAGCACGCCAAGCTTGTGGATTCGATGGAGGCCTCCAAGGACCTCTCCAAGGATGATGAGGCCAGCCTTCGCGCTGCAATTGCTGACTTCAAGAAGACGGGCGCTTACTAAGGACTCTTGCTATGCCGGGCTCGAAAGAGATTCGATCCAAGATCAAGAGCGTCCAAAACACGCGCAAGATCACCAAGGCCATGGAGATGGTCGCTGCATCCAAGATGCGAAAGGCGCAGGAGCGCATGCGATCGGGTCGTCCGTACGTTGAGACGGTGCGCTCGATCTGTGCCCACCTGAGCCATGCCACGCCAGAATTCGTGCACCCCTTCATGGTCTCGCGCGAGGTGCATCGTGTGGGCATCATTGTGGTGACCACTGACAAGGGCCTCTGCGGCGGACTGAACACGAACATCCTTCGCGCGGTGCTCATGAAAATGAAGGATTGGGATACCAAAAAGATACCGGTTCAGATCAGCGTATTCGGAAGCAAGGGGTTTGGTTTCTTCAATCGCATGGGCGGTCGCGTGGTTTCGCATGCCGACCATCTGGGCGACAGCCCTCGGCTTGAGGACCTCATTGGACCCATCAAGGTTCAGCTCGACGCCTTTTCGGCTGGCGAGATCGACGCACTCTACTTGGCGTCCAATGACTTTGTGAACACCATGAAGCAAGAGCCCATCGTTCGGCAGCTGCTGCCCTTGTCTGACGACCAGCTTGAACGCGTCGATCCCGCATTTTCCTGGGATTACCTTTATGAGCCTAGCTCGGAGGTGGTGCTGAGCGACTTGCTGCTTCGCTACATTGAGGCCGTCATCTTCCAGTCCGTTGCGGAGAACATGGCCTGCGAGCAGAGCGCGCGTATGGTGGCCATGAAGGCAGCCTCTGATAACGCCAAGTCACTGATCGGTGAGCTTCAGCTTTCTTATAACAAGGCCCGACAGGCCGCCATTACCAAAGAGCTTTCAGAAATTGTGGGAGGCGCTGCGGCAGTCTAACGCCGCCTTCGCCAGTCCATCCTAACCAGAACCAGAGGATCTCAAGATGACAGCTGCTCAAGGAAAAATCGTTCAGTGCATTGGCGCGGTGGTGGACATCCAGTTCCCGTCAAATGCCATCCCCAAGGTCTACGACGCATTGAAGCTTGATGCGAGTGCTGAGCACGCACTGGTCGAGCACGGACTGACCTTCGAGGTTCAGCAGCAACTCGGAGACGGCGTGGTGCGCACGATTGCCATGGGATCTTCGGATGGTCTGCGCAGAGGCATGGCGGTCAACAGCACCGGAGCGCCCATCTCGGTTCCCGTGGGCCATGGAACGTTGGGTCGAATCATGGACGTTCTCGGACGGCCCATCGATGAGGCAGGCGATGTGGCCTGTGATGAGCTCAGGGCCATCCATCAGGCTGCCCCCAAGTTTGCAGACCTCTCGCCCTCCGTTGAGCTTCTCGAGACGGGTATTAAGGTGATCGATCTCATCTGCCCCTTTGCAAAAGGCGGAAAGGTCGGGCTCTTCGGTGGTGCCGGTGTGGGCAAGACCGTGAACATGATGGAGCTCATCAATAACATTGCCAAACAGCACTCGGGACTCTCGGTGTTTGCTGGCGTGGGCGAGCGAACACGCGAGGGCAATGACTTCTATCACGAGATGAAGGAGTCAAACGTTCTCGACAAAGTTGCCATGGTGTTTGGTCAGATGAACGAGCCCCCCGGAAACCGGCTGCGTGTGGCCCTCACGGGTCTCACCATGGCCGAGCGCTTCCGAGACGAGGGACGAGACATCCTTTTCTTTGTTGACAACATTTACCGCTACACCCTGGCCGGAACAGAGGTTTCGGCCTTGCTGGGCCGTATGCCCTCCGCGGTGGGATACCAGCCCACGCTAGCCGAAGAAATGGGCCGTCTGCAGGAGCGAATCGTTTCAACCAAGGTGGGCTCGATTACCTCCATTCAGGCCGTTTATGTTCCCGCGGACGACCTCACAGATCCGTCCCCAGCAACAACCTTTGCGCACCTTGATGCGACCGTCGTGCTCTCGAGGGACATTGCCTCGCTGGGCATTTACCCCGCTGTTGACCCGCTGGACTCCACCTCGCGTCAGGTCGATCCCAACGTGGTGGGGGAGGAGCATTACGCGACCACTCGGGGCGTTCAGTCCACCCTTCAGCGCTACAAAGAATTGCGCGACATCATTGCCATTTTGGGAATGGACGAACTCTCTCCCGAAGACAAGCTCGCCGTGTCGCGCGCACGGAAGATCCAGCGCTTCCTTTCTCAGCCCTTCCATGTCGCGGAGGTCTTTACGGGATCGCCCGGAAAGTACGTGCCGTTGAAGGAGACGATTCGAGGCTTCAAGATGATTGTGGAGGGCGAGTGCGACTCGCTGCCCGAGCAGGCTTTTTACATGGTTGGAACCATTGACGAGGCCTTTGAGAAGGCCAAGACGCTTCAGTAGTCTGACGCACAACGATAGGGGCGGAAATGGCGCACACCATGCGAGTAGACGTTGTTAGCGCGGAGGCCAGAATCTTTTCGGGTGAGGCCGAATTTGTAGCGCTTCCTGGGGAGCAGGGAGAGCTGGGCATCCTGCCTGGACACACGCCGCTCATCAGCCGCGTTCGCGCCGGGGCAGTGCGCATTCAGAAGGACGGTCAAGAGGAGCTGGTCTTTGTCTCAGGCGGCATCCTTGAGGTTCAGCCCAAGGCCGTGACTGTGCTCGCGGATACCGCGATTCGTGGCCATGACCTTGACGAGGCCAAGGCCGAGGAAGCTCGCAAGCGCGCTCAAGAGGCCCTCGCGAACCGTAGCACCGACATGGATTTCGCGGCCGCTCAGGCCGAGCTCTCAGAGGCGCTCGCCCAACTCAATCTGCTGCGTAGGCTGCGGGGCCAGAAATAGCTCGGCCACTTCAAAACGATCTGTTTTTGCGGGCTCTGCGGCGAGAGCCCGTTGAGAGACTCCCAGTCTGGTTGATGCGACAGGCCGGTCGCTATCTGCCGGAGTACAACGCCACCCGCTCGAAGGCAGGCAATTTTCTCGCTCTATGTAAGACACCGGAACTCGCTTGCGAGGTGACGCTACAACCGATCGATCGCTACGGGTTTGACGCGGCCATTCTTTTCTCCGACATTCTGACCATTCCCGATGCCATGGGGATGGGCCTTCATTTCGTTGAGGGAGAGGGCCCGCGATTTCATCGCAAGATCGAGGGCGAGAAAGACCTCGCCGCGCTCCCCTCGGTCGATGTGATCGACTCACTCGGGTATGTGGCAGATGCGGTGTCTCTCATTCAGAAAGAACTGGCAGGGCGCGTGCCGCTTATCGGGTTTTCTGGGAGCCCCTGGACGCTAGCCTGCTACATGTTGAGTGGTGGCAGCAGCGACGACGACTTTCTCTTTGTTCGCAAGTGGCTCTACAGCAGGCCTGATCTTGTTCTGGAGCTGCTCACTCGATTGGAACGCGTTGTTGCAGACTACTGCTGCATGCAAGCTCGGAGTGGCGCCGATGCCCTGATGATTTTTGATAGCTGGGGCGGGCTCTTGGCCGATAGCCACTTTGAGACCTTTTCTCTTGCCTCGATTCGACGCATTGTCCAGGCCATCAAACAGAAACACCCCGATATTCCGACCATTGTTTTTGTGAAGGGCGGGGGCATCTGGCTCGATCAGGTCGCCGCCAGCGGCTGCAGCGCGGTTGGCCTTGACTGGACGGTGAACCTACGCGATGCACGCGAACGCGTTGGGGCGCGAGTCGCGCTGCAGGGGAACCTCGATCCCGCAGTTCTTCTGGGCGCCCCTGCGCACATCGAGGCCGAGGTTGCGCGCGTGGTTCAGTCGTTTGGGCGTCGTCAGCCGGGGGTTGGGCATGTCTTTAACCTCGGTCATGGCATTTCCCAGTTCACCCCAGTAGATCACGTGAGCTGTCTTGTGGAGGCCGTTGCAAGGGAGAGCAGTCGACTGGCCTAGCCTCCCTGCGGGCGCGGCTTATTCACAGGAAAAGGTTCTAAGGGAGATTGATTCTCTTTTTAAGGCTTTTCCTAGAAAGAAATTTTAACTGCATGTTTTTCATGTAATTAATTTTTCACTCCCAGTAAACTGCGTGGATTCTCGCTTGACAGAGCATTTCCCCCGCATTCTCGAGAGCAGGTTTTGCACAGAGTTGTCCACAGCCCGGAAAGCCCCGTGATTGCTCAAATTGCCCTCGATACGCCCGGACTGCCGCTTCTGGACTACCTTCTGCCGGAGGGTGTGATCGCCCACCCCGGGGACTGGGTCGTCGTGCCCCTCGGGCGCCGAAGGGTGGTTGGGCTTGTAGCGTCTGTTGGGACTTCGGCCGACCGCTCAGGGGGCAGAGGGTTTGAGCTCAAAGCGGTTGAGCGGGTCTGTGAGGATCTGCCTCGCGTGGGGCAGTCGACACTCGATCTCTACACGTTTGCCGCAGCCTATTATCAGCGCACGCTGGGGCAGGTTGCGGCGACTGCCCTGCCAGGCTGGCTCAAGACGCCAAAGGTTCACGAGCATGGGCGGTCTCGCCCCTCTCGACTTCGTCAACTTCTAAGCGGCACCTCCGTGTCTGAGGCCAGTGAGGATGGGCAGACCCCTCAGGAGTCCCCCACACCTTCTCTCGCCGCCAAGAGCCTGCCCCCCCTTAATGAGGAACAGGTGCAAGCCCTAGAGGCCTGTCTAAGAGAGAGTCGGCCCCTACTTCTTCACGGTGTGACTGGCTCCGGAAAGACGCGTGTTTACCTGGAACTGCTCGCAGAGATTCTCGCGCGCGACCACTTCGCGCAGGCCCTCGTTCTGGTGCCCGAGATCGGGCTCACCCCAGCGATTAGCGCGCGCATTCAGGAAGCATTTCCGAATGAAAGCCTCGAGGTGATTCATAGTGGTCTGTCTGAGCGCGTGCGCGCTACAGCTTGGCTTCGCGCCGCAACTGGTCGAGCCAGAATACTGGTGGGGACAAGGACCGCGGTGCTTTGTCCCATGCCCAACTGCAAGCTGATTGTGGTTGACGAGGAGCACGACCATTCATACAAACAGCAAGATGGGCTGCGCTATTCAGCCCGAGACCTTGCCGTCTGGCTCGGTCATCGATTGAGCTGTCCGGTGGTGCTCGGAAGCGCGACCCCAAGCCTTGAGAGCCGAGCCCAGGCAGAGCGCGGGCGATACGCCCGCCAGAGGCTGACGCTGCGGGCTACCGGCGCACCGCGCGCGCGCACCCGTATTGTCGATCTGATTCGAGATCGTCCCCAACACGGCCTGAGCGAGGAAGCGAGTCGAGAGATTGAGCGGGCGCTTACGCGAGGAGAACAGGCTCTCGTCTTTGTGAACCGTCGTGGCTGGTCTCCCGTTCTTTGCTGCGACGCCTGCGGATGGCGTCAGCAATGCCCAGACTGCTCTGTGCCCATGGTTCTGCACAAACGAAGATCAAACTGGCGCCTGATCTGCCACCACTGCGCTCGTCAACTGCCCCCGCCGCATGCCTGCCCTGAGTGCTCCAGCACAGACCTTCAGACCGCAGGGCAGGGCTCGCAACGAATAGAGGAGGCCCTTATTGAGCGGTTTCCCCATGCTCGACTTGCTCGACTTGATCGAGATGCCGTGGCCTCACCCGCCGCCCTGAAGGACACACTAGATCGTATTGAGCGCAGAGAGGTTGACTTGATTGTTGGCACCCAGATGGTTGCGAAAGGCCATGACTTTGCCGGCCTTCGACTCGTGGTCGTCGCTGATGCTGACGCGCAGCTTGCAAACCCCGATTTCCGGGCACCCGAGTGGCTTTTTGCGACCCTGATCCAGGTCTCGGGGCGCGCCGGCCGACACGACAAAGGGTCTGATGCGGGGCCCTCAGGAACGGTCCTCATCCAGACTCGAACCCCGAGCCACGCGATGTTTGTCGCCCTTGAGGACGGCCGGGAAGATACGCTTGAGTCGTATTGGGGGGCGCTTCTGCGTGAGCGAGAGGAGGCTGGAATGCCGCCCTTTGGATTTCTCGCGGCGATACGAGTCTCACACGCACAAGCAGACCGAGCCGAGCGTGGGGCATCAGAGATTTTCAGCCACTTGCTGGCCCTCATCTCTGCGGGGAATCGACCCGTAAGGGCCTATGCCCCGGTGCCCCGTGTGCCCGAGCGGCTCGCGGGCAGGACGCGATGGCAGGTTTTGCTCGAGAGCAGTCAACGTCCCGCGCTTCAGCAACTTCTTGGAGAGATGGCCGCCGCACTCACCGCCTTTCGCGCCCTCGAAGTTCACGTGGAGGTGGACCCCCTCAGCCTCACTTAATCAGAGAAAGTAGGCGGTCTGCGTCATGACCTTCGCGGAGCGCTTCATTGCTGCCTGAACCCATTCCGGAAGACTCTCGGCCCCTGCGCGAGCTGCTGACTCCCCATGCTCTTTTTCGTCTGAGGACATCTTCTCGAGGATGGCGCGCGAGGCCGTATCCGCCTGTGGCAACCGTGTGAGATGGCCAGTGAGGTGCGCCTCGACCTGACGCTCAGTCTCCACGAGAAAGGCAAGTGATTTCTTTCGGCCAAGGCACCCTGCAGCCAAGCCAAGCGCGAAGGCCCCCGCATACCAGAGGGGGTTGAAGACGCTGGAGCGAGCGCCCAGCTGGTCGAGTCGACCCTGGGTCCATTGAAGATGGTCTGCCTCCTCGCGGGCGGCATTGAGCAGGAGGCTGCGAAGCTCGGCCTCCCTGGCAACGAAAGCCTGTCCCTGATAGAGGCCTTGCGCTGCAATCTCCCCTGCATGGTTCACGCGCATCAGCCCAGCCGCGTGCCTGCGTTCGGAGTCGGTCAGCGAGGCGTCTGGGAGATCGGCAGATGGGGAGGGGCGCCCGGAGTGGGGGGCCCCAATCGTGAGGCTTTTCAGGGCGTTGTCGAGCGCAACGATGAGCCGGTCTAGCCCCACTGCGCTTGAGGGATTGTTACTTTGAGGCGAAGCTTGCACCGCCGGCGTTGGCCAGGTGGGCGACCGCCTTGCCAATTTCGTCATCGCTGTACTGCCCACCACCCTGGGCGCCCATGGCTCCCTTGCCCTTCAAGGCGGAAGTGAGAAGCGCTGGATAGCCTTTGGCGATTCTGGACGCCCAGGCCGCCTTGTCGCCAAACTTGGGTGAACCGAGCACGCCGGCCGTATGGCATCCCGCACACTGGGCCGCATAAACCTGCGCCCCCGATCGAACGACCTTAGCGCCACCCGCGGGCGTAGCCGCCTGCTGGCCCGCCTCTGGTTCCGTGATGATTTTGCCAACGGGCTTGATGCGATTGGCAGTAGCCTCGGGGGTTAATGCAGAACTTCCCGCCCCGCTGCGCGTCTGCGCACCGATGTATTTCGTGAGCAACACAATGACGACGATGGGCACAATAAAGCCAAGGGCCACCGCGAGGATGAGCTGCTTGGGTGTTTTGATGGGGGAGTCGTGGTCGCTCATTCTTCTCTGCAGGGTAGGAGTTAGGAGGAGGTCTGACGGTATTATAGAAGGCTTGGTTGATGAACAGGCGTCTGTAGCTCAGTGGATAGAGTATTGGCCTCCGAAGCCAAGGGTCGCAGGTTCGATTCCTGCCAGACGCGCCACCTCTTCGACCCTAATGCCCCCATCCGATGGCCATGACCCAGCCCCTCTCCTCGATACGATCTGATCATGATCTTTGCCAGAGGGCTACCAGCAGGGTGATCCAGCAGCTTCCACAGAAGGCGAGAGAGAGAAACACTGCTGCGCTCGCGGCATCTTTTGCAAAGCCTGAGAGGGGGTGCCGCTCTGCTGAGATTCGATCGATGCACAGTTCAATGCCTGTATTGAGCAACTCCACGATGAGAACGAGCACCATCGCGCCAGCGAGCACGAGTCGCTCAAGTGCAAAAAAAGGCAGCCACACCAAAAGGAAAGAGAGGCAGGCAAAGCCTGCAACCTCGAGCCGGAAGGCTGATTCGGATAGAAAGGTGTAGCGAATGCCGCGAACGGAGTTGATAAGGGCCGGCCAGAGACGCTTCAAACCGTGTCCCGGGGAGTATCCAGCGGGGCGCGAGGGCGGATTATGTGGAGCAGACATGCGCGCACCATACGCAAAGCGGCGCAACTCGTCTATCGTGCGCAGTGCCATCCGGGAGCGCCTGTGCTAGCCCATCAGCGAGCGGCACTTGCCGACATGCTGCGATCGGCAATACAAGAGATAGCCGAGCAGTCGAGTCTGGGAGGCCTCACACTACTTGATGTTCTCGCCAGCTTGCATCAGCCAAAGCAGGCGGAGCACGGAGATCAAGCGAGCGGAATCGCCCTGCGTCTGGCCAAGCCGCTCGGCCGAAAACCCCCCGACGTGGCGCGGGCTCTCGTTGAGCGTCTCACAGGTCAGCCCAGCTATCGTGCCCTTGTTGCTCGAGAGGAGATTGCGGGGCCTGGCTTTGTGAACTTCACCCTCACTGACCAGGCCAGGGGACAGGTCCTCGGAGAGATCATCTCGCAGGGCGAGCGTTTTGGTCACCAGCCCCCCTTATCAGCTGGTTCGGTGTTGCTTGAGTTTGTCTCAGCAAATCCCACCGGCCCCCTTCATGTGGGACATGGCCGACAAGCCGCGTTGGGCGATTCTTTGGCGAACATCCTTGCTTCGCAGGGCGCGCGAGTTCATCGAGAGTTCTATTACAACGATGCGGGCGCGCAGATCCAGAACCTTGCGCTGTCGGTGCAGTCTCGGGCGAAGGGCCTCGCTCCCGAAGATCCCGATTTTCCGGCAGACGGCTATCGAGGCGATTACGTTATTGAGATCGCAAAGGCCTACATGTCCGGCCAGACCGTTGTTGCGCGGGATGCTCAGCCCATCGTCGGCGCAGCCGACGAGAACAACCTTGAGTCCATTCGACACTTCGCAGTCACCGCCCTTCGTCACGAACAGGACCTCGATCTCACCGCTTTCGGCGTTGTTTTTGATCAGTTCAGCCTGGAGTCAGCCCTCTATGAGAATGGCTCGGTAGATGAGGTGGTTGATGAGCTCGCTCGCCTTGGCCATGCCTATGAGCAAGACGGTGCTCTTTGGCTCCGTTCCACGGCCTTTGGGGATGACAAGGATCGCGTGATGCGCAAGTCCGACGGGAGCTATACCTACTTCGTCCCTGACGTGGCTTATCACCTCGGGAAGTGGCGCAGAGGGTTTGACCGCGCGATCAATATTCAGGGCTCTGATCATCATGGAACCGTTGCTCGTGTTCGGGCGGGCCTCCAGGCGCTCGACTGCGGAATCCCCCCGGGCTTCCCAGACTATGTGCTCCACAAGATGGTGACCGTCATGCGTGCCGGCCAAGAGGTGAAGATCTCCAAGCGCGCGGGCTCTTACGTGACCCTGCGCGACTTGATTCAGTGGTCCGGGGAGTTGCGAAACGAGCAGGGCGATCTGCTTGGCGTTGACGAGACCAAGGGCCGTGACGCGGTCCGGTTTTTCTTGGTGTCTCGAAAGGCAGAAACGGAGTTTGTGTTTGACGTGGACCTCGCGCTATCTCGAAGTGACGACAACCCGGTCTATTACATCCAATACGCGCATGCCCGAGTGATGCAGGTGCTCAGCCAGGCGGGATGGTCTTGGACTCAGGCGCTCGAGTGGCTCGATGGGCTCAGCGACCCCGATCTTCAGGCGCTCAAGGCGCGGCTCGTCAGTGCGCGAGAGGCCCAGCTCTGTAGGCGACTCGCCGAGTACCCAGCCTGCCTTGCCTTGGCGGCTCAGGAGCTCTCTCCGCATCACCTTGCGTTTTACCTTCGCGAGCTCGCTGCGGACCTCCATGGTTTCTACAACACGGATCGAGTGTTGATTGATGATGAGAGCCTCAAGCGGGCTCGATTGGCACTTCTTATTTGCACGGCGACGGTTCTTCGGGCGGGCACCCGGCTGTTGGGCGTATCCTGCCCCGATCGCATGTAACACACGCAAGGGATGTAAGCTTTTCGAATGACAAGCATGTCGGGCTCGACCAAAACTCCTCACTCCCGCAACGCACCGGGCAAGTCGTCGGTGCCCGAGCCAAAGGCTGGCCTCTTTTCGGGGACGCTCATGACCTTCGCGGTGGGCATGGCTTCGGGCCTCATGCTTGCCGGCCTGGTCGCCTTCTACATCCTTGTGTCCCCATCGCCGTTTGTCGACAAAGGCCTTCGCAAGCCGAGTTCAGCGGACAAGCCGGCTGCCTCGGCCAAGACCGAGGAGGCTCAGGCAGAGGCGAGTGCTGAGCCACCAAAGGCCGTTGAAGAGGCGCAGCCTGCCAAACCGCCCCCCCCAGCAGAGCCGGCTGGTACGACTTACTACCTTCAGGTCGCAGCCTTTCGCGCCAATTCGGAGGCCGATCAGATGCGTGCCCGCTTGGCTATTCTTGGCTTTGAGGCGGCAATCACACAGACTCGTCGAGATGGCGAGACGCTCTATCGGGTGCGAATTGGCCCCTTCCAGCAGTTCGATGAGTTAAACCGTGTGAAAGCCGCGCTGCTCGAGGTGAATGTCGAGTCCACGGTGATTCGTGTGCTGCCCGAGTAGTGCCCTGACTCTGAGAGGAGATGCGCATGAACCATAGCCAATATCTTGAGACCCGACGAGCGCTGCTTGCAATCTCTGGCCTTCTCTCAGCCTGGCCATTGCTTGGGCGGGCTCAGAGTGCCTTCGATGAGGGCATTGATTTCTCTGCCCTCAGGGCTCCACAGCCCACACAGGTCAAGGGCCGAATCGAGGTCATTGAGTTCTTCTGGTTTGCCTGCCCTCACTGCTATGCGCTGGAACCCCGACTCAACGCGTGGGTGAAGACGCTTCCAAAGTCGGTTGCTTTTCGCCGCGAGCATGTGTCTTTTCGGGGCACCGTCCAGCAGCAGCTCTTCTACACGCTGAGCGCTCTAAAGCTTGTCGAGGCCCAGTCTGCGTCGGTGTTCAAGACCATTCACGACCGACAAGTGCCTCTTAACACTCAAGATGCGGTGTTCGCTTGGGCGCGTGATCAGGGCATCGACATGGCTCGATTTGAAAAGGCGTGGAACTCATCGGAGGTTGTCGCGGAAATGAAGCGAGCGACCGCACTGATGGCGGCCCACGAAGTGGATAGCGTCCCGCGCTTTACCGTTCAGGGCCGCTTCGTGACGTCACCAGCGATGGCGGGTGGGAGTCAAGAGCGGGTGTTGCAGGTGCTGAACTTCTTGATCCAGAAATCTCGCTCCTTGGCCTAGTCGTTGATGAGCAGGGCGTAGGCCTCTTCACGACTCAGGCCCAGGCCCTTCGATAAGAGCTTGGCCACGGCGGGCTTGGGGAGGTGCTCGGCCAATAGCGCCGCCCACTCAGCGGGGTCCACGTCCCTTCGCCTGACCTGTTTCTCTGAGCGGGGACCAAAGACCAAGACCATTTCTCCCTGTCCGCTCTGGGTATCTGTGGCCAGACCGATGGCACGCTGTTCGCGGACCTCGTGAATGCTCCCGCGCAAAAGAGTCTCAAATCGTTTGGTCATCTCTCTTGCGATGAGCAGGGGAGC
The DNA here is from genome assembly GCA_002342295.1 of Burkholderiales bacterium UBA2463. Lineage (GTDB taxonomy): Bacteria > Pseudomonadota > Gammaproteobacteria > Burkholderiales > Burkholderiaceae_A > Hahnella. The sequence goes on from DDPR01000008.1 coordinate 255,555, forward strand.
TTCTCGCCCCAGAATCTCTTGCGCATCAACGAGCGCCTCTTGGATCCGGTGTGGCGCTTCAAAGGCGACACAGATGCCGCCTTGATGTCGAATCTGGGTGAGCACGGCTCTTCGAGCGACCTGCTTGGCCGGGAGAAACCCAAAGAAGCAGGTGGGTCGCTCCTCCTTGTCTAAGAAACCGCTGACGCTGAGGGCCGCGGTGAGGGCGCTGGGTCCCGGCACCGGATAGACCGCAAGGCCCACGCGCCAGGCTTCGGCCACCAGCCTCGCTCCTGGGTCACACACTGCAGGGGTTCCCGCGTCGGAGACCAAGACAACAGACTTTCCCAGGAGCCCCTGCTCCACGACAAATTGGCAGACCGATGCCTCGTTGTGGGCGTGAACGGAAATGAGGCTGGAAGCGTCTCGGGAGAGCCCGAGCATTCGCATCAGCACGCGCGTCTTACGGCTGTCTTCGGCACACACGATGTCTGCCTCGCCGAGCAGCCAGGCGGCACGGGGGCTAAGGTCGCCCATGTGCCCGATAGGCGTGGCGAGCACATAAAGGCCAGTCTTTGGCCTCTGATCTTCAGGGCCCCACAGAGGAGGGTGTTCTTGCCGAGCCATAAACAGACCTTGGGGTATGACGCAGAAACCACCGCCCTTCATTACCTGCAGCGCCAGGGCCTGCGATGCCTGGCGCGCAATGTGCGCTTTAGGGCGGGAGAGCTGGACCTCATTATGGCTGAGGGCTCGGTCGTTGTTTTTGTCGAGGTGCGCAGTCGAAGCGGCCCGGGGTTCGGGGGCGCGCGAGAATCGATCACCCTGCAAAAGCGAAGACGAACGGCCAGGGCTGCCCAGATCTGGATGAGCCGGTTTGCGAATCATCCCCCCGTCTGTCGTTTCGATGCAGTGCTTATTGAAGCCGGTGAGCTGGAATGGATACGACACGCATTTACAGTTGATGCGCTCCTATAATGAAGCCATCTCAAAAAGGACTTCTCATGATCGGACGATTCTCTGGCCTTTCGCGCTTGCCCTTTCGAGCGCGAACCATCGCCCTACTCGCCCTCGCGGGGATGATCTGCTCCTCGCTCACAGCCTGCTTCCCGATTGCTGCCACGGGTATGGTGGTCGGTGCACTCTCCATCACCGATCGACGAACCACGGGCGCTCAGCTTGAGGATCAGCAGATTGAGCTCAAAGCGTTTGGGCGACTTCGAGATCGATTCAAGGGTGATTCGGCGGTAACCGCCTCCGTCACCAGCTTTAATCGCACAGCGCTTGTGACCGGATACGTGCCCGATCAGGCGACCAAGGTAGAAGTCGATCAGATCATCAAGAAAATCGAAAACGTTCGGGTCGTCGTGAATGAACTTATCGTCGGTGTGCCAGCGAGTCTGACGATCTACGGAAAAGATGTGGTGCTTACGACCCGTGTCAAGACTGCGCTCATCGACACTCGCGATGTGAATGCAAACGTCATCAAGGTGGTGACGGAGTCGGGTGCCGTTTACCTGATGGGTCTGGTCACCAACCGCGAGGCGGATCGCGCATCCGATGTGGCGTCTCGTGTGCCGGGGGTGAGTCGTGTTGTTCGTGCCTTTGAGATCATCACGGAAGAGCAGCGAAACGCGCTCGACAGCGCGGGAAAGGCGGGCCAGCCCCTTCCTGAGACTCGGGGGACCTCTCCTGTTCCGGCGTCACCAGCGGCATCTGGCGGGTCGGGGGCGCAGGTCACCCCGGTTCGATAGCGCCGGTGAGCACACGCCTTGCCCTTCTGCGCCGCGGCCCGCTTGTCCTCGGACTGGTGGCGCTTGTGGCGGCCCTCATCATTTGGGCGCTCAGACTTCCCTCTGCGCCCAGCGTCAGCGGCCAGAGCCTCTCCGGCCAGGTGGTGCAGACGGCCGCGTTGCGAGACCGTCCCTACCTTGTTCATTTCTGGGCGACCAGCTGTGTGACTTGTGTCAAAGAGATGCCTGCCTTGGTCGCCTTTCACCAGGCCTTTGCTGAAAAGGGGCTAGAGACCATTGCCGTGGCGATGTCTTACGACCGTCGCGAGTACGTCGAACAGTTCGTTTCTGAGCGGGGCCTGCCATTCACGATGGTCCACGATCTGGATGGCCGATGGTCAGAGGCCTATGGCCGCGTGGGCGTCACACCCACCACGTTCCTCATCGATCGAGAGGGCCGCATCGCCAAGCGCTTCGTGGGAGAGCCCGACTTTGAGGACCTTTCGCGCTGGCTAGACCGCGAGCTCTCGCGAAAGCTCAGTTAACAAAGCCGGCGAGCGCAGCCTGCTCGTCCGCATGGTAGGACGATCGCACCATGGGGCCGATTGCTGCATGGACAAAGCCCATCTGTTTTGCAGCCTCCTCGAAAATCTTGAACTGCTCCGGCCGAACATAGCGAAGCACGGGTAGATGTGCGCTTGAGGGCGCGAGGTACTGACCAATGGTGAGCATGTCGACCTGGTGGGCTCGAAGGTCCTGCATCACCTGCAGGATTTCCTCATCTGTTTCACCCAGTCCTAGCATGAGGCCGCTTTTGGTGGGCACCCCGGGTACACGCTCCTTGAACGATTCGAGCAGTCGAAGAGAGTGGCGGTAGTCTGATCCGGGGCGAGCGGCCCGATAGAGTCGAGGGACTGTCTCGAGGTTGTGGTTCATGACGTCCGGAGGCGCTGCCTCCAGAATGCCAAGCGCCCGATCGAGCCGGCTTCGAAAGTCCGGCACAAGAATCTCAATTTGAGTCTGCGGCGAGTGCTGCCGGACCGCCCGAATGCACTCTACAAAATGCGCGGCCCCGCCATCGCGGAGATCGTCTCGGTCGACACTGGTGATGACCACATAGCGCAGGCGCAGCGCAGCGATAGTCTTGGCAAGGTTCACTGGCTCCTCTGTGTCGAGAGGATCTGGGCGCCCATGTCCGACATCGCAGAAGGGGCAGCGACGGGTGCATTTATCTCCCATGATCATGAAAGTGGCCGTGCCCTTGCCAAAGCACTCTCCAATATTTGGGCATGAGGCCTCTTCACAAACCGTGTGGAGTCGGTGCTCGCGAAGAATGGCCTTGATTTCGAGGAATCGACTGTTGCTCGAGGCCGCCTTTACTCGAATCCACTCGGGCTTTGCGAGTGGTTCTGAGGGGACAATCTTGATTGGGATGCGCGAGGTTTTTGCAGCGCCCTTTTTCTTCTCGAAAGGGTCCTTGGGGCGGATGTCTAGCGCCGAGCGTTCAGCAGGGTTGTGAGGATCTGGCATAACTGATCTGCGGCCTCTTCCCAGGTCAGGTGGACATTCATTGTATCGAGGTCTATCGCCTGAAGGCCCGCATGCCCACAAGGATTGATGTGACGAAAGGGGCCTAGGTCCATGCTCAGATTGATTGCAAGGCCGTGCGTGCTGAAGCCTCGACTAATCTTAAGACCGAGCGCAGCAATTTTCGCTCGGCAGGCCTCTGGCCCCACTCGCATGTAAATCCCGGGTTCACCCGGCCAGCGCTCCGCGTTCTCGAGTCCGTGATGCGAGAGCAGCATCAAGATGGCCTCCTCTAGGAGATGAACAAACTCCCGAACAAAGAGTCCATAGCGCTTCAGATGGATGAGGGGATAGAGAACGAGCTGGCCGGGTCCGTGATAAGTCACTTCGCCGCCACGGTCTGTGTGTTCAATGGGGATGCTGGTGGCGCTCAGGATGTGCTTTGGACTGGCTTGGAGCCCGAGCGTGTAGACCGGCGTGTGCTCGACACACCAGAGTTCATCGGGCGTCTGCGCGGACCTTTCGCGAGTAAACGCCAGCATCTCTTCGATAAGCGGCCGATACGCCGCAAGCCGAAAGTCTCGTCGAATCAGAGAACGACTTTCACCCATGGGTGGCTCGTGAGGGTCCGATAGACGGCGTCTAGCTGTTCTTGGGAGTGCGCCTCAAGCAGGAGCGTCAGGCTTAGATACTTTCCCCCAGAGCTTTCTCGCACCTCAATTCGTTCAGGACTTAGCTGGCCAGACAGAGGCAGGACGGCACGCTGAATCTCCGCGGAGAAGTCCTCGCGCCACTCGCCCATGACCTTGATCGGAAAGTCGCAAGGAAAGGTAAGGAGCGTTTGTCTGTTCACGACCTAGTGGGCAAGCGCCCGAATGGCCGCGTCATAGGCCTCTCGGAGTCGCGCATAGACCGGACCCGGGAAGCCCTGGCCCACGGGTTTCCCATCCAGGGCGATGATGGGCAAGACCTCTTTGGTTGCCGAGGTCATCAGGATCTCGTCCGCCGTCTCAACCTCGGCCTGGCTGATGGCGCGCTGCTGAGCCTCAATGCCAAGACCAGATGCAAGTTCTGCGAGGAGGCTGCGTCGAATACCCTCAAGCAAGAGCGGTGAACGTGGCGGCGACAGGAGTGCCCCGTCCCTGACGACCCAGATGTTTGAGGCCCCGCCTTCTGTGAGAACCCCGTCACGAAACTGAATGGCCTCCTGTGCACCCTGAGAAACCGCAGCCTCCCGGGCCAAAACATTCCCCAGGAGTGAAATCGATTTGATATCGCACCGAAGCCATCGAAGGTCGGGGATGCTGACGGCCCTTACCCCCTGTGTTCGCTCCGTCTCATTCGGGCGCTTGAAGGGGGTGGTCATCGCAAAGACAGTGGGCGACACAGCGGGACGCGGAAACGCATGGTCTCGCTTTGCGACTCCGCGGGTGACTTGAATATAGACAAATTGGTCGTCGGCGACCTCTTGTTCGATGAGCTTGCACACAATGTCTTGCCAATCGCTCGGTCCGAGAGGCACGGCAAGCGAGATGGCCTCAAGGCTCATCCTAAGGCGCTGTGCATGACCCTCCCAGCCCAGGGGCCTGCGGCCATAGACCGGAACCACCTCATAGATGCCGTCCCCGAACAGGAAGCCGCGATCGAGAACCGAGACCTGGGCGTCTGCCAGTCGCACCCATCTCTGGTTGAGGTAGACCATTGAGTCTGGATTGAGAGTGGAGGGAAACAGAGCGTCCATCATGACTCCTAGGGCTGTTGTAGGGACTGGAAAAGCAGCCTCGCGCTGTCGATTGAGCGACCCAAAAGACCCGCAGGCTTGACGGACTCGACCGCAGTCATCTCCACGCGATGAATCTCGAGGTTGCCAAGCCAGACTCGCAAGAGGCCAACGGGCTGGCCGGCAGTTACCGGGGCTACGAGACCTCGAGGTCTTTGTAGTTCGAGACGAAGTTGCTCAACGGCGCCTCGCGGGACCGCCACCTGAACATCTTGCTTGAATTCTGCCCGAACGCTGTCTTGACCCCCCTTGAAAACAGGCAGAGGAGTCGGTCGTTCGTCGGAGCGAAAAAGCCGAACCAGATCGAATTGTTGATAACCAAAGTTGAGAAGACGGAGCGTCTCTTGAGAGCGAACTTCGGGCGAGGGGGCCTGAAGCAAGACCACGAGAAGTCTCCGCTGGATCTGCTCTCGAGGGCCGATTGGCTGAGGCCTGCGTGCGGTCACGAGCCCTGAAGAGCCGCCCGTGAGATCGGTAGCAAAGAGGCCGTCGACGGACTGGTCGAGCCAGAGCAAGCGGTTTTTGTTGGTCTGCAAAATGCCGTTGAATTGAAGCGATCGTTGCCGGCTCAGTTCAAAGGCCTCAGGAAACTCGCGAAAAAGACTTGCGGCCAGGAGGGCCATGTCTCTTGCCGTGGTCCTCGCCTCCGACGAGGCCGCGCCCGTGGCATTTACGAAACGGGTCTTTGTCATGCCAAGCCGAGCCGCTGCCTGGTTCATGAGCAGGACAAAGGAGGCCTCGTCACCGGAGACGCCCTTGGCGAGCGCGAGTGCAGCATCCTGCGCACCGACCACCATGAGTCCGCGCAGGAGTTCTTGAACCTTCGCGCCATCTGCCCCAAGAAACATTCGAGGCCCAGGAGGAATCTCTGATTCGGCTGGGGTCGGCAGCGCCTGATTCAGGCGCAGCGTTCGATCACGAATTGCAGAAAGCGTGATGTAGGCGGTCATGAGACTGGTGAGGCCGGCGGGCGCAACCTCCAGGCCCTCTTTCCTTGAAGAGAGAGACTGGCCCGTGCTGAGATCGATCAGCATGTAGCTCGGGGAGACCAGGCCGCTGGGCTCTGGCCAGAGGGAGGAGTTCACGCTCGGCCCGGGCTTTGCAGCCAGAACCTGAGAGCCCATCAGCATCGCCATGAGCGCGCAGAAAAACCGTTTAGTCATCAATGACAGCCTGACAGACTAACTCGCGCAGCTCAATGAGCTGGCCATGAAAAAAATGCCCCGCACCCGGGAGAACCGTTACGGGCAGTTTCATCTTTCGCGCGAAGTCAAACACGCTTTGCAGGGACACTACTTCATCGCACTCTCCGTGGATCAGGCGACAGCTGCCGTCAATGGGAGAAGGCTCAAATCGCTGGGCCGCGAGACCCACCAAAACGGTCCGAGAGGGGCGATCCTCCCTCAGACCCCAAGAACTTGCGAGGGTTTCCCACTGGGCGTGAATATGGGTGGTCATCACGGCGCCGAAGGAGAATCCGGCTGCCCACCTTTTTGGGCCGCAGCGAGATGCGAACGCGGTCTCGGCCCAGCCCCAGGCCGCGACAAGGTCGTCTTGTTCGCCCTGCCCATTGTCATGCGAGCCGGTGCTCTGACCGACGCCCCTAAAGTTCGGTCGCACGCAGATCATGCCGCGCGAGAGAAACGCCCTTGCAATCGTCTGAACGACCTTGTTGTCGAGGGTACCGCCAAAGAGGGGGTGCGGATGTGCGATGAGTGCGATGCCCCGCGCCATACCCTCTGGCTGATCAATGGCGAGCTCGAGCGCGCCGGCCGGCCCCGCGAGGATGACCCGCTCAGTCAGGCTATTCACGCCCGAAGTCAGTCCGCCAGTCGCAGTCGATCGACAGGTGTATTGCCAAGAATATGGCTCTGAATGATCTCTTCCACATCTGCCTTGTCGAAGACTCGATACCAGACGGCCTCCGGGTACACCACCAAAACCGGACCCTCATCGCAGCGGTTTAAACAGCCCGCGCGATTAATACGCACCTTGCCAGAACCGCCCGAGAGCTTGAGTTGGGTGACACGGGCCTTCGCGTACGCCTGAAGATCGCTGCTTCCGGCCGAATGGCAACACTCCGCACCAAGATCACGCTGGTTGGTGCAGAAGAAAACATGTTTGGTGTAATAACTCATTGCGTCCTATTATGCCGCCTGCCTGTGGCGACAAGCCAGAGCGAAAGCCAGCCCACTGCAAGCGCGGGCCAGATGGCCGCCGCAAGTGAGGTGACCCCTCTGAAGTTTGACCAGCGACCCAGTGACCAGTCTTGGGTGAGTGCGGGGGCGTAGCCTGCGCTCGGCAGCCCACTTGAGAGCAAGACGAGTAAGAGCAGCAGGACCATACACAGACCTGCACGCACCCGAGCAGGCCAGGCGAGGGCAGTAGCACTCAGGAGCGCGGCGAGAAAAAGCCCTCCCTGTGCACCGGGTGAGAGCAGGGTGTCGATGAGATTTAAAAGAGACTCGCTGCTCAGGGCCGGCGTGTTTGGACTTGGAAAGAGCACGATCATCCATAACAGTCGCACGAAGAGCGAGAGTCCGAGCGCCAGAAGGACAAGGCGCCCCCATGGCAGCGGGGTCGCGGAGGATCTGCGCGATGGATCATCCCAACGTGCTTGTATCGAGAGCACCAGCGTGAATGCTGCCAGGCCAAGCCCCACGAGGATGACCTCGGCAATCAATTGTTCGGTGGGTGAAATGGTGAGGGCGAGGCCGCCTTGCTCGCCGGGGTCGGCCAGATCAAGAAGCCAAGGCAGGGGCCTGAGCCCCCAGTGGGGCGGGAGGAGATCGCCCATCCTGAGCCATATCCCCATCGGAGCCGCCTGAGCAGCAAACCAAACCAGGAGTAGGCCAATGGAGCCAATGTGTTCGAACCAGGCGGGATAAAGCGTTGGGGAGGCACGCGTTCTCCAGAGCCCTCGAGTCAGTCGACCGCGGGCCTGTGCAGCCCAGAGAAGGCAGCCAAGAGACGCCCCGAGGCTATTGGCGAGTAGGTCGAGCCACTGGGCTCGGCGCGTGGGCAAAAAGGACTGAGTGATCTCCATGATGAATGAGAGCGCGACGCAGACGATGAGCGCGAGCAGAGGTCCTCGCCGGCCTCCCTGAGCGCCCAGGCAGGCTGAGAGCACAAGACCGAGGGGTAGGTAGGCCAGGAGGTTGGTCCAGAGGTCGAAGAAGGTTCGATAGCGCGGCAGCGGGGAGAACAAAAACGCCCATGGGGCCTGCTGCGGAATTCGCCACCCTGAGAATGGGTAGAGGCTGACCAGGGCCACCGCAACGAGGTAGCCGAGCGCAAAGAGCCAGAGGCTGAGCGCTGGGCCTCTCGGGGGGCGCAGCCATGTCTTCATGTCCGTATCATGCCAAGGATGTGGCCCCTACATGAAGTGCACACCGAGCGCTCCACTCACACAGAGGCATTGGACAGAATTGCTGATGGTGAAGCAGGGCCATTCGGACTGTATTCCTTTGTCCAAAGAGAGGGACTCGGCCAGCATGGTCGGCGATGGGAGCATTCGGGCGAGGCGCTTGGCCTGAGTCTTGCCTGGCCTGTGCCCGCGAACCAGGAGATCCTCTCGCTCTCAGCGGTGGGTCCGGCCCCGTGGCCCGCATGGATTGGTCTCTCGGTGGTGGAGGTCCTCTGGCCCTTGGTTGAGGAGCGTGCTCAGCGCTTGCTTGGACTGAAGTGGCCCAATGACCTGATGCTTGGCACCCGAAAATTTGGCGGTGTGCTTGTCCAGTCTCTTCGTCGTCAGTCGCGTGACTGGCTCGTCGCGGGCGTGGGAATCAATGGGCGATGGACCGCACCGGTTCCTCGGGCTTTTGATGCATCCGCGCTGCTAGACCTGTCGTCCAGCCTCGCCCTGAGGGAGCTCATTGATCCGATTGCACGCGCAATTGAGTCCCTTGCCACAGCTCCCACCATTGATGCGCCGGCATTGGCTGCGCGATTCAACGCCCTCGATGTGTATGTGGGACGTAGGGTCTGCCTTATGCCCGTGGTCGGCGAAGCCGGGGGATTTTTCGGAGAGTCTCTGGGGATGAATGCCTCAGGTCGGTTGGTTATTCGAACCGAGCGAGGCACGCGAGAGGTTGCGATGGGCGAGCTGTCTCTGCGTGGCTCGGGGGAGATCTCGTGATGCTCCTCGTCGATCTGGGCAACTCTCGGCTCAAATGGTCGATGCATCACGGCCCTCGCGTGGTTCGGGGGGTCTTGACGCTCGTTTCGGGCAACTGGGATGCCCTCCGTCTTCATGAAGACTGGTCGAACGCATTGTCCGAGCTGGGGTGTCGGGCCCAGCCCCTTGAGAGTGCGCTGTGCTCAAGTGCTGATGAGGAGCGCACCAATAAGTGCATGGAGCTGCTGGTCGGTTTTTGTCAGCGCCCACCCGAGCGGCTGCGAACCATGGGGCTCTGGGAGTTGCGGGAAGGTTTCAATCACGTGGTTCTCAGAAATGACTACACCTCGCCCCAACAGCTCGGAGATGACCGCTGGGTGTTGGCGATGGGCCTGGCCGCAACGCCCTCGGTCTGGCCCGATAAATCGAGCTGGCGCATCTCGCTGGTGTCCGCGGGGACGGCCACCGTGATTGACTATGTGGAGGGTACGCAGTCTGAGCTGCGGGAAGGCTTCTCCAGCCTCTCGTTTCGGGGAGGTTTCATCCTCCCGGGCTTTGCTCAGATGAGGGGTGCTCTTCTGACTTCGACCTCGGAGGTCGCGCCTCGGTGGCAGGCAGAGGCTGGCCTTGCCTCTCAGCCTGGACTCAGCACGGCCGAGGGCGTTGAGCGCGGGCTTGCCATGGCGCAGCTGGGCCCGCTCACGATGATGGGGCGGCCCGATGCGATTCTTGTGACAGGGGGAGGGGCCTCAGAGTTTCTTGCGGCCTACCGCTCGCTGCTTGAACCGCAGTGGTGGCTTGCGGCCCAGTATCTGCCCACGCTCATGGATGCTGGCCTTCGGGCTGGCCTCGAATCTTTGAAAGCATCGACGTCGTAGACCGCTGATGTTCGAAGGGAATCGAGAGCACAGTGCCACCCCAGGCGCTCACCTCCCGCGAGCCAACAATCTGTTCGACAGACCAGTCCCCCCCTTTGACCAAGACATCTGGACGCAGGGCGAGAATGAGCGAGAGCGGCGTGTCCTCATCAAACTGCGTGACCAAGCTCACACTCTCAAGGGCGGCGATGACCGCTTGTCGATCTTCGAGCGCATTGATTGGACGATCCTCGCCCTTGCCCAGCCGCCGAACAGAGGCGTCAGAGTTGAGCGCAACGATGAGACCCGCTCCATGAGCGCGAGCCTGGGCGAGGAGGGTGACGTGTCCTCTGTGAAGCAGATCGAAGACTCCGTTGGTGAAGACCCAGGGTCTGGGGATGTGAGAGAGCCCCTGGACGAGGTCTTCGGACAACGTTTGGCCGGGACCTAGCCCGCGACAAACCTTTTGCTCGAAGAGCGGCTCAGTCACGCGGGCCGAGAGGCGAGGACCTCCTCGCTGGTCGCGAGAGAGGCTGCGATCTCCTTGCGGAATCGATTGAGCTCTTGAACGCTCTCAAAGGAGCGATCGAAAAGAAGGCTGAGGTTGTGAAGGATGCGGTCGACGACCTTCTTTTCCCATTCCGCATCAAACTGAATCTGCTGATCGAGCCAGCGCTCAAGCCATCCGGGCTCGGGGAGTCGACTCTGAACGGTATCGTTCGGAAAAAGGGCTTGATTGACGTGCAGGTTCGTGGGGTGAAGCGCTTGGGCTGTTCGGCGCGCCGAGGCCATGAGCACCCCAATTTTTGCAAAGGCCGAGCGAGCGCCGTCACCCACGGTTACGAGTGCTTTTTTCATGTAGCGCAGATAGGCCCCACCATGGCGGGCCTCATCGCGAGCGATCGTCTCGTAAATGTGTTTGATGACAGGCTCCGTGTGCCACTCCGCCGCGCGCCGGTACCAATGATTGAGTCGGATCTCCCCGCAGAAATGAAGCATCAGGGTCTCGAGCGCGGGCGCGGGGTCGAACTCAAATCGAACTGCATGGAGCTCTTGTTCACTGGGAAGCAGGTCGGGCCGGAATCGCCGTAGATACTCCATCAAGACGAGGCTGTGTTTTTGCTCCTCGTAGAACCAGACCGACATAAAGGCACAGAAGTCGCTGTCGTTTCGGTTGTCTCGCAAGAACATCTCCGTGGCCGGGAGCGCAGCCCACTCGGTGATGGCGTTCATCTTAATCGTGAGGGCCTGCTCATCCGAGAGCAGACCGGGGTCGAAGCTATCCCACGGAATGTCTGTCTCCAGGTCCCAGCGAACACGCTCAAACGCTCTGAAGAGCTCGGGGTAGAGCATCTGGTCTGCCGAAATGGATTTCATGAAGTCAGCCGCATTCAAAGATGTCATTGAGGGAATGTTGAGATTCTATAAAGAATTCAAGACTTTTCGGTGACATGACTGGCTCGAGAGACCTTATTTTTTAGGGCCTTTACGGCCCAAGAGAGTCCCGAAAATGACCCAAAAAATGCACTCGCGTCCCAGTGGTCCTCGTGCAAGGCGATGAGACCCGTCTCTTGATTGACCGTTAGCCAGCTGGTTCCCGGGATCGACATGAGTTCGCCGCCCGGTTTGGTTCTGAAGGAAAAGTTCCATCGAACCGCCCAGAGGGCTGGATTTTGAGCGCTCTGCGCAAAGATTAGGTTCTTAAAGTGGGGCTCATAGAGGGCCAAGAACATGCTTCGGTAGGCCCCCTCAATGCGGGTTCGGCCCCGAATCTCGTGAAACGGGTCTTTGAAGATGGCGTCTTTCTCGTAGAAGGCGGCCAACTGGGGGGTCGACTGCGCGCTGAGTTCACAGACTGTGCGCTCGAAGGCCAGCGGGTTCATGCGCGCACCTTTGCAATCAGCCTGAGATAGATCGCGGCGGGCAGAAGGCCCAGCAGCTTCATAAACAAGCTGAATCGCTTGGGGTAGTGCACCTCAAATTCACCACGAGCGAGTCCCTTAAAGGTGAATCGAGCAGCCTGCTCCGCGGTGATAAGAGCAGGCATCTCGAAATCGTTCCCGTCCGTGAGGCGAGTCTTGACGAACCCGGGGCAGACGATGGACACATCTACGCCGAGGGGCTTGAGCTCCACGTGAGCTGTCTCAGCGAGGGCATTCAGCCCCGCCTTGCTTGCGCTGTAGGCAAGCGCTTTGGGGAGGCCACGGTAGCCAGCGACGCTGGAGAACAGGCAGATATGAAACGGAGGGGCGGCAGGCGCCCGGGGCGAGAGGGGAAGCCAGTGAGAGAGGATTGCTGCGAGGCCGTCGTAGATACAGACCAGATTGGTCTCAAGCACCTGACGTGCTCGCACGGGGTCGAATCCCCTGGGTGCGGTGATGGGCTGGGGGCTGTAGTCCCCCGCGACCCAGATGACGCAGTCGGGAAGACAGCCGTCCCGCGTCAGCCCGTCAAGCGCCCGAGCGACGCCCTGAGGGTCGGTGATATCGAGCACGACCTTCTTAACGCGTGGGTTGGGAAATGCGGACTCTAGCGTGTTGAGGTGCCGGCCCGAGGCAATAAGATGAGCGCCCTTCTCGTCCAGCGCGCGACCCAGCGCGGCTCCAATTCCGGTGCTGGCCCCCAGCACCCAGACCGTGCGCCCTTTCCAATCTGTGATGGGATGGTTCAGGCTCATGGGCGCTGAAACGAGAGTGTGACCTCGCCCAGGTGGATGCCGAACTTGCTGAAGGCTGCTCGATTGAGCAAGACCTTGTCGTCAATCAGAACCATCCAGTCGTCGAAGTCGAGGTGAACGGTCCTCCCATCGACCGGCAGTGCCATGGTGTAGCGCCAGCGAAGGGTGTTCCCCGCAATTTCACCAATGGCCTCTCCCACAACATCGTCGGCGGTGCCAATCCAGCGGCCGGGCCCATTCTTTCTCAGGGTCCAAATGCGATGCTGGCGCTCGCCGTCGGACCAAACAAACGACTCATCCAGGGTTCCAGTCTCGCCCTCAAACTGGCCGGAAATGCTGACGACGAATCTGCGAGTCACAACGCCCTGTCGGTTGGTCACCATTCCCCAGCCCTGGGTCTGACCTTTGAAGTATTGCTCCAGCGAGAGCAAGGGTTTTTCGTGGGCATACTGCTGCACCGAGGGGGAGGCACATCCCTGCAGAAAGACGATGAGACAGGATGCGCAGGCACCGAGTAGTGCGGCGAGTCGTGATTTCATAGAAGCCCTCTTCGAGTGGATGTTTAGGAGTCGGAGCGCGCCTCGTACGTGCCAAGGAGGGCGCGACGAAGATGTGGCTCAGTCGTTGCGGGGTCGAGCCAGATATTAAAAAATGCGCGCGAAAACTCCGGATCGTCTATCTGTCCCAGCGCGCGGTTCCTGCTAAAGAACTCCGTGCCTCTGCCGGGCCGATAGATGCCTGTGAGTTCGTCTCCTGCAGCCACATCGGGAAAGAGAGAGAGCATTTCGCGCTCCCACATTTTGAGCTGAGCGGGCGTACCCCTGCCCAGCGCCTTCATCTCGGTGATGGTTCTGTCTACGATCACCCTTCCTCGAAGATCGCGTGCATAGATGATTCGCATGGCAAAGGGCTGTTGAAAGAGATCGAGTGAACGCTTGCCATCTGGCGCACGAAGCTCCGCCTCGTAGACCTTGAGACCCCAGAGTCGCAGCGTTCCGCGACCTACGAGTTCAAGCCTCTCTGACGCAAAGACCTGCTGCAGGATGGAGTCACTCGGGGCGGCCGAGAGACTGGACGGTGACGTCAACACTGCAAACCCGCAGAGAGTGATGAAGGCCCACCGGCCTAAGAACTTCCTGCGCGGTTGGGCTCGAGAGGGAAAGTGCTCGCTCAAGCCCGACCCTCGGGGCGAGCCAAGGTGACCTGAATCACGTTGAGATCCTCGCAGGAAAAGCCCGCCTGGCAGTAAGCCAGATAGAAGCGCCACATGGCGAGAAACCGGTCGTCAAAGCCCAGGGATCGGATGGCCTGCTCCTGAGCGTTAAAGCGCACCAGCCAGGCTGCAAGCGTTTTGGCGTAGTGCAGACCAAATGAGAACTCATCAATGAGGTCCAGCCCGGCCCCTCGGGCCACCGCGCGCAGACCTATGGGGCTGGGCAGCATGCCACCGGGAAAGATGTATTTCTGAATGAAGTCATGGCCTCTTCGGTAGGCGGGAAAAAGGGCATCTCGTATGACGATGACTTGAATCACTGCGCGTGCTCCGGGCCTGAGGCACTCGAAGATCTTGTTGAAGTAGGTGGGCCAATAGGCTTCACCCACGGCCTCAAGCATTTCAACGGACACGATCCCATCGAACTGCCCCCCGACCTCTCGGTAGTCCTGAAGTCGAATCTCTGCTCGGTCGCCGAGTCCGCAGGAGGAGAGAAGGTGGTCGGCCCAGCCTTTCTGTTCGGCTGATAGGGTCACGCCAACATGCCGCCCTGGACGCTGGAGCCGCTCGACTGCAAAGCCTCCCCAGCCGCAACCGATCTCCAACGTCAGGCTGTCGTGAGTGAGCGGTCCGAGCGCATCAAGCGCGCGACGCATCTTTCTTTTTTGGGCTTCTTCGAGTCGGCCGAGGGCCTCAGGCACGAGCTCGCTCTCCTCAAAAAGCGCACTCGAGTAGGTCATGGTCGGGTCAAGCCAGAGTCGATAGAACTCATTGCCCAGGTCATAGTGGGCCCGGATGTTCTTTCGGGCCTGCTTGAGAGTATTTCGTCTCAAAAGGTGGAGGAGGCGGTCAAGCTTGAGGGCCCACCTGCTTCCAATAATGGCTGCCTCGAGGCTTTCACGATTCGCTGCAAGAAGGGTTAGGAGTGCAGCCAGGTTGGGGCTGCTCCACTCTGCGTCAATGTAGGACTCACCAAAACCAATATCGCCTCGCCGAAGCGCACGCTCGAGCGCGCGCCAACGAAAGAGTCGAATCTCGGCTGTCAGATGTTCGCCCGATGGGGCGCCAAAGGTTTTTACCTCCCCATCGGGTGTGGTGAGGTGGAGCGTCCCGATGCGGACGCTCGAGAGCATGTGAAGCACCAGGCGGGCCGAGAGAGGGGGCCTTGCGCTCATGAGGCCTTTTGGCGGCGTGCGACCAGGGGGACTCGCTTAAACCACAGGAGAAGCGCCTGCCAATGGATATTGGCGATTACGGAGAGGGTGTGGAAGGGGTTCATCAGCCAGGCCTTTAGAGCTTTCCAATCCGTCATGACCGCGGGCCTGCCGCTGATACTGGTCACGAGCATGAGTCGGTCGCCGTCAAAGACATCGATTCGAGCCAGGTGGGGCCTCTGCGGCTCACTGGAGTGGGCAAAGCGAAAGCGGTAATCGCCATGGGCATCGAAAAAGGGAGACACATAAAAGCATTTTTCCATCTGAAGGGAGACGCCATTGGCATACCCTGGGCGACAGTCCAGCACGTAGGCGTGGCGCTCGCCAAAAGTGTTGTTCACTTCCGCGATGATGGCCTGCGTGAGGCCGGCTCGGTTTTCGCAGAACCAGAAGCTCACGGGCTTAAAGACATACCCAAGGCTTCTGGGAATACAACTTAACCAGATTTCACCGTCCACCCCAGGGATTTTAGCGGCCTCCAACATGTGCCGCGCCCAGCTGAGCAGCGGCCGCCCATCGCCGTGGTCAGCATCGTTCACACGAAGAAGTGAGGGGCGGTTGAGGCCCCAAAACCAATTCCCTCGAAGACCCTCCTGCGCGCAACGCACGAGGGGAATTTGGACCACCGTGACCCGGGCAGAGAAGGCATGGGGGCGTGGATTGAGTCTTCGGTGGCGGACGAGTGCCCGCATGATTCGAGGACCTAGGCGGTCTTGCATGCGCTGGGAGCAACCACGTCGAGGGCCTGAAGAAGTGACTCCGCTGCAAGACGCCCCGAGCGAAAACCGTCCTCATGAAAACCATAGCCGGTCCAGGCGCCCGCAAACCAGACTCTTTGCTCACCCTGCAGCGCGAGGGCGGCGGCTCGGCCACGAAAGGCTGATTCATCGTAGACGGGGTGCTCGTAGCGAAGGGTTTGTAGGGTCAGGTCTTCGCGAGGGGGTGTGGCGGGGTTGAGGCTCACCAGCACCGGGCTCTGAAAGGGAAGGTCCTGAAGCTGATTCATCCAGTAGGTGACAGAGAGGCTGTCTGAGGAGCCACTCTCTGCACGATAGTTCCAGGCGGCCCAGGCTGCTCGGCGACGGGGCATGAGCGTTGTGTCTCGGTGTAAGTAAACAGAATTCGATTCATAGCGAAAGGCATTGAGGTGAGGCCAGGCTGGATGGGCCGAGGACGCAAGGATGGCTGCGTTCTGATTTGTGTGGCCAGCCAGGACCACGGCATCGGCCGTCCGCTCAAAAACCTGTTTTGTGGCTTGGTCCACGCCCCGAAGCCGCACCCCCCCATCGGATAGGCCCGAGACGGATTGAACATGGTGGCGGGTTCGAAAGCAGACGGACGCCCTCTCGGTCTCCAAGAGTGACCGAAGGCGTGCGACATAACACTTGCTTCCCCCTCTGAGGCTGAACCAGAGGGGCCGGTTCATAAGTTGAAGCAGTCCATGATTAACAAAGAAGCGAGTGAAGCTCTGAAAGGGAAAGCTGCGCATTTGGCTGGGTGGGCAGGACCAGATGGCTCCCCCCATGGGCAACAGATAGCCCGACTCAAAGGTCTCGCTGTAGCCGCGCTCCCTCAGGTAGCTCGCAAGTGTTGAGTCGGCACGTTCGCCCCGCTCGATCTGCGCCAAGTGTGAGGGGGCCTCAAGATTAAAGCGAAGAACATCGGCCAGCATGCGCCAAAATCGAGGAGAAGTCAGATTTTTTGGCTGAGCGAAGAGCCCCCTGATGCTGTGGCCAGCCCACTCAAAAGAACCCCCTTGTGCGGACACTGAAAAGCTCATGTCTGCGAGATGGATATCGACACCGAGGTGCTGGAGCCAGGGCTGAAACTCCGGGTAGGTGCGCTCGTTAAAGACGATAAAACCGGTGTCTACGGTCCCCGGGATTCCGTCGACTTCGATTTCGTGGGTGTGGGTGTGGCCGCCGAGTCGGCTCTCGGATTCAAAGACCTCGACATCGGCCGCATGACGAAGGTGCCAGGCACTCGACAGACCAGAGATGCCGCTCCCTACAACCAAGACCTTCGGGCGGCGGTGCATTCCTCAGGCGTTCGAGCGACTACCCTGATTAATACGAGCGTAGGCGGAGTGATTGTGAATGGACTCGAAGTTCTCGGACTCCACCGTGAAACCAAGCACCCTCGGATCAGCGGCCACTCGAATAGCCACGTCCCGAACCAGATCCTCGACGAACTTGGGGTTGTCGTAAGCCCGCTCGGTTACATACTTTTCGTCCGGTCGCTTTAAGAGTCCCCAAAGCTCACAGGATGCAGACTGCTCCGCGATCTGAATGAGTGTCTCGGGGGACATGCCCGAGGAGAGATCGGCGGTGATGGTGACATGCGAGCGTTGGTTGTGAGCGCCGTAATCACTGATTTTCTTTGAGCAGGGACAGAGGCTGGTCACGGGAACGACGGTTGTCAGACTTAAACGCTCCGAGCCGGCCTTTCGCTCGACCTCCCAGATGACCTCGTAGTCCATCAGCGAGATCACGCCTGAGACGGGCGCTGCCTTTCGCACAAAATAGGGAAGTGAAATGCGGAAGTAGCCTTCGTCAGCCTCCAAGCGATCGAGCATGACATGCATGAGCGCATGGAGACTGTCCGCATCCAGGGGTGCGTCGTGGGCCTGGAAGACCTCCAAGAAGCGCGACATGTGGGTGCCTTTCTTGTCAGCGGGCAGAGCCACCATCATGTCGACCATGGCCACCGAGGCCATCGGGCCATGCGGCGTGTTGATGTGTACGGGGTGGCGCATGCTCTTGATGCCCACGCGTTGAATTGGAAGTTCGCGGGTGTCTTGGACCGACTGAACATCGGGCAGCGAAGGGTGATGGATTTTCTCTGGAGCATTCATGGCTGCTCTCCTCTGGAGGGGTGACCGCGACCTTCTGAGATCAGGCGGGTGGCCGGGCCTTCAGAGCCCGGTCAATATCTTGTTGGATGGACCGATCGCTTGGGGAGGTTACGCTCGAGTAGCTCTTGATAAGCCGGCCTTCGCGGTCGATGAGGTATTTGTGGAAATTCCAGCGTGGAAACTCGGTGGCCCTTCCGAGTTCGGCGAACAGAGGGTTCGGATTGGCCCGTGAGACGGAAGATTTTGCGAACATTGGAAACTTGACGCCATAGGTGTTGGTGCAGAACTCTGCAATCTGTTTGCTCGTTCCTGGCTCCTGGTTTCCGAAGTCGTTCGACGGGAAGCCCAGGATCACCAGACCTGACTCCTTCTTATCCGCGTAGAGTTTCTCGAGCCCTTCGTACTGGGAGGTGAAGCCACAGAAACTGGCGGTATTGACCACGAGAATGACCTTCCCTGCATACTGGCAGAGTGACTGCGGAGCATCGTCTTGGAGTCGGGCGAAGGTATGGTTGAGCAGGGCCGGACATGCCTTCGGGGCCGCGCGAAGCTCGGGTGCGAGGCTGATCAGGAGGGTCGCGAGCAGGGTGAGGGCCGAGCGAGCGAAAAAAGCGCGTGCAGTCATGGGCTTAGGTCGTTCTTTGTCCTAGGCAGGAAATAAACGGAGGCCTATACTAGGGCTAACGCTATAGCGCGTCAATCAACTGTCTAAGACAAATTAGGACGCTGCCCCACCGTGGATCAGGCCGTAAAACCCACCGTGTACCTCAGTATCGCTGCTGTTGAGCGCGACACGGGCTTATCCAAGGACACTCTAAGGGTATGGGAGCGACGTTACGGCTTTCCAGCGCCACAGCGAGATCAGTTTGGCGAGCGAATCTACCCCGTGGAGCAGGTTGAACGCCTGCGCGCCATTCGGCGGCTGATGGATGCAGGACACCGGCCGGGCAAGATCATGCCCTTGTCTGACTCTCAGCTTCGGGCCCTCGGAGATCGTCTTGCTGCGGTCTGCTCAACCAGGCCTCGCGAGGCGCGTGCTGAGATTGATGACCTTCTGGGACTGGTTCGTCGACATGATGTTGACGAGCTCAGGCGAGACCTCGGACAGCGGGTTTTGCGACTCGGCCTTGCAAGGTTCGTGACCGAGTTGGCCGCGCCCCTCATCGCCCGAGTCGGAGAGAGTTGGGCCCGAGGCCAGCTCGAGGTTTTCGAGGAGCACCTCTTCACTGAATCGATGCAGATCGTGCTTCGTCAGGCGATTGGGGTCATTCCCCAGGGCGTGAATGGTCCCCGGGTCCTGCTCACGACCTTTCCGGGGGAGGCGCATGGCATGGGGCTTCTCATGGTGGAGGCCATCCTGGCCCTTGAGGGCTGTCATTGCATTTCATTGGGCGTTCAGACACCCATTCTGGACATCGCGCTGGCCAGCGAGAGCCAGGATATTGACGTGGTGGTGGTGTCCTTTTCCGAGAATGCCGGCCCGTCTGCGATGGTGGATGGACTGACCCTCCTTCGCCAGAGACTCTCGCCCCATCGGGAGGTCTGGGCTGGAGGGCGCTGTCCCGCGCTCAGCCGGCGGGCTCCCGATGGGGTCCGCGTTGCGGTGGAGTTCGAGGCGCTTTTGAGGCTTCTCGCCGAATGGCGAGAGGCACATGCGGGCTGACTAGGCCTCTTTTCGTGCAGACCTTGATGATGCCCCTGCGCCCGCGGACACTTTCTTTTTTCGAGCAGAAGGCTTCTTGGCGGAGGGCTCAGCTGGGCCTTGCTTACCCTGAGATACCTCGGCCTGATGTTGAAGGTTGTGCGCCGCTGCGATCAGTTGGTTGAACTGATCCTGCATGGATGACCACCACCACGATGCCTGCTCCGCGGCCTTCTCTAGCGCCGAGGAGTCCAGGGCTGCCTCTTTTGGCTGCTCGGTCTCCGGTGCCTTGCCCATCTCTCCCATGGCCTGCCGAAAGGATTGGATGGCTGCGAGCGTTCCAAGCTGGATTTCGAGACCCTGAATGGTCGTCTTGAGCATATTCAAATTAAAAGTCAGCCACTGCTCGACAGTCTTGAGGTTGGCAATTCGCCGCTCGATTTCCTCTGGGTCGCTGGTTGGCAGGGCTGATGACGCAAACGGCATACCCCCAGTCATTCCTGACCAGCTTGATTTGAGAAAGGAAAAGGGGTCGTTCGGGCTCTGCATAGCGCGAGTGTATGCCGTCTAAATCTGTTCGGGGCACTCGCTCGGGCCTGGTTCTTGGGGCGGTCACCCTCCTTCATCTCTTGATGCTTTGGATCTGGCTTGGGCCCCTCATCAAGATTGATGCCGAGCCAGAACCGGAGCCCGCCGCCCTCTCGGTGGCCATGATCCCCCAGCCTGAGAGGCCGGCCCCCCAGCCGAGGCCGACCCAGCGAAGGCAAGCAAGCGAAAATCCACCAGAGAGGTCGCCCCTGCCCTCGCCAACGGAGGGACCAGCGCCTGGCGGTGCATCATCGGTGGGTGCGCCATCGCCCCCGAGGGCGCCGCAAGATCTTCTGCCCAAGGCCGGCCACCTTGCGATGGAGGCCTACTGGGGTGAGTATGCGTTGGGCGCGCGCCCACTGGGGCGCGGTCAGCTCGACATTGCGTTCCCCTCAGAGGACCGCTACACGCTCTCGTTAACGGCTCGCGCTGTCGGATGGGCCGCCATCTTTGTTCCGGGGACGGTGAGTTTTCAGAGCGAAGGCCGTCTGACCTCGGCCGGGCTTGTTCCAGAGGTCTTCCGCCAAGTGACTCCTCGTCGAGGACTTGTCGAGAGCCGGTTCGACTCTACGAGCGCGACCGCCCAGCTTGAGCCCAGCCAACCGAAGGTCGATCTGCCGCAAGGTTTTCAAGACCGCTTGAGCGTCGTCTTCCAACTCGCCTGGGTGGGTGAGTCCCAGGTCGGCGGCCTCCTCGCGGGCCAACGGTTCGAGGTAGCCCTGGCCGGGCGCAAAGAGGTGCGGACACTGGTTTTTACCGTAGAGGATCGAGAGGAACTGGTTCTGCCCGGAGGCATATTGGTCTCGGCCATTCGAATCGCCAGCGACCCCTTTGAATTTGCCCGTCAAGGCCAGATTCAGGTCTGGCTCGACCCCTCAGATCGGCATTTTCCGGCCCGAATCCTCTACAAGGAACCCTCCGGTCGGGCACTGGACTTTCTGGCCATTCGCTCACCGTCCTGAATTTGACACTCTCGCGCGAAAGACGGATAGTTACGGGTTCGTCGTGGAGGGGTGCCCGAGTGGCTAAAGGGGGCAGACTGTAAATCTGTTGGCTTACGCCTAC
>DDPR01000008.1:276880-277021 GCA_002342295.1 Burkholderiales bacterium UBA2463
GAAGCCTTCCAAGCTTATGACGAGGGTTCGATTCCCTTCACCCGCTCCAGTTTGAAGGCCGATGACGGGGTGGATGGTGGGTCGTTGTTGGTCGGTGAAGTTCGAAGGATTGGTTCAGTGCCCATGTGGCTCAGTGGTAGA
>DDPR01000012.1 GCA_002342295.1 Burkholderiales bacterium UBA2463
CACCGCTTCCGCCAAGTCAATCTTTTTCGTGGGCTCTCACTGTTGTTTGGCTTGGGTGGGGTCAAAAAGCCTTTTTCGCGGACCTGCATACGCCACTTGGCCCCATACCCCATGACCGAGTAGGCGGGGTAGGCCCTTGGCGACTAGGAGCAACTTCTCTAGGTTAATGCCTGTCTCCAGGCCTTCGCACTGCAGGGCATGAACAATATCCTCCATGCAGACATTGCCGGAGGCGCCAGGCGCATAAGGGCAGCCGCCAATCCCTCCCGTACAGGCGTCAAAGTGGGTAACGCCCGCCCGAATTCCCTCTAGAACATTCGAGAGCCCCAGTCCGCGGCTGTTATGAAAGTGCAGCGTTACTCGGAGGTTTGGGTGCTGACTGAGGACACGTGTGGTCAAGGATCTAACCAAGGATGGGTAAGCCATGCCCGTGGTGTCGCAGAGGCTCACGCCAGTGACGCCCAACGCAGCGTAACGGGAGACCCATGTGAGCACCGCCTCCTCACTTACATCCCCCTCGAAGGGACATCCAAATGAGCATGATAGAGAGACATTTACCTTTGCCTTGCCTCCTGTGAAGGCGATGACGTCCCTCAATGCATTGAAGGACTCGTCGGGCGTCATTTTAAGGTTCGCTCGATTATGAGATTCACTCACCGACATCACCAGGTTGAGCTCATCTGGTTTGCAGGCCAATGCGCGCTCCGCACCTCGCTTATTCGGCACCAACACCACGAGCTCACAGTCCGAGGTACGCGAGACTCTGGCCATCACCTCCTCGGCATCTGCCAACTGCGGAATGGCCTTGGGGGAGACAAAGGAGGTTGCCTCGATGCGTGGCAATCCCGAGTCTCTCAGACCCTCGATGAGGGCGACTTTCTGATCGGCACTCAAGGTTCGTGCCTCGTTCTGAAGGCCGTCACGAGGCGACACATCGCACATGAAAATCATGCCACGACTCCTAACTCTCTGAGGCCGAGAATCTCGGCGTCGGTGTAGCCAGTCTCTCGGAGAACCTCGTCAGTGTGCTCCCCAAGCTTGGGCGCTCGATGATCAATGTGACCGGGGGTCTCACTGAGTTTGGGGACAATGCCGGGCTGGGTGATCGGCTCCCCGTCATATGCGGTGCATTTCAGAATCATGTCGCGGGCATGAAAGTGGGGGTCTTGGGCAATGTCTGCCGCCGAGTAGACCTTACCCGCTGGGACGCGATGGGTTTTGAGCGTCTCGATGACGGAGGCCATGTCACGAGTGGCGGTCCAGTCTCCAATTGCCCCATCCAGTCGAGATGCCTGCTTGGCGCGGCCGGCGTTGTCGGCGAGTTCGGGGTCGTCTCTCAGATCCTCCCTGCCAATCGCCTCCATAAGTCTGCGGAAGATGCCATCGCCGTTGCCAGCGATAAGCACCATACCGTCGCTACAGGTGTAGGCATTTGAGGGCGCAATACCTGGCAACGCTGAGCCCGAGGGTTCGCGAACGATTCCCGCCTCACAATACTCGGGCAAAAGGCTTTCCATCATATTAAACACCGACTCGTAGAGTGCGACATCGACCACCTGACCCTTACCCGTCTTTCGCCGCGCTTCGAGAGCCGCAAAGATGCCTGCCACTGCGTGTAATCCCGAGAGCGTGTCACCGATCGACACCCCGACCCGAACTGGCTTTCGGTCAGGCTCTCCGCTCAGGTAGCGGAGCCCCCCCATAGCCTCGCCAATCAGCCCGAACCCGGGATTGTCACGGTAGGGTCCCGTTTGTCCAAAGCCCGATATTCGAACCAGGATGAGGCCCGGGTTTTCCGCGCTTAATGCCTCGTAACTCATGCCCCATCGCTCCAGAGTCCCCGGGCTAAAGTTCTCTATGAGTACATCACATTGCTTCACGAGTGATCGAGCGACCTGTTGACCCTCGGCCACGCGCAGGTCGAGACAGACTGAGCGCTTGTTACGAGCCATCACGTGCCACCACAGCGAGACGTCTCCGCGAAGGATGCGCCAATTTCTGAGCGGGTCTCCCGAGCCTGGGGGCTCGATCTTGGTGACCCGGGCGCCAAAGTCAGCGAGTGTGCGCGCACAAAATGGGCCGGCGATGAGTTGGCCCATTTCGACAACTTTGAGGTCCCCTAATGGCTTCATATGGAGGGTAAGTATGCCGTCAGCCCGGAGGGAGGGCGCTCCTAGGGCAATCACGGGGGACTCACCCCGAAGGTCGAAGCGATAATCTTGAAATACTGCTCGTTTTCCCAGTGACCCTCTCTATTTCCCAGGAGCCTTCATGCGCCGCACTCTCATTCATGCCGTTGCGTTGATCACGGCTTTGCTTTCCCTGTTCTCTGTTCCGGCCTCTGCGGCTGTCGATAAGGAGAAGGTGACCATCGCCGTGGGCGGGAAGGGCCTGTTTTATTACCTTCCTTTGTCGATTGCGGAGCAACTCGGCTACTTCAAGCAGGAAGGTCTGAATGTGGAAATTGTCGACTTTGCAGGTGGTGCAAAAGCCCTCCAGGCGGTCGTCGGTGGATCTGCAGATGTTGTCTCGGGTGCCTACGAGCACACCATCAAAATGCAGGAGAAGAAGCAATACTTTACGGCCTTCGTTCAGCAGAGCCGAGCACCTCAGATCGTGTTGGGCGTCTCCACTCGGAGCATGCCTAACTTCAAAACGGTGTCCGATCTCAAGGGTAAGAAGATCGGTGTCACGGCCCCGGGTTCCTCAACAAATATGGTCGCGAGTTTTGTGCTGGATGCGGCTGGTGTGAACCCCTCGGAGGTCTCTTTCATTGGAGTGGGCGCGGGAGCGGGCGCGGTCGCCGCGCTGAGGTCTGGCCAGATCGATGCCATCTCTAACCTCGATCCGGTCATCTCTACTCTGGAGAAAGACGGCTCTATTAAGGTGGTCGTCGACACCCGCAAGCTCGATGCGACTCGCAAGGTGTTCGGAGGCGATATGCCGGCTGCGTCTCTTTATGCGCCAGAGGACTTCATCAAAAAGTACCCCAAGACAACACAGGCCCTGACCAACGCCATTGTTCGCGCCAATCGCTGGCTGGCGAAGGCGACCCCAGATGAAGTGCTGAAGGCCGTGCCTGCCAGCTACCACCTCGGTGACCCTGACCTCTATAAGCAAACGTTTCTCAACATTCGAGAGGCGCTCTCCCCCGATGGCAGCATCTCGGAATCGGGGACACAGACCGCGCTGAAGGCTTTAGCGGCCTATGAGGACAAATTCGACGCGAAGGCAGTTGACCTCAAGCGCACCTACACCAATAGTTTTGTGTCTAAGGTACCGCGCCAGTAAGCCTGTCTCCGGCAGGTTTTGCTCATGACTGACGCTCTCTCGTTTGTGGATGTCACCTGCGCGTTTGGCAGTGGACAGGCGGGTTTTGCTCCCTATATTGCGGTCAAGGATGTCTCGTTTTCCGTTCGAGACGGAGAGTTCGTCTCACTGGTTGGTCCCACGGGCTGCGGTAAATCCACCATTTTGAACGTGGCGGCAGGACTGCTCCAACCAAGCTTGGGACAAATCCGTGTTTTTGGGGGTCTCATTGACAGCGTGAATCTTCGGGCAGGCTACATGTTTCAGGCCGAGGCGTTAATGCCTTGGCGCACAGCTGTTCAGAATGTGAGTGCGGGGCTAGAGTTTCGGGGCACTCCCGCGCAAGAGGCCATGTCTGCTGCTGTGGACTGGCTCAGGAGGGTGGGTCTGGGGGGCTTTGAGAACCGCTATCCCCATCAGATGTCCGGGGGCATGCGTAAACGTTGTGCGATGGCTCAGACGCTCATACTCGACCCCGACATTGTGCTGATGGACGAGCCCTTTTCGGCATTGGATGTTCAGACCCGCCAGCTCATGGAAAACGAACTTCTGTCCCTTTGGCAGGCTAAGCGTAAGGCGGTTCTTTTCATTACTCACGATCTTGATGAGGCAATCGCCATGTCTGACCGAGTCCTCGTCTTATCGGCTGGTCCTTCCTCCCATCCTATTGGCGAATTCGTGGTGGATCTTCCACGTCCAAGGGATGTTGCTGAGGTTCGCTCCAATCCGCGATTTGTAGAGCTGCACAGTCAGATCTGGGCCGTGCTTCGTGAGGAGGTTTTAAAGGGCTACGCGCAGCAGATGACGAGGTCGTCATGACTCAGATGGCTCCTCGAATAGCACAGCTAGCTCTCTTTGTGGTCATTATGGTTCTATGGCACCTCCTCACCGAGCCTGGACTGTTGCCTCAACTCTATTTTGATAACCCTAATCAGGCGGCCTTCTTTTTCGGTCAGCCACTCAAGGTGTTTGCAGCCATTTGGGATTGGTTCATCTCTGGATCCATCTACAGCCATTTGGGCGTTACCCTTTTTGAAACGCTCATGGCCTTTGCTATCGGCACGACTTTTGGTCTGGGCATGGGATTGTGGCTCGCACTCTCTCCTGCAATGTCCCTCGTGCTGGACCCATACATTAAGGCCGTCAACGCAATGCCCCGCGTGATTTTGGCTCCGATCTTTGCGGTCTGGTTTGGTCTTGGCGTGTGGTCAAAGGTGGCCCTTGGGGTAACACTCGTCTTTTTCGTCGTATTTTTCAACGTGTACCAGGGCGTTCGAGAGGTGAGTCCCACGCTTATCGCGAACGCGCGCATGCTCGGCGCTGATAAAAGACAACTGCTGCGAAGCGTATATCTGCCGAGCGCGATGAGCTGGGTGTTCTCAAGTCTGCACACCAGTGTCGGTCTGGCGTTTGTGGGCGCTGTCGTGGGCGAGTATCTGGGTTCTGCGGCTGGCGTGGGCTACCTGATTTTGCAGGCTGAGGGTCGCTTCGATGTCAACACGGTATTCGCTGGCATTCTCGTTCTCACCGCCTTCGCCCTATTTCTGGATGCCATCGTTTCTCGTATTGAGCGACATCTCATGCGCTGGCAGCCAGGAACGGGCCAGACCGAAAAGCTCTGAGGCTCAGAGTAACCTCTCCCAAGGAAGTCTCCCGTGAGCAAATGCAGGATCTTGTTTCTAGATGATTTCGAGGGTGGCTTTGCGCACTCGCCCGCCATCTCAGCGCTGTCATCTCGAGCAGATCTTGTTTTTCACTCCAAGTCCCTTCGGGGGGACGCACTCGCAGACGCGTTGTCGCAAGCTGACGGTCTTGTGCTTATGCGGGATCGCACACCGTTCGGAGAACCAGAGCTTACCTTGGCGCCCCGCCTGAAGTTCCTGATCTACACGGGGACTCGGAACAACCTGCTGGACGAGGCAGCCTGCGCAGCCAGAGGAATTCCAGTCCTCAATACAGAGTTTGGCCCCTCCAAAGCAAGCACCTGTGAACTCACCTGGGCACTTGTACTCGCGGCGGTAAAGCGCTTTGAACAGGGTCTGACGGTGATGCGCAGCAACCAGCTGGATTGGCGTCACGGCCTACAGTATCCGGCACTCCCTGATGTCTTGGAATCTGAGACGTTCGGGCTCATTGGGTTGGGACAGATCGGAACGAGAGTCGCTCGGGTGGCACAGGCTTTCGGGATGAAAACAATCGCCTGGAGTCCGAACCTCACGCACGAAAGGGCAGAGTCGGCTGGCTCGTCGCTGGTCCCTCTCGAGCGGGTTTTGAGTGAGGCCAAGGTTGTTTCTTTACATTTGGTTCTCGCACCGAGCACGAAGGGCCTGATGAACCGAGAGACGCTTGCACTGATGAGGAATGACTCGGTGTTGGTGAACACCTCTCGCTCAGGCCTTGTTGTTGAGGGGGAGCTCGTCGCTGCGCTCAATCGGGGTAGGCCTGCAGCTGCCGCCCTCGATGTGTTCGATGAGGAGCCACTCTCCGCAGATCACCCCTTCAGATCGATGCCGCAGGTGACACTGACCCCGCACTTAGGGTTTGTCTCCAATCCGGTGTATCGCGTTTTTACCGAGACGGTAGCCACCCATCTCAGCCGACTTTTGCCGTTAAATTCCTAGCCTGCTCCGTAGGTCTCACGAAGAACGTTCTTTTGTACCTTGCCCATTGCGTTGCGAGGTAATTCGGGCACGAGAATGAGCCGCTTGGGCACCTTAAAGTTTGCGATTCGTTGTTTGAGCTCGTTAATCATCTGCTCGCTGTTGAGCTCCACATTGGGTTTGGGCACCACGATAGCAACAACAGCCTCTCCGAAGTCTGCATGGGGAACACCAATCACGGCGCTTTCCTCAACACCGAGCATGTCGTCGATGAAACTTTCGATCTCTTTTGGATAGACGTTATAGCCACCGGAAATAATCAGATCCTTGCTTCGGCCAACGATAC
This sequence comes from Burkholderiales bacterium UBA2463, assembly GCA_002342295.1. Taxonomy (GTDB): domain Bacteria; phylum Pseudomonadota; class Gammaproteobacteria; order Burkholderiales; family Burkholderiaceae_A; genus Hahnella. Next base: position 6,256 of record DDPR01000012.1, read on the forward strand.
AGAGGAAGTGATTTGGCACGGGACCAGCACTGGTCTCGCCGCCCCAACGGCCCATATCGCCAGTCTTGAACCAGCCATCGGGGGTGAACTCCTCCTTGGTCTTCTCGGGCATGCGCCAGTAGCCCTTGAATACGTTGGGGCCTCTGACTTCGATTGCACCGATCTCGTTGACTCCGCACAGTCTGTTGTCCGCCCTTACACGCACCTCTGTTCCCGGAAGGGGTACGCCCACAGAACCGCCAACCCGCGGCCCCCCGTAGGGGTTTGAAACCAGCATCACCGTCTCGCTCATGCCGTAGCGCTCCAGAATGGTGTGACCGGTCCGCTCTCGAAAGCTGTTGAAGGTCTCGGTGAGCAGGGGGGCCGAGCCCGACACAAAGAGCCGCATGTTACGGGTCGTCTCTTTGGTGAACGTTGGGTCGAGGAGCAGGCGAACATAGAAGGTGGGCACACCCATCATCACGGTTGATTGGGGCATGTGATGAATGAGGGCCTTGGTGTCGAGACGTGGCAACCAGATCATCTTGCTGCCATTGAGCAGAGCCCCATGGCAGGCGACGAAGAGTCCGTGGACATGAAAAATTGGCAGGGCGTGAAGCAGCACGTCACCTGACTGCCAGGCCCAAAAATCTTTGAGCACCTGCGCGTTGCTTCCAAGATTTCCGTGGGAGAGCATGGCGCCTTTACTTCGACCGGTCGTGCCAGAGGTGTAGAGAATGGCGGCGAGATCATCATCGCTGCGGGGCACTACCTTTCCGTAATCTGAGAGGTGGGCGCAGGAGGTCAACAGCGTGCCGGTTCGATCCTCCCCCAGCGTGAAGACATGGCGACAGCCCGACCTTTTTGCTATGGGTTCAACCCAGCTGTGGTTTTTCGGGCTACAGACCACCACGGCGGGTTCGGCATTTTCAACGAAGTACTGAACCTCTGCGCCCTGGTAAGCCGTATTGAGAGGCAGGAAGACAAAACCTGCCTTAAGCGTGGCCAGGTAGAGGAACAGCGCCTCAGGCGACTTCTCGACCTGAACCGCGATGCGCGAACCCTCGGGCAGGTGAAGACCTGAGAGCAGGTTTGCCATCTTGGCAGTGGCCCGCTCAAGGTCATCCCAGCTGTAGAACAGGCCATCGTGCGTCTCGATGGCGCAGGCTGCTTTGTCTGAAGGGAATCCCTCCCTCAGTCTCGAATAGAGGTTCACGCAGTGAGCCGCTCAGTCAAGCTTGGCGCCTGAGGTGCGAACGAGGTCGCCCCAGCGCCTAATCTCCGATGAGACGAACTTTCCAAAGGCGGCGCCCGTGAGGCTCGGGACCTCGGAGCCGTTGTTGGCCCAGGTGGTCTTGAGCTCCTCTGAGGCCATTGCCTTTTGCACTTCGGAGGTCATCTTGTCCACGATGTCCTTTGGTGTGCCGGCGGGGGCCCAGAGCCCGTACCACGTGCTGACCACGTAGTTTGGAACCCCGGCCTCAGCGGCGGTTGGGACATCAGGGAACGCGGCTGAGCGCTTCGTGGAGGCCACTGCTAGCGCCTTAATCTTTCCGCCTTTGATGTGCTGTGAGGAGGATCCGAGGCCATCGAACATCATCTCAATCTGGCCCGTGATGAGGTCGGTGAGGGCCGGCCCCGCCCCGCGATAGGGCACGTGGGTGATGGGTGCGCCAGTCAGCATCTTGAACTGCTCGCCTGCAAGGTGATGGGCGCTACCGTTGCCAGCACTGCCGTAATTCATGGCCTTGGGATTCTTTTTGGCATAGTCAATCAGGCCCCTGAGGTCGTTGACAGGTACCTTACTCGGATTGATGACGATGACTTGAGGTGGGTTTGCAACCAGGAGCAGAGGGATAAAGCTTTTCTCGATGTCGTAGTCAAGCTTTGGATAGAGGCTTGGCGCAATGGCATGGTGGGCTGCGCCCATAAAGAAGGTGTAGCCGTCCGGGGCTGCCTTGGCAGCCACTGAAGCCCCGAGAGTTCCCCCCGCACCGCCGCGATTATCGATCACGATGCTTTTGCCCAGCTGTTTGCTGAGCTGGGTGGAAAGGGGCCTCGCAAACGCGTCTGTGCCACCGCCGGCGGGGAAGGGAACGATGAGGGTAATGGGTTTGTTGGGCCAGGGGTCTGCAGCTTGTGCACCTGCGAGAGCGCCCAGTGTGAGCGCAGCCAGTGCGAGCCTGCCAATTGCTCGAATCATGTTGAGTCTCCTTGTGTTTTAGATGAGTTGGGTCACCGATTTGGTAAAGCTTACCTCGCCATTCACAAAAAGTTCATGGTTCACCTCAACCTTATCAAGGTCGTATAGGTAGTTCACCATGAGGCCCGCAGACTGCTTGATGCCCTTTCTGGAAAGGTCTGCAGCCCAGTTGACCCGGTGAAGCCGAGCACCATTTCCCAGATGGAACTTCGCCACAGGGTTTCCACCAGGCTGGGTTGATTGTGCAAGTAGGTAGAGGGTGCACAGGCTCTGCAGGGCTGCCCGCTCGTCTTCAGAGCAGGTGTCGGGCCGCCAGCCCGAAGTCACGCGTTCATTCCACAAGGCTGGTCGAAGACCGAGTAGGTCAACGCTCGCCTGGTGTCGAGCGCGCCAGGCAGGCCTTACATTCTGGGCAGTCAGTGGGGCCCCAGAGCAGACCCAGTCCATGAAAGCCGGGACCGGAGAGAGGGTGCAGAAGGAGCGCAGGCTGGGCAGTTCTTTTTGAAGGGTCTCGGCTACTCGCTTAATGAGAAAGTTGCCCATGGAGACGCCACGCAAACCCGGTTGGCAGTTACTGATGGAGTAGAAGATGGCGCACTTAAACTGGTCTGCGGTCAGCGTCGGAGACTTTTTATCCACGAGCGGGCCAATACTTCCCGGAATCTCCGGGAGAAGCGCGACCTCCACGAAAATGAGGGGCTCATCTGGTAGTTGTGGGTGGAAAAATGCAAAGCACCTGCGGTCAGGCTGGAGCCTGCGACGAAGGTCGTCCCAGCCATCAATGGCATGCACTGCCTCGTATTGGATGATCTTCTCAAGGATGTGCGCGGGCGATCGCCAGTCCACTTGATGCATCTTCAAGAAGCCGGCATTAAACCAAGATCCCAGCAGGTGGGCCATGTCTGCATCCAGCGCTTTTAGCTCGGGTCTGCGATGTAGCGTCCTGAGTAGGTGGTGACGCATGTCAATGATGGTCTTCGTCCCACTCGGCGCGCGGTTCAGGCGTCTGAGCAATTCTTGTCGCGGAGACTCCGATGCCGCTGAGAGTGCGATGAGATGCTCTGCAGAGGGTTTGCTGGCGTAGGCCTGAGCAGCTGCGAGGACATTTGCTGGTTCGGGATTGAACTTTTCTGCGAGGTGTCGGAAGAACTGGTCTTTCTGCTCATCGCTGAGCAGGTTGTAGGTTGCGATGAGATCGAGGGCCATGCTGGCGGCATTCGACTCTCCGCGCTCTGAGAGCAGTCGCTTCGTGGCGTTCAGCGCCTTTGAGAGGAGTCGGGAGGGAATGATTTTGTCGAGCAGCATGCCTCCTTGAGTATATCGGTCGAACTCTGGCGCCTTAGGCGCGGTCTCTGAGCTTTAAGACAAGCACGAGACCGGCAAGTGGCAGAGTGACTGCATTGGCAAGAATGACGGGCCAAGACTCGATGAGAAGGCCATAGAGCAGCCAGAGCGCAACCCCGGAGGTAAAGACTCCATACATCACCAGAGAGACACCCGAAAGGTCCCGGGTTCTCCACGATTTGAGGGCCTGGGGCACGAAGGCGAGGGTGGTGAGCGCCGCAGCAACCAGACCAACGATCTCCGAGAGAATCACGTTGAAATCCTAGCCTTGCAAAGGGCGATCGGAAGGCGGTCGGGCCAGATCGAATCGATCCCGCGTGAAGGCGTAGGCATCGTCCCCCATTTTGCCCACTGCATCCAAGGCCTGGGGAAGGATGGCGCCGGACTCAAGCAGGCCCGACTGCACGTGAAAGCCAAGCACATCAAGCAGCATCAGGGCGCCGCCACCCGGGCCGGAGGAGATCAAAACGACCTCTCGAAGTCGGCACTCGATGCGAACCCGCGCCTCGGCAACGCCGGGGACCCTCACAAGTCTGCTGGGTGATTGGGTCAGTTGCGCAAGGTCGAACTCACTCACCTCCGGCGGGTAGTCACCCGAACAGAGATTCATTCGGGCGGCGAGGTCAGCCGAGACGATGTTTACCACGCACTCCCTGGTCGCCCGAAGGTTCCTGAGTGTGTCCTTTTCTCTCGCATTCCGAGGGGCGATCTGGACAACGCAGAGCACCGGCGGTTCACAACTGGCCACGGTAAAGAACGAATAGGGGGCAAGGTTGGCCACCGCTTTCTCGCTGAGCGTGCTGACCCAGGCGATGGGTCTGGGCACCACTGAGCCAATGAGAAGCCGATAGTTCTCTCGAAGCCCCTGAGAGGCTGCGTCGAAGAAGGTGTCTGAGGAATCGTGCATGAGGTACTCCTCAAGATTTACGGGGTTTGGGCCCGCGCTGGCGGGTCCTCACCAAGAATGGGCCCCATCCACTCGGCTAGCATTCGCAGCCTCAGTTCAGAATCGTTCTCCTCAAGCAGGCCTCTCTTTTGCTCGGGAGAGAGTGGGAGCAGTTCGGCCCATCGATAGGCCACCCAGCCGCACTCGTCGAGCCGGTAAGGTGGCCAGATGGGCATCTGGGCCTCCGGCAGACCTTTTCTCTGTAGTTCAGCGATGAGCCGACCTAGCCGATTTGCGATGTATTGCAGGTCGGGCGGAATGTCTTTTGGCTCATCTGCTGGCAAAAGACTGACGCGCGCGGACCACAGGCCGTAGCGGCCCTGAGAGGACTCATGGATCTGGAAACGTTCTCGACCCCGACATCGAATGAAATAGAGCGCCGGTTGGACCGCGTTGGAGATAACAACCTCAGCGAGGGTGCCGATTGATTCAAAGGCCGTTTGCGAGCCCGGTTGCTGCACCTCACTGCCTTCGCAGAGTGCGACCACCCCGAAGAGGCTCTTGTCCCGCAGGGCTTTTTTCACCATCTCAAGATAGCGAATCTCAAAAATCTGCAGCACCAACAGGCCGTCTGGAAAAAGCCCGGCCCCGAGGGGAAAGAGGGGGATGGTGAAGCTATCGAGGCCGCTTAGCATCCCGATATTGTGCGGGCTTCTGTCCCGACTTTGTCCCTGCAGGCCGCCCGGATCCGGAAGGCTTGGAGCGGAAGGACCCAGATCCTGATCGACGGGCTGGGCGTTGGTTTCGAACGCTATCTGGAAGGAGTCGCGTGCCGGTGAGCCGCTCAATCTGGCGGGCAAGCCCTTGCTCGTTGGGCTCGCAGAGGGAGACAGCGATCCCGCTGCGTCCAGCACGGCCAGTGCGGCCAATTCGGTGAACGTAGGCTTCGGGGATGTTCGGGAGGTCGTAGTTAAAGACGTGGCTCACCGTATCAACATCAATGCCGCGTGCGGCCACGTCGGTCGCCACAAGGACTTTCACCTTTCCCTGACGAAAGGCCAGAAGGGCCTTGTCTCGCTGGGCCTGTGACTTGTTGCCATGAATCGCCATTGCGTAATGGCCAAAGTCTCTGCAGAGCTTGTGAACCCGATCAGCCCCATGCTTGGTCCGGGTAAAGACGATGGCCTGCTCAATCTCGCTGTCCGCAAGAAGGTCGATGAGAGTTTCGGGCTTTTTCCCTGGATCAACCAATACAAGCCGCTGCTCGATCTTTGCGATCGGTTTCGATGCGGAGGCAACGCGAACCTCCGTGGGCGAGTGGAGGAATTGGTCGGCGAGCGTGCGAATCTCTGTGGGCATGGTGGCAGACAAAAGGACTGTCTGGCGCTTTTTTGGCAGCCGGCTTAGAAGATCACGAATCGCGGGCATAAAACCAAGGTCCATCATCTGGTCGGCTTCATCCAAAATCACACTATGGGCCTGGTCAAGCCGAACGTGCCGCGCCTGGAGATGATCCAGAAGCCGTCCTGGGGTGGCGACGAGAACATCCACCCCTGGCGCAAGCGCTCGAATCTGGGGTCCTGCGCTTGCCCCCCCAACAACCAGAGCGGAGGAGAGACGCAGGTGCTTTCCATACGTGCGCACGCTCTCAAGGATTTGGTTAGCGAGTTCCCGGGTGGGGGCCAAGATGAGGGCTTTGCAGCTTTTGGGCATGCGCGGCTTCAATGCTGAGGGCATCTCGGCCGAGAGTCGGTGAAGCAAGGGCAATACGAAGGCGGCTGTCTTGCCAGTGCCGGTCTGAGCGATGCCCAGCACATCATGCTGGGCCAGCATGGCCGGAATCACCTCAGCCTGAATGGGGGTGGGGTGTTCGTAATTCTGTTCGGAGACTGCACGAAGAATGGGCTCAGCAAGGCCGAGCGAGGCGAAGTTGTTCAAGGGGGCTCTCTTTTAAGGCCGCCCTAAAACAGATTGGGAAGTACACCGGATGGGGGCAGCGGGTTGAAGTGCTTTTGCACTCAAGCGCAGAGGATACCAGTGTTTTCCCTAGGAGCCTAGGTCTTTAGCGACTTCTGCAGAGCCTGAGTCACCCGACTGGAATCCTCCGCGACCAGAAAGCGAAGCAGCGCTACCTTGTCGTCGTAGCTATTTGCCGTGTTGAGCATGTCAAGAGACACCTTGGGTTTGCGAGGTTTGAGGCGCTTCTTGATGTCCTCAAGCGACTCACCCTCCTGGAGTTCAATGACGCCCTCCTCTTCGGGTGAGAGCGTGGTTACCTGATCGGGCTGCGCGAGAGACTCTCCGTCGGGTCCGGTGAGCAGCAGCACGGGTGTGCCGTCAGCATTGAGCATGGGCGTGCCGTCGGGGTTGAGCGCCACCTGGCCAGCCGGGCCTTCGAGGGCAGGAAGGGCCTGCTCCGTCGCCTTGGGCGGCTTCCTCGGACGCGGAAACAGGCCGTACCAAACCACGGAGCTCAGACACACAAAGGTCGCCACCATGGTGAAAAAGCCAATGATGTCGTGCGAATAGAACCGCTTTGGGGAGATGAGTGACATGAAAAGAACGGCCCCCAGGAGACAACAGACCACGGAGAGGGCGATGGTGCGAGTCAGGTCTGAGGCCACCCTCGGTTTGGGGACTTTTTTCTTGCTCTTGGGTGTCCCGGGCCGAGCGTGCGCGAGACCATAGGTTTTTTCTCGCTGGAGTTGAACGTAGGTGGCCGACATGGTGAGCATGGCCAGAGTGAAGACAAGCAGCAGGAGTTCACGGCTCGCTGGTCCATCCGCACCCATGATCATGAGGGTGATGAGCGCAGAGATGAGGGCTGGCAGGAGCACAACGGCTCGTAACTTTGCAGACACAGACAACCTCTCGGAGTTTTTTGGGTTTACCTAGACTCAGAATCGGTCTTATTGAAACGAACTTAAGTCCCCACAGACCAGGCCAATCGCCTTTTTATCGAGGTCATCAGCAGGCCTCGGGGGGTCGTTCTTGATGTCCTGAATGCTCAGAATGGATCCCGTTGCCTGTGGACCATAGAAATGCACACGAATCAGGTCCTTGACGGTGCCCTTGGCGCAGTCGAACTCCTGATAGATCCGGTTAGATGAGGCCAGCAACTCATTTCGCTTCTTGAACGTGACCACGCGCCATGCCTTTCGCAGGCCTCTGTTCACATCTGGCATGGAGAGTTCAAGGACATGTCTGCTGAGCTGCGCGTCGTCTCCAAGGAGGCTCACAGAGACCTGGGCCTGCGCGGGCGCCACAAGAGAGGCGGCGAGAATCAAAAGGAGGAGGCGTGTGCGGAGCATGGTCAGGTCTGTCTGGATGTCGAGAGGGCATCCATTGAGGCCGCTTCCTCATCTGCAGAGTCATCTAATGGGGAGAGGATCGGAACGGCCTCAACCGACTTGAGGCGTTTCTCGATAGCCCTCGATCGCTTGTTGACCTCACTGAATTTATTGCTGGCCTCTTGGAGTTTCTTCTCCGTCGCTTCGATGATTTCACCGAACTTTCTAAACTCTGTCTTCACCTGACCGAGCACCTGCCAGACCTCACTCGATCTTTTCTCGATTGCGAGAGTTCGAAAGCCCATCTGAAGGCTACTGAGCAGGGCCATCAGGTTGGTTGGCCCACACAGCGTAACCCGATAGTCTCTCTGAAGCGCATCGGCAAGCCCAGGACGTCGGACCACTTCCGCATAGAGTCCCTCGGTTGGGAGGTAGAGCACGGCGAAGTCTGTTGTGTGCGGGGGCTCGAGGTATTTGTCTCGAATCGATCTGGCCTCGGTTTTTACGCGAGTTTCAAGCGCTCGAGCGGACACCTCGAGCGCGGCGAGATCTGCAGATTCATGCGCATCGAGGAGGCGCTGAAAATCCTCCATCGGAAACTTTGCATCAATGGGCAGCCAGACAGGGTGATCCTCGCTTTGCCCAGGAAGCCTCACAGCGAATTCCACTCGCTCGCTACTTCCGGGGCGCGTCGCAATGTTTTTTTCGTACTGACTCGGCGTGAGGACCTGTTCCATCATGGCCTCCAGTTGAACTTCCCCCCAGGTTCCTCGCGTCTTGACGTTGGTGAGCACTCGTTTCAAGTCGCCCACACCCGCGGCCAACGCCTGCATCTCTCCCAGGCCCCGATGCACCTGTTCGAGCTGGTCAGAGACCTGCTTGAAAGAGAGGCCAAGGCGCTCCTCCAGAGTGGTCTGGAGTTTTTCATCGACCGTCTTGCGCATCTCCTCAAGTTTGGCTGCGTTGTCTCGCTGTATCGACTCAAGCCGCTCGTTGATCGTGCGCCTGCTCGCTTCGAGTGCATCGGTGATCTGTGTGGCCAGAGACTGCAGTCTGAGTTCCTGCGCCTGACTCTGGTGCTGGCTCACGGCTGTGAGTGCCGAGATGTCCTTGCCCAGGCTCTCGAGCCGGTGGGTGAGGGCGTTTAGTGCCTGGGGAGCCTCCGCACTCTCACTGCCGGCTACCCTCCGCAAGACCAACACCGCACAGACGAGCGAGCCCAGAGATGCGAGGACAGAAAACGTGATGAGGAGGGCAAAATCCATCTATTCAGTCTGAACGGAGTTACACGATGGATCAAGTTCTGATCGCGCAGTTGTCTGACACGCACATCTGTGCGGGGGGCAAACCGCTTGGCAATGGGGTTCCCACATCGCAACGTCTTGATCGGGCGGTCGCCTGGATCCTCTCAGGTCGCCTTCCCATTCAGGGCTGTGTCATTACCGGAGACCTCGTCGATGAGGGCAGTGAGGCAGAGTATCAGGCGCTTCGCGAGCGATTGGACCCTCTTCATGAGCGTATGCCGGTCTATCTTGTCATTGGCAACCACGACGCACGCAGGCCATTGCAGCAGATCTTTTCGGACTACCCTGGCATCGGTCAGACCAGTGAGTTCATTCAATACAGCCTGCCCATCGGGCCGACCCAGCGACTCGTGGTCCTCGATAGCCTCGTTCCAAATGAGCCGGGCGGATTTTTGTGCGATCGCCGACTTGAGTGGCTCGACGATGAAATTGCTCGCTACAAACATGAGTATGTGGTGCTCGCGGTGCATCACCCGGTCTTCGACTCTGGCAATGCGTTCTTCGATGCAATGCGTCTTTCTAATGCCCAGGCGCTGGCTCCCATTCTGGGGCGCCATGGACGAGTGCGGCTCGTGCTCAATGGGCATGTTCACAGGACGATTGCTGGACAGTTCGCGGGCATACCTGCGTGGGTGGGGGCCAGCTGCGCGTTTCCATATGGCGTTGACTATGCAAAGGACCGCAAAAGCCATCCTCTGGACGAGCCGCCGGGGCTCTCGATCCACCGACTTGGCGAGCCCGGGGCACCCTGGGCCAGCCACTCGGTTTTGTTACCCTTGGATCCTCGCTAACAAGTTTCCTTCGCGACAGGCCCTCTGACTATGAAAAAGTGGATCGTAATGACCGGTGTCCTTCTCCTCACCACGATTGGTGCGGGCACCTTCGCCTTTTTGAAATTCAAGGAGGCGTCCACGCTCTCTGCAGAGCTGGAGTCTCTGCGGCAGGAGTTTGATGACCAGAAGGAGCAGCTTGAGGCGCTCACGAAGTCAGAAGGGGATGGTCCGTCTCCTCTGGCCGTGATGCAACAAAAGGCCAAGGAGTTCGATGCCGTTCGTGATGCGCTCTCTAACGGTCAGGTGCTCACCGACTACGAAATGATTGTCAAGGCACAGAAGACGCCCTCGGCCGATCGCATTCTTGGGCTGGGCGCCCTGCGGCTACTTGTAAAAGGCAAGGAGGATCCGGGCGTGGTGAGCGCTTTTGAGGAGGCGCTCAAGCTCATGGATATTGAGAGTCGCATGCAGGCGACCTGTGCCGCTCAGGCGGGTATGCGCGCAACGGGCGCCCAGATAAAAATGCTCAGCGAGTGTGAGCGGCTTGCGTCAGAGCCTCGGGCAGCGGCCGATTCTGCGCAAGGCAAAACCGCAGAATCGTCTGGCAAACCTGCGGGGAGTAAGGCACCGGATGCCCCGCCTCAGAAAAAGTAACCATTTCAGTCCTCGGGTGACACGCGCTCAGCCGAGCCATCGAGCCCTCATCGAGGATGCTGCTCTGCCCGCCTTTTAAGATGAGGAGAGAGACCGGCACTTCTGAGAAGGCCCGCCCGAAATCCACGCCGTGAAGTGTGGTCTGATGGGGCAGGTCTAGATGCCCGGGTTTTTGAACGGCCCGAAAGAGTTCTGGATCAATGTCCATGTCGTCAGCGAGCTGGCGACTTCCTCCGCCAAAGAGGTTGCTGGTCTTTGCCGTGCTTCCGATTCCGGCCATGAGTCCGAGAATGCCCGTCCAGGGCAAAAGGCATCCCACATCATTGAGAACGACGCTGGCGATGTCCTCGCTCTTGTAGCGCGCAAAGAAAATTGCAAGAAGTCCCCCCATGCTGGTTCCCAACAGGTGGATGTTGGCGGGCTGGGTCTGGCGAAAGAGGCCGAAGCCCCCGCCCCTTCTCTCGCCAGCCCTTAGCCTGCCCTGAATGTGTGCAAAAAAGAGCCCGAAGTCCTCAAGGTAGCGACTCATTCGGTATTCGCGGGGGTCTGCGAGGCGGTCGGAGAGACCGCGACCCGGCCAGTCAAGCAAAAAGACGCGGTACTCGGTCGCGACCGATAGGCAGAAGTCCTTGAAGCTCTCTCGCGTCTCCAGAAGACCCGGCAGGCAGATAAAGGCATGCTCAGACTGCTCGGGCCCGAGGTCCTCTCCGAAGAGATGGCGGGCCGTATCGATTCCAGGAACGAGGATGCGAAAGGGTTCTCGACGAATCGAGTCCGGGGCACTCACTTATTCCACTTCTTTTTCGAACGACTCAGCCGCTTCATTGGCCGAGTAGGTCACAACGTGGTCGGCCTCGAGACGAATGCCAATGGGCTGGTTGAGCGGATGGTCGTGATGGCTGGGCACGAGAGAGAGAACACGCTCTCCATTGCTCAGCTCAAGCGTGTAGAGGAAATCTGCACCACGAAAAATCTTTCGCAGCACCCGCGCCTGCAGCGGGCTATGGTCATCGTGCACGACATCGTCTGGCCTGAGCAGGACACGGACCTCATGGGCAGGCGCGCCCTCATCGCAGCAGCAGGCAGCCAGAGGAAGTTCGCCGAGCGTGGTGGTGACATGATGGTCCTTCTTCACGCCGCTGATGAGTGCCCCATCGCCAATAAATCGGGCGACCTCGGCTGTGCAGGGCTCATGGTAAACGTCGTAGGGCCGACCCCACTGAACAAGGCGACCATCAAAGAGCACGCCAAGCGTGTCTGCCATTGCAAAGGCCTCGGACTGATCATGGGTGACGAGAATTGCGGTGGTTCCAGCGGACTTCAAGATGTCTCGAACCTCTCTGGCGAGTCGGCTCCGAAGGGAATGGTCTAGGCTGCTAAAAGGCTCATCTAACAACACAATGCCCGGCGAGGGCGCGAGGGCGCGAGCAAGCGCAACTCGCTGTGCCTGACCACCCGAGAGTTCGTGGGGGTAACGGCCTGCGAGCACGGCCAGTCCCACGAGGTCCATCATCTCTCGTGCTCGAGAGGTCTCTCGAGCCTCAGCGCGGGAGGGCCGGCCACGCGTGATTCCAAAGAGGATGTTTTCCTCAACGGTGAGGTGGGGAAAGAGGGCATAGTCTTGAAAGACCATCCCAATGCCCCGCGATTCGGGCGCCAAGAAGATGGGGTGGAGACCCGCCTGGCTCAGAGTCTTTGAACCGAGAACGATCCGCCCCGTCTGAAGGCGGACGAATCCAGCGATGGCGCGCAGGAGGCTGCTTTTGCCACAACCAGAGGGGCCAAGAAGGCAGGCCACCTCTCCGGCAGCAATATCGATAGAGACACTTCGAACGGCGTCAGCGCCTTGGTCGTATCGAACGGAGACCGAGTCAATCTGAAGAGCAGAGGCCATGGCGGCCAGTATAGTTCTTCATTATGTTGTTTAAACGAATGCTTCTCTGGCTGAGTGGGCTCTTTACCTTCGCGATGGCCGCGCCACTCCTGGCTGTCGCCTTCTTTGGTCTGCGGGCCTGGTCCGATCCGAGCGCACTTCTTTTCACCGCCCAGACCGTTCTTCCCGGGTACCTGCTCAACAGCCTTCTGCTCTGTTTGGGCGCCCTCTTTGTGGCCCTCTTACTCGCGGTTCCCTCTGCGTGGTTCACATCGCAGTACCGGGTGCCATGCGCCGGGCTGATGCAGTGGCTCGGTATTTTGCCGCTCGCGCTGCCGGCCTACGTGGTGGCCTATGCCTACACCGATGCGTTGGACTACTCGGGATGGCTCTCGACTTGGGCGCGCAACCTCTTTTTCAGCCATACGGTTGGGCGGCAACCCTGGCCGGAGATTCGCTCGCTCTGGGGTGCCTGTTTTGTTCTTGGCGTGAGCCTGAGCCCCTACATCACGCTCATTCTCCGAGCCGCCTTCGAAGAGCGACAGCAGAGTCTCTTAGAGGCCGGCCGTTCCTTGGGCCTCTCGAGCAGAGCCGCTTTTTTTCGAGTGGTCTTCCCGGTGGCCCGCCCAGCCGTCGTCGCAGGCGGTGCGCTGGTGGTTATGGAGTGTCTTGCCGATTACGGAACAGTGTCTTTTTTCTCCGTGCAGACGCTGTCAGCGGGCCTCTTTAAGACTTGGTTTGGTTACGGTGATCGTGACGCCGCCGCCTTCCTGGCCCTGGCCATGCTGCTTATCGCCCTCGGTCTACTTGCATGGGAGCGTAAGGCGCGGGGGCGTGCTGGGTTTGCGAGTCGGGGGCAGACCGAGGCCAAGCGCCAGCCGCTCCTCGGGTGGGCTCGACTCTGGGTTCCTCTGGTCTGCTCTATTGGGGGTGTGTTGGGATTCGTGATTCCAATGCTGCTTCTCTTGCGGGCTGCCTGGGCCTCCCAGGCAGACATCTCCTGGCCCAGTCTGTGGGCACAGGCCAGTCAGACAGCGCTCCTCGGGGTTTATGCACTCGCGATCATCCTCCCCGCCTCGGCCTTTTTGGCCTATTCAGTGAGACTCTCCGCACGGGGAACGATGACGGCTGTCGTGCGCGTGGCCTCCTCGGGTTATGCGGTGCCAGGCCTCGTGGTTGCAATTGGACTTCTGTCCGTCTCTGCAGTTTTCACCTCCGTCCTGGATGTGATTCTTGATTGGCGCTTCACCCTGACCACCACGCTTGCTCTCGTGCTGGGGGGTTACTTGACTCGTTTTTTTACAGTGGGCTTTTCCAGCCTTGAGTCGAGCCTTGGGCGTATTACCCCGAATCTGGATTGGGCAGCACGAGGCCTCGGGCTCCACACTGGGGAGGTTCTCTTTCGGGTTCACCTGCCATTGCTTCGGCGGGGAACAATGGTTGCTGCGCTCTTGGTATTCGTCGACGTTGTGAAGGAGTTGCCCGTGACGTTGGCGCTACGACCCCTTGATATGCAGACCCTTGCCATCGGTGCCTACCAGTTTGCTGCGGATGAGCGATTGGCCGAAGCCGCCTGGCCCTCGCTTGGAATTGCGGTCGTGGGGCTCATGCCCCTGCTGCTTCTCGGCCCACGCGCTAGGCTTTAACGGAGTGCATCTGCAGAAGCTCCTCTTGCACCGCTCGGCGGCCGAGGTCTGTTCTTCGTTTCAGAGCATAGCTGCCATCGACACGCATGGTCCAGCTCGAACTGTTATCGAGAAGGTGCATCTTGAGACCCTCCTGAATCACTCGACGCTTGAGCCTCTTATCGAGCACCGGAAAGGCCAACTCCACCCTGCGAAAGAAGTTGCGGTCCATCCAGTCTGCGCTGGATAGATAGACATCTTCGGCGCCCGCGTTGCGAAAGTAGAAGATTCGACTGTGCTCAAGAAAGCGTCCAATGGTTGAGCGCACTCGAATGTTGCTGGAGAGCCCCGGAACACCCGGTCGAAGCATACAGATGCCCCTGATGATGAGGTCGATCTTCACGCCTGCCTCGCTTGCCTTGTAGAGGGCCTCGATCACATCGAGCTCCACCAGAGAATTCATCTTGGCCATGATGTGGGCGCGCCCCCCTTTTTTTGCAATCGCAACCTCCCGCGCGACGGACTTCATGACATTGGAGTGGAGCGTGAAGGGTGAGTGCCAGACTCGACGGGCCGGCTGTGTCTTACCGAGGCCCGTGAGCTGATTAAAAATGGCATGGACATCTGAGCATAGGTCGGGATCGGCAGTGAAGAGTCCGAAGTCTTCGTAGAGCTTGGCAGTTCGGGGGTGGTAGTTGCCCGTACCCAGGTGGGCGTATCGCTTGAGCCCGTGTCTCTCTCGTCGAACAATGAGGCACATCTTGGCGTGCGTCTTGATGCCAACCACGCCAAACACCACATGGGCACCGACCTCCTCCAGACGAGACGCCCAATTGATGTTGACCTCCTCATCAAAGCGAGCCATGAGTTCCACCACGGCCGTCACCTCTTTGCCGGACCGCGCGGCGGCCATGAGAGACTCCATCAGTTCGGAGGTCTGGCCGGTTCGATAGACGGTCATGCTGATGGCAATCACCTGCGGGTCCCGAACCGCAGCCTTCACGAAATCAATAACAGAGTTGAAGGTCTGGTAGGGGTGGTGAACGAGCACATCTGCTTTGGCGATGGCATCAAAGGGTGCCGTCAGCAGAGCTTCTGGATAACTGGGGGTGAAGGGGGGGAACTTCAGATCAGGTCGGTCGATGAGGTCGGGCAGGCTCATGAGCCTCACGAGGTTGACCGGGCCTTGAACGCGGTAATGATCGTCTGATTTGAGATCGTACTCGCGCATCAGAAGCGCAAGTAGGGGTTCGGGCATGAGTTCGGAAACCTCGATGCGAACGGCATCGCCAAACTGCCGTTGAGAGAGTTCACCTTTGAGGGCCTCCCTCAGGTCGGTCACCTCCTCATCGTCGACAAAGAGATCACTGTTTCGCGTGACACGAAACTGGTGGGCCCCCAAGACTTCCAACCCGGGAAAAAGCTCATGAATGTTGCTTTGAACGATGGAGCTCAACAGCATGAAGCCGTGAGGCTCGCCCGAGATTTTTGGGGGCAGTTCGATGATGCGGGGGAGAACACGTGGAGCCTGAACGACCGCCACGCTCGCCTCTCGCCCAAAGGAGTCTTTGCCGCGCAGCTCGACAATAAAGTTCAGGCTTTTGTTCAGCGTTCTCGGAAATGGGTGGGCATGGTCAAGGCCAATCGGGGTGAGTACCGGAAGCACCTCCCGCAGAAAATAGCTGTGGGCCCACTTGCGTTGCTCGGCATTGAAGTTTGGCGCGAGAATGATGCGAATGCCCTCTTGGGCGAGCGCTGGCAAGACGCGTTGATTTAAGACTGCGTACTGTCGGGCCACCAGGCGATGTGCTCTCGCGCACAAGTCACGAAGGGTCGCCATCGGTGTGTGTCCATCGGCCTCAGGAATATCGCCGGCACCCTGCCTAATCTTTGCCTTCAGGCCAGAGACACGAATTTCGAAGAGCTCATCGAGATTGCTCGAGACAATGCAGACGTAGCGCAGCCGCTCGAGCACGGGTACCGAATCGTCTTCTGCCATGGCCAGCACGCGCTCGTTAAACGCTAGGAGGCTCAGCTCGCGATTGATCGTTCGCGTGTCTGCCGGCTGGGGTTCTGTGGAGGTGAACCCAGCTTGTAATCTCTTTGTCATAGAGCCAAGTGTAGCCCGCATCGCTGCACCTATAATCCGCGCATGTCTAGGGAAGAAGCCTCCTCGGGCGAGCTACCCGAGCTCGTTGCAGCCGTTGATCTCGGCTCAAACTCTTTCCATCTTCTGATTGGTCGGGTCGAGCAGACGCCTGTGGGACCTCAGATCTTCCCACTGGATAGTTTGCGAGAAAATGTCAGGCTCGCTTCGGGTCTCTCGGCAGACAAGCGACTCGATGCTGCTTCACAGACCAGGGCCATTGCGGCCCTGTCTCGTTTTTCGGAGCGGCTTCGCGCGGTGCATCCTCATCATGTGCGAGCCGTTGCAACCAACACCTTTCGAATTGCGAAGAACGGCCCGGACCTCATGCGAAGTTGTGAGGCGGCACTTGGATTTCCCATTGAGGTCATCGCGGGAAAAGAGGAGGCTCGACTCATTTATAACGGGGTGGCCCACACCCTTGCTGCGGACGGATCTCGACGACTCGTGGTGGATATTGGCGGGGGCTCCACAGAGTTCATCATCGGCACCGACTACACCCCCGAGTTACTCGAGAGCGTGTTTGTGGGGTGCATTCGATTCAGCCGAGACTACTTTCCGGGCGGAGAGATCACAAGGTCTGGTTTTAAGGAGGCTGTTCTGGAGGCCAGAAGGGAGATCCAGGTCATCAGTGAGAATTACCGGCGGCTTGGCTGGGATCAGGCCGTTGGCTCGAGCGGCTCAGCCAAGGCCATCGCCGACATTCTGCACAACCTTGGGGACACCAATCACGGCATCACGCGTGCAGGGATGGATCGCATTCGCTCGCAGCTCATAAAAGACGGCGTCGTGAATAGCGAGGCGCTTCCCGGCCTGAAAGCCGACCGCATTCCGGTCTTTGCTGGTGGATTGGCCATCATGATTGCCGTGTTTGAAGAGCTCTCCATTGAGCATATGCAGTTCTCGGATGGCGCGCTGCGACTCGGCGTGCTCTATGACGTTCTGGGTCGCGGCCGAAAAGACGACATGCGCTACTACACGGTGGAGCAATTCGTTGAGCGTTATTCAGTGGATCGCGCGCAGGCCGAGCGCGTGGCAAATCTGGCTGCCCGCTTCTGGGACCAGGTCTCTCTTGGATCGGTGGAGGAGAGGGGCGAGATGGAGACCCTCATTCGTTGGGCCGCCACGCTCTTGGAGGTCGGCCATTCCATCTCTCACAACAGCTTTCACAAGCATTCAGCCTACATCGTGTCCCAGGCAGACATGCCGGGTTTTTCCCGAAGAGACCAGAGGATGATGGCCAACCTCGTGCTCGGCCATGTGGGCAAACTCGGCAAGGTGGCGACCCTCATCTCGGACGAGGCAGAGTGGAGCGCCCTCATGTGCCTGCGGCTTGCAGCAATCTTTTACCGAAATCGACTGAACGAGACCCTGCCGGAGGTGAAACTGGTGTTGAAGGGCCGGGTGTTCCGGGTGGCCATCGATGGGAGTTGGCTTAAGCGCCACCCCCTGACGCAGCACTCGCTCGAGCAGGAAAAATCAGAATGGCGAAAAGTAGGGATTGAGCTCGAGGTCGTCTAGGGCGCGCCAGAGATCGATGAGTCTCAACATAGCTGTGGTCATGCTGTTCTTCCCCCAAGTCCAAAGTGCCGTGCATATTTCGGATTCATCTGGCTCAGGGATAAGAGCATCAGAAAATCCGCTGTGTTGAAGTCTGGGTCCCAGGAGGGCGCGCTGCATACCTTGGCGCCGACTCGAACGTAGCCCTTGATGAGTGGGGGCTCTTGAACATGGGGCTCTCGCTCGAGGCGCTCTAAGGGCAGAGGGTGCTTCGGGAAGCCCAAAAACTGAGGTTCTGCAAGGGCCTTGGCCGCTAGAAGATCCCATAGAGCTGCTGCCATCTTGCCGCCATCGCGCATGGAAACGCTCGCGCAGCCAATAAGGTGCTCGTAGCCGTAGTGACGCATGTACTGGGCAATCCCTGACCAGAGCAGCATGATGACGGCACCGTTGCGGTGGGACGGGTGTACGCAGGAGCGGCCCAGTTCCACCATGGAGGGCCTGAGGGCATCGAGTCGATTGATGAAGAACTCGGATTCGGAGTAGTAGCTTCCGACCTTCTTTGCCTGATGAGGAGGGAGAATTCGGTAGGTGCCGACCACTTCCTGGGTGGATAGATCGCGAACCAACAGGTGGTCGCAGAAGGCGTCGTAGAAGTCCTCGTCTACGCCTGGAATTTTGGTCTGAATATTGGCCTGATACTCGTCTGTGAAGACGGCGAAGCGAAGGCGCTGGGCATCCCGAAGATCCTCGTGCGAACTTGCCAGGGCCAGGCTATAGCGCTCGTCGGGCTGGTGGCCCATCGCCAGCTCGGGTCTCTCGGCCCGGGCGAAGTAGCCCTGGCGCTGAAGCAGTCGGGCGGCGAGGGGTGCATTCATGAGTTTGTCATTCCGGTTTCTTATTCCCGTAGTCCAGTGTGGTCGCAGAAAATGAAAGAACAGTTTCTTCATTGTGAAGATTCTATGACGGACAGCGAGGGCTTGTGCTAGTGCGGGCTAGCCGGGACCAAATATGACAAAAACTGGTCCGTGGCGTTTTTCCAGGTGAACTGACGTGCCCACTCGAGGACTCCGGATCTTGGCAGGGGCAGGGCATCGAGGCAGGCCTGACGAAGGTTTTCGTTGAGAACGCCCGAGCCCGGCCCGACGACATCGAGTGGGCCGGGGACCGGAAAGGCGGCCACGGGCGTGCCGCAGGCCATCGCTTCGGCCATTACAAGCCCAAAGGTGTCGGTGCGACTGGGGAAAACAAAGACGCTCGCATCGTTGTAGGCCTGGGCCAGGGGCTCGCCCTTTCGCACGCCAAGCCAACGAACATCCGGGTAGCGGCGACTAAGCCGACTCATTGATGGGCCGTCACCCACCACCCACTTCTCCCCCGGCAGGTCCAGTCGCAAGAAGGCCTCGATGTTTTTCTCGACAGCCACACGGCCGACATACAAAAAGATCGGGTGTTGGGGTCGCTCCGTGGGTTTGGGGCGAAACAAGGCGGTATCCACGCCTCTGGTCCAGTGCTTGAGACGCCTGAAGCCCTGAGCGGCAAGTTGATCAATGATGGTTTTGCTCGGAACCATGATGCCCTGTGAGGGCTGGTGAAAGGCTCGAAGGACGCTGAGCGTCACTGAGGTGGGTAGCCCGCTTCTGGCCTTCACGTACTCCGGAAACCGCGTGTGGTAGGCGGTTGTAAAACACAGACCGCGCCTGAGAGCTGCGTTTCGAGTGGCCCAGCCCAGTGGACCCTCTGTCGCAATGTGGATGGCATCGGGCTTAAACGCGTCAATCTGCGACGCGACTTGGGAGCCCGGGAGAATGGCGAGCCGAATCTCAGGATAGGTGGGGCAGGGAATGGTCTTGAAGTCATTCGGGGTAATGAAAAGGACCTCAAGGCCTCTGCGGACAAGCTCCTCGCCGGTCGTCTGCAGCGTGCGCACAACCCCATTGACCTGGGGAGACCAGGCGTCTGTTGCGATGAGCAACCGCTTCATGCCGGCTCAAGAACAGTCGTCGCCACAGGCCTTTTCTCGGGCGAGTCCGCTCGATAAGGCCAGTAAACGAGCTTGAGCTCTCCAGTGTGGGTCTCCACAAGGGCCGATAGGCTCTCGACCCAATCTCCGTCGTTACAGTAGAGAAGGCCGTCGATCTCTCGGATTTCCGCCTTGTGAATGTGACCGCAAACGACGCCGTCATAGCCTCTGCGCCGCGCCTCAGCGACCAGTGCCTCCTCGAAGTCGGTGATGAAGTTCACCGCGTTTTTCACCTTCTGTTTGAGGTACTGAGAGAGGGACCAGTAAGACAGGCCAAGACGATGGCGCAGTCGATTGAAATGGTTGTTCATGGCCAGAATCCAGGTGTAGGCAGCGTCCCCCAGGTGGGCCAACCACTTGGCGTGCTGAACCACGCCGTCAAACAAGTCGCCATGGGTCACCCACAGGCGTCTCCCGTCTTTCATGACGTGGACGGCCTCGTCAAGAATGTCGATGTCGCCGAAGGCCATGCCAAGAAAGTTTCTGAGAACCTCGTCGTGGTTGCCCGCGATATAGGTGACTTTGGTGCCCTTTCGGGCCTTCCTCAATACCTTTTGGACGACGTCGTTGTGAGACTGCTTCCAGTACCAGCTCTTTTTGAGCTGCCAGCCATCGATGATGTCACCCACGAGGTAGAGTTGATCGCTCTCGTTGTGCTTGAGAAAGTCGAGGAGGTAGTCCGCCTTGCACCCCGGAGTGCCAAGGTGAATATCGGAGATCCAGATCGCCCGGTAGTGGAAGGAATCAGGGTCGACCTGCTGCATGTCGTTTGCCGCCATGGAGTTGTAGATTCCACTACCCAGATGACGAGGGCATGACATTGGGCACATCGGCTTTCAAATCCCCCGGGAAGCGGATAGACTGCTGCCCTTACTCTTTGTAAGCGTAGGCGCGTAGCTCAGCTGGTTAGAGCACCACCTTGACATGGTGGGGGTCGTTGGTTCGAGTCCAATCGCGCCTACCACGGTTAATGGTCCACATCACCCTCCCCGATCAGTCCGTTCGAACCTTCGACCACGCAGTGACGGTGGCCGAGGTCGCCGCGAGTATTGGCCCCGGATTGGCCAAGGCCGCGCTGGCCGGCCGAGTGAACGGCGAGCTCGTCGATGTGAGTCATCGGATCGAGGCCGATGCATCTTTGGCCATCGTGACTGACAAGGACGCAGACGGGCTCGAAGTCATTCGGCACTCAACCGCCCACCTGCTGGCCTACGCGGCCAAGTCCCTCTTTCCTGATCTGCAGGTCACGATCGGCCCCGTCATTGAAAACGGGTTCTATTACGACTTTTCCTACAAGCGACCCCTCACGCCAGAGGATCTCGAGGCCATCGAGGCCCGCATGCGTGAACTCGCGTCAAAGGACGAGGTGGTGTCCAGAGAACTATGGGACCGAGACGAGGCCGTTGAGCTCTTTAAAGGGATGGGAGAGCTCTACAAGGCAGAAATTATTGGTTCGATTCCGCAGGGCGAACACATCTCGCTCTATCGCGAGGGAGGATTTGTCGACCTGTGTCGAGGCCCGCACGTCCCCTCCACGGGCAGGCTTAAGGTCTTCAAGCTTATGAAGGTTGCCGGAGCCTACTGGCGGGGCGATCATCGCAACGAGATGCTTCAGCGCGTCTACGGCACCGCCTGGGCGAGAAAGGAAGACCTCGACGCTTATCTCCACCAACTCGAGGAGGCCGAAAAGCGCGACCATCGAAAACTGGGCAAGTCTCTAGACCTCTTTCATGTTCAGGAGAACGCACCCGGCCTCGTCTTCTGGCATCCCAAGGGCTGGACGATCTGGCAACAGGTGGAGCAATACCTACGCAGGGTCTATGTGGAGTCGGGCTATCTTGAGATTAAGTGCCCTCAGATTCTCGATCGCTCGCTCTGGGAGCGATCCGGCCACTGGGAGCACTACAAGGACAACATGTTTACGACCGCCTCGGAGAATCGGGAGTATGCGGTCAAGCCCATGAACTGTCCGGGCCACGTTCAGGTCTACAACAGCGGGCTTCGTAGCTATCGGGAACTTCCTCTGCGCTATGGGGAGTTCGGCTCCTGCCACCGGAATGAATCCTCTGGGAGTCTCCACGGATTGCTGCGCGTTCGAGGTTTTACGCAGGACGATGGGCATATTTTCTGTACCGAGGCGCAGATTCAGGATGAGGTCTTTGCCTTCACACAAAAGCTGCTAGAGGTGTACAAAGATTTCGGGTTCTCTGACGTGATCTATCGGCTCTCCACGAGGCCGCTTAATCGCGTGGGCTCTGACGAGAGTTGGGATGCCGCCGAACAGGCCCTCTCCGAGGCGCTCAATCGCACCGGGGTGAGCTGGGAACTCCTGCCTGGCGAGGGTGCCTTCTACGGCCCCAAAATTGAGTACAGCCTAAAAGACTCGCTTGGTCGCATCTGGCAGTGCGGGACGATTCAGGTGGACTTCAACATGCCTGTGCGCCTCGGAGCGGAGTACGTGGCCGAGGACAACAGTCGTCGCCACCCCGTCATGCTGCACAGGGCCATTGTGGGCTCGCTGGAGCGCTTTATTGGAATCCTCATCGAAAACCACGCTGGCGCCATGCCGACCTGGCTCGCACCTGTTCAGGTGGCTGTGGCTTCCATTACCGAGGCGCAGTCTGGGTACGCTCAGGATGTTGCAAAAAGGTTGCACCGTCTGGGCTTTCGTTGCGAGGCCGACTTGCGCAACGACAAAATTTCCTTCAAAATCCGAGAGTTAAGCTTGCAAAAGATTCCTTTTATCTGCGTGGTTGGAGACAAAGAAAAGGGATCGGATCAGGTGGCTGTTCGAGCCCGAGGCGGAAACGATCTCGGCTCTATGTCATTGGACGCCTTTGTCGCGCTCTTACGCTCAGACGTTGAGCAGCGGCGTTAAGGCGTCTTATTTTTTAACTGTTTGAAAGGCTGAATAATCGCTACCGAGAAGACGCATCGAATCAATGGGGAAATCATCGCATCAGAGGTGCGGCTCATTGGAATAGATAACGAAGCACTGGGCATTGTGAAGTTAAGCGAGGCCATGCGCCTAGCAGAGGAGGGCGAGGTCGATCTGGTGGAGATTGCTCCCCAGGCCAGCCCGGTGGTCTGCAAGCTCATGGACTTCGGAAAGTTCAAGTACCAAGAGCAGAAGCGGGCTCACGATGCGCGTCTGAAGCAGAAAATTATTCAGGTTAAGGAAGTGAAGTTTCGTCCCGGAACGGACGATAACGATTACCAGGTGAAGCTGCGCAATCTCACGCGGTTTCTCGAGGAGGGTGATAAGGCCAAGATCACCATCCGCTTTCGGGGGCGCGAAATGGCGCACCAGGAGTTTGGGATGCGAATGCTCGAGCGCATTCGTCTAGACCTCGAGGAGTTGGGCCAGGTTGAGCAGATGCCCAAGCTCGAGGGCCGACAGATGGTGATGGTGGTTGCACCGAAGAAGAAGAAGTAAGGTTGTTGTTGGAGAAGAAGCCGCTGGGGGTTTAACAAAGTGGAGGCTCAGGTGCCGCCCACCCGCAGAGGCCAATCAAGGAGCAGAAAATGCCCAAAATGAAGACCAAGAAAGCCGCCGCTAAGCGGTTTATGGCGCGGGGAAGTGGCTCGATTAAAAGAGCGCATGCCACCAAGCGCCATATCCTCACGAAGCGCACCACTAAAAACAAGCGTCAGCTGCGTGGCACGCTCACTGTTCATCCTTCGGATGTTCAGCACGTGCGCGACATGATGCCCTACGCGTAAAGGAGACCGAACATGCCTCGCGTAAAACGTGGTGTAACTGCTCGTGCCCGTCACAAGAAAATTCTCGCGCTCGCCAAAGGCTTTCGCGGAAGACGCAACAACGTCTTTCGAGTGGCCAAGCAGGCAGTCATGCGTGCGGGCCAGTATGCCTATCGTGATCGTCGAAATCGCAAACGCGTCTTTCGCGCGCTGTGGATCACGCGAATCAATGCGGCCTGTCGAGCCAATGATCTAACCTACAGCCGCTTCATCAACGGCCTGAAGAAAGCCAACATTGACATGGACCGGAAGGTGCTTGCAGACCTAGCCGTGCTCGACAAGGCTGCGTTTGCGGCCATTGTTGGCAAGGTAAAGGCTGCTCTGGCTGCCTGATCCCGCCTCTGGCGCTCGCAGGGGCTTATGTCTTCTCTTGATGAGCTCGTCTCGCAGGCCCATGCGGCCTTCGAGGCGGCGGCCGACCCGGTCTCGTTAGAGAACGCCAAGGCTCGTTTTCTTGGCAAATCTGGTCTGCTCACTGAGCAGCTCAAAGGCCTCGCCTCGCTTGACGCAGAGGCGAAGAGGACCCTTGGCGCCCAGGTGAACCTTGCCAAATCCAGGATCGAGACCCTTTTGAATGAGCGGCGCCAGGCGCTGGCTGACGCTCAGCTGGCTCAGCGTCTTGCAGCCGAGGCTATCGATGTGACGCTGCCTGGCCGGGGTCGGGGCATTGGAACCATCCATCCGGTGATTCGAACCTGGCAGCGTATCGAGGACATCTTCGCCTCGGTGGGGTTTGATGTGGCTGATGGCCCGGAGATTGAAACCGACTGGTTTAACTTCACGGCGCTCAATAACCCAGACAACCACCCCGCGCGTTCGATGCAGGACACCTTCTACCTCGACGCGAAAGACTCCTCCGGTCTATCCCTTTTGCTTCGAACCCATACAAGTCCAATGCAGGTGCGCTACGCCCGCAGTCAGTCGACCATGCCGATTAAGGTCATTGCGCCTGGTCGTACCTATCGAGTCGACAGTGACGCCACGCATTCGCCCATGTTTCATCAGGTGGAGGGTCTATGGATTGGCTCTGATGTGAGCTTTGCAGACCTCAAGGGCCTCTATCACGATTTTCTCGCACGTTTTTTTGAGGACGCACGCCTCGATATTCGCTTTCGTCCCTCGTTTTTTCCGTTCACGGAGCCCTCGGCTGAGGTTGATCTGAGGTTCTCGAGCGGACCGCTTGCCGGACGATGGCTCGAGGTGTCGGGTGCAGGCCAGGTCCATCCGCAGGTCATCCAAAACTTTGGCCTCGATCCCGAGACACACATGGGATTCGCATTTGGAAGTGGCCTTGAGCGCCTCACCATGCTTCGGTACGGCATCTCAGACCTGCGACTTTTCTTCGACAACGATCTGCGCTTTTTGCGCCAGTTTGCTTAAGGCCCCTCATGCGCGTTCCAGAGTCTTGGCTGCGAACCTGGGTGCCCGAGCACCTTATTGCTCGCCACTCGCTGGACGAGATCGCCAGCCGACTCACCATGGCGGGTCTTGAGGTTGAGGACATCGAGAGTCGAGCCCCCCCTTTTTCGCGTGTTGTTTTGGCGCGCATTCTTTCTGCCGAGCAACATCCGGATGCCGATCGTCTGCGCGTCTGCTCTGTGGACGTGGGAGAGGCCGCTCCCCTTCAGATTGTCTGTGGTGCGCCAAACGCGCGTGCAGGCATTCATGTGGCTTGTGCCTTGGATGGCGCTATCCTTCCGGGCGACTTCAAAATTAAGGCGACGAAGATGCGTGGCGTGGTCAGCCAGGGCATGCTCTGTTCAGCTAAAGAGCTCGGACTTTCCGAAGAGTCCGAGGGCATCTTAGAACTCGACGCCTCAATCACTCAGCACGATGCGCTGGGTCTCAATGTTCGTGAGCTTTTGGGCCTTGACGAAAAGACCCTTGTGCTCAAGCTCACGCCCAACCGGGCAGACTGTCTCTCGTTGCAGGGTGTTGCTCGAGAGCTCTGTGCCTTGCTTGGGGAGCCCCTTGTGACTCACGATGCGCCCATCCTTGAGCCCTCGATCACAGAGCGGGCGAGGGTGTCTCTGCATCGGGTCGATGATCAGCCCGCACTCTGTGGCCGGTTTGCTGCTCGCATCATTCGGGGGGTGAACGCTCGGGCCCAAACGCCCCGACACATTCAGGAGAAGTTGTTGCTCGCGGGGGTTCGACCCATCTCAGCGCTGGTGGACTTGTCCAATTTCATGATGCTGGACTACGGTCAGCCGACCCATGTGTTCGATCTTGGTCGCATTGAGGCCTCAGACGATGCGCACCTTTCTGTTCGTTGGGCCAGATCCGGTGAGTCGATCGAGCTTCTCAATGGCCAGACAGTCGAACTGGACGAGCGAGTGGGCGTTGTGGCTGATGCGAAGGGCCCCCTGGCTATTGGGGGTGTTATGGGCGGCCTGCGATCGGCCGTCAGTGAGGAGACCCAAGACATCATCATTGAGTCCGCGTTTTGGTGGCCCGATGCCATTCGCGGACGCGCACAACGATACAAGCTCTCCAGCGATGCTGCCCATCGATTTGAGCGCGGCGTAGACCCGGAGGACTGTGCTGAGCTCTTGGAGCGACTCACGGCCCACATCCTTGATGTCTGTGGGGGGCAGGCTGGCCCGATCACCGATGTGCGGCTTGCCACTCCGGAGCGACGGCCCGTCGCTATGCGCAGGTCACGTTGCCAGAAGGTGCTGGGTCGGCCGTATTCCGATAGCGACATTCGACGCGTGTTTAAGACGCTTGGCATTGAGTTCACCGTGGGCGGTGACGACCCGGATCAGGTCTACACGATCTCGCCACCTTCCTTTCGGTTCGATATTGAGCGCGAAGAAGACCTCATTGAGGAAGTTGCTCGAATGGTGGGCTTTGACGCCATTCCCGCCCATGCACCTCGAGGTGAACTCGCCGTTCGGGTGCGTTCCGAGACAGAGCGTTCACCCCGACTGCTTCGGAGTCGATTGGTTGGCGCGGACTTCCATGAGGTGGTGACCTACAGCTTTATTGATGCGCAGATCGCAGCGGGGTTTGCAGAGGACTCCAGTCTGCTGCACCTTCTGAACCCGATTGCCTCACACATGTCCACCATGCGGCCCAGCCTCATCCCTGGACTGCTCGGCGTTCTCACGAGTAATTTGGCTCGCCAACAGGATCGCGTTCGACTCTTTGAGTTTGGTCGCATATTCGTTCGTGATGCTTCGGTGGTCGATGGGCCACTTACTGTGGCTGGAGTTGCTCAACCGCATATGTTGTCCGGCCTCGTTTATGGCTCTGAGTCTCCCGAGCAATGGGGTCTGGCCGCACGCGGAGTCGACTTCTTCGACCTCAAATTCGACCTCGAGGGCCTTCTTGCACCGTTGCCCCTGACCTGCGTGCGCCCCGGAAGGCCCAAGGCCTGGCTGCACCCCGGCCGCTCAGCAGATCTCTGGATCTCTGGCCAGTGCGTGGGTGTGCTCGGTGAAATCCATCCCCGACTCCAGCAGAGCCTTGAGTTGCCGAGGCCCGCTCTGGTTTTTGAGATGTCCTTGCAGGCAATCCTCAAACAAGGCCTCCCTCAGCTCTCGCCGGTGTCTCGTTTCCCCTCGGTGAGTCGCGATCTCGCCTTTGTGATGAACGCGGATGTGGCCTCAGGGGACGTACTGGCCAAGGTGCGCCGCTCAGCATCCTCAATAAAAAGAGGCCAACTCCTCAGAGAGGTGAGCGTTTTCGATGACTATCGGGGGGCTGGAATGGCCTCAGACGAGAAAAGTCTTGCCTTTAGATTCGTGCTGCAAGATACTGAAAAAACACTAGAAGATGCCGAAGTAGACTCACTCATACAGGCGTTTTCTAAGGTCATCATCGAAGAATTTAACGCCCGCCAAAGAGCCTAGCGGCGCTGGCGTTTTTGCTGTTCGGAGGAATTTGTGTTGCTCGATGCCCAAGACCCTGATGTCTCCCCCGCCGACTCGCGCTCGGATTCGGCCGCAGACACGCTGACCAAGGCAGAGTTGGCTGAGATCCTCTTTGAGCGAATTGGCCTGAATAAACGCGAGGCCAAGGACGTCGTGGACGCTTTTTTTACTGAGATTCGAGACGCCCTGGTGAAAGGCGAGACGGTTAAGCTTTCGGGCTTTGGAAACTTCCAACTCAGAGACAAGCCCCAGCGGCCTGGCCGTAACCCGAAGACGGGTGAGCCTGTGGCCATCTCTGCCCGTCGGGTGGTGACCTTCCATGCGAGCCAGAAGCTGAAAGCACATGTACAGGATCCCGCATTGCCGCTGGGTTCACTTCACGACGACGAGACCTAAACGCGGCTGGTTGCTCGAATGTCAAAGCCTGAGCTCCCACCCATTCCTGCTAAGCGCTATTTCACCATTGGAGAGGTCAGCGACCTCTGCCAGGTGAAGCCTCATGTACTTCGATACTGGGAACAAGAATTCAACCAACTCAATCCCGTCAAGCGTCGTGGCAATAGGCGCTACTACCAGCATCATGAGGTGGTGCTGGTCAGACGGATTCGCGAACTTCTCTACGACGAGGGCTTTACGATTTCTGGTGCGCGCACGCGTCTGGGCGGAGGCCGTCCGAGGTCCTTAGAGGCGCCCGACCAAAACCCAGACATCGATGCCCACAGACCCGAGCATCAGATGCTGGAGGCCCCGGCCCCCGAGGATGTCCTCGCGCCAGCACAACCGTGGACTGGTCCGAAAATAGCCCTCTCTCCGGGAGCCCGAGAGGAACTCGAGCGCATCATCTCCCTGCTCAAGCGCTAGCTCGAAGCGGGTATACTCCGTGGCTTCGGTCGGGGCGTAGCGCAGCCTGGTAGCGCACTTGCATGGGGTGCAAGGGGTCGGATGTTCGAATCATCTCGCCCCGACCAACACACGATGAATAAGGAGGCCAAGCAGCGCTCCTGCCAGCTCGGCCGCCACATAGCCCGGCACATCGGCTGGCGAGATTCCCGCAAAACTCTCAGTCATCATTCTCCCAATGGCCGCGGCAGGGTTTGCGAATGAGGTGGATGAAGTGAACCAGTAAGCCGCCCCGATGAAAGATGCGACAAGGCCTGCGACACGACCGGATTGAAGTGCGCACCGCTCATGGGACCGAGGATGGTAATGAGAACGTAGAGCGCCCATACGGTAGCAAGCGTGTTTGCAATGAGGGCTACCCCATTGTTGCCCCCAGAGAGCTTCTCGGCCATGAGGCCCGAACCGATAACTACGCACAGAAGGAGGGCGGACCCAATGCCTTCTGCAAAAAGCCGACGCGATGTAGTCATAGGCCTCCTACTCTAGCGGCTTTTTTAACAAGCTCTCGTGTTAGCCTTCTCGCGTCCTCGACGTATGAGGGATGTGTCTGATGGTGCCCGCCTAACGCGGGTTAAACGGGAAGTCGGTGCGAATCCGGCGCTTCCCCCGAAACAGTCAGGGTGTTTGGTCTCTTTGGCGGTTCGCTCAACGAACGCCAGTCACTGGAGCAATCTGGGAAGACGAGAGACGTTGCGAGATTCTCCTCGCTAAGCCCGAGCCTGGATACCGGCCTCAGACGCTTGTTCATTTGTCGCTTCGGGGTTGGGGCGGCTTGGAAGGGATTAAATGAGACTCGTGAAGATGGGGCTCGCGCTTGCCTGTGCAAGTGCGGGAGGGTGTGCGCTTGCGCAGCCAGTGTCGACGCTTGCCCCGGTCATCGTGACCGCGACAGGATTCGAGCAAAAACTCTCAGATGTGATTCCCTCAGTATCGGTCATTACGCGGGATCAGATTGATCGATCGGGTGCCTTGAGCCTTTCTGACCTGGTGATGGGAGAGCCTGGCGTGGAGGTCGGACGCAATGGCGGTCTGGGCACGACGACATCATTTTTCCTGCGCGGGTCTGAGAGTAAGAATGTGCTGGTGCTTGTCGATGGCGTGCGCATGCGAGATGGCATCACACAGTCCGCCCTCGCGGAAAATATTCCCCTCGGGCTGGTGGAACAGATTGAGATCATTCGCGGCAATGTGTCGGCCATTTATGGGGACGCAGCTGTGGGAGGAGTGATCAACATTAAGACACGCGAGGGTGATGGCAAGCCTCGGCTCTTTGTGAACAGCTCGATTGGGGAGCGAAACACGCGCGACCTCACGACCGGTTACACGGGATCTGCAGACGGTCTCAAGTTCAGCGTGACCGCTCAGCACACGAGGACAGATGGGTTTCCGGCGGCGAACTCGAAGAATGGTGCTTATAGGTCAGCGCGAGATGCAGAGCGAGACCCATACGAGAACACATCTATTGGCGTTCGCGTCTCGAAGGCTATTGGGGATACGAGTTTTGGGGTGAGCACTCTGTCCTCCCGCGCTTCCCTGAAGTACGGTGCCTCCGCTTTCGGGGCGACTGATCCCTCCACCTCCTCGTCGAATGATCTTTTAAACGTGTTTTCTGAGAATGTGCTTTCGCGGTCTTGGACGTCTAGGATTGATCTCAGTTATAACCGGATCGCTCTTAATGTGAGCGATAGCGGGGTTTACGGAACTGCCGAGTCCCCCACGACGAGGGTCTCGGAGTTTCGCTTCGATAATCGGGTAAGACTTGACTCGAGTCAGTCGTTGCGGGTTGGTATTGATCACCGAGAGGACGCCCTCGCGTCCACTTCATCCTCGCTAAAGAGCCGAGCGTTTGATTCTCCCTACGTCGGCTACCTACTGTCAGCGGGTCGATGGTCGGGTCAGCTAAATGCTCGGTATGACTCCGCCTCGACTGGGCAGAGCAAGGGAACTTGGCTGGCCGGCTCGGGTTATCAACTATCGGACGCATGGCGACTAACGGGAAGTGTATCAACCGCTTTTCGTCTTCCCAGCGCGTCCGAGATATCCTCAAACTCGAATTTGATTCCTGAGTTTCACAAGAGCAAAGAAGTTGGGGTTGGCTACCAAGACCCGACCATCTCTTTTCGAAGCACACTTTTTCAGACTGAGACCCAAAATCCGATTACCTACAATGGCTCCAGTTATGCAAACGCTAATTACATGAGGAACAAGGGGATCGAGAGTTTCGCAACGGCCCTCCTTGGGACGCGAACCCGCCTCAAAGGCTCCTTGACGCTTCAAGATCCTCAGAGCCCATGGGGAGACGGCAATTACAACAATGCCACCACCAGTGCACGAGTCCAGAGTGCTCGCCGGGCGAAGGTTCACGGCTCTCTCGGCGTAACGCATGGCATAGGAAACACGGAACTCGAGGCGAACCTTCAGGGCGCATCTCGCCGTCGAGATACAGATTACGATACCGTCGGGCAGTACAAGCTTCCCGGCTATGCAGTGCTGAACCTGAGGGGTTTGGTCAAGATCGACAGGGAGCTCTCGCTGATTGCTCGACTCGACAATGCCCTCGACAAGACCTACGAGCTGGCCTACGGGTACAACACGCCACCCAGAACTGCCTTCATCGGCCTTCAGTATCAGCCGGCGCCTTAGCTATACTCAGCCAATGATTCGACGTCACAACCCCATCATCTTTGTTTTGCTCGCGGGTCTTCTGTTGGCCACCCGCGCCACTCATTTTGGAAGTGCGTCGTTTCTGCCCGACGCCTCATGGGCCGTCCTGTTCGGTGCGGGATATCTGCTCGGTATGCGGGCCTGGGCAGCGCTCTTGGCACTGGCGGTAGGCATTGATGCCCTGGCCTTCGGTGGCGCAAGGGCCTCAGACCAGCTCCTCACATCGTCTTACGCTTGTCTTCAGTTTGCACACATCGCTCTGCTGCTCGCCGGAAGAGCCCTGAGGGAGAATGCAACCGCTGCCTCTTTTTCGCGCTACGCAATTGGCTCAGTGATCTTCGCCTTCTTTGTCTCTAACACCGGTTACTACTGGCTGTCTGGTCACTTCGAGGCGACCTCTGTTATGGGCTACCTCAGGCAGTTCAACACCTACCTGTGGCCTTATCTCACCGTCAGTTTGGGATACATCTTGGCGGGGGCCCTTGTTGTTCTGGCCGCCTCGCGCACTCGGGCTTTGTCAGCAGTGAGCCCGCAGAGGGAAGCAGCCTAACGTCGCCCCCTCACGCGGACAGGAGATCAGTGCAGGTGCTGGCCGGTTGATTCGGTGTTGTCTGGGAGTTCTGCGTGGACAAGCTCCCCATCGGTGTTGGGGTAGAGCGGTGCACCACAATCTTCACAGTACTCCATGGGCATGCGCTGGCGCTGCATTTCGATATGCGTGATGCCCGCCTCTGAGAGCGTGGCCTCGATCTCTTCGACGACGTCACTCATCTCATCCTCTGCGCCGAGCAAGGGCCAGACAATGCCGTGAATCACTTCGTCTTCATGCTCTACCTGAAAGCCAATTCGGTACTCCTCAAGCTGCCGGTTGTAGCAGCCTGCAATGATGGCGGTGAGCATCTTGGGCGCAATACCAAGCGTGGTTGTAAGAAAAGCCACGGATGCGGTGATTGAGAAGGGCCGCGCTGCGCGGTCTGCATCTCGACAGGCGACGTAGTAAGCGCGGGGGAGCATGGGGTCGAAGCCGCAGGCCGGGAGAAGAGTGCTCAGCGAGTCGTGGGCCGCCTGACGCCACGCTGCTTGAACCTCGTCACGGGTAATAAGACCCTCCTGCCACTTGAACATGGGCTCGCCCTCGGGAACGGACACGACACCCAAAATGTAACGCTGGTCGGCAAGGAACTGGGCAGTCTCGTTGAGCGAGCCAGTGTCGACAGGCATGCGCCCAAGGGTGATGTGGTTTGTGAGGGAGGCGCGAAGTTCCGCTGTCTCGCCAAAGCTCTCTGGGAGTTGGTCTGGCGAGAAAAAATAGTCTGCCAGGGCGAGGTCGGCCTTGTCGGAAAACACGTGCTCTCGCATGGCTTTCGTGAGGGCCTCCAGCGTCTTTTCACCAACCACGCGAGTGGGAACGGGCATGCGTGACCAGGCCAGCACAGGCGAGGCAAAGAGAAGAACATCTCGCATGCCGTCGGAGGTGCGCACCATCACGTGCTCCACGCGGCCCTCAATGGCGTCTGCGAGCTCCTCATAGGCGCGCGACTCACGGTCGGCAAGGCGATCGAGAGCGGCGTTCAGAGAGCCCTCATCGCCGGCGGTTAAGAGGGCATCAATCTCTGTGTCGAGCCGGGTCTCCCAGAAGCGGTCCTCGGCTCGGCTCCCCGACTGAGCGAGGCCCTCGGCAAGTTCAACCAGCCGGTCTGCTTCACGCGAGGCTCGCCCCCTCCTTGACGATGGAGATGTTTTCATTAGGCAGCCATGAGTTCCCGAAGCACATAGGGAAGGATGCCCCCGTGTTTGTAGTAATCCACCTCAATGGGTGTATCGATGCGACAGAGCACCACCACGGTCTGCTTGGAGCCATCCTTGCGCGTGACAACGACGGAGAGGTCTTGCTGAGGGTGCAGTTGTGCGGGCACCTCGATGTCAAACAGCTCGCTTCCTTCGAGATTGAGACTTTGGGCGGAGTCACTGCCTTTGAACTGAAGCGGCAACACGCCCATGCCCACCAGGTTGGAGCGATGGATACGCTCAAAGGATCGGGCAATCACGGCGCGAACGCCCAGCAGCTGTGTGCCCTTGGCGGCCCAATCCCGGGAGGAGCCTGTTCCGTACTCCTCGCCGCCGATGACCACGGTGGGTACCTTGGCGGCCTTGTAGGACATGGCCGCGTCGTAGATGAATGCGCGCTCTCCGGAGGGCTGCATGATGGTGAGGCCACCTTCTTCGCGACTGCCGTCGGACTTGGGCGGGAGCATCAGGTTCTTGATTCGCACGTTGGCAAAAGTACCCCGCATCATGACCTCGTGGTTTCCGCGACGTGAGCCGTAGCTGTTGAAGTCGGCCTTGACCACCTTGTGATTAACCAGATAGGCGCCACCCGGAGACGCCTCCTTGATGGAGCCGGCTGGCGAGATGTGGTCGGTGGTGACCGAGTCGCCCAAAATGGCAAGGGCTCTGGCACCGACGATGCTGGTGGTTGCGCGCGGCGTCATCTCAAAACCATCGAAGAAGGGCGGGCGGGCGATGTAGGTGGAAGTTGGCCAGTCGTAGACTTGACCCTGAGTGCCTTTGATGTTGTTCCAGAGGTGGTGATCCTTGGTGAGATCGCCATAGAGGCGCTGGAACGTGCTTGGATCGAGCGCGAAGCGCATGACAGACGCAATCTCCTGACTCGTGGGCCAGATGTCCTTGAGGTAAACGGGACCATCTTTGCCCATACCCAGAGGCTCCGTCGAGAGATCTTTTTGAACGCTGCCAGCGATGGCATATGCCACCACCAAAGGAGGGGAGGCCAAGAAATTTGCGCGCAGGTTGGGGTGGATGCGAGCCTCGAAGTTTCGATTGCCCGAGAGCACCGCCGCACAAACGAGATCGTTGTTGACGATGGCCTCGTTGAACTCCGGCAAGAGATCGCCCGCGTTGCCAATACAGGTTGTGCATCCATACGCTGCCACGCTAAAGCCAAGCGTCTCTAGCGCGCCGAGAAGGCCTGCCTTGGTGAGATAGTCGGTGACAACGCGGCTGCCAGGCGCGAGTGAGGTCTTGATGCGGGGGTGGACGCTCAGACCCTTCTCTACGGCTTTCTTAGCGAGGAGGCCAGCAGCGAGCAACACACCAGGATTGGACGTGTTCGTGCACGAAGTAATGGCGGCAATGAGCACGTCGCCATGCCCGAGGTCGGTCTTGCCCGCTGGCACCCGCTTGCCCAGATCGGCGGCTGGTTTTGCAAACCCGTTTTCATTGACTGGCTTTGAGAAGAGCTCAGCAAAGCTGCTCTTCATGTGGCTGAGTTCGATTCGGTCTTGAGGACGCTTGGGGCCTGCCAGAGAGGCCTTCACCGTGGAAAGGTCGAGGCTGACCACCTTGGTGTAATCGATCTCTCCAGCCTTGGGCGTGCCAAAGAGATGCTGGGCCTTGAAGTAGGCCTCAAAGGCCTCTACTTCGGCATCGGTTCGGCCCGTCGAGCGCATGAACTCGACTGTCGTTGCATCAACGGGGAAGAAGCCCATGGTCGCGCCATACTCGGGCGCCATGTTGGCGATGGTGGCGCGGTCGGGTAGCGCGAGCGATGCCGTGCCCTCTCCGAAGAACTCAACAAATTTACCAACCACCTTCTCTTTGCGGAGCATTTCGGTGATGGTCAGGACGAGGTCAGTGGCGGTGGTCCCTTCAGGGAGCTTCCCAGTGAGGTGAACGCCGATGACGTCTGGGGTGAGGAAGTAGAGGGGCTGGCCCAACATGGCGGCCTCCGCCTCGATGCCGCCAACGCCCCAGCCGACCACGCCGATTCCATTAATCATCGTGGTGTGGCTGTCGGTTCCGACCAATGTGTCGGGGTAGCTCACATTGTTCTTGGTATGGATACCTCGGGCGAGGTACTCCAGATTGACCTGGTGCACGATGCCAATGCCTGGGGGCACCACCTTGAAGGTATCAAACGCTTGCATGCCCCACTTCATAAACTGATAACGCTCTTCGTTGCGCTGGAACTCCAGTTTCATATTGAGATCGAGCGCATCCTTGCTGCCGTAGTGGTCGATCATCACGGAGTGGTCGACCACGAGGTCGACGGGCACCAGAGGCTCAATGACTTTTGGGTTTTTCCCCATGTCGTGCGCCACATTGCGCATCGCTGCAAGATCAGCAAGAAGAGGAACGCCTGTGAAGTCCTGAAGCACGACACGGGCAAGGACGAAGGGGATCTCATCAACGCGCGAGGCCTGAGGAGCCCAATGCGCAAGTTGTTTGATGTGCTCTTCGGTCACTTTCTTTCCATCGCAATTCCGAAGCACAGACTCCAAAACGATTCGAATGGAGACCGGCAGCCGAGAGATCTTACCCATCCCTGCGGCCTCGAGGGCAGGCAGGCTGTAAAACTGGTGCGACACCCCCGAGGCGGTGGTGTAGGTCTGAAGCGACTGATACAGGTTGTGTGGCATGCGCAGGCTCCTTGGGGTGCGGGTACTTAGGCGAGGAGGTGTTTGACGCCATTCTGCTCTTCGAGCAGCTCGTTGAGGGTGTTGGTCATTCGCTCTCGGGAGAAGGCATCTATCTCAATACCCTGCACGATGCTGTACTCGCCGTTTTGACAAGTGACGGGGAATCCGTAAATGACCTCATGCGGAATGTCATAGGATCCGTCGGAGGGGATGCCCATCGTGACCCAGTGTCCGTTGGTTCCCAGCACCCAGTCGTGGATGTGGTCGATGGCCGCATTGGCAGCGGAGGCCGCAGACGACAGTCCTCGCGCCTCAATGATGGCCGCTCCGCGCTTGCCGACCGTGGGCAAGAACACATCTTTGTTCCACATCTCGTCATTGATCAGGGCCTTCACCGCGTGGCCCTCGATCGTTGCGTTTCGGTAGTCGGCGTACATCGTGGGCGAATGGTTTCCCCACACAGCCAGCTTTTCGATGCCTGACACAGCCTTACCCGTCTTTGCCGCAATTTGAGACGCTGCGCGATTGTGATCAAGTCGGAGCATGGCCGTGAAGTTCTTCTTGGGCAGGTCAGGGGCGGACTTCATGGCGATGTAGGCATTGGTGTTGGCAGGATTGCCCACGACCAGCACCTTGACGTGACGAGAGGCCACATCGTTGAGCGCCTTGCCTTGGTGCGTGAAGATTTGAGCGTTCGCTGAGAGCAGGTCCTTGCGCTCCATACCGGGGCCCCTGGGGCGAGCACCAACGAGGATCGCAATGTCGGTGTCCTTAAATCCGATGTGGGGATCGCCGCTGGCGGACATTCCTGCGAGTAGGGGGAAGGCGCAGTCCTCGAGCTCCATCATCACCCCGCTTAGGGCTTTCTGAGCTTTTTCGTCTGGAATATCAAGCAGTTGGAGTATGACGGGCTGGTCTTTTCCGAGCATCTCGCCGCTGGCGATGCGAAAGAGGATGGCATAGCCAATCTGACCTGCTGCTCCGGTCACTGCGACTCGAACAGGGGGCTTGAGACTCATGGGAGGACTCCTTGGGGGAACGGCCGTACCGCTTGTGCAGTGCGGAATTTAGGGGGGAGGACGAGCAATCGACGGTGCAAGAACGCTCTTAGTGTAGGTGGGACTTGAGACAGGACAGTGACGATCACCACGACAAGCAAAGTGTAGGGATGCCCCTACAGACTGTCAAAAATGCGCTCATATAATGCGAGCAGTCCAACTTGTAGAGGGTGCGTATGTCTGAGGTCTCCCACAAACGTCGTCCCGAATTTCGCAACATTCACATCTCCCAGATCCTGGGGTATCGGCTTCCCATTGCAGGGATCATGTCGATCCTGCACCGCGTCAGTGGGGCCGGCATGTTTCTTACCCTCCCCATTCTCATTTACGTTTTCGACCTGAGTATCACCTCCGAGTTGAGTTACTTCAGGCTCATCGAGCTCACGGAGCTGACGGTCGTCAAGCTCTTTTTTTGTGGCATTGCTTGGGCCTTTATCCATCACTTCATGGGGGGCATTCGGCATCTGGTCAATGACCTTCACATGGGGTTGACCAAGGAGGCCAGCCCTCTTGTGGCCCAGGGATTCCTCGCAGCGAGCCTCACGTGTTCGGCCGTGGCCTGGCTCACCATTTTTGGAGTGATCTAAATGGCAGACAGCTTTGGACGCAAGCGCCTTGTCGTCGGCGCGCACTACGGCCTTCGAGATTGGCTTTCTCAGCGCATGACCGCTCTGGTCTTGGCCTCGTACAGTGTCGTGCTTCTTATTTCAGCGCTTCTTGTGCCCGAGCCGGGCTATTACGGGTGGTCCGGACTCTTTGCCCAGACCTGGATGAAGGTCTACACCATCCTCGCGCTCATTGCCTTTGTGTACCACGCCTGGGTCGGTGTCCGCGACATTTGGATGGACTACATTGATTCGGTCGGCCTGCGTCTTGCGTTGCAGGTCGGCACCATCGTCTGGCTTCTCGGCTGCAGCATCTGGGCCATTGATGTGATCTGGAGGGTGTAAATGGCTGAAGTTCTCTCGCATCAAACGAGCAGTCTTCCCCGTCGGCGATTCGATGCCGTCATTGTCGGCGCGGGCGGCTCTGGCATGCGCTGCTCTCTGCAGCTCGCTGAGGCTGGGCTGAATGTGGCAGTGCTCTCAAAAGTCTTCCCCACCCGCTCGCACACGGTGGCTGCTCAGGGCGGCATTGGCGCCTCGCTTGGAAATATGAGCGACGACAACTGGTACTGGCATATGTTCGACACGGTGAAGGGCTCCGACTATCTGGGTGACCAAGACGCCATCGAGTTCATGTGCCGAGAGGCGCCCAAGGTGGTCTATGAGCTTGAGCACTTTGGAATGCCCTTTGACCGCAATCCTGACGGCACCATTTATCAGCGCCCCTTCGGTGGTCACACGGCAAACCTCGGCGAGAAGCCGGTTCAGCGGGCCTGCGCAGCAGCCGATCGAACCGGCCACGCGCTGCTTCACACGCTTTATCAACGAAACGTACGCGCAAGGACCCAGTTCTTTGTTGAGTGGATGGCCCTTGACATCATCCGTGATTCAGAGGGCGCTTGCGTTGGTGTGGTGGCCCTCGAGATGGAGACCGGAGAGGTCATGGTGCTTGAGGCCAAGACGACGGTCTTCGCAACGGGTGGTGCCGGACGGATTTGGGCAGCCTCAACGAATGCGTTCATCAATACAGGCGACGGCATGGGCATGGCTGCGCGCGCCGGGCTGCCCCTTGAGGACATGGAGTTTTGGCAATTTCACCCCACTGGCGTTGCAGGCGCTGGCGTCTTGGTCACCGAGGGTGTGAGAGGCGAGGGCGGCATCCTTCTTAACTGCAATGGCGAGCGATTCATGGAGCGCTACGCGCCCACACTCAAGGATCTGGCTCCGCGTGACTTCGTGTCTCGCTCGATGGATCAGGAGATCAAGGAGGGTCGGGGATGTGGACCGAACAAGGACCATGTTCTTCTAAAACTTGACCATCTTGGCGCCGAGAAGATTCTGAAGAAGCTTCCCTCCATTCGAGAGATTGCCCTGAAGTTTGCCAACGTGGACCCGATCAAGGAGCCCATCCCCGTGGTGCCCACCATTCACTACCAGATGGGCGGCATTCCGACGAATGTTCACGGTCAGGTGGTCGCACCCAAGCATGGAAACCCCAACGAGGTGGTGCCTGGCCTCTATGCCATTGGAGAGTGCGCCTGCGTCTCTGTGCATGGTGCCAATCGCCTGGGAACCAATTCGCTCCTCGACCTCCTCGTGTTCGGACGCGCAGCGGGAAATCACATCGTGGCCTCGAATCTGAAGGGTCAAGAGCATCGGCATCTTCCTAAAGACGGGGCGGACCTCAGCCTCTCTCGGCTTGCAAAAATTGATTCCTCCACCTCTGGCGAGCATGTCCAGTCGGTGGCCAATGAGATTCGAAGCACGATGCAAAAGTTTTGTGGTGTGTTTCGCACCTCTGAGCTGCTCAGCGAGGGTGTTGAGAAGATCATGGCCCTGGCCGATCGCGCGGCCCATATTCATATCGACGATAAGAGCAAGGTGTTCAATACGGCGCGAGTGGAGGCCCTCGAGCTGGCCAATCTGGTGGAGACTGCGAAAGCCACCATCGTCTCTGCAGAGGCACGCAAAGAGAGTCGTGGCGCTCACGCGCACCGCGACTTTCCCGAGCGCGATGACGCCCACTGGATGCGACACACCCTGTGGTTCTCCGAGGGCAATGCGCTGGACTACAAGCCCGTCAATCTGAAGCCACTCACGGTAGAGACCTTCCAGCCCAAGAAGCGCACTTTCTAAAGAGGATGTCTGTCATGACCAGAACGGTTCGGTTTTCCATCTATCGCTACGACCCCGATCGCGATGCCAAGCCTTACATGCAAGACCTCTCCGTTGAGCTGCTCGATACGGACAAGATGCTGCTCGATGCCTTGATGCGCATCAAAGCCAGCACCGACGATTCGCTTTCGTTTCGTCGGTCCTGCCGTGAGGGGGTCTGCGGCTCGGACGCGATGAATATCAATGGCAAAAATGGGCTGGCGTGTATCACGAACCTGCGTGAACTCAAGGAGCCCATTGTGTTGCGGCCACTTCCTGGGCTGCCAGTGGTTCGCGATCTTATCGTCGACATGACTCAGTTTTTTAAGCAGTACCACTCCATTCGGCCTTACCTCATTAACGAAACCCCGCCCCCCGAAAAAGAGCGCCTTCAGTCGCCTGAGGAGCGGGAGGAACTCGATGGCCTCTACGAGTGCATTCTCTGCGCCTGTTGCTCAACGAGCTGTCCGTCGTTCTGGTGGAACCCCGATAAGTTTGTGGGCCCCGCTGGCCTTCTTCAGGCCTATCGATTTATTGCAGACAGCCGCGACCAGTCCACGAGCGAGCGCTTAGACAACCTTGAAGATCCGTACCGACTGTTCCGCTGTCACACCATCATGAACTGCATGGATGTCTGCCCCAAGGGTCTCAACCCGACCAAGGCGATTGGCAAGATCAAAGAACTCATGGTCAGGCGCACGGTTTAAGTCCGAGGTTACGAAGAGGTGCAGCCCGATCCGTTCTCGGGACAGTCCGGCGACCTCACGGCGCCGGAGGATGTTTTAAGAAGGCTGCGCTGGCGGGCTCGGCGCGGGATGCTGGAGAACGATCTCATCATCGAGCGTTTTTTTGTCCGGTGGGAGAGCGGGTTGTCAGTGGCCGAGCATGATGGGCTTGCCCGTCTCCTCGATCTGACCGACAACGACCTGATGGACCTGCTGCTCGATCGGCGTCAGCCGCTCGGGGAGCTCGATCGGCCAGAGGTTCTGGCAGTTCTGGCCAAGTTACGCGCAGTCTGATTACCAACTTTCACCAAAGGAACGGGCATCATGATTTCTGAGCACAAGGCCACGTTGTCGTTCTCCGACGGCACGCCATCAGTAGAGTTCCCCATCTTGAAGGGCTCCGTTGGCCCCGATGTTGTAGACATCCGCAAGCTCTACGCGCAGACCGGTAAGTTCACCTATGACACCGGCTTTTTGTCCACCGCCTCCTGCGCATCGACCATCACCTACATTGATGGCGACAAGGGCCAGCTCCTGTATCGCGGTTACCCCATTGAGCATCTCGCCAGGCACTGCGAGTTTCTTGAGGTCTGCTACCTGCTCTATTACGGCGAGCTTCCCACCCACGATGAGTACGAGGAATTCAAGGTCACGGTCGCCCACCACACCATGGTGCATGAGGCCATGCAGTTTGCTGTGCGTGGATTTCGCCGTGATGCTCACCCCATGGCAGTGCTCACCGGCCTCTCAGGTGGCATGGCGGCCTTCTATCCCGATAGCCTAGACATCAATTCGCCCGAGCAGCAGGACATCTCGTTTATTCGACTCATTGCGAAGATGCCGACGATGGTGAGCATGGCTTACAAGTACTCCATCGGCCAGCCTTATATGTACCCGCAGAACCATCTTCCCTACGCGGCCAACTTCATGCACATGATGTTTGCGACGCCCTGCGAGAAGTACGAGCCCAACCCCGTGCTGGTTCGCGCGATGGACCGCATCTTTACGCTCCATGCCGATCACGAGCAGAACGCCTCCACATCGACCGTACGGCTTTGCGGCTCCTCTGGCACCAGCCCCTTCTCTGCGATTGCCGCTGGTGTGGCCTGCCTCTGGGGCCCCGCACACGGTGGCGCCAATCAGGCCTGCCTTGAGATGCTTGAGGAGATTCAGGCCGAAGGCGGTCTGGCCAAGGTCGGTGAGTTTATGGAGAAGGTCAAGGATAAGAACCATGCCGCGCGCCTCATGGGATTTGGCCACAGGGTTTACAAGAACTTCGACCCGCGGGCAAAGCTCATGCAGGAGACCTGCAAAGAGGTACTCGCCGAACTCGGACTCGAAAACGACCCGATCTTTAAGCTCGCGATGGCGCTTGAGAAGATTGCACTTGAGGATGATTATTTCGTTCAGCGCAAGCTCTACCCCAATGTGGATTTCTATTCCGGCATTGTTCAGCGCGCCCTGGGCATCCCTGTCTCAATGTTCACCTGCATCTTTGCCTTGGCGCGCACCATCGGATGGGTTGCTCAATGGAAAGAGATGATTACGGACTCTGAATACAAGATCGGTCGTCCTCGTCAACTTTACGTGGGGCCCTCGGAGAGGGCATTTGTGCCGATGAGTCAGCGCGGGTAGATTATGGGCAATGCAATCCACCGGACGGCGTCGCCGCGAGGTGGAAGGGTCTCCCTGCATCCGTTCGGCCGTCGGCCATGAAAGGTGAAGCATCATGATGAAGAGTTTTCAGCTCAACTCGTACCTCTTCGGGGCCAATGCGCCCTACGTTGAAGAGCTTTACGACCAGTACCTAAATAATCCGGGTTCTGTCTCTGACAACTGGCGTCGCTATTTCGATGCCATGCAGAACGTCCCCGCGCCAAGCGGAGCTCTCTCGGTTCGAGACCAGGCCCATTCGCCCGTCATTGAATCCTTTGCTCAACGCGCAAAAAACAATCAGTTTCTGCCGCGTGTGGCCGAGCGCGATCTCTCCGTTGCTCGAAAGCAGGTTCATGTGCAGTCGCTCATTGCGGCCTACCGAAATCTTGGTAACCAGTGGGCGGATCTTGACCCGCTGAAGCTTCGGTCGCGACCCGCATTCCCCGAACTTGAGCCCGCGTTCTATGACTTCACCGAGGCTGATCTGGACACAGTGTTTCGGGCGGACAACCTCTACTTTGGAGCGGAGCAGATGTCGCTCCGGGACATCCTGGCCGCTCTTCGTGAGACTTACTGCGACAAGATTGGCTCAGAGTTTATGCATGTTCAGGACCCCACTGAAAAGCGCTGGATTCAGGAGCGTCTGGAGTCCTCACGAACCACCCCTCATTTCAGCCCCGAGAAGAAGCGCCACATTCTCAGCCAGGTGACGGCGGCGGAGGGTCTGGAGCGCTACTTGCACACAAAGTACGTCGGGCAGAAGCGTTTCTCACTTGAGGGCGGAGAGTCCTTCATCGCCTGTATGGACGAGATCATCCAGCGCGCTGGTGAGGCAGGCGTTGAAGAGGCCGTAATTGGTATGGCCCATCGAGGTCGGCTTAATGTGCTCGTCAACACGCTTGGCAAAATGCCCGCCGACCTCTTCGCTGAGTTTGAGGGAAAGCACGCGGATGACCTGCCAGCGGGTGATGTGAAGTATCACCAGGGCTTCTCCAGCGATGTTTCCACTCCGGGCGGACCACTTCACCTGTCGTTGTCCTTCAACCCGTCGCACCTTGAGATTGTAAATCCCGTGGTGGAGGGGTCCGTGCGCGCGCGTCAAGACCGTCGCGGCGATTCGCTGGGCAAGAAGATTCTGCCCATCCTCGTTCACGGTGATGCGGCCTTCGCAGGGCAGGGGGTGGTTATGGAGACCCTGAATCTGGCGCAGACGCGCGGCTATCAAACCGGCGGAACGATTCATGTGGTGATTAACAACCAAATTGGATTTACCACCAGCGACCCGCGCGATACTCGTTCCACGCTTTACTGCTCGGACGTGGTAAAGATTATTGAGGCGCCTGTTCTTCACGTGAATGGGGATGACCCGGAGGCCGTGGTGCTGGCGACGCAGATTGCCGTTGACTATCGCACCACCTTTAACAAAGACATCGTCATCGATATCGTCTGCTTTAGGAAGCTCGGTCACAACGAGCAGGACACACCCTCCTTGACGCAGCCGATGATGTACCGCGCTGTCGCTGCTCACCCCGGCACCCGTAAACTCTATGCAGATCGCCTTGAAGCGCAGGGCGTGCTCAAGCCTGGCGAAGGTGACGAGTTCGTAAAGGCCTACCGAGCCGCGATGGATGAGGGCCGTCACACGCGCGACCCCGTTCTAACCAACTACAAAAGCAAGTTTTCGGTTGACTGGGCCCCCTTCCTCGACAAGAAGTGGACCGACGACGCGGACACCGCGCTTCCAATGGCCGAACTCAAGCGGCTGTCCGAACGCATCACCACCATTCCTCAGGGCTTCAACCTCCATCCGCTGGTGGAGAAGGTCATCAACGATCGTCGGGCCATGGGGCGTGGCGAGATGAATCTGGACTGGGGAATGGGCGAGCACCTTGCGTACGCCTCGTTGGTGTCCTCTGGCTATGCGGTCCGTCTCTCCGGACAGGATTGCGGGCGTGGAACGTTCACGCACCGACATGCCGTGTTGCACGACCAGAAGCGTGAGCGCTATGACTCGGGAACATACGTGCCGCTCGAGAACGTCAGTCCCGGACAGGCCCCGTTTGTGGTGATTGATTCCGTCCTCTCTGAGGAGGCTGTTCTGGGATTCGAGTACGGCTACTCCACGGCTGAGCCTAATGCCTTGGTGATCTGGGAGGCGCAGTTCGGCGATTTCGCCAACGGAGCGCAGGTAGTCATTGATCAGTTCATTGCATCGGGTGAGGTGAAATGGGGTCGACAGAGCGGCCTCACACTGTTGTTGCCGCATGGACACGAGGGGCAGGGGCCAGAGCACTCCTCCGCTCGACCGGAGCGCTTCCTGCAGCTCTGTGCGGACACCAATATGCAGCTCGTGCAGCCGACGAATGCTAGCCAGATTTTCCATCTGCTGCGCCGACAGATGATCCGTCCTTTCCGCAAGCCACTCATCGTGTTTACACCCAAGTCGTTGCTCAGAAACAAGGATGCGGGCTCGCCGCTTGAGGACTTTGCCAAGGGCAAGTTCCACACCATCATCGGAGAGGTCGACGGTTCAATCGATGCGAAAAAAGTGAAGCGCATGCTCGTTTGCTCCGGCAAGGTCTATTACGACCTTGTGCACCAGCGCAAGGAGCGCGGG
This sequence comes from Burkholderiales bacterium UBA2463, assembly GCA_002342295.1. GTDB lineage: Bacteria > Pseudomonadota > Gammaproteobacteria > Burkholderiales > Burkholderiaceae_A > Hahnella. Next base: position 50,314 of record DDPR01000012.1, read on the forward strand.
CGGGACGATGTGGTCATCGTTCGTGCTGAGCAGGTCTATCCCTTTCCGCATAAGGCGCTTGGTGCCGAGTTCAAGAAATACCCCAACCTGGCGGAGGTGGTGTGGGTGCAGGATGAGCCGCAGAACCAGGGCTACTGGTTCCAGGTTCAGCACTACTTACAGGAACACCTCACCGACGGAATGAAGCTCGGTTATGCCGGTCGTCCAGCCTCGGCTTCACCTGCAGCGGGCTACTACGAGAGATTCCTTGCGCGCCAGAAGGAACTCCTTGAGGCGGCCTTTTCCAAACTCAAACCCCTTTACTGAGCGAGACATTTCCTATGCCGATTCATGAAGTCAAAGTGCCGCAGCTCTCCGAGTCTGTCGCGGAGGCCACCCTGCTGCAGTGGAAGAAAAAGCCTGGAGAGGCCGTGACCGCAGACGAGACCCTTATCGAGATTGAGACGGACAAGGTCGTTCTGGAGGTTCCCGCACCGGCCAGCGGTGTGCTGAGTGAGATCGTGAAAGCAGATGGCGGTACGGTGGTCTCGGGCGAGGTGATTGCCAAGATCGACACTGATGCCAAGGCTTCCGCTTCACCCTCTGCCTCGGCGGCAGCGGCTCCTCAGGCGCCATCGCCTGCACCAGCAGCGCCAAGTGCATCCGCAGCTGCAGCACCTACTGCGCACGCAATGCCGTCCGCAGCCAAGCTCATGGCCGAGACGGGCGTCACACCCTCGGCCGGAACCGGTCGAGATGGTCGAATCACCAAAGGCGATGTGCTGGCTGCTGCCAGCGCCCCCGCAGCTGCGACGACCAAGACTGCCGCGCCTGCAGTGGCCTCGGCACCGAGCCTTCCGCCGGTGCCCGTCGCGATTGGTGCAGAGGCCATGCTTGAGGGTCGGCCCGAGCAGCGTGTTCCCATGACCAGACTCCGTGCTCGAGTGGCCGAGCGACTTCTTCAGTCGCAGGCCACCAACGCCATCCTGACCACCTTCAACGAGGTCAACATGGCGCCAGTCATGGCGCTTCGCAAGCAGTACGTTGAGCGCTTTGAGAAGGAACATGGGGTGAAGCTGGGCTTCATGTCCTTCTTTGTGAAGGCTGCAGTCGCTGCACTCAAGAAGTATCCCGTGCTGAATGCCTCTGTCGACGGAAACGACATCGTCTACCACGGCTACTTCGATGTTGGGGTGGCTGTTGGTTCGCCCCGCGGGCTGGTGGTGCCGGTTATTCGTAACGCCGACCAGCTCACCTTTGCGGAAATCGAAAAGACCATTGCGGACTTTGGCGTTCGCGCCCGGGAGGGGAAGATCACGCTGGAGGAACTGACCGGCGGCACCTTCTCCATTTCGAACGGAGGCGTCTTCGGATCGATGCTCTCCACCCCCATCATCAATCCCCCTCAATCGGCCATCTTGGGTGTTCATGCGACCAAGGACCGCGCAGTCGTTGAGAACGGTCAGGTAGTCGTTCGCCCGATTAACTATCTCGCGATGTCTTACGACCACCGCATCATTGATGGCCGTGAGGCCGTGCTGGGTCTGGTGACCATGAAAGAGGCGCTGGAAGACCCCGCGCGTCTTCTGCTTGAGATCTGAGGAGAGGACACATGTCGCAGACCTTTGACGTGGTGGTGATCGGCGCTGGCCCGGCAGGGTACATCGCTGCGATTCGTGCCGCCCAGCTGGGGCTTCAGACTGCCTGTGTAGAGAAGTGGGTCAATCCCAACGGGGAGATGGTCCTCGGTGGCACCTGCCTCAATGTGGGCTGTATTCCCTCGAAGGCCCTTCTGGCCTCGAGCGAAGAGTTCGAAAAGATCGCCCACCACGCAGACACGCACGGAATTAGCGTGAAGGGTGCGAGCATGGATGTCGCCAAGATGCTCGCCCGAAAAGATGGCATTGTGAGCAAGATGACCAAGGGCATCGAGTTCTTGTTTCGAAAAAACAAGATCACCTGGCTCAAGGGCCACGGGCGACTGCTCGGGCAAGAGGGCGGCCTCATTCAGGTGGAGGTTCAGACTGAGAAGGGTGCAGAGAGTGTTCTGGCCAAGCACCTCATCATTGCAACAGGTTCAAAGGCTCGTCACCTACCCTCCATACCCGTTGACAACAAAATCGTCTGCGATAACGAGGGGGCTCTCAATTTTCCCTCGGTGCCCAAGAAGCTTGGCGTGATCGGCGCCGGGGTCATTGGCCTTGAACTCGGTTCAGTCTGGAGGCGGCTTGGTGCCGATGTCACTGTGCTCGAGGCCATGCCCACCTTTCTGGGTGCCTGCGACGAGGCAGTGGCCAAGGAGGCATTCAAGCTGTTTACGCAACAAGGCCTCTCCATCAACATGGGCGTCAAGATTGGCGAGGTCAAGACGAGCGCCAAGGGCGTGAAAGTGAGCTACACCGATGCCTCCGGCGCCGCGCAGGTGCTGGAATGCGATCGGCTCATTGTCTCGGTAGGCCGGGTGCCCAACACCGAGAACTTAAACCTCTCGGCCGTCGGCCTCTCCACAGATGAACGCGGATTTATCCCGGTGGATGACCACTGCAAAACAAGCCTTCCCAACGTGTATGCCATTGGCGATGTGGTTCGAGGGCCCATGCTTGCCCATAAGGGTGAGGATGAGGGCGTCATGGTTGCCGAACTCATTGCGGGCCAAAAACCCCACATCGACTACAACTGCATCCCCTGGGTCATTTACACCTCGCCCGAAATCGCCTGGGTGGGTCGGACCGAGCAGCAGCTCAAATCCGAGGGTCGCGGCTACAAGGTCGGGCAATTCCCTTTTGCTGCCAATGGACGAGCACTCGGAATGGATGCGGCACAGGGCTTCGTCAAAGTCATTGCAGATTCTGTGACCGATGAGATTTTGGGCGTTCACATCGTGGGCAGTGCTGCCTCCGACCTCATTGCAGAGGCCGCAGTGGCCATGGAGTTCAAGGCGTCGTCTGAAGATATTGCCCGCATCTGCCACCCCCATCCCTCAATGTCTGAGGTGATGCGGGAGGCGGCCCTGGCCGCAGACAAGCGCGCCTTGAATATGTAGGGTCGCCATGTCCGGGCACGAGGTTGAGGAGATCTCTCGGCAGATCCTCTCTGCCCGGGGTTTTGAGCTTGACGAAGGACAAAAGCGTGGCCTTGCCGCTCTTGACCGTTGCAACGACGAGTGGCGCCACTACAAGTCTCGTCGCGGCGGGCGACTGGCGAAGATGCTCATTCACCCTCCTGTGCCCCGAGGCGTCTATCTCTGGGGGGGCGTGGGGCGGGGCAAGTCCTTTCTCATGGATTCCTTTTTCAAGGCCGTCCCGCTTGAGCGCAAGGTGCGTCTGCACTTTCATGAATTCATGCGGGCGGTTCACCGTGAGCTCCATGACCTTCGCGGCCTTCAGGATCCTCTCGAGGAACTTGCCATACGAGTTGCTCGTCGTTATCGCCTGATCTGTTTTGATGAGTTCCATATTTCGGATGTCGCAGACGCCATGATTCTCGAGCGTCTTTTGCACAAGCTGATTGACGCTCGCGTGGGTTTCATCATGACCTCCAACTACGCACCCGATGCGCTCTACCCAGACGGTCTACAGCGTGAGCAGCTTCTGCCCGCAATTGATCTCATCAAGCAGCATCTGGAGGTGGTGGAGTTGGCCTCCGCTACGGATCATCGTCATGAGGCCGCCAATGCCAAGCCTGATGCAGAGATGGCCGCACTGCTTGCCCGCCTGCCACCCCTCCTTCAATCTCCCCTGGGTGCAGAGTCCGATGTGGCTCTGGCTCGAATTTTCGAAGCCTTTCGGGACGGTGAGGTGCGCGAACGTGCCCATCTCCAGATTGAGTCCCGAGACGTGGTTGCGCTGCGGACGGGCGGCGGTGTGGCCTGGTTTGACTTTGAGACGCTCTGCGCAGGCCCAAGATCTCAGAACGACTATCTCGCGCTTGCCGCATCCTTTCACACGATCATCCTCTCGGGTGTCCCCGTGCTCTCCTCCGCGCAGTTCTCAGAGGCACGTCGATTCACCTGGCTCATCGACATCCTCTATGACCACGGTCGTCGCCTCGCCCTGAGCGCCGCAGGCCCTGCTGAGACGCTCTACACGGAGGGGTCCTTCGCATCGGAATTCACTCGCGCGGTGAGTCGACTGAGCGAGATGCAGACGGCGGTGTATCTCAGTCGGATTCAGCGCGTATCGGTGGAACGGCTCGCCTAGGTGATAATGCTTTGATGCGAATGGCTCCCGCACTCGTCGCCTTCCTGGGCTGTCTGGTCTGCTTATCTCCGTCATGGGCAGTCTCTCTGACAGAGCATGAACTCGCCCTGAGAGAGCACTATCAGAAAGGTCTCGACCAGGTTGAGGTCGATCGCAGAGCGCTTCAGGGTCGCCTTCACCTCCAGGAGAAAGAGTGCCTCTCACGCTTTGTTTCAGCGCCGTGCATTGAGCGTCTGCGGGTTGAGTCCGAGCGTGAAAACCGAGTTCTTGATCTCGCACGCGAGTCTCTGTCAGAGTCCATTCGCCGACTGGAGGCGCAGGCGCGAACGAGGGCGCGCGCCCAACGTGCGGAGGAGCTCAGTGCCCGGTAATCGCGATATTCGTACGGTCCAGATGCGGGTCCTCGAGCTCGAGGCGGAGCATCGTGAGCTGGACGGGCTGATCGAAGAGTTCGAGAAAGACCTTGGTCGAGATGAGCTAGCCCTTCGTCGCCTCAAAAAGCGCAAACTTCAGATCAAGGATCAGATCGCGCTGCTTCAGACCCAGCTCGAGCCGAGCGAGCCCGCCTAAGCCCTATGTCATCTCGCTGGTTTGGGCCTGATGGTCTCCTTCAGGGCCGGCTAGAGGGCTATCGGCCACGCCAGGCACAGACGGACCTCGCCCTTGCGATCGAGGAGGTCATAGATGCCCAGGGGCAGCTCGTGGCAGAGGCGGGCACGGGCGTTGGGAAGACCTTTGCTTACCTCGTCCCCGCTCTGCTGAGCGGCAAGCGTGTCATGGTCTCCACGGCGAGTCGAACCCTGCAGGACCAGCTCTTCGAGCGGGACGTTCCTCGTCTCTGTAAGGCCATGGGCCTTGCCCATATTCGCGTAGCCCGACTCAAAGGGCGCGCGAACTATCTGTGTCCCTTTCGTATTGCGCGTGCCCAGACGGAGGCTCGGTTTGGCTCGGCCCAAGAGTCCGCAGACTTTAGGGAGGTCGTGCGCTTTGCGGCCATATCGGGAGACGGTGACATCTCCGGATGCCATTCCGTGCCCGAGCACTCAGCGATCTGGCCATTGGTGACATCGACCACTGAGAATTGCCTCGGTCAGGCCTGCCCCCAACTCTCTGAATGCCCAGTTGTGAGGGCTAGAGAGGCCGCAGCCCAGGCGGAGCTGCTGATCGTGAATCATCATCTGCTGTGTGCGGACTTTGCGCTCAAGAGGGAGCATGGTGGTGATCTGCTTCCCGCTGCCGAGGTCATGATCATTGATGAGGCGCACGCCCTGGCCGACTGTGCTGGTCAGTTCTTCGGCCTCGCGCTCTCCACTCCAGCATTGGCGGTGCTCTGCCGGGAGCTTCTGGCAGCCGGCCTTACCCATGCCCGTGATGCTGCCGACTGGCCCGCCCACTCGAGTGCTATTGAGTTGGCCAACCTCAAGCTCCGAGAGAGCCTCGCTGGCTCACTCGTCTCTCAGGGTTCTCGCGCAACTCGGATCACCTGGACAGATCTTACGGAGTCTGTGAGAGAGGCTCTGACGCAGGCGATTGATGCGCTCACGGCTTCTCTGTGCGCAGTCGCAGAGGTGCTGGCTGTCAATGCCGCGAGAGATGCGGAGCTTCTGCGCTTGAAGGAACGGGTTGACGAGATGCTCGCACGTGTCGAACAGCTTGTTCCAACACATCAGGCCGATCCCGACGGCGTCGCAGGCGTCTATTGGATTGAAGTAAATCGGACATCGGTCAGCCTGCATTGGGCCCCGGTGGAAGTGGCCATGCTTCTGCGACAGGTCTTTCAGGGGGGGCCGCCTCGGTCCTGGATCTTCGTCTCGGCCACGCTTGCCGTTCCGGCCGCGGAGGGGCAGCACGCCCTTGGAGACTTCCAATATTTCTGCGGCCGAATGGGACTCGCCCCCACTCGATGTCTGAGGCTCGAGAGCCCATTCGATTATTCCGAGCACGCCTTGCTCGTGGTCCCGCAGAACCTGCCAGACCCGAAATCAAGTCGGCTGGTTCTGGACCTCCTGGGTGATCCACAGATCATGGACTTGATCGTCGCTAGCCCCGGGGGGGTATTCGTGCTCTGTACCAGTCTGCGCGCGGTCGATCAGGCCGGTGAGTTTCTTCGCGCCGCCCAGAATCAAGTTGGAGATCGTCTCGTTCTCGTTCAGGGCCAGGCGCCCCGGGCCTCTTTGCTGGAGGCCTTCCGCACCCACGGAAGAGCGATCCTGGTGGGTGCCGCGAGTTTCTGGGAGGGCGTTGACGTTCCTGGACAGGCTTTAAGTCTGGTGATGATCGATAAACTCCCGTTCTCTCCCCCCGACGACCCCGTGCTGGAGGCGCGGATGAGGCAGTGCAGGGAGGCCGGAGGCGATCCCTTTCGAGAGATTCAGTTGCCCGAAGCCTCGCTTGCACTCAAGCAAGGGGCCGGACGACTTATTCGGTCGGAGCACGACAGGGGGGTGCTGCTCATTGGCGATCGAAGACTTGCAGAGACCCCTTACGGCAGACGGATGGCTCGCAGTCTTCCACCCTTTAGGCGGACCCGATCACTTGCCGAGGCTCGGCAGTTTTTCCCAGAACTTAAAGCGTGACCACATGCCCCTGTAGTCCGGGCGCAGATCGGCCGGGAGGCCGCCAAGCACCTTGGGGTCGTAGCCATGCTTGAGGTACGCGCTCTTTGGGTAGTTGAGCGCCAGAACACGCCTCGCATCGTCTCGCAGATCAACAAGACCAAGTCGGTCGTAGCCCAGAACCATCTGTGCGAGTGCCTCCTCGACGGCAGGGGCCTCCTGGTACTGACGCGTTACCTGCTGCGCTCGGTTCACCGCCGCGAGAAACGCCCCCCGGCGGAGGTAGTAGCGCGCCACGTGGACATCGTTCTGGGCCAGTAAGTTGATGAGAAATTGGAGGCGGGCCGACGCGTCGGGCGCGTATTTGCTCTCCGGAAAGCGAGTGACGAGCTCCTTGAAAGTGTCGAATGCCTCGCGAGCGGCCCGCGGATCTCGCTCTGCGAAGTCCTCTCCGGTGTATGCCGAAAAGAGTGTGGCCCGGTCGTTTACATTGATGAGTCCCTTGAGATAGAGGACGTAGTCAAGATTCTCGTGATTGGGATAGAGGCGGGTGAAACGATCGATGGCGGCAAGAGCAAGCGCCATTTCGCCCTCTTTCCAATGGGCATAGGCCGTGTTGATTTGGGCCTGTTGGGCAAAGCGGCCAAATGGGTAGCGCGACTCGAGCTTTTGTAAAAGGGCAATCGCCTTGGCGTAGTTCCCCGAGGACAACTCATCCTGGGCCTCTGCGTAGAGCTTTTCGGCCGTCCAATTCAGGGTCTCGTCTCGGCTGGCCGGATCGGAGGCGCATCCTGATAGGCCGAGGAGAATGGCGAGGGCAAGACTCAGGGAGAATGCGCGCATATGACCGATCTAGATGTTCGAGAGACCTCCGGGCAATCCGAGTCGGAGGGCTCTGAGGATTATAGCGAGAGCACCCTCGTGATCGTGACGCCGGCGGATGTCGGGCGCCGTCTCGATGTCTTTCTCGCAAGCCTGCTTCCTGAGCAGTCCCGGGCGCGACTGCAGCGGTGGGTGGAGGAAGGTTCGGTCTTGGTCGATGGCAGACTTGCCCGATCGAGTCTGAGTCTGCGAGCTGGGCAGCGAATCGAAATTCAAGAGCCGGAGCAAGAAGCACAGGGCGACTGGCTGGCCGAGCCCATGAGGCTGGATCTCCTTTTCGAGGATGACCAGGTGCTGGTTTTGAATAAGCCATCCGGGCTCGTGGTCCATCCTGCGGCGGGCCACCCCAAGGGCACTCTTTTGAATGGACTCCTTGCCCACTGCCCCGAGCTTCGCGCCATTCCTCGGGCCGGCATTGTTCATCGACTGGACCGGGACACGACGGGCCTTATGGTTGTGGCGAAGACTCCTCTGGCCCAGGTGGATCTGGTTCGCCAACTTCAGGCCAGGTCCGTATCACGGCTTTACTGGGCATTGGTGTGGGGCAGGCCGGCTGGCGCACGGGTGCTCTCCGGGGACATTGGTCGCGATCCGAGGGACCGTCAGCGCATGGCTGTTGTCTCGGCCGGTGGCAAGCCAGCCGCCACGCACATAGAGCCCAAAGGGGAAGGGGTCTTAGAGGGCAGGCCCGTGACGCTTGTCGTCTGCAGACTCGAGACAGGACGCACACACCAAATCAGAGTTCACCTTCAAGAGGCCGGTTTTCCGCTCGTGGGCGATGCGACCTACACGAGGCGGGCCCCCCTCCCGGGACGGTCGATTGGCTTTGAGCGCCAGGCCTTGCATGCCTACAGACTGTCCTTTCTTCACCCTGAGCGGCGCGTCGAGGTCGCATTCGAGGCCGACCTCCCCAAGGATTTTGCTGACCTTCTTGAACGCGCGGGAATGAAGCACCCCAGATGAAAGCGCCCTTAGAGCCAGTCACCGGATTTCCCCAGGGCGTGCGGGCGGCGTTCAGCCTTCGGGGTGCGGATCCGAGCCACGGCGCATCCGAGGGCCCATATGGCCGCCTCAATCTTGGGGCAAAGGTCGGCGACAGGCCAGAGGCCGTTGCAATAAATAGAGGGCTCTTCGAGCAGTCACTTGGCGCCGAGGCGTTTTGGCTTTCTCAGGTGCACGGCTCACGCGTCGTGGCCGTTGATGAGGCTCGCCTTGGAAAGCAGCGACATGGTGCCGAGCCGCCCGAGGCGGACGCGAGTGTGACAGCCCTTGGCGGGGTTGCGCTGACGGTTTTAATGGCTGATTGCATGCCGGTTCTGGCCGCCTCGCAAGACGGGCGAGCGATCGGCGCGGCGCATGCGGGATGGCGTGGCCTTGCGGGAGGGGTGGTTGAGGCCATGCTTGAGACGCTTTGTCAGCAGAGCAGCCCCTCCGGGTTGGCGGTCTGGCTCGGGCCGTGCATTGGCAGGCTGGCCTTTGAGGTGCAGGAGGATGTTCGACAGGCCTTTCTTGCCTCTCCGAGCGAGGCCTTTGTTCCGGGCCGACCTGGCCACTATTTCGCCAATCTACCCGAGCTCGCACGGCATCGGTTGAGGCGCTGGTCGCATCAATCCGGGATTCCCGTCTCGCTCCTCGGGCCTGAGCCGGCGTGTACTTTCTCGTCGCCCGATCGGTTTTTTTCTCACCGAAGGGACGCACCCAGCGGCCGCATGGCCGCATCCATATGGATTCTCCGAGATTGACATTAGGCCTCAATGGTGGGATGAATGGTCCATTGAGCGCGGAGGAATTTTATGGAGAAGTCAGCCGTCGTTGCTGCACCTGAGCGCTTTGCCCAGATTCAGCAGAACTACATCCAACAGCTTGCAGGCGTCATGAGCTCTCCCGAGAGGGTTCAGGAGCTCATTCAAAAGGATCGGCGGTTCTCATCGGAGGCCTGGAAAGGAAACGAGGCCTTTGCCACCATGGCGGCGCTCTATCTCATCAACAGTCAGGCGCTCACCCAGATGGCCGAGGCCTTTGAGGGGGATCACAAGACGCAAGAGAAGGTGCGCTTTCTCACGCAGCAGTTTGTGGACGCGGCGTCCCCAGCGAATTATCTGGCCACCAATCCAGATGCCCAAAAGCGCATCATCGAAACCAAGGGCGCGAGCCTTCGGATCGGCATTGACAACCTCATGCACGATCTTGAGCGGGGTCGGATTACTCAGACGGACGAGACTGCATTCGAGGTGGGAAAGAACATTGCAACCACAGAGGGCTCCGTCATTTTTCGCAACGACCTCATCGAGGTCATTCACTACAAGCCCCACACCCCAAAGGTCGGTCAGCGGCCCCTTCTGTTGGTGCCACCGAGCATTAACAAGTTCTACATCATGGATCTGCAGCCAGGCAGCTCTCTCGTCGAATTCTCTCTGGACCAGGGCCACAACGTCTTCCTCGTGTCCTGGCGGAATGTGGGCGCTGAGCAAGGAAATCTGACCTGGGACGACTACATCAAGCTTGGGGTGCTCGAGGCGATTCGAGTCACGCTGGCGGCGAGCGGCAGCAAGGATCTCAATCTGCTTGGCTTTTGTGTGGGCGGCACACTGGTCACCACGGCCTGCGCAGTGCTCGCGGCTCGGGGCGACACCTCGGTGCATTCGCTCACCCTCATGACCACCCTCCTTGATTTTTCAGAGACGGGTGTGCTGGATGTGTTTATTGATGAACAGCACGTGGCCATGCGAGAGGCCACCATTGGGAGCGGCGGTCTTCTCTCTGGAAGGGACCTTGCGTCCACCTTCTCCATGCTTCGACCAAACGATCTTGTCTGGAACTATGTGGTGCGCAATTACCTCAAAGGGGAGGCCCCGCCTGCTTTCGATATTTTGTTTTGGAACGCCGATAGCACCAACCTGCCTGGACCCTTCTATTGCTGGTACCTGCGCAACACCTACCTTGAAAACAATCTCGTAAAGCCCGGACATGTCCGCGTAGCAGGCCAGAAGATAGACCTGCGACAGATCAAGCTGCCGGTCTATGCCTTTGGGGCGCAGGAGGATCACATCGTGCCCTGGGAGTCCGCCTGGGCATCGGCCAAGGCCCTTGTCGGATGCAAGACTCGGTTCGTGTTGGGTGCAAGTGGGCATGTGGCCGGCGCGATCAATCCTGCTTCCAAGAATAAGCGCAGCTATTGGACTGCATCGACGTCTGCCATGGGCACTTCTCCGCTGGCCTGGCTGTCAAAGACCAAGGAGCAGCCTGGCAGTTGGTGGAATGACTGGGCCCACTGGTTGTCGGCTCACAAGGGCGGGGAGATTCCCGCGCCGAAGAAACTTGGGGCTCGCGGATTTCCTGTCCTTGAGCCCGCCCCGGGCAGTTACGTAAAAGTTCGTTTGGCCTAAAAAATATAAAACGGAGACAACATGGGTAAGAAGATTGCGTATGTCACAGGGGGCATGGGCGGCATTGGAACGGCCATCTGCCAAAAGCTTCATGGCGCAGGCTTTACCGTCATTGCGGGCTGCGGACCCAGTCGGGACCATGCGAAATGGCTGGCAGAACAAAAGGCGCTGGGGTACACCTTTTTCGCCTCGGTGGGAAATGTGGGTGACTGGGCCTCCACCGTGGCCGCCTTCAACGAGGTGAAGACAACGCATGGCAACCCAGATGTGTTGGTCAATAACGCCGGCATCACCCGCGATGGACTCTTTCTCAAGATGACGCGAGAGCAGTGGGATGCCGTGATTGACACCAACCTCAACAGCCTCTTTAACGTAACAAAGCAAGTGGTGGAGGGCATGGCCGCCAAGGGCTGGGGTCGGATCATCAACATTTCATCGGTCAACGGTCAGAAGGGCCAGTTCGGCCAGACCAACTACTCAACAGCCAAGGCCGGTATTCATGGCTTTACCATGGCCTTGGCGCAAGAACTGGCCACTAAGGGTGTCACGGTCAACACGATCTCCCCAGGGTATATTGGCACTGAAATGGTGCGTGCAATCAAGCCAGAGGTGCTCGAGAAGATTGTGGCGACCATTCCTGTTAAGCGGCTTGGGGAGCCCGATGAGATCGGGTCGATGGTCACCTGGTTGGCTTCCGAGGACAGCGGGTTTGCTACGGGCGCAGACTTCTCGCTCAATGGCGGCCTTCACATGAGTTGACCCGGGCCGGGTGTTGCGAGGAGGGGCGATGGGAAAGCAAGACCAGATCAGACTCATCAAGAAGTATCCGAATCGGCGTCTCTACGACACCCGCACCAGCACGTACATCACGCTGAGTGACGTGAAGGAATTGGTATTGGCCCACGAGGATTTTCAGGTGGTGGATGCAAAGACCTCGGAGGACCTCACCAGGAGCATCCTGCTTCAGATCATTCTGGAAGAGGAGTCCTCGGGCGTGCCAATCTTCTCTGCGCCCGTCCTCACCAATGTGATTCGTTTTTACGGCAACGCCATGCAGAGCATGATGGGTTCGTACCTTGAGAAAAACATTCAGGCCTTTATGGATGTCCAGGCAAAGATGCAGGAGCAGTCGAAGGCCTTCTCAGGTGGGCAGGGCCTTGCGGGGCAGGAAGCCTGGACCCAGTTCATGGCTGGGCAGGCACCCATGATGCAGACGCTCATGTCCAACTACATTGATCAGAGCAAGAAGGTCTTCATGCAGATGGAGGAGCAAATGCAAAGCAACGCTCGATCCATGCTGACAGGGTTTCGATTTCCGACCCCCGGGTCGGAGCCCAACGGCCCAGACGAGAAGTAGGGTGCGCGCGTCATGACCGCCCCAACCGTGGGGTTCGTCTCGCTCGGATGTCCCAAGGCACTCGTTGACTCTGAGCGCATCTTGACGCAGCTGCGAGCCGAGGGCTATAGCGTCTCCTCGCGTTACGAAGATGCAGACCTTGTTGTGGTGAACACGTGTGGCTTTATTGATGAGGCCGTGGCCGAGAGCCTTGATGCAATCGGCGAGGCGCTGCAAGAGAACGGGCGCGTCATTGTGACGGGCTGCCTGGGTGCGAAGTCGGACGCATCGGGCCATTCCCTCGTGCTCCAGACGCATCCCAAGGTGCTCGCAGTCACGGGGCCGCACGCGACCTCTGAGGTTCTGCAGGCGGTCCACACGCACCTACCCAAGCCGCACGATCCTTTTACCGACTTGGTTCCTGAGCACGGTGTTCGGCTCACGCCCGATCACTATGCCTATCTGAAGATTTCCGAGGGCTGCAATCACCGTTGCAGCTTTTGCATCATTCCATCAATGCGAGGCGACTTGGTCTCGCGACCGATTGGAGAGGTGATGCGAGAGGCCGAGGCCCTCGTAAAGGCGGGGGTGAAGGAGATTCTGGTGATCTCCCAGGATACGAGCGCTTACGGTGTCGACATTAAGTACAGAACCGACTTCGTGGATGGACGGCCGGTCAAGACTCGGATGACCGAGCTTGTGCAGGAATTGGCCACGCTGGGCGTATGGGTGCGGCTCCATTACGTCTATCCCTACCCCCATGTCGATGAGATTGTCCCGCTCATGGCGCAGGGAAGGGTGCTTCCTTATCTCGATATTCCCTTCCAGCACAGCCACCCGGATGTTCTCAGGCGTATGCGGCGCCCGGCGAGCGGGGAGCGAAACCTGGAGCGCATTGCAGCCTGGCGGGCCATCTGCCCAGACCTGACCATTCGAAGCACCTTTATTGCTGGATTCCCGGGCGAGACCCAGGCTGAGTTTGAAGACCTGTTGTCTTTTCTCAGTGAGGCCCAGCTCGATCGCGTGGGCTGCTTCGCCTACAGCCCAGTGGATGGGGCTGCGGCAAACGATCTGGCCAACCCCGTTGCGGAGCAGGTGCGCCATGAGCGTGTCGAACAGCTCATGGCCCATCAGGCCGAGATCTCTGCGCAGCGGCTGGCGCGCTGGATTGGCCGCCGAACAAAGGTTTTGATCGACGATGTGGATGCCGAGGAGGGCTATCTTGTGGGTCGAACCACGGGGGACGCCCCCGAGATTGATGGAATTGTGCGGGTCTTTCCAGACCCCAGCTCTCGTCATCCAGTGACCGTCGAAGTTGGACAGTTTGTAGAGGTCGACATTGTCGATAGTGATGAGTACGACCTTGATGCAGTCTTTGTTCGTTCTCAACAATCATGAGGAGAAGCACATGCGTGAAGTTCTGGTTCTAAGTGCCGCCCGGTCCGCAGTCGGCGGGTTTAATGGAACCCTCTCGGGCCTGGAGCCCTCAGAGCTCGGCGGTCTGGTGATGAAAGAGGCGGTGGCCCGCTCGGGGGTGAGTGCGGACCAGATGAACTACGTGGTCTGCGGCAATTGCATTCCCACTGAGAGCCGCGCGCCCTACGTGGCCCGCGTCGTTTCGATACAGGCTGGTCTTCCCATGAGCTCAGTCGCATTGACAATCAACCGGCTCTGCGGATCTGCATTGCAGGCGGTCGTCTCAACAAGCCAAAACATCCTGCTGGGTGACTCCGACTTTGGAATTGGCGGAGGGGTGGAGGTGATGAGCCGAGGCGGATACCTGAGCACCGCGATGCGCTCAGGCGCGCGGATGGGCGACACCAAGCTTATCGACATGATGGTGGCCGTTCTTACCGATCCTTTTGGCGTCGGTCACATGGGCATTACCGCAGAGAATCTCGCCAAAAAACACGGACTCTCTCGTGAGCAGCAGGATGAGTTTGCGCTGGAGTCTCAGAACCGAGCCGCCAAGGCCATTGCAGAGGGTCGCTTCAAGAGTCAGATTGTTCCCATCACCATTTCGAGCAAAAAGGGCGATATTGTTTTCGACACCGATGAGCACCCCCGCGCCACCTCCATGGAGCAACTTGCGAAGATGAAGCCCGCCTTCCAAAAAGATGGGACGGTGACCGCCGGAAACGCCTCGGGCATCAACGATGCTGCGGCCTTTTTGGTGCTTGGGGAGGCCTCAGCCGCTGCAAAGGCAGGAGCCAAGCCTCTTGCCAGGGTGGTGAGCTATGCGGTAGCGGGTGTTCCGAATGACGTGATGGGAGAGGGGCCCATTCCGGCCACTCAGATTGCGCTCAAGCGCGCGGGCCTGAGCCTCGACAAGATTGATGTGATTGAGTCCAACGAGGCATTCGCCGCACAGGCTCTAACGGTAACCAAGGTCTTGGGGTTTGATCCAGCCAAGACCAACGTGAACGGCGGTGCGATTGCGCTGGGGCATCCTGTGGGTGCAACGGGCGCCATCATTGCAACCAAGTGCATTCATGAGCTACATCGTGTCGGCGGCAAGTACGGCCTGGCCACGATGTGCATCGGGGGTGGGCAGGGTATTGCGGTGGTGTTCGAGCGGGTGTAGGCCAGCCGACTCGGGGGGCCGCCGAAGAGGCAGCCCCTTTTTGCGACATCTTTTAGTTTACATAATAAACATTATGCGACATTTACGACGGCAAGTCTTCAGGAGGCAAGGCGGGCCTCAATGAATCGCGTGTAATTTGAAGAGGTCCATTGGGCAACCTCTGCGAGAGATACCGCCTTCAGGTCGGCAATGCGTTGGGCTACATGTACAACCCAGGCGGGCTCATTGGTCTGGCCGCGGTGTGGGACGGGGGCAAGAAAGGGAGCGTCCGTCTCAATCATGAGGTGCTCGAGGCCCAACTCTCTTGCCACTTCGTGTACCTGAGTCGCATTTTTGAAGGTCACAATGCCGGAGAGCGAGACCAGAAAATTCATCTCTACAGCCTGACGCGCGACAGAAATATTCTCAGTAAAACAATGCATAACGCCGCCAACCTCGTGTGCTTTCTCTTCTTTGAGAATAGCAATCGTGTCCTCGGCCGCATCGCGGGTATGAATGATTAAAGGCTTACCGAGCTCTCGGGCCGCTCGGATGTGCACACGAAATCGTTCCCGCTGCCAAGACAGGTCGCCCTTGAGTCGAAAGTAGTCCAGCCCGGTCTCGCCGACCGCAGCCACCTTGGGGTGATCACCTCGCCGCACCAACTCCTCTACGGTGGGTTCAACGACATCTTCGTAATCCGGGTGAACGCCAACGGAACACACCAAAAAGTCGTGGGCCCGTGCCGTATCGAGAACAGACTGGGCCTCAGAGAGCGTGGTGCAGACATTGAGGGCTCGTCGCACACCGACCTCCCGCATTCGAGCGAGAACGTCCTCCACTCGATCGGCAAGGCCCTCGTAATTGAGATGGCAGTGAGAGTCAGCAAACTCGAGCGAAGCCTGGGTGCTAGTTTCGGGTGTCATAGGCCCTCGAGAAGGTTCCAAAAATGGTCTCAAAAAAAAGCTTTGGATTGAGGGGGTGCCCCGCTCGCCCCACGAGCTGTTGGAGCTCGGTTTGAGCCTCTGTCACTCGGGCGAGTCGACTCGGACCGATCTGGCCCGCTTGAGAGGCAAGGCTTGCCGACTGGGCAGGAAAGATCGCGGCAGGCAGTCCGTTCATCACTCTGGATAGGTCAAGGAGCCAGAGCTGGAGTGTGCTGAGCACCAGGGCTGGATTCACTTTTTCGGCCCGCTCCGCCCACCGCACAACATCGACTCGCCCACTGGCAAGGAGTGGAAGGAGCCAGGGGTCAACCTCGCTGGCCGCCTCTCGGTGAGACATCACCAGAGCCGAGGGCGCGCTCAGGGTGAGTCTGCGACAACGGCTGATGATGGTGGAGGGCACCCCTCGAAGACCCGCTCCATAGAGGACGAAGCGCATGCCCGGCGCGGGCTCCTCTAGGCCCTTGAGAAGCGCGTTGGAGGCCGCTTGATTGAGGGTCTGGATGGGGCCAATCAGCGCAAGACGCTCTGCCCCTCGGTGGGAACTGATCTGAGAGAACCCCAGAAGGCCTCGAACCTGATCAATCCGAACCTCCTTGCTTGGCTTTTTCGTCTCTGATGAGCCCTCCTCCTCCGACCCCGATTCTTCGTCCTCTGCCTCCGCGTCTGGCCTGAGCCAGCGCATATCGGGGTGCTGACCCTGCATGACCCATGCGCAACTCGGACAAGTGCCGCAGGCAGAGGCGTTTGGCTCTGGGGACTGGCACAGGCGCGATGCCACAAGCTCTCGTGCGAAGAGGTCAACCTGCAACCCCGGAGGTGCAACCAGCAGAACGGCCATCCAGGGCCGAACGCGCAGGGAGTCAATCTGACCCCACCAGTCATTAAACCAATCAAACTCTTTAACTAACATAGACTAACAATGGATTCTTCAAGTTCTTTCTGAATCAATTGGATGGGGCTCTGACTGTCGATCCAGACCCCCTTTTCGCCCCTACGGTCGAAGGCCTGACGGTAGCCTTCGCGCACCCGCTCAAAAAAAGCCTCACCCTCGCGCTCGAATCGATCTTCGTTCTTGGCTGGCGTGTCAACATTCTTGAGGGCCCGCTCAGACCTTCTTGCCTGAGCAATCTGGGCCGGAAGATCGAAAAAGAAGACGCAGTCCGGGCCCGACCCACCCTCCTCTACCCAACGCTCGAGCGTGGAGATGGTCTCTGCGGCGAGACCTCGACCAGCACCCTGGTAGGCCCAGCTCGAGTCAACGTAGCGATCGCTGATCACCCAATGGCCACGCTCGAGGGCGGGCCAGACGGTCTTTAATAAATGGTCTCTGCGAGCCGCAAACACGGACAGCAGCTCGCTCAGGGCATCGATGTCTTGATGCAGAACGAGCGTCCGAATCTCTTCGGCAAAGGGGCTCCCGCCAGGCTCGCGTGTCAGGATGGCGCTGTATCCCTTTTGGGCCAAGAGCGCTTGAATAAAGGCAAGGTGCGTGCTTTTCCCTGCGCCATCGATGCCCTCGAGGACCAAAAATCGACCCCTCCTTGCCCGATCCGCCCCAGCCGACCCGTCGGGATGCATCATGGTCGCTCGCCAAGCAGGTCGGCAGGCTTGGGGCCACGACCCCGCTGGTAGAAATTGACGGCCTGATTGTGCGTGTCGAGGTTCTCGCTGAAGTAAGAACTGCCGTCTCCGCGCGCAACGAAATAAAGCGCCTTCGTGGGTGAGGGATTAAGGGCTGCTAGCAGGGCGGCTCGACCGGGGTTGGAGATGGGTGTTGGGGGCAGCCCGCGGACCACATAGGTGTTGTAGGGCGAGACCACTCGAAGGTCCGGCCTCCTGAGGTTGCCGTCAAATTCGCGGCCAAGGGCATAGATGACGGTTGGATCAGACTGAAGCGGCATGCCGATGGACAAGCGGTTCTGAAACACCGCGGAAACACGCTGTCGATCCGGCGCAAACTGCGTCTCCTTCTCGATGATGGAGGCCAAGACGAGCGCCTCCTGCGGCGAGTTCACAACCACCCGAGCATTCCTGGCCTCCCATGCTTGCGCGAGCACCTTTCGCTGCAATCGAATGGCGCGCAAAAACAGGTCGATATCCCGATGCCCGGGGGTGAAAAGGTAGGTGTCCGGAAAAATGTAGCCTTCTGGATGCGCCGTCGGAAGGCCGGCCTGTCTGGCCAAGATAGGGGCCGCCTCGTCGGGGTCGGTCGGGAGCGTCACGACGATGCCAGGCTGCTTCTGAACCGCGCGGAGCATGTCAGAGAAGCGCCAGCCTTCGATGAGCGTGACGGCGAACTGTTGTGCCTCTCCGCGAGAGAGTTTGCGCAGAATATCCTCGAGCGAGGCACCTGGTGGGAGTTCGTAGACGCCCGATTGGAGGCGGTTGTGAACCCCCAGCAGCCGCGCTGTGAGGGCGAAGGGCCTCTCATCAATATCCAGGCCGGCATCGTGCAGGAGTCCGCCAATGGCAATTGCCGGCGTGCCGGGTGGGACGACAATCTCGACGGCGCTAGCGCGCTCCCCCGTTGGAACCAGGGCTCGGGTGAACCAGACGTAGGCGGTGAGGGCCACTGCACCAGCCAAGACGCCCAGCATGAGTGCAAGTCGAAGGAGGAGCTTCACAGGCAGACCGTAAGGGTTAGGCAGTCGCATCGACTGCTGCTCGCTATATTACTGGTCCATGCAGCACTTTCAGAGGTTTTCTGACGCCCTCCCCCTGCGGGCCCTTGCCTTCGAGGGGGAAGACGCCTGCTCCTTCCTTCAGGGGCAATTTACGAACGACTGCCTTGTCCTCACCGAGCCCTCGGAAAATGGTGAATTTCCAGTTCAGATAACGGGCTACTGCAGTCCCAAAGGCCGGCTGCTCGCATTGGGACGGCTTTTTCGAGTCTTGAACAACCGGTTTGTCTGGATCCTCCCAAGTGAAGTGGCAGCACCCATACAGAAGCGCCTGCAGATGTTTGTGTTGCGCGCGAGGGTGCAGCTTGCGCTTCTCGATTCCGCCGTGACCCTCTTGTGGCAAGCGTCCTCTGCGAGCGGACTGCCCGCAAACAACTGGGGGGCTGTCTCGCCCGACGGCTCGCTCCTGATGCGGCTTCAAGACTGCCCGGTGCTGGGCGCTCGCTCTTTGGTGATATGTCCCTCCTCGACGCTCGAGAGCGACCTCATACCCAAAGAGGCGAGTCCTCAGAGCCCACTTGTGTTTGATGCCAGCCAGATTCTCAGCGGAGAGCCCCAGATTCGTTTGTCAACGCAGGACCGATTTGTTCCCCAGATGGTGAATCTCGATCTTTTGGGCGGCGTGAGCTTTACGAAGGGGTGTTATCCGGGCCAAGAGGTGGTCGCGCGCAGCCATTACCTCGGAAAACTCAAAAGACGGTTGTTTGGCGTCCATTTCACAACCCCAGAGGAGCCGGTGGCGGCGGGAGATGCCATCTGGTCCTCCGCAGATCCTGCGCAGCCCTGTGGCGAGATCGTAAGCCTCTCTCTGGGCGTGAACGCCCAAGGGCACCTGTTGCCCGATCAGTCAGTGGCGCTGATCGAGTGCACGCTCGATGCCTGGAAGGGCGCGATGGCCGGAGACCTTCTCTGGATTGAGGGGCACGAGGACCGCGCCCTCTTGCCCAGTGCGCTGCCCTACGAGGTTCCCACAGAAGTTCAAGAACCAAAGCGGCCAAAGCTTTAATCCCCCGCGTGCCATCAATCCTTCCACCGCTAGCACCTTTTCGAGCGCCCGGGGCGACTCCCTCTCTGAGTGCGCTCGATCTTGGCCTGCAGGAGCAGGAGGTGGATGGCGGGCTTGCTCGCATAGACTTTCCCCAAGACGAACCACTGGCCTTCGCCTGCGACCCGAGTCCACTGGACCAGGCGCGACTCATAAGCGTGTCTCCGACGGCTGCTGCCTTGATCGGGCTTAACGCTCAAGACATTCAGAACAGTTCAGCCTGGAGGCGTCTGCTCTGTGGTGAGGCGATTTTGTCGAGCGTACCCAGTTACGCGAGCGTCTATGCCGGGCATCAGTTTGGTGTGTTCGTCCCCCGTCTTGGAGACGGTCGCGCCCTCAACCTTGGTCGCCTTAGAGGGTGGGAGCTGCAGCTCAAAGGCGCAGGGAGTACGCCGTATGCTCGGGGCGCGGATGGCCGGGCCGTCCTGCGCTCATCGGTTCGCGAGTACCTCTGCTCCGAGGCGATGGCTGCGCTCCGTGTTCCGACTACACGGGCCCTTTCACTGGTGGTGTCGACAACACCCGTCTTTCGCGAGCGGGTTGAGCCAGCGGCAATTGTCTGTCGCATGGCAAAGAGCTTTGCGCGCATCGGTCATGTTGAATACTTTGCCAGCCGGGGCCGAGCTGATCTGGTGACCCGCTTCTTGGACGGACTCATCGAGTCGGAGTCTGACTTTCATGAGGCCCGCTCTGAGAGAGGCGCGGCTCGATACGAGGCCTTTTTTTGGGAGGTGGTTGGGCGAACAGCCGAACTCATGGCGCACTGGACGGCGCAGGGGTTCATGCATGGCGTCATGAACACCGATAACTTCTCGCTGCTGGGCCTGACGCTTGACTACGGCCCCTTCGGCTGGATGGAGGGCTTTCGCGCTCATCACGTCTGCAATCACAGTGACCACGGAGGGCGATATCGTTTCAGCCAGCAGCCCGCCGTGGGCCTTTGGAACTTGAGCCGACTGCTTGCAAGCCTTGGCGTCACCCTCGATCGCTCGCATCAGCAACGGCTGGAAGATGAGCTTGTCGCTCGTTATGAGTCGCGATTTCAGGGCGCCTTCCTTGCACTCATGGCGAGCAAGCTCGGCCTGAATGACCTGCTCTCCGATGCTGAAGGGCGTGAAGGTCTTGATGCCCTGCTCGATTCGCTTTTTCCAATACTGCATGAGCAGGGAATTGACTACCCCCGATTTTTTCGAGCGCTCTCAAAGGTGTCCCTGCTCTCGGACCCCGCGTCCTGCGACACGGCCTCTCTCGAACGGGACTGGGGTGTTTTGCTGAGTGAGTGTTCCGACCCCCAGGCGTGGCTCCCGTGGCTCTCGCAGTTTCGTCAGCTCGCCTCGCGTGGGCTGCCCATCGGGGAACCGGGATGGCCAACCCTTCAGTCTCGATGGCGAGCAGCCCGGCTCGCGGTGAATCCAGCCTTTGTCCTGCGGAACTGGGTGGCCGAAGAGATCATTCGCGCTCTGGAGGACGAACAGGACCCCACTCTTCTTGAGCGTGCCTGCAGGGTCTTTGCCTCACCGTTTGAGGATCACATCGATGCAAGTGCCTGGCAGGCACCACCTCCCCAATGGGCTGCCACACTTCAGGTGAGCTGTTCAAGCTGAATTCAAACCAGAGACCCTAGCCATGACCAAGACTGACGACGAATACAAGAAGACACTCTCGCCTATGCAGTTCGCAGTGACACGCCAGAAGCATACGGAACCCCCGTTCTCAGGCGCCTATTGGGACCACTGGGACAAAGGCAAGTACACCTGTATCTGCTGCGGGGCTGAACTCTTCTCCTCCGAGAACAAATTCGATGCGGGCTGCGGCTGGCCGAGCTATGACCGAGCCTCGGTCGCGGAAAACGTCAAGGAGGCAAGGGACACCAGTCACTTTATGGTTCGCACAGAAATCTTGTGCTCACACTGTGATGCCCATCTGGGCCACGTCTTTCCGGATGGGCCGACCGATACCGGTCTGCGTTATTGCGTGAACTCAGCGTCCGTGGCGTTCAAGGCCGAGGAAGACGCAGCATGATGAAACTTCTTTTCGACTGGGCGCCGCTCGTTGTTTTCTTCGTTGCTTTCAAGCTCGAGGGCATCTATGTGGCCACCGGGCTCTCCATTCTTACAAGCCTGGTCTTTATGGCCTACATGCGACTTAAACGAATGCCCATCGACAAAATGCAGTGGCTCTCTTTGGGCCTCATTGTGGTCTTCGGTGGCCTCACCTTGGTGCTTCAAGACGAGCGGTTCATCAAACTTAAACCCACGCTTCTGTACGGTGCGTCTGCGCTTGCCCTGCTCATTCCGCAGCTGCTTGGCCGTACCCTTCTCCTGCGCTCTTTGCTTGGCGACAAGATTGAGCTCTCCGACAGGGCGTGGCGCGCAGTGAATCTGTCTTGGGTCGCCTTCTTTGCGCTGATGGCCTCTTTGAACCTCTGGGTGGCTTACGAGTTTTCCACCGAAGTCTGGGTCGAGGTAAAGGTCTTTGGGGGGATCGGACTTCTGCTGCTTTTTGTTCTGGCCCAAAGCGTGCTCATCGCGCGACTTCAGAGGGATTCTCATGACGCTTCGTGAAGAAATCGAAGCCCGACTCAATGAAGTTTTTTCCCCCGACTCGCTCGCTGTATGGGACGACTCAGAGTCCCACCGCGGACACGCGGGCGCTGCCTCCGGAGGAGGTCATTTCATTGTCACGATTCAAAGCGACGTGTTCGTCGGTAAGAGCCGTATTCAGCGACATCGGCTTGTGTATGATGCCGTGAGCGACTGGATTCCCGCGCGCATCCATGCCCTCTCAATAGACGCGCGATGCCCCTCGGAGCCCCTATGAACCGCCTCCCCCGCCCCGCCCTCTTCCACCTTTTCCTGTCTGGACTCGGGCTCATGCTGACGGCTTCAGTCTTCGCACAGAACATTGCTGTGGTGAACGGGCGCCCCATTCCGAAGGAGCGAGCCGACCTCTTTTTGAAAGAGCTCGAGCGCCAGGGCCAGCAGCCAACCCCAGATCTCGCGACCCTGGTGCGCCAGGAGCTCGTCGACCGGGAGATTCTTGTTCAGGAGGCGGAGCGAAGGGGGCTTCCCGCCAAAGTGGATACAAAGTTTCAGATTGAATCAGCGCGGCAGCAGATCCTGATTCAGGCGCTGGTTCAAGACGAGGTCGCGCGGCATCCACTCAGTGAGTCCGATGTTCGCAAGGAGTACGACCGCCTGACCGCGGGGCAAAACAAGGAGTACCGAGCACGACACATCCTGGTGGAGACGGAGGACGAGGCCAAAGCAATTCTGGGCAAACTGGCCAAGGGGGAGAAGTTTGAGGCCCTCGCCAAGCAGTCCAAAGACCCGGGCTCTGCGGCGCGAGGGGGAGACCTTGAGTGGGCCTCCGCCACGTCCTATGTGAAGCCTTTTGCCGATGCCCTTGTCGGCCTGAGCAAAGGTGCAACGACCTCTGCACCCGTGCGGACGCAGTTCGGATGGCATGTCATTCGTCTTGACGACGTTCGTGAGGCCACTGTCCCTGCCTTCGATGAGGTCAAAGGACAGCTCTCGGAGAGCCTGCAGCGACGTCGCTTGTCAGAGTTTCAGCAGACCCTCAAGGCCAGAGCAAAAATTAAATAGCCCGCGCGAGAGCCTCTCGGCGGGGGGCTCAGAGGTGCTAGGAAAGCGTGAGCAAGAGTTGCTCGAGGTCGTCCTCGCTCGTGAGGACGTGCCACGACCCTCGGGGATAGACCACCGCATTGGGCCCCCCGGAGCAAAGGCCCATACAGCCAGACTTCGTCGCCATGACCCCTCCCTCCCCGTCAAGGCCCCGCTCTCGAATCTTTTGTTTCAGGGCTCTTAGCAGGTCAGAAGAGCCGCGAGCGGCACAACACGCGCCCTCCTCACGCTCATTGAGGCAGACAAAGATGTGATGTCGAAAGCGAAGGCTGGGCTCGGCACTCACGGAGCTCAGACCTCAAGTGGCAGAACATCAACCCAGTCGCCCGCAGCCATGGGGCCGCTTGCCTCGGGCAGGACGGCAAGGCCGTCAGCGTCCATGAGCGACTTGATGCTCGCTGCGCCCTGGGAGGCGAGAATCTCTGCCTCGTATAGACCCGAGGGCTGGCGCCTGAGCGAGCAGCGCAGATACTCCGTTCGTCCTGGCTGCTTCTTGGTGGGCTTTGTGAGTTGGGCCCGAATGAGCAGCGCAGGTCGCATCTCAAGGCCCGCGACGCGCTCGAGGCAGGGCCTCACAATCGCAGAAAATGTGACAAAGGAGGCCACGGGATTTCCTGGGAGGCCAAAGAAGGCCGTTCTCTCGCCTCGGCTGTTGCGCAGGTGGCCGAAAGCGAGGGGTCGGCCCGGCTTGATCGAAAGCCTCCAAAAGGCAATCTCACCGAGCGCCTCCATCACACGTCTTGTGTGGTCTGCCTCACCGACGCTGACACCCCCAGAGGTCAATACGACGTCGGCCTCGTCGGCTGCGGCCCTGAGACGCTCCGTCAGTTCGCGAGGGTTGTCGGGCACGATTCCCAGATCCCTGACCTCAAAGCCAAGGCGGCGAGTCATCTGAATGAGCATCGGGCGATTGGCATCGAAAATTTGGGTGGGGCCCGCGGGCTGCCCGGTATTCACGAGCTCGTCTCCGGTCGAGAGGACGGCCACGATGGGCAGTCGAAAGACGCTCACGCTCGCGATGCCGAGCGACGCAAGCAAGGCCATCTCCCTGGGGCCCAACATGCGCCCGCGGGGAACGGCGACCTGTCCCTCCGAAATATCTTCTCCACGCGCTCGGATGTTCGATCCCTTGCGAGCGGGGGTGTCGGAGCGAAACCGAACAAGGCCCTCCGAATCTTCCGTGGCGAACTCTTGAGGTATCACCACATCAAAACCCTCAGGCACCGGAGCGCCGGTAAAAACTCGAACGCACCCATCGTCTGGCGAGCACTTCGGCGCAGCATGTCCTGCTAAGGATTTCCCTAGTACCCGCAGCCGAGAATTCTCGAGCGAATTGGCGTTTTTTTCGAGGTGATCAAGAGATAACGCATAGCCGTCCATGGCCGAGGTCGGACGGTCGGGAACGCTGTGAGGAGCGATCTGGTTGCGGGCCAGAACGCGGTTCGCTGCTAACTGAAGGGCGCAATCCTCCACCCGGCTAACCGGCTTCATCCCTGCCAGTGCTTGATTTAAAGCCGTTTCAACGGATTGAGAGAGAAAGTCGGAGGCGACCATA
The DNA here is from genome assembly GCA_002342295.1 of Burkholderiales bacterium UBA2463. Lineage (GTDB taxonomy): Bacteria > Pseudomonadota > Gammaproteobacteria > Burkholderiales > Burkholderiaceae_A > Hahnella. The sequence continues at coordinate 75,086 of DDPR01000012.1, forward strand.
GAGTTTACGGTTTGTGGCGGTTTGGGGGAGCAAGCACGCTGTCATCTGAGCCCAAAGCATGCCCGAGAAGTTTTAGCAATGCCCCGAGACACTCCTCCCTAGCGTCCCGTAGAGCGTCAAGTGAGTCGGACAGAGGGTATCAAAATACCCCTACGGACCGTATTTAACAATATTGATTCTCATTTAGCTGTACATGCGGGTTGACACAAGCAAAGCGGACGAAAACAATTCGTCAACCGTCGGACTCGCGCCTGCAACGGTTTTTGTTCGGCGATGTTTGGTTTTTTAAGTGGTTTGCAACGAGAAGTCTTCCAACTCAACTGGAGAAAAAGCCATGAATGCACCGCTTTCTCGCCGACAGTTCTTTCGAGTCTGTTCGGCTGGTGTGATGGCCTCTTCCGCTGTTGGCCTGGGCCTTGCCCCTGGTCAAGCGGTCGCAGAGGTTCGTCCCTACAAGCTGGCTCGTACCACGGAAACTCGTGGCACCTGCCCATACTGCTCTGTAAGCTGCGGGGTCGTGATGTACTCCCGCGAGGAACAGGGAAAGCGCAAGATTATTCACATCGAGGGAGACCCGGACAATCCAGTCAACAAGGGCACCCTGTGCCCCAAGGGTGCGGGACTCCTCGACATGGTTCACTCCCCCAACCGTCTGCTCCAGCCCGAGATTCGCGAGGCTGGCTCAAGCGAGTGGAAGACCATCTCCTGGGACGACGCCCTGTCCAAAGTGGCGCGCCTCATGAAAAAAGATCGCGATGCGAACTTCATCGAGAAGAACGCTGAGGGCGTGACGGTCAACCGGTGGAACTCCACAGCGTTCATCGTCTCCAGTACCGTAAGCAACGAGGCTGGCTATCTTGGCGTCAAGATGGCGCGCGGCCTCGGAATGGTCGCACTCGACACCCAAGCACGTATCTGACACGCCCCCACGGTAGCCAGTCTGGCTCCGACGTTTGGGCGTGGTGCGATGACCAACCACTGGGTTGACATTCGCAATGCAGATTTGATTCTTGTGATGGGCGGCAACGCGGCAGAGGCTCACCCCTGCGGCTTTAAGTGGGTCACGGAGGCCATGGAGCATCGCAAGGCTCGCCTCGTGGTGGTCGACCCCCGATTCACCCGAACCGCTGCCATCGCGGACTTTTTCGCCCCCATCCGGGTGGGTTCTGACATTGCCTTCCTGGGCGGCGTCGTGAATTACCTGATGACGAAGGGCAAGATCCACAAAGAGTACGTTCTGAACTACACCAACGCGGCCTTCATCGTCGGCGACAAGTACAAGTTCGAGAACGGCCTGTTCTCTGGTTACGACGAGGACAAGCGAAGCTACGACCGCTCCCAGTGGGCCTTTGAGATGGGGCCAGATGGCTTCGTGAAGGTAGACAACACCCTTCAGGATCCGAGGTGTGTCTACCAAATCATGCGCAAGCACTTCAGTCGCTACACCCCCGAGAAGGTCTCCGAGGTCTGCGGAACGCCGAAAGAGTCATTCCTGAAGATCGCCGAGATGATGGCCAGCACATGCACGCCCGATCGCGTGATGACCATTCTCTATGCGCTCGGATGGACACAGCACTCGGTGGGCTCAGAGAACATCCGCACCATGGCCATGATCCAGCTTCTTCTGGGGAATATGGGTCGTGCCGGTGGCGGTGTGAACGCACTTCGTGGTCACGCGAATGTTCAGGGCATTACCGATCAGTGCGCCTACGCTCAGGTACTCCCAGGCTATCTCGGGTCGCCCACCGACAAGGATGTGAACTACGAGACCTATGTGAAGGCGCGCGTTCCGAAGGAGTTGCGTCCGAATTCGGTGAACTTCGCCAAGAACTTCCAGAAATTCCAGGTCAGCCTCATGAAGGCCTGGTATGGGGATGCCGCGACAAAGGAAAACGACTTTGCCTACGACTATCTGCCGAAGATTGATCAGCCCTACGACATCATGCACACCGTTGAGCGCATGGTTTCGGGTGAGATCAAGGGCCTGATCTGTCAGGGCTTCAACCCCATGGCCGCGCTGCCGAACAAGGCAAAGCTCGCGGCTGCACTGAAGAACTTGGACTTTATGGTGGTGATCGATCCGCTTCGCACCGAGTCTGCCGAGTTCTGGAAGCCTGTGGGCGAGTTCAACAACGTCAACCCCTCGGACATCAAGACCACGGTGATTCGACTGCCCTCAACCTGCTTTGCTGAGGACGAAGGAACCTTCACCAACTCCAGCCGGGTCATTCAGTGGCACTGGGCAGCTGGCGACGCCCCTGGAGAGGCCAGAAAGGATCGCCAGATCTTTGGTGAGATGTTCACGCGCGTGCGTGCCCTTTACAAGGCAGAGGGTGGCAAGTTCGCCGACCCCATCCTGAAGCTCAACTGGGCCTACACCAATCCGCGCTTCCCGGCTGCCGAGGAGGTCCTCAAAGAGATCTCCGGTCGCTCAAAGGCCGAATTGACTGACCCCGCAACCAAAGAGGTGGTCGTTCCTGCGGGTGGCCAGGTGGTTGGTTTTGGTCAGCTCAAAGATGATGGCTCGACCTCCTGTGGAAACTGGATTTACTCCGGATGCTTCAGCGAAAAGGGCAATCTCACAGCGCGCCGCGACAAGACGGACCCCGGCAACATGGGCAACAACCTGAACTGGGGCTTTGCGTGGCCTGCGAACCGCCGCGTGCTCTATAACCGCGCGGGCGCAGACATGCATGGCAAAGCCTGGGACAAGACCCGGCCCGGGATTGAGTGGGATGGCACCAAGTGGAGTGGAATTGACGTTCCCGACATGCCTCCCACCAACAACCAGGCAGGACCGTTCATCATGACGCCCAGTGGAGTTGGAAACCTCTTTGCCGCCATGGCGGAAGGCCCACTCCCTGAGCATTACGAGCCCTTTGAGACGCCCTTGGGCCGCAATCCGATGAACAACAACCCGCTCGCGGTTAGCAACCCGGCCTCGCGCATCTTCAAGAGCGTGAAAGGCTCCTTTGGGCAGAAGGACAAGTATCCCTATGCGGCGACGACCTACCGCCTCACAGAGCACTTCCACTTCTGGACCAAGAACGTAGAGTCGAACGCCATTGTTCAGCCCAGCCCTTTCGTTGAGATTGGCGTGGAGTTGGCAAAGGCAAAGGGCATCAAAAACGGGGACTCGGTGCGTGTTTGGAACGACCGTGGCAGCATCAAGGCTGCAGCAGTCGTCACCAAACGCATCCCGCAGCTCAACGTTGCGGGTCAAAAGGTGGAGACCGTTGGTATCCCGATTCACTTTGGCTTCGTGGGGTTGGCAAACAAGGGGTTCTTGGCCAACGAGCTCACGCCCTTCGTGGCCGATGCCAACTCTCTGACGCCGGAATTTAAGGCGTTCCTCGTCAACATTGAGAAAGCATAAGGAGGCGACCATGGCGAATGCTCAACCCATGACCATCGTTCAGCGGTCAGCCACCTCGGTGACTGGCTCCGTTCAATCCAATCCACAACTCGAAGTCGCAAAACTCATCGATGAGTCCAAGTGCATCGGATGTAAGGCCTGCCAGGTGGCCTGTATGCAGTGGAACGACAACCGCGACACGATCGGCACCAATGTGGGGGTCTACGACAATCCCGTCGATCTGTCTCCAAAGTCGTGGACCGTGATGCGCTACAACGAAGTCGACCGGGACGATGGCGGCATTGACTGGCTGATTCGCAAGGACGGCTGTATGCATTGCGAGGAGCCAGGCTGCCTAAAGGCCTGCCCCTCCCCCGGTGCCATCGTCAAGTACGACAACGGTGTGGTCGATTTCAATAGCGACAACTGTATTGGCTGCGGCTACTGCGTGGCTGGATGTCCGTTCAACATTCCTCGCATCAGCAAGACGACTCACAAGGCTTATAAGTGCTCCCTCTGCTCAGATCGACTCGCAGTAGGTGAGAAGCCAGCTTGCTCAAAGGCCTGCCCGACCATGGCAATCAAGTTCGGGCCAAAGTCGGAGATGAAGGAGTTGGCCCTTCAGCGGGTCACTGACCTGAAAGAGCGTGGCTACAAAAACGCGGGCCTCTACGACCCAGCCGGTGTGGGCGGCACGCATGTGATGTACGTGCTGCGTCATTCCGACAAGCCTGAGGCCTACAACGGGCTCCCCACCGATCCTCGCATCAGCCCCACTGTAAGTCTCTGGAAGGGAACGGCGAAATCTGTTCTGTCTTGGGGACTGGGCCTGGCGGTGCTCGCTGGCGTTGCTCACTACTTCATCAAGGGCCCCAAGGTCGTTGATGAGCACGAGGAGGCCTAAGCATGAGCAACACAGTCGACAACAAAGTAAGACGCTACAGCGGCAATGAGCGCGTGAACCATTGGTTTACGGCGATCGCCTTCATTCTGCTCGCGATGTCCGGACTGGCCTTCTTCCATCCCGCGTTTTGGCCGATGGTGGCCGTGCTGGGCGGAGGAGAGCTCGCCCGCTACCTACATCCCATCATTGGCGTGGCGATGTTTGCGTCGTTTCTCATCTTCGCAATCCAAAAGTTGGGAGACAACCTCTTTTCAAAGGTAGATGGACAGTGGCTCTCACAGATTGGTGACGTCCTCTCAAACCGGGATGAGCGCCTGCCCGAGATTGGAAAATACAATGCGGGTCAGAAGCTGGCCTACTGGGCTATGGTGCTCTCCATGGTTGCCCTATTGGCTTCGGGCCTCGTGATCTGGAGAGAATTCTTCTCGCACCTATTCACAATCGACCAGATCCGCATTGCGGTAGTCGTTCATGCCCTCTCGGCCATCGTGCTCATCATGACCATCATCGTTCACATTTATGCGGCGATCTGGGTCAAGGGGACGATTGGGGCCATGGTCTCAGGCTACGTCTCGAGAGCCTGGGCCAAGCACCATCACGCCCTCTGGTATAAGTCTTTGAACAAGTAAGGTTCCCTGGGTAGTTCCTCTCGGCCCCTACCCGGGGCCGATTTTTTTTAACCAACGACCCCTCCGACCATGCCCACCCCAATCGTGACCGATGGCTCCATGGACAAGCTGCGTGACTACCCTCACGTGCTGACTCCTCTTGGCGCGCCCGGACTGTTCAGCAACCGCGCCGCTCGATTCGACCATCTGGGTCAGGCAGAGCGTGGCATGGGACCCTACCTGAGGCTAATGGGGCATGTATGTCGAGGCCAGGCACGAGCATTTTCTGAACGGTCGGCTGAAGCGCCCTCGGACGAAGCGCTCGCGCGCAGTCGTGACCACGGCATGCCTCCCCTTGCAGACGCGCTTTTCCGCCGAGATCCCGCCTGGCAGAAAGACCTCCAGACCATCTTGGCCGAGGTGCTCGAGAAGGCGCACCTACCGGAGCCGGGCGCAACCCAAATACGAGCCTTACTCGAGCAGAGCCTCTCCGGAGATGGTCGCATTGAATCTATTGCCGACGCACTGCTCAGCGGGATGGAGCTCAATGCGGAGGATGGCGCCTGCGCCCCGTTCGTTGGCGCAGCGCTTCAGACCTACTTCACTCGCTTGGCCAGCAAGGTGCCCCCCTCTGACGTGGAGCATTCAGACATCCCGAATGTCTGCCCCTGCTGTGGCATGCGACCCACAGCAAGCCTGGTCAGCATGGAGCCCGACCGCATCAACGGCCGTTATCTGATCTGTTCACTCTGCATGACCGAATGGAATCTGGAGAGGGTCAAATGCTCGGCCTGCCTCAAGGAGGGCGATGTGTCCTATCTTGTGGTGGACGACAGGCCCGAGGCCACCACCCGATCGCCCATCCGAGCAGAGACCTGTGATGCCTGCAAGGCCTATCTCAAGATCTTCGTCCAGGATAACGACCCTCTCATGGATGTTTTGGCCGATGACCTCGGTTCTCTTGAACTCGATATCATGGTGGATGAGCAAGGCTACAGCCGAACCGGCCCCAATCTTCTTTTCTATCCCGGCCACGAGTAGAGCGCCTCATGAAACCTACGGTTCTGCCCGGTTCGGGCGAATCCCCGATGACCGAGCAGCAGCCGAGAACCTCACCACTGAGAATCCCCTCGGTTGACAAGATTCTTGGCCTTCCTTCGCTTGCGCCGCTTGAGGCTCGATACGGTCGACCCCTTGTCAAGCGAGAGCTTCAGGCCCTCCTAGCGGCCTTGCGAGCCGAGCAAGAGATTTTCATTGAGGGTGTTTTCATGAAACGCCTTGAGGCCACCCTTCAGGCGGTGACGCGACCTGGGCTCGGTCCGGTCATTAATCTCACTGGCACCGTCATACACACCAACCTGGGCCGGGCACTCATGTCTGAGGCTGCAGTTGAGGCGGTTGTGTCGTGTATGCGGAACTACAACGCCCTCGAGTTTGACCTGAGGACAGGAGAACGGGGTGACCGAGATGATGTGGTCGAAGCCCTTCTCTGCCGTCTCACCGGTGCTGAGGCGGCCACGGTCGTGAACAACTGCGCCGCTGCTGTCCTACTCGGACTCGTCGCGCTAGGGGCTCGTCGCGAGGTCCTCATCTCACGGGGCGAGCAAATCGAGATTGGTGGCGCCTTTCGAATGCCCGACATCATGAGGGCCGCCAACTGCCGACTCGTTGAGGTCGGAACCACCAACCGCACCCACCTGCGAGATTTTGCAGATGCCATCACCGAGAAAGCCTCGCTTATCGTCAAGGCGCATCGCTCGAACTATGCCGTCACGGGTTTTACGGCCGAAGTGGCCGATGCCGACCTCGCCAGGCTTGCCAAGGAGCGCGGTCTGCTCTACATGGTCGACCTGGGGTCGGGGGCCCTTGTTGATATGTCGCGCTGGGGCCTTCCGAGGGAGCCCCTGCCCTCTGACTCGCTCTCTGCGGGTGCCGATGTCGTGATGTTCTCGGGAGACAAGCTTCTGGGGGGCCCCCAGGCGGGAATTATTGTGGGCAGCAAGGCTGCTATTCAGAAGATCAAAAAACATCCGCTCAAGCGAGCCCTGCGCGTCTCCAAGATGGTGATGGCAGCCCTTGAGGGCACCCTCCGGATCTACGACTCCGATCACCTTCTGGCAGAGAGGCTTCCGGTTTTGGCGATGCTCACCCGAACTCCTGAGGACGTGGAGGCGGTGGCCCAGAGGACCGCACCCCAGCTCGCTCGAGTCCTTGGTGAGGACTTCACCGCACAGGTTGTCCCCTGCATGAGTCAGATTGGGAGTGGGGCCCTGCCCGAGGAGCGGCTCGCCTCCTTCGGCGTTCGAATGGCTCTGGTGCCTCGCCACGCCCAGGCCAAGCGGCCAAGCAAGGCACTTCAGGCTGCATTGGCCCATTTGCGTGCCCTTCCGGTACCCATCGTTGGGCGCATCAAAGATGACGCCCTGCTCTTCGATTGTCGCTGTTTGTTGCCCGAGCACGAGGCCCTTCTCAGACGCAACCTCCCATGATCATTGGTACTGCGGGCCACATTGACCATGGCAAGACCTCACTGATTGCCGGACTGACCGGAAAAAACACTGATCGACTTCCAGAGGAGCAACGTCGAGGGATCTCCATTGAGCTGGGTTATGCGTACCTTGCATTGGAGGATCAGCGTCTCCGGCTGGGCTTTGTGGACGTACCCGGACACGAGAAATTCGTGCACGCCATGCTCTCAGGCGCCACAGGCATCGATCACGCGCTGCTTGTGGTCGCCGCAGATGATGGCCCTATGCCGCAGACACGAGAGCACCTGGAGATTCTGAGGCTGCTTGGGGTTGAGTCTGGCACGGTTGCGATCACCAAGGTCGATGCCGTGGAGCCCGCTCAGCTCGTCATGGCCCGATTTGCTGTGCAAGAGATGCTCGAGAGTCAGCATGGCTCTGACTGGCCTATCTTTGAGGTCTCCTCAACCCAGAGGACTGGCCTGGATGACCTGCTCATTCATCTGACTCAGGTCGCCGCGAATAGGCCGTGCCGAGAGAGCCATGGTGGTTTTCGTCTTGCCGTAGACCGCAGTTTCGTGTTGCCAGGGCTCGGAACCATTGTCACGGGAACCGTTCATGCGGGCCATCTCACCGAGGGCGAGGAGATCATCGTTCAGCCGCGGGGGCTGCGTGGACGTGTCCGCTCGATGCGGGCAGAGGATCTTCCGGCTCAATCGGTCAGGGCGGGAAGTCGTGTTGCACTCAACATCGCAGGCGTCGGCCACGAAGAGGTGGGCCGAGGAGACTGGATTTGCCAGCCCAACGAACTGCCGTGTGTCTTGCGTTTTGATGCCGAGATATCGGTCACACCTCATCTTGAGCGACCCCTGCGAGCGGGGCTTGAAGTTCACTTCCATCACGGCACTGCAGACCTATTGGCCAAAGTGATTCCCCTGACTGGCAACAGCATAGAGCCGGGCCGAAGGGCGCTGGTTGGAATCTCTTTGCCCAGGCCCGTTCAGGTCTGCCATGGCGATCGCTTTGTGCTTCGGGACAGTCAGGCCCGCAACACGCTTGCGGGCGGTCGTGTATTGGACTGCTACCCACCGACCCGAGGTCAGCGCACGCCCGAGCGCTTGGCGCTTCTGGAGGGACTCGCAGCGGACCAGATTGACCTTGAGCGCCTCTGGTCTCACAGCCCGTTGGCTGAGAGCCGTTTATCAGCGCTGTTGAACCTGCGGCCCGAAGAGTTGGACGGGCTCCTCACGCAGCAACTGGTGGTTCGCGCCGCGGGACAAATCTTCCACCCAGGCTTTTGGACTGAGGCAATGGCCCGGATGGTGAGCGCCATCGACGAGACGCACACCAGAGAGCCAGAGATGCCCGGGCTTGAGCTTCAAAGGCTGCGGAGGATGGGGTTTGCCCAGCTCAGCCCCGAGGCTTATGAAGCGCTTATTCAGGCTGTTTTGGCGACTGGCGATCTGGTGCAGCGCGGCGCGTTTCTTGCCCGCCCCGCCCATAAGGCAGAACTCGATGCCACAGAGGAGGCGCTCTGGCAACGTATTCGCCCGCTGCTTGCGGACGCACCCTTTAACCCGCCACGCGTGCGAGATATCGCCAAGGGGCTCAACCTGCCTGAGGGGCAAGTCCGAAACCATCTTCGAAAGGTCGCTCGAATTGGGGACGTCACGCTGGTCGCACTCGATCATTTCTTCCTGACAGAGTCGGTTGCCCAGCTGGCAGATATTGCGCAGACGATTCACGCCCGGGAGGGGGCGCTCCTTGCGGCCGACTTTCGCGATGCCATTGGCGGAGGCCGAAAGGTGGCTATTCATATCCTGGAGTTCTTCGATCGCGTAGGATTCAGCCGAAGACTCAAGGACAATCACCTAATTCGGCGTTCAAACCCATGGTCCAGCGCCTCATGACTTTGCATCTTATTTACCCGGAAGGGTTCCGCGACCCGGTGGTCCGGTCAGACTTCAAATCTGATAGAGGTTGCCAGCAATCTCTGGTGGGTTCGACTCCCATACCCTTCCGCCAAATACTGGATCGCCATGACGCTTGATGACTTTGTAGAGGGACTTCCTGACGACCTGCTTTATGTCTGCGATACGGACCTCTGGATCAGGCCCGAGAGCGATGCATTGTGGGTCATTGGCGCCAATGCGTTTGTGACCAAGCACGGAAAATTCCTCATCTTCTACCCCAAGCCGGAAGGCCACGTCGCTGAGCGCCACGCCCCGCTGGGCGCCATGGAGACATGGAAGACGGCCTTTGGCATCGAGGCGCCCTTCGACTGTGAAATCATTCGAGGCAATCCAGAGGTGGCCTCCTCGGTCCAACTTGCTGTGGCGGACCCCTACGGAAGGGGTTGGCTTTTTGAGGTTCGCCCCCTTGATCCCAGCGAAAGCAAGAAGAGCCTCATGACGGCTCGGGCCTACAAGGACTGGCTGAGGGACCATGCACGCAGTCAATTCGAGCACCTCTCGCACCGAAGCACCGTCGACGAACTCCAGTTTGATCCCTACAGAAACGCCTAGAAGAGGCTTCCATGGCCGCAGCGCAGAAGGTGATCGTTGTGTTGTGCATGGCTGGACCGAGAAATCCAGCGGCAGCGGCCACTGCCCTTGTATACGCCCAGACGGCTCGTGCGCTCGATGCCGTGGTGGAAGTCCACCTTACCGGGGAGTCTGTGCGTCTTGCCTTCCGAGGGGAGGCCGCCTCGCTCTACTCCGATTCAAAGCGCGAGCATTCGATTCAAAGCTTTTTTGAACGCTGCCACGAGATGGGTATCAAGCTCTACGTCTGCGGCATGGCCATGCAAGAGCACCATCACGGCGAGGCGCTCATTCCCGAGGTCCAGGGAGTCGCGGGGACCACTAGCGTCCTCGGTCAGATGCTTCACGAAGGGGCGCGGGTTCTCACCTTTTAGTCGATTCCGAGAATCTTTTTGGCTGAGCCCAAAACCAGCATGGCCTCGCCGTGCTTCTCTTGACGGTGGAGTCGTTCACCCTCTGCCCTCAGACGCCTAACCTCCTCAAGCTTCTCGGGACTCAGTGGCGGCTTCTGAAGAAGTCTCTGATCTATTTTGTTCATCTCGAGGGGGCAGCTGTGCGCCCAGGCCCTCGGGCCCAGCACCAAGAGACTCGTCGCGACGATCAGAACAGTAAGGGTTGACCTGAGGTATCTTTGATTGAAAGTCTTGAGAGGATGCATGGCAGATTCCTTTGGGGGGCTGTGATAAACATGAACCGACGTCAGTTTATCGGTGTCGCTGGGCTCAGCGGGCTTGGGGCGAGTCTGGCTGGGTGGCATCTTGCCAGTCAGCCCGGCGAGAACGAGGTGATCGCGAGAAAGCTTGATCAACAGCTCCTGGGCGAAGACTACCCCTACACCGCGCTCTGGGGCTTCAATGACAGCGTGCCTGGCCCCGTCCTTCGCAAGACTCAAGGAGACACTCTCTCACTCACATTCAAGAACCGGCTCTCGCAACCCTCCTCTATCCATTGGCACGGCATTCGTCTTCCGAACAACATGGATGGCGTGCCTGGCATTACCCAGAGAGTGGTCAAACCCGGCGAAGACTTCCAGTACGAGTTTGCCCTGCCCGATGCCGGTACCTTTTGGTATCACCCCCACGTGGCCACATACGAGCAACTCGGGCGCGGGCTCTACGGCGCCCTGATCGTTGGAGAGCGTGAGCGGGTGGATGTGGATCGAGATGAACTGCTCGTGATCTCCGATCTTCATCTCGACCAGAGCGCCCAGATTCCCGGAAACTTTAAGAACCTTCACGATGCCTCTCATGCTGGACGGCTTGGAAACACGGTGCTTTGCAATGGGCAGAAGGTCCCGACGCTTCGCCAGGTCCGACCCGGAGAGCGCATTCGCCTTCGGCTCGTCAATGCTTCAAGTGCCAGAATCTATCGACTGCGCTTTGATGGGGTCGCGCCGCTTATCGTGGCCATGGACGGTCACCCCTGCGCGCCCCAGATCATGGGCGAGACGCTCTATTTCTCTCCGGGCAACCGTTACGACTTCATTCTTGATGTGCCCAGACTCTCTGGGGGTCTCACGCTGCGAGACGAGTTCTTCCCCATGATGCCCAATCTGCTGGCTCGGTTTGAGGTGAAAGGGTCACCCGTTGCTGCGCGGTCTGGTTTTGCGGGCCTCCCGCCCAACACCCTTCCGCCCTTTGACGATCGGTCGGCGGAGAAGGTCGATCTCGTTTTAGAGGGCGGTGCGCTCTCCGAAAAGGCCACTCGCGAAGCAATATGGCTCTTAAATGGCCGAGGCAATGACCATGATTCCCTTCTCGACTCACACGAGAATCATCCGGACCCACTCTTTGAGTGTCGATCGGGTCAGACCATCCATTGCCGAATCGACAATCGAACTGCGTGGTTTCATCCGATGCATTTTCATGGCGTGGTCTTGCAAGAAAAACAGGCGGACGGCCGCTGGGGGCCCTACCGAGACGCCACGCTGGTCTGGCCGTTCAAGACATCAGAGATTCGGTTTGTGACCGAGCGGCCTGGCGAGTGGATGATTCACTGCCACGTCTCAGAGCACCATCATTCTGGCCTCATGGGCACGTTCAGGGTCGGCGATGTCTGCACCACCAAGCAGCGGCCTTGGGTGACAACGGCCTGGGGCAGCGACACGACAGCCTGAATATTGGGGGCGAAGAAGAGGCCCTCGGGGTCGAGAATGGGGTCGTGGTTTCTACAACGAAGGTGCGTGGGCTGCGTGAGGAGGCTGCGCACCTGACAGGCTGTCATCTGAGGCAGTCGATTCATGTCTTGGTAGGTGCGCAGCATGCACACCAGAGACCCATTTTCAATCTGTCGGTCACGCTCAACGGGCTCTGGAACGAGATGGGCTGCCTGATTGATACAGGTTGCGCGATCCCCGTTGCTGAGCTGGTGGGCTTGACTAATCGTGACAGCAAAATGATCGAGGGACTCGACTTCAAACGCTCCGGCCTTCCACTGCTTTTCACCAGGCGGCACGAGCACACCACCTGCCGTTTCGGCCGAGCAGAGGCTGGTCATTGGAAGCCTGGCAAGAAACGCCTGCTTTTTCTGCTCCACGCGGTCCCGCTCCTGGCGAGCGACGTCCTGAGCGAGCGCGATGGACGAGACCGTAGCAAGCGAAGAAGCCGCGAGCATGACGAGCTTGAAGAAGATCCCTGGTGAGCACGGTCTCATAACGACATTCACTAAATGTTTTGCACCACGATGCTCGGAAACTTAGACGAGCTGTCCTTGGCAATCCGCGAGACTGCCACAGCAACGGAGCGGGCCAGGCCCTTATAGAGCCCCGCGATCGCGCCATCTGGGTCGTCCACGACTGTCGGCTGTCCTGCGTCGGCACGTTCCCGAATGGAGATATTGAGAGGCAGCGACCCGAGGAGGGGAACGCCATACTCTTGAGACATGAGCTGGCCTCCGCCCTGACCAAAGATATGCTCTTGATGGCCGCAGTTGCTGCAGATGTGTAGGCTCATATTTTCAATGATGCCCAGCACGGGCACGCTCACCTTTTGGAACATCGCCAGGCCCTTGCGAGCATCGAGGGTGGCAATTTCCTGCGGTGTTGTGACAATCACCGCGCCCGTGATGGGCACCGTCTGAGCCAAGGACAGATGGACGTCCCCCGTTCCTGGTGGCAGATCCATTAGAAGATAGTCCAGTCCGGCCCAGTTTGTCTCTCTCAACAACTGGTCAAGAGCTTGAGACACCATAGGGCCTCGCCAGACCATGGCCTGCCCGGGCTCGATGAGAAACCCAATCGAGTTGGCCACGAGCCCATGCCCCGAGAGAGGCTCCATTGACTTGCCATCCTTGGTCTCTGGGCGTCCCCGGATCCCGAGCATCGTCGGAATGCTCGGACCGTAAATATCTGCATCGAGCACGCCCACCTTTGCCCCCTCCGCGGCCAGCGCAAGCGCAAGATTGACGGTCGTGGTCGACTTGCCCACACCGCCTTTTCCTGAGGCGATCGCGATGATGTTTTTTACGCCGGTGATGGGCTTGACCCCACGCTGAACCGCGTGGGCGACGATTTCTTGGCTGACCGTGACGCTGACGTTCTCCACGCCAGGTCGAGCGCGCACTGCGGCAACGGCCTGTTTACGAAGGCTATCGAATTGGCTCTTGGCCGGAAATCCATAGACCAGCTCAAAGCTCACATCGCCACCGTCAATCTTCAGATTGCGCAGCATCTTTGCGGAGATCAGGTCTTTGCCGAGCTCGGGAATCGACACTTTGGAGAGTTCGGAATGAATATCAGCGGGGGTGAGAGACACGTTTGAGCCTTTTCTTGGTGAAGATGGGAAGGCTATCAAACTCCCGCCCGAGATTTCCTAGGGTTTACATGAGAAACCCTGCGGACGGGGGGTTAGGCCCGAATATCGACCGTGGTTCCCGCGGGCACCCTGTCAAAGAGATCGACGATGTCTTGATTGCGCATCCGAATGCAACCAATCGAGCCAGGGATGCCCATCTGGGCGGTTGGCGGGCTGCCATGAAGATAGATGTAGCGTTTCATGGTGTCCACCGACCCAAATCGGTTGCGTCCTGGTTCGAGCCCGCAGAGCCAAAGAATGCGGGTAAGAATCCAGTCTCGGCCCGGCCCGCCCTCGGCGAGTTCCTTTGACCAGATCTCACCAGTCGGCCGTCGGCGTGTAAAGACCGTCCCGAAGGCAGCGCCGCGTCCAATCTTGGCGCGAATGACGTGTCGCCCCACGGGGGTGCAGTAGCTCCCCAGTTCGTTTCCAGGGCCGTTCTTGGCTGTCGAGACTTCGTAGCGAAGGGCGGGCTTCGGGAGGTCGTCGGCCCAGCGATCGCGCGACCAGCCCGGCTCCAACTCGAAGAGTTCAAGGGTCTGACTCGTAATGCTGATGCGAAGATGCTGGCTCGGGGCGGATCGCTTTATGCTCATGAGCGCGCTCCTTGCCTAGCGTCTCGCGGCAAAGAAGCCCCGCAGGAGCTCGGCCGACTCATCACCCCGGATGCCGCCGCGCACGCGAGTCTGATGATTAAGAGCACTAGGCTCGTAGAGACACATGACGCTCTGCGCCACACCCGTCTTGGGATCGGTCGCTCCGAAGACGACCTCTTCAAGTCGCGCATGAAAAATGGCGCCCGTGCACATAAGACAGGGCTCAAGCGTGACGTAGAGTGAGCATCCGGGAAGGCGGTAGTTGCCCACACGTCGGGCTGCATCGCGCAGCGCGACAATCTCAGCGTGGGCAGTGGGGTCATGACTTCCGATAGGCGCGTTACGCCCCACCCCGATGACCTCCCCCTCCCTCACCACCACAGCCCCAACCGGCACCTCGCCCTCCGAGGCCGAATGCTGAGCCTGTTCAAGCGCGAGCCCCATGAAATATTCGTCGTCCGGCAAGGCTATTCCCACTC
>DDPR01000016.1:0-28973 GCA_002342295.1 Burkholderiales bacterium UBA2463
ATCTGCATCACCTGCTCTTGATACACGATCACACCATAGGTGGCTGAGAGGCACTCGCGCAGACTCTCATGAAAGTAGTCAATCTTCTGCTGACCACGCTTGCGAAGAATGAAGGTGTCGACCATGCCTGAGTTCAAGGGTCCAGGGCGATAGAGCGCAAGCATGGCGATGATGTCTTCAAACCGATCGGGCTGCAGCTTAAGAAGGTACCGACGCATGCCCTGGCTCTCCACCTGAAAGATACCCACGGTGTTGGCCTGCCGAAGCACTTCATAGGCCGCAGGATCGTCAAAAGAGTTCAGGTCCCCAAGACTTAGGTTCCGATTTGGGTGAAACCGATTGATGGTGTCTACCGCCAGGGCGATTGCGGTAAGGTTCTTAAGGCCCAAGAAGTCAAACTTCACAAGGCCCGCAGCCTCCACGTCATCCTTGTCGTACATGCTCACCACTCCATCGGCCCCCTCAGAGCCTGGGGCCTGATAGAGCGGACAGAAATCGGTGAGTCGCCCGGGCGCGATGAGTACGCCACCAGCATGCATGCCCACGTTTCGGGTGAGATCTTCCAGGGGCTCCGCCACCGCGAGAAGCTCACGAACCTCGTCTTCTTTTTTCTCTCGCTCAGCGAGGATGGGTTCTTTTTCTCTCGCCTCTTTAAGCGAGAGCGGCTTATTTTGAACAACCGGAATGAGCTTGGAGAGCTGATCGCAGAAGTTGTAGGGCAGCTCCAGCACGCGCCCCGCGTCCCGAATGACAGCGCGCGAGGCCATGGTGCCAAAGGTGACGATCTGACTCACCGCATCTTTACCCCATCGCTCACGAACGTAGTCGATGACCTGCTGGCGCTTTTCCTGGCAGAAGTCAATGTCGAAGTCAGGCATGCTCACGCGCTCAGGGTTCAAGAAGCGCTCAAAGAGCAGCGAGTAAGGCAGTGGGTCCAGGTCGGTAATGCCAAGGCTATACGCCACGAGAGACCCGGCGCCCGACCCCCGGCCCGGGCCGACGGGCACGCCATGGGTCTTCGCCCAGTTAATGAAGTCAGCAACAATGAGGAAGTAGCCCTCAAAACCCATCTGAATGATGGTGTTGCACTCCAAGGCAAGCCTCTCCTCGTAATCGGCCCTTCGCGCCTCGCGCTCCTGTGCGTCTGGAAACCGCGTCTCAAGTCGCCTTAAGAGTCCATGTGCACTGAGTGCGCGAAGGTGGTCTGCAAGAGGCTCGCCCCGGGGGGTGGGGAACTGCGGCAGTTGAACCTTCCCCAGGGATAGTGTCACCGAGCAGCGCCGAGCGATGGCAACCGAATTGGCAAGCGCCTGAGGCATATCCGAGAATCGCTCGACCATCTCGGCCTGAGTAGCCAGATACTGGCGAGGGGTGAAGCGTCGGGCTCGGCGAGAATTAGAGAGGGTGTCTCCCTCAGCGATGCAGACTCGGGCCTCGTGCGCTCGGAAGTCCTCAGGCCGCACGAACTGAACAGCATTTGTTGCAACGAGGGGAATGTTGAGCTCCGCACTCACCTTGAGTGCCCGCCGGTTATACGCCTCCTCGGAGGCCAGACCAACGCGCTGGACCTCAAGAAAAAATCGTCCGCTGAAGGTCTTCGCGTATTTTTGAGCGGCGGCTTGGGCCTCCTCCAAGGCAGTCGAAGTGGCCTGCATCAACTTCATGCCCACCTCGCCAGCAAGCCCGCCAGACAGGCAGATGAGACCCTCATGCATGGGCCAGCCATGGGCAGGATGTGCGAGGTCGAACCACTCGAAGAGCAGTTCGCCTCGGTCCCCGCGCGCATTTGTCAGCCATGCCATGGAGAGCAGTTCACAAAGATTTTTGTACCCACGTTCGTCTTTCACCAGCAAAAGTGCGCGAAACGCAGAGGCGCGGTCTGCTTCATTGCTAACAAAGACATCTGCGCCGAGGATGGGCTGAACACCCCGAGCCCGGGCGGCTCGATAAAACTTAATGAAGCCGAAGGTGTTACCTAAATCGGTGAGTGCCAGTGCGAACTGAGAGTCGGCCGCCGCAGCATCGAGCGCAGCCTCGGCCCGAGCGATTCCATCCACGATGGAGTGCTCGGTGTGCATGCGCAGATGCACAAAAGTGGGGGCGGGCTGCATGAGCGCCATTTTCGCACCCTTCAGGGGCTGCGCCCGCCCCGTATCATGCGGGCATGGTTTTTCGCTCTCCACCGCCGGTGCTAGGTGCCTTGGCACTCTCCTGCATCTTGCTCGCCATCACACTCGCAAGGCTTGCCGTAGGGGCCTTCTGGCCCGTGCCATTCTCCGTAGACGAGGCCCAGTACGTCTCCTGGTCTAGAGAGCTGGCTGCAGGCTACTACTCTAAGCCCCCGTTTATTGCCTGGGCACTTGCTGCCGCGCAGGGTCTCTGTGCCACAGGGTCGGAGGCCTGTGCTCGAAGCCTGCAGCCAATCGCATTTTTCGGGGCGGCTGTGGCGCTCGCCCTTGCAACCTCCAAGCTTCTCTCAAGTCACCATTCAGGCCTCTGGGCCGGACTTCTGCTCTGCTCAAGCCCGCTTGCCGCCTTTTATAGCCAAGCGGCGAGTACCGATGCATGGCTCCTGCTCTGGTGGTCCTGCGCCTTTTGCGCATTCGTTTTTGCAAGCTCGGATGCTCGCCAGAGCTTTTTCCGGGCCCAAGACGACCGCCTCGAATGGTGGATGGCGTGTGGGCTCTTCGTGGGCCTCGCCCTTCTCACCAAGTACTCAGCCGGCGTTTTCATTCTTTCAGCATTCATCTGGCTTCTTGCCTCAGGCCAACTCTTTCGACGCGGACCATGGCTTGCTTTGGGCACGGCCCTCATCGTGTTCTTGCCGAACCTCCTTTGGAACGCGAAGATGGGATGGCCCACCTTTCAGCATCACGCTGGTATCACCCTCGCTTCTGAGCGAAGCGGCATGCACTGGGACTCTCTTTGGACTTTTTTCGAAGAACAGTGGCTCGTCTTTGGGCCCATTGTGTTCGGTGTCTTTTTGCTCAGCCTCACCGCAGCGGGACGGGCCCGAGCGCGGCCGGGTAACCCCGATGCCCTGGGCCTTGCCTTGTGCTTTTCTCTTCCGATGCTTGCAGTGATTGGCGCGCAGAGTCTCATCAGCCGTGCACACGCAAACTGGGCAGCTCCCGCCCTGGTGGGCATCTGTCTGGCTGTGACTGCCTACTGCTCAGAGCGTTACGCGGGACGATGGATTGCTCGCTGGGTTCTAGGAGGCGCCCTCACGTTGAACCTTCTGTTTAACGCAGCCCTCCTCTCAGCGCCCTGGGCGGCGCCTGCCCTGGGGCTATCGGGCTCGCGCGCCACAGATCCTTTTATTCGACTCTCAGGGTTTAAGGAGGCAGCACTCTTACTCAAACAGCTTGAACCCCATCGTGAGCAGACCCCATCGGCCCCACCCGCCCTCACCATTGCGAGTACCGACCGAGACATTCTCGCCAACCTCTCGGCCTATCTTCCAGAGGCCCGAGTACTAGCGTGGAACCCTAAGGGCTACGTGGCTCACCACTGGGACCTGCAGCACGACCTCGCAAGGTCATCTATTCCCCGAGAAGAGCGAATTCTTCTTGTCATCAGACGATTGCGCGATGCAAGCGCTGAACACATTGCCCAGCAAGAAGAGTGGCTCGACCAATGGTTCTCCTCCGTTGCGCCTCTGGGCTCCACGCATCCAGAGCTTGCCCGCGAGCTTGCCGAGATTAAGCTCTCGGGAAAGACTGATGTGCTCCTCGTCGGTTTTTGGGTACGCCAGAGATAGAATCCCACGATGACCCAAGGCCTGCCAACTGCTCCTCTTGTCTCTGTCGTAATTCCCATCTACAACGAGGTCGAGACGCTCCCAAAACTCGTTGCGGCCGTGGGCGATGCGCTCTTGCGTGAACCGAACCTTGGCTTTGAACTCATCATTGTTGACGACGGCTCAAAAGACGGTTCTCGGGGTCTATTGAGGTCCATAGCCCAGCAGACTCCCTGGCTCAAGCCCCTCTTTCTCATTCGTAACTACGGACAATCGACGGCGCTTCAAGCCGGGTTTGATGCTGCCCTGGGGGACTACATCGTTACGCTCGATGGCGACCTGCAAAACGATCCGCAAGACATTCCCGCTATGGTTGGTCTGCTCATGGAGCAAAGCGACATTGACATGGTGTCGGGCTGGCGGAAAGATCGGCAAGACCATGCGCTCTCACGCAAGCTGCCGAGCCTGCTCGCCAACAAGCTCATTAGCGCCGTAACGAAGGTGCGACTGCATGACTATGGCTGCGCGCTGAAGGCCTATCGCGCTCAGGTCATCAAAGATCTGCGGCTCTATGGCGAGCTTCATCGATTCATTCCGGCGCTTGCTGCTGAGGTGGGCGCGCGCATTGTGGAGATGCCTGTTCGGCATCATGCGCGCGGCGCGGGCGTCTCGAAATACGGCATTGACCGAACGATTCGAGTCATTCTCGACCTGCTGTGGATACGGTTCACCATGCGGTTCCTTCACAGGCCCATCCATGCCTTTGGGGGTGTTGCGCTTGGCATGCTCACCCTTGGCCTGGGCGTACTCTTTTGGCTCGGCTTTGAAAAAATCGTTCTTGACCAATCAATCGGCGGTCGCCCTCTTCTGCTCTTTGGGGTGCTACTCACCCTGGTTGGGACCCAGCTACTGGCAGTTGGGCTCTTGGGAGAGCTCCTTATTCGCGTCTACCACGAGCCCCTTGGGCGCAGGCAGTACCTTCTAAGGCGCATTGATTCGATTGCCTTGCCAGACCGACAAAAAGCCTAAAGGCCCACAGGCTTGAAGCGTCTCATCAAGCCAACTCTGGGCATCGCCCTACTCCTTGGTCTTGTGCTCTCTGTGGATACGGAGGCTCTGTGGCGAACCCTTCGACAAGCTGACCCAACTTGGTGCCTGGCTGCTCTGCTGCTTGCGGTCTGCGCCACCCTGCTTTGCGTGAAGCGTTGGCAGCTGATTGCGAGAGACGCTGGCGTCTGCGCACCATACGGCTGGCTTACGCGCTGCTATTTTCAGGGAATCTCCGCAAACTGCGTGCTACCAGGGGGGATCCTTGGGGGGGATGTCTGGCGGTCGCTGGCGCTCGGAAAGAGAGCGTCTGCTGGACACGAGGCTGCTGGCGCGGCGAGTGTCTTCCTGGATCGGGTGAGCGGCTTTTGGGGCCTTGCTGCCTTGAGTGTGCTTGCCAGCCTCTGGTGCCGACTCACCCCTAATTCCGGCTGGTTCGATTCTGAAGTCGGGGCTCTGTACATGCTGGTCTTTTGTCTTGCCATCATCGCGCCTTTCATCTTGGCCGGTGTGGGCAGACCGGCGCTGGTCTGGCTCGAAAAAAAGAGTGCGTCCCGCCCGATGCGACTGCTTCTTGACGCTCTTCTACGCATTGCGGCGGGCACCCCCTTGCTGCGAAGAACCCTCCTTCACTCGCTGGCCGTTCAGCTCTTCACGATTGGAGCGCTATGGTCGAGCTGCCAAGCCATTGGGCTCACCTTGCCCTTCCCGCTACTCGCAGCGCTATGCGGGGGCATTTTTTTGGCTGCGGTGCTGCCGGCTGCGGTGGGAGGGTTTGGCGCCAGAGAGCTGGGTGCACTGGCTTTCTTGGTTCCCTTTGGGTTCTCTCCTGAACTGGTCTTGGCCGGATCGATAGTGTTTGGGCTGACAGCGACTGCCCAAGGCTTAATTGGGCTCTTGTTCTGGTTCGAGGATCACAAAACGTCATGAGTAACGCTGATCGTCACTTTGTGGCACTCGCCTGGGCAATCGCTCTGGCCGTCTTGTTCATTCAGCTGGGTGGGTCCCCACTCACGGATCTCGACGAGGGGGCCTTCTCTGAGGCCACCCGCGAAATGCTGGCTCGGGGCGACTTCATCTCGCCTTGGCTGCTTGATGCGCCTCGCTTTGATAAGCCCGTGCTCTTTCACTGGGCCCAGATGCTGGGCTTTTGGCTCCTTGGCCAGAACTCGTGGGGGGCTCGGCTTCCCTCCGCACTCGCTGGCCTTGCATGGATTGGCGCAATTGGTGGCTGGGCCTACTGTGTAACGAGAAAACTTAGCCCCCATCGGGCGCTCGCGAGCTACGGATGGGCCGTATTGATCAGCGCAACCTGCATCGGCATCCCAGCCATGGCCCGCGCTGCAACGGCCGACAGCCTCTTAAACGCCCTCATGGCGCTCAGCCTCCTATTTGCTTGGCAGGCTCTTTGGGGTGAGCCAGAGCGAGCTCGCTGCTGGATTCGATGGGCTGCACTCTGCGTGGGTCTTGGCCTAATGACCAAAGGTCCCATTGCATTGCTTGTTCCTGGCGCAGCAAGCTTCATTGCAGCTATTTGGACCCGTCGTTTTCGGGCGTGGTTAAGACTTGCGATGGACCCCGTCTCTTGGCTCATCGCTTTGGGCGTTGCGGCGCCTTGGTACATCCTGCAGTTCCAGGCGCAGGGCATAGCCTTTATTCGGGGATTTCTGGGGCTGCATAACATCGGGCGCTTCACCAACACCATGCACGGATTCTCTGCCGGCCCGCTCTACTACCCCGGATGGATCTTGGTGGCAACACTTCCCTGGACCCTGGCTGTCCTTAGCGCCTGTGGTGCCGCTATTCGACAAGTTGTTGGTCGAAGCGAAAAAGCCCCTGAGATAGGAGGTGATCGAATACTCATTACGCCCGAGCTTCGTCTTGCCTGGGTGGTGTTCTTCTTTGTCATTTGCTTCTTTTCGCTCTCAGCCACAAAACTTCCGCACTATGGCTTTTATGGACTTTCAGGGCTCATCGTCGTCGTAGCCGTTTACCTTGCCTACGGACAAGGTGGGTTTTTTAACGCCCTCCTTGCGGGNNCTTTTTACGCTCACTCTCGCGAGCCTCCCGCTCTGGTTGGGAGAAGCTATCAACGGGGTTCGTGACCCCTACTATCAAGAGGTGCTTCTAGATGTTGCAATTCAAACGAAAAACCTTAAATGGTGGTTTGTTTCCGCTGCCCTTGCAGCACTTGGTGCCATCGTGGTGAGTCTTAAGAGTGGGAGGCTTGGGCTCTTGCTTGCAGGCGGAGTGGGGGCCCTCACGCTTCATGGCCTGGTGGTTCCGGCGGTGATTCAGAGCCTTCGGGGCCCTATTCGTGAGGTGGCTGCGATCATCAGGGCGCTCCCTGAAGACCAACGAGCACGTGTTGTGACATGGCGACTCACCGTGCCGAGCCTGTCTTTTGAGTCGATGAGGGTTGTGCGAGCGGGAACCCCCGACGAAGAGAGCCTGGTCGCGCTTCACGCCAAAGACCTTACTGCGCTTCGAAATGAAACCGCATGCAAGCGCGGAAGCGTTGTTGTGGACCAGGTGGGCATCGCCCTTGTGGACTGCTCGGCTAAGTGAGCAGCAGGCGGCTAGGGAACGTGTGGTGCCAGAGGCGGGACTCGAACCCGCACACCCTCTCGGGCGCCGGATTTTGAGTCCGGTGCGTCTACCAATTCCACCACTCTGGCGCAGCCTCCTATTATAGAGAAGCCATGTCGAATCGCCCCCCGGAGCCACTCTGCCTCTCAGACTTTGACTATGACCTTCCCCCGGAACTCATCGCGCAGGCGCCACTCGAGGTTCGGTCCGAGAGCAGGCTTCTTCATGTGCCATCGGGCGTCGGTCTGTCCGATCTGCAATTCCGGGATTTGCCCGAGCTTCTCTCGCCCAAAGATCTGCTCGTCTTTAACGACTCGAAGGTCATTCCCGCCCGACTCCATGCCAAAAAAAACTCCGGTGGGCAGGTAGAGATCCTTTTAGAGCGAATTCTTGGCGAGAGGCTTGCAAGCGCAATGCTTCGGGCCAGTCGCAAACCCAAAGAAGGAGACCAACTTGAGCTGGTTAAAGCGGGCTCTGCGGAAGGTGGGCTAGTTCCCTGCAGTGAAGTCATCACATTCCGCGGCAGAGACCCCTCCCACGACGATCGCTTCCTGCTCTCTTTTAGTCGCCCCGTTCTACAAGTGCTCAACGAGGTCGGCGAGATCCCTCTGCCGCCCTACATCACCCGAACTCCCAGTGGGGCGGACGCCCTACGTTATCAGACGGTCTTCGCTCAACCCCCAGGTTCCGTGGCCGCACCCACGGCTGGGCTCCACTTCGATGAGAGCCTGCTCAAGCGCTTGGATGAGCGAGGCATTCAACGCGCCCACCTCACCCTGCATGTTGGGAGCGGGACCTTCGCGCCTGTGAAGTCTGAGGACCTCAGCCAACACAAAATGCACGCCGAATGGTGCTCGCTGAGCGAGGAGGCCGCCGACCGAATTCGAGAGACTAAACAGCGTGGTGGACGTGTCGTTGCGGTGGGAACCACAAGCGCCCGAACACTCGAGTCGGCAGCACTCGGAGCGGGGGCAGGGCACCTACAAGGGGGAAGCTTTGAAACTTCGCTCTTCATCACCCCGGGGTTTCAATTCAAGGTGGTCGATGCCCTTATCACAAACTTTCATCTGCCCAAGAGCACCCTGCTCATGCTGGTGAGCGCATTGGCTGGATATGCACGTATTCGCGAGGCCTACGCCCACGCCGTGAGAGAGCACTATCGCTTCTTCAGCTATGGGGATGCGATGTTTCTTGAACGGGACCGTTCGCTCGAGTCGCTTTAAATGTCGCAGCCCAGGCCTGAAGCTCCGACCTCTGAATCGCCTCCCTCATCTCCCTCATGATCTGCAGGTAAAAGAAGAGGTTGTGGACGGTCGAGAGGCTTGCGCCCAGCATCTCGTCGATTCGCTGGAGGTGATGAAGGTAGCTTCGGGTAAAGGGCGGACGATCGTCTCCGTGGGCCTCGGGCTGGCAAACAGGACACAGGCACATCGGATCAATGGGGAGCAGGTCGTCTCGGTAGCGTGCGTTACGAATCTTCAAGTCGCCGTTGCGAGTAAATAGCCAGCCGTTTCGTGCGTTGCGGGTGGGCATGACGCAGTCGAACATATCAATGCCGGAGCTCACCCCCTCGACCAAGTCCTCTGGCGTGCCCACCCCCATGAGGTAGCGAGGCTTATGAGCAGGCAGCT
Organism: Burkholderiales bacterium UBA2463; assembly: GCA_002342295.1. GTDB lineage: Bacteria > Pseudomonadota > Gammaproteobacteria > Burkholderiales > Burkholderiaceae_A > Hahnella. Next base: position 9,007 of record DDPR01000016.1, read on the forward strand.
TGGGTGCTGTGTGCGCCAAGATGCGCAACATATCCTCCTTGGGCTCGCCCACCGAGAGGCCGCCGATGGCGTAACCCTCAAAGCCAATCTCTCTAAGCCCCTCGAGAGACTCGTCTCGGAGGTCCTCGTACATACCTCCTTGGACAATGCCAAATAGTGCATTGGGGACGCTGGGGTCTTTCAACTCATTGAAGGCTGCCCTGCTGCGCGCAGCCCAGCGCAGAGAGAGCCGCATGCTTGTGGCGGCATCGGCATGGGAGGACGGATAAGGCGTGCACTCATCAAACACCATCGCGATATCTGAGTTCAGAGCGGCCTGAATGCGCATCGAGTCCTCGGGCGCCATGAAGAGCTTGTCGCCGTTAATCGGCGAGGAGAAAGCGACACCCTCCTCGGAGATTTTTCGCAGCGCCCCCAGAGACCAGACCTGAAAACCACCCGAGTCCGTGAGGATGGGCCTCTGCCAGTTCATGAACCCATGCAGCCCACCATGCTTGGCAATGACTTCAAGAGCTGGGCGAAGCCAGAGGTGGAAGGTGTTGCCCAAAACGATCTGCGCACCGATCGCCTGAAGCATCGAAGGAGAAACACCCTTCACAGCTCCGTAGGTGCCAACGGGCATGAAAATCGGGGTCTGGACGACTCCGTGGTTCAGCGTGAGTTGGCCCGCGCGAGCCAATCCATCTTGAGCCAGGAGTTCAAAGGAGGCCATGGCCGCTACTTTATACTCAGGCCTTCCCCGAACGACCCGGAGCCTCTCTCGTGTTCATCTCAAACGCTTACGCCCAAGCAGCGCCCGCTGGCCAGGATCCCATCATGAGCTTTCTGCCTCTCGTGCTCATGTTCGCAGTGCTCTACTTCCTCATGATTCGTCCCCAGATGAAGCGCGCCAAGGAGCACAAGGCGCTTATCGAAGGGCTGCAAAAGGGTGATGAGGTGGTTACTGCCAGCGGCATCGTGGGCAAGGTGGTAGAGGTCGATGCCAGCTACATCACGCTCGAGGTGGCCGGCGGAGACAAGCCAGTGAACATGGTGATGCAGCGTCAGAGCGCCCAGACCCTGCTGCCCAAGGGCACCATCAAACACCTGTAATCAGCCTTGAACAAGCTCGCCCTCTGGCGTCTTGCGGTCATGGCCTTGGCGCTTGCCTTTGGCCTGCTCTATTCGCTTCCCAACCTGTTTGGTGAGGCGCCCGCGGTTCAGGTGTCCTCAGCGAAAGCAACCGTCAAGGTAGAGCCCAGGCTTGCCGAACAGGTGGAGGCCGCCCTCGCCGAAACAGGTGTGGCCCACAAGGGCGTGGTCTGGGAGGCCAATGCGGCGGGCAATACGCTTCGAGTTCGTTTCGATAACACAGACCTGCAGCTTCGGGGCAAAGATGCCCTGGAGAAATCTCTGAACGAGGCCTCTGGGGCTGGGCAAGACGCCCGATATGTGCTGGCCCTGAACCTCGTGTCGTCCTCTCCTTCATGGCTCACTGCGATTCATGCGCTACCCATGTATCTAGGCCTCGACCTTCGGGGGGGCGTGCACTTTCTTCTTCAGGTTGACACCCAGGCGGCGAGCTCTAAGCGGCTTGATGCTCTGCTAGGAGAGGCGCGAACCCTTCTGAGGGACAAGCGTCTTCGTCATGCAGGCATTACGAGGACGAAAGACGCGCTCGAGATTCGCTTTAAAGAGGATGCTTCAAAAGAGGCCGCCTCGGGGCTTCTCCGAACTCAGTTCGCTGAGATGGACTGGCAAGAGCAGCAGGCATCAGGCACGGCCGACCGAATTCTGCTGGGCAGAATCAAACCTTCCGCGCTGACCCGAATTCAAGAGCTCGCGGTGAAGCAAAACATCGTGACTCTTGCAAACCGCATTAACGAGTTGGGCGTAGCAGAGCCCATTGTTCAGCAGCAGGGCGTGAGTCGAATTGTGGTTCAGCTGCCTGGCGTGCAAGACACCGCCAAAGCCAAAGACATTCTGGGCCGAACCGCCTCGCTCGAGATCCGAATGGTGGACGATGGGCCTGAGGCGCAGGCGGCCCTGAGCCAGCCCGTGGTCCGAGTGCCCGCTGGCCTTGAGCTCTTCCAGGAAAGAGGCGGTGCACCTTTGCTTCTGCGCAAAGAGGTCGTCCTCACTGGGGACAACCTGACCGACGCACAGGCCGGGTTCGACTCCCAGAACCCAGGCGAGCCTGCGGTCCATCTCACGCTGGATGGGAAAGGCGCGCGCATCTTTCGGGATGTGACTCGCGAGAATGTTGGGCGTCGCATGGCGATCGTTCTAGTCGAAAAAGGTCGTGGAGAGGTCATCACGGCCCCAGTCATCCGCGGAGAGATTCCGGGTGGGCGCGTACAGATCTCTGGCCGCATGACAAGCATTGAGGCTAAGGACACGGCCTTGCTCTTGCGCGCGGGGTCTCTTGCCGCACCAATGGAGATTGTTGAGGAGCGACTCATTGGCCCAAGTCTTGGGGCAGACAACATCACCAAGGGTCTAAACGCAACGCTCTACGGATTTGCAGCGATTGCCGTCTTCATGATTCTTTACTACGCCATCTTTGGGGTGGCCTCGGTGCTCGCACTCTCTCTCAACCTCTTGCTCCTCATTGCCTGTCTCTCGCTATTGCAGGCCACCCTCACCCTGCCTGGCATTGCAGCGGTTGCTCTCACCTTGGGAATGGCCATTGATGCGAATGTGCTTATCAATGAGCGCGTGCGTGAGGAGCTTCGCGCGGGTGCGAGCCCTCAGATGGCGATTACAACTGGCTACGACAAGGCCTGGGCGACCATTCTGGACTCCAACATCACCACTCTTATTGCCGGAGTTGCACTTTTGGCCTTTGGGTCAGGGCCTGTTCGTGGCTTTGCTGTCGTTCACGTGCTGGGCATTCTCACCTCTATGTTCTCCGCGGTGTTTTTTAGCCGTGGGCTGATTAACCTCTGGTATGGCAGTCGCAGGGTGAAGACCCTCGCGGTGGGCTAGGCGCAATGGAATTCTTTCGCATCAAGCAAGACATCCCATTCATGCGCCACGCGCTGGTGCTCAATGCCATTTCGGTCATCACCTTCTTAGCGGCAGTTGCCTTCCTCTTTATCAACGGACTTGCGCTCTCCATCGAGTTCACGGGGGGGACGATCATGGAGGTGTCGTACCGCCAGACCGCGCCCGTGGAGGACGTGCGAAGCGCCCTTCAGGGTATGGGCTACGCGGATCCCCAGGTTCAAAAGTTTGGGTCGTCTCGAGATCTGCTCATTAGGCTTCCTCTTGCAAATGAAAAATCGCAAGACGAGGTCCGCAAGGTTTTTGAGGCGATCAAGGGGCTTGGTCCTGCCAACGGCGGGGTCGCGGAGCTAAGAAGGGTTGAGTTCGTGGGGCCACAGGTGGGAAGTGAATTGGCCATTAACGGGCTTACTGCCTTGGCCTTTGTGGTGGTGGGCATCATGGCCTACCTCGCCATGCGATTTGAATGGAAATTCGCCGTGGCCGCCATCGTTGCGAACCTTCACGATGTGGTGATCATTCTGGGATTCTTTGCGGCCTTTCAATGGGAGTTCTCGCTCTCGGTGCTGGCGGCTATTTTGGCGGTGCTCGGCTACTCGGTAAACGAGTCGGTGGTGGTGGCAGACCGAATTCGGGAGAACTTTCGGCGCATGCGCAAGGCAAGTGTGGCCGAGGTGATTGACCATGCGATCACCTCCACCATGAGTCGAACCATCATCACCCACGGAACCACCGAGACCATGGTGCTCGCCATGCTGCTCTTTGGCGGCCCGGTGTTGCACTACTTCGCCATGGCACTCACCATTGGAATTGTCTTTGGCATCTACTCATCCGTGTTTGTGATGGCACCCATCACCATGTGGCTTGGGATTCGGAGGGAGGACCTCGTCAAGCCAACTGCGAATCAGGCCATCGTCGATTAACTCTTTTCGAGTTCGTCTCGGGCCAGAATCCCAGCGAGGCCGAGGTATGTCGATGGGGCAAGTTTGATAAGCCACTGCTTGTCGCTCTGCGGAAGGGAAAGACCACTCACGAAATCGCGTAGCGACTCCTCATTGATGCCCCGCCCCCGCGTGAGCGCCTTCAATTTCTCGTAGGGCTCTGGCAGGCCATAACGACGCATCACCGTTTGAATAGGCTCAGCCAATACCTCCCAAGAGGCATCCAGATCCTCCTGGAGTCTCTGCGGGTTCACCTCCAGCTTGGAGAGCCCCTTTAAGCAAGAATCGAAAGCGAGCAAGCTGTGGCCTAGCGCCACCCCCAGGTTTCGCAGCACCGTTGAGTCCGACAGGTCGCGCTGCCAGCGACTCACCGGCAGTTTGTCTGACAGATGTCGCAGAAGCGCGCTTGCAACGCTGAGATTGCCCTCCGCATTTTCAAAGTCAATGGGGTTCACCTTGTGCGGCATGGTCGATGAGCCCACCTCGCCCTCTTTCAGTCGCTGCTTGAAGTAGCCAAGGGACACATAACCCCAGATATCTCGGCAGAGATCAAGCAGCACGGTGTTGAATCCAGCAAGGGCGTCGAAGTATTCAGCCATCCAGTCATGAGGTTCAATCTGCGTCGTCATGGGGTTGAATACGAGACCAAGACTTGTCACAACCCCTTTGGAGAACTCGGGCCAGTCGGCCTCGGGCACGGCTGAGAGGTGGGCGTTGTAGTTGCCCACGGCGCCGTTCATCTTGGCCATCGGCTGCACCTCCAGAAACCGATCGCGTGCCCTTCGCAGTCGCGCGCGCACATTCGCCATCTCTTTGCCGAGGGTGGTGGGACTCGCCGCCTGACCGTGAGTTCGAGAGAGCATGGGGAGATCGGCCGTAACCGAAATGATGTCTGCCAGTGCCTTGATGATGGCCTGCATCTGGGGCACGAGAGCATCCTCCCGAGCCTGCTTGAGCATCAACGCATGGGCGGTGTTGTTGATGTCCTCAGAGGTGCAGGCAAAGTGAATGAACTCGGCCGCACGCGCGAGCTCCTCAATGCCACTCTGAGCCGCCTTCTCCTTCAGGAAATACTCCACAGCCTTCACGTCATGGTTCGTGGTGGCCTCAATCTGCTTGATACGCTCGGCGTCCTTCAGGGAGAAGTCAGACACCCACTTCAGGGCAGCCCCTCTCGTGGCCTGAGAGAAGGGGGGGAGCTCTGGCATGCCGATGTCGCTGAGTGCGAGGAGCCAGGCGACCTCCACCCTTACTCGGTGGCTCATAAAGCCCGACTCAGAAAGCAGAGGTCGAAGCGCGCTTAACTTTGGTGCATAACGACCATCAAGCGGGGACAAAGCTTCTAGAGAGTTCATAAAGGGATGTTACCTCCTCGGTATACTTTGACTCATGAAACTCTTCGGCTCCCTCACCAGTCCCTTCGTGCGCAAAGTGCGCATTGTGGCCATTGAAAAACGCCTTGACCTTGAGCTCATGGTCGATGATGTCTGGGGTCCCGAGTCAAAGCTCGGCGACATCAATCCGCTAGCCAAGGTCCCCACGCTGCTCGTGGATGACACGGCGGTCTACGACTCCGCGGTGATTGTCGAGTACCTCGATGCGCGGGCCCCAACCCACAAGCTCGTCCCCGACGGCAATCGCGACCGCACAGCGGTGAGAACGCTTGAGTCTCTCGCAGACGGGCTCTGCGATGCAGCTATCACCATGATGCTAGAGAAGCGGTTTCACCCGGGGGAGATGCTGAGTGAGGCTTGGATGGAGAGGCAGGCAGCCAAAGTGGATCGGGCGCTCGCCAGAATGAGCCACACCCTGGAGAAGCGTCAGTGGATGCATGGAAATAGCTACACCCTGGCTGACATCGCCTGCGGTGTGGCGCTTCTCTACCTTGAGCTTCGCTTCCCCGAGAACACCTGGAGAACCACCTATCCCAATCTGGATGCACTCTGTCACCGGCTCATGGAGCGACCTGCTTTTGCCTCCACCAAGCCTTGATAAGGCCTAAGCGGCAGACGCAATAATCCCACCACCCAGGCAGACCTCGCCTCGGTAGAGCACCACAGACTGCCCGGGTGTGACTGCCCACTGGGGCTCGGAGAATTGAACACCGAAGCGTGGCAAGCCCGAGGCGCTTGAAGCCCCAACGATGACCCCTTCGGCATCAGGCTGTCGATAGCGGGTCTTCACCCCGAGTGGCATCCCAATCTCGGGTGCGCTTCCCGAGACCCAACAGGCGTCCGAGGTCACCAGACTGCGGCTCATGAGCCAGGGGTGATCATGCTCTTGCGCCACATAGAGCGTGTTGGTGGAGATGTCTTTGCGAACCACAAACCACCCCTCGCCCTCGAGGCTCTTGAAGCCGCCTTTTGTGCGCACCCCCCCAATTCCGAGCCCCTTTCTCTGGCCGAGGGTGTAGAAGGAGAGGCCCACATGCTCGCCAACACTCACGCCGCTATCTGTCAGGATGGGGCCCGGCTTGGAGGCAAGATACTGGTTTAAAAAAGCCCGAAAGGGCCGCTCGCCAATGAAACAGATGCCGGTGGAGTCCTTTTTCGTGGCATTGGGAAGCCCAAGGTCATCGGCAATCTTACGAACCTCGGTCTTGCGAAGTTCGCCGACCGGAAACAGAACGCGGCTGAGCTGCTCCTGGGTAAGCCTGTGCAAAAAATAGCTCTGGTCTTTGCCCTCATCGAGTCCTCGAAGAAGTTCGACCCGTCCTCCATCCCTTCGAACACGGGCGTAGTGGCCCGTTGCAAGCACGTCAGCCCCACAAGCCAGTGCGTGGTCGAGAAAGGCCTTGAACTTAATCTCCGCGTTACAAAGCACATCGGGGTTAGGGGTTCTTCCTGCAGCGTATTCCCGAAGGAACTCAGAAAATACCCGCTCCTTGTACTCATCCGCAAAGTTCACCGCCTGAAACTCGACGCCCAGTCGGTCGGCAACCGCCGCTGCATCTAAAAAATCTTCTCGAGTCGAGCAGTACTCATCGTCATCGTCGCCCTCCCAGTTCTTCATGAAGATGCCAATAACGCTGAATCCCTGTTCCTTGAGCAGCCAGGCGCTCACCGCGGAGTCCACGCCCCCTGAAAGCCCCACCACCGCGGTTTTTTTGCTGGTCATATACCATTGCAGTCTAAAGAAAAAACAAAGATTTTTAGGGGGCAGCGAGTGCGAATCGGCATTCCAAAAGAGACGTTTCCTGGAGAAACTCGGGTGGCAGCCACTCCTGAGACGGTAAAGAAGCTTGTAGGCCAGGGGCACTCCGTCATCGTCGAGCAGTCTGCGGGCGAAAAAGCCCACTTCCTTGATGCGGCTTACCTCGCCGCGGGTGCCGAACTCGGCGATGCGAAAGACGCCCTTGGCTGCAACCTCGTGCTGAAGGTTCGTCCCCCTCTTCAAGCCGAGCTGGCTCACTTTAAACAAGGGGCGGTACTGGTTGGCATGCTCAACCCCTTTGATCGGGCAGGCCTAGGAGCGATTGCCTCTGCTGGCCTCACTGCATTTGCGCTTGAGGCAGCGCCCAGAACTACCCGCGCCCAGTCACTTGACGTGCTCTCCTCCCAGGCGAATCTAGCCGGTTACAAGGCCGTATTGCTCGCAGCAGAGGCCTATCCACGCATGTTCCCCATGATGATGACTGCGGCTGGAACCGTGAAGGCCGCACGAGTCGTCATTCTCGGCGCGGGGGTGGCGGGACTTCAGGCGATTGCAACGGCCAAGCGTCTGGGCTCCGTGGTGGAGGCGTCCGATGTGCGGCCTGCCGTCAAAGAGCAGATCGAATCTCTGGGTGCCAAATTTATTGACGTACCTTTTGAGACCGACGAGGAGCGCGAGATCGCTCAAGGCACGGGCGGCTACGCGCGACCCATGCCCGAGGCGTGGATGAAGAGGCAGGCTGCCGAGGTTGCCAAGCGAGTCGCTCAGGCCGACATCGTGATTTCTACCGCGCTCATTCCCGGCCGCAAAGCCCCCACCCTCATCACCGAAGAGATGGTGGCCAGCATGAAGCCAGGCTCTGTGATTGTGGATATGGCTGTCGAGCAGGGAGGCAACTGCCCCCTCTCGAAGCCTGGGCAGACCGTCATCACTACCAACCAGGTCAAAATCTTGGGGGAGGGGAATCTTGCCGCCCTGCTGCCAACGGACGCCTCTGCGCTTTACGCCCGCAACCTGCTGGACTTTCTTAAGCTCATCCTGACCAAGGAGGGAGAACTCCACATTCCCATGGATGACGACATCGTTGCAGCCACCCTGGTCGCCCGAGACGGCGTCGTCACCCGCGCCTAGGCGCGTCCAAGCGGAGAGAACTCAGATGGAAAACCTCATCATCTTCGTGCTCGCAATCTATGTGGGCTATCACGTGGTCTGGAACGTCACTCCCGCGCTCCACACCCCGCTCATGGCTGTGACCAATGCCATCTCGGCCATTGTGATTGTGGGCGCTATGCTCGCTGCAGCGCTCACCGAGACCACCCTCGGGATGACGATGGGGACCCTTGCGGTCGCACTTGCGGCCGTAAATATCTTTGGTGGCTTCTTGGTCACCCGTCGCATGCTCGAGATGTTCAAGAAGAAAGACAAGGGGGCTGGGCAATGACGCTCTCCATGAATACCGTTGCCCTGCTCTACCTGGTTGCGTCTGTCTGCTTCATTCAGGCACTCAAGGGCCTCTCCCATCCCAAAACCTCGATGAGAGGCAACCTCTTTGGCATGGTCGGGATGGGTATTGCGGCACTCACCACGCTTGGGCTGATCGGAACCATGGCGCAAGGCATGGCTGAGGCCAATCTCTCCAAGGGCCTGGGTCTTGTCTTGGCTGGGCTGGTTGTTGGTGGGGGCCTTGGAGCCCTCATGGCCAAGCGAGTTGAGATGACCAAGATGCCAGAACTCGTTGCCTTCATGCACTCGATGATTGGCCTCTCGGCGGTCTTTATTGCCGTCGCTGCGGTGGCCGAACCCCATGCACTCAACATCGCAGCAAAGGGCGCTCCCATTCCGGTGGGCAATCGACTTGAGCTCTTCTTGGGCGCTGCTATTGGAGCGATCACCTTCAGCGGCTCGGTCATCGCCTTTGGCAAGCTCTCAGGAAAGTACAAGTTCCGACTCTTTCAGGGTGCGCCCGTCACCTTCTCCGGCCAGCACCTGCTAAACCTTTTGCTTGGACTTGCGACCATTGGGCTCGGCCTTATCTTTATGTTCACCCAAAGCTGGGAGGCCTTCCTCGCCATGCTGGCGCTGGCTTTCGTGTTGGGTGTTCTCATCATCATTCCCATTGGTGGCGCCGACATGCCTGTGGTGGTGAGCATGCTCAATAGCTACTCGGGCTGGGCCGCAGCGGGGATTGGCTTTTCACTGGGTAACTCCATGCTCATTATTGCGGGCTCTCTTGTGGGGTCCTCCGGAGCCATCCTGAGTTACATCATGTGTAAGGCCATGAACCGTAGTTTTGTGAGCGTGATTCTGGGGGGCTTTGGCGCGGAAGCCGGTACAGCTGCAGCCGGATCGGCAGAGGCAAGACCCGTAAAAAGCGGATCGCCGGATGATGCCGCCTTCGTGCTCTCACATGCGGACTCGGTCATCATCGTCCCCGGCTATGGGCTGGCGGTAGCGCGGGCTCAGCATGCCGTGATGGAGCTGGCCGAAAAGCTCACTGCCAAGGGCGTGTCGGTGAAGTACGCCATCCACCCCGTGGCTGGCCGCATGCCGGGTCACATGAACGTGTTGCTTGCAGAGGCCGAAGTTCCCTACGAGCAGGTCTTCGAGATGGAAGACATCAACCCGGAGTTTGGTCAGACCGATGTGGTGCTCATCCTCGGGGCAAATGATGTGGTGAACCCCGCTGCGCGAACCCCAGGCAGCCCCATCTTTGGTATGCCCATTCTGGAGGCTTATAAGGCCGGCACCGTGATCGTGAATAAGCGCAGCATGGCCTCGGGCTACGCGGGCCTGGATAACGACCTCTTCTATATGGACAAGACCATGATGGTCTTTGGGGACGCCAAGAAGGTGGTCGAGGAGTTGGTCAGGGCTGTTGAGTGAGCCTCAGGAGCTTATCTACACCGTCCTGAAACTCGTCTTGAGAGTAGCCGCTTAAAGACTTCGCATCTCGGGAGAAGATGACCCGAGTCCAAGCCCTAGACAGGGGTTGCCACTGCTCGAAGAGGCTCTGCTCATTCGCGTAGACGGCAAAGAATGGGAGGCCCACAGCGCAAGCAAAATGCACAAGACTGGTGTCAGGCGTGACTAGGCCCTTCGCGCAAGTCAGCGCTGCTGCCGCGTCCATCACGCTCTGGGTTGGCCTCCAGACGAGAACTCGCCCCGAGCTGTTCAGCCTTGAGGCCAGCCGCAGTGCAGCCGCATGGGTCTGCTCGGTTGTGAGCCAGACTACACCGTTGTCGGAGTTCGCCAGAAGGATTCTCTCAACCGCCCAGAGAGCGTCCTCGTCTCGCAGAGACATGCTTGATCGGCTTCCGGTCTGATTAAAGGCGTAGACCCTTTTGGCCTGAATCGGTCTCAACGCTTCGGTGGCGCAGGCCAGCCGGCTCGGGGAGACCTTGATGACATACCCCGCCTCCCGAGGAACTTCGGGGCAACCGAGGCCCTCAGCAAGATCGAGATACACCTTTGAGAGCGGTCTTGCCATGCCCAAAGGGTGGGGCTTAGCCATCACCGAGAAGAGTCCCAATTGAGAACCCAAAACCCCGTATCGGCCCTCCTTGAAAACGCTGGCGGCAAAACGGGGTTGAAGAATCCTGACGAATAACAGATCTCGCCAGATCACGCTATGGTTGAGGTCAATGACCAAATCAATACGACCCCGAAGCCCCAGAAGTTGCCTGACCCGAAAAAGGCCGGAAGCGAGTACAACTGCCCGCACCCGCGACATCTCCTCAAGGACATCCGCATTTGCAGGGCTACAGAGCACCTCAATGGTCGCAGCGGGAAAACCCCTCTCAAGCTGGGCGAGAAAAGGGGTGGTGACGACCATGTCACCGATTCGATCGAAGCGAAAAACCAAAATCCGGTCGACTTGGTTAGGGTTCCACCGCGCAGCACGCTTCTTGCCTGCAAGGAGCACAAGGCCGTAGGCTTTAAGCTTTCGAATAAATCGCTTTTTAAGAGACAAGCCTTGCTCCTTCAGCTCATGCGACCAAGTTGGCACATTGATGCGCTTGGCGACACACCCTCCGATCAAACCAGATTCCTCTCCGACTGGGCATCCCATCCCCGCTGGTTCCTGAAGTTCGTCAAGCGCCTCGTCATCATGCGCCTGTTGGGCCAGAGGGGGCACCTTCGAAACCGAATTACCGAGGACGATCGAAAGATATTGTGGATCAATCTGACGGCGCCGAGCCTTGGAGACGCTCTGATGGACACATCCGGTCGAGTGCTCCTAAAGGGCAGAGAAGTGCACCTTCTCACACACCCAAAGAATGCGGAGTTATTCGCGGGAGACGAGATCTTCTCGAGGGTGTTCACGCGCCCTGAGGAGGCCAGAGAGGAGCACCAGAGGCATCGCTATGATCTCGTCTTGGTCGACTCTTTCAGCCCACGATCTCTCCGCCCCAAGATTCTAGTCGACAGGGCTTTGCCCTTTGTGGGGCTCTACGGATTTCTGAATGGGTTTGAGATTCACAGAACTTTTTTTAGCTTTGGACGACTTGCGAAACTACTCAGCCTCCCGGGGTCAGAGGTTAGCCGAGCGCGCCTCACCATTAGCCTCGGCCAAAGCCAATTAAACGCTCCCCCAAAGGTACAGGAGAACTCAATAGCAGTTGGAATTGGGGGTGAATGGAGCTTTAGAACCTATACGAGATGGCGGGAGGTCATCGAACTTCTTCCCCCTGAGTGGCCTTTGGTGATGCTCGGTTCATCGAATGGCAGGGAACTCGCCGAGCAGATCGAGGAGCGCATTGGGCGCGAAAATCTTCAGAACCTCGTGGGCCACACCTCTTTGGAAGAAACCTGCTGGGTTCTAAGACGATGCCAAATTTACATTGGGGCGGATGGGGGCCTATGGCATCTTGCATCGGCTTGTGGCGTTCCGTCCGTGGTACTCATAGCCGACTGTGGATTGTTCGATGCAACGGGCATTCGAGTAGGCAGAGACACTCTAAACCCTCACTCGGAGGTGCTTCACGCCGAGGGGGGAGTTGATGAAGTTCCGCCTCAGCGAGTAGTGAAAGCTGCTGAGAGGTTGCTACTTAAAAAGCGGGAAACTTCTGCCTAAAGAAGGCAACAGTCTGTCTCAGACCATCCTCCACAGAAACCTTTGGCTCCCACCCCAGCCTAGTTCTTGCAAGGGTGATATCTGGCTGCCTCTGCTTGGGGTCATCCGGAGGGAGAGGTTTAAACACCAATTTCGATGATCCGCCTACGATTGCCAAAACCCTCTCAGCGAGTTCCAGCATAGTCAGCTCGGTGGGGTTGCCAATGTTTACTGGGCCCGTGAAATCCCCCGGAGAACCCATCATGCGTTGCATCACCTCGATGAGATCATCCACGTAGCAAAAGCTTCTGGTTTGCTGACCATCGCCATAGATGGTGATGTCCTCTCCTCGAAGGGCCTGAACGATAAAGTTACTCACCACGCGACCATCGTTCGGATGCATGCGAGGGCCGTAGGTATTGAAAATTCGGACGACCTTTATCTGCAGCTGATGCTGCCGCCAGTAGTCAAAAAAGAGGGTCTCAGCACATCGTTTTCCCTCGTCGTAACAAGAACGAACGCCAATCGGGTTCACCTTGCCCCAGTAACTCTCGGGCTGAGGGTGGACCTCGGGGTCTCCATAAACTTCGCTCGTCGAGGCCTGAAGAATTCGGGCTCTGGTTCGCTTGGCCAAGCCCAGCATATTGATTGCGCCATGCACACTCGTCTTTGTTGTCTGCACCGGATCATGTTGGTAATGAACTGGGCTCGCTGGGCAGGCGAGGTTGTAGATTTGATCCACTTCCACATAAAGCGGGAAGGTGACATCGTGTCGAATCAGTTCGAAGTTGGGTCGCCCCAGAAGGTGGGCAACATTAGCCTTACTGCCCGTGAAAAAGTTGTCCACGCAGAGCACTTCGTGACCCGCCTCAACCAGCTGGTCGCAGAGGTGCGACCCCAGAAAGCCAGCCCCACCGGTAACCAAAACCTTCGCCACAACTTAGACCGAGAAGCTCGATCCGCACCCGCAGGTTGTCGTAGCGTTGGGGTTCTTGATGACGAACTGAGCACCTTCAAGATCATCCTTGTAGTCAATCTCTGCGCCGACGAGATACTGGTAGCTCATAGCGTCAATAAGGAGGGTGACGCCATCCTTCTCCATCGTGGTGTCATCTTCGTTCACAGCTTCATCGAAAGTGAATCCATACTGAAAACCCGAGCAACCACCGCCCTGAACGAAAACTCTAAGCTTAAGGTCCGAGTTGCCCTCCTCCTCTATGAGACTCTTTACTTTCGCGGCAGCAGACTCCGTAAAAACAATTGGGGCGGGCATTGAAAACGCCTCTGGGGCGAGATTCTCCGATTTCACTGGCGCGTTCATGAGGGATTCCTTAATTAGGAGCTTGGATAGTTTCGATTGTCCGCCCTGTCTTGAGATGACGCAACTGCCGATATCATTGGGTCTATGTCTCGGCATCTAGTTTTCGTTGACGGTCAGGAGGGCACAACTGGTTTGCGCATTCACGAGATGCTCGCCCTTCGCTCTGACATCGAGGTCCTTCGGATCGATGCGGAGAAGCGCAAAGACCCTTCGGAGCGGACGAGATTACTCAACGAAGCTGACGTGGCTTTTTTGTGCCTTCCAGATGCGGCCTCGCGGGAGGCGGCGACGATGGTGGTCAACCCGAAGACTTGCCTTATTGATGCGAGCACGGCATTCAGAACCCACCCTGACTGGGTCTATGGGCTTCCAGAACTTTCAAGCGGCCAGCGTGTAGCCATAAAGGGTGCCAAGAGAGTTTCGAATCCAGGCTGCCATGCAACAGCCTTTATTCTGCTGGTTCGTCCCCTCGTGGAGGCTGGGCTCATTCCCCTTGACCTTACCCTTAGCGCTACCTCACTCACTGGCTACTCTGGCGGGGGGCGCTCAATGATTGAAGAGTACGAGTCGAGCAAAAACCCAGAATTGTTGGCGCCGCGGCCCTACGCCCTAACCCTAACTCACAAACACTTGCCAGAAATGGTGAGGCATAGCGGGCTGAATTCACCGCCAATCTTTATGCCCATCGTTGGGCCTTTTTACAGAGGGCTCACGGTAACTGTGTCTTTGAGCCTTAGGGCTCTGGCCAAGAAAGCAACGGCAGAGTCTTTGTGGGCAACGTTCTCTGAGCGCTACACGGAAGAGGTGTTCGTTAGGGTGCGCCCCATAAATGACCCGGGGACCCTCTCAAACGGCTTCTTCAACACCCAGCGATGCAACGATTCCAACCGGGCTGAACTCTTCGTTTTTGCGCAGGGCTCTCAAGTACTACTAATGGCCTGCATCGACAACCTGGGCAAGGGGGCGAGCGGCGCAGCCATCCAAAACATGAATGTCGTTTTGGGCTGCGCAGAAAGCTCTGGCTTAACGCTTTGAGAACTGCTTGCGCTTGCGAGCCTTGTGTAGGCCCACCTTTTTGCGCTCCACCTCTCGGGCGTCTCGGGTGACCAATCCCGCTTTGGAGAGGATTGGCTTTAGAGTCTCATCGTAGTCAATGAGTGCACGGGTGAGTCCGTGGCGGACTGCGCCGGCCTGGCCCGTCTCGCCACCCCCATGCACGTTTACCATGATGTCAAAGGATGCGAGGTTATTTGTGAGGTCTAGAGGCTGACGGACGACCATTCGGCCAGTCTCGCGTGCAAAGTATTCATCAAGCGGCTTGCCGTTAACAAGGAATCTGCCTGAACCGCTCTTGATAAAAACGCGAGCGACTGAGCTCTTCCGTCGACCCGTTCCGTAGTTGTAGTCACCGACCATTTAAAAGTTCCTTTCGCGTCGGGTTAGATGGAGAGCACTTTGGGCTGCTGCGCCGAGTGGGGGTGGGTATCGCCCTGGTAGACCTTCAGCTTTTTCAGCATGGCGTAACCGAGCGGCCCCTTGGGCAACATGCCCTTCACAGCAATTTCGAGCGCGCGCCCCGGGAACTTTTCCTGCATCTTTCCAAAGGTTGTTTCGGAAATGCCTCCCGGGTAGCCGGAGTGACGGTAGTACCGCTTGTCCGTCTCTTTTGAGCCCGTCACTCGAATTTTTTCGGCATTCACCACAACGATGAAATCGCCCGTGTCAACATGCGGCGTGAATTCGGGCTTGTGCTTGCCGCGAAGGCGGTGAGCGATCTCTGAGGCAAGCCGTCCGAGCACCTTATCAGTCGCGTCAACGACAAACCACTCGCGCACGACATCGTGCCCTTTTGCTGCGAAAGTCTTCATTCTTTTCTCCACGGGAGTCGGCCCGGCCCTTGATTTTGTCCCAAGGATGGCTGCTCAAGCCAAGATTGTCAACTGATCTCCTCGCCTACCGAATTCCGAGCGCGCCAACCGAGCGAGGGGCCGGTGCTGAACCATCCGTCTCGCTCGAGTTGTTTTTTAACAACGTTAGACCGAAAAAGGCCGAACTTGGGTGCGATGAGACATCACTTCCCTTGGAACCTCTTCATACTTCCCGTGTCGGTCACTTTCCAAACCCGGAAAGTTTCGTGACAATTTTTCCCAACTAGGAGCTCTCATGAATAAACGTTTACTGGTCGCTGCAATCTCAGCGGCAGTTGCAGTGCCTGCAACAGCCCAAAACGTCACCGTTTACGGAATCTTGGACGCCTCAGTCGTTCAAACCGATAACGGCGCCTTCTCTCAGACCACAGTCAACTCGGGCTACTTGACTTCTTCTCGCCTTGGCTTTAGTGGCAGTGAAGACCTCGGCGGCGGCCTCAAGGCCCTCTTTAAGCTCGAGGGTAGGCTTGCTTTCGACTCCAACGGTTCCCTGGGAACAAGCACAGTGGTGTCAGCTGGTGGCACTACCTCAACCGGAATGGGTATTTTCAACCGCGATGCGTATGTTGGCCTTGCCGGTGGTTTCGGTGAGATTCACCTTGGAACAATGGAAACCGAGACCTCGCGTAATCAGGTCAATGCAACTGGCTTCAACGTAGGTCTCGCCACGGCAGCCTTTGGATCGTCCTTTGATGCCGTCACTGGTGACCGCGTTGCAAATGCTGTTCGCTACATCTCTCCCTCGTTCGCTGGCCTCACGGTTGCTGCGAGCGGCTTTCAGGGTGAGTACAACAGCACCACCTCTTCCTCATCGGCATCTTCTTACAACGGAACTCAGTTTTCGGCAGCCTACGCATCCGGGCCTTTCACCGCCAGAATCGCGCAGGTCAATCGCCAAGCTCCCCTGGGAACCGCAGCCTCCGGCGGAAGAGCCAAGTCGACCGTGTTCGGCGCTGGATATGACTTCGGCGTTGCAAACGTCAGCGTCATGAAGTACACGTTTGATCCAACCTCAACTTCTTCGGACAACCGGTCGGCAACTGTCATCGCAGCGAAGGTCCCCGTTTCGGCCCAGGTTAACTTCATCGGTACCTACTCGCTTCTTGAGGAGCAGGCAGCGGGTACAACCTTCTCCAGCTCTGGAGCAACTGGTAAGGCACAGGTTCTTTACGCTGGCCTCACGTATGATCTGAGCAAGCGCACCACGGCTTACGTGATGACCGGAAAGCTGAACAATGACGCAAACGGTAAATTTGTGCTGAACTCTGGTGCCACTCCAGCGGTCAACACCGATCAAACCAACTACGCCTTTGGAATCCGCCACGCGTTCTAAAGGGACTTGGTCCATCTTCATGGCTCTGTAAGTTCTCGAGCCTAGCTTAAAGGGGGGTCTCTGGCCCCCCTTTTTTTAACCACAACTCTTGTCTGTGTCCCCGCTCAAAATAGCTGTTGAACTCGGCCAAGCCGGCCGCTTCGGGGAGGCCTCACGTCTTCTCAGGGACCTCCCAGTTTCGGCCCAACAAGCTTACCTTCTTGGCCTCTGCGAGCTTAACCTGGGTAATTGGTCTAGCGCCGCGAGCAGCTTCCGAACCTGCCTCGAGCTCAAGCCTAGGCATCCTGGGGCCAGCCTCAACCTTGCAAATTTGCTTGTTTCAGAGGAGCGCTTTAGAGAAGCAATTGCGTTTCTCGCTCCTGCCCTCCCTCTCTCAAGTGGTGTCGACCGAGTTGGATCTCTCTGTGCCCTCGCCTATTGTCACCAGAAGGTTGGTGATCTTGAGTTAGCACTTAAGTATTCTTCGACGGCCCTCAAACTCGCTCCAGATAACCCGAAAGTTCTCAATACTTCGGGGCTCGTTCGAGAGCATTGCGGGGACCTGAGGGAAGCCGCCGCGCTGTTTCGTTCGGCGCTTGATCGGTCGCCTGTTCTGGACGCGGCCAAGAATAACCTGGCGCGAGTGCTACTAAAGTTGGGAGATTTCTCGTCGTCCCTTGCGATCCTACAGTCCATTGACCTTGAGGGTTGCTCGGATGTGGACACGCTCGTCGTTGCTTCCAAGACGCTTCAGTCTCTCGGACACGAGGCTCAGTCAGCTCATCTTCTAGAACAGGCCGCTCTTCTCTCGCCCAACGGCTGGGCCGTGCGTGCCTCTATATTTGCGTTTCATCTCCAGAAACGTGACTGGGACGCAGCCTACAAAGAGCGATCGACTCTGAGGGGCATGCCTAGCTTTGACCCATATCAGCAGGCTGAGGCAATGCTCGTGCTGTCAATCGCGTGCTGCGATTGGAAAGAATTGCCAAGCCTCCTCCATCACTTAGAGTCCAAAATTCGCTCGGAGACGACTGATCTTAATGCCCTAACGGCAAGCTATCTCTTCGATGATCCAGAGCTCGTCTCTTCAATTGCGATGCGCTCTGTTCAACCCCTTTTGCGCGAGGTCGCGCCTAACGTTGGGGACGCTGCCGCTTCGAAGGGTCGCCCCCGAATTGGTTATATCTCTGGCGACTTTCGTATGCACGCCATAGGATTCTTAACGCAGGGGCTCTTCCCCTCCCATGACCGAACCAAGTTTGAGGTATTCGGTTTTTACTCCGGTCCAGCTGCAGACTCAGACCCGCTGTTCCTGAAGATAGGGGAGTCCTTCGATCATTTTTTTGATATCTCTAAGGCCGACAGTCAAACAGCTTTTGAGCTCATTCGGTCGTGCTCGATTGACCTGCTGATCGACCTATCTGGTCACACTTCTTACAATCGGCTCGATGTTCTCGCGAGAAAGCCAGCGATGCATACGGCTACTTACCTGGGATTTCCGGGTACGTGCGGCCTCAGGAATGTAGACTTCTTGCTTGCGGACCGGTTTGTTATTCCCGAGGGGGACGAGGTCCTTTACTCTGAAAGGAAAATCATCTTTCTTAGCCCCTGTTACCAGGTCAACAATGGGCAACAGCCCCCCCCTAGAGCACGAAGTAGAGTCGATTTGGGACTCCCTCAGGATAAATTTGTTTTTTGTTGCTTCAACGGGCCACAGAAAATTAATGCAACTCGTTTTAACACGTGGATGGAGATTCTCAGAAGGTGCCCGGAATCCATTCTGTGGGTTTACGCACCTACAGAGATCTCTAAGAAGAACCTTGCCCTGGAGGCGGAAGTTCGAGGAGTCAACTCGGATAGGATATTCTTTGCGGACCATGCCGACCATGGCGCGCATCTTGACCGTCTAACTGCTGCAGACCTTTTCCTAGACACGTTCCCGTATACTGCGCACACGACAGCTAGCGATTCAATTTGGGCGGGGCTACCCGTACTCACTCGAGCAGGTCGATCCTTCCACTCAAGAGTCTGCGGTAGCCTCCTCAACAGCGTTGGACTAAATGATCTCGTTGTGCGGGACGAGGAACAATTCATTAGGGTCGCATGCGACCTCTACGCAGACCATTCAAAGCTTGACGCATTGAAAGACCACCTCCGGTCTGGACGCCATAATTTTGGTCTGTTTAACTCAAGAAATATTTCGAAACAGATAGAGGATCTCGTCGAGTCGGTTATTAGATAAGTCCTAGCACGAACGCCTGATAAGCTTCTAGGACATCTTCCCTTTCAATCAGCTTTAATCTGGTCTCCTGCATCTGGGCTCTGACGTCTCGCACGTCTTTATCGTTATTAAGAAGTGAGATTGCTTTGCTCTCATAATCGCGTTGGTCTTGAGCGTTGAGAACTTCTAGTCCGCACACCGTGTTGATCGCGCAGGTATGCCGACTCCTCATGGTTTTTCCGGGTAACGTTAAAGTTGGCACCCCAAGAAAGATGCAGTCGAGGGTGGTGTTCCCACCACTCCAAAAAAACATATCAGCGTTGACGCTGTGATCCCCAACAAAGTCTAGATATGCCTCACCGGACAGTCTGTCTCGAACGCTCAGAACACTCTGATTTACGACTTTCTTTAGTCTGCCAATATAAAAACGGTCTATATCAGACTGGCCTGTTTTTAGAATTGATATCCGAAAAGCCTTATTCGAGTGTTTGACAATCTCTCTCAATGACTCAATATATTCAATGCTCATCTTATTAAGAGCATTCATAACGATGAAACCATGAGGACGCTGAACTTTGTTTTGTAAGAGGTGATGTGAATACCACTCACCCTTAATATATATACCGATAGAAGGAAGAGAGATCAATTTCTCGGAATAGCCATCTTGAGGGTATTCCGGCTCCATTGCCGCGCTGCTTACATAATAATCGATCGCACTCGAACCTGAAGTAACGGGATGGCCCCAGTGGCAAACCTGAATTGGTGCTAGCCGCATTTGGGAAAATATTCTAGTTCTCGAATCCATTCCGATATCGGAGTAAATTAAAACGTCTAGGCCTAGAGTTCTTATTAAATGTGCTTGCTCTAAGATTTTTTCATCGGTTCCCGGCAAAAGAATTTTCCTGTGAGAGAAGGTTACTCCATTAATATCATTCGTGGAGATTATAAAAATCTCAGTTTTCTTCAACCCCATCTTCTCGAAAAGGGCAAGGAGCCACTTCGACACATGACGATTTGGCTCACTGAGATATAGTCCTATTTTCGCTGGACTTG
>DDPR01000016.1:28998-30150 GCA_002342295.1 Burkholderiales bacterium UBA2463
CGATAGATCTTGTTGTATTCCTCCAGATTTTCTCGGTTATTATCTTGAGGGTAAGTGGGATAAAAAATCGATGATATTTTTAGAAACTCTCTGAACACCCCCAGTCTAATGCGCTCCATAGACTGAGAAGGTTGCTCAAGAGTTAACTCATTTCTTTTGAACCGCGGTCCAGACCACGGGGTCGCTAGTAAGTAGTTCAACAAATTCCATTCGGATTCTCTTAGGTGGTCTCGTAGCAGAAGCCGGGCGTATCTGCGCGCCGCCACTAGATAGCCTTGATTTCGCAAAACGACTGCGAGATTCACGACTGCCTTTATAAATCTATAAACGTTCGACTCGCTTTCAATTGCCATTCCGATCTCAATATTGGATAGAACGGCGAAGGCCTCCTTTATTCTTTTCATCCCCATAAGAGAAAAGGCGTAATTTAGGCGCGTCGCGAGTGTCGGCTCATGGTGCTTGAGTCGTTCCTCATATACATTGATAGCGGCCGCGAAATTCCCTTGTTCGTACATTGATCGCAGGCTCACTGTTGCTGCCTCTATCTGAGTTTCTCTGTTTCTCTTTAGATGAAAAATCAGGGTTTCGAGGTCGGACCAGTTCTCGGTTTGGACGAAGAGCTCGACTAAGAGCGCTCGAGATTCGCCTTGTTCGAGAAAACTCTTGGGAGCGAGGCCAAGGAGCCTGTAGGCTTCTTGAAAATTCCCACTGTGTATGGCCAAAAGAATCTGTTGCTCTAACGCGTTCATGGATGGGCCCAAAACAAAACGCCTCGAGACGGGGTCTCGAGGCGTTCACATAGAGATAAGAGAAGGGAAAGCCTGACGGTGCCCTACTTTCACGAGCGAAAGCTCACTATCATCGGCGCAAAGTCGTTTCACGGTCCTGTTCGGGATGGGAAGGGGTGGTTCCAACTCGCTATGGCCATCAGGCGTAACTTGTCAACAATCTTGATCTTCGCTGCTGCCGGCATAAAACCAACAGCACAGGTTGCGTTCTTTAAATCAGTTTAACTTCTCATTGGGTATGCGCCGACTCATCAACAGAGTTATAGAGTCAAGCCGCACGGGCAATTAGTACTGGTTAGCTTCGCACATTACTGCGCTTCCACACCCTGCTTATCAACGTCCTGGTCTTGAACGACCCTTTAGG